>NZ_UGNX01000001.1:2692732-4039099 GCF_900452415.1 Legionella cincinnatiensis | reverse complement strand
AACGTAACTCCTCATCAAAGAAGAATGGTAAAAAGAATATTTAAAAACTAATTATCCACAGTATTAAAATATGCCACTGAAAGTACCCGGACAGCAAGATAATTAAGCATGAAAATTATTTGCATGAAGCTAGAGTTTGTTGGCAATTGATTCTAATTCTCTACGTCCTGCGCGTTACGAGCAAGATCTCAACGACGTGAATCTATTTGAACCAAGATTCGGTTCATGCAAAGTTGGATGTGGCGTATAAAGCACCACACGTAATCAATGTTAACCAATTGCCAACAGACCCTAGAGAAAATTTTCTTCAGTTCACTAAGGTGCAGCTGCATTCGAATTATACTCAGGCTTTAATATAAAAGAAAGTTATCCACAAAAAAAGTATGGACTTTAAAAAGTCTATACTTTTTAGTTTCTGTATTTTAGAACAAACAATCCATCGGCAGTTACCAATTCCAATATGCTATATCCACCATTTCTTTCAATTATTTTAATGGAGTTAAGTGTCCATCTAAACAGCAGCATATGAGTACTTTCATAACGTATCTTAAAAATAATCAATAATTATATATTTTAAGCGTCAAAGTAAATTCACCCATAGGATAATAGATGTGAACAGATCTATGAATAAATGCGATCATAAAGAGAGTATAAGATGATAATAACAATGTGTATAAATCAATTCTAAAAAATACATACAGAAAGATCACAGCAATAAAAAGAGGTTATAAACAGAGTTTATTTTGAAAAAAGTCATTGATTTTTATATGTTTTTAACACTTATTAACAGAAGTTGTTTTCAGTAATAATAACAAAAAATTTTAAAAATAAAGAAATGATTTAGTTATTAGCAAGCAAACAAAATTTCAATACAACCTGATAAATATACAAAAAATAATCAACTGCTAAATTGACAGTAGAAAAAAAGTTCTCTATTATTGCGAGCCTTAGAATTTTATTAACAGGTTCATCATGAAACGCACATTTCAACCCAGTAATTTAAAGCGCAAACGCGATCATGGTTTTCGTCAGCGTATGGCTACTCGTGCAGGTAGATTAGTAATCAAGCGTCGTCGAGCTAAGGGTCGTAAACGTTTGACTGCTTAAGTGTTTGCATTTAAAAAAACACAGCGATTACTAACAAAAATTGATTATAGTCATGTGTTTGAACAAGCGAGTAAAATTGTAACGTCCGAATTTATTATTCTTTATAGAAAAAATAATTTAGGTTATGCAAGACTTGGGCTTGCGTTATCAAAAAAAATGATAGCAAAAGCCCATGATCGGAATCGCATTAAACGGCTGTTAAGAGAAAGCTTTCGATACGAAGAACTACCTGCAGTCGATATAGTTTTTTTAGCAAGACAAGGCGTTGCAAAACAAACAAATGCAAATATAAACGCTAGATTGGGCAAAACATGGAAAAAAATAACCTCACTTTACGAAAAATAATATGTTTTCCCGTTAAATTATATCAATATCTGATTAGTCCTTTGCTAAAACCAAGCTGCCGTTATTACCCGAGTTGTTCACAATATGCTGAAAGTGCTATCATGCAATGCGGTATAACCAAAGGTTTATGGATGGCTCTTAAAAGATTATTGCGTTGCCATCCATGGTCTAAGGGTGGTTATGATCCTGTACTTCCTAACAATGAGAATTTTTGATGGATATACGACGAGTTATTTTATACATGGCGCTCGCGCTAGTAAGTTTATCACTTTGGAATGCTTGGCAAATAGATTATCCTACTAAGCCTGCACAAACAGAAAGTGCCATCAATAAGGAACAAAACGGTGAGCCTTTATTGCCGCAAATGGCTCCATCTAATGCTGTCACAACCTCAATAACACCTACTACAGAAGTAAAAACAAATAACGCATCAATCATTCACGTTAAAACTGACGTTTTAAATGTGGCCATAGACTTACAGCAAGGTGATATTGTTTCAAGCCAATTGCTTGCTTATCCTCAAAGTATTGAAGAAAAAAATAAACCTTTTCTTCTTTTACAAAATCAATCCAGTGAACGTTATATTGCAAGTAGTAATCTTTTTGTAGCTTCAGGACAAAATGTTCAAGCACTGAATTTTAATTTTACATCACCACAACAACAGTACGAATTAGACCCTAATCAAAAGCAACTTGTTGTAACCCTTAATGGAAAAAATGAAGATGGACTTGATGTAAAAAAAGAATTTATGTTTACCAAGGGAAGCTATCTTATTGATGTAGATTACAAAATAGCCAATCAAGGAAATCATGAATGGGTTGGGTATATGAATACCCAATTGATACGCAGTTCTCCAAAAGAAGATAAATCAAGTGTATTTCATGTAGGATCCTACACTGGTGCTTCTTATTCTGAGCCAGGAAAACATCGTTATCAAAAAGTAAGCTTTAGCGATATGAATAAAGGTAACTTAGATGTAGACAGCAAAGGCGGCTGGGTCGCTATGCAACAACATTATTTTTTAAGTGCCTGGATTCCTAATGCTAATTCAACCAATAAATTTTATACTCGCTCGGTTAATAATGATTACACTATAGGAGCGGTAAGTCAGCCAATTACTCTTCAACCTAACCAAGAAAAGACAATAGGTTCTAAGCTTTATGTAGGTCCAGAGATCACAAGTGTCCTAAAAAGTATTGCTCCGTCGCTTGATCTCACAGTTGACTATGGAATTTTATGGTTCTTATCTTCATTACTTTTCTCTTTGATGAAAGTGATTAACAATGTTGTGGGTAACTGGGGTTGGTCCATTGTCTTAGTAACTGTTTTGATTAAACTGGCGTTTTATCGTTTATCCGCAGCGAGTTATAAATCAATGGCAGGGATGCGTAAGTTACAACCCAAATTGCAAGCGTTACGTGAACGCTATGGGGATGATAAAGCAAAAATCAGTCAAGCTACTATGGAATTATATAAGCAGGAAAAAGTTAATCCATTAGGTGGTTGTTTGCCTATTGTAATCCAAATTCCTGTTTTCATTGCTCTTTATTGGGTTTTATTAGAGAGTGTTGAGTTAAGACAGGCACCCTTTATTCTCTGGATTAAAGATTTATCAGATGCTGACCCCTATCATGTGCTGCCATTGATTATGGGAGCAACTATGTTGATTCAACAAAAACTAAATCCTGCACCACCTGATCCGATGCAGGCGAAGGTAATGATGTTTTTACCTGTACTATTCACCGGATTGTTTTGGGGGTTTCCTGCTGGTTTAGTATTATACTGGATTGTAAATAACACTTTATCCATATTGCAACAATGGTATATTACACGTAAATTTTCTGATGAAAAACCGGTTAAAAAACTTGCCGTTGTTAAATAAATGTTCACAGAAACCATTGTAGCTATAGCTACCCCATCAGGAAGAGGTGGGGTAGGTATTCTTAGATTATCAGGACCTCAAGCATATTCTATTGCAGTTTCCTTAAATGGTAATAAGGCCTTACAACCTCGATTAGCTACTTTTTGTTCCTTTTATGCATGTTCCCACACTGAGGAAGAAGAGTTTCTTGAGTCAGTAATTGATCAAGGAATAATGATTTATTTTAAACAACCACATTCATTCACTGGGGAAGATGTAGTTGAAATTCAAGCACATGGTTCTCCTATTGTTCTGGATATGTTAACTAAAGAATGCATCCATTTGGGGGCTCGTTTAGCACGACCTGGAGAATTTTCTGAACGTGCCTTTTTAAATGATAAAATTGATTTGACCCAAGCAGAAGCCATAGCTGATTTAATTCAAGCCAGTTCACAAACAGCGGCAAGAATGGCATTTAAATCATTGCAGGGAGAGTTTTCTTCTAAAATTACTCAGTTAAATGAGCAGATCATACATCTACGTTTGTATGTTGAAGCCGCAATTGATTTTCCAGAAGAAGAAATTGATTTTCTTAATGATGGTAAAGTTGCTCAATTGTTACAAAACATATTAGCCCAATTAGATGCCATACGTTCTCAGGCGAATCAAGGCGTTATTTTACGCGAGGGATTATCTGTCGTTATTGCTGGAAGACCTAATGCAGGTAAGTCAACTTTAATTAATTGCTTAGCAGGGCGAGATGTAGCCATCGTTACTGAAATCGCAGGAACTACTCGCGATGTAATGCGAGAACACATTTTATTGGATGATATTCCTTTACACATAATTGATACCGCTGGCTTACGAGAGTCTGAAGATTTAGTGGAGAAAGAAGGAATCAAACGAGCTTGGCAAGAATTAAAAAAAGCGGATTGTGTTTTATTAGTTGTTGACATTAATGATTTAGAACATCATTACGATTTAACCCAAGAAATTCGAACTGCTTTACCGGAAGAAGTTCCTATTATTACTTTATTTAATAAAATTGACACATTAGGTCGCTGTGCACAAGTGCAAAATCATTCAGTATACCTCTGTGCAAAGTCTGGTGAAGGAATTGATGCCTTAAAACAATTGATCAAACAAGTTGTAGGTTATCAACCTAATGAAGGACAATTTCTTGCAAGAAGACGCCATCTTCAAGCATTAGATAAGGCAAAAAATATACTTCTTATGGGACAACAACAATTGGCAGAACATCGAGCTGGAGAATTACTTGCAGAAGATTTGCGTCTTGCTCATCAAACGTTATGCGAAATAACGGGTGAATTCAGTTCTGATGATTTATTAGGGCGTATTTTTTCAAGCTTTTGTATTGGTAAATAAATCATCATATTAAGGGCTCAAGCGCTAAGCCAAAATCATTCATTCATATACCTAATTAATGAGATAAACGGTTACATGGTCATATTTTGAGTGCAATGACAAAACATCCCATGAATACTTACTGCACATGTGTTTCTTGCACTGATTATTTTTATATCCTCTTCTGTTTCTTTAAATATAGATCATATGATGAGCTAGTGGTGTATATATTTTTTGAAAACATTGTGTAATAAAAACATACATAAATATCTTGTCAAAATCAAAATCAAATGATAACGTACGATACTTACTGTATATTTTTTGTGAGGTTTAGAGTGGTTTATTCAAAGCAAAATATGGCCTTTAAAAGCGATAAAAACCAGTTTTTTCTACAACTTCCTAAAACCGATATGGTAATCAATAAAATTGAAAAGGTAGAAAACCGAGCAAATCATATAGGTTATACCTTTTTGTTGCAAAACCAAAAGACACTGGAAGCTGAGTTTGCGCATACTTTTGCCGTTTTGCAAAAGCAAAAAGATAAAAATAATGAAGCCTTTTGGTTATATTGTTATTATTGTGCCACTTTATTGGAAAATTTTTATAAAGCCTATTCACAACAAAGCAAAGAGACAGAATACAAAAATTTAAGGCTAAAGATTAAAAGTCGTTTATTAAATATTAAAGAGAATGTAGCTTCCGAAGAAGCTTTTATTGAGTCTTTAAAAGAAAGCTATCTGAAAGGTTTCCGCAATTTAATGTCTTCACCATTTCATATATCACAAATTCGTGATTATGTAGCGTTCTCTAATTTATGTCGTGTGTACTGGGTTTTTTGTCGACTCACTTTAACAACAGGCCTTACGTTAGCAAAAGATCTGCAACTTATTGACAAATTGGATGCCGTTTTAGGCACCCACACAGATGTGGATAAAATAATCTCAGTCATTCAAGCACCAAATGGCGTGCTTAATTATTTGAGTGTTGGTTTTTTCCTCATGCGCTTTATGATCGATGCAGGTCTATTGATTAGACATACTTTTTTTCCAACTGACGAAGAAAAAAAGGATAAAACAACAGCGCTTGAGCGTTTTAAATATGAACTCTATAAACGGCATTGTAATTTTGCAAATGACTTAGTGTGGGCAACTGTTAATTTCTTGACTAATTTTAATCACATTACTCATATCCCAGGCCCTGTTGCAGGAGCAATTACCGCAGTCTTTTTAGGATTTGATGTCTGTATGACTTTATATAAATGTCAGCTGGCAAAACAAGAATATCTCATTAAGAAAGCGCAGTATGAGCAGGAAATCGAAGAGTACAATAAACGTTTAATGCAACTTAAAGATGTTGCAGAAATTAAAAATGCAGCAGCGCATATAGCTATGTTACAGGCTCAATTAAAAGAATTGGAAATCGATTGGCGAACCAAACAAGGAACTTTTTATTTTGTTGCAGCAGCAGCAGCTTTATTAATGCTTGGATTTACAGCTTCTTTGTTATTTACTCCTCCTGGTATTATTGTTGCGAGTTTTTTTGTATGTACCCTGGCTACAGCAATGTATCTTTCTGCAGGTGCTTATTCAAATTTCCAAGAGAAAAGTTTGCGATTGGAGCAAGCACAACTTGCAGGAAAAGATCTTGAGGTGGCGTTTAAGGAGTATCAAGCTGCACGTAATGACTTTATATTTACTATGGTGAAAAATACAGTAATGCCTGCGCTCTTGATTACTACTTTTGCTATATGCTGGCCTGCAGCAATTGCATTAACAGCAATGTATGTAGGCTATGAAATTTATCATGCTTATGATCAACACAAGAGTAAAAAAGAAGCTACACAGCTTGCTTTAGCTGCCCCTTCTGAAGAGAAAATAACTGAGGGTAGTTATTGTTGTTCTTAAAGCGCTGAATGATTTAAAATAAAACCCTGTCGCTAAGGCCGGTATGAGACTTAGCGGCAGAGCTTTGTGCTTCCTCAGCCCGAACGCTCCAAATGTAGAATAGCCCAAATCCTTTTTTAGTTTCAATTTTGTGAGTATCTCTTAAACATAGCGCGTAATGTATAATCAGGAGGAGTGGCTCCTGATATTTTTTATTATTTATTGATGATAAAATATTCAATTGTGTTTGTTTTGTACTATATGTTAATGAACTTATGTTTGATTTTTGAAATTAAGTTATGGATTAACCACAAATAGATAACCTGAAAATGAGGTTAAATAATGAATAAAAAAAAACGCTCATATGCATACAGCGTCATTGAATTATTTGAATCTCAAGTCAACGCAACTTCAGATTACATTGCTTTAAGTGATAAAAAATCACAATATACCTATTGTGAGTTAAATGAAAAAGTAAATCAGTTTTCTCAATGTTTAAGGAAAAATGGCATAATTAAAGGGGATTGTGTTGCGATTCTTCTTGATCCAAGCACCGATTTTATATTGTGTATTTTAGCAATCGTCAAACTTGGTGCTGTATATGTTCCTATGGATACATTGGCTCCAGTAACTCGATTAAATCATCTGCTTAAGGAGACAAATCCTAGGCTTGTTATAACCAACGATGAATTAAAGCAAAAGCTGCAAGAAATTAGTATACCTCAATATCTTGTGAGGCAACTTCACTTCGAATCAATCAGTTACTCTAAGGAAAATATTGGGGAAATGATCCATCCTGAAGAGCCTCTTTATATGATTTATACTTCGGGATCAACTGGAAAACCTAAAGGAGTCATTATCCCTCACCAGGCTGTAGTAAATTTGGCAGTTGTTGAAAATTATGCCTCCGTGCAGCGTGGCCAAATTGTAGCTCAATGTAACAATTTGGCCTTCGACGCCAGTACTTTCGAAATATGGAGTTCGTTATTAAATGGAGGAAAACTCTGTGTTATTTCAAAAGAGATTCGCGCAAATCCTATGGCGTTAAAAAAAACTCTTGAAGATAATGCAGTGGAATATTTACTCTTACCCACCGCATTGTTTCATCAATTAATCAAATCGGCACCCAAAACCCTGAATCAACCTAAAACCATCCTTTTTGGTGGAGAGCAAATAAATCCTGCTCTTTTAAGACAATTTATAGTACATCGCAATAAAATAAACAAACCAGTGACTTTGATTAATGGATATGGACCATCAGAAGGCACTACATTTGCTTGTCGTCATATTATTAATGAAGAATTACTTACAAGCGATGAACATCTGTCTGCGATTGGAGTTCCTTTTAAAAATACTCAAACTTATGTTCTTGATGAGCAGATGAATGAAGTAGATGAAGGTGAGTTGTATTTAAGTGGCATTCATTTGGCTTTGGGTTATCACCGTAGTGAAGACATAACTATTGAAAAATTTATTAAAAATCCATTTTGTCAAATTGCACCTTTTGAAAGAATGTACAAAACCGGTGACTTAGTAAAGAAACTATCCACAGGTGAACTTTTATATACTGGTAGGGTTGACGATCAAGTAAAGGTCGGTGGTTATCGCATCCATCTTAGCGAGGTAGAGCGAAAACTCATGAAGCATAATGAGGTGAGTCTTGCTGCTGTGGTGGTAGAAATGGGTGGTGGTCTGCATAAAATGCTCACCGCTTATATTGTGTTCTCTTCGCCACATACGAAAATTCATGCAGACGAGCTGCGAGAATTTTTAAGCCAAGAATTGCCAAGCTACATGTTGCCTGCTAAATACGTGATGGTAGATGAGTTACCTTTAACACCTATAGGTAAAATTGATAAGGCAAAGTTAGATCAAATATCCCATACGGATTTATCTTTTCATATCGATAAATCATTAACCAACAAAACCGAAGAAACTTTAAAAGACATTTGGAATCATCTGTTAAATCGTTCTCATATTGAAGTTAATAAAAATTTATTCGATTTAGGAGCTACCTCGCTGTTGATTACCGAAGCATGCACGCTCATTAATCATGCATTACATACCGAGTTGCAAGTCGTCGATCTTTTAGAGCACCCAACCATTCATAAATTAACAAAGTATATCGAAGGGGATATTGATGTTCCTCTCGTACGAGAAATACACTCCACTACTTCCTCGGATATTGCCATTGTTGGTATGAGCTGTCGTTTTCCAGGGGCAAACAATATTGATCAATTTTGGGATAACCTGTGTCAGGGAAAGGATTGTTTAACTCGATTTAATCCTGAAGATTTTGGTGGTTCGTTGCAAAAAACGTCTAATTTTGTACCTGTTAAAGGAATACTTTCAGACATAGATCAATTTGATGCATCATTTTTTAATTTTAGCCCCGTGGATGCGAACATTACCGATCCGCAACAAAGAATTTTTCTAGAATGTGCATGGGAGGCATTAGAGTCTGCTGCTATAGCTCCTAAAAAACAAAAAGTAAAGACGATTAGTGTTTTTGCTGGAATGACAGACAGCACTTATTTACATGAAAATCTATTAAAAAATAATCGATTTTGTCGTGAATATGATTTATTTCACCAACGTATAGCTACCAGTCTCAGTATGCTAAGCACCCAAACTTCATATCGTCTTAATTTAAAAGGAAGAAGTGTGAATGTGAACACAGCCTGTTCTACTGGACTAATTGCGGTGGATCATGCATGTCAGGATTTGATTCTAGGACACAGTGATATTGCTTTAGCAGGTGCTAGTTGCGTTACGGTTCCGCAAATCGATGGATACATCTATCAGCCAGGAAGCATTGTTTCACCTGATGGTTATTGTCGACCTTTTTCTTCTAAAGCAAATGGTACTGTATTTTCAAATGGGGTAGGAGTAGTAGTCCTTAAACGTCTGGAAGATGCTATAAACGATCACAATACTATTTATGCAGTCATTAAATCACGGGGTGTTAACAATGATGGAGTCGATAAATTAGGGTTTACCGCTCCGAGCATGAGTGGACAGATGTCTTGTATTAAAGATGCTTTAAGTCAGGCAAAACTGACTGCGGATCAAATAAGTTTTGTTGAAGCACACGGAACTGCCACCGCGCTAGGTGATGTTATTGAGCTTCATGCATTATCTGCAGTCTATCGTGAACAAACGGAGCTTAGCCATTATTGTGCTTTAGGCTCTGTGAAAGCCAATATAGGACATACAGATGTGGCAGCAGGCATGGCAGGATTAATTAAAACAGCATTGTGTTTGTATCATAAAAAAATTACTCCTATGATTTATTTTGATAAACCTAATCCCGATTTGGGTCTTGAAGAAAGCCCTTTTTATGTGAATGACCAGTTGATGGATTGGGAAAACGTTCATAGAGCGCGTTATGCAGGAGTAAGTTCTTTTGGTGTTGGGGGAACCAATGTTCATATGATTTTAAGTGACTATGATGTGTCTCAACACACTACAGCGCCCTTTTTGCAAACTGAAGAGTTGGTGTTTGTATCAGGAAAAACACAACGCGCTCTTGAAGAACAAATTCAAAAACTCGATCAGTATTTAAGCTCAGATAGATGTAATGATGACATGCTTCGTGATATCGCCTATACCCTGCATAGGGGACGAGATGATTTTAATTGGCGTCGTTTTAGTGTGGGTAAGAACATTGTCGAAATCCAAAAAGGTTTGCAGGAAACTCATTCTGTATATTGTGATGATGAAGTACAGCATAGTATCGTATTGATGTTTAGTGGCCAAGGCACGCAGTATCCTCGAATGGCTATGGAGTTATTTGATACTATTCCTCGTTTTAGGGAATATGTATTACAGGGCATTAAAACAGCAAATCATTATTTAAATTGTGATTTACTTCATCTCATAAAAAATTCAGATACGGATTCATTAGCACCAACACAATTTACTCAACCGGCATTATTTATTATTGAATACGCATTGGCACGATTACTTATGGAGTGCGGGGTTCAACTTGATGTACTTATAGGACATAGTATTGGGGAATATGTGGCAGCCTGTGTTGCTGGTGTTTTTTCCTTTGAAGACGGTATTGCACTTGTATGTGAACGAGGCCTTTTGATGGCTAATGTACCTGCAGGACAGATGTTGTCACTAGAATGTTCGGATGAAGAGTGCCAAGAATATCAATTAGTTTCAGGTGTGAGCTTGGCACTACATAATGCGACACATCAATACGTGCTTGCAGGAAATACTGAAAGCATTGGAGTGCTAGAAAAACACTTGATAAAACACAAAAAACAGTATCACAAATTAAAGGTAAGTCATGCTTTTCACAGTGGCATGATGGAGTGTTTGGAAAAACCATTTAAAGAACTCTTTTCTAATATCACACTCTCACCTCCAACGATACCTATAGTATCGAATGTCACCGGGGATTGGCTTTCTGCTGAAGACGCGATGAGTCCTGATTATTGGTACCGCCACTTACGGTATACAGTTCAGTTTGCTCAAGGAGTTCATCTTCTCTTACAAGATGAGCATCCACTTTTTGTGGAGGTAGGTTTAGGCCAATCTTTATGCGGGTTTGTCAATACTATGTCATCGAAGCATGTCTTTGTAACGTCCACTCTTCCAAGTCATTATAAGCCTGTATCTGATCTGACTCAATTTCTTACTACCCTTGGACAATTGTGGACAAAAGGGGTTCCTGTTCTTTTAGAGCCTTTGCATGAATCTTCGGTGCGAAAGAGTATTGCCTTACCTACTTACGCATTTCAAAGGCAACGCTATTGGATACATCCAGATGAAAGCTCTTTAAAGCTTAATAGACAGACAAAGCTATATAGTCCTGTTTGGACACGTGAGGCTTTGAGTGAAGTGAATCATATCACGCTAGGCGATTACCAATGGGTGATTTTTAAAGACACCAGAGATATAGGGCAACAGCTTATCAACGTTTTGAGTTTCTATAACGTACGACCTATTATTATTGAAGCGGGTGATGCCTTTATTATTCATTCTCAAACCCATTTTACTATTAATCCTGTGCTGAAAGAGCACTATATTGACTGTTTTAAGTGCTTAAGGGAGGCATTAAATCACCCAAAATTTGTTCATTGTTGGTCACTTGATGGAGTTGAAGAAGAAGTACAAGAGGGCACCGCTATTGATGTGTGTTTCGATAAGGGGTTTTATAGTCTCTTGTATGTGATCCAAGCCTATGTTGAGGTCATTGGAGCTCAGACTGAATTGAGCTGTTGTATCATGACGCATGGAACGCAACCTATTTTAGGAACAGAGCGTTTATCTCCCGTTAATGCAACTCTATCGAGTTTTTGTCATGTAGTACCCTTAGAACATCCTTTAATTCGTTGTCTTGTGGTTGATATTATGCGAGAGGTAAAAGGAGTTGATTTAACATCGATACTTGCGGATAT
The DNA here is from genome assembly GCF_900452415.1 of Legionella cincinnatiensis. Classification (NCBI taxonomy): domain Bacteria; kingdom Pseudomonadati; phylum Pseudomonadota; class Gammaproteobacteria; order Legionellales; family Legionellaceae; genus Legionella; species Legionella cincinnatiensis. Next base: position 4,027,124 of record NZ_UGNX01000001.1, on the reverse strand, counting down.
CCTCGCCGCGCTCACCATCAGTGAAACCAAGGATATTCTTATTGCATACCGCAATAATTATCGTTGGTTTCCTGCCTACGTAGCCATTGAAAATAATTCCTTAAAATCGCGACTTTCTGATAAGGGCATTTATCTTATCACTGGGGGTTTTGGAGGAATAGGTCTGGCATTAAGTGAGGCGATAGCAAGCCAGGTACATCAACCAGTTCTCATTTTAAGTTCTAGAAAGTCCTATCCCCCCCAAGAACAATGGGCCCAGATTTTAGAGGACAAAAACCATCAAGAATATGACACCATAAGCCAATTAAAATACATCCAAAGCTTAGGTGCTTCAATAAATCTGTATCCTTGTGATGTAACTAATGAACAGGATGTATCTCAATTGTTCCATTGGATTTTTCTAAACTATGGAAAACTAAATGGACTCATTCATGCGGCAGGTATCGCAGGAGAAGGGATTATTCACTTAAAGACTCCTGATAAAGCGCATCAGGTACTCTCCCCTAAAATTTATGGGGCTTATTATCTTGCCAACGCAACTCAAAACCTACCGATACTTGATTTTGTGGTATTGATGTCCTCCATCGCAGCTATAGTGGGAGCGAAAGGCCAGATAGACTATAGCGCTGCTAATGCGAGCCTGGATGTTATGGCGCAATCGAATTTGTTTCATTCAAAATTTACCTTAAGTCTCAATTGGAATACTTGGCGTGATGTGGGTATGAGTGTGTGTTTATCGAAAACTGATGCTTTAAATTTGTTTAATCTGGGCAATGACATCAGTTCTAAAGAAGGCCAATCTTTATTTTTAAACGCATTGTCCACTTCATATAGACATCTTATCATTTCTAATTATGAGCTTGCTCGATACCAAGAACTTTTGGCAAATCCTGTGAATGAGAATGAGGAGGTAAAAAACAGAATATCACGGGAGCATTTGAACATTAAAAATACTTATTTAGAGCCTCAGGACGAATTGGAAAAACAGCTTGCCAAACTTTGGCAGGAGTGTTTACACATAGACTCCATAGGTAGAGAAGATAATTTTTTTGCTTTAGGTGGTCATTCATTAAAGGCGATGACATTGATTGAAAAAATTAATGCGATGTTCGATTGTTCTTTATCGATACAACATATGTACAAAGCACCTACTATCGCTTTATTGCGTCAATTGATTAGCGAAAGTCAGAAACAATCTATTGATATTATTGTGCCTTTAAATGAAATTGATGAGGTAAAACCTAAACTATTCTTTTGTCATCCCGTGAGCGGCTTGGTTTATTGTTTTAATGAAATAGCATCCTTATGGAAATCTGCATCGATTTACGGCATACAAGATCCAAGCATTTCCGTTGGAAAAATGTTGTATGACAGTATTGAGTCTATGGCCAAGCAGTATGTTGATGCGATTTTACAGATTCAACCTAAAGGGCCTTATTATCTTGTTGGTTACTCTTTTGGTGGGACAATGGTTTATGAAATAGCCTACCTTTTACGAAAACAACACCATAAAATAGGTTTATTAGCTTTAATTGAAAGCTGGTCTGTATTTTCACCGAGGCAGCGTGAGGACAGTTATTCTATAGAACACCTTTTCTCAATGGACGATAAAAAAACTAAAGCGCTTGCTGATTTGGCTGCAGAACGGATGCGGTTGTTATTAGAGCATCAACCAACAATGACAAGCCAGGATATGATACTGTTTAAAGCTAAGGAATTGAACGAAGGCTATCAAGAGATTGATGATCCTTATAATGGGTGGGCTAAATTTAATAAAGGAAATATTATGTGTCAGACTATTGATGCGAATCATGACACGATTATGAATGAAGAAAATAGCAAAATGATTGCTGAATTTCTGCAAAAAAACGATTTTTATCAATGAAAGGATACAAATTTTTAATCATGAAAATAACTAATTTATGAGAATAACCCAAGAAGAACTGCCTGTGATGGCTAAAGCCTATGACATTGCCTCATGTTCCTTAATCGTCATTGATCGGTTCATGAATGTAGTTTTGGTTAATCGTTGCGCTAAAAAAATATTAAATATTAAAGCATCTTCTTGGATAGGAAAGCCCTTTCTATCCGTTTGGGAAGAAGCAAGGCTTCCGCCCATTTTAGATAAAAATATGAATCTCATTTGCCCCAAGATCATGATTATTAATAAATATTATCGAGTATGGAGTAAAGTAAGAGTCATTATAGACAATAAAACACATTGGTTTTTACTCGATAAGGATATTTCAGAGGTCGATGATACCTACATCACTTTAGAACATGAAATAGAAAAAATGACGGGACATGTTTTTGAAAAACATCTTCCCGTGAATCAGTATGTGGATGAAATTCGCCATTTTTTGTCGAGCATGATCAATCGAATCCCCTGTTATGTCTATTGGAAAAATAAAGATCTAGAATACGTTGGTTGTAATGAAATGGCTGCTGAGTTTTTTAGCCTAAAATCCTCCGATGATATCATTGGAAAGACTGATTTCGATTTATTTTCAGATAAGGTAATTGCTGAAAGTTATCGTGAAGTCGATAAGGAAATATTACAACATGGAAAACCTGTTTTGAAACTGCCGCAAATTTTGGTGCGCCATAATGGAGAAATCTTTCATACTCTAGTGAGTAAAGTACCTATTACCAGCGAAAATGGCTCTACGATTGGTGTATTAGGTATCACGATTGATATTACCAAGGAAAAGCAAGCAGAAATTGCTAAAACTGAATTCATTGCCAATATGAGCCATGATATCCGTACGCCGCTCACAGGGGTAATTGGTCTTTCTGAGATATTGGAAAAGAATTTAACCAATCCTGTGCATAAGGAAGAGGCGCACTTATTGTATGAAAGTGGCAATCAACTTTTAACGATGCTTAATGAGATATTAGAGGATGTGCGCGCGGGCAGTGCCAATGAAATGGACATCCATGAAGAAACTTTTGAATTACGTCAATGCATTGATGATTTAATAAAACTGGAAGCTCCAACAATTGTAACAAAAAATTTAACCTTCACCTGCACTATTGATTCTAATGTGCCTCAATTTATTGTTAGTGATAGAAAAAAAATCCATCACATTTTATTAAATCTTTTGGGAAACGCAGTAAAATTTACTCAAGCTGGAGGTATTACGCTTACAATCAAGCCATTATCTTTTACTGCTTTTCATACGCTGTTGCATTTTAGTGTTTCAGATACGGGGATTGGCATTCCTGAAATGCAAAAAGATAAAGTGTTCGAGCAATTTTTTCGTGTTAATCCTTCTTATGAAGGAAATCAAATGGGATACGGTCTAGGTCTTCATATTGTTCAATCGTACGTTACTTTATTAGGCGGCCATCTTACTTTAGAAAGTAAGGAAGGAGAGGGAACTACTATTTCTTTTGATTTAAATTGCCGTATTGGATTTAAAGAAAATTTAATACCCAACGAAAAAAGCAATGAGTCGTATGTGAACCAAATTGATGGGAGTTCTCTTCACGTGTTATTAGTCGAAGACAACCCTATTGCTTTAAAAGTTTTAGAATCATTTGTTGCTAGTGAAGGATATCGATTCACCTCAGCTATGGATGCTAATGAGGCTTTGGAATGCATTAAATCCACTCGTTTCGATCTCATTATTACGGATATTGGTCTTTCGGAAATATCCGGAATCGAATTAGTAAGACACATTCGGCATTGGGAAAAAATAAATAATGTTCCTGCGGTTGCCATTGTGGGTTTAACAGGCCATGCACTAGAAACAGCGCGAGTTGAATGTATTCATGCAGGAATGAATGAGGTATTTAGAAAGCCCATCAATATTCAGATGCTAAAAGAGATGGTGAAGCAGTGTCATTTGGATAAGCAAGTATCTAGCGTGATTACGGTAAACCAAAGTTCACAACCCTCTATTTCCGTTCCTGTATCTGAAGAATTACTCTCCTTAGATTCAGTTTCTCTTTTTGATACGCAAGAAGGAATGAAATACATTAATGACGTCTCATTATTGTTTCAGTTATTGAAAGAATTTACTTCCCCAACCATACAACAAGACATCCAAAACATGAAGAAGGCTTACCTGGAGCAGGATTGGAGTCAAATTGATCACTTGACGCATAAAATAAAAGGAGGGGTTGCCTGTATAGGAACTAGACGTATGTTTTTAGCCTGTCAATATCTAGAACAATACTCGAAAGCGGGAAATCAATCGATGCGGGATAAACTTTATCATCAGGTAATTGAAGTGAATCAGCAAACGGTTGAAGAAGTCACTCGATGGTTAAATAAGTATACGAACATAGTAGTTAAATAATACTGCGTTCCAGAGTCTCTCGACAATTCAGTTCCCGACGACGAATAGTCTTGTTCTAAGATCTAAGCGATACATTTAAATTCTCCCTTTCTCTAAGAATTACTCGGAATGGGAGTAATTTTTTCTCTCTACCTTTTAGGTTTGCGGTATAACTTCCACTGACAAATATTAATTCATTTTGATGAGCTCTAAAATAGAAATCAGTATTCAATTTATTGAAAATAATAAAATATTAAAATGGTTGATATGACACATAAAATTAATTGATTGGTTATTTTTCAAGATAAATGATTTTATATTAACCACTTGTTGGTGAAAAGAAAGTCTTAAATACCAACATTAAGAAATGATAAAGGAATACTCAGTATCCTTAGCCTCAAACTATTAAATAATTTGTATAAGATTTGGAGTAAAATATGCCAATTCACGACTCAAAACAAAACAAAAACATAAATAAAGTTACATCACCGCCAGCATTAGGTTCACCAGTTATTCAGGAGATATATCCCCAAGAGCTTATATTGGAGATACCAAAACCGAAAGAATCTTTTATCAAAAAACATAAAAGAGCGATCATGGCTATAAGTGCTGCTGTGTTGGCTACTGCTGTTTTAGGCGTAGTTGCCTTTTTTGCTTGGCCTGCTGTTGCATCTGCTGTTCTGGGTTTCGGGGTCTATGGCCTTACTCTAGGGGCTCTAGCTGGCGCCAATTTAATAGCCCAAGTTGGCTTAGTTGCTGCTGTATTCGCAGTTGGCGGTTTTATTGCTGGTGGAGGACTCTTTACTGCTGGTTCTAATATAATAAATAGTATAATAAAAGCATGGGAACCCATATATAAATCGCCAGGTAATCCACAAGCCAATCCAATACCTCAACCCGATCTTTCCCCGCAATCTTTAAAGAGTATCGCGGAAACTTTGTCTCAACATAAGGGTGATATCAAAAATCCTTCGCCATTAAGTTCGGTTGCTCCTGCAACAGATTCGGGTGATTTTTTAGCACAAGTGCAACAAAAGAAAGAGAAAATAAAGAGATGGAGTGAAATGAATAAACAGTTAATAAATGATCATTCCTTGAGCGACAATGAATATAAGGAGCTGGAAGTCCGAGCGAACAAACTTGGAGAAGATATTCTATCAAATCGACTAAATCAGGTGAGTCAAAATAATCAAGAAAGTAATCAACAGACAGAAGAGCAACACTCCTCTGGCCTCTCTAATAAATTTAAAGAAGAATATCGTAGAACCATTTTTCCTGATGATAGTTCAACTATTAAGGCGAGATTTGGATTAGAAGCTAATTAAATAAGGTGATTTCCTGAGATATGATGAATGGTATCGAATGGGCGAACAAATTGGTTCATTGATTTAACAATCAATATTAAATAGTATACTATGATCATTAGGTTGAATACTCCGCTTTTGGTAAGGGATGCTAATAAGGAATTTTAACTATGATTAATCGCTTAAATACTTCATTAACGCGTAGTTAACAAAAATTTTTAGCTTCAAGCTGGTTGCAAATTTGCTTTTTGCATTCATGAGTCAATTGCTCCATAAATAATAAAACTTAAACGCTACTTGCTTGTAAGTTCTACTTTTATTTAATCGAATAATGGATATTAACTTGCGTAAAATTTATAAAAGCCCATACGTTTATTATTTATTTATATTCCTTGTATTATTTAAAAATGCATTTTCGAGTACAAGAGATGATATTGATTTAAAAGTTACTCAATACATTGATAAAAGTTGGGATTTATTAGTAAGAGAGGATTGGCTTCAATCTAGTTTCGATCCTAAATTATCAGTAAGCGAATTTATAGTTTATTTACCTCAAGGTGAAAACCTCAAAAAAGTCAAATCAAAAAATATAAAAATAGCAAGCCAAGTTAAGTTTGAATATTTACCCCAGGATCGTACATCGATCATGAGGCATGGTTTGCTTTATTTGCCCTATCCTTATGTGGTACCTGGAGGTCGATTTAATGAAATGTATGCTTGGGATAGCTTTTTCATTGAATTGGGACTACTAGAAAATAAGCGATTTAATCTTGCCAAAAATATGGTAGACAATTTAATTTATGAAGTAATAAATTATGGAATGATTTTAAATGCCAATCGTACCTATTATTTAGGAAGAACCCAGCCTCCATTACTCACAGAAATGATATTAGCTTATTATAATAAAGTTCCAAATAATATGTGGTTAAAATCCACATTGCCAGCGATTGAGAAACTTTATCAGTTTTGGACATCCCCACCACATGCGATTCCTAATATTGGTTTGTCCCGATATTACTCCAGTGGAGAGGGGCAAACCCCTGAAGAGTCACCACTGTATTATAGAAAAGTAGTAAATTATTTTAATACACACTCTGTCACTGATTATGATAAGACTCTTTTCTATGATAACAAAAAAAATCAGTTAACAAACTATTTTTATATTGCAGATCGAACAATTAGAGAGTCTGGTTTTGATATTACAGCAAAATATGGGCCTTTTGGTGCTGCTATTTTAGATTATGCTCCGGTAGATTTAAATGTTTTGTTGTATCAAATGGAATGCGATATACAAAGAATATATGAAATATTAGGCAATAATAATGCAGCAAATAAATGGCAGAAACGAGCAAAAATTCGTGCAAATAATATAAATTTCTATTTATGGGATGAAGCCACAGGTTATTATTTAGATTACAATTTTAAAAAGCAAGAGCGAAAATATTATCCATTTGCCACAACTTTTTATCCCTTATGGGCTGGAATCGCCTCTAAAGAACAAGCCGCAGCTGTAGTAAAGCATTTACCCGATTTACTCATGAAAGGAGGCATTGTAACTAGCACGAATTATTCTGGATTACAATGGGATGCTCCATTTGGCTGGGCTCCTATGCAATATTTTGCTGTATTTGGACTTGATAAATATGGTTATAATCAATTTGCTATAGAAGTAGCTACTAAATTTATTAATACAATAAATAGAGGATTCCAAAAGGATCATGCAATATTTGAAAAATACGATGTTAATATCATAAGTACTCAGACCGATAATAAAATTAAATACAGTTATACGAGTAATGAGATTGGATTTGGATGGACTAATGGTGTGTATTTAATTCTTTCTAGATATCTTAAAGAATCTAAAGTTTAAAACAGCAAAAATGAACATCCAGTTAAACCGATACATTTCCTGCCATTTTCAAAAAATTTGAATTTTCTGATAGAGGTTCTCTTTTACTAAGGTCTTGCATGTCAGAGGTTTGTGCCTGAGAAAAGAAATGGACACCACTTCGTGAAAGAGTACTTTGCTCCTCTTTAGAGGGAATGTTTGCTGGTGTAGTTAATGTTTTTTTAGGCGTAATTTTCACTAAACCCATCCCACCATTTCTCTGTAAAGGAGTTTCATAATTGAATGATAACTGCAAATTTTCTTCTCCAATGAGTTCAATTTTGTAGGTTGCCAAGATACGAAATAAAGAAAGTAATTCCGTCAGTGCAATTCGAAGACCTGGGCAGCGTCTTGCTCCGGTTTTGAAGGTAAGAAATCTACCTTCTTTTTGCAATGCTCCAGGCTTATAAGAGTCTGGGCTTTCGGAAAAAAAATTGGCATTATAAATTTCTTTATTCCTTTGTTTAGGTCCCCATCGTTCAGGGAAGATGTCATTTGCAGTAATTAATTTTTTACCAACAGCTTTTTGTCCCTCTTCAGAAAGAACAATGTCTGGGAAATGTTTCTCATGGGTGTGCAAACTTTGCATAGGTATAAACACTAAGGCGCCCGCCGGTAAAGTGAAAGAAAAATCATCAATACTAAGAGTGATCGCCTCATTAATTATTTCGGGCACCATAGGAGCGGGAGGGGATAATCGTAACGCTTCCAGTAAAACAGCCTCAGTATAAGATAAAGCATCTTCTTTTTTAACCACATCCCAAGGAGAATGCAATTCGAACGCCTCTCCTGCTAACATTTTTTGCTGAATTTCTTGTTTGATGATGGTATGGATTCTTTTATCTTGGAGCGCGATTTTTAGAGAGGTAATCAAGGCTGTAGCAGTCGCATCAAAACCTAATAAAGGAATAAACAAGCTTTCATTGATGACATCCCTTATCAAGGTAGATAGTGGCGTATTATCTAAGTGCAATTGTGAATATTTGATCAAAGATTCGCATTGTTCTGCAGTTAGTTTTGTGGTGGAGTTGATTTCCATTTTTTGCAATTCAGGAGCTGCATCTGGATTGCTTAAAACGCGCACCTTTAACAAGTAATTAAGCCAACTCTGTTCCACCATTAATTGCTTTGAAATGGCTTCTTGCGAAAAGATGAGTTTGTAGCCTAAGCCTAATACTTTGCCTCTTAAAGCCAACAGCTCTTCTTCCTCTGAATTTTTAATAGGATCTAAGCTAAATAAGCAATCTATTAACTCTTTTGTTATGGTTGAACTATAAAGTTTTTCAAAAGGTTGAACCACATTTTCCCCAAAGTAAGTCGCAATTAATACTCGGCGCGAGAGTTTATCCATGAGTTCACTTAACGATTGTCTTTGAATAATTTGTTCCAATTCATATTCTTTAAAAAAATCAGCAACAATTTTGGCAACATGCCGTCTATTTGATTCATTACGAGAAAGAATGGATGCACGAATTTTCGAATGGGTTTCTGATCCTAAAACAGAAGACATTAAATTGTCAGGGCCTAATATAAGCGCTAAACGTTGAAAAAAGGGTTTTTGGCTAAATTTTTTCTCATTAGATTTTTCGTAGAGTTGTTTAATTGCCTGCTGATTAGAAAGAACAAATACTTTCGTTAAGTCAGGTAAACTGAAACAAGCTATGCCTGAACCTTCGTCAAGAGAACGAGCACCAAGATCTGCAACAAAAGTCATAAAATAAGATTGCAGTTGTGCTTTTTTAGCAGGATTAGTTTTTAATAAAGTAATGTCTTTTAAAAATGTAAGATAATGGCTTACTGAAGGATAGGTTAATTTGGCAACGGTATCTTTTTCTTCTTTTGTGTCTATTTCTTGCGAGCTACTTTTCCATATTTTAGAAACATATGAAGCAATATTTTGAACCTTTTCAATAATAGTATCTATGATTGAATCCCATATAGGTAAAGGTTCTTCACTCATTATAATGTAGTCTAATTGATCATCTTGCTCTTCCATAAAAGTCCTCGTAATTATAATGATGTGAAATCGGGTATTGTAATCTACTTTTTTAATATCTAAATATAAATTTATGATTCTTCTTATTCACTGCTTAATGGGTCTATTTAACCCATGAAAAAATCCCCCTTTTTGCAGCGTAACTTGCGATTGCTCAGCTAGAATCAAGAAAAAAAGCAGTAGTGTATTTGCAAATGATTCTCATTTATGTAATAAGATAGGGTTGGATTTAAAGAAAGGATCATTAAAAAATGAAACATATTTGCAAAATAGCAATTTTTCTCGGCTTGACTCCATGTGCATTTGCTAATCATTTTTTTTCCTATTGTCCTGTTCATACTTGGCATAAAGTGAGTAGTTTGAATGGCGACTGGAAAGTCAATTTGCGTATGATAAACGAAAAAGGACTCTTTGTTGATCAAGCATGCCAGCCGATCAATCGAGTACAAATTTCAACTGCTAATCCTCTCTCCTATGGATTTGGTTTTAAGGAAGATGCTACTTTTGATATTGCCTATACAGTAACTGCTGTGCAGTTGACGAAGGGTTCAAGTTTTGAATCTAAAGCTTGTGTCTTTGTGGTCACGGCCAATGGCCCGGCACAACCAGATATTCAGGCTTTAGGTTATCACGGCGCAACTTGTCAATGGAAAATTATACCTGGAATTGGGGAAGATTTTATTGTGAGTTAAATTAATGTGAGTATCGTATAAGCGAACGTGGATTTATTGCGACCCGTTCGTAGCGTTGTTTCGAAGCCTTATACCAGGCCTTCGAGATGGGGCATTTTGCCCCTCCTCAGGCTGAACGGCCTTAAATAGTCACTGGATCCTTATTTTTAAATTGCGTGGGGATAGCTCAAGACGGCATAAATGCCCTCTCAGGCTGAACGGGGCGAGATAGCGAGGGGCTCTAAAAAGATTCTTTATAAGAAGCTCACGTTATTTATCTTTTAGAATTAACGCTTTTTCATATAATTCATTTTTATTTGCATTACTAAGCTTACAGGCAATAGCTACTGCTTGTTTTAATGGAAGTTCTTCCAGTAAGACTTTGAGTAATTTTTCATGAGCATCATGTTCCAGAGGAGTGGGACGTGGAGGAATAATCAAAACAAATTCCCCTTTTATATGAGCAGGTTCTGCTAATAACCACTTTCTAATGTCACAAATAGTGCCAATAAGAAAACGTTCAAACGTTTTGGTTAATTCCTTTGCTAAAACAATATCACATTCTTCACCATATATATCGCCCATGTCATTAATACAATCAACGATGCGATGAGTTGATTCGTAAAAGATTAACGTATGAGGCTCGGTGCGCAAAGATTCAAGCTTTACTTTTCTTGCTTGTTGTTTTGCCGGTAGGAAGCCTAGAAAGAGAAATGAATCGCAAGGAACTCCAGCGGCACAAAGTGCTGTAATGAGGGCACAAGGACCAGGAATAGGGATAACAGGGATAGCATTTTGGTGTGCTAGCCTCACTAATAAAAAACCAGGATCACTAATTAAAGGGGTTCCTGCATCACTGATTAAGGCTGCAGATTTTCCTCCTAGAATTTGTTCGATCAACTCTTTGCTTTTATTGTTTTCGTTATGTGCATGCAAAGATTCGAGATGGTTTTTTATTCCTAAAGCGTTTAATAATTGTGCTGAATGCCGTGTATCTTCAGCTAAAATAAAATCAACAGACTTAAGTATTTCTAATGCTCTAAGCGTAATATCCTCACGGTTTCCTATAGGAGTGGCAACAATATAGAGCGTTCCTATGCCTGTTGCTAGTGAGTTATTCATGGTTTATCCTCTTGGGTTATTGCTTACTTAATGTTATGAAACATGTTAATAAATTCAATAAAAATTAGGGCATTTTTTTTACTGATCTCTACTTCCTTTCTTTGCCAATGCACTACAGCAGTTACTCCTCCTGAAATGGCACCCCCTGTATTGGCGTCAGAACCCAAAGCAGAAAAGAAAAAATTAGTAAGTCCATATTCTAAACCTACTTCAAGTTACCTTGCTCAAGCTAAAACCCAAGAGGGAATAGAAAAGCAACAATCTTTACTTAAAGCTGCAGGCCATTTGATTTCAGAGGGCAAGTGGCGACAAGGCTCTGCTATTTTAGCACAGACTTCGGATTTAACGCCGATACTTGCAGATGAAAAAAATCTTTTATTAGCACAAATTGATTTGATTCGTGAGCGTCCGCAAAAGGCGTTAAGTCAATTAACCAAAATTACAGCGCAAGACGAGTTATCTCTTTATCAACAGGTTCAATATCATGAGCTTCTAGCAAAAGCCTATGGCACTATAGGTAGACCTTTAGACTCAGTAAAGGAACGTATAAAACTTGAATCGTTAATCACCGATGATGAACACCAAACAAATAACCGTCGTGCGCTTTGGTTGACACTCATGCGTATTCCTCAGGCTGAATTAACTGCTTTAGCTGCTAAGCTGCCTGAACAATCAGTGTTACAAGGATGGATTCAATTAGCTTTGATTTCACATCAATATCGCGATCATTCAAAATCCTTACTTGCGGCTTTAGATCAATGGCAATCTCATTTTAGCGATCATCCAGCAAACCATATTCTACCTAACCCCCTGGATTCGATTGCAAACAAAATTCATGATCGACCCAAACAAGTAGCTCTTTTATTACCGCTAACTGGCGCATTACAAGGGCCAGGAACTGCGGTACGGGATGGATTTATGGCTGCATCTAAAAATAACCAGGGTGATACGCCAATAAATGTGAAAACTTATGATACTAACAGTGGTGATGTGACCGTATTGTACCAAAAAGCAATAAATGAGGGTGCAGATTATATTGTAGGTCCTTTAACAAAATCACAGGCGGCTGCAGTTGCAGCATTATCGCATCCTGTTCCTACTTTGCTATTAAATGATTCAGCTACTCCTATTCAAGAAAATTCTTATTCATTTGCCCTTTCACCAGCTAATGAAGCAATTCAAGTAGCACTAAGAGCAAAAAATAAAGGATATAGTCGTGCTTTAATTATTGCCCCTGGAAATGCTTGGGGTAATGAGATCAGGAAATCATTTAGTCAACAATGGCAAAAAAGTGGGGGGCGTGTTGTTGATACGCTCTTATATGGTTCCAATGATGATTTAAATAAAAAAATGAAAGATTTTTTACAAATTAGCCATAGCCAAAAGCGTGAAAAAAAAATAAGAGAATTGTTAGGTCAAAAAATTCAACCTGTGACCAGTCGTAGACAAGATTTTGATATGATTTTTTTATTGGCGTATCCCTCTAAAGCACGACAGATTATGCCCTTGTTAAATTATTATTATGCTGGAGATGTCCCCGTTTTTGCCACCGCAAGTGTTTATGGAGGTAGCGCCAATCCATTGAAAGATAAGGATCTTGATGGAATTATTTTTTGTGATATTCCTTGGGTTTTTGCGCATCAAGCAGGTTCACGAAATTGGCCAGAACAATTTAATAGTTATAATAGGCTGTATGCCTTGGGAGTAGATAGTTATACTTTGGCAACACAACTGAATCAGTTGATGTTATTCCCTGCAGATGAGGAGCACATGGGGGATGGTATTTTATACCTTAAGCCATCACAACAAGTGGCACATGTATTAGAATGGGGACAGTTTAGAGATGGTCTTGTACATTCTTTAGGTGAGACAGTTTAATTGATGACTCAAGAGAAAGGACGTGTGGCTGAAGAAAAAGCTTTAGCCTACTTAACAAAACAACGCCTTAAATTGATTGTGAAAAATTATCGTTGTCGTTTTGGCGAAATTGATTTAATTATGCATGACAATAATCACCTTGTTTTTATAGAGGTTCGTTCACGAGTTTCCAATCAGTTTGGTGGTGGTAGTTCAAGTGTTACTTATACAAAAAGACAAAAAATACTAAAAACAGCTACATTTTTTATACTTGAACATCAAAAGTATCATCAATGTGCTCTTCGTTTTGACGTTGTAAGTATTGATGGAGATGCAGCATCGATTAGCTGGATAAAAGATGCTTTTGGAGCCGATTATTGATTTAACATTTAGGGTTTGTTGACCATTCATTTCTATCCCTATTACGTGCGCATAAAATGCAGCGCGGAGACAGTGGGGTGCGATTGCCAACAGACTCTCGTTTTTTACTGAGGTAGAGGTTTAATATTATGGTACAACTGGAAGAACGAGTGAGGCATTTATTTGGTGTAAATATTGAAACCAAAATTGCTCTTGCTGATGCTTTATCCGATTCAATTGCCAGAGCAGGCCAACGTTTAGTAAATTGTTTGCTTACTGATGGGAAAATATTACTTTGTGGGAATGGTGGCTCAAGTGCTAATTGCATGCATTTTGCGAGTGCCATGCTCAATCACTTTGAGGTGGAAAGACCATCACTTCCGGTAATTAATTTAAGTACGGATGCAACCAGTTTAAGTTCTTCAGCTAATGACAATCATTACAATCAGGTTTTTGCTCGGCAAATACAAGCCTTAGGCCAAGAAAATGATGTCTTGCTTTTATTAACTACTTCAGGGAACTCGGATAGCATGTTACATGCACTTCATGCAGCAAATGAAAGAGGCATGGATACTATTGCTTTAAGTGGACGGGATGGGGGAGTTCTTGCAAATCATTTAGGACCCGAAGATATTGAGTTGCGGGTTACATCTGACCATTCTGCCCGAATTAGGGAAATGCATTTGTTCATCTTACATTGCTTTTGTGATTTAATTGACCAGTCGTTATTTGGCCAACTTTTGGGGTAAAACATGCATTTAAAATTAAAATCAATCTTTTTTCTTTTAATAGCGTCTTTATTAACAGGGTGTGTCGCTGCTGTAGTTACGGGGGCAGGGGCAGTCGCTGGCATGGTGTATGATCGGCGTGGTGTAGTTACAATGGAAGCTGATGCTCGTTTATTTCATCTTATTCATAAAGCCATAATAACAAACCATCAGTTTAGTGATTCGCGTATTATTGTAACAAGTTTTAATCGTGTAATATTACTTGTAGGACAAACTCCAACACCTTCTTTACGTATTCTAGCGGAAAAAATTGCTCGGGGAACTCCAGGAGTTCATCGCGTTTATAACGAAATCACTGTAGGTTATCCTATTCCACTTACAGAACGTTCTAAGGACAGTTGGATTACAAGTCAGGTACGTAGCAGAATGTTAGCCAAAAAAGGTCTTGAGTCAGGATCAATACGTATCGTGACAGAAAATGGTGTTGTTTATCTGATGGGTATTGTCCATGATGAGCAAGCTGCTCTTGCAGTGGATGCCGCCCGTCGAGTTAATGGGGTACGTAAAGTTGTTAAAACGTTTCAGTACATACACTAGTTAAATATGTTAAAACAAGGACGTTTGATTTTATTTATAATAGGAATTTTCTTATTGCTTCCAGGCTGCATTGGTGGACTATGGACAGGGGCAACTTTAGTCTATGATCGGCATGATGTCTATAAAAAGCTCGATGATTACAGTTTATTTTTAAGAGTGAATAACGCAATAATGGTTGATAATTTATTTAAAAATAATCAATGCGTTATCGATATAGCCGTTTTCAAAGGGGATATCTTATTAGTTGGCCATGTACCCACTCAGGAAATGAAGAATGAATTACATCGGCGATTAACCATGGTAAAAGGTTATCGACGGATGTTTAACCAGATAGGAGTGAGCTCTGCGCCCTCTACCTCCCTGGAAGACAGTTGGATCACTACCAAAATTAGAAGCCAAATTTTTGCTGATGGCTCTATCGATCCAAATGCATTTAAAGTGATTACTTCTGATCGAGTTGTTTATTTAATGGGGGATGCGCATGAGGAACAGGCGGTAAAAGTAATTAATATTTCAAGAAGAACAGCAGATGTTGTTCGCGTCGTAAAGTTACTTAAATATTTTACTTATCAGAATCAGCTTGCGTGATAGTCCTAAAAAACAATTGAGTTTCAAAATAAACCCAACTGTTTTCTTAGGATATACTTTTAATGAAACTGTCCTCTATCAGGTCGTTTACGCATTTTCTTTAAATTAGATTGACGCAACAATCCCGTAGATCCATTAATATTTTCTAGTTCGTCGAATTTATTGTTCGAATTACAAGGGTGGGTTCTACAGTGTTGTCGGTATTCGAGATGATGTTTGTTATGTTTATGGTGTAGGCCATCGCCATAACGAACGAGCATTTTTTGTTGCAGATTAGCTGCTGTATGTTGGATCTTATCAGGCATGTTTTTTCCTTTTTCGAGGTTAATAAACACTACTTATTACCTGAATGGTGATAATAAGCTCCACACTTTAAGTATAGACGGTAAATTCAAATGAGGGCCGCCTCATTTACAATTAAAGAATCATTTGATAGTGTCTTGAAAAAAAGCGTATTCATATAAGGATCATGATGACGCATTGTATACGTATGTTTTTGTTAGCTTGTTGCATAACCCTTCCTTTTCTCTCCACTACATTTGCACAATTACCCAAAAATATGGATAAAAATGTAAGTGAATATTCTTATTCACTAGCATTACAAGCAGCTACTTGGGGGTTACCTATTGTTACTATGTATAATCTGCGCTATAACGATGCATTGAAGCTTGATGCTAAATCCAGGCCAAACTCAATTTGGCGTCTGGAAAATATAGCGACTCCATCTCTTTCTGAACAAGCAGGTTATGTTACTCCAAATACAAATGTCATCTATGGATTTGGTTTCTTAGATTTATCCAAAGAACCAATCATTTTAAGTGTTCCTGATTCAAATAATCGTTATTATATGGTTCAGCTTTTAGATATGTATACTAACTCATTTGCTTATGTAGGTGGGGTTACTACAGGCTATAAAGGAGGAACTTATGCGCTTGTAGGGCCAAATTGGAAAGGGAAATTACCTAACCACATCACGCGTATTGAGGCGCCTACACCTTGGATTTTAATCCAGCCACGCGTCCATGTTGTTAATGATGCAGACTTGCCAGGTGCCCAAAAGGTCTTGAATGAAATAACGGTCACAGGTATGGCCCAATATCTGGGGCAAACACCCACGCCTTTACCCCCATATAATTTTATCAAACCGGAATTGGTTAATCCTAACTTACCAGTCAGTGCGGTTGATTTTAAAGATCCTGTGCAGTTTTGGCAGATTTTATCGGCAGCAATCAATGAAAATCCACCGCCAAAAGACCAGATCAGCGCTTTATTACCCATGTTTAAACCACTTGGAATTGAATACGGAAAACAATGGGATGCGGGAAAAGTTTCACCTATTATTTTAGAGTCTATGAAACGCGCCGCACAAGAAATTGGCCCTCTTAATGCAAATTTACCCCTTGGTATGTTTGTTAACGGATGGTTCATTCCACCACCTGATATTGGTAATGCGAAAAACAATTATTATTTGCGGGCAATTATCGCACGTGTTGGATTAACAGCGAATATTCCACGTGAAGCGATTTATTTTATGACAAAAAGAGACAGCGAATCGAACGATTTATTGAGTAGTAAAAAATATACAATAACTTTCAAACAGTTGCCTCCGTATATTGCTCCGGGGTTTTGGTCTTTAACTTTATATAATTTGCATAATAATTATACTGTTGAAAATCCAATTCATCGATATTCACTTGGTAGTGATAATCAAATGAAACGGAATGCGGATGGATCGCTTACAATTTATATTCAAAATACGAGCCCGGGAAAAGATAAGGAAGCAAATTGGTTGCCTTCGAGCAAAGACGGCCAGCCCTTCTATTTGATATTACGCTCCTATGCACCAGGAAAAGCAATAGTAGACTCATTATCTGATTCAAAAGCGTTCACTGTTCCGGCGGTGATCGAATTACCATAATTTTAGAGGGAAAATGAATGAATTACCTACATACAATGGTTAGAGTGTCAAACTTAGAGCAATCACTTGATTTCTACTGCAATAAATTAGGACTTATTGAGGTCAAGCGTACAGAACATGAAAAAGGTCGATTTACACTCATATTTCTCGCTGCACCCAATGATTTAGAACAAGCAAAACAGTCTAACGCTCCGCTGTTAGAACTTACTTATAACTGGGATCCTGAAGCGTATGATGAAGGTCGTAATTTTGGTCATTTAGCCTATCGCGTTGATAATATTTATGAAACATGCCAACGATTAAAAAAATTAGGTGTCATCATTAATAGGCCGCCACGCGACGGTCATATGGCATTTATTCGTTCTCCAGACAATATTTCTATAGAATTACTGCAAAAAGGAGATGCGCTACCTCTCCAAGAGCCATGGGTGTCTGAACCAAATATTGGTCATTGGTAGGCATTATCCAGATACACGCTTACAAGGAGCCGCTTTGCCAGTGATTCACTACCTAATACCTACCTCTTGACTTGGCCTGAATTTACTCCAAGTTTTTTGACTTGTGAGTAAGCGACAATGAATTGGCAGGAACTGGCGGCTTTTTAGTATAAAAACATTGCTTTATGACTAAGTTAAGGTCGTAATGATCTTTTTATGTGATATAATGCTCATTCATAAGTGAATGATTTTTGAACAAAGAAGAGTCATGTTTTCGAAATGCTCTAACTTCTTTGTTCGTTCAACAGTAAAAGGCATTAGGACCTACAATAATCGTATGTTTTCAAACAGTATACCTGCTCCACATAGTAAAGAATTTCTTGAGTTGCAAAAAAAGTTATTTCAATTTAAAAAAATACCCGTAGAGGTGACTTTTTTATCCCGGGGCACACAGCTTATTGGATTAAATATAACTCAGGCAGAGCCCCATTTTTTAAGTACTGCTCCAGTATATCAACCGCAAATATTAAAATCGCTTTCTCAAAATGAAAAACAAGAATGGTTGAAAATGGCTAAGAATTATTATGCACAAGTAGGTCAATATGAACTATTATGTGATGTTAATTGTCTCACGAGCAAATCAGAAAATGGTATATCTATGTACTATATTGACCATAGCTTACTAGAAGCAAAGTCTTATAATCCACTTAATCTCGTCGTAGAAGATTTAAAGGAATACCCAAAATCTGATTTTTAAAATTAGCATTGGTGTGAAAGTTAAATGATATTTTTAGAGCAATAGAAATTACGCTGGATCTAGTGGATAAGCTTTTAAATGTGGATGGGCTTTCTTTCCCTAGACTAACTATAAGTTTTGTATAAGAGAACATGGTTTTATTTCGAACCGTTCGGACTGAGGAAGCGCATAGCGCTGTCTCGAAGCCTTAACACAAATTTTCAAGTTCTGTGCCAAGGCTTCGAGACGGCATAAATGCCTCCTCAGCCCGAACGGTTCGCAATGAAGACTGGATCTAAAAAGATTCTTTATCCGAAACGCCTCAGTTATGGATAAGAGATCGAGTGATTACTTCGCTCCGTTCGGGCTGAGGAGGCGCCCCAGCGCCGCTTCGAAGCCTTGGCAGGTACTTTGGAACTCGATGACAAGGCTTCGAGACGGCGTAAATGCTTTCTTAGCCCGAACGATTCGCAATGAAGACTGGATCTAAAAAGATTCTTTATCCGAAATGTCCCAGTTATGGATAAGAGATCGAGTGATTACTTCGCTCCGTTCGGGCTGAGGAGGCGCCCCAGCGCTGCTTCGAAGCCTTGGCAGGTACTTTGGAACTCGATGACAAGGCTTCGAGACGGCGTAAATGCCTTCTTAGCCCGAACGATTCGCAATGAAGACTGGATCTAAAAAGATTCTTTATCCGAAACGTCCCAGTTATGGATAAGAGAGCGAGTGATTACTTCGCTCCGTTCGGGCTGAGGAGGCGCCCCAGCGCTGCTTCGAAGCCTTGGCAGGTACTTTGGAATCCGATGCTAAGGCTTCGAGATGGCGTAAACGCTTTCTTAGCCCGAACGATTCGCAATGAAGACTGGATCTAAAAAGATTCTTTATCCGAAATGTCCCAGTTATGGATAAGAGATCGAGTGATTACTTCGCTCCGTTCGGGCTGAGGAGGCGCCCCAGCGCCGCTTCGAAGCCTTGGCAGGTACTTTGGACTTCGATGCTAAGGCTTCGAGATGGTGTAAACGCTTTCTTAGCCCGAACGATTCGCAATGAAGACTGGATCTAAAAAGATTCTTTATCCGAAACGTCCCAGTTATGGATAAGAGATCGAGTGATTACTTCGCTCCGTTCGGGCTGAGGAGGCGCTCCAGCGCCGTCTCGAAGCCTTGGCAGGTACTTTGGACTTCGATGCTAAGGCTTCGAGATGGTGTAAACGCTTTCTTAGCCCGAACGATTCGCAATGAAGACTGGATCTAAAAAGATTCTTTATCCGAAACGTCCCAGTTATGGATAAGAGATCGAGTGATTACTTCGCTCCGTTCGGGCTGAGGAGGCGCCCCAGCGCCGCTTCGAAGCCTTGGCAGGTACTTTGGAACTCGATGACAAGGCTTCGAGACGGCGTAAATGCCTTCTTAGCCCGAACGGAGCGTGATAGAGACTTTATAACTGACGTTAAACTAACGAGAAGTTACTCCTAAAATCTTATTCGTTTTTCATCCCTAACATAGGGGCTGAGGGATCTTGCTCTATTTTTGCTCTATTTTGAAGATCTTCCTTATATAACTCATAGTGTAATTCGAAGTGTTCTGTAACTAAATTCGTAGTGTCATTAATTATTGTAGCCATTTGAGATGAGGGATCCACACATTCTTTTAACAAGGATGGAACTGTATGAAGAAGTTCCGTAGGGGTTAATTGTTTGTATTCTTCTTTCCATACATTATGGTTAACCCAGTTTAATGCTGGTAGAACCTCATAATAGTTATGATATCCTTGCTTGTAAAAATTACAGCCAGCTATCACCATACCCAGAAGTAGCGTTTCATGTGGATCTTTTGCTAGATCTAATCGGCCTGCTTTGAACAAAAGGCCTAATGATGCTTGCATTATCGCACCTGTAGTTCCTGACACGTCAAAAAAATGGGGAAGATTCATATGATCATGGAGGTGAAGTGTTCTGCCAGTTGCATCATTTACTATTACACTACGAAGCTGGGGAATGTTAGGCATAGGATCATCAGTACTTTTATTTGCAAGAGATTCCAGAAAATGACTTACCGTAACAAGTTCTGCATCTGATATTTGAGCACCTTGTGTGTATAGTTGCATTTGTAAATGAGCAAAAGGTGATCCTGGCGCTTTGATGTATGGAACATGAAAACTCTTTAATGAATCCATTAATTCTTTTATGAAATTCTCTAAGCCAACTACGTCTTTTCCAGCATTTTTAGCTCTTTCAATTTTGCAGTTGTTACTTCCATAAGCATTAGCAATCATACCCAGAGGTGAAAGGACAACTTCAAGTACTCTTAAAAATTGTTGGGGTGTGGTTTGATGCTCCCCTTTTAGTATTTTTATTAATAAATCATGGTTCTCCAGTACGTCTCTAGAGCGGCTTTCTGGTGCGCTTGCTCCTATCTCAAAAAGACTCTTAAGCGCATTTCGATTTAGCTTTTCTAATTCTGTACCCAGCTCAAAACCAATAATAGTAGCAGCATGAAGAATTTCTGGTTTTGGATTTCTAGCAATGCCAACTGCTGTGCGCATTAATAAATAATGTTCTGGACAAACAGCTGATATTTTATCAATTGCACATAATTTGCCATAGGTTTTTCCTAAGGCATGTACAACGGAGGGATGTGGTCTTTTTCCATTTGGAAATGGTGGCTGTAAAGCAGCATTTTCTCGTGATGAATGAAATGTTGGTACAATTGTTGATAATGTAATCTCTTTTGCAATCAATTGCTTTTCAGGTTTATTCCACTCCTGAGTAAATCTTTCAGCAGCATAGGAGGATATTCCCCGACTAAACATTCCATCTAGAGAGTTAGCAACAAATTTATCACGATAGATTTTAGGATAATTTTTTGTAATTGCAAACATTTTAGTAACCTCATTGTGTACCACATACGTGATAAAAAATTAAACTGATTTAAATAATGATGTCTCTGATGACGTATTGGATAAGTAGTTTTTGTTATTATGGTTTCTATTAAATCTTATCGTGTAATATTGGTCCAATTTAATATATGTATATGTTGTATCAAAATATTTGATAATTTATTAATTTCAATAAGTTAACGTGAGTTATGGATAAGGATATAATTATAACGATTCTCTATCACGATCTGTTCGGGCTGAGGAAGCGCGTAGCGCTGTCTCAAAGCCTTAGCACGAATTTTCAAGATCTGTGTTCAGGCTTCGAGACGGCATGAATGCCTCCTCAGCCCAAACGGGCCAAAATGGAGGCTGGATCTAAATAAATTCTTTATCCGAAACTCACGTTAAGTTAATATTAAGAGTTAATAGTTTTTAACCCAAACTTAACTTAAGCCGCAGCATCCATTTGAGGTAATAGAGCTGGGTACTGTTGTTATTAGTACAATAGAAATCAGATAATTATGTTCATTTATGAGAGGGTTTCTTCCGTTTAGCGTATTGGATACTATTTGGGAGCAAGCAGTAAATAAAATAGAACATTGATTATTCATTCAGGTTGCATTATAATTCGCGCGGTGAAACTTAGGTGAATATGTGAACAAACAGCTAAGTAGGCGCGGCATTGTTCGGCTTTGGCTTGTGCAAATAAGCGTTACATTGGTCTTTACAGTTTTTTGTGTACTAGCATATGGTGCTAATGCAGCAATTTCGGCATTGCTTGGTGGGATGGTTTGTATCATTCCCAATGCATATTTCGCAATTAAACTATTTAAGTACCACGGTGCACGCTCAGCCAGGCAAATTGTAAATAGTTTCTATAAAGGCGAAGCGCTAAAGATATTTATATCCATATTCCTATTCACTGCGGTGTTTCTTTTCTTTAAAATAACGCCGCTCGCGTTTTTTGTATCATATATTATGATACTGATGACGCATTGGTTCGCCCCGTTGATTATTAATAAACAGAATAGGCCTGAAAGTGACTGAAATGGTATCTAGTTCAAACTATATTAAACATCATTTAACGTATCTTAATTATAATGTTAGTGATATGACCTTTGGTTCAGGTGGTTTCTGGACTTTACATCTTGATACACTGTTTTTTTCTATTACATTAGGCGTGGTAGTTTGTGCTCTAATGTATTTTGGTGCCCGTAAGGTGACAACAGGAGTTCCTGGTAAGCTGCAGAATTTTGCGGAAATCATGCTGCAATTTGCGGATAACCAAGTAAAAGATTGTTTTCATGGAAAAAATAATTTAATAGGCCCTCTGGCGTTAACCATCTTTTTATGGGTCTTTCTAATGAATTTTATGGATATCCTGCCAGTAGATATATTACCAGATATTGCTCAGGCTGGAGGTATTCATTACCTTAAAGTAGTACCTACAACAGATTTAAACTTGACTTTTGCACTATCAATCACAGTATTTATGCTTATTATTTTTTATAGCATTAAAATAAAAGGTCCTAAAAAGTTTCTAAAAGAGCTTACACTACAACCTTTTAATCATCCCGGATTCATACCTTTTAACCTGTTGCTTGAGTTGGTAGGCCTTATTGCTAAACCTATTTCTTTGGCACTCCGGTTATTTGGGAACTTATATGCAGGCGAATTGATTTTTATATTGATCGCGCTGTTAACCTTAAATGCTGCAACATCATCACCAGTAAGTACTGCGACCTTAGGCTCAGCTCAATTTATTTTGGCTTTGGCTTGGTCAATATTCCATATCTTGGTGATCACATTGCAAGCATTTATTTTCATGGTACTAACTATTGTTTACCTTAGTTTAGCGCATGAAGATCACTAACCGATTTTAATTTTCATCCATTCATTGTAAAGGGGATAAATATGCAAGCCGCTAGTTTAATAGCACAAATTCAAAGTATGACCGTTGTTGCGGTTGCCTTGTTAATTGGTTTGGGTGCGTTGGGTACAGCGATAGGATTTGGTTTGCTTGGTGGCAAATTCCTTGAAGGCTCAGCTCGTCAACCAGAAATGGTTCCAATGCTACAAGTTAAGATGTTTATCGTTGCTGGTTTATTAGATGCCGTAACCATGATTGGAGTAGGTATTGCGTTATTCTTTACTTTCTCAAATCCTTTCCTTAGCGGTATAGGTTCTTGATAACACATAGTTGAGGGCGCAAAGCGCCCTAATTGTTACAGGAGATAACGGTGGAAATTAACTTAACACTAATAGTACAAATGCTGGTATTCGCAGCTTTTGTTTTGTTTACAATGAAATTAGTTTGGCCTCCTTTGGCAAAAGCTATGGAAGAGAGACAAGACAAAATTGCTGATGGTTTAGCGTCTGCAGAACGTGGTCGAAAAGAGCTTGAGCTAGCGCAACATCGCGTCAAAGATGAATTAAAGCAGGCAAAAATTCAATCGACTGACATCATTGAAAAGGCAAATAAACGCGCTGCTCAAATCATTGAAGAAGCAAAGGAAGCCGCTAAGCATGAAGCTCAAGTACAGATGAAGCTTGCACAAGAACAATTGATGCAACAGATAAATCATGCAAAAGATGATTTGCGTAAACAAGTAGCAAGCTTAGCAATAACCGGTGCTGAAAAAATTCTGATGCGTGAAGTAGATGCCAAAGCAAACACTGCATTGTTAGATAACTTGATAGAAGAGATTTAAAATGTCTGATAGTACCACCATAGCCAGACCCTATGCTAAGGCAATTTTTGAATATGCTTTAGGGGAAAATAAATTAGCTGAGTGGTCAGCGCATTTGAGAAATCTTGTTCTAGCCGTGTTGACTCCAGAGGCGGAGAAGTTTGTAGCTAATCCAGCAACAACTGTTGAACAACATATCGAATTGCTGCAGACAGCGGTTGGTATAAAGTCAAATGATGATAGACCAATAAATAACGTTATCGCATTATTAGCTACGAATAAGCGCCTTATGTTATTACCAGAGATTTATGCACTTTATGAAATACATCGCGCAGATCAAGAAAAAACCCTAGATGTGAATGTATGCAGTTATTCTGAGTTATCAAGTGCACAACAACAACGCTTAATAGAATCATTGAGTCAACGCTTAAAGCGTAAGGTCTCGTTAAAAATCAGTATTGATCCTTCCTTGCTTGGTGGAGCAATAATTCGAGCGGGTGATTTAGTTATAGATGGTTCAGTTCGCGGCAAGCTTAATAAGCTTCGCACCGACTTAGCCGCTTAATTTAGAGGATAGTTTCCATGTCAGAACAAGTCGCATTAAATCCTTCTGAAATCAGCGAATTAATCAGAAAGAAAATAGAACACTTTAGTGTAGTATCCGAAGCACGTAATGAGGGTACTATTGTTAGTTTGAAAGACGGTGTTGTAAGTTTGCATGGCCTTGAAGATGTAATGGCTGGTGAAATGATAGAATTCCCAGGCGGCACTTATGGTTTGGCTCTTAACCTTGAAAGAGATTCAGTAGGAGCAGTTGTTCTAGGTGAATATTCTTCTTTAGCTGAAGGGCAAAAAGGTAAATGCACCGGTCGTATTCTTGAAGTTCCAGTTGGAAAAGGTCTTCTCGGCCGTGTTGTTGATGCATTAGGAAATCCAATTGATGGTAAAGGCCCAATTGAAACATCCGGTATGTCACCAATCGAAAAAGTTGCTCCTGGCGTTATTGCACGTAAATCGGTAGATCAACCAGTACAAACTGGATTAAAAGCAATTGATGCGATGATTCCAGTTGGACGTGGTCAACGTGAATTGATTATTGGTGACCGTCAAACAGGAAAAACAGCAATTGCAATTGATGCGATCATCAATCAGAAAGGTACAGGTGTTAAGTGTATTTATGTAGCAGTGGGGCAAAAAGCTTCTTCTGTTGCGGCAATTGTACGTAAACTCGAAGAACATGATGCTTTAGAGCATACTATTGTTGTCGTCGCTGGCGCCTCTGATTCAGCTGCCTTACAATTTATTGCGCCTTATGCGGGTTGTACCATGGGTGAGTATTTCATGGAACATGGTGAAGATGCTTTAATTGTATACGATGACTTAACCAAACAAGCTTGGGCTTACCGACAAATATCATTATTGTTGAGAAGACCACCAGGTCGTGAAGCATATCCAGGTGATATTTTCTATTTACACTCACGCTTATTAGAAAGAGCAGCACGAATTAATGCTGATGAAGTGGAAAAACTGACTAATGGCGACGTTAAAGGAAAAACAGGTTCATTAACAGCATTGCCAATTATTGAAACTCAAGCAGGTGACGTATCTGCATTCGTACCCACGAATGTTATTTCTATTACCGATGGTCAGATTTTCCTTGATGTTGATTTATTCAACTCAGGTGTGAGACCTGCGATCAACTCTGGTCTTTCTGTATCACGAGTGGGTGGTGCTGCACAAACCAAGATCATGAAAAAGCTAGGTGGTGGAACTCGTTTAGCGCTTGCTCAGTTTCGTGAGTTAGAAGCATTCTCTCAATTTGCTTCCGACCTTGATGATGCAACACGAAAGCAATTAGAGCGTGGCCAACGAATTACCGAACTTATGAAACAAAAACAATACTCGCCATTATCCGTTGCAGAAATGGGCACCGCATTGTTCGTCGTAGAAAAAGGTTATTTGGATGATGTGCCTGTAAATGAAATTGCAGCATTTGAGGCCTCGTTGCATGACTACATGCGTACGTCGCATCCTGACTTGTTGCAGTTGATTAATGAAGCTGGCGGTTATGATAATGACATTGAAATGAAATTGAAGAATGCTGTAGAAGACTTTAAACGTACAGCAAGTTGGTAAGTCAATTTTAAGGCGAAATGAGATATGGCTGGAGCAAAAGAAATCCGTTCGAAAATTTCGAGTATTAATAAAACTCGAAAAATTACTCGTGCGATGGAAATGGTAGCAGCAAGTAAAATGCGTAAAACTCAAGAAAGAATGCGCGCATCTAAACCTTATGCTAATAAGATCTACGCAGTGGTAAAACACATTGCTCGTGCACACTCAGAATACAGACATCCGTTTATGAGTCATCGCGAGATTAATCGTATAGGTCTTATTGTTGTGACTACAGATCGAGGTTTGTGTGGTGGTTTAAACGTTAACTTACTCCGCGAAACTGTAAAAACAATTCGCAGTTGGAAAGAGCAAGGAAAAGAAGTTGATCTTGCTGTTATTGGTCGTAAAGGACAGGCATTTTTCAAGCGTGTTGGGAGTAATGTTCTCGGTTCAAAAGATCATCTAGGTGATACCCCTAGTATTAATGACCTTATTGGAATTGTAAAAGTGATGCTGGATGCGTTTAACAATGGCACCATTGACGCATTGCACATCGTATACAATGAATTTGTGAACACCATGACACAAAAACCTGTGGTGAAACAATTATTACCATTGCCAAAATCAGAAGAAGACAGTAAGACAATGGGACATCATTGGGATTATATTTATGAACCTGATGCTAAAGAGTTACTGGATAATCTTTTAGAACGTTATATCGAATTACAAATTTATCAAGCGGTAGTTGAGAATATTGCTTGCGAGCAAGCAGCTAAGATGATTGCAATGAAAAATGCAACGGAAAACGCTGGTGATTTGATTAAAGAATTTCAATTGGCTTATAACAAAGCTCGACAAGCTGCTATTACACAAGAATTGGCGGAAATTGTCGGTGGCGCAAGCGCTTTATAAGAGGGTATAAAATGAGCTTAGGAACTGTAGTAGAAATTATTGGCGCGGTTGTGGACGTAGAGTTTCCCCGTGATAATGTCCCTAAAATTAATGATGCATTGAAACTTGTTGATGGTGATTTGGTTTTTGAAGTACAGCAACAGTTGGGTGATGGTGTCGTTCGTACTATTGCCATGGGAACAACGGATGGCCTGAAGCGCGGACTAAAAGCTGAAAATACAGGTGATCCTATCCAAGTCCCTGTTGGTAAAAAAACTTTGGGACGGATTATGGATGTTTTGGGGCGTCCAGTTGATGATGCAGGCCCTATTGGGGCTGAAGAGCATTGGTCTATTCATCGTAAGCCACCCACGTACGAAGACCAAGCAGGTAGCCAAGAGTTACTTGAAACAGGTATTAAGGTTATTGACTTACTTTGCCCATTTGCTAAAGGAGGTAAAGTGGGCTTATTCGGTGGTGCCGGAGTAGGTAAAACCGTTAATATGATGGAATTAATTCGTAATATCGCCATTGAGCACAGTGGATATTCAGTATTTGCGGGTGTGGGAGAGCGTACTCGTGAAGGAAATGACTTCTATCATGAAATGAAAGATTCTAATGTATTGGATAAAGTATCACTCGTTTATGGTCAGATGAATGAACCACCAGGTAACCGTTTACGCGTTGCTTTAACTGGTCTGACTATGGCAGAAAAATTCCGTGATGAAGGGCGTGATGTGTTGTTATTTATTGACAATATTTATCGTTATACGCTCGCAGGGGTTGAAGTATCTGCGTTGCTGGGTCGTATGCCTTCTGCGGTGGGGTATCAACCGACATTGGCGGAAGAAATGGGTATGTTACAAGAACGTATTACCTCAACAAAAACAGGTTCTATTACCTCAATTCAAGCGGTTTATGTACCTGCAGACGACTTAACTGATCCATCGCCTGCAACAACGTTTGCTCACTTAGATGCTACAGTGGTATTGTCACGTCAAATTGCAGAGTTGGGTATTTATCCTGCAGTTGATCCATTAGATTCAACTTCACGTCAATTGGACCCTCTCATTGTAGGACAAGAACATTACGATACAGCCCGTCGTGTCCAACAGACATTACAACGATATAAAGAATTAAAAGATATTATTGCAATTCTTGGTATGGATGAGCTTTCTGAAGAAGATAAGCGTGTTGTGACTCGTGCGCGTAAAATTCAAAGATTTTTATCACAACCATTCTTCGTTGCAGAAGTCTTTACTGGTTCTCCAGGAAAATATGTATCTTTAAAAGATACGATTAAAGGTTTCCAAGGCATTCTTGCTGGTGAATATGATGAGTTACCAGAGCAAGCATTTTATATGGTTGGTAGCATAGAAGAAGCGGTTGCTAAAGCTAAAACCCTATGAGGTAAGCAAATATGACTAGAACAACGCACTTAGATATAGTTAGTGCTGAACATGAAATATTTTCCGGTTTAGTTGAAATGATTATTGCAACTGGAGAATTAGGCGAGATAGGTATTACCGCTGGTCATGCTCCTCTACTTACTGTTCTGAAACCAGGTGAAGTGAGACTTACTTTACCTGGCGGTAGCCAACAAATTTATTATGTTCAAGGTGGTATGCTGGAAATACAGCCTAATTGTGTTACTGTTCTTGCCGACGAGGTTGAGCGCGCTGATCATCTTGATGAAGCAGCTGCTCTTGCTGCAAAAGCTCATGCTGAAGCAGCAATGGCCAATAAAGGCGGTGAGATGGATTATTCTGTTGCTGCTGCTGAATTAGCACGAGCAGTTGCTCAAATTCGTGCGATTCAAAAAGTTAGAAAAATAGTTAAGTAATTATTCATTTCTTCTCGCATTATTACGAGCTTCTTTTATCATTCTTCTCTAAGAGAAGCTCTTATTCATCAAAATCCTCTTGTATCACGTCATCCTTAAACTAAAAGCATATTAATAGATAAAAAGTTGCGATTTGCCCTCGTATGCAATTGAATTGCGTTGCATTAATTCAAACTATATACTTCGCACGGTTTATAGTTTTATAGGAGTATATTTTGGGAATTTTACAGCAAATTAGAAGTGATGCTAATTTCTTGAGGAGCTTAATTGATACATTAAGGACCGGGGAATAAAAGTAACTGGAGGACCTCCTCACACCCATACATTCAGAACCTACTCTTTTAATTATTTCAGAATGAAAGTAGCAACTGTATTGAATAGTTGCTACTTACTTTTCATAAATGAATGTACTCTGTTCCCTAAACGCAAATTCCCGGCACAATTTCAGAGCTTATGATTCCTTTAGGAGCCAATGAATTGCTGTTTTATAGAAGTATCATTGGGCTATATCAATATTTAAAATAAAGGTACACTAGGAATCCATATTTTATAGATTACTTAATGGTTGTGGGATGCGTCAGCGATTCTATTTTGTTCTTTTTATAGCTATGAGCTTTTTGATGAGTGAAGCCCTTGCAGCGAAGCCGTTTACTTTTAAACAAGCCTTAGAAATTGCGTATCGTAACAACCCTGAATTACAAGCGGAAATAGAGAAAGCACAAGCAATGCGCGGATACTTTATTCAAAGCGGTCTCTATCCTAATCCACAACTGACCTTAACTGCTGAAAATTTCGGAGGTTCGGGTTCTTATTCAAGCTATGAGGCTGCAGAAACTACTGCTTCTGTGACCCAACCTATTCCTTTAGGGAATCGCTTGGGCTATTTAAAAAAGGCCACCTATGCTGATTATTTAGCATCCTTAGCACAAATCCAGGTTCAAAAAGCCACACTTTATATAACAGTTGGAGTTGCCTATGTTGATGCATTTTATGCAGGGCAATGGCGTCAAGTGACTAAAAAATTAGTTCGCCTTAATCAAGATATTGTGGCTGCTATTGAGCGACGCGTTAAGGCAGGTGCTGGCGCTGAATTAGATTTACGCTTAGCACAAGTACGTTTAGGCGAGGCTCGTATCCAAGAAAATAAGGCAGTACGAGATGAGTTGGCGCAAAGGGCCAAATTATCTCGGTTGTTAGGTGATGGTTTAAGAATAGAGCGACCGTTAATTGATAAGGGATTTCCTGATGTAGAATTAAAGTGGGATAAGTTGTTAAAGAAACTACCACAAAGCCCACAGCTGCAACAAATGCAATTACAACTTCAAGCCAAACGTGCAACTATTACAGCCGTTAAAAAATCGGTATGGCCTGATTTAAATATCCAACTTGGCGGGCGGCATTTTTCAGATGATGGGAGTAATGCTGCAGTGATGTCTGCTTATGCACAAGTTCCTGTGTTTGATCGAAATCAAGGAAAAATTCTGACTGCGGAAGCACAATACACGCAAACGGCCCATGAATACCAAGGAACCCGATTGGATGTTCGACAAAACACCTATACTCTGTTCTTACAGGCTCAACAAAGTGAGTATGAGGCAACACAAGTCACTCGCTCATTATTGCCTTTAGCACGTAAATCAATCAAATTGGCTCAAGAAGGTTATCAAATGGGACGTTATACCTATATTGAATTATCCCTCTCCCTTAATACGCTCTATGAAGAAGAGCGTCACTACCAACAAGCCCATGCTGATTACCATAAGGCATTGATTCAACTCACTGGACTTTTAGGATTGCATCCTACTAAGGAGAGTAAATGAAATTTATAAAAATATTCATTCCCTTTTTATTTCTATTTGTTTTTTTGTTTGGAACAAGTTCTTTTTCTCTGTGGGCTAGTGAGAATAATCAAGCAGAAGACGAGCAGCATGAAATTGAAAAAGGACCTCAGGGCGGTCGACTTTTTAGAAAAGGAGATTTGGCGCTTGAATTGCTGCTCATTGAGCGTGGAATGCCTCCTCATTTTCGTGCTTATATTTACCAAAAGGGAAAAGCAATTTCTCCTGTACACACCCAACTCACCATACAACTAACCCGGTTTAATCAAAAAAAAGAGAGAGTTACCTTTGTTCCTGTTGATAATTTTTTACAAAGTAAGCAAGTGATTCAAGAGCCTCATTCCTTTGATGTGTCGCTTAAATTAGCCTATTCTGAAAAATCCTACAGTTGGCATTATTCAGCTTATGAGGGCCGAGTAAAGCTTGCCCCTGCCATGCTTCAAGCCGCAGAGATACAAACGGCAACAGCACAACGCCAAACCATTAAAACACAACTCAAAGTAGTGGGGAAAATTACTCCTAATCGCGACACAATGGCTCCTATTTATGCACGTTATTCAGGGATTATTAAATCCATGAATAAAAATTTAGGAGATGAAGTAACTAAAGGAGAGCTATTGGCAATCATTGAAAGTAATGAAAGTTTACAAAATTACAACATCACTGCGCCTATTACCGGTACCATAGTGCAAAAATATGCCACTAATGGTGAGTTAGCGCAAAACACCAAACCTATTTATGAAATTGCTAATTTAAATAATGTCTGGGCTGATTTCACGTTATATCGCAAGGAAGCGCCGTTGGTAAAACAAGGGATGAGTATTATTGTAATGGGCGATGAGGGAACACCCAAGTCGACCAGTAGCATTTCTTATATAGCACCTTTAGGGATTGAAGACACGCAAACGACTTTAGCGCGGGCGGTTCTCCCCAATGAAAACCGTCTTTGGCTGCCTGGTATGTATGTAAATGGTGAAATTATAATCAAAGAGAGAATAGTGCCGGTAGCAGTGCGACTTTCTGCACTTCAGCGTATGGATGAACAAGACGTGGTCTTTGTGCAACAAGGAGATTATTTCGAAGCAACACCAGTAGCGTTGGGGCAACGAGATGAGCAATGGGTTGAAATACTATCAGGGCTTGAAGCAGGACAGTGCTATGTGACTAAAAACAGTTTTTATATTAAGGCCGAACTTGGCAAAGAAGGCGCAAGCCACGAGCACTAAGGATCAAAGATGCTGGAAAAAATCATCCGCTTTTCTTTAAAACATCGCTGGTTTATTCTGTTGTTTACGCTCATTATTGCTCTGCTTGGGATTTACAATTTTCACAGGCTTCCTATTGATGCGGTTCCTGATATTACTAATGTTCAGGTACAGATTAATACGGAAGCGTCTGGCTATTCTCCTTTTGAAGTAGAACAACGCATTACTTTTCCCATTGAGTTAGCACTGAGTGGGTTACCTAATCTTGATTATACTCGATCTCTATCGCGTTATGGGTTATCACAAGTTACCGTCGTTTTTAAAGACGGGACAGATATTTATTTTGCTCGGCAATTAATTAATGAACGCCTACAAGAGGTTAAAGATAAATTACCGCCCGAAGCAGAAACAACCTTAGGCCCCATTTCTACGGGACTAGGTGAAATTTTTATGTACACGATCACCAATAAGCCGAATGTACCTAAAGCCCAACGTTATAATCCCACGGAGCTGCGTACAATTCAGGATTGGATTATTAAGCCTCAATTGCGCAATGTAGAGGGTGTTGCTGAAATCAACACAATTGGGGGTTATGAAAAACAATTTCACGTTACCCCTGATCCGGCGAAATTGGTCCGTTATAATTTAGGCTTAAATGAGGTGGTTGATGCGCTCCAACGCAATAATGCAAATGTGGGGGCAGGATATATCGAACATAATGGAGAGCAAAACCTTATTCGAGTTCCTGGACAAGTGCAAAACATACCTGATATTGAAAATATTGTCATCGCCAGCTTTGAAGGCACGCCAATACGAATTCGCGATGTAGCTCAAGTGGGCTTAGGTACCGAGTTACGCACAGGAGCTGCTACTGAAAACGGCCAAGAGGTGGTATTAGGCACTGTGTCTATGTTGATGGGCGAAAACAGCAGAACTGTTTCTGAACGAGTGGCTGCTAAAATGAAAGCAATCAACAAGTCACTTCCTGATGGAGTGGAGGCGACCACCGTTTATAATCGTACGGTATTGGTGAATGCCACGATTAATACGGTGAAAAAGAACTTATTGGAAGGGGCATTGCTCGTTTGTATTATTCTCTTTTTGTTTCTGGGGAATATTCGCGCAGCACTGATTACGGCGATGGTGATACCTTTATCCATGCTACTCACTATTACAGGTATGGTGACCAATAAAATCAGCGCTAATCTCATGAGCTTAGGTGCACTTGATTTTGGTTTAATTGTAGATGGTGCAGTGATTATCGTTGAAAACTGCATGAAACATTTAGGCGAAAAACAACATGAGGTAGGGCGTCTTTTACTCCTTGAAGAGCGTTTGAAGGTGATTGCCTATGCCACTACGGAGGTTATTCGACCCAGTATTTTTGGGGTTTTTATTATCACGGTAGTTTATCTTCCTATCCTGACGTTGACAGGGGTGGAAGGAAAAATGTTTTTGCCTATGGCTGAAACAGTCATTATTGCCCTTATGGCTTCAATGCTATTTGCATTAACTTTTGTCCCGGCTGCGATTGCAATTTTTTTACGAGGGCAGGTACAAGAAAAGGAAAATAAGCTCGTTCATTATATTTCTCAAGGCTATGCACGTATATTACGGTATTGTTTTCACGCTCGAGTATGGGTTATAAGTGCTGCTGTAGCCTTAGTGATGATTAGTTTTTTAATTGTTTTTCGTATGGGAGGGGAATTTATCCCGAGCCTTGATGAAGGCGATATTGCGATGCATGCCATGCGTATTCCAGGAACGAGTCTGACCCAAGCCATAGAGATGCAAGACTTGGTTGAGCAACGTGTGCGACAATTTCCTGAAGTCAAAACAGTATTTGCGAAGCTGGGGACCGCTGAGGTGGCCACTGATCCTATGCCACCGAATGTTGCTGATACCTTTATTATTTTAAAATCACGGAAAAACTGGCCTGATCCTAAGAAAACCAAACAAAAACTGGTACAGGAAATTGAAGAGGCGGTGAAGCAAATTCCAGGTAACAATTACGAATTTACACAACCTATTCAAATGCGCTTTAATGAATTAATTTCAGGAGTGCGTAGTGATGTAGCTGTTAAAGTATTTGGCGATGATATGAATACTTTATTGGATATTGCTGAAAATATCAGTACTCAACTTAAAAAAGTACCTGGGGCTGCAGATGTCAAGGTAGAACAGGTAAGTGGATTGCCTCTGTTAACCGTAGAAATTAATCGTGATGCCTTAGCGAGATATGGCTTACAAATTGGCGCAGTCCAAGATGCTATTGTGATTGCCACAGGTGGAAAAAAAGGTGGAGAGCTTTTTGAAGGAGATAAACGATTTGATTTAATCGTTCGGTTGCCCGAGTCTTTACGTTCAAGTCCTGATGTATTGCGACAGATTTTTATTCCATTGCCTCCTACTAAAGATGGTGTACGTCATTATATTCCTGTAAGTGAAGTGGCCAAAATGGTGCGTAGTGAAAGTCCTAATCAAATCAGTCGTGAAATTGGCAAGCGACGTGTAGTAGTGAGTGCAAATGTTCGTGGTATTGATTTAAGTTCATTCGTAAATGATGCCAAACAACGTATCGAACAAAATCTTAAAATACCCAGTGGTTATTGGATTACTTGGGGAGGACAGTTTGAACAATTGCAATCCGCTTCTCACAGGTTGCAAATAGTCATTCCTATTACATTAATTGGAATTTTTCTACTGTTGTTTATGAGTTTTGGCAATGTAAAAAATGCATTATTAGTATTTTCAGGTATTCCTCTTGCTTTAACAGGTGGGGTATTTGCCTTGTGGATCCGTAGTATTCCTTTATCGATTTCAGCAGGTGTTGGATTTATTGCTCTTTCTGGAGTGGCTGTATTAAATGGCTTAGTAATGATTACCTTTATCAATAAACTGCACGAACAAAAGAAATTTTATTTAAAGGACGCAGTATTGCAAGGTTCTCTTATGCGTCTTCGTCCCGTGTTAATGACTGCTCTTGTTGCCTCATTAGGTTTTGTCCCTATGGCTTTGGCAACAGGGACCGGCTCTGAAGTACAAAGACCTTTAGCAACTGTCGTGATTGGTGGGATTTTGTCATCGACGTTTTTAACATTACTTGTTTTGCCCGGATTGTATTATGTATTTCATCAACGTCACGGCAGACATCATCCAAAATGAAGTAGGCACTTTATAAATAAGCTATCGTTTTAACAATTTATCGAGTAAAATGTCTTTTTGTGG
Organism: Legionella cincinnatiensis; assembly: GCF_900452415.1. Taxonomy (NCBI): domain Bacteria; kingdom Pseudomonadati; phylum Pseudomonadota; class Gammaproteobacteria; order Legionellales; family Legionellaceae; genus Legionella; species Legionella cincinnatiensis. The sequence goes on along the minus strand of NZ_UGNX01000001.1, from coordinate 3,991,952 downwards.
ACATTTTGTCTCCATGCGTGCTATAGTATAATAAAAGTACGAGGAGTTTACTATGCAAACTAATACCCGTTCTTTACAAAACATACCCGATGAAATTGTATGGAAGTCCTTAACTAATCTTGTAGATCGTTTTGATTTAAAAGAAAGTGAAGCCCGCATTTTAATGGGGGATATGCCTCGTTCCACCTATACTTCTCATAAAGCAAAATTAAATAGAGATCAAAAAGAGCGTGTTTCTTACCTTTTAGGAATTTATAAATCGTTACGTATTTTGTTCGAAGATGGGGAGCAAGCTAGAACATGGATTAATCGTAAAAATAATTTACCTCCTTTTAATGGCTTAACTCCAAAAGAATATATGCTGGAAGGGGGAATGGTTCGTCTTGCAGAGGTAAGAAAATTTCTGGATTTTTGGAGGGGCTATTAGGATGTATCCCTTTATTAATTTTAATGAAAAGGTTTATAGACTGATACCTTCCAAGTTTCCACCAATCACTTTATTTGATTGGGCCGATTCTGCAGAAGAGCTCGAACAAATTGCTCTTCTTGAGGGGCTGACTAATGAAAGAATTCTTGCAGAGTATGGGAAAATAAATTTGATAGATAAAGAGGATTGGCTCAGCGGCCCAGGAGCGACTCCTGTTATGGCTGCGTTTACACATACTGGATTTGAATCACGATTTAGTGATGGTAGTTTTGGTGTTTATTATGCTGCCTCATCACTTGAAACAGCAATCAAAGAAACGAGCTTCCATCGAGAAAGGTTTTATAGTGCATCAAATGAAAAACCGTGCACTATATCCATGAGAGAGTATATTGCGAAGATAAAAAAGCCCTTAATAGATATTACCAATAAAAAGTATGAAGGCTTATTAAATTCAGACCCAGCTTATTATAAGAAAAGTCAGGAGTTTGGAAAAAAAATTCATGAAGAAAAATACTGGGGTTTACTTTATCCAAGTGTAAGAAATTTAAATGGTCTGTGTATGGCTATATTCAGACCTCCCGCACTTACTCTACCTATGCAAGGATGTCATTTAAGATATATTTGGGACGGTGCACGAATTTCTGAAGTTTATAAAGAAAGTAAAATAACAAATATTTAAAAGATATTAGCTCACGCCAATTATGGATAAGCGATGGAATTAGGATTTCGAATCGCCGGCGCCGAAGGAGCTCTGAGCGAGTTTATCCGTAAATTCACAAGATCAATTAAAGTAGGCGGTAAACTCTTCCGTTGAGTTTGCCTAAAGCTGCTTTTTTAAAAATCAGTGGGGGCCTTTTAAATTATTTATAGATGTCCTCACCATATCTTTTTTAGTAATATGTCCTTAATAGCACGACGAATTTTTTGTTCAGGACGTGGTTTAATTAATGAATTAAACAATAAAGAGGTGGACTTGTGAAAATATTCTTCACCCTCAGGTGAGTCTTCAGTATAAAAGTAATTAAATACACAACATCTAGGTGCATTACATAAAACGGGATTAACTGCATGCCAAGCTGTTCGACTTGCTCCCATTACCACTAAACGATTAAAAAAATTCGGAACAACAATGCAATTCTTTATTTCTTCATCCCATACTTCGTAATTACCACCATTTTCGAGTTTCCAATTCGGAGAAACATAATAAAGTAAATTTACTGCCTGATAGAGCTTTCCATCCACATCATGCGAACTGTCTAGATGAGGATTTATATAATGACCCTTAAGTAGAGTGCTAATTCCACCAGCAAGACGTGTTTTATCAGGAACTTGATTTTTAATTTCAGTTATTTCTTCAACTACAGAAATAACCTTCGGATCTTGAATAGCAGAATGAAGATCTTGCAATAAACTGGATTCCCGCTTTACATAGCTATATTTTAACTTTAATTCTCCATAATTATTTAATAAGCGCATTTGTTTTGGCTTAGGAAAATTTTCATATATTTTTTCTGCAATTTCAGTCGGTAGAAGATTATCAAGAGCGAAAAAGTGAGCAACTTTTATGGGATGTTCAAAGAAAAATTGCTTTTTCAAATCGTCTTTAGCTTCATTCAACCTTTGTACTATCAAATCGGTTAATAAGTTTTTCATATTTATACTTCCAACAATTGAATAACCATTGAATAAGGGCAGCGGAGGTTATTCTATATATAATAGAACATTCTCAGCAAAAAACCTGAAGAGTAGAAAGATTATGGCTAATCATCGAATTTATTGGGTTAGAACCGACACATTTATTGCCCAATTTGTAACACTACTTAGGCCAAGTTAATAAGATAACTCCAAATAAAATAAATAAAGAATGCATGCCTTTATCCAACCAGGATATTTTTTCTGATGGATTTGCTCGCTGTTTTGGTAAGGTAATCATCAGGGCGATACTAATTATTCCCCGAATAAGGATGCCAAACAGACAAAATAGGGAGCCGAGTACAAAAATTTGATATTTCGCATCAGAGGCCTCAATGGTGATACATTGTGGTAAAATGGCTATAAAAAAAAGAAGAACTTTAGGATTCAAAAGATTAATCACTACACCTTTGCAAAAGATAAAATAATCTTTGCTGGTTAAAGAGAAATTGTTTGCTGGTTTTAATGTTTGCTTTTTTAAGGCCGATACTCCAAGATAAATTAAAAATAGAGCGCATAAATATTTGGCTCCTATCAAAAAGAAGGGAATTTTAAGCAGCAGAACGGTTAAGCCAAGGGTAGCCGCTATAGTATGCATAAAAGTACCACACTCAATTCCGAACAGCGACAATAATGTCCTGCGGCTATTCTTTTGCATACTGTGATGCATTACGTAAAACATCGCTGGGCCAGGCATTATATTTAATAAAATAGCCATCATTAAAAAGTAAGTCATTTTGTTATCCTTAACAGTAATGGATTGTTTGAAACAAGGCAGCCAGACTATTTGAATCATGCGCAATTTGACTGCTTGGCTCATCCGTGCACAATGCCCTGGCGATAAGATTCGCAATAATTTTCATTTCAGGTTCCTTCATGCCTCGGCGCGTCATTTCAGTGGTTGCTAATCTTAAGCCTGTGAGTAAAGTAGATGCTGTTCCAGGAACGAAAACAGGATTTCCAATGATGTCACAGTGCTCTAATCTCCTCGTGGCACGCCACCCTCCTGCATACGCAGTCATATCAAGGAGGACTTGATGAGATTGAGTAAACCCCTTTTCTTTTGCCCAAACCGTCATCCCATAGGCATCTAAAGATTGAGCCAATGCTTGGGCATTTTTAATAACTTGTGACATGTACGCATTTCCATGCTCTAAAAATTCCAGTGCGGTTAGCCCTAATGCGGCAACACGATTTAACTGGTACGTACCGACAAAACCTGGGAAGATCAATGATGAAAAATGCGTATTAAGCGTTTCATCATTCCATAACAAAAGTCCGCCTTGAGGGCCACTGAATGTTTTTCCCGTGGAGCCACTCACTACGTCGATTTTTTGTAAAAAAGGATTGGTAAAGCATCTTCCGGCTATTAATCCTAATTCATGGGCTGCATCGTAAAAAACCCTGGCGCCGTGCTGGTGAGCAATGGTTTGTATCGCTTGCAATGGCAGCTCAAATAAAGACACCGATAATCCCAGACTAATCAGTGTGGGATGATACTGGTCAACCAATTGTTCCAGCCGGTTTAGATCAATGCTAAGGTTATCCTCCAAAAAAGGCATAGGTATTACATGGAGTTGTAATAACCCCGGCATACTTTGTTCACTATGACTTGAATCCCCGCCTTGTTCCGGCATAACAGCAATGACCGTATCGCCTGGTTTGGTAAGGAGAGAATAGACCACTTGACAAGCCTGGGTGCCGCCAATAAGCCGAAAATCACAAAATTGGCATTGAAAGAGTGATTTGATGCTCTCATAAGTATAAGCTTCCATTTCATCAATCCACTGAGTTGCGGCAAAATAACGCTGCTTCGCTCCAATATGGCCTCCTGCTGTTCGTATACATAGATCGCCAGACAATAAAGATCTTGCTGTTGGACTCAACGGACCTTCTGCAGCAACCAAATTGATACACCGCTGCATGCGCCATTCTTGATTACAATGGATAGTCTCTATAAAGTGATGGCGCTTATCGGCAAAAGTAGGGTAACGCAATAATTGCTGCTTTGCCCGCTGTAAAACAGCGGGATCAGCCAGTTTGACTTTATGCGACATGACGAGCCGCCGTTGCATTCACATTATCCCACCAGCGGTCATCCACCTCATGAGAACTTTTATTCGTATCACGGATACTTGCCCAAGTCATATTCAACATGATTCTCGTTGCATCGTAGCGTAAGGGAACCGTGCGGTGCAAAGTGGTGTCCGCTTTTAAGAGATACACATCACCGGGAACAAAAGAATAAGTATTAATAGGATGATCGCAAAGGTATTGATAGACATCAGGTTGCTCTTTATCCCAACTGGTATGAGGAATACACTGCAACATCCCACCGCAATCTACTGGCGGCATTTCTACAATCCAAATTAAAGCATAACCATAATCGCCCCAATGCCACCCATGAGTATCACCACTGAACTCTTGTTTGGTGATGACAAATTTTTCATCTTCTTTCACATCGGTGAAAAGCGGCTCTTGACAAAGCATCGCCAAAAATTGCAATAATGCCGGCGACTCTCTGACTGCACTTAAGAAAGTGCTATGTTCTGCAATGAGCTCGCTTCGGACCACGCTTAAATAACGCGGGGTATTGTCGGTGGTTTTTAAAATCAAATCACGGCGTTCGGCATATTTTTTTAATAATTGATGGATTTCAGCATGAACAAGCGTTTTAAGCTCATTGCTAACCACATCAGGTATTTTAACCATCCCTTGTTTTAAGAAAGTTTCACTTAATTTGCGTATTTTTTTAGGTGAAAACGTCTCTTTTGTATGCTTGGAAATTTGCTCGTTTAACATATCCATATTGTCCTTTTGTTGTTGAAAACCAGGATATTTTTTATTTTTTTTCATTTGTAATCAATAGCTTATTTCAGTAATATATTATTTCATTTTTGCAATAATCGATGTGGTATGATTTCTGAGATTCAAGTGTTTATACAAGTGGTTGATAGCAATAGTTTTTATAAAGCAGCAAATGTGTTAAATATTTCTCCTGCATCGGTCACTCGAAAAATTGCTAAATTAGAAGCTTCCCTGGGTGTCACTCTTTTAAACCGTAATACCAGGCGATTTTCATTAACGAGTTATGGCGAGTATTGTTATCAACACTTTCAAATGATTACCGGATTAGTGTCGGAATTGCACCAGAGTATTGCGGATAAAATTAAATCGCCCAAAGGCACGCTTCATCTCAGTATTGCTGCCTATTCAGGCTACATGGAATTAATCCCCATTATTTCGGGATTCATTAAAAAATTCCCCCTGATTAAAATTAATTATTTCAAAAGTAATATTTATCCCGATTTCATTGAGGATACTTTTGATTTTTATTTCCGTTACAAAGAAGTTCACACCCGCACCTTACAATCCCAAAAGCTTATTGATCATCAGTTAATTTGTTGTGCTTCACCTCATTATCTCCAGCACCATGGGATACCTGAACATCCTCATGATTTGATTCATCATAATTGTATTATTCATCAAATTAATTTATATGAAGGCGAAATCTGGGATTTTGAAGAGAATCATCAATTAATCTCTGTCACTGCTTCGGGAAATTTACGCGTCAACAATTCTGCTTTAGCATTGGAGGCTGTTATGGAAGGCATAGGAATTGCTCGCCTCCCGCACTATTTTTTTCAAAATCATCTCCACAAAGAGGAGTTAGTGGAAGTTTTAGCAAACTATCGTTGCCCACCGCTCACTGTGTGGTTAATTCATCCTCGTAACCAATATATGTCTTATCACCATAAAATTTTTATGGAATATCTTGTTGAGGCCTATCGCTGTTTAAATAGCAAAAATACTAAAACATTTATTGACAAATAATCGGGTAATTACTTTCTTCCTCTCTCGAGGTGTAGCGGTGAAAAATGCCCGCAACACTATTCCCTTCGAGGAAACTAATGAGCCCATAGAGTCATTAGGCCTGAAATAAGCGGATTTATTTTCTAAATTTTATTTTTTACTTTCTCTATTATTCATTAAAGAAGCGGCACCATCAATGTACTTAGGCCGCTTAAAGCGATAGATTAGGTCAAAAGTCTTGTCAGGGATTTGTTTAAAGAGCGGAAGTGTTCAATTGTTTAACCGTGACGCTTATCAGACGAATACAGCTCCTCTAACCAAAGCAGCAACATCTCTTCTATGCTCTTAGTTTTAATATACTTTTTATTTTTAAGCTTCCATTGCATTAATTTTCCAGTCTTTAGCCATTCTAAGATTTGAGGGTGAATATAACTTGTTTTGCAAATAGTAGGTGTATGTCCTAATAAGGTAGCAACTTCCAGCAGGCTATTTTTTATATACTTCATTCTTATATTTTTATCTAAGAGAGAAATAACACGTGAAAAAAACTCTCTCGTAGCAATCCAAGTTCTAAAATCTTTTGCTGTAAAGTTATGTTGGGTTAGGGAATATAAGTATTCATTCACATCTTGAGAAGTAATAGTCTGTATGCTCTTTTGTTCATTATAATATTTAAAAAGTTTATACCCTGGAATGTTATCGCACCGCTTTAAAATTTGAACCATATTTTCATCTGTTACTTCAAAATTCCAAAGGTGTTTATTTTTTCCTAAGAATTTAAATGAAACGAATTTTTTCTGATACTTTATATGCTTTTTTCTAAGGGTAGTAACTCCATAGGTTTGATTGCTTTTAGCATAAATGTCATTTCCTATTCTTACTGAGTAATTGTCAATTAAAAAAAGTACTGCACAAATAATTTGACTCTTATCGAGAGTAGGCGGCTTATGAATTTCATCATTAATTTTCTTTCTTAGTAAGGAGAGAGAATAACCAAAATCTAACAATGATCTAAACTTACATTCTTGTCTTTTCTCTACCCAGAGAGGATGATAAATATATTGTTTCCTCTTTTTACTATCATGCCCTATGGCTTGAATATGTCCATTTCCATTAGGGCATATCCACACATGAGTATAGGCAGGAGGAATGGCGAGTAATCTTATGCGTTCTAAAACTTTTGGATCACTTATTTTTTTACCTCTAGAGGTGTAATAAACAAAGCCTCTTCCCTGTTTTTTTCTTTGAATTCCACAGCATTTTTTCATGTCTATTGAAGAGATAGTGTCCATTTTATTCATAAATTTATTTTTGTTTCATCTAGTTCAATAAGTCTTCTTAATCTTATAGCCTATTGTCCTAAATAGAAATATTTTAATTATGAGTATGAGGAGTAATGGAATGTTTACAATTGAGCATTACAAATCAATTTTTGAGGATGATTCACATGAAGAACATAGCAAATGAACCTATTTTTATTGATGAAACTGAAAATTCAGCAATTAATACGGTCATAAAAAAAGGGATAATTGATTATAACGCTCCATTTTTTGGCGCGAATCCTTCCCAGCCATTTACCATCTATATAAAAGATATTCAATCAAACGTTATTGCAGGATTAACGGGTTTTTATAAAGGAAAATATACGCGTGTTGATTTAGTATGGATTCATGAAGACTTTCGTCATCAGGGATTAGGTAGAAAATTAATTTTGAAGCTTGAAGAGTTCAGTAAAATAAAGGGGTGTCGCTACATTCAATTGGATACTTTTGATTTTCAAGCACGCCCTTTTTATGAAAAATTAGGATTTAAATGTATAGGCACCGTATCAAAATGGGTTGAAGATAGGGATTGTCACTTTATGAGAAAAACCCTGTCCTAATTAATAGGGGTCCGGCTAAGAATAATATACCGGGAGCATTTAGGCCTAGCTATTTACGTCACAGCACCAGTTTAGAGCCTGAACCTAGCTTAGGAATTCCCAATCACTCTGCGGAGCTTTGCCTAAATTGTTGCGGTAAAGTACAGACAAGTACTTCGAAAAACCTTGGTATATAGACTTGCTATGAAGCTGCTTCCCTTTTTAATGTTCTATGCAAAAGTTGAGTATAGATGGGCGCATTTTTTGCTAACTGAACCACTGTGGTCGAGGTCAAACAGGTAATCATTAATGGCAATATCAATAAATAATTTTGTGTCATTTCAACAACAAGAATAATGCCTGTAATCGGTGCTCTTATAGAAGCAGCAAATAGGGCCCCCATGCCAGTCACTGCAAATACCCCCGGATGAATATTTATCTCACTTGAAACTGCTTGAAGAACATGCGAAGCAGCTAATCCTAAAATAGTCCCTAAAGCTAACATGGGCGCAAAAATACCACCAGGTACACCTGTGCTGTAACACAGTAAAGTCATAATAAAGCGGATTATAAATAACATCATCAAGACTGAAAAATCAGGATAAGCAATTAAAGCGTGTTCAATAATGTGATAGCCACCGCCAACAACATTAGGCTGTTTATAGGCCAAATATCCAACTGTGAGCCCAATAATTAATACATAAATGTCTTTCATCCATGGCTTTAGCTTATCCAAACTGTAGAGTAACTTCATTAAGAATGTATTAAAAATAATGCCTATTACACCTACAATTAAGCCAAAAACAAAGAAAATCCAAAGCGATTGAAGGCTTGCTGGAGTAAAGACAACCATTTTAATATCAGGCTGAGGCCCAATAATGATATGCAACATGATGGTAGCAAACACACAACATATGGCGACTGTTTTAAAATTTGTAAAGGAGAAATTAAATTCACTACGCATTTCTTCAAGTACAAATAAAACACCAGCAAGAGGCGCATTAAATGCTGTAGCAAGGCCTGCTGCAGCACCTGCAGCTATAAGGGAGTCACGCCTTTTTCTTGTTAAGGAGAAGCACTCGCCTAACATTTCACCAAGGTTACCGCCAATTTGAATAGTAGGCCCTTCACGCCCAAGCACCATTTTAGAACCAATTGATAGGACTCCACCAACAAATTTTACAGGTAATAATCTACGCCAAAAAATCGGACGCTTATGAAGCAAAGCCCCCTCAATTTCCTGAACACCACTTCCTGATGCTTCAGTTGCAATCCATTTTACTAATGCCCAGGCGATGAAAACCATGACCATCGTGGTCAGTGCAGAAATGATACCGATGTTATAACCTTTTGATCCTGCGAAATTAAGCCAGCTGATTAAAGCATTATTTAACCAATGGATTGCCAGCTGAAACAATGAGCCCACCGCTCCTGTTAATAAACCTAATAATATCGAAAGCAAGTAAAGTACTAAGATTTTATCCCGCATTAGCCTTAACCATCCTGGAAGAGTAATGAATAGAGTTTACATGATGTATCTGCTTCTTAAATGGATACTACAATGGATAGGCGATATGAGCAAATAGATGTTTAAAAAATCGATTTTATTTTGAAATGCAAGAATTATACAATTGGGTTGACTTATACTCTAAAAGCCGTTCAATAAAAAACCGATCATCTTTTTTGGCTGATGCGGTAATTAGTTCATAAAAACAAATAGCCTTAAATCTCTAGAGTTCATTTTTTTTGTTGAGATGGGATTTTTTACTATCAATATCTGAATATAAAATAACCTTATTTCTTTCATGTGCTTTTGCAAAATACAAAGCCTTGTCAGCAGCCTCGATCAACTCCATTGCAGTACGCCCATGAGTTGGATAGAGGGCCAATCCTATGGAAATGGTAATGGGACCTACGTGTTGCGCTCCATATTTTATTTGAAGTCGAGAAACAGCCTGCCTAATGTGTTCGGCACGTGCTTTGCTCGTTTCTTCGTCGGTATTGTAAAAAGCCACAATAAACTCTTCTCCACCATAGCGAGCTGCAATATCGCCAACACGAATATCTTCTTGTAATATTTTACCGAGCTCTTTTAAAGCAACATCTCCTGCATCATGACCGTAGGTATCGTTTATTTTTTTGAAGTGATCTAAGTCTAACATTAAGAGGGCAATAGGGCTTTTTGTGCGCTCGGATTGATGAATTTGTTTTAAAAGAAAATCTTCTAAGTAACGACGATTATATAATCCGGTTAATGGATCTCGCATTGATTGATAACGGAGATTTTCTCTTAGGCGTACATTCGCAAATGCTAGGGCAGTTAATTCAGAAAAAGCGGTAATTATGAGTTGCTGATTTTGCGAAAATGCAATGGCAGGTTCCTGGGGAATTTCCATATATAATAAACCGTAAATATCATTTTGAGCCATTAATGGAATACAAATAAATGATAAAACGTGTTCACCGGAGGCGTTCACATGGTTGCAAATTAATTCATTACGAGAATGGCTTACCTGATGCATCCTCCCTAAGCGAATTGCCCAGCACTCATCGGGGGTGAATATTGTTTCTTGAGTATTTGGTGAACCCCAACTTGCTGCAATTTCTAGATAGTTTTTTGATGGGTGCATGACATATAAATAACCACTCGCAAAATGAAGCATGCGTTGACAATATTTTTTCATCACATGACATAATTCTTCCTGAGAGCTGCAAGCAAGCATAATATCACTCATCTCAACAAGAAGGGTTATCTGTTCGTTTTTATCTTGTAAAGCCTGTATTCCTTCATTCAGTTTTTTGTAAGACTCTTTCAGCTCGAGTTGCTCTTGAACATGTTTGGTAACATTACGAATAATATGTACCGTTCCATTGATTTCATTATTTTCATTTTGAATCACGCTGGATGTAATTTCATAAACGTTATGTTCTTTATTGATCTCAAATTCAATATTTCGTATAAATTCGCCGCCTTTTAGGAATTCTTTCCACTGTTTTATTAATTTATTTTTTGAGTTAGGGCTATCCTTAAAAATATCATCCAGGGTCATACCAATGGTTATGGGTTTGCCAAATAAACGCTTAAACTCACGCTCATATGCTTTGTTTAACATAATGTAGCGATACTTGTTATCTACAGCAGCAATCATATCCGTTGCCCCTTCTAAAATGCTTCTTAATTGGTTCTCAATATTTTTTCTGCTATGTTCCTCGGAGAGACTTCTTGATAGTTCTTTATTTGCTAAAATAAAAGCGATGATTAAACCGCATATGCTAACTACCCTGCCTAGAATAATGGCAATATTAGTCATTTTAGCACTATTGATCGCGAGCTGGTTTCTTTCATTTAATAGGACGAGTTCAACGGACTTTATTTCTTGAGCAACGCCCTTAATTTGATTGGAAAGGTCATGCTCTTGAAGTAAAAAGTTCATTCCTTCTGAGGTATGAAGCTTGTTATCCATTTTTAATTGAATGATTTGATTTAATTGCGTGAATCTTTGATTGGTTAAGTCGAGAAAATGAGACGCTCGCTTTGTTTGCTCTGAATTATCTTTAATTGAATCGAGTAAATTATCAAAATCTTGTTTTAAGTTAAATTTGACTTTATTAATATTGGCTATGAACTGTTTATTACCAGAGAGAAGATAGGCCTCTTGCTGCGAGTCAATATCGAGAATGGCTATGAGTATTTTATCGGTAGCTTGAATAACTTTATAAGTATGAGTAACCCAACTATTAGCGTCGAACATTTTATTCAATTCACGATAGACTAAAAAACCCATGCTTGATACAAGAGTAAGTGCAAGGATAAAAATAGCGTAAAGTAAAAATTTGCTAAATTTAGAAGTTAAGATGCCTTTGTTGTCCATAACAAATTATTAAAAGTGTTCCTCATACAATTATACATCACTATTTCTTAGTTCATTGAACTGCGATATTTAATAGTAAATTTTGTGTTATTTACAATAAGTTAGCCCTCTTATCCTATGGTAATACACAAAGTTATCCACAGGATGGGAATGATTTAAAAAAAGGCAATTATAAAAAATAATTAATTTTCAATAAGTTAAAAGGATATGTGCATTCATTATGAAAGAGCGATATAAAGTTATTCACAATTAATAAAAGTGAGTTATCTAACATCAACATCATCAATTCTGTGTTAAAATCACTTTGCAATATAACATTGCAATGGTGAAATAGTGATATTAATACAATGAATGCAAAAACAATGAATGATGTATCTGAACGAAAACTAATAGCCGAATTTACCGAAAAAGCTTATCTGGATTACTCCATGTACGTTATCTTAGATAGAGCTTTACCTCATATTGCGGATGGATTAAAGCCAGTACAAAGACGCATTGTTTACGCAATGTCCGAATTAGGGCTAAAAGCTACGGCCAAATATAAAAAATCAGCGCGCACCGTTGGGGATGTATTAGGCAAATTTCATCCCCATGGAGATAGTGCCTGCTATGAGGCTATGGTACTCATGGCGCAGCCCTTTTCCTATCGTTATCCTTTTGTGGACGGACAGGGAAATTGGGGTTCTCCAGATGATCCTAAGTCTTTTGCTGCAATGCGTTATACGGAAGCTCGATTATCCCGCTATGCTGAAGTTTTATTAGCAGAACTTTTACAAGGAACTGTGGATTGGGTTGATAATTTTGATGGCACCTTACAAGAACCCTCATTGCTGCCAGCACGCTTACCTAATATTTTATTAAATGGGGCAACAGGCATTGCCGTAGGGATGGCTTCTGATATTTTACCTCATAATTTAACAGAGGTTGCTAATGCATGTGTGCACTTATTAGACAATCCCCAGGCAGATTTAGCTGCGATCACCCAATATATTAAAGGGCCAGATTTTCCTACTGAGGCTGAAATAATTACACCACCTGAAGCAATTAGTGCCATGTATGAAACAGGAAATGGCTCTATAAAAATGAGAGCAGTGTATAACCAGGAAAAACAAAATATAGTGATTACTGCATTGCCTTATCAGGTCTCAGGAGCCAAAGTATTAGAACAAATCGCGCTACAGATGCAACAAAAGAAATTGCCAATGGTTGAAGATTTACGTGATGAATCAGATCATGAGCATCCAACGCGCTTGGTCATTGTTCCTCGTTCCAATCGTGTTGATATTGAAGGGTTAATGTCTCATTTATTTGCTACTACCGACTTAGAACGAAGTTACCGTGTTAATTTCAATATGATAGGACTTGATGGTAAGCCAAGAGTAAAAGGGTTGATTGAGATTTTAGCTGAATGGTTAGTATATCGGATATCTGTAGTAAAAAGACGCTTGGAATATCGCCTGGCAAAAGTTTTAGATCGTATTCATGTACTCGAAGGCTTACTTATTGCTTATCTGAATATCGATGAAGTTATTGCCATTATTCGTGAGCATGAACAGCCCAAACAAGGATTAATAGCTCGCTTTAATATCAGTGACCGTCAGGCAGAAGCCATTTTAGAAATGAAATTGCGTCATTTAGCAAAATTAGAAGAAATCAAGTTGCGAGGAGAACTGGACGAGCTTTGCAGTGAACGAGATAATTTGCAGGATATTTTAGCTTCAGAGCAGCGCCTAAAAAAATTAGTGAAAGAAGAAATTATTAATGACAGAGATGAGTTTGGTGATGTTCGTCGCTCACCCATTATTGTTCGTCAAGAATCACAAGCATTAAAAGAAGAAGATATTTTACCTAATGAGCCTATTACAGTAGTACTTTCAAAAAAAGGATGGGTTAGGGCTGCAAAGGGGCATGATATAAATGGTTGTGAATTAAGCTATAAAGCAGGCGATGATTTTAAAGCGCAAGCAATAGCGCGTTCAAATCAACAAATCCTCTTTTTTGATAGCGAAGGAAAAGTTTATTCTTTGCCGGGACATGTGTTACCTTCGGCACGTGGGCAGGGAGAGCCTTTAACCGGCAAACTTAATCCAGCTGAAGGAGCCGTGTTTGAAGCTGTAGTAGGGGGTGAAGCAGAGCAATCCGTACTATTAGCGAGTGATGCTGGGTATGGCTTTATTGCGAAAATTGGTGATCTTTATGTAAAAAATCGTAACGGTAAAGCTTGTATTAAGCTTCCTGGAGCGAGTCATATTTTACTCCCGCGGCTACTCCCTAAACATGATGAACTTTTCATTGCTTGTGCCACTAGTGCTGGTCGACTCCTTATTTGTTCTACGAAAGAAATTCCAGAATTGTCGCGTGGAAAAGGAAATAAATTAATTAGTATTCCTGCTGCTAAAGTAGCCTCACGCGAAGAATATGTGATTGATGTACAAGTGTTAACTGCTGACGATACACTTACTGTCCATGCAGGTAAACGACATTTTACCTTAAAGGGGGCTGATCTTGAGCATTATAAAGGTGAACGTGGGCGTAGAGGGAACAGATTGCCGCGCGGCTTGCAAAATGTAACTCAATTACAAGTTATTACCGCTGATTCTAACTCTTAGAAAAATGAGCCTTATAAACGACGGCAACAGCTAAGAGTTAGTCCGCGTGAAAGGTTTCTCAGTGACAAGATCATCCTCTTGGGATAGGGCATTTTGCTCAAGATGGATCAAATGTAATTTTTGGGTGAGCGGTATGGAGGATTCCGCCGTTTTAGCAGCCTAGCGTTCGCTATCAGATGAAAGTAATATTCTGTTTCTAAAGCACTTCACTCTTGCTGGTTACCTTTAATGAGATGCGCTACATACTAAAATATTGTCCAGAGATGATCTATTAAATAGTCCCTAGTAATGATACAGTACCGAGACCTAATAATAGCTAATGCCCATGATGGGGAGCACATTTCAGAGGGAAATATTAGCACTTATGTTAAAGATTTTTATTCTTGCCATTACTCTGATGCTTAGTGCTTGTATGGTTGGGCCTAATTATAAGGAACCAATAAAGCCAGTTGCAGCACATTGGCCCAAAAAAAACGCATCGGTTAAAGAAACTCCATTCAAAGATACTAAATGGTGGCAGGTATTTCATGATCCAGTTCTTACCTCTTTAATTTATCAAGGTTATCATAACAATCTAACCCTGCAGACTGCTGGAGTGCGGGTTTTGCAAACGAGAGCATTATTAGCTCAATCCGTTGGAGAGCTTTATCCACAGCAACAAGCGGTGGTTAGCAATTTTACTTATTACCAAATTGGCGGTAGTGAGTTGCAATCTGTTTTGCCTTCCTCTTTAGAGACTTTATCATTGGGATTTTCTGCGAATTGGGAAATTGATTTTTGGGGTAAATATCGACGAGCCATTCAGGCTAATGATGCTGTATTTTTATCCTCTATTGCTGCTTATGATAATGCTTTAGTCACTTTGACTGCAGATGTTGCCACTACTTACATCAAAATTCGTATGTATGAAAAAAAAATTAAGGTAACAAATCAAAATATCGTAGTCCAAAGAGAGGGGTTAAATATAGCTCGGGCTCGTTATAATGCAGGTCAAACCAATCTTATTGATGTAGAGCAAGCTCAGACGGAGCTTTCACAAACAGAGGCTTCTCTTCCACCTTTAGAAAGCAGCCTTGAACAACAAAAAAATGCGCTTGCCCTTCTATTAGGTACGGTACCCAATGGGGTTGATCATCAGCTTAAGAAAAGTCGAGGAATTCCCATCGCTCCTCCAAGTGTGGCTGTAGGTATTCCTAAAGAAACATTAGCAAGACGACCTGATATTTATCAAGCACGTTTAGAGGCAGTTTCTCAATCTGCCAAGATCGGTGAAATAAAAGCCAATCTTTTTCCAGCACTTGCATTGAATGGAACATTTTCTTTTTCTTCCAACAATATTGGTTCAAATTCTCTTTCCGATCTTTTTCAACCCTCTAATCGGAATATAACGGCGGGCCCCAGTCTGACTTGGCCAATTTTGAACTATGGACAAATTACCAATGCCGTACGAGCACAAGATGCTGCTTATCAGCAGGCTTTATTAAGCTATGTCAATTTGGTTTTAAAAGCCCAACAAGAAGTACAAAATAGCATTACTGCCTATATCGAGGCTAAAAAAGCGGAACGGGCGCTAACAACAGCAAATACTGCTGCAATTAAAACCCTAAAATTAGCAATCATACGGTATATGGAAGGGGAAACAGACTTTACTCCAGTGCTAAATGCAGAGCAACAACAGTTGAGTGTGCAGACATCCCTAGTTAGTGCCCAAGCAAACATTCCCGAAGCATTAGTATCTCTTTATCGCGCTCTTGGTGGGGGTTGGGAAATTCGAGGTTGTAACGATGTTGTACCGCAACAAATAAAAGCTGAAATGGCTGCACGAACCAATTGGGGTTCTTTACTCAAAGAGAACAATCATATGGCACCCCGAACTAAAAAACAAAAAATAAAAGAACTTTATTTACCTAATTGGTAGATGTCACCGAAATGAAGACAGCAGCCGCTAGGTGTTTTATGGATAAAAAAACAATGACTTCCAGGGTATGCTTTACCCAGGCTACATTAAGAAAAATTAAACAAAAATGGTATTGAGCATGAACTTTAATAGAGATTCAACATCAGTCAAAGTTGTAGCAATAATTGCGATTTTATTTTTTATTTATTTATTAGTGCATTTTTTTAGTAAAAGTAATGTACCTGCTATTCCTTTGCCCAGGGTTGTTGTACAAAAACCAAAACTTGAAGAAATGGTGGAGTATGTGACACAAACAGGGACCATGGTGGCTTATAATTCAGTCAATTTGGTGGCGCGTGTCGAAGGTTATCTTGACTCAATTGAGTTTGTAGACGGGACATTTATCAAAAAAGGAAAGGAATTATTTGTCATTCAGCCTGAACCTTATTTTGAACAATTAAGAGCAGCTAAAGCTACAGTAGCTGCACAAAAAGCCGCGCTTGCCTATGATAAATCAGAATATGCCCGCCAACAAAGAATGTACAAACAACACGCTACTTCATTAAACGAGGTAGAGAAGTGGTACGCTAAAACGTTGGAACTGGCCGCAGAAGTTGATAAAGCAGAAGCTGATGAAATAAATGCAGCAATTAATTACAGCTATACTCATATTTTTGCACCATTTGATGGACGAATTGGCCGTCATTTGGTCGATGTGGGTAATTTGGTTGGACATGGGGAAGCCACAAACCTTGCAACTATCGAGCAGATTGATCCCATCTATGTGTATTTTAATTTAAATGAGCTTGATTTAATTAAATTAAGAGCTGCAGCACGAGCTCGAGGATTTAAACCTAAAGATATTCATAAAGTTCCTGTTGAAGTGAGTTTGCAAAATGAAACAACTTTTAAATATAAAGCTACCTTGGATTTTGTGAATACGGGGCTTAATGCTTCTACAGGAACTATGGAGCTACGAGCTCTTTTACAAAACAAAAATTATGTTTTTGTCCCTGGTCTCTTTGTAAAAGTGAGAGTAGCGATCTCAGAGCCTAAAAAACAATTAACCGTGCCTGATACAGCAGTACTTTATGACCAAATTGGCTCGTACTTATTGACAGTGGATAACAATAATGTAGTGGTATTAAAACATGTAACTTTGGGCAGTCAAGAAGCAGGAATGCGTGCTGTGATCAAGGGCCTGGACCCACAAGATAATGTTATTGTTGATGGTCTGCAAAACGCAACCCCTGGCAATAAAGTTCAGATACAACAACCAGCAGCAACGAATGTTAATAGTGAAGCAAGCAATAATGCAGGTAAGTAAGAAAAATTTTGTTCAGTTAATTGATACAAAACGTGAGAAGAACGCAGAATGATTTCTAAATTTTTTATTGAGCGGCCTATTTTGGCAAACGTTATTGCACTACTCCTAATTTTACTCGGATTGGTTGCTATAATTGTCTTACCTGTATCTCAATATCCAGCTATTGTTCCACCCACTATTCAGGTAACTACTACATATCCAGGTGCCGATGCAGAAACCTTAATTAAAACCGTAGCCTTGCCTATTGAGCAGCAAGTCAACGGAGTGGAAAACATGCTCTACATGCAATCCACCAGCACTAATAATGGCACATATACCTTAATTGTCACTTTTGCTATTGGAACAGATCTGAATTTTGCCCAGGTATTGGTACAAAACCGAGTACAATCTGCAATGGCGCAATTGCCTCAATCGGTACAAAAACAAGGAGTGCTTGTACAGCAAAAGTCGACCAACATTTTACAGTTTATTACCTTAACGTCTAAAAACAATGAATATGATGGTTTATTCTTGGATAATTATGCAGCAATTAACATGCAAGATGAGCTATCACGTTTGCCCGGAGTAGGAAATGTAGTTATTTTTGGAACGGGTACCTATGCGATGCGTGTTTGGCTTGACCCTCAAAAAATGTTGGCTTATTCCTTAAACCCAAGTGATGTTCTTGAAGCTATTAGCCATCAAAACCAAGAGATTTCATCAGGGCAAATTGGAGCTCCACCATCAGCAGGGAAACCCGCTTATCAATTTACAGTGAATGTTCCAGGACAACTTGCTAATGTAGAGCAATTCTCCAATATCATTGTGAAGACGATAGCTCAAAAGCCTAACCAATCTGCAACCAGTAATAGGATTAATAATAGTGCTCAACTTGTACGTATCCGTGATATAGGTCGTGTTGAATTAGGTTCTAATAGTTATAACCAGCTGGCGAAATTAAACAATAAACCGGCAGCCGCTATTGGTATTTTTCAACTTCCTGGTGCTAATGCGTTAGAGGTTGCTTCTGAAGTACGAAAAGCAGTGGAAAAAATGTCTAAAAAATTCCCTCCGGGGATGCAGTACTCTGTTCCTTTTGACACGACTATTTTCGTAAAAGCGTCCATTGATGAAGTATATAAGACTTTATTTGAGGCAGGTATTCTCGTATTAATTGTTATCCTTGTTTTCCTTCAAAACGCAAGAGCAACCCTCGTACCTACCACCACCGTACCAGTAACGATTATTGGTGCTTTTTTTGCTATGCTTGCATTAAGTTATTCCATTAATTTATTAACCTTATTTGCTCTAGTGCTGGCAATAGGGATTGTCGTAGATGATGCAATCGTGATTGTTGAAGGAGTGACGCAACATATTGAGCGAGGAACACCTCCAAAGGAATCTGCTATTCATGCTATGGCTGAATTAATGGGGCCTGTAATTGGTATTACCCTAGTTCTTATGGCTGTATTTGTGCCCGCGGGTTTTATGCCTGGTTTAACGGGAGCAATGTATGCTCAGTTTGCATTGGTTATTGCAGCTACAGCATTTATTAGTGCAATCAATGCGATGACGTTGAAACCCACTCAATGCGCTTTATGGCTTAAGCCTATTGATCCGCAAAAGAAAAAGAATATGGCATTTCGTTTTTTCGATAGGATTTATTTACCTATAGAAAATGCCTACATAGGATTCATAGATAAACTGGTACATAAAAATAAAACAGTTTGTCTTGTAGGTTTTTCCTTAGTAATTATCGCTATCCTAGGTTTAAGTCGTATTCCTACCGGTTTTATTCCCATTGAAGATCAAGGCTATGCTATGTTAAACGTGCAATTACCTGATGGTTCGAGTTTGGAACGCACTGAGGCTTTGATGCATGATTTAAGTGAACAAGTATCTAAAATTGATGGGGTGGAAAACGTAATCACCATCGATGGTATTTCGCTTTTGGATAATAGTGCTAGCCTTCCTAATGGTGCTGCACTTTATGTGATGTTTAAAGATTGGAGTGTGCGCGGTAAAAAAGAAGATTTACTGGAAATGTACAAAAAACTAAGTGCGGTGGCACGGAAAAACTTAGGCGCTAAAATTTTAGTGATGATCCCTCCTGCTATTCAGGGTTTAGGAAATGCCGGGGGCTTCCAAATGCAAGTTGAATTACAAGATGGTTCTTTTGATTATCGAAAATTACAAACAGCCACTGATGAATTAATTCGTTATGCAATGCAGCAGCCTGAACTACAGAGAATGATGACTTCATTTCGAGCCTCAGTGCCACAACTTTCAGCACCAATCAATAGGGTCAAAGCAGAATCTTTAGGTGTTTCTATAGGTGATGCATCCGATGCGTTACAAACTTATCTTGGTTCATCTTATGTGAATCTTTTTACAAAATTTGGCCAAGTATTTCAAGTCTATGTGCAGGCGGATGCTCCTTGGCGAATGTCTATTGAAGATGTACGCAATTATTACGTTAAAAATAAATCGGGTGAGATGGTCCCATTAGGAACACTAACGGATATGACTCCGACTACAGGGCCCTCCATTATTTCTCTTTATAACCTTTACCCTTCCAGTAATATTTATGGCATGTCTGCACAAGGCTATAGTTCAGGCCAAGCGATGGCGGCCTTAGAAAAAGTAGCGCATCAGGTATTACCTGCAGGGATCTCTTTTGAATGGACGAGTACCGCTTATCAAGAAAAAATCGCTGGAAACCTGAGTTATTATATTTTTATGTTGTCGCTGATATTAGTGTATCTCATTTTAGCAGGTCAGTATGAAAATTGGGTGGCTCCAGCAGCAATCTTATTAAGTGTTCCATTAGCTTTAGTTGGCACCGTGTTGGCTTTATCCGCTTTGGGAATAGCGAACAATATGTACACGCAGATTGGGGTTTTATTGCTTATTGCTTTGGCAGCGAAAAATGCTATTTTGATTGTTGAAGTAGCACGAGAACAACATGAATATCATAACAAATCCATAATGGAAGCCGCGGTAATTGGTGCAAAAACACGTTTTCGCCCCATTTTAATGACTTCTTTTGCCTTTATTCTTGGTGTGATGCCTTTAGTATTCGCTACAGGAGCTGGAGCTAATGCTCGTAAGTCTATTGGTATTGCTGTATGTAGTGGGATGTTGGCCTCAACATGCCTTGCCGTAGTTTTTGTGCCTGCTTTTTATGTGATGCTCCAAAGTTGGCAGGAACGTAGAAAAGCAAAAAAGAAGGCAACACCTTAAAATAGGGCGGGTTTCCAATCGCCCTAAGGCTAAACAGCCAATGGTCTCCAATAATTCACGATTTTAATGTTATTCTGTCCACTTATTTGATTTTTTTGTTGTCATTTTGATCGTTAATATATCATGCTGGTCTTGATTATGGTAAACTTATAAAGGTGACTGTGTGGTGAGAGTTTTATAATGACGACATTAAAACAACAGCAAGCTCAAATAGAATATTTTGAAAAAATTACTACTCTAGCGATTCAGCAAGCGATACAAAAAAAACCATCCTCTTTGCTTTTTGATCCTCAAGGACGAGTGTTGATTGATGTTAAATTATCTGCAAAGGCACAGAGTTTATTCAAACAAGGCTTCGGTAAAACTAGAAACCCCTCTCTAATAACCACAGTGAGTTTGGATGTTACACAAATCAAAGAACTTAATGAAGAATACAAGCGTCGCTATGGTCTTGATGAGTTAAATAAAGAACAGTTAGATAAATTATCAACTGCTAGAGGGAGTATTGTCCCTCTCCAACAAGAATTTCATTTTCACTTGGCACTTGCTGCACGCACTTACACAAAAGTTGACAATAGACGGTTTCCTAAGGAACAAATGGAAATAGCGCATCAAGAAGCGATGAAGTGCATACAACCATTAATTGAACAGGAATTTGCTAATGCATTAGAACAGGCTAAGGAAGGAAACACACTCAATGACGTGGCCCTTATTCAAGAGTTAGATAAAGCACGAAAAAAAATTTCTGCAGAAGCACATAGTATTTTAATGCAAGAAGTGCTCAAAGAAACAGGACAACGTTTATCAAAAGAAGACTTAAAGAAAATAGAGAAAAAGCATTTAGCTGAAAAAACAACAGCCTCTCCTAATGACTTGTTACACATCGATCAATCATTAGAGCAAGCAATTTGGATTTCTGGCTCCGAAAATACTGCTCATGAGCGTCTACCTCACCTGCCAGGAGCATATGCTCTTGCCGATAGACAAATTGTGACTCTCGCACTTAAAGAAGAAAATCAACGGCAGGCGCGTTTACAAATTAGAACACCTTCGCTTGATGTGAAAAAAAATCTTTCCATGGACAGTGCGATTGATGATGTTAGTGTGAAACTCTTAAAACTTGCTGATAAATATTCAATCCAAGATTCTATCTCTGCAAATCCATTAGGACGCAAAGCATTTACTTATAATCTTCATACCGCAATTAATCATACATTAGATGATTGGTTTAAAGATAATAAACAATCATGGGGTGCGCGGGCCATTTTAAATGGTGCTCACTTATATAATAAAGCGCAACTTAAAGCAAAAACCCCCCAACCTTTTTGCTTGGTACAAAATTTATCAGTTAATGGTTTTGGCGATAGTTTGGGATATGGGTGGAATATTAGTTGGAATAAGCTGAGGAATGAGGCCACTTTAATGGCTGAAATGGCAATGCTGCAAAATCTGGTGGGACCAAATGACGATCTGCATGAAATTCAGAAGGTATTTAAATATTATGAGCAGTTCTTGGAAAAGTGTAATGGGCATGGTGAACACTATTTTTCTCGATCCGAAGAAGGTCAACTAGCCATTGCGCAAATTAAAGCAATTAAAGCAGCATGGATCCAACAAGATACAAGAATACATGAGGAAGATGCTACTCCAGTTGAAAAAGCAAAAGACGCTTTAAAAACAATCATGGCCAATAATCTGCATCACACTCATGAATATGCCAAACTCGTGCAATCACTTTCTATATTTATTGAAGAAGCCTCCATCGCCGGATGTAAAAGTGGAAATGAGCGTGCGCAAGCAATTAATGGTAGAGTCGCGATTTTAGATCATGAGGCTAGTAAATCGGACAGCACTATTTTTAAAGCTATGGATGTTTTAGCAAAGGCGAAACCCAATGAGGTTAAAAGGCTTGCGTCTGACTTAAAACACAATTTAGATGATAAATATAATAATCACTTACAAACAGGCTTATCATTAATTAGCGATGTCGATCAAGGTGCCTCTGCTAAAGTTAATGCCAAGGCCCCATGGTATAAATTTTGGACAAGACTTAATCCAAATTACGCCGAGGAGCCTTCATTAACCCATCTATCGCAAAAAAAATCTGGAAATATGCAGGCACACAAAGGACTTACGGAAGCGATGGCTACTGCTTCAGGGCATCCTAAGAGTTTTAGTTCCTATCTTGGACTTGGCAAGTTGGGGATGGCATTGAGTATTATTGCCTTCCCAATTAGCTTGTTAGTAGTTGCTGGGATTTATCAGTTTTCTTATAAACCTTATAAAGAGAAACTGATCGCTAAAGCGGAACTAAGAATAAAAGAATGTGAAAAAATTTATGCAGAACGTATAGAACAGAACTCCCAAAAAATAGTTGCCAGCTATGAAAAGGCTAATCATCAACTGCATGAGCCTAAGGCAGACGTGGGATTGTTTGACAAGGAGCAACCTGTAATGGAGCAGGAGCAAGAAGGTGTTCATCATACTAAACTCTTCGCTGCTCCTCATGAGCCATTAACTGTTAAAGCAGAAGATATTCATCAGCATATGGGCCAATTTAAAGGTGTTTTAGCGCAAATTAAACCACGACAACAAAACGAAGGTCCAGAGGTTGATTATGAAGGGCTGTCACTTAAAGCCAAACATTGATGAGTGATTAAACCACACTATACAGAATGAGTATTTTTTTCTTAAAGCCCATTAAATACTTGTTGGAGAGCGTTTTTTAGAAAGAATGGCTTTTATTTCTTCTTTTATTGGTTCCGATAATTGCGTTAAAGGAAGCGTATTTAATCCTGACTCTTGATATAAATTTCTTATTTTATCGTTTTGTATTGTTTTTAAATGCAGAGAAATTGTTTCAATATCTCCTCTTGCCAAAGGCCCTGTGAGTGCTTCTGCGATATATTCTGTGTGTTGTAAATTATCTAAATTTCCTTGCATTAATTTTACTATCATTTGTCGGCTTTGTCGGGTATTGATTCCTGCTTTAAGAAATAATTCCTCACTACAAGCAGCCAATGTAATTAGATAATTCGAGGCCATGCAGGCTGCGGCATGGTAGATTGCTTTTGCCTCAGGTTTAATGGCTATAAGGTTGGCGCCCAATTGAGTGAAAGCGTTTTTTAGCCACTCACAAACTTCATTATCCCCTTCTAAAACACAATCAACTTGGTCAAAAGCAGTGGGATCTAAGTAATTTATTTGGAATGCTTTTAAAGGATGAAAACTCGCAATCAAACAGCCTTTTTTTCTTAATGGAGTAAGTAAAGCAGAGCTCAATACTCCACTACAATGAATCACAAAACTATTTGGTTTTAAAGTAGGGCTCTTGGTTAAAATTTCTACAACAGATTGAATGGCATCATCATTACAGCAAATCCAAGTGATTTCAGCTTCTGGTAACAACTCGATTTTATTCACTGCCCTACCAGAACCAATTTCATGACACGCGTTTTGAGTGCTGGTTAAGTTACGATTGCATATGGAAAACGATGAGATAAGCTGTGCTGTAGATAAAGCTAACGCAATATTTTTACCTAATCGACCTGCACCTATGATATTGCATTTCATATTTTTTCCGTTCAAAAAAAGGCATTATAAATGATGCTCTTATAAAAGGCACAAAAAATACATTTTTTGTAAAAATTTATCACCATTAGCACGAATTATTGGTTATAATACTCTCAATTTGCTATGTTGAGAATGAATTATGCCTTATTTGGTAACAGGAAACGCACAACAAATTTTCCATGCATTTGGACAAGATTGGGCCGTTGCTGAAGGAAAAGATGATATTGGAACAATTCACTTAGATTTTCCACGAACCCATTTTCTGGGTACCTCAGAAGATGCCATAAAACATTTTGACCTATGGAATACTAAAGCTTCGGGGCGATATTATTTGCAAGGTAATATGTCTGCAGGGAATTTGCACTATTTACTCGGCGCTAATCCTCTTATGAAGGAAGAGGAAGATCCAGAGTCTTACAAAGCAAATGTGGTTCGTCAACATTTTGCGTATGTGAATGATGAAGGAGAACCCTGCGGGCTTATGATTATGTATCGAAAAGATAACCCAAAGCAATGGATTATGGGATTAGTGAAAAATGGTTATGCTGAGCCTAAAGATAGAGAGCTTCTTTTTTTATCAAGCTTTGATCTGGCTCCATTTATTTCTGTACCGGATCAAAAAGAACCTATTTCTTCTGCTGCTACGCCTATGCCAACAGTCACTGTTTCTCGTGTCGATTTTTTGGATAATCCATTAATAAAGCAAATTGGCGCCGATTTACCACGTAGCTTATTAAAAGATGTCGTGAGTGACGAAAGTGGTGAAATAAATTTACGCGTGCAGCGTGTCGAATTAATGACACGGAAATTACAAGTGGAACAGGAAACGGCAAGATTATCCGATCCTATTCCATATTCCGAACTCAACATAGCTGCATTGTTTGCAGACAATCGTGCCCTGGATTTAATTATCCACCATAACTTTGCCAACTTATTTCCTTTATCCTCTACTCTACTGCATGAGCTTTTGAAAGAGCCCAGCTCCTTGCGTCAAGAGATCGAGGCAATTAAATTAACTCAAGATGAAAATCGCAACAAGAATTTATTAAAAATGGTGCTTGTATTTTATAAGCATGGATTGTTGGAAAAAAATCGGCATCTACTTAATGATCCGGTGCTTGTGCAAACATTTGGCAGCTTCATGGGGGATGAAGTACAAATTAAACTCATTCCTTTTTTAAAACAACGCAAATATCCTGATGGCTTAATTCGCCATATTTTATCTGAACCGGCCTATTTTAAAGCCATAGGGATGTTGGTGGATTTGCAGCCGGAACTTAACCAAGATGTCCCACAATTTTTTAAAGACCCCAAAAAATTGGAAGATTTAAAATTTATTCATTCTTTATCTAATGATGATACCAAGAGGCTTTGTTTGCTTTTTTGGGTTTATGAAAACTTATCCGAAGATGGTTATCAACAAATTATTACGGCAACCAATCGTTATCCATTATTAGCCTCCACCTTAGTTGCTTTAGAGCAAACAAAAACTAAAAGAATTGATCAATTACAGGAGCTGGCTTTAAATCCCAAAGATCATTTACGAAAATCAATTCTTCACCATTTTCGAGAAGAATTAAATACCTTACATGGTGTCTCCACAAATTTGCGCGAGCTTCCCCTTCAGGCTTTAGAGGCAGCAAGTGAGTCCTTAATCTTATTGAAAAAATCAAAAGTTACTGATCCTCAATCTTATCGTTTGGTATTAGATAAAGAGAGTAGGGGACATGCTTTGCGACTCCTTTTACCGCAATTAACAAAAATAAAGAATGATGAGTATCGAAAATTATTAATTGAAATTCTTTTGGTTGGGGCAAAATTTAATGTTGAATCTCAGGACAAGAGGGTGGATGAGATAAAAGGTCCTGAAGAATTAAAAGAATTGGCTATCGATTTTCATGAATGTTTTAAGTGTATTATGCAATTGCAAGATTTCATGTGTGAAAAAGAAGCCATTGAATTTGTGGCCCAAAAAGATTCTGAAGAGGCTAGACGTTTCCGTCAAGTCATCTTGTGCATTTTGGAGCAATGTAAAGTAGTCGATAGGCAATTATCTGGATCACAGTCTTATAGAAATATGTTTCTGAAATGGGAAGCAGAGCAAAAAAAATATAGAAAAGCATTATATCAAATCGCCTATGAGGGACTCACAAATCCTAATGCAAACATACGCCCCCAATTACAGGAGGCTGAAGATAAGATTTTAGCGATTGTTGATCCTAAAATTGAATCAGACATTTATAAGGCACTCATTGTTTTCGCAAATATCATTATTACTGCTTTATCTCTTAGCCTTGCAAATGTCATAAAATATAAAATTACTGGTAATTTTTGGTTTTTTAATCAAACTCGTTCAGGAGAGGAACTACGTGCTCTTGATAGAGAGGTTTTTGAGCTTATTACACCAGAAAAAAATGATGAAGTTAACTCTTGTGGGATACTCTCCCCATGTTGAAAATAATTATGAGTTTGATATAACAGAAATTAGTAACTCTTCTTTAGATTCTCTGTTTTTTCAGCGGTTGCCGTTCTTCTAAGCTGACCCGGCTCCCTGAGCTATTCTTGAACTCGTGGGAGCGGTCCCTAAAAAAAGCTTTATTGTTCAGGCAGTAATCAAATAGCAGTTCACCCTCAAAAAATACAATAAATGGTCTAAAAGATTAAATTTTGATCCACTGTTTAGTTTCGTTGTTCTTTGTATGAAAATTATTCTTGAACTTCTTAAAAATTTCTGCTTAATATGAACTATTCTATATGGACGACTGTGAATTAATGGATTAAAAAATGGCAATACCAAAAAAAGCACTGAGGCATAGTCAATTCATCACGAAAACCCCTATTTCTGATGGCTCTCATAAAGTTTATTCTGTCTCGTTTGAAGAAGAAGGTATTACTAAAAAAGCCTTTTTTAAAGAACTTGAACCTCAAAGACATTACCCAGAGCTATTAGCTAAAATAAGTGTAGCCACTTCTTCATTCAAAAGATCATTTCAGGGAAAAAGATCGGCTGAAGAACGATTAGTTTTTGATGATGAAGATCGATTAATTGGGACTTTGTCCATTTGTGTTGATAATTTTAAACCTTTTCATTATGCGGAAGATGGAATTCCCGTGAATAGCACTTTAAGAGAGCAAGTTGCTCCAAGTGTGAAAACTTTAGTTGAAAAAAACTTTATAGAGCTGTTGTTTGGGAGATGGTTTCTTGATGATGATGATGCTCATCCGCATAACTTAAGTTTGGATGCCGATATCGATTTTGATATGTTTTTTTATTGGTTTACTATTCATATGAAAGAACCAAGATCAGTCATAGGCATTCCTAAAAAGCACGTTTTTCTTTCAGTGCCAGATTACGAGGCATTTCCTAATGTTCAAGATTCTAAGCCTTATCATTGGGCGCCATACACACATCCAGGCAAAGTAACTATTCCTGTACTCTTGCCAGGGCAAGAACAGGTTCTACCTAAATTATTACCTAAAGCCTATGCGGATCCGGTGCAATTTGCACGTTTGGCTCAAGATTCTGTTGCGCAAGAACAAAAACTTGCAGCGGCTTTAAAAGTATTATTAACGTATCAACCTGAAGTACAACGTAAACGCTTAACGGAGCTTTTTGGTGATTTAACATTAAATTACACTTCTTTAGATGAAACAAATAAAGAACTGCGTGCAAAATATGAAGAGCTCTACCCTGATCTTTGCAATGAAAAGACAAATGCAGAGCCCTTTGTTGATTTTATGATGAAGCTCTATCAGGAACATTATGATAACTTATATCGAGTGGTCGTCTTTTACATGGGATGTGTTAATAATGGTTATGGTATCCCTTTGCCACCAACGTGTTTGGCTCTTTACCAAAAACCTTCTTTTTATCGTAATATCGAAAAATGGGTCAACAATGAGAATAATACAACTTACGCGAAAGAAGATGAATTTAAATACGATCTCGCTGAGTTACAAAAACGTTATCATCAAGTTTGGCGTGATGCGTTTGCTCCAACGTTAAAAGAACTTCTTCATAGTTCATACCGACTCACCAATACATTACTCCAGAAGACTACTAATCCACCCCATGTTCAGATCTCTGAGATTATCAGCAAAAAGGTTACTGATGATAGTTTAACCAGTGCATGGGAACTTTTTGGGAATATGCCTGAGCTCACTGTTGAGACCATTGAAGAAAAAATTAGCGTCGATAAAGACAGTAATCTGCGCGATGCTTTACTGGCGTTAGTTGCATTTACTAACGAGTTTCGTGCCATTACGAAAGACTATTATATCAAAGAACGTAAAGACCTTACTGAAGAAGATAACCTAGAGTTTTCAACCAAACTTACTTTACTGCATCAGAAATACAACTTAGATATTCGCAAAGCTTTAGCGAATACAACACCTTGCGCTGTTGAATTTCATAATCTTTCATCGAGTCTTAAATTAATTGCTGAACAGGTTAATTTCCCGCTGCACTTGACCACTACAGATGAGTTGATGGAAGAAGCGTTACTTTCTGTTAAAAAAGACGTGTTGCCTTTCACTCATGATGATGTGAAAAAACAATACCATGATTCTTTATTTATTTGGGCAAAAAGTTTGAGGTCAGAAGAGTTAGAGCGATATGTTATGGAGATTATCGATAAAAAATATGCTCCTTTATTGTCTGCTTTTTCATTTCGTCAACGAACAGAACCAGTGAAAGAATATTTAAAAGAGAGCGTGAATGAGAGTGGTGATAATCGATTAGCTTATATTTTAAGCTCCGGATCTCAGCAAGATGGCGCTTTAAATAGGCTTATCATAGAGGGACTTACTCCTTTAATGCTGCAAGAACATCCTATACCCAGTATTGATGTTGCCATTAGAGATAAAAGTTTTGAACGGGGTATAGCCGATTTTACTCGTGATGTAGTGTTTTTTGCAAAGAAAGATAAACGATTTACTCATCCCTTTAGTGAGATGGGGATTTCATTAGTCTATAAGGCTGTTTATAATTGGGTGGATAGTTTAACGGAAAAATCATTTCAAAGTCTCATTAAGTCTTCATTAAAACAATATGAATCAAAAACATGGGGTAGTTATTGGGGCTCCTCAAGACGCACGGAGGTTGAGGGTTATCTTAAGGGGAATTGTAATGCAAGAGCATTGGCTATGATTTTTATGAATGGCTTCGATTCTTCAACATTAAACGAGTGTTTATTTACTAAAATAGTGGAAACAATTAAAAAGGAATTTGCCAGCGGAGAGTTCCCGGCGATGCAGCAAGATCCAAAATATCAATTAGTTGCAAATTTTAATTTGGAAAAACATAAAGCGTTTTATCTTGCTAATCTGAAACATCATAGTGAGACCATTGCCGCGTCACATCGTCAACTCCAAATTACTTACAGTTTAACGCATTAGAAAAGATAGGCTATATTTAAAGGAGCATAATGCGACAGAGAGTGTTGTATTTGGTGTTTGCGCTTTTTGAGTGCACAAATCATCGTTTGTGACTCTTAAGCGTATAGGTTATGATTTCCTTTTTATAAGCAGTGAGAATTTTGCATGTCTTTAGATTTATTAAAAACATTGTCGCAATATATCATTCCAAAACATAGTTTAACCTTGCTTGCTGGTTATTTAGCGGATGTAAAAAATATCAAAGTTAAGGATTACCTCATTCAACGCTTTATTCATGAATATCAAGTGAACATGAGCGAGGCTTTAATCGAAAATCCTACGGTTTATCGGTGTTTTAACGATTTTTTTATCCGTCGTTTAAAACCTGGGTGCAGACCTTTGGCACATGCAGGCATCATTTCTCCAGTAGATGGTTGTATCAGTGAAATAGGTTCAATAGAGGAAAACAAGCTGATTCAGGCAAAAGGGCATTATTATACTGTTTCTGAGCTTCTTGCGTGTGATGAAGAAATAGCATCTCGATTTATTAATGGGCGTTTTGCAACAGTGTATTTATCGCCTAAAGATTATCATCGCGTGCATATGCCTATAGATGCCGAAATTACCTCGATGACTTATATCCCTGGAGCCTTATTTTCAGTGCAGCCGTCAACGGTTCGAGTGGTGCCTAAGTTATTTGCTCGTAATGAGCGTCTGGCCATCTTTTTCTCTACCTCAGTTGGTCCTATGGCTATAGTGATGGTTGGTGCGACTATAGTTGGTGCGATAGGAACAAGTTGGCATGGAGATATTAAACGAAGTAAAAATCGCGTTGATTTTGAATATCCGCAGGCTAATAAAAAAATGGCTCAAGGTGATGAAATGGGTTACTTTAAGTTAGGCTCCACTGTTGTCCTGTTGTTTACGGATGCGAGTAAAGTCCATTGGAACAAAGAGTTAAAAGCGGGAAGTATACTTCGTTTTGGTGAGGCTATGGGTGAAATTGGGGAGTTTAACACTTAGAAGGGTACCTGCATGAATAAGTCGTTATAAATAGAAGAAATTAAAACCAAATTAAAGCATCTCCAAAATTAATCTGGACGATAGCTAAGAGAATATCCGAAAAATCGATAAGATAAATAATAATTTGTTACTGTATGGGGGCGTTTTCTGCGGCTGGTGTGCAACACTTAGGGCTAAGCCGCAGGACGGTGATGATTTTTTTGCCTGCCTAATTACTTGCAAAAATACATGCGTATCAAGTGAGAGCAAATAATGTACCTAGCTTTTTATTAATTGCATTGTGATAAACTACCGAAGCGACACTTAAATCTTGTATGGAAAGCCCTACTGATTTGAAGGCGGTGAGTTGATTTTTGTAGTCTTGATTTTTATGAAGTAACCAATCACTTATTTCAATAATTGACTCTTGCTTTAAATGATTTTGTTGTAGTGCACTTATAATTTCGCCTGCTTCAGTTAATGCTGCATGCAATTGATCGACAATCACTATCGCATGGCCTAGCAAGTCATTGCCGATTTCTTTCATCTGCGCTGTATGAGAACCTATAGCATTAATATGTGCATGGGGTTGCACGTCCTTAAAATGAAGTAGTGGCTCAGTACTTCCGGTCGCAGTACAAATAATGTCTGCATTTTTAACTGCTGCTGGAATATGATCATGTACATTAATGGTATATTGATCCGCAAATTTTTCAGCAAATTGTTCGGCATTTTTTATATTTCTGGACCATACAGAGACTTGTTTAATATCACGTACAGCACCTACTGCTTGTAATTGCGTTTCTGCTTGAACTCCTGAACCAATGATTGCAACATGAGTTGCATTATCTATAGCAAAATAGTTACTTGCTAAGCCTGAAACAGCCCCAGTTCTTAGTGCTGTTAGATAACCTCCATCCATTAATGCTTGCGGCTCCCCTGTATTGGCATCAAGTAATAAAATACAACCGGTAATGGACGGTTTGTTTTTTGCATTATTTCTAGGGAAAATAGAGACTATTTTTAATCCTAAGGTTTTATCTTGGGCGAGATAAGCGGGCATTGTTAAAGTCAATGCATCCTCTTCCTTAATAGGTATTCCAGTTCTTAGTGGTAATTGAACTTGTTGTTTGGCTAATTGAACAAATGCGTTTTCCATAGCGGCAATCGCTTGATCCATGGTAATGCATTGTTTGACTTCATCTAAAGACAATAAGCGAAGGGCCATAATGATTTTCAACCTCCAAATTCCTTAGTTAAAGCAGCTAATAAAGTTGGGTATTTGAATTTAAATTGATATTCAGCTAAACGCTGAGGCGCTACTGTTTGTCCTGATAATAGCAACTCTTCGCCCATTTGGCCAAATAAAAATCGAATACTCCAAGCAGGTAATCGTAGAAATATTGGTTTTTTTAAAGCTTGAGCTAATGTTTTAATAAATTTTTTTTGTGAAACGCATTCTGGCGCTACTAAATTTATGGGTCCTGTAATCTCCGGATGTTCTAGCAA
This sequence comes from Legionella cincinnatiensis, assembly GCF_900452415.1. Taxonomy (NCBI): domain Bacteria; kingdom Pseudomonadati; phylum Pseudomonadota; class Gammaproteobacteria; order Legionellales; family Legionellaceae; genus Legionella; species Legionella cincinnatiensis. The sequence goes on along the minus strand of NZ_UGNX01000001.1, from coordinate 3,959,772 downwards.
AAATAAAATGGCATGAACAAGATCGTTGCTATCAATCCAGGCTAAGGGTTGCTCTCCGGTACCGATCACCGCACCCATTCCATACTGAGTAGGAAACTGCAATTTTTTTAACATCCCTTCCCCACGTTTTAGGACGACGCCAAAACGCATTAAGGTAACTGGCATACCCATTGCAAACCCTTTTTTTGCAGCTTCTTCCCACTGTGTAACCAGCTGTGTTGCAAAACTCTTTTCAGGAAAATGAATAGGCTCGGACGTTTCGGTAAATATGATATCGTCTTGTGCTTGTTTTTTTTGTAACCCATAAATACCAATGGCACTTGCATTGTATAAATGTGGTTTTTTATTCTTTGCAGAGATGCCCCATTCTACGAGCTGATTTGTTGTTTTAAGACGGCTGGAAAGCAGTTGCTCTTTAACTCGTGTATTCCAGCGATGAGCGGTAATATCTTCTCCTGCTAAATTAATGATTACCGCAAACTCGTCCGGATTTAAGGTGTCAAGTCTATCCCAAGTTATTGCATGAACGGTGTTGGAGAATATTTCTCTTACTTTTTTTTCATTTCGTCCTAGCACATAAACTTTGTGTCCGCATTGAAGGAGTTTGGGTATCAATGTTTGACCAACTAAGCCAGATCCTCCACTGACAATGATCTTCATAAGAATCTCCTTGTTGTACTAAAACCTTAAAGCATAGCACTGTGAACAAAATTTATTAAAATCATAACTGTTAACCTACGGTGAAAAGAGAAACTTATTGGCAACAATGGTTTTTAATGGCGTCGATAATCCATCGCAATCGCTTATCATTCTCTAGCCGTTTATGGTAATGGATCATAATTCGGTATTCTTTTATAGGAAAGGGGAAAGGTTTAATTTCAAACTGATACTTGTTTTTTAATGAAACAGCCAATGAACGTGGCATCATTGCAATACAATTTGTTTGACTTATTACTTCGCAGACATTAATTAGGTTTGGCACAATTATTTTGGTCTTTCTCTTACCAAATCCCGCCAATATTTTGAACAACATGTTGTCTTTGCGTAGATAACTGAATTGTATTTCAACATGATCGGCGTTGAAGAAATCTTCTGTAGTGATTTCCTGATGAACAAGTGGATTTGATGAGCCCATTACACATACAACTTCATCAAAAAATAAGAGTTCAGCATTAGCGTTATTTCCAGTTTCAAGAAAGGCGGGCCCCACTGCAAAATCAATTTCCGTCGCTAATAGATGTTCTAGATTCACGTATTCTGATAATGAAATTGTTTTTAGTGTAAAATTGGGGGCATTAAGGGATAAATAAGCACATAGTTTTGATAAAATAAGAAACTCTCCATGAACTGATAAAATAGCTTTAAACGATAACTCTTCAGTAAATGGATCAAAAGTTGTTTCTTGAAAAATATTTTTAGAGCTATCTAAAAATGTTTTAATTTTTGGTGCTAAATCCAAGGCTTTTTGGGTAGGTTGAAGTCCATGTGCTTTTCTTATAAATAAAGGATCATCAAATAATTCACGTAGTTCTTTTAAAATATAACTCATTGCTGTTTGTGTTAAAAACGTTTTCTCAGCAGCCTTTGAAACTGATAGTTCGGTCATCAAAGTATCAAAATGAATTAATAAATTTAAATTAATTCTTCTTATATCCATAAAATATATCCCGTAACAATCAGTTTTTAATTAGTAATTAGCTGTAAGTATAGTTGAAAATGCAGAACACATTTAATTTTTTAATATCAATATATATTGAAATTAAAAAAATTAAAATGACTCCATGGATTTATATTTTGAAGAATCAACCTTCACTGATTCTAAGTCAATTAAAATAAAGGATTATGATTAGAAAGAAATTCTTTGAAATCTGAAGTGTCAATGTTCTGTACTTTTGTATTATTTTTTGTTATTAAATGGCGTGTGATAGAACAATTTAAGTATTATTTAGGATTAGCAAATTTGCGTCATTGAATGGAGTAGACTTATGTCCGTGGCCTCAATAAGAAAAGTTTATAATATCTATGCTTCTTTCTACGATTTTTTATTTGGATCTATTTTCAGCCCTGGCCGTTCATTATGCACTAACATTATCAATAAAGTCGCAAAGCAAAATGCATCTATTCTTGAAATTGGCATTGGCACAGGATTGTCATTACCTCTTTATCGTTCAGATTTACGGATTACTGGAATAGATATCTCAGAAAAAATGCTGGAAAAAGCACAAGAACAAGTTGAAAAAAATCAGTTAGAAGATAGAGTGCAATTAAAAGTTATGGATGCGGCTCATTTAGAGTTTCCTGATAATAGTTTTGATTTTATCGTTGCTATGTATGTTGCTTCGGTTGTTCCAGATGTTAATGCCTTTTTACAGGAACTTGCTCGTGTTGCTAAGCCTACAGCTGAAATTCTTTTTGTAAATCATTTTGCTTCGGAACACCCAGTGGTGCGTTTTTTTGAAAAAAAATTCGCTCGTGTCAATAAACTCGTTGGATTTAAGTCCGATTTTTCCGTCCACTCAATCCTAGATTACAAGCAATTAAAACTTGTGGACTCTCAAAAGATTAATTTATTTGGCTATTGGAAATTATTGCATTGTAAAATCAAAAAGAGCAATGTCTCTGCATAATTTATATTAGAAATGGCTCTCCTACATAAAAAAGTATGAGAGGGATGCTTTTATGGGTCAATCCTCATACTCGTTTAAATCAAAAGCTTCTTGTAAATTCTCTAATTGTTCTGCAACTACATCCAATTTTTCAAAACTAGCAATATGAAATAATGCTTGTCCTGAATGGACAAGGGGAAGTTTGCTTTCACCAATGATAATGCCGGATATTGGTGATTTTAATTTATATTCTTCTGTGCTTGAAGGGTTCGCTATAATGGCGATAACTTGACCTTTTGTGACTTTATTTCCAGATTTTTTGATGTGTCTCAAAATTCCACTAATAGGTGCTCTTAGCCAATAGCTGTTTCTTGAAACCGTAGGTGTGCATTTTTTAACTCCATACTTACTGGGCTTAATCATTCCAAGCGCACCCATAACACTTAGAATTCCATTGATACCTGTTCTAATAGATAACTCATCAAATCGTAGCGATTCTCCTCCTTCATAGACTAGAATATGAATTCCCTGTTCATTTGCATACTCCCTCATTGAACCATCTCTAAAGGTTGAATGTAATATCACGGGAACATTAAAGGCGCGCGCCAAATCTTCAATTCCTTCCATATCAAGATTTGCGCGAATTTGCGGTAAATTGAATCTATGGTTTGACCCAGTATGTAAGTCAATTGCATGTGTCGATTGGGATAAAATTTGCTTGCTAATGATTTCTGCAAGCAGTGAGGCAAGTGAACCCTTGGAGCTACCAGGGAACGAGCGATTTAAGTCTCTTCTGTCCATTAAGTAACGTTCTTGATATAAAAAACCATAGACGTTAACAATAGGAATCGCAATAACACTTCCATTAATATGTTTTAATCCCTTTTTTTTCAAGAGCCGTCGTATGATTTCAACACCATTGATCTCATCGCCATGAATAGCTGCAGTAACACAGAGCGTAGGTCCTTCTTCTGGGCCATTGATCACATGTATGGGTAGACAGATAGGAGTCCAGTCATATAATTTTGGCATAGGCAACAAAATTGTTTTACGTTGTCCGGGTTTGATTTCTGCATCACCAATCATAATGGATGTTTTACTCATTTTTATCCTTAATTGAACGTGAGTGATGGATAAGGACTTTATTAGAGCCAAAGTCTACACCTGACTCCCTTCGGCTGAGGTAATGATTCGCTTTCTTATCAATAACCCACATTAATTTATGACTCTATAAAAAAAGTGTAGCCTGTATTTATGAGTATAGGTAAACTCATGCAGAATTGACGCTGGAATAAAAATATAATAGCGTAAATAAATTTCATGAGGTAACTTACCAGATAATTAAGGATAATTATGTGTTCATTTATTAAAAAAATACTCTTTACTGGACTTACATTGCCGGTTGTTTGTTCCGCGGGGACGATGGGGAATACAGGACCCTCCAAAATCTGGTCTATTCCTATTCAAGGTGGTTTTTTTGGTGCATCGCAGGGCAAAGATCAGCATATTAATATTGATGGTTTGATAGGCAACCAATACACTGTGGATAATAATTCCCAAATTAGTGGGCTTGTAGGTTTGGGGCTCTATTTTAATGGGCCTTCTTATAATTGGTTTCAGCTTTCATATGGAGTCGATGCTTTTTATTTAGGTCAAACTAAGGTAAAAGGTGATATTGTTCAAGAAAATTTATTTACCAATCTTTCTTATAAATATAACCTCCAAAATGTTCCTGTTTATGCTGCCGCTAAGGCACTTATTTATACGAATAACCCGGCTTACAACTTTACTGTGGATGCAGGTATAGGACCTAATTTTATGTGGACTTCTGGTTATCGTGAAACACCATTAGTTGATTTTGCTGTACCTGATAATGCATTTAAAGGAGCCACCACGACAAGTTTTTCTGCTACGGTTGGAGCAGGGATTCGTTTAAACAATATTATGGGGCAAATACCCGTTGAATGTGGTTATCGTTTCTTTTATCTAGGACAAGGACATTTAAAAAGCACTAATGATCAAATTCTTAATAACTTAACTACGGGTGACACTTATGCTAATGCACTTGTTTGCGCAGTGACAGTATAGTGACTCAACAGATGAATTAGTGATAAAAAAATCCTATATTAAACTATCATGTACCTTATTTAATAAGGCGCATGATGTTTTATACAGAAACCATTGGAGTCAAAGTTTTCACGGGCTATGCTTATATGAAAGGAACGGAATTGCCTTATCGTTATTAATGGCTTGAGGCGAGAAGACAATTCAGGTGAGTCAATTAAGAGCACATACCAAATTACTTTTTCTGGCTGATGATGCCAATGTTTCGTTTTATTCACTATTTCGATTTCTTTAATCTGAAAATTAAACGTCTTACCAATGGGTAATGATTTAATTTGTTCCGGACTTAGCTGCCCCGCATAAAATACAGTAATATGACTTCCAACAGGGCTTTTTGCGGGCACAATACAAGGAGCATCTTTTTCCTCAGCATGCTGTATTAAAATAGGATATAAAACATTTAAATAATCATTAGATACTTTTAAATAAACATATCCCTCTTTTGTGACATCCAATGTTCCTTGTGTTGATAAGGAGCGGGCGGTGCTTAGAAGCGCTGGATTATTGAGTACCGTTACGGTGCTTGAATTATTGTTGCCACATGAAATTAGTAACAGGAGTAGTAAGCTTTCATAAATAAATCGAATTAAAGTTTTCATCGTCATTCCAATCTCTGGTAGCGTATCTTGATGCTTTTAGTTTTCTTCCAAGCAAGTGCACTCATGCCCGAGCTGAAAACTGTTCTAGTGTTGCTTTAAACACGGCTAAATTCCAAGCATTTACTAATTTATAATTTTCATAAGAAATAGGCATAATAAATATAAGCGTATTATTTTTTACATCACAATATACAGAAACCGAAAAATTCATGCCTTCATTTTTTTCTAGAGGTGAAGCAAGAGATTTTTTAACGAGCCGTACTAATATGCGATAATAATCACCATTTTCGGGTATTTTTTCAGGATGATGAATCACTAATTTTTTATCTGTAAATTCATAACAAATACCCAAAGGAAAATGGTGCGCAAACTCTGTAATAATTGCTTGATGTTCTTTGGGTAAAACCAAATGACTTTCATTCAATAGTTTAATCTTTTCAAGGGAGAACAAGCTATTTTCTTGGAGGAGATCTTGTAATGCTTGTAAGCCGTTTACTGCATCGACACATAAGCGGTAACTTTCAATAATACCAGCGGTTTCTATAGAAATCCGAGATAATGTATTTTTTAAATTAAGCTCATTTGATGCGAAGAATAAAAGTAAATTATGATTGTTAATCCAAAAAAGGTGAGGTGATTGAAAGGTGTTGGATAGTATTTTTTGCAATTGAGCTTTATTTTTCCACCGTATCTTGGTATCAACTTTAAAGGAAATGATTGTTGTAGGTTTTTGATGATGGATAAGTGCATTAAACCAGTCACTAAAAGAAAAATAATGGATTTTAGTCGAGTTTTTTAATGGCATAAAACGAGGTCTATAAATATAAATATTACCCAAAAACAAAACAATAAATAAAATGAGTACGTGTAGGTATAAAGACTCAATAGAGATAAAGCCAAAAACAGAAATCAAGGTAATCAAACCACTAACAACAACGTCTAGATAATAACGATTGCTAAAGGCATTAATTTGTAAATAAGCCATGCTAGAACGTAAGATAAAAAATACCAGTAGGAGTAAACTAAAACTGAATGCATTTTCTTGAAAATATCCTACATAAAATAATGCAGTGATTAGCCAGTAAAAAAAACCAATTAATGGTGTTATATACAAGACGCGCGTGTTAAAACTATTTATAAATCGGTTTAATGAAGAAATGCTGCATTTTTTTATGTCAAAATAAAACAATCTTCCCCAAATAGAGCTGGCATTTAATAATGGGGCTATGAAATAGAATAGTTTGTAATAGTCATTATAAGCAGTATGATTGAGGCTGTAGTAATACATAATCCAAATTAACATACCTTCCAGGCTTATCAAGATACTTGCTAAACCAGCCCAAAAAAATTCGGGAATAAAAATTTGGGAGAGAAAATGCCAGAATTCATTTAATTTTGGCCATATTGGCTTTGGCCATTGATGCATTGTATATGAGTTTTTAATGTAATAAAGGCTTATAGCAGAGCCTAGAATTGCACTGCAAAAAGTATTTAATACAAGAGTAAATCCACCTGCAAGCCACCAAAAAACTACTAAAAATGCCATGCTTGCGAAGGGCAATAATAAAATGGAGAGCAGGGGACGAAAAACGCGAAATTTTGCATAAATGCCTGAACGGCGAACTTCAATAAAAATATGTATTCCTAACTGAAAAATAACCGCGGCAATATAGCAATTTGCAAGTACATGTTGGGATCCTATTTCAATAAAAGCAAGGCCCCCAAATATAAAACTTGTGATGAAGCAGCCACTAGAAAGAAGTATTGCAAGAAATTGCCAGTTTCCTAGCTCACGAGCAAGTAGACTATTTTGTTGAGATCGGTGCAGATGACGTACACGGGAACGCATAACTTCCAACATCCCCCACCAACCCGCATTAATCACAAAAATTGATGCACGTAATAAAATCAAATATTCAAGATGAGTACTTGTAAAAATTACGGTTAAAAAATAAAACTCAAGAACATGTACTGCCATTGTAAAAATGACATTAATACTAAAATAGCGTAAACGAAAAATAATATAAGCTAAAATATTTTTGCCAAATAATGCTTCATTAAAACTAACAAAACTTGCTTTCCTTCTTTTTTGCTTGTTGACCCATTCTTGAATTGTTTGCGACTGATTCATGGTAACTTCCTTTTATAACAGTTGTATTGGAAAACCAATCACACCCGTCAAACAAATCCCTATCAATATATGAGATAATGATACCCCAATAAGAGTTTGACATCGTAAATACAGCCAGCCCCATGCTAATCCTAAGATGAAAAGAAGGATTGAGGCATGTAACGCAAAACTTGAATAAAAACTACAAAAAATAAGATTAGACATTAATATTGCGTAGACAGATTGATCTTTTTTTACGTAAAGCATCAAAGAGCTTTGTAGACAGCCGCGGGCAATAAATTCTTGGATTGGCGCTAAAATAATAAAACCAATACTCAATTCGAGTAATTCATAAATGTTGTGGCAAAAGCACAGCAAAGAAGTTTCTTTAAAGTAAGGGGTAGTGGTTATTAATAACCACTTAATCAATAAAAAAGAAAAGATAACGAAAAAACTTACTAGCAAAGATTCAATGACAGATTGTTTGCTGTTTTTCAAAGTAAGTCCCATTTCAGCAAGAGAGTATCCATTTTTCCACATGACCACAAAGAAGATAAAAGCTAATACCAAGGTAATTCTAATATTTAATACATTCGGGGTTTCGGTGAATTGAGCCCATGAGGTGATGTCTTTTAAAATAATAAAGAGAGCAAGAATCACTAATAAATAAGTCATAAACCGTGCCGTTTGCACTTGATTTTTAAGCAGAGATATCTCTTTTTTTAAAGTGTTGGTGGCCAATTTATTCGCCTCGCGCAGGCGATCAGGTAGTGCTTTACTTAAATTGACAATTAATTGAGCATAAAGATGCGGATATTTATCTTGTAAATCCACCATATTTATTGCATACAATTCTGAAGGGGTTGCTGCGTATACAGAAGAGGATCGCAGCCTCCTATCTAATATACTCATTTCCCCTAAATAATCACCACTAAATAGGTCAGTCAAATGTTGGCCTTTTGACTCGATTCCAATCTTTCCAGATTTAATTAAATAAACAGAATCTCCTTTGGTGTCTTCGTAAAATAAATATTGACTCTTTTTTAATTTAATGCGCTTTACAAAATGTAAAAGAATTTCCAAATCCTGGGAATTAATATTTTGAAATAGCATTTGGAAATCAGATAAATCGTTTATCCTTATCATCGGTAAAAACTCCATTTTTTCGGAAAGAAAATTTATGTTGATTCCAATAATTTTTTTCCCTACATAAAGAGGTTAAATGCCATTCATTTCTTAACGTTGCGTAAGAAATTTTTCGAAATGCGCGTACTCCTTTTATACCAGTAAGTAATTCAACAATGATTAAAGCAATGGAATAATCTATTTGTTTTAAACAACCTCTATTAGTTATTTCTTTGAATATGCGTCGAATTGTAGGGTCTTGGAATGGGTTTTTTTCATTTAATAAGTTATTCACAATCTGGCAGAGTGCTTGCCCTCTTTGCTCAAGGTTAAGCTGGGTCAGCATGGGTGTTGCATTAATGAGTCTGTGCTTTATTCCTCTTAGCATTTTTTGAATGACGGGGTGTTTTAATGTTTTGGTGCCATCAGAAAAAATAATGAGGCCACATAACTCTATCCTATTTGAACCTATAAACCTTTCCGAATCATTGGATGATTTGCCTGCATGAGTGAGATAAAAACGTTGATTTTTACTTGGGTTACATTGCAACCTTAACTTTTCTAAAATGGCGGTGATGCGAGCCTCACCCTCTTTGAATTGATTAATATCGGTATGGGCGTATATAAAATCATCACTATAACGTGCATAAAATCCGTAGGGAATATTTGCCAAAGCGTCATCAAGTTCAGATAAGTACAGATTATAAATTAACGTTGCTAAAGGTGAGCCAACTGGAATACCTACTATTTTTTGATAAGGTAAATTATCTTCGGTATGTAAAATCGGTCTTAAAGCCTCTTCAATGGCTATACGTAAGCAATGACGTTGTTTTAAATCTTTAATTTCTTTTAATATATCATAGAAATAATTCCAAAAAATTGCATGGGTATCTGCGGGTATGCTTCCTCCATAATTTGTTATATCTGCTCTTAATACATAGACATTAATTTGTTTATTGGGTGTCCGAACTTGTTTCAGATAAGCACAAAACGACTGGATTGCTTGCTTGGCTGAACGTCCAGAAATATAAGAGTACACGGATGGAGATATCAAATGCAGCGTTCTTTCTCTAAATAAATCATATAAAATACCCAGCAGGAGCCGATCAATAAAGGAGTAATTTGCAATAAGGCGCGTCTTAGAGTTGATATACACTTTTCTTTCATCATACTGCATGGGTTGATAACAACCATTGAGCAATTCTCTTATAAGGATTTTTGTAATATTTTTTTTATCCGCATAGATATCGGAAATATTAATTCCTGCTTGATCTTGTTCAAAGATTCGATTGCTTCTTAGTAATTTATTATATAATTTTGAAATTCTTTGAATGCAACGAGTCTTGTCTTGTAATTCGGTTATGAGAGGCTCATTGTTCATAACATAGGTCACAATATAAGTTATATTAATGACAGTTAAGTCAAATCTGCCTGGTAAAAAACGAAAAAAATAAAAAATTCGGCCGCAACCGCAATTTTTTCTCTAACTATAAATTGCGAGACAAAACTTATTATCTGGCAATGAGCAAAGCTTATCTTCTTAACTGTCATTAAAAGTATAGACTATATTATTTCCCTTTAGAGGATATCATTAAGTTCTATTGACAATTGGTTCCCACTCTCTAAAGTAATACTTTTATTTTATTATTTGAATACGTTATTTTTTGATATTTTTGGTATTGAAGAAGGAAGCCAAATGAAACGATTCTCAACTCTATTTTTTTCTCCAAAAGAAGAATCACTAAATTCTCCTATAAAGACTGAAGGCAATGTTCCAAATTATAAGAAATCTGCGGAAAATACTTCACCTCAGCGAATTGTTGAAGAAGTTTATTTTCCGCAAATTTCATTTTTAGGTTGCCCCTTCATTTGGTATTATTATCCGTTTCATGATTTGGCCATTTGGACAGGACATTTATATGGCACACCTCAAGATAACTTCAACTTAAAAACATTGCTTACAAAACTACAAACTATCCCAGGAGTGAGTATTGAAAATGGCGAAGCTGTAATCAGAAAGGCCGGTGATTTTTGTTTACAACATCAAATGAAATACATGTCGCGCGAGGATAATAACGTAGACTTTGCGTTTAAAAAAATATAAGAGAAATGCTTCCCTCTCTTGCTGCAAGTTTGTAATTGATATTCATAGGCCAATTGGAGCTACTTTAAATTAGATCTAATCGGCAGAAGAGAGAATGACTGTAAAAAGCCTATACAATTTAATGTCTTTTGAAAAATTATCTAAACTTGATTTAGATAGAGGAAAAAACAAGAGTTATAAGGAGATAACAATGAAAAAAATCTTTTTGCTTTTAATGGGAATGAGTGTTTTTTATTATGTCCATGCAGCTGGAGATGACCTAGGTAATAGCACTAACTCAACAAATAGCAATGCTAATATGAATACTACTCCCAGCCCAGGAACTAATTCCAATATGGATGCTAATCCTTCCCCAGGAGTTAATCCAGGTCCAGGTATTAATCCGAATCCAGGTGCCACTCCTAGCCCAGGAACTAATTCTACCCCGGGAACTAATCCTACTCCAGGGACTAATCCTGCTCCAGGGACTAATCCTACTCCAGGGACTAATCCTACTCCAGGGACTAATCCTACTCCAGGGACTAATCCTACTCCAGGGACTAATCCTGCCCCGGGAGCTAATTCTAACCCAGGAACTACTCCTATTTTAAAAACTAATTCGAGTCCGGGCACAAATTACTAATAGAGCTTACCTGTATTTTAAAAAATTCAGGTAGGTGAGTTCGGAATATAATAAGATGAGTTATATCCTGGCACGTTCGGGCTGAGGAGCACATAAAGGTTATGTCATTTTCGCGACAGCGAAAATCCATTTCTATCAGAGCATTGTGCTCGCTTAGCCTAAGCAGGGATAATCCCTATCTTGAACTCATGGCTCATTTAGCCACAGAGTATCGTTTAATGAATTGAGTTAACGCAAGTTGGTGACTGCAAGCTTTTAATTATCTTGATGATATTTTTAGAAAGAGATAAATCTCAAATTGTTTCTGAAAAATCACTGCATTTTATACCTTTCCATGATTAATATTTTGTGAATTAACAAGTAATTACTCTTTAGCTACAAATAGATTTTGTTTGTATTTATAACTATTTGGCTTAATTTAATCTAATTTTGGGTCATAAAAAAATATCTTTACACCCTGATTTGTTTCTGTTAACAATAAATTGCTGTCTTTTAGCGAAGAGTTGTAATGGATTTACATTGTCTTTACTAAGGAGTTAAATTATGCCCAAAGATAGAATGGATATCGATGAAGGTTCTAAGGAAAAAGACCTCAAAAAGGAAAAAAAAGGTCACCACAACGATACCGATACTTCACCCTCTCACAATTCTGAAACTGACAAAAACAACAAAAAATTTACAGCGAATGATTTTTCTCATCTCACAAAAAATGAGCATTTTCGTTACGCACCAAATAGCAAAAAAATAGGTCATGCAGTGATCACTAAAGAAAAGGATCAAACTGTTGCACTGCAATACGAGCTTCCTGCGGCCGATGATGAAGAAACACCTACAGTTCGCCCTTTGGTTAATATTGAAGCGATTGAACCTTTCCGGGGGATGCATCGATTTCGAGCTCAAACGCCTGATGGCCATACACCGATGTATGCAAAACGCTTTATTAATGGAAAAGTAGGGGAGAATGAAGATGAAGAGCCCATTCAAATAGCTTGTTTTTCCCCCTCTCCTGAAGAAGGTAAACAACCTTTTTGGGGGTCTATTAAAGAAACACCTTTATTTCGAGAGGATCTTCCTAAATCAGTGAAAAAAGATTTAAAGAAAGATTTGGCAGAAATGGAGCAGGTCACTAAAGGTGGAGATGTTTTAACGGTTGAGCATGATTCTGTTCCGCAACGCGATCTTCTTAAAACAAGAACACCGGATCAAAATACAGTGATGGGGGAATCAGCTCGAGATGCCTACGAACATTTTTTTGATAAAATGACCGATGAACTTCATCCAGAAATGAAAAAGCGGCTACAACGCGCCTTTAAAGCAGATATTAAAGATAATTTTTATAAAAATAGTTTTCGCCCCGAGTGGTTGCATCTTAAAGGTTGGTCATTAATGCCAATGAGTATGAATCCGCAAACTAAAGATAATTTGGGCTCTGCGCCAAAATGGGCAAATACCCAGATGATGATTTTAGAGCGAATTATCAAATGGTTTGCCATAAATGCTCCAGACTCCTTATTAACAATTAAACCTAAATTTGAGATGTTGCTGGATTCTGAATTGGTGAAGCATATTGATTTTGATGTGAAAATTAAAATAAAAGAACGATATGTGGAATTGATGCAATCCATAGATCCTTTTCTAGCTTATCCTTTATTTCCTAAAGCATCTGATTTAGCTCAGGGTGCTGGAATAACTTATAACATTTTAAATAAGATCGATCCGGTGAGCAAACAAGTAGTTAAAGGTGTCAAATCCAAAGGTGATGAACATGGTTTATCTAAAAAGGGCACATCTATTTTAACGCGCACTCATGTAGGTAAGACTGATGCTGTAAAAACCTCACCCTCTCATCAAGAGACTTCTCTAGACGAGACCTCTCTAGGAAGTAGAAAAAGAAAGCGTGATCGAGATGCTGAAGAGGATTTTGAAAGGAGTGCACCGAAATCCAAACGCGTTGCTCAAGAAAACCAGATAGCGAGGTCGTCACATGAGACAGTGAAAGATAAGCCAAGCTCGCTGAATCGCAAAAGAAGACGCAGCGAAGAGAGTGACGAAGAAGAATTCGAACCGCCAATTAGAAAACGGGTCAAGTTTCCTACTCAGAATCAACATGAACGCTCAGTGGTGCAAATTTATTCCGATTTTTTTGTAGCCGATTATGATAATCCCTGGCGAGGCCCAGAATCAGCCGCGTGTTCAGGATCTGGTTTTATTGTTCAAGATCCTTCGGGAAAAAAATACGTCATGACCAATGCTCATGTAGCAGAAAACGCAACGTTTCTTCAAGTACGATTAGCGAATAACCGCATTAAAAAATATGAAGCCAAGGTCAAATGTGTTTCATATCAGTGTGATTTAGCCTTATTAGAGGTTGATGATCCTGAGTTTGAGGAGCTTGTAGACCCAGTAGAGTTGGGTGAGATGGTGAGTTTACGAGATAGAATCATGGTGGTTGGCTTCCCTATGGGTGGTACGGAAATATCCCTTTCCAAAGGTATTGTTTCACGTATACAAGTGGATAGTTACTCCATGAGTGGCCAAAATTTATTACAGGCTCAAGTTGATGCAGCAATTAATCCTGGGAATAGTGGTGGACCAGTCTTTATAGGGAACAAAGTAGTGGGGGTTGCTTTTCAAGGGTATGGTGGACATCAAGGATTGAACTATATTATCCCTGCCCCGATTATGGAACATTTCTTAACTGAAGCATTTAGTGGGAAGAAATATCGTGGCTTTCCCACCCTTCCTATTGTTACTGAACAAATCGAAAACCTTCATGAACGTGAATTTTATAAGATGGGTAAACGATCGGGTATTCGCATTTTAAAAGTAGATAATTTATCAGATGCATTCAGTAAGTTAAAACCCGACGATATTATCCTTGCTATTGATGGCTTACCGATATCAAACGAAGGGACAGTTGATATTCCAGAGATTGGAAATTGTATCGATTATTTTCATGTGACGCAGTCTAAATTTATCGGTGATAGTGTCAGGCTTAACATTTTACGCAAGAAAGCGCATGAAGAGGCTGTTGAGGAATTAGAGGTTGATGTTGTTTTGGATACGATCTTGGGAGATACCGAAAAAGTATCAGTCGCCGAGCACGATAAAATGCCAACGTATTACATCAACTCTGGAATTTGTTTTGTTCCATTGACACGTAATTATATGGAAGGAAATGGTTGTGAATTTGAAGAGATGCATTTGGTTGAAGAGAATTGCTCCTTGCCTGATGCACCCAAAAGAAATCCCACCGATCAAGTTATTGTGATCAATACAATTCTTAATTGTAAAGAAACACAAGGTTATGAAAAGCATATTCGTGGGATTGTTAAAGAAATTAATGGCAAGCCGATTAACAATATTCATGATGTTATTCGTGTTATGGAAGAGAATAAAGAGAAAAGACATGTGATTTCACTGGCTTCAAAATCAAAAATTGTTATTCCTAACATGCCCGCGGAAGAACATGCTAAGTTATTAAAACGTAACCATATAACTCAAGATAGATCTACAGACTTAGATTTGATGCTAGTTGATTCCAAAGATTCTGCATCTATAACTGCTCCCCAACGATCAGAATTGTATGTAGAGGAAATGGAATTAACTCAATCAGGAATGCATGCTCTTTTTGCCCGTATGGGATATCCAGACATTCTTAGTGGCTCTATCTATAATGGTAATCCAACGCTTAATTTAGACGCACTGAATCGTCAAGGATTTATGCCTGTATTAACTGATGTTGACCAAAGAAACGTTTCTGGTCATTGGATTATGTTAATGCATGGTCATGGCAATCGATACTACATTTTTGATCCTTTAGGGCAAACATCGGGTAAAAATTATGTGGATTGCCTAGCAGACCAATTACCTAAAGGAGCCAAAATTTCTGTTATTCCGAATGCAGCAGGATTAAACAGAGGGTTATGTGGGTATTGGGTTGCCTCAACAGGTTTGAGGGCTTATGCTGCATTAAATCAAACCACTTCACCAAATTTAGAGAGAATGGGGCAAACGGTTACTGAGGAGATGCAAGCTGAGTTAGCCAATAATGGATTCATGAAAATTATAACTTGGTTACAGTCTGTGGCTGAAAAATTTACAGGCTCTCCAGCAGTAAAACCAATTGATGCGCGAGAATTAAGATATGCGAGTGAAGCAGAGCTACAGCGTCCTAAAATTATAAGTCCTATTCCTATAAAACCGCTCTCTATGGGGTTATTTGGCCAACTTTCTGCAAATAGCGAACAGAAAGAAGCTAAGCCTAAACGAAGGCGAATTATTGAATCAGATGAAGAGGAAATGGAGGAAGTCAAAAACCTATCATCGGGTAAAAAAGAAGGAGAGTTAACAAGGGACATGTTGCCTGGTTTAAAACGCTGGCAACAAAAAATTGAGGAGATGGAAGAGCGTTATAAAGATCTCCCAGAAAATGAAGAAGATGAGGAAGATTATGTTAATTCTTCTGAAGATTCAGAGTATTCCGATGAGGAAGACAGTGAAGCGGATGAGAAAAGCATGGACTTAGATGATTCAGAGTCAGAAGAGAACGTCGAGGTACAAGCGAAAAATAAATCTTCTAAAAATACACGTCTTCATAGCCATGGATTTTTCAAACCAACCTCTATGGATGTGGACACTAATCTTGAACAGAATCAAAAACGATTCCAATACAAATAATCCATTTCTTTATTGTGCTGGGTGAGTCAGCCCAGCATTTTTTTATTGAATGATGTAGGGGATAATGATGTTTCAAAAAATTATGGAAATAAAAAATTTTCGAGAAGCTTTAAAAGACATTCATTTTGATACTTGGTTGGTGTTAGATCTCGATAATACGGTCATGACTCCTAGAATTGCGTTTGGAGGAGATGCATGGTTTGAAGGCTTATTTTCTCATGTCGCACAAAAAAAAATTGAAATGGCCACTGCCCAGCCCTCACTCATGTCAGTTTATAATTCAGCACAGCATTTTGTGCGCACCTCTGCAGTAGAACCAAAGATAGGGAGTATTATTAGGGCATTGCAAGATATTGGTATTCCTGTCGTGGGATTAACCGCACGTGGATATTCGATTCGACATCAGACATTAAGGCAGCTAGCGGATATGGGGGTTGATTTTTCACGCAACAGTATTGTTGCTGATGATGACTCCTCATGTCAGGGAGGCGTTATTTTTTGTGGGGGTGGTGATAAAGGAGAAAATTTAAATTCGTTTTTATCGCGATTAGGGCGTACTCCTCGCCATATTGTGATGCTTGATGATAAGAAAAAACACCTAGAACGAGTGATGCTGGCTTTAAAACCACTAGGAATTCATTTTAGTGGATTTCGTTATGGTTATCTTGATGAAGAAGTACGACAGTTTAGTATGGAAACCGCGAACATTCAGTTGGCCCATTTATGGGAGTGGTTATCAGCTACGGTACGGGAAGATGTAAAAAAATTAAAACTTATTTCTGAAGAAATTATGGGAACTTTAAGTCCATTGGTTTATTCAGAGAGTTTTTTTCATCCCGATCATCCCTTGCACCCTATTTCATCACAACCCCATGCGAGTGAGTCTTCACAAGAAAAGCATTCCAAATTACTGAAGCGTTCGCTAAGTACTTCTTCATTTTTTTCTAAGGGGGATCAGGCAGAGATATCATCTACACAACGGATGAAAACTGAGAAAGATGAAGCAATCGATAAAAATCTAAACTTATTTATCTGAACCTTGGCAATATTCTGATTTGTGCAGTGTTGTTCTAGTCTGCGCAAATTTTTTATTTCCTTGACTTTAGGTATTTAATCTAGTTAATCTGTGATTGATTTTTTATCATTTAAGAGTATTCATTATGCTAAAGGACTGGCAAATAAAATTTCCATACAGTTTTGCACAATTTCCAAATCTTTTTACCGAATTAGATTTTGAACAACAAGAAACTCTATCTCAATTATTGCATGTAATAGAACAAGCAGGTGGAGGATTACTTGATGGCGATACCGTTTTTCATATCTTAAACCATTCTTCTGATTTATCGGAATTAACCTATCTCATTATTTTAATGAGTGATCTTAAATGTATGGATAAATCCATGCTGAATCATTTATTCACACATCATTATCTACCCGACTTGCAAGAGAGTATTGATGTTCTTTCTAATCACACGATCATCACCTCTGATGTGGTAAAATTTTTATTTTCCATCCGAAATCCGCAAGATTGTGTGGGTTTTATGATGCGGGCGCTCCAAAAAGGAGTGGAGTTAAGCGCCATTCTGAATTACTTATCGCAAAATGTCACACTGGAAGGGATAAATGGTGCGTTAACCCTTTTTGATCTGAGTAGTTATAGCTATAAGCCAGAACATTTTCCAAAATTTAGTGCCATCGCTAAAGTACTTGCAAATCCTTTATGCCAAACTATTTTTGAGTCTCGATGGCGTAGTTTTTCAGATTATGCGGTTATTGCAGAACCCTTAAATTCTACTGATGCGGATGAAATTATTAACCGACTGATTAGTACGGTGGATGAAGAGACTAAGATACACATTTTTTTTGATTTTCTTACGTCATTTCGCCCTTTTCCGCCAAGTCAAAAATACATTGTGGATGTAAATATTGGGGATAAGGTTACGACCGCATTGACGAACTATTGCAAATCAAGAATTGCAGCAAGTGTCAGTGATGAAAACTCCTTAGCGGTTCGAGAAATGATAACAACCTTACGGAAGAAAGGTGGCAATAAGATTATTTTTGATGCAATCAAATATGAGGTAGCAAGTGAGATAGAATCAGAAGATTTATGCTCTACGCGTAAATATGAGGACCTCATGGATGAGATTTGGTCGGCACTTAATCAACCGCAAATTCACTTGGAAACTTTTGAGGATAAGTTTTATAAGAATAGAGAGTATCCAAGTTTTTTTGCTGAAGCATTGAAACATCAAACAGGTACCGTTTCTCTGGATATGATGGATATAGAACAAAAAGATAAAATGGAGCGTTTCTCAATATAATGGGGTAACGCTATCCCTTTGTATCGTTTGGACGGAAGAAGTACGAAATGTTGTCTCGAAGCCGCAGATAAATCCTTTGAGACACAGCATTTACTCCTTCTATAGATTTAAGGTTTTTAAGTGGAAATTGCTCATTGGGCTCCATCAAAATGGGTCCCCGTTTGCACGAGGACGACTACAAGGCTCTGACGTCTATGGCAGTGTTTCTCTGTCGGAGCGGTTCTAAGTTGCGGCTTACTTCTTTGATTTGCTAAAGAACTTGCGAATTTCATCCATGAAATCATTATAATCTTGTTTTTTCTCCATTCTATTTTGCCATCGCTGATTATTTCCTTCGGCAACTATTTTGGCGAGTTTAACCATTTGATTATTTTGAGTATCTAGAATGTATTCTTTGATTTTTTCTTTTAATACTTCTTCCCATGCTTCATCAGCAAGTTCTAAAAAATAGTTTGCCTTGATTTCTTCTTCATGATGATCACAATGATCATGATGGCATTCTTCATGTGTAAAATGACATGGACAAGAACATTTTTCATCAGCACATCCATTGCTTTCCATATTTTCTCCTGTTCGATTTTTTCAAAATGTTTTATCTTGAGCTTATATAGAATTACAAAAAATTACTTATAAATCAATTCAGGAACTACTTAAGATTACATGCAATAAGTCTTTAAAAACTTTAACAGCAATCTATTTACGCCTTTCTTTTCGCTTATTTTCAATATAAATCATCCACGGAGAAAGTACTCCATATGTGGACATTCTATTTGTGCGAATGGAGTTAGAAAATAATGGATAATTGGTGTCATCTCTTCTTTAATAAAGGCAAGGCGAGGAAAATACGATGGTTAGCAGATATAAGTGAATTGGTCTATAATTAAACATTATAAGCTTTCTTAGGAGTGCTTTATGTTAAGCCCATCACTTAGAAAATATATAGATAATCATCATATTTCCTGCAAAACCATCAGTCACCCTAGAGCTTATACGGCATTGCAATGTGCACAAGCAGCACATATTAAAGGAAACCATTTTGCTAAATCTGTGGTTGTTAAATTAGATGGAAAATTTGTACTCGTCGCAATTCCTGCCAATATGCGACTTGATTTAACGTTATTTAAAAAAGAGACTCATGCAAACCATGCAGAAATAGCTCATGAATTTGAGTTTCAAGATAAATTTAAAGACTGTGAAATTGGAGCAATACCGCTTTTTGGCGACCTTTACGGTATGGACGTTTATCTTGCAGAAAGCCTGACCCATCAAGAATGGTTAGCTTTTAATGCCGGAAATCATAATGAAGTGCTGCAAATGAAAAGTAATGACTTTTTAAATTTAGTACACCCCAAAACTTTATCACAATGTTAACGAGAACGATTTGCTTGAAATAAAGTTGAATCTGTAATCTTTGATTTTAGGCTCATTTTTTAGGTTAATGCACTATGCAATCCAAAAGACGGATCTTGTTTTAGTTTCAGTTAAAACTTATCTTATAGCTCGGTGAGAGTACTTTCAGTACTATTACTTGAAGGAAATGCCAAACGAAAGAAACATTTTAATAAAAACTAAAAGGATCAAATCATTATGTCTTGGAAACAAACAATTACCCTCGATCAGCTGCAACAAAAAGGACGTCACTGTGAAACCATTGATGGCCATAAAATTTTATTAGTTTGGCACAATGACACGGTACATGCTGTTGCTTCTCAATGCCCACATTTCAAATTACCTTTGACTAAGGGGGTGATTACTGATGAAAATACCATCGTTTGCCCTTTTCACAAAAGTGCTTTTAATCTTACAACAGGACAATCTGAATGCTGGTCACCCTGGCCACCGGCTCTTGGTCCGGTGCTCGGTAAGTTGAGTAAACCTAAGAATTTGAAAATATATCCTGTCCGTATTGATAATGATAAGATTATTGTTGATGTTGCTTGATTCATTCATATCACTCTCATAGGAGCATGATTAATGAATGATAAGCTAAGAATGTTCTCAAATAGCTTATTTTAAAGCAATTGCATAACTGCTGCGCCCAGAAAAGGACTTCTTATGAAAACAATCATTGAACCATTTCGTATTAAGATGACGGAAGCAATGGTCATCACTGAGCGTGACCATCGTATCAAGCAACTTGAAGCAGCACATTATAATATGTTTCTTCTTAACGCTCAGGATGTCACTATTGATCTTCTGACCGATAGTGGTACAGGAGCAATGTCAACCCAGCAATGGGCTGCAATGATGCTTGGTGATGAGAGTTATGCAGGTAGTACCTCCTGGCAAAATTTTCAAAGTACGGTGCGTGAAATTACTGGCTTTAAGCATATTTTTCCGACCCATCAGGGACGTGCTGCAGAACGTATTCTTTCTGTCACGCGTCTTAAGCCAGGCGATATTGTGCCAAGCAACAGCCATTTTGATACAACTCGTGCGAACATCGAATATGTGGGTGCAGCCACGCAAGATCTACTCACGCCAGATGGAGAAAATTTATTTCTTGAGAAAAAGTTTAAAGGGGATATGGATCTTAATAAGCTTGAGCAAGTCATAAAAGTAAATCAAGCAAAACGGGTTCCATTTTGTATGCTGACCATTACAAACAATGCAGGAGGGGGGCAACCCGTGTCGATGGGAAACATCGCAGCAGTGAAAAGTCTCCTGCAGCGGCATAATATCCCTCTTATTCTTGACAGTTCTCGGTTTGCTGAAAATGCTTACTTTATTAAAGAATATGAGCCAGGGTATAAAAATAAGACATTAATAGAAATTGCCAATTTAATGTTTCAGTACGCGGATGCTACTACTATGAGCGCCAAAAAGGATGGTATGGCAAATATTGGTGGTTTTTTTGCATGCCATAATGAGGAATGGGCTAATGATTTTCGTAATATGCTCATTCTTACGGAAGGCTTTCCTACATATGGAGGACTCGCAGGTCGAGACCTGGATGCAATTGCCGTAGGTTTAAAAGAAGCTCTTGAATATGATTACCAACGTTATCGCCATGCAACGATTGAATATATAGCTACACGCTTAATCGATAGAGATATCCCTATAGTACGTCCTGCAGGCGGCCATGCCATTTTTCTTGATGCTGCAAGCTTTTGCCCTCATATATCATTTTCTGGTTATCCAGGAATTGGGCTCGTAAATGAGATTTTTATCGAAGGTGGAGTTCGTGGGGTGGAATTAGGCACGGTAATGTTTGGACGGGTAAAAAATGAGGTAGAATATCCAGCTTTACATGAATTAGTGCGCCTTGCATTTCCGCGCCGAGTATATACACAAAGCCATTTTGATTATATTATTGAAGTCATAGAACATGTTTGGAAAAACCGAAAAAATATTCCTGCCTATACCATAACTCAGCAAGCCCCCTTCTTGCGCCATTTTACAGCACATTTTAAACCCATGAATTAAGGCACAAAAAGTGCGACACCTATACAGCGAAAACTCCATTGCCAACAGCTCCCAATCATTCCCCAGGATTGAGGAATGATTGTTTGACTAGGAGCAACTGATATGTTGAGGAAGCGCAAAGCTGCCACTAAGTCTCGGAAAAAACTTTAGGGAGGGACTGATTGACCCTAGAGGCTATTGGATTACACAGTTTATTACTTCAAAAACATGCTCATTATCCAATTCATTTACATCATCAGCTTGATTTAAAAGCAACAACATATTTTTATGAACTGGATTTTCGCGCTGGAAAAACCAAAGATTATTTTGAATGGTTTGATATTTTTGAGAAGCAGAGTCAATAATTTGTTTCTCTAAGCCATGGCTTAAGAGCAATTCAACTGTTTTTTTATAATCGGGTTGCCTACTTTTGAAGGGTAAATCTATTTTGGGATTGGCAGCAAACATGGCTTCAATAATAGATCGCCCCTCATAGCTGCGATTAATGTTAAAATCATTAAGCTCATTGAATAATAAAAGCAATTGTTCATAATCACCGGAAGCTGCGGCTTTCCAAAATGCATTGGCTAAGGCATCTTCTTGAGCTGCAATGAATCTATTTTTATATTCTGAAATGAGGTGTTTTTTTTCCTCGGTTGAAGTTAGAGCATTGAGTTGATGTACAAATTCATTATCGAAATTGTAAAGCTCGATGGATAATTCAATAGTGCGGTGGCTCTCCAAATTGAAATGAATGTTGGTGAAGACTTTTTGAATAGATTTAAGGGATAAACCACGTAATTCTTTGTTTTCTGTAGCATCAAGCTGAGCACGATCGGAACTGACACCACATACGAATGCCTCGATAGCGTTTTTACTAATTAGAGTTTTTAATTTCAATTCAGCCTGTTCTGTGACTGGACGATATTCTTTATTAAAATAAATCATGGAACCAACTTGGTTTTCGATGGTCTCTACACTATTTGTTATTTTTAATTTGAATAGATCACCCGCCACATTTACCCAGGCGTTATGAGATGAGAGATAAAATAAATACCTCAAGTCATTCTTATCTCCGGACTCTAGATTTTTTTCGATGATGTCATTCTTTATCACAATAACTCCTTGCAGTTGATAAAACTCGGTTTTGCTGTTTTTATGGCATAAATATCTAAACTATTTGGGTTGTTTGTTTTTATAGAGAGTTGGAAATATTTAGACAGGAATCCGCAAAATTGATAAAAATACGGAGATAAATTGAAGAACATTAAATGCGTAACTTAATGAAACTAATTTTATCTTAATTTTAGTGTGGTGTCGATAAAGAAAAAATTGTAGGTTGGCTTTGGTCCAACCTACGATCTCTAGGTCATAATGTTGTGCAACGCGGTAATGATCGTTAAGAGAAACATTTTAATTAAACTTTATTAATCACTACTCTTAATGCCTGTAACTTTAAAGTGGCGCTATGCATCAACTGTTCACTCTCTACGAGTTGATTTTTTAAATAAGTAATTTCTTCATCGCGTATAGAGGGGTTTATCTTTTTTAGTACCTCAAGCCTATTTATCTCATGATTAAGGCAACTCTTCATCTCCACAACCGCTTGTTCAAGAATTTCTTGCAGCTGAATTTCCGCAATTTTTTTACTTTGCGTTAATATCGTTTCCAGATCTTGGTGCACCTGCTGAATAATAGGATAACATAGGTGACGTTTAACAGGCTCACACAATTGATTTAATTGGTTATAACCCAATACCTTAGAAAGATTCTTTCCTGAAACATCCATGAACACACGAATTGGTTCTAGGGATAAAAAGCGATCCAGTTGTAGACTTTTTGGCGCTGCACAGTTTACCGTATAAAAAGACTCTAAAAATAAAGTTCCGGGGTTGATGCTTTTAATGGATATTGTCGCTAACGTTGCATTTCCTAACTCAGATTCTAAAGTCATTTCCATACATTCACTGACCATAGGGTGTTCCCAGCTTAGAAATTCAACATCCTCGCGTATGAGTGCCTTAGGACGTGAATAAGTTACCGTAACACCATCCTCTTTTAAACCTGGAAAATGGCTTGTTTTCATATGATCTGTGGGGCGCAGAATTTCAGTATTTTCTGAATGATATTCGTGATCAATACCGTACTCTTGAAATACTTGAGCCATGTAATTTTCCAATTCCAAACAATTTTCTTCTGCTTCGATTGCAGTAATTAATTCCTGGGCTTGTAAGGCATTACACGAATTTAGTTCCAACAAACGATCACGCCCATCATGCAAGGCTTGATTGATTTCTTCTGCACGCATTTTGGTGTGGGTAATTAATGTCTGGAGCTCTTCTTCGCTTGTTTCTACTCGATCTAGAATAGGCAAAAGCTCATTTTCAAATTCTTCATAAAGAGAAAAACCAATCGAACAACTTTGGGTAAATAAGCTAATTCCTTCATGATACCAACGGAATAATTTTTCTTGCACTGAATTCAATAGGTACGGAACATGAATTTCAATCGTATGACGTTGTCCTATGCGATCGAGACGTCCAATACGTTGTTCCACCAAATCAGGATTTAAAGGTAAATCAAACAAAACAAGATGATGTGCAAATTGAAAGTTCCGACCTTCACTCCCTATTTCAGAGCAAACAAGTGCCTGTGCTCCATTTTCTTGTTCTGCAAAATAAGCTGCAGCGCGATCTCGTTCAATAATAGACAATCCTTCATGAAAAGAAGTGCAGCGAATTCCCATTTTTAATTTTAAATGTTGATCCAAAGCAATAGCCGTATTCGCTTTAGCGCAAATAATCAGGACTTTCTTGGGATAAAGTTCTGTAATCTTATCGGTTAACCATTTCACACGGGGATCGTTTTCAAGCCAAAGTTCTTTAGCCACAAGTTGTTCGGGATAAAGTTTTCTCTGGCCTTTTTGCTCTTCTAATGATGAATAAATGGCAGGGCACTCTAATGGATAAGCATGCACTTGTCGTTCGGGAAAGCCTTGAATGGCTGCGCGAGTATTGCGAAATAAAACTCGTCCCGTCCCATGTCTGTCTAATAAATCCTTAATCACTTGATCGATGCGGGTTCCTATTGTTTCACCCAAATAAGCTTCAAGTTTTGATTTTAATTCCATGCTTAAATCATCAATAGATGCTTCTTCACCATAAGCCATAAGTGCTTGCACTAGTTTATTGATTTCCTGATATCCCTCTTCTTCTTTTTTAAATGCAGAAAAATCATAAAATCGTGAAGAGTCAAGTAATCGCAATCGCGCAAAATGACTGGCGATTCCTGCTTGCTCAGGAGTTGCTGTCAACAAAAGTAAGCCTTTGCTGTGCGCAGACAATTCTTCAATACATTCATACTCAGGACTTTTCTCTTCTTCAGACCAATGTAAATGATGGGCTTCATCGACCACAAGTAAGTCCCATTGGCTTGCTAGTGCTTGTTGACGTGCCTTTTCATTGTCCATCAGAAAATCCAAGCTGCATAAAATCAATTGTTCGTTTTCAAAAAGGTTTTCTTGCGTTGTTCCGATTTGAATTCCTTCTTCTTCGTCTAGCTCATAGATTAGTTCATAGCGATTGGCATCAATGATTGAAAAGCTCAAATTAAAACGACGGATCATTTCGACTAGCCATTGATGAATCAATGTTTGTGGTACCACGATCAACACCCGATTGGCACGTCCCGTATAAAGTTGATAATGCAAAATCATACCGGCTTCAATGGTTTTCCCAAGGCCTACTTCATCGGCAAGTAGGACGCGCGGGGCATAACGTTGAGCAACTTCATGAGCGATATAAACCTGATGTTTCAGATGACTGGTTCGTGAACCTAATAATCCTCTGACTTGAGATTGTTGCAACCTGCTCGCATGATTGAGAGTATCTATTCTTAATTTGAAAGTGCTTAATTTGTCCAATAATCCGCTAAACAAGCGTTGCTCAGGAGTATTTA
The DNA here is from genome assembly GCF_900452415.1 of Legionella cincinnatiensis. Taxonomy (NCBI): domain Bacteria; kingdom Pseudomonadati; phylum Pseudomonadota; class Gammaproteobacteria; order Legionellales; family Legionellaceae; genus Legionella; species Legionella cincinnatiensis. The sequence goes on along the minus strand of NZ_UGNX01000001.1, from coordinate 3,934,116 downwards.
ACTTGATAAAACAATCTAAATTAAGTTCGCTAATATGAAGCGTATTACCCGCGTCATCCTCACCAGTATAAAAATACAACCCTTGTCGCTCTTCAACATGAGTAATACTCATTTTTTGATGGTTGGAAGTCACTACTTCTTCACCTTCTTTATAAATAATGCGACTTAAGGGAGCATTATCCATCGAATAAATGCGCTCTTCTCCAGCAGCAGGAAAACTCAAGCTTACCTGTCTACCACTTACATCAACAATAATACCCAGACCGAGTTTTGATTCGGTATTGCTTATCCAGCGTTGGCCAATAGTGAAAGTCATAAGAAACCATATTTTTTTAAGTATGACTAAAATAATAAAAAACTTAAAGAAACTCAACTTGACATGTAGCTTTTTTTTGAAATAGAATGGCGCAATTTTAATCAAAAGAGGACGTTAGACTATGCAAGCGAAAAGAGAGACCTTTCCTGAGTTGAGTTTTAAGGAACTAATCGCGTTAAGTGGTGTTGCTGCATTTTCAGAAAATGAGAACGAGAAAAAGGAAGCACAAAAACTTTTAGCTGCATATGCTGCTGAGAAGAAAAAAGATGCTCCAGGATTTTTTACTCCTTATAGAAGCTTCAAAGATTTTGGTGGTAATTTAGTTGCTCCCATTGTTACTCCTTTAACTTTAGGTCTTGTTGCTGGAGTTACGGCAATTGGTGCAGCATTAGGAGCAATTACTATTGCTGGAAGTTTATTATTTGCAGCTGGTGCTGGGGTCGTTGGTCTTTTCAATAAAAATGCAAAAGAAACTGCAAAAGATGCACTTATGATCGCTGCTTTAGCAGGTGTTGTTACTGTTGCTTGTACTGTTATTACTGCTGCATTGGCTGTAATTGCTGCTGTTTCAACTCCATTATTAATTGCTAGCATTTTTACTCGCGGCGGTGCTACCGTTGTTTCTGCTGTTTCTGACTGCTTCTCTCGTTGCTTACCTAAATCAGAAGCTCCAAAACAGGATGAAGTTAATGAACTACTTGTTGATGAGCATGAGCAACCTATTTTAGCATGTAATTAATAAACATTGTTTCAGCTAGGCTTTATAGCCTAGCTTTCCCTCTGATTCTATCCTTTAATATGCCCTTAAAAAGAACATCCTTTATTAAATTCAAGCTGCGTTAACTCTAAAAATTAATTTTTACTTGTTTTTTTAAGCTTTTCTGGTTAAAAATAGTTGGCACAGGATGAATATTTAACAGAAAAGGAACTTCACATGGCTACCAACACAGAAGAGCTTCAAGCTCTTGTCACTATAGATACAGAAAATGATCTCAAAGAAGTAACAGAAACCACGCCACTCCAAACAAACTTAGAGGAAGAAATCCAAGCTAAGTTAAAAGTTCTCAGTGATACTGAAGAAAATAAATTCAAAAAAATGACAATTACTAAAGAAATATTTGAACAAATCAGGCAAAGTTTGGAAAATACGGTTAAAAGTTTGGAGAAAAATCCAAGCCTTTTCTCTCGTGCTGCGGATTTTTGGGGCGAACTACCCCTGTGGCAAAAAATTCTGGGAGGGGTTGCACTTACTTTACCTACATTAATTATTGGCATTGCTGCCAATGTTGGTTTTCTTTTGGCAATCTGTGGCGTAACAGCGATTACCTATACAGCAGGTGGACTTATTCTTGATGATCATCACAAATGCAGCACAAGTGTGGTGGAAAGCTTGCAAAAAGGGATTTTAGGTTTGGCAGATTTACTTGAATTAACGATTAATGCCTTAAATGTAATTCGTGAACAATTAGAGATCGAAATTTCAAAGTTTGCACAAGAGAATCAAAGGCTTGTAGAAAATATTAATTTTTTAAGCACTCAAATCGACGCTGTTGATAAACAAGTGAGAGCCACTTCTAAAATAAATGAAACACTTACGATTACCAAAGAAGGGTTACAAAGCGTTGCCAACACGTTAACCGAGGGTGTCAACCAACAAACAGATTTATTGCAACGAGCTCAAGAAAAGCTGTACTATATTAATGAAGCCTACGGTACCAGCCAGAGAGAGTTGGCAGAGAAAATTTTGGAGATTGGGATGGTAAGAAAAGAATTAGGTGAAGATCTCCATAACGCCAAATTAATGATAGATGCTTTGGGGTCGGCAATCTCAGAGTTTTCGTCCACAATTGGCAATGAAGAAAAACAACGAGTATTCCAAGAAAAATTGGATGATTTTCTTAAAAATAAAGAAGCTAGTTTTCTGCTAATATCAACACGAATTTGCGAGGCGGAAGAAAAACTGGAGCGCGTACAAAAAGAGTTAGAAAATACTAATGCTGAGTATCGGAAACTCCTTGAAAGACAGGTAAAACAAGTGGATATACTCGAAGGTTTAGATCTCCACGGCTTGTCTCAAAAATTGTCTAAAGCACAAAGCTCTAAAGAACCCTCCATTGGAGAATCTCTAAGCAAAAATGGGCTTTATGCTACATCTCAGAAGGACAAAGGGTCTACCGAAACACATGAATCTCAACTGACGCAGACGCTTTAATGCAATTAAATCTACTTGCGATTTGCATCTTTATTCCTCTCTCTCAATTTTCTCCCTAGCCGAGAGAGGGGATTTTCTCGCTTGTTCCTAGAGGGTTTATTGACAATTGATACTGATCTTTGGTATTCCCTATAAACGTCCACTTAAGGAAAAATTCCAGTGCTGTTGTGAAGGGTGATATTTAAAGGAGCGTCCCCCTCTGTAACAAGCGCCACAACAGCAGGAGGTTTACTAAGGTTATGCTGCAAGGTGAAGTTTTTAGCAAGGTTTGTTGCGGAGCTAAATCTTACCTTCCAAGGATAACTCATAGGCCTTTAAAGCAGCTTGCACCGCAGTACGTTCACCTAGGCGTTGATACCATGTAAGCAGGTTGACAAATCTTTGCGTATCTATGGTTTGTTTGTAAATCACTTGAAAACAATAAATCCAGGGCCAAATAGCCATATCTGCGATAGTATAGTCATCTCCGCCAATAAATGAACAATTGGTTAATTGTTTTTCCATAACACCCAATAAACGATCGCATTCATCTGCATAACGTTTGAGTGCATACGGAATCTGTTCCGGAGCTGCACGGTGAAAGTGGCCCAGTTGACCGAACATTGGGCCAATGTGAGCTGCTTGAAAATAACACCACTGCAAAATCGTGTATTTAGCCTGTGGTGTACTCGGTAAAAATTTTTCATGCTTTTCTGCAAGATATTGCAAAATTGCAACACTCTCAAACAAATAAAAATCTTTTTGAGAATCATATAAAACTGGGATCTTATTATTCGGTGAAATTTTTAAAAATTCTGGATTAAATTGCTCGCCTTTGGAAATATCTATTGATTTGATCGTATACGGTTGGGATAACTCTTCCAGCATAAGGGTTGGTTTAATACCGTTGGGAGTGCCAAATGAGTAAAGTGTATACATACGAACCTCCTTGTCTTAATTTCTAAAAATAAAAAATAGGGTCTGAGTCCTTCAGTAAAATTGGACTAACGCCAAGATAAGCTATAATTGAAATGCCACCTAACCATATCAAAAGATTCTATAATGTCAAAACATAAAATACCCTCCAATCATCATCAAACTTTTCGTCTTTCTTTGGAACATATTGATGAGCCGAGCATGGATTTAAAGAAAATGTGTTTATTGCTTCAGAAACAGACACAACAGTTATTTTTTGTGAATCCAATCAAATGCTAACGCGTGCTTTTTAAAAATATTTTCTTACCAAATCGTCCTGCATCAAGCTATAGCACATAGAAAGAAGTTTCATTATACTGAGTACAAAAATTGATGACACGGAACCATGTTATGTTTGTGCCCACAGTTGCACTTTTTCATCCCTTTTACTCCTTTTTTCTCCTTAGATTATTTTTCTTCATGAAATACACTCTAAATTTGCAAAAAGAGTAACTTTATGGATATACATTCTTTATTTTCTACTTTTAATGATCCTGATAAAAATCAGGCCCCTGGTGTCAAAATATTTCGAATTATTATCCTGCTCTTGCTGCTCTTGCTCATTATCCTTTTGGTTAGGGGCTGCCTGACTCTTATAAACAGTAGCCCTAAAAAAGCAGCCACCCCCATGCTTATTCGCAAAGATCATCATATATTCGTCCCAGAAAACTCTCCTTTACGTGCCCAACTCATCGTACGTCCCGTTAAAACATCAAAAAAACCTCATCGCGTTTTCTTGCCCGGCGTAGTTGAAGCTGATCCTGTGCGTACAGTAAATATTCTTCCTCCGCTGACAGGACACCTGACTGAACTAAATATCAAGCTCGGTGATGAAGTAAAACGCAATCAAGTTTTAGCAACTTTACAATCAGCTGGCTTAGCTCAAGCATATTCTGATCTGGCTAAGGCCATGAGTATTTTGAAGCAGACTCAAGAAACATTAAAGCGTACCCAAAAAGTCAATCGCGCAGGAGCTAATTCAGTTAAAGATATTGAACAAGCGCAAAGCAATTACACTCAGGCCCTTGCTGAAGTTCAACGTGCTCAAGCAACATTAAAGTCATTAGGCAATAATGAGCCTAGTAGGTTACTCATTCAAGCTCCTATTGATGGTAAAGTCATTGCGATCAATTATGGTATAGGTTCATACATCAATGATTCAACAATCCCTATATTGACGTTATCTAACATTCAGTCTGTTTGGGTTGCTGCTTGTGTTCCAGAGCATTTAATTGCGTCAGTCCATAAAGGACTTAAAGCATCAATTTCGTTAATTGCTTACCCTCATCAAATTTGGGAAGGTAAAGTGGCATTTGTTAATAATTTAATTGATCCTGACACACGATGTAATAAAACGCGCCTTGCCCTTACAAATTCGAATCACAAACTACAGCCTAATATGTTTGCCGCAGTACAAATGGAGGTGCCACAAGAAGAACAAGTCATGGTGCCGCTGTCTGCAATTCTTATGAATGATGACACGACCTCTGTGTATGTTGAAACAACTCCGTGGACTTTTGAATCACGTGCCGTAGTGCTCGGTCCTGAAGATAAAAATGTTGTACGAATTACCTCAGGATTAAAACACGGTGATCGCATTGTTGTTTCTGGAGGAATACTGGTCAATGATTGATAAACTAATCACTACATGTTTTCATCGTCGCCACATTGCATGGGGAGCTGCTATTCTGATTGGCATTTATGGCTATATTTCTGGCACTCAAATGATGGTCGAGGCTTATCCAGAGCTTGATGATGTCAGTGTTTCTGTCACCACTCAAGTACCTGGACTAGCTGCAGAAGAAATAGAACAACAAATTACCATACCCTTAGAGCGCGCCCTGGTGGGGGTACCCAATATATCCGTTCTACGCTCCAGCAGCACTTTTGCCTTATCCTTAATTACTATGGTTTTTAAGGATGGAACAGACGAATATTTTCCACGAGAGCGAGTTCAAGAAGTTTTAAACCAAATTTCATTACCACCGGGTATTTCCCCTTCTTTGGATCCTCTGGTTGGATCAAGTAGCGAAATTTATCGGTATACACTTACATCCAATACTAAAACGCTGATGGAGTTATCAGAAATTCAACGTTGGTTAATTCTTCCCAAACTAAAACAAGTTGCAGGGATTTCTGATGTGATAAATTTTGGGGGGCTGACTAAAGAGTTTCAGCTTACTCTCGATCCACTTAAAATGCGAATTTATAACCTCTCTTTAAACGATATTAGTAATGCAATAAACAATAATACGGCCTTTGCCGGAGGGGGGCGTGTTACTCGAGGCGAACAAAGTTACATCATTCGTGGCAAGGGTCAGGTACATACTTTAGACGAGTTAGGCGCTATAGTTGTCAAACAACAAAATGGTATCCCCGTGCTTATTCGTGATCTTGGCAAACTGGAGTTTGGTCACAAAGAGCGTGAAGGGATATTAGGAAAAAATCATAATCCTGATACGATTGAAGGAATCGTTCTCATGCGTAAAGGTGAGAATGCTGGCAAAATATTAGAAGGAGTACATGCCAAATTAAATGTATTGCAGGAGCAACTTAATACTATGGGTGTCTCTATTGTTCCTTGTCTTGATCGCGATAAATTAGTGAACCTTACTGTCGATAAAATAAAGCATACGGTCATTGAAGGAATCATCTTTGTCTCGCTTGTATTGATGCTCTTTCTTGGAAATTGGCGTAGTGCGCTGGTCGTTACTGTTGCAATCCCTGCAGCTTTAGTAACGGTATTTATCCTCATGAATTTAACGCAAATGCCTGCGAACCTTTTTTCCTTAGGCTCTATTGATTTTGGAGTCATTGTTGATGGGGCAATTGTCGTAATGGAAGCAATTTTACGCCAGAGGGAACAAGATCCTGATAAAATGCTGACCGCAGAAGATACTTTAAAAGTAACTAACTATGTGGCTCGCCCTATATTTTTTGCGACCTTAATTATCATCTCTGCGTATTTGCCATTATTTGCGTTTGAACATGCTGAGGGCAAATTGTTTACGCCCATGGCTTATACGGTAAGTTATGCTCTTTTAGGCGCTTTAATTTGCTCTTTAGTGCTCATTCCAGGGTTAGCCTATACCGCGTTACGAAAACCACAAAAAATATTTCATAATCGTCCTCTGATTTGGTTAACAAAACGCTATCAATTGCTGCTACGTCAATTGTTGAAGCGCTCTTATATTGCTTATGTATTAGGAATAATTACATTAATTTTGGTCTTATTTTTAGGTATTACCGCAGGTCGTGAGTTTTTACCGGAGTTGGATGAGGGATCACTTTGGTTGCAAGTTGATTTGCCGCCGGGCTTATCTTTAGAAAAAGCCAATCAAATGGCAGGTTCATTACGCGATACTCTCCTTGAATATCCTGAGGTCTCTTATGTGATCACGCAAGTAGGGCGCAATGATGAGGGTACTGACCCATGGACTCCTTCTCATATGGAGGTGCCTGTCGGTTTAAATCCTTATTCACAATGGCCTAATCATGAAACAAAAGCTCAATTTATCGCCAAGCTTATACAACGATTTGCCAGGATGCCTGGTTATACCATAGGAATAAGCCAACCTATTATTGACAATGTAAATGATATGATAGCAGGGGCACATAGTCCACTTGCTTTACGAATTTATGGTGATGATTTACGCGAGTGTCGCCGGATAGCCAATCAAATTGTTGCTATATTAAAAACGATTCCTGGCACTGCCTCGGCGTCCGTATTCCAAGAGCCCCCCATTCCCCAAATAACGATTCAAGCTAATAGAGAAAAAATAGCCCGCTATGGTATTAATGTCGCCGATATCACTAATTTAATTCAAACTGGTCTTAGCGGCTCCCCAATAACGTCTATTTATGAGGGCAGTCGTATTTACAATGCAACCGTACGCTTTCCTAAAGCAGATAAGAACAGCATTGAGTCTTTAGGAAATTTATTTTTAATCAGTTCTGATGGGGCTAAAATTCCTTTATCAGAATTAGCCAACATCGAATATAAGACTGGTGAAAGCACTATTGCTCATGAAATGGGAGAGCGAGAAATCACGGTGCGTATGGATAATCGGGGTCGAGATCTCACTTCTTATCTCAATGAAGCCAAACGGCGCATTGCTCAAGAGGTAAAATTTGATGCGCAACAAGTTCGTCTGGAATGGGCCGGACAATTTGAAAGCCAGGAACGTGCGGAAAAACGATTAATCTATATTTTAGGTCTTATGTTCGTCCTTATGGGACTCATTTTATTCTTTGAGTTCCAAAAATTACACCTCGTTTTTCTCATTTTGGGTGTAGTGCCAATGGCAACTCTAGGCGGACTGGTTACACTTCATATTACAGGGGAAACGTTCAATGTTGCTACTGCCGTTGGTTTTATAGCCCTCTTTGGTGTTTCCATACAAAACGCGATTATTATGATTGCAAACATTAGGAGGGTTCGTAAAACCAATAAATCGTTAAGTCGTGCGGTGGTATGTGGCGCGGCCGAACGTTTGCGTCCTATACTCATGACCGCAACCGTGGCCTCATTTGGTATGCTTCCTGCTGCATTAGCAACTGGGGTAGGAACAGATGTACAACGTGGTTTAGCCACAGTAATCGTTGGCGGTCTTGCAGTATCTACTTTATTAACTTTATTTATTCTCCCTACCTACTATTACAACTTGGAACACTTCATTGAACACGGTAGAAGCAGTAGACACCGATGGAGGTGGAGGCGATGAGTAAGTATAAAAAAGACAATTGGCGATTTGAACTTTGTAATAAGCTCTTTAACATACGTTTTAAACGCCTTTCGGGTATGGGGGCTTTACTGGTATTTTTTTTCTTAAGCAATTGTACGGTCGGTCCCGATTATAAAAGGCCAACACAAACACTTCCTCAGTCTTATACGGCAAAATCATTGGGAAAAAAAACACCTGTAACTGCTACAAAAATGGGCGAAGCTCAATATTTTGCCCCAAACAAAGAACTGCCGAAACAATGGTGGCAATTATTTCATTCCAAAGATCTCGATGATGTGGTCTTGGCAAGTTTACAGCATAATCCCACAGTAACTGCAGCTCAAGAATCATTATCTGCTGCTCTTGAGAGTGCCTATGCTGGAAAAGGGGCTCTACTTCCTTTTGTAGGTAGTTCCTTTTCGCCTACATACCAACAAACAGCAAAGATTCTTACCAGTGTTTTGGCAAGCAATCAATATTTGTATTCTTTATTTACCGGTCAGCTTTATGTTTCTTATACGCCTGATGTTTTTGGTGGCACAAGACGTCAGATAGAATCATTAGTTGCCCAAGTGGAAGTTCAACACTTTCAATTAGCTGCGACGTATTTGACCCTAACCACAAATGTGGTGAATGCTGTCATTCAGGAAGCTGCTTTGCGGGAGCAAATTACGGTAACCCGGCATATCATTGCCAATCAAAAAAAACTTTTGGCAATCACCAAGCAACAGTTAACATTGGGTGATACTGCATTATCCAATGTTGCCATCCAACAAGCAGCATTAGCGGCATCAGAAGCAATGCTTCCTCCGTTGGAAAAACAACTTGCGATTCAGCGTGATTTGCTTAATGCTTTAACCGGACGCTTTCCAGATGATCAACATACCCCACAATTTCGCTTAAGTTCATTACATCTTCCAAGAGAGCTGCCTCTTTCCGTGCCTGCAAAACTACTCGAAAATCGACCTGATATCCGGGCTGCTGAGGCACAAATGCATGCAGCAAATGCATTAATTGGTGTTGCTATCGCAAATCGATTGCCGAATGTGACGATTAATAGTAGCGGTACTAATCTAGGAAGCGCAGCAACTACTATAGGTACTTTATTGCAATCTAATACCCAATTCTGGGCAATGGCAGGGATTATCACTCAGCCTATTTTTGATGCAGGGACTTTGCGTCATAAACAACGTGCTGTGGAAGCCAGCTACAGGCAAGCTGCAGCAGAATATCGAGCAACAGTCATTAACGCCTTCCAAAATGTGGCTGATACCTTAAAAGCGATTAAATCTGATGCTCTTTCCCTACAAACAGCAAGCAACGTAGAGCGCGCAGCCTTAACAAGCCTGAACATTGCACAACGCCAATTGACATTAGGTGATAGCAGTACGGTAGGATTAATTCTTAATGAGTTAACTTATCAACAAGCCAAATTAAATTTAATTCAAGCACAAGCCAATCGGCTATCAGATACTGTTGCTCTTTTTCAGGCTCTAGGCGGAGGATGGCAGAGCCCTTCAGAGAGTAAAACAAAATAATCAAGTAGGAGTTAGGGACAATGCCTCAATTTGAAGTAGGTAGCAAAAAATGGTTTATTGCCTCCAATATTTAGATAATGCATCAGGGTACTAAACTGTTTTATTCCAGGAAATTAATCATAAAATTGAGGGAGCTTTTAAGTTAATGACAGTGGAGATCAGCGTGAATCGTCAATATGTCCTATAGTTTGTTTTTTTCTTCATTATTTTGTAAGGCTTGCAAGTATCTGGTTATTTCAGCAGCGCGATCCGTAAAAATCCAATTAAGTCTTCGATTTAATTCTCTATATAAGCTGTACTTGGAGTCAACCAAACCAACGCCAACAATTTTTTGAGTTGTCCTTAATTGATTGATTACTTTTTTGTGAATCAAAAGATAATGACCTAATACACCCCCATAATTTTCTTTGATGCATAAATTACAAAATTCTTGCACATTATTATGTGAGGCCACGAGTAATAAAGATTCTTTGGGGAATTGGGTCAATGAAGAAAAAATGGGTGAATGTAACGTTAATAAATGGTAGTTCTCTCCAGCGGATAATTCTCGTAACTGATCTACTAAGATTACTTCATCCTGAATAGGTGTTTTTAATTCAATAAATAAATGCATACTCTTGCCATATGCGGCAATTACTTCTGCAAGTGTGGGGATATTAGGAGCAAGCGCACGCAATTCATTAAAGCTTATTTTGGCGATTTCTTGATTATGTCTCCACAGACGCTTCAAGGTAGCATCATGATTAACCACTAATACGTTATCTGCTGTACTGCGTACATCAAACTCGATCCCCCAACAGCCTAAATCTTTGGCTAAGGCGAAAGCGGGAAGTGTATTTTCAATAACTCCTTGGGCATAATTATGAGCTCCTCTATGTGCAACTAAACGAACTGCCTGCATCAGTTCATGGGAGGGCTTATTTCTAGGGATAAATGAAAAATAACCATCTACAGTTTTTCCTAATAAACTAAGTAACACGACATGATTTCCTAAATAATACTTTATTCTTAATTTTATGCAGGTAAAATTGAAAAGGCAAAAATAGCTGCATTCTCTTGCAAATTGTGTAAAAATAAAAAATTTTTAATCCATGCTTTGTAATATGCCTTTAATCACTACCAATATTGATCGAGCGATTCACGATTTGCAACAAGGAAAACCTGTTGCGATACCTACAGAAACTGTCTATGGCTTAGCAGCCCCTATCAATAATGAGAAGGCAATTAAAGCGGTTTTTGCAATAAAAAACAGACCATTAAATCATCCTTTAATTATACATGTGGCGCAAAATTGGGCGATTAATCAGTTGGTTAAAGACATCCCAGCTTACGCACAACAATTAATTAAAAAATTCTGGCCCGGCCCTTTAACGCTTGTTTTTCATTGCAAACCGAATCAAATTAGCCCATTAATAACTGGTGGCCAAACGACTGTAGCAATCAGATGTCCTGCTCATCCTATCGCTCAGGAGTTATTAACAAAACTGAGCGTACCCCTCGTTGCACCCTCAGCAAATCCATTTGGGAAGGTTAGCCCTACTACAGCAGAGCATGTAGGCCAATCGTTTCCTAATCAAGAATTAACTATTTTAGATGGTGGTCGTTGCACTGTAGGGATAGAATCAACCATCATTGATGCAACTGATGCCAATAATTATCAAATTTTACGACATGGGATGATTGATGAAAATGCGATAGCGGAACTCATAGCTCTTTCATCGGTACACGGTGAAAATACTTTACGTGTCCCAGGGAAATTAAACAGCCATTACCAACCCCACAAAAAGCTGTATTATTTTGACAGCTATGAAACCCTAGCTCATTTTTGCCAAAAAAACACTGATAACATTTACGTGATAGCAAGCAAACAACCAATAGGTATTAGTGAGGGGCATTTTCATTTGCTTGAAGATAATCCTGGAAAAGTAGCGTTTGATTTATACTACCAATTAAGAAAGGCGGATGCTTCTAACGCGAATGTTATTGTCATGGAGCTTCCTCCAGCCACCGGGGCATGGCAAGGAGTAAGGGAGCGTATACTTAAAGCAGGCGTTCCTTACACTGATTAATAAAATGCGGTTAGTTGTTAATGATTGTCGGTGTGCCGATAAACGTTCCTTTACATTTAGGTGTACTCCATACTACCCAAGTTTTACCTTGATCTTGCTCACTTAAAGTTTGTTGATACATCTTTATGGGGGTAGACCATTCTCCATGGGAGTCTTTTCCGCTAATTGTCGCGTTAACTACATTAAATAATAGCCCGTCTTTTTTAGTACTTTTATAGCTGTTATAGTTTACACGCAATCCATTTAAAGCCTTTACCCCTTCTTTACTCAAGACTTGATCTACTGTAGTGACCATTACAGTGGGTGTATGCTCTAGACAATATTGTAAGGTAACATCTTCTGACCTAGGGGTTATATTATCAAATACTGCCGTCCAAATTATGGATTGGGACGCACTTACAATAGAGCTATAAAATAGGATACTTGCAACAATAAATATTTTTTTCATGATTAATGAGCCAATTTGAAAGTGTATTTGTAAAGCTATAAACGTTTATTTATCACATCATTGTGCTGCAAAAGCAAGTGAGTACAAACATTCGTGTTTTTTCATGAATTAAAAGAAGCGGTGCAGAAACAGAGATAACACCACAATCGAGTAAAAGAAGCCAATTATCCTATTGACAGTTCTATAAAATATGAGTACTTTAGCGCCAGAATGCCGAGGTGGTGAAATTGGTAGACACGCTAGCTTCAGGTGCTAGTGGGGGTAACTCCGTGGAGGTTCGAGTCCTCTTCTCGGCACCATTGAGTATGCGATTTAAATTATAAGTGAATCATCCCTCCTAATTAGAGCGATAATCCTAGTTTTTCCGATTTTATAAATTCAAGAGGGCAGGAACAAAGATTACAATTTGAAGGTATAGGTATGTTCTTTCTCAATAAGTTCAGATAACTTTTTGTCATTTAGAGTGACATGTGGAAGAGTAACTTTAATACTCGATTCATCAAAACATCCCCCCTGGTTTGCTTGGATACTACCTGTATGGATTTTTGGTATTACACTACAAGGACTGTTCGTCTTTGTTTTGAAAAAACCATCAAACTTTAATCTCATTATAACCTCGCATGGACAACTATAGTTTAAAAAGAGGGCATTTTACTTTGAAAAAGAAAAAAATCAATCTACTTGATAATTATTTGACTCAAATGAGCTTTTTATTTCAGTAGGAGTGCAGGTCAAGGCCATGTGTGGTACACCTGTAGCGCTTTTTGCTTTGACGTAAAAGGGTAGGTTTCTTCTTAACACACTAATCAGCTATTGTATCCAATTGGGTAATATCTTGCCCAGTGACGTATCGAAGACTTATTTTAGTTTGGCTAGTTTAGTCTCTATTTGTTCTATATTTTTTAAAATATTTTGAATTCTTTCTTCAAACGTTTCCTCCGAATTACTTTTTGAGTGTTCTTCGTTTGGTTTTCTATCATTGTTTGGGTATTGTTTTAAATAAGAAATCTCATTTCCTAAAAAGTGGTTTAATTTTTCCTTAATTTGTTTTATTTGATTTTTTTTACTGAGTTCTTCCCATATAACGCTATTAAAATTTTTTAAAGCAGACATTATTTATTACCAAGTTGGATTGCCTATAATTTAATCATACATACTCTATGTTAAGACAAGATGATATTTTAATTCCATTTTTTTATGAGGCATTCTTTTTAGTAACACCAAGTATTTTAAATTGATAATTAAGGCCTCTAAAAGAGATTATAAATGAAGGATGGCGATGAGCGAATCATCATATCCTGCTGCTACGGTTCATTGATAATTTTTATTTAACCTGTTCTATAATTTAATTACGAAATACTATAAGAGTTTTCTTGTGAGAAAGAGTTTCATACTTATAATTTGTATTATTATACTCCCATTTAATATTTATGGACGAACATTAAAAGTAGGGATTTCCCACTTTGATCCTCCTTTTGTTGTCCAATTAAGCCCTCAACATTTCTCTGGCTTTGATATTAACATGATTCAATATCTATGTAAGAAATTGAATGATGATTGTACGTTAATTTCTATGGATTGGGATGAGCTCATTGATGCAGTAGCTCAAAACAAGGTCGATATAGCACTAAGTGGTCTTACTATTCCGCAAGGTCATTCTTCACGGGTTGCATTTTCTTTACCCTATTTAATTACAAAGATTCATATTATAGGATTAAAAAATAATGGAATAGCTCGTTTTGATATGGGATTACTAAATAATACAAATATAGGCATTACAGACAAAGATTATTGGGAACACTTTAAACAATTAGAACTTAAAAATACTAATTTTATTTTTTTCGATCAAGATGATGCATTAATTGATGCTCTAAAAGTTGGAAAAATAAAATTTGCATTGATAGATTCGTATACTGCAAGTTATTGGGAAGTGAACTCATCGAATACAATTAAGGACTTAGGTCCTATTACTGCCATCGAGTACTTTGCGGTTATTGCTATCAATCCAAATGATCTTGTGCTTCAACATGAAATTAACCAAGCATTAACTGATTATTTGCACAGTCCGGAGTTTATGACGAATTATCATGACAATTTGATTCATTTTTAAAATCAATTATCTGTTGTTAAAACAAAAACGCCTATTGAATGCTAATATCAATTCCCCCAGTAATACCGTATTGGTTTTTCACTTGAGTTCCATAGATGTTTTGTACTATTGGGATATTAATACCAAGATAACTGGAATAATTGGTATGAATATTGACTCTAATACCAGGTAATAAAGAAATAGAATTCCCACCGCTATTTGGATCAAGCATTCCTGCGATCTTGTCCTTGGTAACATATTCACCATTGAGTTCTAGAATACCATCAATATCCCATTTTAATTGCTCATTCCTATACAGCTCTAAAACAGTTGCAAAATTATAATCAAATACAGAGCCGAGCGTCGTATGCTGGATCCCTTCCATTCCTTGGGTATAAATTATATTTGAACTTAATGAAAAATTGTTAAATTGTTTCGAAATAATAATTCCAGCAAATGGGATCCACGCTCCACTTCCAGGCTGATCAGAAGCAGAAAATAAAGTGCCTCTATTATCTCTAGCTGTTGTTTTACCTGTTGGAGCATTAACACCAGAAATTAAACTTAATGAGATGAAGTAATTATCCTCATCGAGAAATTGCGATAAAGCAAAGATATTGATATCCCCTAAGCCATGGGCGCTTCCTAAATTAAGAGCGCTTTCAACGTGTGTTATTTCATGAAAGCCAGCAGCAGCAAAAGAAATATTATCAACATATGGAAGACTTGCCCCAATAGATAAATTATTTAGCAGCCCATAAGAAATTAACAAATAGCCGTATAAACTGGCATTTAAGCTTTCGGCTAAGGGATGTTGCAATAGTGCTGCATCAGAAAGGGGGATATTAGAATAATATTCTGCTCGTTGGCTAATACCTATTTCGCCTTTCTCTAAAGTCTCGGCAGTTGAGGTAACAATTGGTTGGCCTATTCCCACAGAGTAAGTAATTGTTTTTTGGGGAAATGTAGCTGCATAAAGATTGAAGACAAAGCAATATAAATATATTACTTGCTTTATTATTTTCATTGCGTGAGTATCGTTTAAATTTTTTATTGTAACTTAGATAGCACATTGAGTAGAAGTATACTGTTATTATGCCAGTATACTTCGAGTTTCATCAGGGTAATTTAAAGTTAGTGGTTCATTGGCTTTCTGAGTCTCTTTTCTAATCCCAGTGAATAAGGGTTCTTCATATCCTCCTGGAACTCCATGCTTTGAAAAAACAATTTGCCACAATTGTGTGGTGCGTGAACGAAAAGTGCCGGCACATGCCAATAAATAATAACGCCACATACGATAAAAACGATGATCATACCGTCCTTGTAACTGCGTCCAATTTTTTTCAAAACGCTCATGCCATGCCATTAATGTATGATCATAATAGGCGCCAAAATTAACCCAATTTTCCATAATCAGTAATCCCTCTGACGCTTTACTAAGTTGCTCCATGGAAGGAAGCATGCCATTTGGGAAAATATATTTGCTAATCCACGGGTCTCCCGCAGTTTGAGTGAGGGTGCTGCCAATGGTATGTAATAAAAAAAGACCATTACCTTTGAGACACTCTCTGACTTTTTGCATGTAAATACGATAATTTTTATAACCTACATGCTCAAACATTCCTAATGAAACTACACGATCAAATTTTTCATGGATATCACGGTAGTCTTGGAAACGAATTTCAATGGGCAAACCAGAACAATTTTGTTTCGCATAATTACACTGTTCTTTGGAGATAGTAATTCCCACCACACTGACTCCATAATTCTCGGCGGCATATTTTGCAAAAGCACCAAATCCACATCCTATATCCAATACATGCATGCCTGGTTCAAGTTTCAATTTTTGACAACTTAATTCCAATTTATTGATTTGGGCTGTATCTAGATCGCTGGCATTTTTCCAATAACCGCAAGTGTAATTCATCCGAGTATCTAACATCGATTCAAATAATTCATTACCAAGATCGTAATGTAATCTTCCTACTTCTAAGGCACGTTTTTTAGATTGATGGTTAATCAGTTTGAGGAGAAGCAATTTAGGCCATAGCCATTTGTTGGCGTGAATTTTTTGGTCAAGATGAGCCTGGAGAACCTGAGTAAAGAATTGATCGAGGCTTTTACAGTCCCACCATCCCTCCATATAGGTTTCCCCAAGCCCTAAAGTACCCTGATGAAAAACGCGTTGATAAAATTCTTCATTATGAATTTGAATATCCCATGGATTAGGGCCGTTAGGTGAAATTCCTGCTGAATGCAAAAGGTCTAATGCAATTTTTTTAATCATTCCCTGACTCATAAGTAGATTTATCCTTTTGTGTGGCAAAATTCAAGAACGATTAAGCGATGTAATCCTTGTTTTAATATTACTCTGCTTATCCTGTAAAAAATAAATAATACAATTGACGTGCCAATACACTATATTTTCCATAAGTTACAATCGGATGCAATAAAAAATTTGTATTTATGTTTGACATGAATAAAGCAAAAAAGCAAGTGGGGGATAGCCATTATATTATAAGCCAGCCCCAGAAATGTTTGAGTTAAATCTAAAAATATTTTTCTTGCTGTTGTTCAAATGCAAGATTTCACGCGTATATTCGGTAAAGTTATTCTCACTATACTGTTTAATAGTTGACCGCCAGAAACGGTAAGCACCCTCATTGCCAGCCATGACCATCACCTCCCATTCACCCGGAAATTTTTTAAAACATTGCTCCGCAATATAACGACCAATACCTTTGCTTTTGAATTTTCGTGCGATAAAAAATTGCGCCATATTAAATTCAACGCTAGTGTTACTTCCCTTTTTATCCACTATAGCAAAGCCCGCCAGTTCATTTTTATAACGAATGACAAAAGGGAAAGAGTTTTTATCTTCCCAATATTTTTTAAAATCAATACACTGGTACAAGCCGTCTTCCGGGATTTTCCATCCTTCCTCATTACCCACGTATTCGCTCATATCATAAACATAAAATCTACCTAAATTTTGAATGACCGGATAATCCTCTAGGGTAGCGGGGATGAGCTCAATTTTATCGTGAGCTATAGATAAATTGGAAATAGCGTACCAGGCTACATCATTGTTTTCATATTTTCCCATGCCTGCATAGCTCATTCCGGCTTTTTCCAATACGCGACGCGAACGCTCATTTTTAGGATGAATATCGGCAACAAGCTTCTCTATGGGCATGTTTTGAAATCCCCAGGTAATGAGTGCTTTTGCGAGCTCAAGACCATATCCTTTATTCCAAGCAGTTTTGTGCAATGCATATGCAACTTCAATATCAGGTTGATGGTCATTGTAGGCGACATAGATTAATCCAGCACGCCCCACAAATTGGGTCGTTTCTTTTTCAAAGACGCAACCAAGACTAAAACCATGTTTCTCATAGTGGGCAATGGCTTTCTCTAATCCAGCTATTATTTCAGTCTCAGTACGAATTCCTTGACCAATATATTTCATGACATCAGCATCAGTTTGTAAGGCATATAAGTGATCAAAATCCGCCAATACAGGGGCTGTAATAATTAAATTTTTAGTTTCTAAGAAAAGACTCATAATACTTGCTCAGTAAAAAAGTTGTTCATGATTATAATTAACGCTCTGTTAACATGTTTACTGAAGATAATATTTCATTCTGTAGAAGACAAGTTTTTGTGTTTTTGACCATTTTTATGCAACTCATTGAAGGATATGATACAAGATAAAATTTTATTAAATTGTAATCTTGTTTGATATTTAATAATCCATAACATGTGGTATGATTCGCTTCCTTCTTTAACCGGGCATGCAATTTCCTGGAATGATAGAAGATGCCGAAGAGATATTGTCCTATTTTTAAATCGCTATGCTTGCTTGTTTCTAGCTCCAGACTGTTAACCAACCGCTTGTCCCAAGATATGATTAAAAATTATATTTTTTGTTTACTTCTTTTCCTTTTGTTTCTTTTTTGGTACAATAGCGTCCATAAGAATTAAGGTATGCGAAAAAACAAGGGGAAGATAGACTCTGGGATTTACTCAAACATATAAAAAGTTTTATGAATGAATTAAAAAACAATATTTTCTTTTATTGAGATGCTCAGTGCTGTAAATCAGCTTGTAAAAAGATCAAATTAGAAAACGATTAAATCCTAATTTATTGTCTGCTTCATCTGCTTGTGCCAGAAAAAGGCCATATCTATATTCTGCAAATGGTAAATTATTGGAGAAAATGTAATGGCAGTTCTATTGCGAGAAGAAGTAGATATTTATGTTAAACCGGAAATTCACGACACTGAGTTAGACGGAAAATTAGCAGAAGTTACTGTCGGTGATCTTCATGGAAATATGATAAAGCTATTATATTTTTTAGTTAGGTATGGTATTGCGAATATCAGTCCAGATAACTATGAAAAGTTGGTGAGGATTTATCAAACACCTCTTGAGGACATAGATAAAGAGTGTCTTGTTCAATTTAATACAATTTTAGATAATATTACTTTCCAACGTGGAAGGATGATAAGGCTGCTCGGAGATGAGTTGGCTGATCGAGGAGCGAATGATTACTTCACCTTAAAGTTGTTAGAAAAACTGCAACTTAATAAAGTTCCAGTCGAAATATTACTGTCAAATCATAGTGTTGAATTTATTGAATCTTATGAAAAAGAAGATCGTTTTCATACAACGATGGTACCCTATGAGGGAATTTGTCATTCAATAGAAAGTTTACAAAGATTGGTTGACAAAAAAGTTATATCAAGAGAAGAAGTCCTTGAATTAGCAAATGTGGGTTATAAACCAGCACTACGAGCGATTTCATACTCGCTTAATGAAGATCTCTCAGAAATTACGATCTACAGCCATGCCGGCATCGGGTTAGAAACCATTGAAAGCCTTGCCAAAAAATTAGATGTACCTTATTTAGATAGTTCTGCTAAAGAGTTAGCTAGCACCATCGATAACATTAATCGGGTATTTCAAGGTTACGCGAGTACAAATACGGTAAACACACTATATTCACGTGAAACAATGACGGCTGCTTATAAGTGTAATAATGAATTTGTCATTGAGTCACCGATTGAATTTTTAATGATGAACCGAAACTATAGTGTTCTCAATAGACCTGTTACTCATTCCGGCTATCGTATTAACTTTGTCCATGGGCATGAGATAAGTGATCTGACGAAAGAAAATATTTATAATCTTGATGATGATCTTGGGAAAAGTTCCGATCCAATTCATGCACCTAAAAATCGTGGGGTATATTCGGCGGTTATGCATGTTGTTCCACCCTCTATTGCACCACGATTATTGTTTGATGTACGTCAATCTCTACAAGAAGAATCCTTTGATGATGTAGATAAACTTTATAAATCTACTTTTAACCCTAGACTTTCTCTATTTAAGCCGCAACCAATTCTGGTAGCAGAGGAGGAGTTGCTTTCTTTGGAAAAAACCTTTGATGCTGTAGATAAACTTTATGAGCCTATTTTTAACCCAGAGCTTTCTCTATTTAAGCCGAAATCAATTCTGGTAGCGGAGGAAGAGCCACTTACTTGGGAAAAACTCTTCCCCAATTGAACATTAGCACCTTTAAAAAGTAGCTGGCGAATTTACGCGAGTATTATTAAATAATGCTCGCATAATAAGATTAGCGTTAAAATTTAATGATGAGCTATCCAGGAATGTAAATAAGACATAGCCGGTGTAATGGTAGCAGCAGAGTGTCCTGAGCTGTCTTTGTAGAGACATACCCAACTGTCTTGGCCTTCAATATTAATAGCCATTGGACCTTTGTCAAAGATTAAAGAATCTACAGCACGCAATGCTTGTTGTTTTGCATTATTTTCATTAGTTGCTCTGAAAGCTCCGATAACAAAAGTCCATTGATCATTAGTATCGTAACTGTTGGATCTTACGGCTCCATACCAAAAGCCATTTTCTTTTATGACCTCAGAAACACCTACGGCTTGTAATCCAGATACTGACGGACAACTATTGGGTTTCTCGGAGGCTGCAGCAAAGCTGAATTGAGATAGTGATAAGAATAGAAGTGCATTCATAATTTGTAATTTCATGATTTTCCTTTGAAAATTTTAAAAAATATTTCCATAAATTACTCAGTTTGCATAAAAAAATTTTGATATGCGCTAAGTAAGTAGAGAATATACCTTAATCCAGCCATTTAAATCCAACAGTAATATATAATTATTTGCTCCTGGAAATGGGGAGGGACCAACTTGCTTGGAACATTGATGTCTGTAATTTTTTCTATTGCACAAGCTGTAACGGTGCGTATGGGGCATTTATATTAGGTGTGAGCAATAAAAGTTGCAGCAGAAAAGTCCGCCTATATCGGTGTACTTATCGTTGTCATGCTACAAATAAAAATAAATTCAATGGAGATAGGTAAAAAATTCAATTACGAATTTTTAATTCGATAGAGTACTTGTTTTGATAAATGATGCTCTATTGGAAGTTGAGGATGAGCAAAAGAGCCATTAACATCATGAACCATTCCGGATACTTTCCATAACTCTTCTCGAGCGATGATTATTAGGAAAGGTAAACGCAACGATCTCATTAAGATCGATTATTTTTGGCTTGTAGTGATCTTGCAATAAATCCAGGTTTGGGGAGCAGATAAGATATGCTGGGCTTAACAGCCCAGCCTGCGCTTGCTTTATATTGACAGTTCGTTGCATTTATTACCATTATAGACAAAGATATAGATGTCGTGGGTGAAGAGCAACCTTGGAAAAGTTGCTCTTATCTCTAAGTTAGGGTTTTTTGATGAAATCTTTTAATTCGTTTGGTATGGGTTGCTCATCCACATTAACCCCTGTTTTGCGAAAGAAAGCCGCTCCTATTTCTTTCAGTGACGGTGGTTGGGCACTAAATCCATATTTAATGGCTAAATTGGCTCTCACTCTTAGATCATTGCCATCCACCAACTTGCCTTTCTCATCAGTCAAAATGAGCTCTTTCAGGGAGGGAAATGCTGATTTCAAACCACTAAGCTGCTCAGTTGTCATGGCATCCAGTTCTTTTTGGCTTAGATAGAGGGTTTCCACATGGGGAATCGTATTCGCAAGTTCATGCCAAGTTTCTAATTTTATTTGGTTAAGATTGTTTTTACTTAAATTAAGGGCAGTAAGGGTTGGTGGTAAACTTTTACATATCTCTGCAGCCTGTTCAGGTGATTTATTAGCAAAAATAAAATTTTCGGATAAATCAAGATATCGCACAGCAGGGTTAACAATAGGAAAAGCCGTGGCTAAGCTGTCGCCACTTAAATTTCCAAGATTATTATTAGTTAAATTAAGTGAATTAATTCCTTCGGGAAGGGATGCGATTAATTGTGCTAAATTGAATTGTCCTAGCATGCCAAGATAGTTTGTAGAAAAATTTAAGGAGGTTACTGTGTTAGGGATCGCAGAAATTGCTGCAAATACATGCTTTTCTTTTTTCATAAAAAAATTGTTTGATCTGAGATCGAGAGAACGTACGGAGGAGGGTATTGCCGCGAAACCTGTTTTCAACTCGCTTGTAGTATAAATATGACCACTAACTGAGCCCCAGGTTGAACTGTGATCAGACCCAAGGCCTAGACCACCTAACTCAAGCTCCGTTGTGCCCTTTGGTGTTGTTTGAATTGCCTCTAATAATTGACCATTGGCAATATGTTCTATCTTATGCTTCATTCTTATCTCCTTTAGAGGACTATGAATTAAATTGTTAACATAAGTGTATATTAGATTAAAAATAATTCAAATTGATTGATAATAATAATAATAATTCCAGTTTTTCAATGCTTTTTTAACCTGTTAATGGATAAGCAAGGGCAAATAAATTCCGCATAAAATTAGGGATTTAAAATGCAATGTAAAAGGCATCTACGCTAGCATGTACTCCAAATATCTGCGCAGCGATAAGATCACGTGCAAAATCTAAAATACGCGAGACTAAAGTCATTAATGATACTAATGAAACGGACTTAAAAAGAGTACTGCTCATATCAGTGTAAAATCCTACTTTTATTTTTTTGCAGATAGTCAGGCTTGCTGAAGTATATTACGTTATCTTTATACTGAGGAGCATCCATATTACCACGAAATTCATCACACATTTTTCAAATGGCGTGAATATAGTTCTGCCTTTTTTATTGCCATCACAAAAGTCTAGGAAGCGTAATACGGGTTATGCTCGCTAAAAAATCAAATCAGTGTAGGCTGGACTGATAAGCCCAGAAATCTTATTGAACATGATCAAGAGTTGGTTATAAATACCGAAATGGAATATTAAGAAAGTCCAACTCTGTGTGATACCAAAGAACATTGGTGCCAGGCGCTCCCTATTTCTTCACCTTAAATTTGCAAAATAGGCAAAGCAATTGACTCATAGATTGTATCGATGATTTAAGATTCACTGTTAGAAAAGTCCAGCATCGACATCCTTTCTCTGCCAGACCATGCACCTATGATAATGACCTTAATGCCTAATGATAGTGATTATTCAAAACGGTTAAGCTTAATAAAAGCAAATTTTTTCAGACAAATTGAGTTTATGAAACAATATCACCCTCCCGACAAAGAAAACATGAACGAGGTATTTGGCAACGCACGTTTTGGGGGCATATAATATGCGATATATTCGACTATGAGCATCACATCAATTATATTCATTTTAATCCAGTGAAACATGGCTATGTCAAAAATCCTTCAGATTGGCCTTACTCAAGTATCCACCGCTTTATTCGTGAAGGAATTTTGAGCGCTCAGTGGACTTGTGGTGATTCTTTCAATAAATCCAGGTTTGGAGAGTAGATAAGATATGCTGGGCTTAACAGCCCAGCCTACGTTTCTTCTTGGGTTAAACCAAATTCACTCATGGTAAATCAGTTACACTTATTTCACCAGTTCCTAGAATGGTCAGAGTCGGAACTCAAATGGCAATATTCGGGTAAATTTGTTATTATGATCTACTTAAATCCAGTGCTAATATCAACAATACAAACAGGAACTATCACTCATTAGGACATTATATGATTTTTGGCGATCATATACTCAATGATTATTTAAAAAAGCAAGTACCTGTGACACGGACCGTAAAGAAACATCACTCAAAGGACGAACTTTTACATGAAACCTCACTATCTTTTTAGCTTATTCATCTTATTATTAATGAGTCAGGCAAAATTAGCATACAGCGGCGGCTTATTGTTTAATATAAAAGCGACTGGAGGTGCACCCGGAACTTTATCACTCACACTTTGTCTTAATGGAAAAGGACCTCTATCTTGTCAAGATTATAGTGTTGGTAATTTAAATTTAAGCATATTAAGCACTATACCGAATCATACTTACGCTGCCGCTGGCATAAAAATTAATACCCCAGGTTATAAGCTGACCGGTTGTACTCTGATAAACAATGGGTATTGTCTGTTCACTGTCAGTAATACATCTGCAGCAAGTATTACTATTACTAAAACTAATAACACAAATGCGCCCTGGTATCCCTCTTTACAAGCGTTTGAGCATTATAACTCCGGACGTTCGCATGTGTTTCCTGAAGCCATCTTCTCCGGTTCAATGAATGGAGGAAATACCATTAACACTATAAAGTCTCCTAACAGATATCCATCTGGATATAATATGTCTTACCTTAATGAGAATCTGGCTTATATTTATGGCGGAGGTTACGGTGATGTTCCATTCTCTATTGGCGCTTATGTAGCCCAAATAAATCCCGTTACTCTCGAGCATATTTGGCATACTCAACTCATTGATACTCATGCAAATGGTGAATGGGATTATCCTGGTTCTCTGGGTATTTTAGAGGATGGATATCTTTACGTGAGTTATGGTTACCGGCTGGCAAAACTTGATCCAGCAACTGGTAAGGTTATTTCAACCCTGGTACTTCCAACTGGAGAAGGACTTCCTGAAAACACTTCATTCAATGGTTTCAATGCGACCGCGGATGGGACTATTGTAATGAAATCAGTGTATCGTCAGGCGGGATGTACTATTCAAGGCCCAGATGCATTATTGGATTGCCCTGATCCTACGGATGTTCCTCCTTCTATTCTTGTTTCCGTGAATCCAAAAACTATGCACTGGATTCATCAAATTACGTTACCAAACCCAGTAGGCGCAAGGCCCACTGTCACTCAGTACAATGGTAAAAATTATGTGTATTTACTCGAGGCCACAACCGCTATTCGCTATATAGTTCAGGACGGTATTTTCATACCTGATCACACTTGGAATCCGGGAACTATCACATTAACAGGCCAAACACTTTGTACCTCATTTGTCGTAGTGAATGATTGGGTGGTGGCACAAACCAATACGCTTCCAGCTACTACTGCACTCAGCGTTATTAGTATTAATCAAAAGAATGCCGCGCATCAATTTTCTATTCAGCCATTTTTGGGTGATCCTATTCCTACTTTGATTGCCACTGTATTTTCTCCGGCAATCAGCTGGGCACCTATGTCGGTTTCCGGTGATTCAGAAACCAATTTGATATATGCAAGCGATGCATTACCAGGAAAAATTGCAGCCATCCGTATTTCTGATAGCGGATTACAAGTTGTTTGGAAAGCGGATCAGCGAACGACCGAGTTCACAGCACTCATCAATCCCAAATCAACTCGTGTCGTCGTAGGTACAGATATCCCTGACGGGGAAATTCCAGGTAATAATCACAATGATTATGCCGTGTGGAGAAATGCTTTAACTGGTGAAGAAATTGCTCGTTCACCTCTATTGCCGGCAATGACCCAAGGTACGATGATTCAACCTTATTATTCAGGAAATATGTTTTACGAAGGTCAACTAGGAGATTTGATTAAATTAATGCCTGTTGTTACTGCTCATTAAAAATGCTGAGTCTGTGCGCATTATTTGATGGTGCCATAAAAACAAATATTTTATTTTAGGTATACCAAAGAACCTCCGGAAAGAAATAAATTTTTGGGTCAGGGCGCAAATTCCGGAGCACTAGGCCTGACAGGGTGTATTCAGAAAATCAGTTTAGCACGCGTAGCCTGGTTGCTCGCAACCAGGATTTCACTGATTTTCGATCTTTTAATGCCAGCGTAAAAAAATACGTACCGCCCCGAGTTTTGTCTCATCTGTAATTGACCCTGAGGTTTTTGCTCTTCCTTGTGAGCTTGCAACAAATAAACTAGCATCTTTATTATTACAAAAGCCTGATAATCTTTGCCGCCTCTGATAAATCCTGGTTGCAAGCAACCAGGCTACGCGTACTTAAGAAACATAAAATTTTTGATATTGTTAAAGGAAGAAGTGAGACAGACCTTTCGAGTTATCTTGCTTCTTTGGTAGGAAAGGAACGCGTTAAAGTAGTGTGTATGGACTTAAGTAGTACGTACCGTTCCATTGTTAAAAAACATTTTCCCAATGCCAAAATAGTGGCTGACCGCTTTCATGTCATTCGCTTACTTCAACATCAATGTATGATGACCTACCGCGAATTATCGGGCCAAATAAAAAATAACAGAGGCATCTTGGCTTTACTGCGTACACGCCCTGATAGATTATCACCCCAACGAATGCTTAAACGTGATGCCTTTCTCGAAGATAACCCAGCAATAAATGCTATATATCAATTTCAGCAACAACTTCATTCATTGCTCCTACATAAATCCATGAATAAAGATTGGTGTAAAAAAATGATTCCTCTATTTTTAGATAAGCTTGATGAGTTAAAAAATAGTCCGTTTAAAGCCCTGGCAGCTCTTGGAAAGACTTTCTGTCAATGGAAGGAAGAGATAGTGCGTATGTGGCGTTTCAGAAAGTCTAATGGGATTACTGAAGGCTTTCATAGAAAGATGAAGTTGATTCAAAGAAGAGCTTATGGCTTTCGTAACTTTGAAAATTACAGAACTCGTGTTAGGGTGCTGTGCTGTTAAATGTGAGTGCCCCCGTAAATGGGAAAGAGCCGAATTTTGCCACGATCCAGACTAGGATTGGCTCCCCGGACAAGACTCGAACTTGTGACCTAATGATTAACAGTTATAAAATTACGACTTTTAACTACTTTTACCAACTTTTAAATTATCCTAGCAACCCTTTGTTTATAAGGAATATAGGCTATTTTTATAGCATAATTGCTTTTATTGTGTTTTAATCATTCCTTCGACACGTATTCGACACGTTTGAATAAGAGGGAAAATGAAAATCACAAAATCGGCCGTTGATAAATTACCTTTGCCTGTTTCAACGACCCAGGGAAGAACTGCACAAAAACGATATTACGATGACGCAATGAAGGGATTTGGTATCCGAGTTACCTCCGGTGGAACTAAGGCTTTTTTTGTTGAAAAACTCATAAAAAATAAACTGTCTCGAATTACTTTAGGCCGTTATCCTGAACTGACAGTTGAGATGGCAAGAAAGGAAGCCCAAAAACTACTTGGGCAAATTGCGACAGGAATCGATCCAGTTGCCGAAAAGCGTGCTGAAAAAATGCGTCAAATCACCTTAAACGATGTATTCAATGATTACATCCATGTCCGTAAATCGTTAAAGCACAACACCCTTTATAATTACAAAAAGGTATTAGCCACAGGATTTGCAGGCTGGGTTAATAAACCCCTTCTTGGCATCACCAAAGATAGTGTTGCAAAACATCATAAAAAATTAGGGCAAGAACATGGAGAGGCTTACGCCAATTTAGCCATGCGTCTACTGCGCGCCCTTTTCAATTTTGCGGCTGGTCAATATGAAGATTCACAAGGTAAATCATTGATTACTGAAAACCCGGTAAAACGTTTATCACAAACTAGAGCCTGGTATCGTGTTGAGCGTCGTCAAAGTTTTATTAAAGCCCATGAATTAGCTGCTTGGTATCTTGGCGTACAGCAATTACAAAGTGAGGTTTTGCGAGATTACTTATTGTTAATCATACTAACGGGATTACGCCGTCAGGAAGCTGCGACTTTACGCTGGGATCAAGTTGATCTAAAAGCCAAAACACTCACTATCCTTGATACTAAAAATCACGAGTCACACACTCTACCTCTTTCTAGTTATCTCTATGAGTTGCTATTATCACGCAGCCAAAAAAGGATTAATGAGTATGTTTTTCCTGGCACGGGAGCAGCAGGTCATATTATTGAGCCGCGGAAGCAAATGGCTAATGTAACCAAGCTCTCAGGCATTCATTTTACGGTTCATGATTTAAGACGAACATTTATTACCATTGCTGAGGGACTGGATATCTCCGCTTATGCTTTAAAGCGTTTGATGAATCATAAAATGAACGGTGATATTACTGCCGGGTATATCGTGACGGACGTTGAACGGTTGAGAAAACCAATGCAACAAATTACCGATTATTTTTTAAAGTGTATGGGTGTCCAACCATCCGCAACGCTAATAGCGATCCAACAACAGAAGTAGTTCATGAGTAATAAACTCCACGCTTTTGCACGAGCTTATCCTGAATTCAAAATTGGTGCACAGGTTGTGCCCCAATTACGCCACAAGCTGTGTCGCAATTACAATAAGGACATATTGTATGCCTGGCGCATATGGTTAAAGAAGAGCGTGAGCGGCAGAATAAAAAATACTTACATGAAATTTTAATAAAATTTTTTGCAAATTTGACTATGGCTGTATATAATATAACCATGAATACATTAAAGCGTGACAACCTATATTCCCATATGAAAGCCGGCTTCGTTTACCGGAGAGAGGACTTGTTATCTTTTTCAAGCAATCTGGATAGAGATCTCAATATCTTAGTAGAAGCAAACAAACTCCAAAAGCCAGCAACAGGCTTATATTACAAACCAAAGCAATCTCGTTTTGGATTACTACCACCGACTGATGAGGCGCTTGTTAAAGGTTTTCTTAATAAGCCCTTTCTCATGTATTCATGGAATGATTACAATAAATTGGGTTTAGGACTAACACAACTTTATAACCGGGTAGTTGTTTATAACAGCGAACGTCATGAGGATAAAAAGCTTGGAAATCGTGTTTTCTCTTTTAAACGCCCAAGTAATGGTTTCCCAACTAAACTGACTAAAGAATTTTTACTGGTGGACTTATTGAACAATGCGAAATATTTAACGGAAGATGTAAGCCAATTAC
This sequence comes from Legionella cincinnatiensis, assembly GCF_900452415.1. Classification (NCBI taxonomy): domain Bacteria; kingdom Pseudomonadati; phylum Pseudomonadota; class Gammaproteobacteria; order Legionellales; family Legionellaceae; genus Legionella; species Legionella cincinnatiensis. The sequence continues at coordinate 3,905,649 of NZ_UGNX01000001.1, read as the reverse complement.
AATTAAAAGTTGCTAAAAACCTCGATCAGTTTGATAAAGTCCAGTTGATGAAACTATCTTCCAAATATGGCAAAGTTGCCACCAGAAAATATTTACATACCCTCCTTGGAAACTAATATGTTGTAAAGCGTCATCAAACTGGAAAAAATGATAACATTGGGTTATCATATAAGATAACATTGGGATTAAATTAAGTGCATTGGACTGTTGATTTTTATAATGAGTCTGTAGAGGAAGCTATCTTGGCAATGCCTCCAAAAATTCAGGCTCGAATGCTTAAGCTTCTGGAGTTAATTGAAAGGCATGGCGCCAATCTTGGGCCACCCCATACAGAGGCGATGGGTAATGGCTTGTTTGAAGTTCGTGCAAAAGCTCAGGAAGGCATTGGCCGATCGCTTTATTGTTATATGAAGGGTAAGCATATTATGGTTTTACATGCTTTTGTAAAGAAAAGTGCAAAAACACCAAAGCAGGAGTTGAATTTGGCTTTGCAGAGAAAACGCGAGGTGGAAAAATTATGAGCCTTAAAACATTAAAAGAGAAAGCACTTAAAAATGAGGACGTAAAGCAAGCCTATGACGCATTAGAGTCAGAATTTGCATTGATTGACTCATTACTTTCGATGCGTCAAAAAGCGGGATTAACTCAAGAGCAGCTTGCGGATCGCATGGGAACACAAAAAGGAAACATTTCTCGACTGGAGAAAGGGAGCAGCAATCCAAGCTGGAAAACATTGGAAAAATACGCGCATGCTTGTGGTTTTGATATCTCCATGGCATTTAAGCGAATTGCACCATAACGCAAAAAACTGCGGGACATCGGGGACAAGCGGGACACCCGCGTCATTACTGGGTTTTAGCTGCCCCAATCTTATATTGTATCGATGGGACGTAAGGGACACATTGATTTTAAAAACTATTTTCAGCATCAATCAATATCATTCGATAACACATCTTTGAATCTGATCTTTTATGCTTGACAATCTTTGAAAGAATGCGCAATACTTTTTCCGAGCTTGAAGTAGAAGCTTTTATAGCCAAAAGGCTAGTGAATATCAATTATTTGTCCAAGTCTAGTCGGATAGGCATTTGAATTCATCTCCAAGGATGGTACAGGTCGGCATTATGCTGAATGAATAACCAATTGCGGAGATCCCTATGTCTGCTCAAAAACCATCCCGTTTACATTTATTAAATGAATTCGAATCTGCGCCACATTCTGCGCTTTTTAATCAACAAACAATCGCTGCGGTATTAAGCTGCTCCACCCAGTTACTTGAACGTAACCGCTGGGCGGGTGGTGGTGTTCCTTATTTAAAAATTGGACGCAAGGTGTTGTATCGAAAAAGCGATGTCTTGAATTTTCTCCAACAACAAAAAATTTATTACTCAACCAGTGACGAAGGTCAGTTACAGCTTATTGAGAACGCATAAATTTAAAATTCGTCAGAATGAATATGCTTCATTCCGATGGTGTGATTGTTGTTTGGAGAATAATCTATGTCACAAAATCATGTTGTTGAATTAGCCAATGCAAAGCAGCGCCCAATTATCTGCGACTATGCTGGTGGTCGCTTTCGATTAACTGCTGAGGGATTAACCTTTATCGGTATTGATAAGGACGGCAACCCATTACCACCCCGGTGGATATGCGCGCCATTGTACGTTGTTGCAAAAACCCGGGATGCACAAAGTGGTGAATGGGGTCGTTTGCTGGAATGGCAAGATGATGATGGAATCACGCATCAATGGGCGATGCCATTGGCTTTGTTGCAAGGCGATGCCTCCGATGTGAGGCGAGAGCTGGCAAGATTGGGATTGAGTATTTCTCCCAATAGGACTGCTCGCGATTTGTTAGCATCCTATCTACAAGTCTTTCCAGTAGACACACGTGCACGATGTGTTGATAAACTCGGTTGGCATGGCGATGTCTTTGTAACTGCTTCCCAATGTATCGGGCAAGCAACAGAAAAGATTGTCTTCCAAAATACCAATGCCATTGAACCAGCAGTGTCGACCAAAGGCATCGTTGAAGAATGGCGCGACTCAATAGGTCGGCTGGCATCAGGCAATTCAAGATTGGTGTTTGCCATTTCTGTGGCATTAGCACCTGTACTGTCAAAGATTGTTGGCGAAGACTCAGGCGGTTTTCATTTCAGAGGCGCATCCTCATCAGGCAAAAGTACTGCATTGAATCTGGCTGCTTCTGTTTGGGGAAACCCACAATCCTATTGTCGTTTATGGCGCAGCACCACCAATGGACTCGAAGGCTTGGCGTCATTACATAATGATGGACTGCTGATTCTTGATGAACTCAGTCAAATGGATCCCAGAGAAGCAGGGGAGGCGGCTTATTTACTGGCCAATGGTCAAGGAAAAACACGTGCTTCTCGCACTGGAACGGTCAGGCAATCTTCCCGATGGTCTTTATTTTTCTTATCTGCTGGCGAGGAGTCTTTGACGGCACTCATGGCAAAATCAGGACAGCGCATTAATGCAGGTCAGGAAATCAGGCTTGCTGATATTGAGGCGTATGCTGCCTGTGGGATGGGGATCTTTGAAACAATTCATGATCAATTAAGCCCAGCCAGTATGGCCTTATCACTAAAGAAATACAGCAGCCGATATCATGGCGCAATCGGTATGGCATGGTTGAATCAAGTAGTTGCCAACCGACAAACAATCAGCCGGTTGATTACCGACACCATTCAAACCTTTGTTGATGCAGTCATTCAACCCGAGGCAACAGGTCAGATAATTCGTGTTGCCAGACGCTTTGCATTAGTTGCTGCTGCCGGAGAACTCGCCAGTCAATTTGGCCTGACAGGATGGCAAAAAGGCGAATCTTTCCACGCTGCAAAGACTTGTTTCATTGCATGGCAGGATGCTTTTGGAGTTGATGGCCACCGCGAAGATCGCTCCATTATGGCACAAGTGCGCGCTTTCTTTGAATCTCATGGAGCCAGCCGATTTGATAATGCCAACTCACCCAACAATGACAAAATACTCAACCGAGCAGGATTTTATCAAACAGATGATGAAGGGTTTCGAATCTACATGGTGTTAACAGAAGCGTACAAAAATGAGCTGTGCAAAGGCTTTGATCAACGCACAGTAACAAGAGTTTTATTACAAGCTGGCTGGTTGAAACCCGCCTCAGATGGCAAAGCCTCGCATAAGCCAAGAATCAAAGGAGTTGGTACCCCAAGATTGTATGTTTTTACCGGCAAAATTTGGGGAGGTGAATAAAATTGTCTATACCATCGGATTTTATGTTGAGCCCCGAAGGTGCGAATAAGCTTTGTGAAGTTTGGTGACCAGCCTGCTGGTTAGCTAACTTCACCTATCTTGCCCTGTATTTTGAAATTTATTTTGGAACCGTCTTTTGGTAATTATTCGTTATATAACGATAAGTAACGGAAATAATCATGAATAAACGAAAATAAATAATAAATTACCGAAAATTACCCAAAAGGGCTTTGCCAGGGACCTAAAAGTTCGAAAATAATTAGAAATAAACGATAAAACTCAACGGATTGAATAACCAGTAATATGGAGTGTACCCATGAAAAAATCCTTAACAGAAAACATCATGCCCTCTCAGCAGAGCCAACAAAGAACGAACGCCAGAAAAAATAAAGTGGCATTCCTGGCTATGCGCGAAGACATTTCTGAAGCCTTGGAAAAGGGGTGGTCGATTACTATCATATGGGAAACGCTTAGAGATGAGGGTAGCTTCACAGCAACGTACAATACATTCAGGTTATACGTATTGAAATATTTGAATGGTCAAAAGTCTGGGTATTCACAAAAGGATGCCAATGTTCAGCAACCGAAGAGGCTGGCCGAAAATCAGGATAAAGAGAAAAAGCCAACAATCATGCCTTCATTTAATTTTAATCCTATACCCAATTTAAAGGAATTATTATGATGGAATGGATTTTTATTGGTGGGTATAGGTTTCAATAAGTCCCATATGCCCCACCTTCATAGCACAGGGTGGGGATGACTAAAACCTAGTAGTGAGGTGCTTGCCCCAAGTGTCCCCTTTGTCCCTGAGATATTGGACAACATGTTTATGTGAGTTTACTTTCATAATTATAAAATGTTGATCAATCGATAGATTTTTTCAAAGTTAACAGTTGGGTTGAGATGATGCTTTTTTAGTATTTCTTCTAAATGGACTATTTCAATTAAATTATTCATAACGGGTAGTCTGTTTCCGTTAGCGTCTCCACAAGGAAACGATACCATGCTAGCACCTGCGCCAAGTAAAACAACGTGTGGCTTCAACCCAACAGGAGATTGAATGATTTGTTCTTTGTCCATGATTAAATTCACTTTAAAGCCCTTCTAGTAGATTGCTTTAATTATATTACATGCCTCTAATTATATAAGTTCAAATGGTTTTTACGGGCAGTCATTTTTTGTAATATGAATATTGAAGATTTCAATTCCTTCATTTTCATAGTGATAATAAAGATCAATATCTTGTTCAAATAGCTTTGTAATATCGTTGTTATTACAAACGCTATTTATTATGTTTGTGGTTGCAGTTTTATTTGCATTGTTCAAGGTATTTTTTAAATATGAAGATTGATTTGTATTTAAATTAACCAATCTAAAATAATATGAAATACTATTTTTATCCAGAGTAATTTTATAAAGCTCCGTATTTTCATCCAATTTAGTTGGTAAACCTTTATTTAAATTATTAACCTCATCTCTTAATTGTTGGCGCAGATTGTTTTCTTGGCTCAATAGTCTAGATAAAATTCCTGTTTTATAATCTACAAAAGTGTGTAAAGCGCCTAGGATGACCATCAATTTTGCAACTGCGGCCCAAAATTGTGAACCTTTATATTTATTTGAACTTCGCCAAATAGCCACCCAAATAAATAATGAATAAATTAAAGATACACCATATAAAAAATAGAGAGGATAACTCCCAAATTTAATCGTGAACCATATGTAATTCTGATTAATATAATAAAACAATAACCGAAGAATTAAGGATATTACTACGCCAAATACCCAGAAAGTCAGGACGAGTGAAAGTTCGCCTTTCCATAGCTTCTTAAGAGTTTCCATACTTCACCAAGTAACTTATTTTTAAAAAGTATAGCTTAAAAACTGATACCGATTAACGTAACGACTATGGGTTTAGATTCTTTGAAATAAAATGTTGCGCTGGGGTCATGTTATGGATTGTTCATTTCCTCATTGTTACTGCTTTTATGTTAATTAATATTTTTTATAATTTCTTCACTTGTAATTTTTATAAAAGCTGGAAATTTTTCCCATTTTTGTTGTTTATTACTCATATGAGAGGTCGCAATTGAATTTATTAAGCTTTTTTTTAAATCTTCATTAAGGTTATCAAAAAAAGATGGTTTGATGGATACATCTTCGGATTCTAGAAAAGCAATTACATTTACAATCTTCTCTAATCCAAGGTTTTCAAATTTCTCTAGAAATCTTACCATAAATTTATGGTGTTCTTTAACCCAGCAGAAACATATAAAACTGTTGTTTGCCAAAGGGATGACATTGACTGCTATTAGTGGTTGAAAATCTAAATAATTAGGATCGTAATTATCGAATAGTGGATTAATCATAGTAGATAAGTGTATGGGTAACAAATTTGTAAATGCTGTAATATACTGAAAGTCTTCAAAATTATTTTGTTTATACATTTTTTCTAACTTGTCTAGAATATGTTTTGAGTCTCTTTCAATGAATAATTTTATTCCTTCATTTTGAATCAAAAGAGTTTCATTCCAGTTTTGATAAATGTCATAGCTTTGTATTTCTTGGAAATTATCTTTCTTCATAATTTCATCGGTTGTAAAAATATTTCTCATGTAATGTAGTTCTTTATTAAAAAGCTCAAAACACATAGTACGGAAAAAATACAAAAATATTTCTTTGTTATCTATAGGATTATGTGGCTCTTCATCAATAGATAAAAAGATATTATTATCATGAGCTGAGCAAAAACCCTTAAATATAGAAGCCTTGTTAATATTAATTAATCCTAAAGGATATTTATAAAATTTAAAGTAATCTCTATTTAATGCATACACCTTTTCGTTTTCTGAAATTTTTTTTAAAAAACCTTTTGTTTGAGAGTGCGAGCGAATTGAACGTTTAGTGCAGTCAAAAGCTTGGCAAAGTCGGTTCCATCCATCTATGGAATACTTTGCTTGTGCTTTTTGGATTAATCTCTTAATTATGCGATTGTTCATATCTAAATTGTAGACAGCCGTTATGGCATACGCAACTTAACTGTTTTGAAAGCTTAAGAGTTAAAGATTTATGTTCTAGATTAGTGATCTCAAACTTCGACACATATTCGACACGTAAAATTTAGGCTTTGATTGAATTTCGCCACGATCCAGACTAGGAGTGGCTCCCCGGACAAGACTCGAACTTGTGACCTAATGATTAACAGTCATTTATTATTCGATATCAATTGATTTCAATTAATATAAGAAAATATCATAACTTAATGAATATTATATGTTTTTATTGATATTTGACTTTATTTTAATATCATTTAATATTATCTAAATTCACAATTACTGGTACCAAAATCGGTACCAAAAATCACTTTGGTACCAGTCATGAAATTTACCGATGCGTACATCCGTAATTTAAAACCTCAGCAAAAATGGTTTGAACAAATCGAGTTTAGTGGGCTTGGAATTCGAGTCATGCCAGGAGGAGGTAAATCATGGATCTTTCGGTTCACTTTTGATGGCAAGCGTTACAAGATGACTTTAGGCAAATATCCGGGAATTGGCTTGAAGGAAGCGCGAGAACTGATGCTGGAAGCGGAACATTTAAAAGAACAAGGGATTAATCCTATAGAGCATGCGAAACAGCAACAAGCCAAATCAGACAACACCGTAAAAAAGCTGGCATTAAGTTGGTATGCTCATTATGTCGAAAAACATTTAAAACGTCCTTTAACGGTTAAAAAACAAATTGATGGTGATATCACTATGCTCCTGGGGGATTGGGTTTTGGATGAACTGGAAACCAAGCATATTACTCAAGCGCTGGATAAGATCGTCAAACGAGGGGCTAGTGTCCATGCAAACCGCGTTTTAAGCTCGCTCAAACAAATGTTTGGTTATGCGGTAAGCCGTGGCACTATGAGCACCAATCCAGCCGCTAATATTCGCGCAAGAGATATTGGAGGTCATGAGAAACCAAGAGAGCGTGTTTTAAGTTTGGATGAAATCAAATCTTTGTGGTTATTTCTAGACGGTAAAGACTCTCAAATGGCACCACAAACCCGCATTGCGATTAAGATTATTTTACTGACTGGTGTGCGCACTGCTGAACTTCGTTTGGCGCAGTGGGATGAAATTAATTTTGCTGAATCGCTTTGGACTATTCCTGCAATTCATTCAAAAGCCAGTATTTTTCATAAAGTGCATCTCAGCGATTTGACCATAAACTTATTACAACAATTAAGATCGATCAGTCAATCAAACTATATATTGACCGGTATTGATGGACGTCAACCTTTAACTGAAAATGCTCTGCCACGAGCCATAAAACGTATCCAAGAGCGTCTAGGCATACCAGAGTGGACAGCACATGACCTGCGGCGAACTTTTGCTACTCAACTTGGAGAGACACTTCAAATAGATCCCGTAGTGATAGAGAAATGTCTTGGGCATAAAATGCCAAGGATTATGGCAACTTATAACCGTAATGAAATGTTACCGCAAAGACGGGATGCACTAGATGACTGGGCAAATTGTGTTTACAATTTATTACAGGACAAAGTGGTATATTTATCTTCCGTGAAATCCATGTGACTAGGGTTATATTTGCAGAATGGCTTTTAGTTTATCTTGCAATTCTCGTTTTTTCTGTTTTTCTAGTTTGTTAATATTATGTAATTTCCATTGGATGCCGGGTAATTGATCAATGCCAGATAAAGACATCAATGACCATTCAGGCTCGCCCGATTTTACAGAGAGCAAGAATTGTCTCTCCTTGTCACTAAAGTCATTTATTAACTGAATGGCTAACTGATGTTGGATAGGAAATAATTCAGTATGGGTTACTGGCAAATCAGTCATACCAGCAAACTGTTTATTAAATAATGTTTCAAATTCCTTTTTAACTGGCTCATTCATAGGCTGAGGTGAAAGAAGTTCATGCATAGGTCTGTTTGTACTAGCCAGATAAATTACAAAAGCTTGTCTTATTTCGTCACTTACTCCTCCTTGTTCCATTAATAATTTAATATCAAATAGATCTCTAGGGTGATGCCTATCCAGTGCCGCACAAATTTTACCGCCATAAACATCTGCTTTGGATAATGTTCTTGTACGAGCATATTTAAAAAAAGTATCTTGTGCTTTTTGACATAGTTCTTTTTCTTCGCAAGGAAAAACATTACCTCTAAGCGTAAAATTAGGTTCGATTTTGATCATGGCAGTGTTTTGATAGACCAGTAATTTAGTTAACACTCCACCTTTAGTACGTGTTTCTTTAACGACTAAATTATTTTTACTTAAGAGCTGTTTCATTTTGATGAGTTCGGCTTCAATATTTGTTAAAAATTCGTCTCTTGGCTCTATGAACAAATAAGTTAAATCGATATCAACACTTAATCTTGGCATGTTTTGGAAGAACAAGTTAATCGCTGTGCCACCCTTTAACGCAAAGCATTCAAACTTGTTTAAAACAGGTAGTGTATCTATTAGCAATGCCACTTGATTTTGATATATTTGTTCAAAACTCACTTACTGCTCCTTTATTTCTGGCAAGGATATTTTGTACTTGGGATAATATTTACCGCCTGTTTCCATGACTCGTTTGCCTTGACCAAGATCTATTTTATTTAAATCTAGAGCAGAAACCCACGGATGATTAAACTCTTCAGCCAGATGTAAAAACAATCGTTTTACTTTGACAGAACTACAGCTTTCTAAAAGTGTTTGTACAACTTTCGGACGAAGTTGATTTAGGTTTTCCATCAGATAAACCACCTCGTCAAATGACTCGCTTTGTGGATAGAGATAGAGCAATTCCATCGCAGCCCTTTCTGGGCAGGATAATTGTAGTTCTTTACCATCTATGGTCTGTTTTATGATGCCTAGTTGGTTATCAGGATCATTGAATATAGACGTTCTGACCATTGAAAATTCGGTGTTCCATTTAGTGTTTTTCATCCATTTAGGAAGTTTTATTCCTAAAGGCGCGAATAATTCTACTCGATTGCTTGCTTGCATCATCATGAAGTGAGCCAAGCCTAGCAATTGTAATGCAGTTTTACCACCTATGTGCACAGGCAGAGATAATTGATTTTGTAGGGCACTTACAACGCCAGCCCAACCTATTTTATCACCAGTCTTTTTATAGGCTTTTGCCCCAAGGTTTTCTAATAAACCCGTATGGACATACCACCATGCCAGCTTTGACGACACACCATGAGATTCAAGCCAGTCAGAAGTTAAAACTTCACCGGATGGAGCGTTAACCAAGAAGTGGTTTAATTTTGTTTCATTTTTTCTAGTCATACTAGATAATATAGCATAAAAATAAACTAGCGAAACAAATTGGTTTATTTTTATGACAAAAATTCTAGTTATACTAGAATAATTTAAATATTTTTAAACTAATCGTGGTTTGGTATAAGACAATTGACTTGTGTACGCTCTACCATACACAAACCAATTTGTGTACGTTTTATTTTAAAATAACGTACACAAAAAATATCAATATCATTTAATATCAATCAATATCATCACTTGAAAAGCTATTGACCGATGCAATTTCCTTCCTAAAATGAAACCATAAAGACTATTAATTAGCTTAAAATGGACGATAAGAGGCATGAATTTTTTATTCGCCAATGCTCATGAATTAGCAGCATTACTTGAATTGCCTTATGTACAAAGAATAGTTTACCTGATGGGTATTCGCCCATACATGGACAGACAAAGTTGCATCGTAGGTATCAAGCGCAGGATTAGTTATCAATCGTTGCGGGAAACACTTTATGTTGGACCGATTGCTGGAGTAAAAACAGGCGGTCCTAGTATTCAACAGATGAAACGAGCTGTTAAATCTCTTGAGCGTGCAGGTCTTATTGAGATTCAGTTAACTGAAAGGCACTTGATAGTGAAGTGTATTTACGCTGAATTGGATAACCCTGCGCCAAAGAAGGCCGTACCGAAGCCGAACGATAATCCCAACACAAACCCAACACAGGAAAATTCTGTAGAATCAGGGGAGTCCTATAAATTAAGGCAAATACCCGACATAACAAATAACTCTGAGGCCGACCCACCTCAGAAGTCAGAAGATAATAATTATATATATGTGTGTAGCAAATTTGAAAAATTTTGGAAAAGTTATCCACATCCTGTTGATTGGGAAGCAGCTTTTTATCAATTTAAAGAGCTTAATCCTAATGATAAGTTATTTGAAAAAATTATGACGGGACTATATGAGCAAATTGAAAGTTATAATCTTCTGGTAATGATAGGTGCATGGGTACCTAAATGGAAATATCCAGCTAACTGGTTAGCCAAAAAATGTTGGCAAGCAGATCCGTACGTGTTTGAGCGATCATTACCAGTTGTACATGACTTGGAAAATCAACAGATAGGTCTTCAAGAGGACTACGGTCTAGATCATACTTAATTTCAGAGATGAGGGAAGCTTGATAACTGGTAATGATTTGCACTTTGAGAAAGAAGAATAACTTTTCTATCATCTATTATTTTATGCGTCACTGCAATTTTCCAGCAGTGACGCAGAATTAACAATTCAATCTTAACCAGTAAAATCAAGACTCGTAGCCCATTTGTCCGATCATGCTGCTCGGGATTGGACATCATTTACATGATAAATCCTTATTAACGCCCTCTATTTTGTTCACTGAATTAAATGCGTCACTGCAAGTTTCGTGCAGTGACGCAGGAAAATACCCTACCTCTTGCCCAGTAAAATCAATGTATCTAGCGAATTTGTCCTCGCGCCCCTCTGGCGTCAGGACAAAATTCTTATTTCGAACTGATTGTTTAGCACCTATCTATTTGCTATTTTGGAATCAAGCATAACTGATGAGCCAAGTAGGGCGAAACGTCATTTTTCACGTCTTATGCAAAGCCACTTTAACCCTTAACTTGTGGCTGGACGTTTAGTAGGGTAAGTAAAGGTACAATTTTTAATAATTGTTTGATCAATTTAAAAAGAATAGGAGGTAACCAATTAAAAAATAGCTATAAACAGGCGAGACCGTTTGCCTTATAACGGTTGATTTGCCCCCTTTTTCGAGCATTACAGCATTGCTGGGTTTCAACTTTGAGTGAGCCGCTCGACCAACACTAAACTCAAAACAGGGCAAATATAGTTATTTAGTTATTTTAGCCTTAATTCCGTTATTGTATTAAGTCATAAGCGGCAGGTTTGTTTTTTAGACATTCGGCGTCCAATTACATGTCTCATAAGTGACATTTGAGCGTCTGAGAAGTTCGAAACAATTATCTTTTCTTTAAATTGACTAGCACCAAGTGTTTCTGCAAGTTTGCCAATTACTTCATCAGCAACAGATGGAGTAAAATTTACATCAGCTAAATTAATCTCGATCGACTGATATTTATTTAAACATTCAATAATAAGCTCAAAAGCTTTAGCTGCATTGGAGCGAGAAGAATTGCTATTTACCAAATCTTTAAGTTGAATTTTAAAAGAAGTCTTCATCACTATACCCCTCAGCCATAGGCCAACTATCATATATAGATTTACTATCCAGTGGCTCATCAATTTTCCATTCTAATACAAGTATAGTCCCATTCCATTGAGAATTAATTGTACTATGGAGTTCTTTGTTATCTTTTGAGCAAACGTATATTTCATTACCAGAAGCTAAAATATAGGTGCCTTTTGCTTGTATCATTAAATCTTTAGCTAGCGTTAGTCCATATCCGGAATGATCATTCTGCGGTTTACTTGTTACGCCGTACTCTGAAGCAATTTTACATGAATTTTCATTTTCTAAACGGGCAATCAATTGTTTATTTTCAATTAAAGAATTTCTAATACCTATTCCAGCATCAGCAATTGCAACTTGAATTAGTTTACCTTTAGGCCAGCTTTGAGCACAAACTAAGCACGGTAAGTTTGAGTTAGCTCTAGCATGATCAAAAAAATTATTTATCAACTCAGTCAAGCAAATGGTTAAGGATTCACGGATTTGTTTTGATGCAGTATTTAGTATAATTTTGGTTAATTCATCTGTAATATGCGAAACCTCTTGTTGATTATCAAGAAAAGCTTTAACTGGTAGAAATTTTCCAGTATTTTTATTTTCTGAAACATTGCAAGGTGGTAATAAATCTATAGCATCCCATAATTTCATTCTTGCAGCATATTGCATCAGATCTTCTGGTAGCTGCATAGCCTCCCACCCTGCTTTTTTTACAGCTAACCCAATAGTAACAAAATGAAACGGCTTCAGAAAACTGGGGCATGAACAGCTACCCGTTGAAATTTTTTCTAATTGGTCAAGCCATTGGGTTACTTCTGTTTGTTGGATGTTTTGCATTTAATGGCCTAAAAGAAAATACACTATAAATTATAGAGGGTGTAATCTGAATTTTAAAAGGCTCTACCCCAACAAAGGGGGCACTTTAATCAAGTTAGGTTAAACTAACTAATTGATTTCGCGATCAAATTGGAGATTAAAGTGCCGAAGCATAATCTTATCTTAAATTTACCTGGATTTACTATAGAAAAAGTGAGTGGTTATCAGCCACTTATATTAGATATTTCGTATCATCGAATAGCACGATGTGCCCATTGCAATAGCAAAGAGGTACGCAAGAAGTCGAGTTACCTACGCAGTGTGGCTCATGAGTTAATAGGTAATCGTCGAACGATATTGCGCTTTAAGGCGTATAAGTTGTATTGCAATAACTGTAAGCGTTACGGTAATCAGCAATTTGGTGGCATTAATAAACATCAGCGTTCCACGTGGCGTCTACAAGCTGCCGTTTTTCATAATCATACTCGTGGGATCTCTCAAAAAGACCTAGCGCAACAATTTAATAAAGGAAAGGCTACAATCGAACGTTGGTATCATCGACAATATAAGGAACAAGCTCGGGAGTTGATGAATACACCATGTCCGGTTGTTCTGGGGATTGATGAGCATTTCTTCAGTCGAAAACAGGGGTTTGCCACCACACTTTGTGACCTTAAGAAACACAAGATTTTTGATATTGTTAAAGGAAGAAGAGAAACAGACCTATCGACCTATCTGGCGTCTTTAGTTGGAAAAGAGCGAGTTAAAGTAGTGTGCATGGATTTAAGTAGCACGTATCGTTCTATTGTTAAAAAACATTTTCCTAATGCAAAAATAGTAGCAGACCGCTTCCATGTTATTCGGTTGCTTCAACATCAATGTATGATGACCTATCGTGAACTGGCAAGCCAAGTAAAAAGTAACCGAGGGATATTAGCCTTACTACGCACAAGACCGGATAAATTAACCCCTCAACGACTATTAAAGCGTGATGCTTTTCTTAAAGACCATCCTGCAATAGATGCTGTTTATCAATTTCAACAAGAAGTTCATTCATTACTTTTACATAAAGCAATGAATAAGCAATGGTGTCAGAAAAAGATTCCTCAGTTTTTAAAAATACTTAATGAACTAAGGAGTAGTCCATTCAAAGCCTTAGCAGCTCTTGGAAACACATTTTGTAATTGGAAAGAAGAGATAGTACGTATGTGGCGATTTAGAAAGTCTAATGGCATTACTGAAGGCTTTCATCGAAAGATGAAGTTGATACAAAGAAGAGCGTATGGCTTTCGTAACTTTGAAAATTATAGAACTCGTGTTAGGGTGCTGTGTTGTTAATGGGGAGTGCCCCCGTAATTGGGAAAGAGCCTTTTAAAATCGGTACCAAAACTGGTACCAAGCTTCAGGAAGGAAAAACTTGGAATTCGCCAAAACCCAGACTGGATGTGGCTCCCCGGACAGGACTTGAACCTGTGACCTAATGATTAACAGTCATCCGCTCTACCGACTGAGCTACCGGGGAATGAGGCCGAATCTTAAAACGATTCTTGTTGGAGGTCAAGTAGATTTAATAATAATTTTTAAATCTTATTGTTTTGAGAATTTTTGTTTCATTATTAAAACGGCAATTCTCCTCACTTACTTAGCAGCGAGGAGAGAGTTAGAGTTTATTTACAAAAATCCTGGAGGCGATTTAACGCATCTTTGAGTGTTTCCATGCTGGTGGCAAATGAAAGTCGAATACAGCCTTCGTTACCGAAAGCGGAGCCTGGGACTAAAGCTACTCCTGCTTCAGTTAATAGTTTTTCTGAAAATTCAAGATCATTGGCATAACCGCGTTTTTCAATAATGGCTTGTACACTGGGGAAAATATAAAATGTTCCATCCGCAGGAATGACTTCGATTCCTGGAATATCCTGTAATCGGGAGGCGACAAAATCATGTCGTTGATGAAATGCTTTCACCATGGTTAAAACACTTTCATGACCACCCGTTAATGCAGCGACTGCTGCTCTTTGGGCAATAGAACAAGGATTTGAAGTAGATTGAGATTGAATGGTTTTCATCGCATTCATTAGGGACGCGGGACCTGCTGCATATCCTATGCGCCATCCGGTCATCGCATAAGCTTTGGATACCCCATTTAATACGATAGTTCTGTCGTATAATTCCGGACATGCATTAAGGATATTCGCAAAAGGTTGGCTCCATAGAATATGTTCGTACATATCATCAGTGGCAATGACAATCTGAGGGTGTTTCTTCAATACCTCGGCCAATGCTTTTAATTCATCCAGGGTGTAGGCCACTCCTGATGGATTGGAAGGGCTATTTAAAAAGATTAGCCGCGTTTCCGGGGTAATGGCCTTTTCCAATTGCTGAGCATTGATTTTGTATCGTTGAGCGGGAGTGGTGGAAATAATTACTGGAGTCGCCTCAGCAAGTAAGACCATATCTGGGTAAGAAACCCAGTAAGGAGCAGGAATGATGACTTCGTCCCCGGGATTAAGTAATGCTTGGCATAGATTATAACAACTTTGCTTTCCACCTACAGAAACTAAAATCTGATTCAGCTGATAATCAAGACCATTATCTGTCTTAAATTTATTTTTAATTGCTTCTTTTAATTCCGGTATTCCGTCTACGGCGGTATACTTGGTATGGCCTTGTTGAATGGCTAGGATTGCTGCTTCCTTGATGTAATTGGGGGTGTCAAAATCAGGCTCTCCAGTACCTAAGTTAATCACATCATGCCCTTGTGCACGCATTTGAGTCGCTTTTGCTGCTACAGCTAAAGTGGGAGAGGGTTTAACTTTTTGCACGCGTGTTGCCAATGCGATATTCATTTATTGCTCCTGTGAGATATACTATAAAGATATGAAAGATTTATTTAAACTTTATGCCGATTTTCAACCTGCCGGCGATCAGCCAACCGCTATAGCCTCATTAATCGATGGCTTGAAATCAGGTTTGGCCAAACAAACCCTTTTAGGGGTTACTGGTTCAGGTAAGACCTTTACTATAGCACATGTAATTCAAGCTATGCGAAAGCCTGCCTTAATTATGGCCCCTAACAAGACACTTGCTGCTCAGCTTTATGGTGAATTTAAAGCTTTTTTTCCAGATAATGCAGTGGAATATTTTGTTTCCTATTACGACTATTATCAGCCGGAGGCTTATGTGCCTTCTTCAGATACCTTTATCGAAAAGGATTCATCTATCAATGACCACATAGAACAAATGCGATTGTCCGCAACCAAAGCCTTAATTGAACGTAAAGATGCAATTATTGTTGCTACTGTTTCGGCAATTTATGGTTTGGGTGATCCTGATTCTTATTTGCGTATGGTATTACATCTTTCTCGTGGGGAACAATCCGATCAGCGTAAAATTTTAAGACGTCTTGCTGAAATGCAGTACACTCGCACCAATTTTACTCTAGAACGTGGTCAATTTCGCGTGCATGGTGATGTTATTGATATATTTCCTGCTGACTCTGAAAAAGAGGCTATACGGATTGAGTTATTTGATGATGAAGTCGAAAATATTGCCCAGTTTGATCCGCTAACTGGTGAAATTTTACGACGATTACCTCGGGTTACTGTTTTTCCTAAAACCCATTATGTAACGCCTCGTGAACGTATTTTGCAAACGGTAGATTGGGTAAAAGAAGAATTACAAGAGCGTTTGGCGGAGTTTAAGGCGCAAAATAAATTAGTTGAGGCTCAGCGCCTGGAGCAACGTACCTATTTTGATATCGAAATGATGCTGGAATTAGGGTATTGTTCTGGGATTGAAAATTATTCACGCTATTTATCAGGACGAGGAGCTGGTGAGCCTCCACCTACTTTATTTGATTATTTACCGAATGAAGCGTTACTGATTATTGATGAGTCTCATGTGACCGTGCCCCAAATTGGCGGCATGTATCGAGGGGATCGCTCTCGCAAAGAAACTTTAGTGCAATACGGCTTTAGACTCCCTTCTGCTTTGGATAACCGACCTTTACGGTTTGAAGAATTTGAAGCGCGCTCACCCCAAACAATTTACATTTCGGCAACACCAGGTTCTTATGAACAGGAACACTCCGATAATGTGGCGGAACAAGTCGTGCGGCCAACAGGTCTTGTCGATCCTGAAGTGGAAATTCGCCCGGTTCGTACTCAGGTCGATGATCTAATGTCGGAAATTCGCCAAGTGATCCAACATAATGGACGCATTTTAGTAACTACTTTAACGAAGCGAATGGCAGAGGATTTAACTGATTATCTGAATGAGCATGGAATTAAGGTGCGTTATTTGCATTCTGATATTGATACTGTAGAGCGAGTAGAAATTATTCGTGATTTGCGCTTGGGTGTCTTTGATGTTTTAGTAGGGATTAATTTACTACGCGAAGGTTTGGATATGCCTGAAGTGGCTTTGGTTGCTATTCTTGATGCCGATAAAGAAGGATTTTTACGCTCGGATCGCTCTTTGATCCAAACGATAGGGCGCGCAGCACGCAATATGCAAGGACGAGCAATTCTTTATGCCGATAAAATAACCGGGTCTATGCAAAGAGCTTTGGAAGAAACAAACCGCAGGCGTGAGAAACAACAAGCATTTAATGAGGCGCATGGAATCACCCCTAAAGGGATAAATAAATCCATAGCAGACATCATGGAAGGCGCATATCATGGAAAGCGTAAAGTTGCAGTGGCAGAATCAGTCCCAGAATATAAACATTGGTCAACCCAGGAATTAATCAAGCACATTAATACCTTGGAAAAACAAATGTATTTGCATGCTAAAAATATGGAATTTGAAGCAGCAGCAAAAATTCGCGATGAATATCTTTTATTAAAGAAACAACTGGTAGAAGGGTAGCCCCGACAGACATGGATTATGAACCCTTTTGGTTCAAGTGGGTAGCGAATGAATCGGTTCAGGCTTCCCACCTTAAAGTGGGCTTGCTCAACGCCGAATTCAGGATGCTTCCCATGCTGTTAGCATTGGTTCTAAAATCACTTGCTATCGGGTTAAGTAGATTATAACATGGCCAGCTTGATTAAAGTCAAGAATAAGAAAAAAAGTCGATACATTTTTATTCAGACACGAAAATAACGTTGTCAATAAAATCCAAAATTATAAAGCAGAGTCGTTCTGCTTTTGATAGAGAAGAGGAGGGCGTTATGGTAGCAACCCTATCAAATATGCTTCCACTGGGAAGTAACGCTGTTGATTTTAGTTTAGTCGATACACGCAACAAGCAAATGGTTTCTTTGACACAGAGTAAGTCATCTATTGCAACCGTTATTATGTTTCTGTGCAATCACTGTCCTTTTGTTAAACATATTCAAGTGAAGCTCGTTGAGTTAGCTGAATATTATCAGAAAAAAGGGATCCAATTTATAGCCATCAGTTCCAATGATGCGGAAAAATATCCCGCCGATGGCCCAGAGCAAATGTGTCTTGAAGCAGAGCAATTTCACTATCCATTTCCTTATTTGTATGATGAAACACAAGAAGTGGCCAAAGCCTATCACGCAGCATGCACTCCTGATTTTTATATTTTTGATAAAGACTTACTGTGTGTTTATAGAGGTTGTTTGGATGAGTCAACACCTGGCAATAACAAACCGGTAACGGGTGAGCATTTACAAAAGGCGTTAGAAAACATCCTTGCAGGAGAGCCTGTTAGTGTAGAGCAAAAGCCAAGTATTGGGTGTAATATTAAATGGAAGTAAGCTTTATTTTTTATTCTATAATAAAGCTATAAGTTATTTACTCTTTAAGCCTTGTATGTGATTGCAGCAGAGAACGTATTGACATTGAATATAATCCCAGCTTAGCATGCAAGAGATATTTTATTTATGGATACGTGATGGGAATTGATCATTTACGCGATTTAGTGAGTGAAGATTTTGAAGCAGTTAATCATTTAATCATTGAAACAATCAAATCTCCTATCCAATTGATCGATGATATAGCAAATCACGTCATCCAAAGCGGTGGTAAACGCTTACGATGCCTGTTAGTTCTTTTAGCAAGTCGTGCTTGTGGTTACGAAGGTAAAGAGCACATTATGCTTGCAGCAATGATTGAATTTTTCCATACCGCTACTCTTCTCCATGATGATGTTATTGATGATTCCACTTTGCGTCGTGGCCGAGAAACGGCTAATAAAATATGGGGTAATAAGGCAAGTATTTTAGTTGGAGATTATTTATTCACAAAATACTTAGAACTTATGGTTGAAGTGGGTGATATCGATATTATTCAACTTCTCATTGGCATTGCACCTCAGATGGGTTGTGGTGAAATCCAGCAGTTTTCTAACCGCCATAACTCCGATCTTTCTGTTGAAGAATACTTTGACATGATTCGAGCTAAAACAGCTCTTCTTTTTGCTGCATCTTCTGCGATAGGCGCTCTAATCAGTAAATCAGAACATCAAGTTCAAAAAGCGATGTATTCTTATGGGTTGCATTTAGGCAACGCTTTTCAATTGATTGATGATGCTTTGGACTATTGCTCGGATGCCCAAACTATAGGAAAAAATATTGGTGATGATTTAGCAACGGGCAAAATTACTTTGCCTTTACTGCAAGCTTTAAAATATGGTAGTGCAGAGCAACAAGTAAAAATAAGAGAAAGTTTGGAAAAGGGAACACTTCTGCATTTACCTGCAATATTAGATGCGATAGCTGAAACAAAAGCAATCGATTACACGCGAGGTATTGCGGATAAAGAAGCCGATTTTGCAATTGATGCGTTAAGTATTTTACCTGATTCAAACTATAAAAAAGCGCTTGAGGAATTAGCGCGGTATGTTGTTCATCGCAAGCATTAAATTGTTAAATGCTCGCATTGACTGTATTTTCCATATTTGTGTTTTCTTATCTTGAAACCTGGATGTCTTCTACTACACTAAGATTATACCAGTTGTGAGCAGTTTTTTGATGATTTGATAAATAGTGAAACTCTTAAGGTGATTCCCTCCGTTTTAAAGTCATTATAAATTGGTATATTGGCATTGATGAAGTATAATTAACGCGGGTTCGACATCAAGAAATAGAAAGGTCTTTATGTCGCTAAACGAATCTTAATTAAATTCTGGCATACTAAGTACTCAGCATGAGCTATCAACTTTATTCGTCAAATGGAACCTAATTATGGAAGATCTTGATACCCTTCTAAAACCTTTTTGGGGTTCCGAAAAATGGATCCTTGAGGGATGGAACAAAATCACTGATGACGAAAGAAAAGACATCAAAAATCGAGTAGAAAATCTATTTAAAAATGGTCTTCCTTTTGAAATAAAACATGACAAGCTTCTGTATCTTTATATTTTCTCGTTGATGGCACAATTGGAGGTTTTGGGCATTCAGCTCCCTATGCGTTTTGAAGATAAAATGCATAACCCAGAGTTAAAAAAACGAATGCGTGCGCAATTAGTGGATGAAATTTATCACGCTATTGTTTTTACTAAAATTATATTTACCCTCTGCGCCCCTTATGCAACGCCTCCTGCTTATAATGAAGAAATTGAACGAATTTGTGAGTTTATTCGTGCTCAAGATTGCCTCAAAGTAGGCATGGTTGTGATGAACTTAGTGTGCGAAGGCTTGGTTGAAGAGGTTTTTACCATTTTTCACAAGTATGGTGTCGCAACGGAACTTTTTGAACTTATTATCGAAGATGAACATCGACACGTGTGTGAAGCTGATTTGTATCGAGAAATAGGGTTACCGGATAAAGAGATCTTAGCGGAGAAACTGCGAGCATTAGAGGAGTTGCTCATTTCTGCTTTTTCATTACAGCCCAAATATGATGTGGCACTCAGTGTATTAATTGGCCCAAGAGGCACTGGCGACTTTCTTATGGCTTTGCAGGAAAAACACATTCGCCAACTTAAAAAAATAGATATGGTTCCCAGTGAGAAATGGGAGTTGGTTTTCCAGCTAGCGCCCGAAGCTTTGGCTGAATTAGAACCTCATCAAGAAGAGTTAACTCGTGAAGCGGAGCTTGAAATCTATGAAGTGGAAATGACGCCATTAAAAAAAATCTTCATGTATCAGTTAGATAATCCTGGTGATCCTACCACCGTAGCTCAATTTAATATTGATATTAGCAATTTCGGTTATTTTGATAATAAGTACCCCCCTGAACTTTTAACACCCTTAATGATGCAGGCAGTAAGTCATATGGGTGCCACTGAAGATTCATTTCGAAATTTTCTAAGTTATAAAAAAATGTATCGTACTCGGGGTGCGTATGTTGCGCTTTATCAGAAATTACCAGGTTGTGGCGATCATTTAGCGACCATCTTTTTTAGGGATTGCCATGAGTTAAGCCCAATTGAAATGCTCCCACGGATTAAACGTACTATAGAGATGATGGTGTATTGCTATAAAAAACGAGAGCAAGTTGAGAAAGAACACCCAGAACTTAAGCGGCGTTTAGATGATTTGCTTTATGAATATGCTCATGATGTTTATCCTTGTCCAATTCCTGTCAGTTATGGAGCATATATAGCTAATGCCGGGGAGTGTGGCTATGAGCAAGTGGTAACCCCTTTATTGAAACAAACGTGCTTGCAGCTGACGCTACTGGCTGTTGATCGAAAACCGGTTTGGAATAACGCAACACGATCATTTGAGCCCCAAGATGTGTTACCCGTATCTCTTAGTGCAGATGGTCGAATTTTTGATGGAACTTTACCCGTCCCGAAATTACTTAATGAATCCTTTCAATTAATGTTTGAAAAGATGAATGAACGAATGAATAGTTCGTTGAGGGATAGTGATATCGCAGAGAGTATTTACAAGGAAAAGGCGGACAAAATTGCTGAAACTCTCTTAACTAAAGAAAAGATCAAACGTGGGGAAAAAATCGCTCAATACTTAACGAGTAAAAAAATTGTACTCAAAGAAGCACGAAGAATATTTGGGGATGATATTGAGGATTTCGAATTATATGGTGAAAAATTATCTCAATACTCAGATTTTAAAAATATTGCCAATAATCTTTTGCTTGATTATTTAGGATTTAATGCAGAAGAAGCAGCGAAAAACGAAAAGCTTACACGGATGATCGATAAGATATTGGCCGAAAATGTAGAGATGGGATATCGTATACTCTCGACCTTACAAACTTTATGGCTTGATTATGTAGATATTGAGGCTGTGTTTAATACCGCATATAAAAAAGTAGCGCAAACACGACTGATCAAATTGGCTAAATTTATTCCTACTATTGGCAAACGCTTAAAATATGAAGATCCCGAAGAGTGATGATTTATTCAAGTAGCAGCTTGACGGCGGCATAAACCATTCTTTTTAAAGACATGGTATCCTTATAGTGATAATGGATAGGTTTTTAATAGCAAACTAACACTCTAACTCTTATTTAATATTTTTTCAAAGTAACTTATATTCAGAATTATTTTTTTATTTCAATATGACATCATTAAGAAACAGGGAAATTTCTGAGTAAATTTACATGGACAGTTATAGCTTGCATGAGCTTCAATGAAGTGCAACTTGCAGTGACCTGGGCTGCAAATGAGGGCTGGAATCCGGGCCTACATGATGCATTCTGTTTTTATCAAAAAGATCCCAAGGGATTTTGTGTGGGCAAGCTAAGCTATAAAGTTATTGCGGTTGATTCCGCCGTTATTTACGACGCTCATTTTGCTTTTTGCTGCTTTTATAGATTGTTGATAAAGCTTACCGTCATCAAGGCTACGAAATGGCTTTAAGAACGTTCGAAATATATCACGGATAGAAATACCGGTATCGGTGGTATCTTATACCGTGGAGCAAAGCCACGGTATTTAGAATTGACCATCTAAAACCCTTATTTCATGAACTCTGGTTGTGAGTAACCCATCGGATAGGTGTGCTCTATCGATTGCCCAGTACGTGGTTGAGCAAAAATTCCAGGATATACACTTGATGTTGTTGACCAAGAAGTTGAAGCTGTATAAGGATTGCTTTCTCTGATAGGTGTGTTGTATATCGGAGGAGCGCTGGGTTCAAAACCAGGAACAAAGGATGGTGGGACGCTTTCATTTAGAGGCAACCGAACCGAGGAAATAGGAATTTGTCGATTCAATTCTTTTTGCATTGCTAGCAACTGAGCCCACATCCCTGATCCTGGTTCCGGTTGGAATAGCCCTCTTTTTACTGCAAAAAATTTACCCAAAGGTGTTTGTTTTGACAGTGCCTGATTAACCAATTCTTTCTTCATAAAGGGGGGTAAGGATTGAATATAATTTAAAACACGCTCTTTATTGTTTCCATATTTACCTAAAACAGCCAACGCTTCCGGTTCAAGGTATTCCTTTGATTTCACTCGCCATTCAGAACAATCTATTATATGCTCATGTTTAATAGGAGGGAGATGTAATCGGCCTCTGCTAACTAAGATGCCTGAACAGGCAAAAACTAATAATGCTGTTGCTTCGCTGTCTATAGATTGCTGGTGTAGAAGATTATATAAAGGGGATTGCCCTGAGTGGTTTACTTTTTTAGCATTTACACCGAGTTTAAGTGCTAAAGAGATATGGCTTAGACAATTTGAAATAACAGCATGTTGCAACAAATTATTGCCATAGGTATCTTCCGTATCAACTTTTGCCCCCGCTTGTATTAATACAGCGGCAGCCTCAAAATCTATGGGGTGATTATTAAATAAACATTGCAAGGGAGATAAACCTGCTTTATTGGGTTTTTGAATATCCATGCCTAATCTTAATATTGCAGGAATCAGTGCATAAGCTCTGCAATAAATGACCAGATGAAGCAAGGTATCGCCATTTATATTGGGAGTATTAGGACTTGCTCCTGCTCGGATAAGTGAGGCCACTCCTGCTATATTAAACTCTGATTGTGATAAATAATCTCTTAACTCGACATCGTGACTCATTTAAATTTCCTTATTAGATGCTTAAAGCGTATGGTATCTATGAAAAAACTGTTATCGCTCCTTAAAATCGGAGACTTACATTAAAATAATTGGTTCTTAAAAGAAAGGATTTAATAATCACTTATCTTTGTATTTCTTTATTGAAATTTTGATTAGGTTTAATAAGTAATACGAATATTTTAGATAATAAGCTCTCTCTATTATTTATTGATAACTATACTATAAATTAAATCCG
Organism: Legionella cincinnatiensis; assembly: GCF_900452415.1. Lineage (NCBI taxonomy): Bacteria > Pseudomonadati > Pseudomonadota > Gammaproteobacteria > Legionellales > Legionellaceae > Legionella > Legionella cincinnatiensis. The sequence continues at coordinate 3,881,939 of NZ_UGNX01000001.1, read as the reverse complement.
CCAAAAGGAATTGGTATGAGAAAAGAGACTTTTAATAAAAAAATTATTCTACTGGGATTTGGTTGTATCGGACAAGCGATATTACCGTTATTGGTTAATCGATTAAATATTTCTCCAGCGCAAATTTTAATTATCACTGATGAAGATTTTGCAATTTCTCTTGCCCACAAATTTGCAGTTAATTTTTTTATTCAAAAGATTACGCAACAAAATTATATAGAAATTATCGGCAATCAACTCGCATCAGACGATGTAGTTATTGATGTTTCTATTGGTATTTCAAGTGCGGCTATGATTCAACTTTGCAATGAAAAACAGGCACTGTATATAAATGCTTCTATAGAAGAGTGGGGAGAAAGTCTTTTTGAAAAAAATATTCCTGAAGAAAGGACAAATTATTGGTTACGAGAAACAATTTTAAAATTAAAAAAAACAGTTAAAAAAACGGCTGTCCTTACTCATGGCGCTAATCCTGGATTGGTTTCTCATTTTGTGAAACAAGCTTTATTAAATATGGCCAAGGATAATAATTTGCAAATTTCTATGCCCAAAAATCAATTGGAATGGGCTAAACTTGCTTCTACACTTAATATTAAAGTAATTCACATTGCAGAACATGATACCCAAGTGACACGCCTCCCTAAAAAATTAGGAGAATTTGTTAATACATGGTCTATCAAAGGATTTATCGAGGAAATTAAACAACCTGTTGAAATAGGATGGGGCAGTCATGAGCGTCATTTTCCTAGCGGTGGAAAAATTCATTCGCAGGGAGAAAAATCAAGTATTTATATAGAGCGTCCCAGTGGTAGTTTTAAAATTCGTTCTTGGACCCCAAGCTTTGGTCCTTATCATGGATTTTTAATTACTCACCCAGAAACCACCGCGATTACGAGTTATTTAACCTTGAAATATAATCATGAAATTTTATATAGACCTACAGTTCTTTATGCTTATTGTCCTTGTCCGGATGCCATTTTATCGATTCATGAACTGCAAAGTAAAGAGTGGTTTCCCCAAAAAAATAGTCGGTTAATTGTTGACGAAATAGTAGAAGGAGTAGATGAGCTTGGTGTCTTACTCATGGGCAATTCTAAGGGAGCTTATTGGTTTGGCTCTACTTTGTCCATAGAATCAACTCGTGAAATAGTTTCTCATAATAATGCAACAAGTTTACAGGTTGTTGCGGGATTACTTAGTGGGATAATTTGGGCGATGCAACATCCTAACAAAGGCTTAGTGGAACCAGATGAGTTAGATTATGATGAGGTTTTACAAATTGCCTTACCTTATCTTGGGAAGGTAGGCGGTTACTATACTGATTGGACTCCTTTACAAAATAGGAAAAAACTATATTTTGAAGAATTGGATTTTTCCGATCCTTGGCAATTCATTAACATGCAGTCAAAATAAGCAAGACTCGAATTTTTGTAATGAAGCACAATATAGAGCATCTTACATTCAAGTAAAATCAATCTAATTGGTAAGAAGTCACCAAATAAACACCTAAAATTTTTCTGGATCGGCTGCTTCCCAATGAGTTCTATAACTTTTCGGAATCTCAGAACTTAATAGTTGTCCTGGTGTAAGATATTCGTAGATCTCATTAAAAGACTTAACTTCTTGCACACTCACTCTTCTCATAATATGGCTGGGTTGTAAATCACTGGGATTGTCTAAGCCTAACGATCCAACCATTTCTAAAAAGCTTTTCATGGTATTTTTATGGAAATTCGCGACTCGATATTTTTTTTCATCTACAACTAAACCATATTGTAAGCGTTTGCTTTGAGTTGCTACTCCTGTTGGGCAGGTATTAGCATTACATTGCTTGGTTTGTAAACATCCTGTAGCCATCATCATTGCTCTTGCTGAATTACACATATCCGCTCCTAAGGCGATATTAGTGAGCAAGTCAAACCCATTAGCGACTTTGCCACTACAGATAATGCGTATTTTGTCGCGTACATTAATCCCTACTAAGGCATTATGCACAAAAATTAATCCAGCCTCTAAAGGGGTGCCAATAAAATTGGTATATTCTACGGGTGCAGCCCCAGTGCCTCCTTCCGCCCCATCAACCGTAATAAAGTCTGGCAAGATGTTGGTTTTTAACATGGCCTTACAGATCGCGAGAAACTCATCTCTGCGACCGAGACATAGCTTGAACCCAACAGGTTTTCCATGAGACAAATCACGTAATTTTTTTATGAAATGTAGCAAACCAATAGGAGTAGTAAATGCAGTGTGAGCAATCGGTGATACAACGTCTTGACCCATAGAAACTTTTCTGACTTTCGCAATTTCCTCAGTAAGTTTAGCTGCGGGTAAGATCCCGCCATGAGAGGGTTTAGCGCCTTGAGAAAGTTTAAGTTCTATCATTTTTACTTCTTTACGGTTTGCTTCTACGGCAAATTCTTTTTCATTAAAATGCCCCTGCGCATCGCGGCAACCAAAATAGGCCGTACCTATTTGAAATATAATATCGCCGCCTTGGAGATGATAGGGACTTAACCCCCCTTCACCAGTAGATTGGGCAAAACCACCAATCATGGCTCCTTTATTCATGGCCATAATGGCCTTTCCTGACAAAGCACCAAAGCTCATGCCTGAAATATTAAATCGTGAGGCGCTATAAGGTTGCAAACAATCAGGACCTCCGACCATAATTCGTGACTCTACTTCTGAGTGATGCTTCGGATCTAAAGAGTGTAGCGCCCATGTGTAGCCCACACTTAAAATATCACGTTCTGTTCCATAAGGTATGGTGTCGCGCGTATTTTTTGCTCGTTCATAAATAAGCGAGCGTGTTTCACGATTAAATGGAAGTTCGCTTTCATCAGTAGCAATGAAATATTGTTGGACTTCAGGACGCAAGAACTCTAAAAAGTAGCGCACATGGCCCAAAACTGGGAAATTACGTAAAATGGTATGTTTCGTCTGTACTAAATCATAGATCCATAAGATTACCAGGGGAATAAGAAAAGCAACAAACCATCTAACATCACTCAGCATAATAAAAAAAGCAAGAGTAATTAATAGGGCTACTCCAAATCCTATATACCATTGGCGTCTCATTTTTAGTCCCTTTAATTGGTTATATTTTAGGTACACCTAGCCTATAACGTTACAGTAATGAAGAAATGCTCCGAAAGACGATTAATTTGTTTCCGGAATATTTTCTAGCAATTCGCCATCTACCATTTTATTAATTTTATTTTCTAATGAAGTAATAAATTGAGTTACTTGATGTTGCTGATAGGCCTGTTTATTTTTGCATAATATTAATTCATGGCTTATATCAAGAGCAGCAAGTAATAACGTTTGAAGATTATCAAGTTGTTTGGATTTCTTTTTATTGATAAGGATTTGGTTATTTAATTTCTGCGCTGCAAGATGTAAATTAGCCTCTTCGTTTTCAGGACACTTAATTTCATAAGTTGCATTAAGCAATTTAATGGTACATGTTTTCATATGAGACATAATAATAGACCTTTATAATTCCATTGAATTATAAGAATAGTAACAATTTTGCTTGCAAGCAGCAATTAGTAGGGTGAACGCTTGCATTAAATCGGTTATTATGGAGATCACTTTATATAAATGAGTTGAATATGTCTGAGAAAGAACATTTGCATTTGCCTAATTATGGCGAGTTTTCTACAACCATTAGTGTATTAAACTTACAGATATCTGCCAGTTTATTACATGGCGCGATGTGTGGCTATCTTTGTGCAGGCGCAGATATTCAAGGCGAAGCTTATTTACGTGCCTTATTGAATAATAAAAAAGATGAAGCAAGCCGTAATGCTGTTTTAGCGATGTTTGCTGTTTTTTCAATAAGTCAACAACAAATTTGTAGCTTAGATTTTGGATTTGAAATGATGCTTCCTGATGAGTATGAGCCTCTATTGGTCAGGGCACATGCTTTTAGTGAGTGGTGCCAAGGGTTTATTGAGTCGTTGAAGTTGGCAGGTATTGGCGTTGGACGATTCCATGACGAAGAAGCACAGGATGCATTTCAACATCTTATTGAATTTGCTGAGCTTGATTGTGACACAATAGATGTAGGCGAAGATGATGAACGTGCATTGATGGAAGTGAGCGAATATACTCGGATGGCAGTGCTGCGTTTGTATAGTGACTTGGTCATGGGTGAGCCTAGTGGGAATTCTGGAATAACGCATTAATAAGGGATTTTGATATGATTTCTCAACAAGAATATCAAACAAGAAGAAAAAATTTAACGCAAAGACTGCCCGAAGGAAGCATTGCAATTATCCCGGCAGCTCATGAGTGCTTACGTAATGGAGATGCCCATTATCGCTTTCGTCAGGAAAGTAATTTTTATTATTTGACCGGTTTTAATGAACCTGAAGCGTTGTTGATCCTGATCTCTGGAGCAGAGACACAAAGTATTTTATTTAATCGTCCACGTAATCCCATGGAGGAGCAATGGACTGGAAAGCGTTTAGGCCAGGATGGTGCTTTGTCTGAATTAGGAATGCATGCTGCTTTTCCTATAGGTTGTATTGCCGACGAATTGCCTAAATTATTAAGTGGAAAAACAGCAGTTTATTATGCTCTTGCACGTAATCCCGAAGTTGAGAAAATAATTATGCAAGCCTTGGAGAAGGTGAAAGGCCAAGTACGGCGTGGTATAAAAGTACCTGAGCAATTGTGTGATTTAGAACCTATATTAGGTGAAATGCGTTTATTCAAAAGTGAAGCGGAACTGGAGTTAATGCGTCAAGCAGCACATATTTCTGTTAAAGCCCATGAACAGGCTATGCGCCGTTGTAAGCATGTGGAACATGAATATCAGTTAGAAGCTGAGCTTGTCTATGAGTTTAGCCGTCAAGGTTGTCGTAGTGTTGCTTATGATCCTATTGTAGGTGGAGGAGAGAATGCGTGTATTTTGCATTATACGGACAACAACAAACCCTTACGAGAAGGTGATCTTGTTTTAATTGATGCGGGTGGTGAATATGAAAATTATGCTGCCGATATTACCCGCACATTTCCTGTGAATGGGAAATTTAGTGTGGAGCAAAAAAGTATTTATGAACTTGTGCTCAAAGCACAAAAAGCAGGAATTGCAGCAGTTAAGCCAGGATTTCCTTGGAATGAAATACAACAAATTATAGTACGTATTTTAACAGAAGGCTTATGTGAATTAGGTATTCTGCAAGGAAATGTGGATGAGTTGCTTGCTAAAGAAGCCTATAAACCCTTCTATATGCATAATTCAGGGCATTGGTTGGGATTAGATGTACATGATATCGGTCTTTACAAAATTAATGGTGAATGGCGTCCTTTGGAACCGGGAATGGTCTTAACTGTAGAACCTGGTTTATACATTAGTGCAAATACTCCTGGAGTAGATAAACGTTGGTGGGATATAGGGGTGCGTATTGAAGATGATGTGGTGGTGACTCAAACAGGCCATGAGGTAATAACCGCGGCGTTGCCTGTAGAGGTGCATGAGATTGAGGCATTAATGCGTGATTAATAGAGATATTGATATACTGGTTATTGGTGGTGGTTTAACAGGCGCAACTCTAATGCTTGCTTTGCAAGGATTAGGTTATCGCACTTTATTGGTAGAAGCGAAACCCTTTAGTGATAAAATAAAGCCTGATTTTGATGCACGTTCATTAGCACTATCACCAGCCAGTCGACGCATACTGACCATGCTTGGAGTTTGGGAACATCTTAAAGCTTATGTAACCCCTATAGAGATGATTCATGTCTCGGATCAACATCATTTTGGTGTTTCACGCTTACAAAGTCAAGTACATGAACCTTTAGGTTATGTTGTTGAAATGCAGCATATTAACCAGGCTTTGCATCAATTAGTACCTCAAGATCAGCTTATAACCCCCGCAACCCTACAGTCTTTGGATTATGAAAAATGCTCGGCGACCGTCCATACTGACTTAGGAGAAGTTACTCTTGCTGCTCGTTTAATTGTTGCGGCAGATGGGACCCAATCACGGGTACGTCGTTTTTGTAATTTATCGACTAAAGTGAAACAATACAATCAGCATGCCCTTGTTGCCAATGTGAGTTTACTTAAGCCGCATAAGCAATGTGCCTATGAGCGGTTTACAATTCATGGCCCCTTAGCGCTCTTACCTATGCAAGACGACCGAATGTCTTTAGTATGGGCAGTACCTCCTAAGGAGGCAGCGCATTTGTTATCTTTATCAGATGCAGATTTTTTAAAACAATTACAACACGCTTTTGGTTATCGTGCTGGTCGTTTTAATAAAATAGGTAAACGTTTTTCTTATCCTTTGCAGCAAGTTTTAATGCCGCAGCAAATTCGCTGGCCCATTGTTTTTGTTGGCAATGCAGCACATACGTTACACCCTGTAGCAGGACAAGGGTTTAATTTAGGACTTAGGGATGTGGCAATGTTGGCCCAATGCATTGCAGAGCAAGGGCTGACTGCAGAAATGCTCCTGCACTATGCGCACCTAAGAACGCACGATCAAAAAGCAATTACCTGCTTAACCGATGGTTTAATTCAAGTATTTACCAGCCGTTTACCAGGTATGGGTTTGATGCGTGGTTTAGGGTTAATTGCATTGGATAACATTCCTGTATTAAAAAATCTTTTGGCACGATATGCCCGTGGTTTTGGGGGGGTGATTCCTGATTTAGTGTGTGAAATTGCTTTAAGCGAGACGCAAAAACACGCTCCGCTTAAACGTTCGGAGACAAAATGAGTCTGGAATTTAATGTATTGGTAGTTGGCGGTGGCATTGTAGGGTTAGCTTCAGCTTTAGCTATGGCGCAGCGTGGCTATACTGTGGCCGTTATTGATGCAGGTTCATTAACAGCGGGTGCCTTACGTGCCGATACTCGTGTTTATGCCATCAATTATGCTTCACAAATGCTGTTACAACAATTAAATGTTTGGCACCATTTGGAAGAGTCAAGAGTTTCTCCCTATTGCCGTATGCATGTTTGGGACTTCGTAAGTGGTGCACATATTGATTTTGACTCACGCTATGTTGCTGAGCAAAACTTAGGTTTTATCATGGAAGAATCCATTCTTAAGTATGCTTTATTCAAGCAAATTGCCGTGCACCCTACAATTCATTTATTCCCAAATAGCTTTGTGGAAGCGGTAAGGTGTGACGATGATGAAGTTATTGTGAGCAACATGAAGCAAAGCTGGAAAGGGTTGCTATTAATGATCGCTGATGGAGCCCATTCTCCAGTACGACAAAAACTAAAAGTTGCCTTAACCAGCTGGTCTTATGATCAGCAAGCTTTGGTCGCTACAGTGTTTACTGAGAAAGAACATAAACAAACTGCTTTTCAAGTATTTCGTCCCGATGGACCTTTAGCATTTTTACCATTGGCAGATCCACATCAATGCTCCATTGTTTGGTCTACTGATTCCAATCATGCAAAAGAATTAATGAACCTCTCCGATCACGAATTTAATAAGTCACTTACCCAAGCCTTTGCTAAAAGATTAGGTCAAGTAGAAATAATGAGCATGCGCCATCAATTCTCTTTACATATGAGGCATGCAAAACAATATACCGGTAATCGTTGGCTGCTTCTTGGCGATGCCGCACATACAATTCACCCTTTGGCCGGTTTAGGTTTAAATGTTGGATTAGCTGATGTAAATTCCTGGACTCAGTGCTTGGATGCAGCTTCTGGTGGTCTTTGTTCGAAAAAAGCATTAGGCGCTTATCAACGCGAACGCAAGGCTGCTGTATGGCAAATTATATTGCTTATGGAGGGATTTAAACGCTTATTTGGTAATTCCTTTGGGCCTGTGGTTACTTTACGTAGTTTAGGTTTGGGATTGTGTAACGGATTTACCCCTATAAAACGTTTATTCATTCAACATGCTCGAGGCGTGTCAACCTAGTGACAATATGGTGTTTTATCATAACTCCCAGATGTGATTCCGAACCAAGAAAAAGTCGTACACTTAACGTAGAAGTTCAATTAAATTCAGAATGGTTTTGATACATTGTTGTGTCATTTAATTTTATTCAACCACGACTAGTTCAACCATATCAAAATCTTCCTTACAAGCGCCACATTCTGGGCAAAACCAGTCGTCTGGCACATCAGCCCAAAGTGTGCCCGGCTCAATTCCCTCTTCTGGCCATCCTTCTGCTTCGTCATATATAAAGCCACAAATAACGCAAATAAATTTTTTGTATTCCTGCATCACAATAACTCAAAAAAATTTAATTTATCTGTCCTAGTTCATGCAAAATCAAACTTCAGTTCTCCACATTCATTTTATGGAAATGAAATTGACTGTTGCCTAAAACAATTCAAAATCCAGTGGATACAAATAAACGCCCACTCTAATTAATTATAGACTACTATGAATTACTGAATTTTCATGAGGCCTAGAGTTCACTATATGAAACATGCCTGCACTAAGGCTATTCTCCTTTCTTATCTTTGGGTGCTATTACGCTTCAGAAACTGATTTATCCCTGCTCCTCTGATTTTGTTCCACACTGTTGGCACTTATCCACTTTGGAAAAAAAGGACCTAACTTTTGAATAAAATCATAGGCCATTAGTAATGCACCCAGTGCAAATAGAACATCACCTGGTAGTCTCAACCATTGCCATAATAGGGTTGTATTATAAAACTCAAGGCTTCGAGCATGAGCATAGCCATGCTCATAAACATCCATTAATTGCGACCAGCCAATAGGAAAAAAGTTTAAAATTATCCATAGGATGACCCCAAGGTTATATAACCAAAAAGCCCAGACCCCTAAGCGATCGCTCCATGAAGCATTCTCTCCTGCTGCATAACGTAAGCAAAAATAAATTAATCCAATACCCAGTAAACCAAAGGCACCGAACAAGGCAGTATGCGCATGATTCAAAGTAAGAAAAGTTCCATGCTCATAATAATTAATCAAGGGCGCATTGAGTGTCCCGCCACCAAATACTCCTGCACCAACAAAATTCCAAAATGAGGCGCCCAAAATATAGAGATAAGCGAGATTGTAAGTAAAATCCCCTTTACGTTTGATCAATTGACGTTCTTCAATTGCATCAATAATAAGAAGTACAAGAGGCAATACCTCAATGAAAGAAAACATGGAGCCAAGGGGTACCCATATATCTGGTGTTCCCGTCCAATACCAATGATGTCCGGTACCAATGACACCACCTAAAAAGATAAGAATGGTTTCAAACAACATAGCACGCTCTGCCAGAAGACGAGAAACCAAGCCGGTTCCCATTAAAAGATAGGCCGTAGCACATGCGGCAAAAAATTCAAAAGATTGCTCGACCCAAAGATGGACCACCCACCAACGCCAAAAGTCAGTAATGGTGAATGATTTTTCAATTCCAGTTAAAGGAATCATCCCAAAACAATATAAAATGGCAACATTTAATGTACTCGCCCAAAAAAGATGCTCCAAGCGAATTTTTCCCGTCCAAAATTCAACCGTAGCCTCTTTTAATCGACTCCAGGTTGGCCACATTCCGCGAAAAACAATAAAACTCCAAAGAAAAAGTCCAGCACAAAACCCAATTTGCCATAAACGGCCAAGTTGTAAGTACGCTAGGCCCTGATTGCCAATCCAAAACCAGAATTCATTCACATAGCCCATAATCCCTAAGTAATCGCCAATAATTGCGCCCCCTACGATAAAAAGAGTGATCCAAAATAATAGACTCACAAAAAAACCCTGATTTTTTGCTTCTTTTTTACTAATTAATGGAGCAAGAAAAACAGCAGAACTAATCCAGGAAAGAGCGATCCACACAATAGGGGTTTGGATGTGTACATCACGCAAAAAATTAAAAGGAAGAATTTCATTGATATTAATGCCATAAAAATCGGTACGCTTTGCATAGTAATGAGCTAATAATGCGCCAACACCAATTTGAACGAGCAGAACCAGAGCAACAATGATAAAATACTGTCCTACTTTTCGCTGGCTTGCTGTGAGTGGTGCAAAACCCAACAGCACTGGATTTTTGAGTGCATTATCTGGTGCACTCAGATATTGATGATAAATGTATAATACGAATCCAAAACCCAAAAATACAAAACAAAAAGAGATCCAGGTCCAGTAAAAAGTATGCGGCGTTGGATTATTCCCCATAGTCGGTTCATAGGGCCAATTATTGGTATAGGAGCTGTTTTGCCCCGGTCTATGAGCAATAGTAGTGAGTGAAGAATAGATTAGAAAATCCGCTGTTTGTATCGCACTTTTTGTATCTAGACTATATGCTTTCGTCCACCCCGTTTCTAAATTATGCTGGAGCAGGTTTTGTGAAATTTCAGTTTGTAGTTGTTGTATTGCTGTAGTTAGAGGTTGAGATAAAGTACTTGTTTGTTGACTGAGATCAATGTTTTGTAATTCGTGCTGCATCGTTTTACGCACCAGATATTGATCGCCTTCAGAAAGATTTGCAAATGATGTTCCAAAACGTTGTTTTCCTAGTTCATCCTCTATGATTCGTCCCAAACGTACCAGATATTTTGCTGTATAATCTTCTCCAAAATAGGAACCCATACCGTAGAGACTGCCATAATCCATAAGATCAGCACGCTGAAATCCTGCTTTACCTGCAACTATATCCTCTTCAGTCATAATGATTTGCCCTGAAGGGGATAAAAATTGTTGTGGCAACGGAGGGGCAAGTTGATACGTTTTATAAGTGCCCCACGCAAGAGCCATAAAACAAGCAATTGCCGTGAACAATAAAATCCATTTAAGTACGTTTGAAACAGAATCAGAATTTGAGTGAGCATTGATTGTAACTGGGGATGTATTACCCATTTGGCACATTCCTTATGCGAAACACGTTGTTTTAAATGATTAAGTCTCTAGATGAATAAAAAAGTCATCCTTAAAAATAAACTTACAGAAAAATAAGAGTGTAATTAATAGATAAGTTCTAAATAAAAATAACCCATCATTCTTTTATTTTTCTATTGATATTTATTAGGGCTGTTGACAATTCTCTTTTTAAGACCTGACATCCCCTGGCTTGTCCGCGGGATGTCGAGAACTGAATTGTCACTACCCCTAAGCATTTAACATCTCTCTAAGTACATGCTGTAAAATACCACCATTTTTGAAGTACGCCAATTCAGTTAACGTATCAATTCGCGAAATAAGGTTTATTTCTGTTTGTGTTCCATCTTCCTTACGAATTACCGCTTTTATCGATGCATGCGGTTTCAGTTGTTGGGCAAGATCTAAAATATCAATTTGTTCAGAACCTGTAATTTTTAGTGTGTTACGCGTGAATCCTTCAGAAAATTCCAGAGGAAGAATACCCATACCTATTAAATTTGAGCGATGAATTCGCTCAAAGCTTTCTGCAATAACAGCCACTATGCCTTGAAGCTTCGGCCCTTTTGCTGCCCAATCACGAGAAGATCCAGTCCCATATTCTTTTCCAGCAATAACAATTAAGGGAATATGTTCTTTTTTGTACCGCATTGCTGCATCATATATGGGTACTATATTACCAGTAGGAATATGTCGAGTTAAACCACCCTCAACACCCGGAACCATTTCATTTCTAATGCGGATGTTCGCAAACGTGCCACGAACCATCACCTCATGGTTACCTCGACGTGAACCATAAGAATTAAATTCTTTAGCAGCAATCCCTTGGGATTGAAGGTATTGTCCTGCGGGGCTATCTGGTTTAATTGAACCAGCAGGTGAAATATGATCGGTGGTGATACTATCACCAAACAGTGCAAGAATTCTAGCTTCTTTAATATCCTGTATTTTTTCTGGCATCACATCCATTGCCTCAAAAAATGGTGGATGTTGAATATAGGTAGAATCAGATTGCCAAACATAAGTATCAGATTCATCAATTGTCATGGCCTGCCATTCTTCAGTACCATTAAAGATATGAGCGTAAGTTTCATGAAACATGTGCTTGGTTATTTTTGCTACTTCATGGGCAATTTCATTATTTGTTGGCCATAAATCCTTAAGATAAACAGGATTTCCTGTCTTATCAACTCCCAGAGGCTCGTGAGTTAAATCAAATAAAGTTGTTCCAGCAAGAGCAAAGGCTACAACAAGTGGGGGAGATGCGAGCCAATTAGCTTTCACCAGTGGATGGATCCGTCCTTCAAAATTACGATTACCAGACAGTACTGCAGACACAATCAAATCATGATGAATCACGGTTTTCTCAACAGATTCAAGAAGTGGGCCTGAGTTACCAATGCACGTCGTACAACCATAACCTACTAAGGTAAATCCTAATTCATTAAGATAGTCTTGTAAGCCTGTTTGCTCTAAATATCGAGTAACTACCTGAGAGCCTGGAGCAAATGAGGTTTTGACCCATGATTTTCTTTTCAAACCTTTTTCAACTGCTTTTTTTGCTAACAATCCAGCAGCAATAAGCACGTTGGGGTTTGACGTATTGGTGCAACTGGTAATCGCAGCAATGACCACATCACCATGATGTAATTCATAACCCGCACCAGTACTAAATGCCTTATACTTTTCGTCACTTCGACTACTTTCAGCTAGAAATTGATCCATGATGTGAACCAGATTGGATAACTCAACATAATCTTGTGGACGTTTTGGCCCCGCCATGCAAGGACGAATTGTTGCTAAATCCAGGGTGATAACATCCGTATAAACAGGTTCCACTTGGCCCAACTCATGCCATAAACCTTGAGTTTTGGCATAGGCCTCAACCAAAGCAATGGTTTGCTTGTCTCTTCCGCTTAAATGTAAGTAATCAAGCGTTGTTTGGTCAATTGGAAAAAAACCACAGGTTGCACCATACTCAGGCGCCATATTACTGATGGTGGCTCGATCAGCAATGGATAATTCAGCTAATCCTTCTCCAAAAAACTCAACAAATTTACCCACTACCCCTGTTTTGCGTAGAAGTTGAGTAATCGAAAGCACGAGATCTGTTGCTGTCACACCTTCTTGCAAGTGACCTGTTAATTTGACACCCATAACTTCTGGAATGAGCATTGAAATGGGTTGTCCTAGCATCGCGGCTTCCGCTTCAATACCCCCAACGCCCCATCCTAATACACCAAGGCCATTGATCATAGTCGTATGGCTGTCTGTGCCGACCAATGTATCTGGAAAAGCATAAGCTTTTCCATTGATTTCTTGGCTCCAAACCGTCTTCGCCAAATATTCCAAATTTACTTGGTGGCATATTCCCGTATCCGGTGGCACTACACGAAAATTTTGAAAGGCTTTTTGTCCCCAACGTAAAAATTTATAGCGTTCATAATTTCGCTCCATTTCTTTTTGGGCATTGATAGTAAATGCATCGGAATCAAGAAAATGATCGACCTGTATGGAATGATCAATGACCAAATCAACCGCAGTCAATGGGTTGATTTGTTGCGTATCTCCTCCCATTTCTTTAATGGCATCACGCATTGCTGCGAGATCAACGATGGCAGGAACACCGGTAAAATCTTGCATCAATACACGCGCAGGTCGATAGGCAATTTCACGATCGGAAGCTTTATCTTGTAACCAATCAACAAGTGCTTTGACATCATCTACAGTAACCGTATGCCCATCTAAATGACGAAGTAAATTTTCTAGAAGAATTTTCAAAGTATAGGGCAGCTGCGATAACCCTTTAAGGCCTGCACGTTCTGCTTCTGGTAAACTGTAGTAATGATATTCCATGCCATTTATTACCAGAGATTGTTGTATTTTTTGGTGAAATTCCTTTTCTAAAATAATGGATGATGCAATGGCCGGTTTTTTAATTTCATGCTCTTGGGTGATCCAAGAAGGGGGATCGCTTGCAGGAAATGATGCTTCTGATGATTCATTGATGATTGTTTGGGCGTTTTTTGCGTGGGAGCCTTTGAACCAAGCCATCCATTTTTTTATTAGCATTTGGACATCTCCTGATGTTACTGCGCGTGATGAAGGAGTATATTGAGTAATGCAACTGCATTATTGTGTTCTACTTCTTTAGAAGCAAACAGTAGTGTAACTTTTTGTTGTTTTGCTTTTTCTTTAATTGAATTAAGTAATTCATGCTTCTCTTCTAATTCTTTTGCATAACGCTTTTGAAACTCTGCCCATTTGTGAGCATCATGGTTAAACCACTTTCTTAGCGCATCACTCGGTGCAATCTCTTTGAGCCATAAATCAATAGCAGCATCCTCTTTCTTAATGCCACGTGGCCATAGTTTGTCGACCAATATCCTAAATCCATCTGTTTTTTTGGGTTCCTCATAAATCCTTTTAAGTTCAATGTTTGGCATTTTAGAGTACTCCTTTCTCATCAAGTTTTTGCAATAATAAATGAAAATAAACTAAACCGGCATAAGGGTGCCATAGCGCAGTAATTTCTGAAGTTTTTTTATAATTGAGCTTCTCCTCAAGGTGAAGGAACTTATGTAAATTATTTTGTGCGCCGATGTCATCTCCTGGAAAAACATCAATTCTTCCTAACCCGCGCAATAAAATATATTCAGCAGTCCAACGACCGATCCCTTTAAATTGACAGAGAAATTGAATCACCTCATCATTGGGTTTCCCCTCCAAACGATTAAAGGCAGCTTGCTCTTCTATAAGCGCTGATGCCAAGCGAAGAATTGTTTCACTTTTATGGGTGCTATAGCCTATTTTTTTTAGTTCAACAACGGAACAATGACACACATCCTCTGCGCTTGGAAATGCATACAACACTTGATTATTATGATTCATTTTCATGCCAATATATTGAACCAATCGATTTTGAATGTGTAAGCCTGCATCAAGAGATATTTGTTGGCATGAAATCGCATTAATTAGCGCTTCAAAAAGAGAAGGAAAACGAGGTGGTTTGACGCCCATAAATTGAAATACCAGTGGACTCAATCGTGTATCCTCTTCGGCCATTTTATAAAAATCAGTAAGATCTCGCTTGAGTCCCAACATCATTTCGATAAGGTGCTTTATTTTTTCTTGAACTACAGGATGAATGGGCTTGTCGAGTGATACAAGAATCTCTGGATTATTAAAGCTATTTGTTTGCTTAACCATCACTTTAATGGGTTTATTGTCCAGGTTAAATATGCGCGTATAGTATTGGCCATCCCAACGATCAACACTATTTTTACTTCTTCTGCGTAATGTGAAAACGGTATAATCCAATCGATAGGGAGCGATAGGATGTAATGTAAATGAGGCATTCATATTCATTCCCTATAGTTCTTAATACACCCTTTCAGTCGGCTTAAATGGGTCGACCGTTAGAGGTTTCATATTGACTGGACGATAGTTTGTCTTTCCGTCGGAATAACATAATAAATGCTTTAACCAGTTTTTATCATCACGTTTAGGATAATCTTCCCGACTGTGCGCGCCTCGACTTTCCTTACGTGTCAATGCAGCGACTGCTGTGACAAACGCTACTTCCATGAGATTATCGAGTTCCAATGCCTGAATACGTGCTGTATTAAAAACTTGGCTATTATCAGTCAATGCAGCATGTTTTAATCGTTCACGTAAATCGTTTAGTTTTTTAAGTCCTTCAATCATTGGTTCTTCTTGTCTGAATACGCCAAAATCTCTTTGCATCGCTTTTTGCATTTCTTGCCGAATAGCAGTAACGCTTTCTCCGTTGGAGGTGTTATTCCACCGATTTATGCGAACTAGGGCGGCTTCAATATCGCTTTCACTGATTTTAGAATGGGTTAAACCCTCTTTAATTGATTGTTCTGCATGTAGACCCGCTGCGCGACCAAATACCACTAAATCCAATAATGAATTACTTCCCAAGCGATTAGCACCGTGCACTGACACACTAGCGCATTCACCAATCGCATAAAGACCTTCAATAATTACATCCTTATCTTCAGGCCCTAAGGTCAACGCTTGTCCGTGTACATTGGTTGGTATCCCACCCATCATATAATGACAAGTTGGTGTTACAGGGATTAACTCAGCAAGGGGATCAACATGAGCAAAGGTTATTGCCAACTCTCTTATTCCAGGTAAACGTGAATTAATAATATCCGCACCTAAGTGGTCGAGTTTTAATTTAACATAATCAATACCTTCTGGATTATACCCATTCCCTGCGCGTAGCTCTAAAGCTATGGCACGAGAGACTACATCGCGAGAGGCAAGATCTTTGGCATGAGGTGCGTAACGCTCCATAAACCGCTCTCCATGTTTATTCAGCAAATAACCACCCTCACCGCGTACACCTTCGGTAATTAATATGCCAACCCCAGGGATCCCCGTTGGATGAAATTGCCACATTTCAATATCTTGCAATGGAAATCCAGCACGTAATACCATACCTAAGCCATCACCCGTATTAATCAGTGCATTGGTGGATGAAGCATAAATTCGTCCTGCGCCACCCGTAGCAAGAATTGTGTTTTTGGCATTAAAAAAGGCCATTTCTCCTGTTTCAACGCATAATGCGATGACACCCGCAATTTGGTTCTGTGAATTTTTTACTAGGTCAATAGCAAACCACTCATTAAAAAAATGGGTTTTTGCTTTGATATTATTTTGAAATAAAGTATGCAGTAAAGCATGTCCAGTACGATCGGCTACAGCACAAGTGCGATGTGCTATGTCTTTCCCAAAGTGAATTGTTTGGCCACCAAAGGCACGTTGATATATTTTCCCATTATCCAAGCGTGAAAAAGGCATACCCATGTGTTCCAGCTCATACATTGCACTAGGTGCCATCTGGCACATGTATTCGATACTGTCTTGATCGCCTAAATAATCAGAACCTTTAATCGTATCATACATATGCCAACGCCAATCATCTTCATGTACATTGCCTAATGCGGCAGCAATACCACCTTGTGCAGAAACTGTGTGTGAACGTGTTGGATAAACCTTTGAAAGAACTGCAACTTTGAGTCCCGAATGTGCAAGATGAAGCGAAGCCCTCATTCCTGCACCACCTGCACCCACAATAACTGCATCGAATGTATAAGTTGTTAACATAGTCATGCTCTCATTTAAGTAGTTTCCATAAAATTTCTACACCCCAAAAGAAATAAATAAATAGCGTCAAAATGACCAAGACTTGGAGGCTTAAGCGCGGGACAATAGGATTTATATAATCCGTGATGACAGTCCAGATCCCAATCCAGGCATGCACAAATAAACTCAACAAAGCAATGAGCGTAAATACTTGCATCCATGTAGTTGAAAAAAATTGGCGTAACCCAAGGTAATTAAGATGTGGATGAAGAATAAAAAAACCGAATAACACTAAAAAATAAGCTGCCACGATGAGTGCTGAAAAACGTTGTACTAGCCAATCTCGCAAACCATTTCCCGTTAAACTCATTTCTGTAATCAACTTGTTTACCATAACCAACTCCCTATGAAGAGTGCGACGATGAGAGTAAATGCTAGGATTACTCCTCCACTGAAACGCGCATTTTTTAGGCTTTCACCTATGCCAACATCCATGAGTAAATGACGAATGCCAGCGAGAAGGTGATACCAAAAGGCTACTAAAAAAAACCATAGTATTAATTTAGCAAACGGATTTGTTAATATTGCAACGATGTAGGTAAAGCCATCTGGGGAAGTTGTGGCAGTTTCAAGCATCCATAATAGAAATGGAATCAGTAAAAACAAAAAAACTCCAGAAATTCGATGCAAGATTGAGATAATTGCTGTAAAAGGATAACTGAACGTCAGTAAATCAAAATTACGAAATTTTTGCTGATTCATATAAGTTCCTTGAATAAGAGTTAAGATCCTTTTTTGGTCATTAAACGACGAATATCTGCAATCGCTTCTGCAGGATTTAAATGTTTAGGGCAAACCACAGTACAATTCATAATGGTACGGCATCGATAAACACTAAAGGGATCCTGTAAATTGGCTAAACGCTCCTCTGCTGCTGTATCACGACTGTCTTGCAGGAAGCGATTAGCTGATAATAACCCTGCAGGACCGATAAATTTTTCTGGATTCCACCAGGAAGAGGGGCAGTTACTGGTACAGCAAGCACATAAAATGCATTCATAAAGTCCGTCTAATTTGGCACGTTCTTCTGGTGTTTGCAGTCGCTCTTTCAAAGGAGGTTCAGAGTCATTTTGTAAATAGGGTTTAACCCGTTCGTATTGTTTGAAAAATAACGTAAAATCCACCACTAAATCGCGAATAATCGTGAAACTTATTAATGGCCTTATCACAATAGGTGGTGTTAGAGATGAAATTGAGGTGATGCACGCTAAACGATTTAATCCATTAATGTTCATACCATCGGAACCACAAACCCCTTCGCGACATGATGCACGAAAAGCTAAAGTTTCATCCTGCTCTTTTATTAGTTGCAGTGCATCCAATACCATCATGCTGGAATCGGGTGGGATATCTAAATCGTAGTCTTTTACATAGGGTTTTGCATCCGTTTCGGGATTATAACGGTAAATAGAAAAACGCATTCAAGACCTCCTATCTTTTTAAAATGCAACTACATCCATGTAGGTTAAGTATGGCATTAATACTCAGAAAATTCTTCGGTACGGATATGGTCATTATCAATACCGGCTTCTTTGAGCATCTGACACATTGCGGTGACCATAGCAGCTGGAGGTCATCGTTGGACTCAGTTTATAATTTGGATGTTCACGTTCAAGTGATTGTCATTCATCTAAAAATACTGGATTATGAATAATGAATGCTTCACATGAAAAAGACACAAATAAAACAGATGATTTTTTCCATATGTTTCACAAAATACTTCAAGCAAATCTTGCTCGGATGACGGCTGGCATTAGTCTTGCTGACATAAGAATTGCTTATCACTCTCAACTCGTTTCTAAATCTCATCGTCATAGCAGCATAGAATAAAATCATCGATATCCAACGTTCATGACGTAATCGCGTAATAATGAGCTCTCAAACTCTGCTTTTTCCATAAGAACCAAAAGAGCATCACGTGCATTAATTACCCCCAATGGTTTAAAATTTTCATCCACGATAGGGACATGCAGAAGATTTTGCTCCTTCATAGTCGCCCATACATTGCGCAACAAGTCGTTTGGGTGGCAATAAGTAACTTCTTTGGTCATCACTGTTGCCACAGGGACAGTACAACCACAACCCTGGCAAACCGCCATCATACGAACAACATCGGTTCGCGTAATGATCCCAACCATTGCTCCATCCTTGTCGCAAACCACAACAAGATTGATGTGTCGACCATCAAGAAATTTAGCAGCCTCCATTAATGGAGCCTCATCTCTGACGGTAACAAGGCGTTTTTGTGCGACAGGGACTATTTCCTCTACAAATGCTTCTATAAATGCCATATATTCACCTTTCTGCAATTGTTGATGGATGTGACATCTTTACCTTTTACAAGCAATGCATAGTAATATAATGATAATTATAGCCTATCGTATTAGGAACAAAATAAATAAAAAGCCTGACCCACTGTTGCACCATTGAAGCAGTGCTGATGTTACAGAGGGCGGTGTTATTTTTGAAGGAGCAATCCCACGATGAATGAGGTAGAGATTGATATTGAGATTAGCTCAAGAGTACAAAATTTTTAATCGAAAATGTGTAATCTATAAAGAAGGAAAAAATAAAGCTTTTTGAAAATGCTATTCTAGTATTATATAGCCAAAAAAATTTAGAACACCACTGTATTGGGTTTCACAGAGGCATTGCTCAATTTGGTGATGCTTCTGACTTACTGAACAGGGAGTGCTATGCAACCGAATGGAAAATCAGGTAAAGATTCTGACATCAGTCAAACCGAATCTTGGCATACCCTTGACATCAGTGAGGTTGCGCTACGTTTTAATGTTGATCTGTCTCATGGACTTACTTTGCACGAAGCAGCAACAAGATTAGCTTCAGTAGGCATTAATCAAATCGAAGAACAACCGTCACGATCACCCATCCTGCTTTTTCTGACCCAGTTTAAAAGCGCTTTGATCCTAATCTTAATCGGAGCTACTGCACTGGCTACGTTAATAGGAAACTTTAGGGATGCCAGTGTGATTCTTGTGATTGTAGTGATTAATGCCTTCGTCGGTTTCTATCAAGAATACCGAGCAGAACAAAGTCTAGCCGCACTACGAAAGATGCTCCCATCGCAGACCCATGTTCGGCGTGACGGTAAGAAACATACTATCGATGCTGCAGCCGTGGTGCCTGGTGATATAGTACTGGTGGAAGCTGGGGACCGAATTCCTGCTGATGGCAGATTGGTGGTTGTGGCCAATCTCGATGTCGATGAGTCAACTTTGACGGGTGAGTCACAACCAGTTAGCAAACATATGGATGCTATGTTTGAAAGAGATCTTCCAATAGCTGACCGATTAAATATGGTCTATATGAATACCATGGTCACTCGCGGACGAGCAGAACTTGTGGTCACGGCCACCGGTGTGCGCACTGAAATGGGAAAGTTATCGCAACAGTTGGCTTTAACACCAGAGATTCTCAGCCCACTACAAGTTCAGTTAGACCAGCTCGGCAAACGTCTGGGCGCGATAGCGTTGATGTTGATCAGCCTTCTGTTTCTATTTCAATTAATTCGTGGTGTGAATCTCACACATGCTATTATCGATGCTATTGCGTTGGCCGTTGCTGCAATGCCGGAGGGATTGCCTGTAGTTGTCACAGTAACTCTGGCCCTGGGCATGTATCAGATGGCGCGACACCGTGCGATCATCAAGCGTCTGGCGAGTGTTGAGATCCTAGGTTGCACAACGGTCATTTGCTCCGATAAGACTGGAACACTGACACTTAACCAAATGACTGTGCGTGAATTGTTCTACCTTGGCCGGCGATTCAAAGTTACTGGTGAGGGCTACAGCACTGCGGGTGGGGTGCTTCCTGAGACAGAAAATTCATTGCTGCCAGACATGCAGCCAGTTTTGGTCCCCGTAGTCGCTTGTAATGATAGCTATGTTGAGGATGGAAGAGTAATTGGTGATCCGACCGAGGCTGCTCTACTAATACTTACGGAAAAGGTGGGGCTTCATCGCGAATCCATACTGGCGGAGTATCCTCGCATGGCCGAAATACCTTTTGATTCAACCTATAAGTTCATGGCCACATTTCACCGTGTAGGAGAACACGTTCGAATCTTTTTAAAGGGAGCGCCTGATGTTCTTCTTGCTCGCTGCAGCCATTTTATTAGTGACGCTGATCACAATGGTTTGTTGGACGGCAAGCACAAGAAAGAAATAGAAGATGAGTATTGTACTATGGCATCTCGTGGGCTTCGATGCTTGCTTATAGCGTCCCGCACTTTGGGGGCCGAAGAATTTGTGGGATCAGATAACTTATTGGTTTGGGTTAGCGATCTCACGTTTTTAGGTCTGATTGGACTACAGGATCCACCACGACCTGAGGCAAAGCAAGCTATCGTGCAGTGTAAAGCGGCTGGCATCGCAGTCAAAATGATTACAGGTGACCACCAGGATACGGGCGTGGCTATCGCACATGAACTTGGTCTGCAAGGCGAGGCCCTCTCTGGTAAAGAACTTGATCGGCTAGATGATCGACAGCTTGCCGAAGTCATCAACGGGATTACCGTATTTGCACGAGTGTCGCCAGCTCATAAAGTGAAGATCGTACAAGCACTGCAGAGTAAGGGGCATGTGGTGGCGATGACCGGAGATGGTGTCAATGATGCCCCTGCGCTAAAAATTGCAGACATTGGCGTGGCGATGGGTATGGTTGGCACGGCGGTTGCAAAAGAAGCTGCGACTATGGTGCTCACGGATGATAACTTCTCCACAATTGTTGGTGCGGTTCACCAGGGACGAGTACTCTACGATAATATCCTCAAGTTCATCCGTTTCCAACTCTCTACCACTGTTGGCGCTATCTTGACGGTGTTTTTCGCGCCTATCCTAGGACTGCCGGAACCTTTTAATCCAATCCAGATCTTGTGGGTTGCGCTGATCATGGATGGTCCTCCTGCAGTGTCCCTAGCTCTAGATGCGGGACGATCAGGGATTATGAACGATGCGCCACGTCATCGTTCGGAACCTGTATTATCTTGGGTGCGTCTGAGTCGCATCGTGGCGTTTGGTTTAATGATGATGGTGGGTACACTTGGTGTGTTGTGCTATGCAGTGAACAATTACAATGAGCACAGTGCACTGACACTCGCTTTCACCACATTTGTCCTGTTCCAGTTTTTCAATATTTTTAATGCTCGTGTTGAGAGTGGTTCGGCTTTTAGCAAAGGTTTCTTTAAAAATCGTATGTTATGGCTATCGCTCGCCGCAGTCGTCATTCTCCAGGTTCTGGCAGTGCACTGGATACCGGCACAGTCTATTTTTGGGACGACCAACTTGACCCTTACTCAGTGGGTGATGGCCATTGGTATTGCTTCCTCTATATTGATATTTGAGGAAGGACGTAAAGCCACTGTCTTGTGGTGTTTGCGAAAGGTGAATTCATGAAACTAGAGATTGAACACGTTTTGATAAGTACAAGCATTATTTATGCATAAAGAGGCAAAAATGGATAAGCCTACATTTAATTGGAGCCATTTCAATCGTCGTTCTTCTTACTTACATTCTTAAAAATGTCATAGCTTATTCTAGACCAGAAATAATAACGACCACATTAAACATTGATGCTTTTCCTGGTCGCCAGGTGATTTTATGCTCAGCGCATGTGATTTTTCTAATATCCCTAATGGTTCCCCATATCCGTATAAAAGTTGTATTTTAAATACATCTTTATTATAATAGTCTTGAGTTAAGGTCCTCTAAAGGAGCATATCATGTCAGCAATACATAAACCCGCTAAAACCGGCAGTGATAAATTTGCCTTTGGTCTTGTGAAGTTTTTTCGTTTTTTTGCGGACACCTTTTTTCAAAAACGCTATGGAAATCGCGCTATAGTACTCGAAACAGTAGCTGCAGTACCGGGCATGGTTGGCGCTGCGTTACTGCATTTACGCTGCTTAAGAAAAATCAAAAATGATGAAGGGTGGATTAAAACGTTGCTGGATGAAGCAGAAAATGAACGGATGCATTTGATTACTTTTATGTACATTGCCAAACCTAATTGGTTTGAACGAGCTATTATTTTTATAGCGCAAGCAATTTTCGTGGTATTGTATTTATTGATGTATATTCTTTCTTCTAAAACAGCCCATCGTTTTGTGGGTTATCTTGAAGAAGAGGCAGTGATTAGCTATACCCATTATTTACAGGAGTTAGATGAGGGCCGTATTGAAAATAGCCCCGCTCCTGATATTGCTAAAAGCTACTGGGGATTAGCTTCTGATGCATGCTTACGTGACGTGCTCTTAGCTGTACGTGTTGATGAGGAAGAGCATAGAGATGTAAACCATCAGCTAGCCGATAAATTGGCAACAAACCGTACTCTTTTAACTAAGCTGGAACTAGAGCTTACAGAGAATAAGAATACCAACCAATAAGAGAATTATCGATAACCCGAAGAAAAGGTGCATCATGATGATATCCGAATACAGCGAGTTAATGTGTTATAAGCAAATTGAAATTGACAGTCATGGAAAACTGAAATTTTTCTTGGAAAAACACAGTACCAAAGAAGGAACTTGGGGTAAGCTCTCTCTCCAGGAAGGAGTCATTGATTTTGTATTCCTCAATGGTGAGGGGCATGAATGGTCACGAATTCGAATCGATAAAGAAAACTCTCAATTACTGATTCCTCCTGCTGCATGGCATAAAATTATTCCAGTCAGTGAACCATTTAAGGCAAATCTTGAGTTTTATTGCATGCCCCAGCGATATTTCAATAAAAAATACGGTTTAGGGGCAGTACATAGTGATTTAGTATATGTCTATCAAACTTATTTGCGCCATTTAAAGAACTCATCGATTCTTGATGTAGGCTGTGGTTCAGGTAGAAATTTGTTGTATTTAGCAAAAATGGGACATCGTGTTATGGGAATTGATCATAACCAATCAGCCTTGGGAACAATTGAAGAGATTGTCCAGAAAGAAGCACTGCCTGGAGTCGAGACGCAATTGCACGATTTAAATCAACCCTTAAGTCTTAAATCAGAATGTTATGATTTAGTACTCTCAACAGTCACCTTACAGTTTTTAAACCAGCAGCGCATTCCAGAATTGCTCGCTGAACTTCAAGAGGCAACTAAGAAAAATGGATATCATTTTTTAGTAGTTCCTATTCAATCAGAACTTTTTTCACTACCAGAATTTTTCACATTTCTGCCACAAAAAGAAGAACTCTATCATGTGTATCAAGATAGTGGGTGGTCGATACTCGAATATAAAGAAGCGGTAGGTCATTTGCATAAACAAGATGAACTGGGAAGACCCATATCGGGTTTATTTGGTCTTTTACTTGCACAAAAAATCGGATAAATTTTTACCCATAATGAAATTTAATACTTCTGTCCAAATTAGGATTATCTAAATTAACGTCAGTTATGGATAAAGATATAATTATAACAAGTCTCTATCACAATCCGTTCGGGCTGAGGAGGCGCTGGTGCGCCTTCTCAGCCCGAACGGATCGAAGGAATAACCCGATCTCTTATCCATAATTGACGTTAAATTAAGAACTTCAAAATCTATCCTAGTGGGTCTGGTCCCAGATAGAATTAGGATAAAAATAAATAATGCGCTAAATCAAGGTCTGAGTGAATTAAAACAATTTTCTCTCATTAAATGGTCGGATTACGTATGTATATACCTCACCTTCCACTCAATGAGTACTTGCGAAAATGGATGAGTTCATGCAGGTTACCTCATTCAAATATTATTTTATATAAGGTTTAGTGGATGATCTCTTTTCGTTGTTGAATCGTGACTTAATTCAGTAGTTAGTCCGTTAGCATGTTTCTGCTCCTCTTTTATCGGAGAGGGAAAATGTTTTACTTCAGATTGTATCGGCTGATTACCAGATTTTCTAATGAGGGATTTAGGGGTAGGGCTATCTGGTATTTGCTCTACAGTGTCCTTGAGTTGAGTTAGGATATCTATTGCCATACTGACAGGCTCTATGAGCACCTCTTTACGAAATCCTGATGTAAATAAGCGATTAAAAAAGTTTTTAATTTTAATGAGAAAGTCTGTAAAAGAGAATGGCGTATTTTGCTCTTTAGTTTGGATCTCAGCACAGATTTGCGCACATTCTTTTTTAAATTCTTGATTCTTTTTTATTGCCGTGCTCCAATTTTTATAGAGCTCATCGAGTGATTTAAGTTGTTCTGGATATCTTTCTTTACTTTTAGGAGCTTGATTTAGTTGTTTTATAAGCATCCCACAAGAGTTAATCATTTGCCTTTGTTTTTCTTCGCGAGCATTTTTATCTTGAGCTTTTTGCACAAGTTCTTGATGCATCATTGATTTTGTTGCTATTCCCTGAGCGTATTCTTGAGCTCTATGAAATTCATGAGCAGTGTCGTCAATAATAGCGTAATCCAATTTAATGTTTGCTTGAGCAAAAATAGAGTGAATGTGTGGGTCTTTAAAGATATCAATGACTTCTTTATAGCTGTGGTAACCGTCCTTAATGTATGCAGAAGTCCATAACATTACGATATTATTTATTTTTTTTTCAAGATTTAAATCGGTTTTATGTTTCTCCATATATTTTTGGAGCACCACAACTAAAGAATAAGTTGTGCCTGATAATGAGGCCACAAAAGGAACTTGAGCATTTGTTTTTGAGTAGCCACCCACCTTTTTTTCATCGAGGACTATTTTATCTATTTTTTTTATAGCAACTCTATTATCTGCAAAATTAGGAGAATTGGGTTTCATAATACCAGGGTTGGCTGTTAAGACTTGTCCTAACTCTTCTCTGGAGCGATCTTTTTTCTGATAGGTTGTTGATTGAGCTTTTAATCCCAGTTCGACGTTATCATTAAGCATCACGAACGCTAAAATTAGCTTTCGTGCTTCTTCAAAGGTATTAATCTTGGTGAGATCATTGACGGTATATTCAGGCCTTACTTCGTTATAGGCCTCATTTAATTCATCAAAAACGGAACAATCAAAGTCTTTTCTTAGGATAGATTCAATATGTTCTGCATACAATACTTCATAAAATCGTCGACTTTCATTGTCTTTGGGGTCACTTGTTATCTGAGAGGCTTTCGTTATCAAACGTTGAACAACGTTTGTACCTAATCGTGTTTCGTGCTCTTTACACAGCCTTAAAATATTTTCTATGGCTTTTTTATATTCCTGCTCTAAATAGTGTTTTTGAATTTGTTTCAAAAAAGCAGGATAATTCTCATTATTACCTAGTTTTTTTTCAAGAAGTTTAGTGGAAAGTAAAATGAAATCTGACTCATCTAACTTAGGATAATCTAAGGCCAAAAGAAGACCACTTTCAATTTTTGTGTATGACATATTAAAGCGCTAAAAAATAATTAATAAGTTTAAATATAGATCATTTAAAGTTTACCGGATATATTAAGCTCAAAGAGCATTGATATAGAGCATCTTTTTTGACTACATATTGGCCTAAATGATAACATATGGATCATTTTATTGGAAGTCTGTTTTAACCATTTTATACGCAAGAGGAAAACAAAATGCCTAATTTTACGGAAACCCCGAATCCAGCTAAACCAGGTATCTTTAATATGCAGTTAACTCGATCGGCGGTTGGCAAACCAAAACCTGACTTTACAGATAAAAAAAACCCAGTCGTTGTTTACTATCCCGATAGTGTATTAGAAGGTTTTCAGGCAATCATTAAAGAAAGTGATTTATGTGGACAAGAATTCTATAACCCCTTCACAGAACAGATGGAGCGATTCCCTGAACACCCTACTGAATTTACTGCAAGACATTTACAATTTTTGGCCCGCAATGAAAGCAGTAATGTGAGCGGTATTATGGATTGTAGCTTATACGGAGGGCTACTGACTGAAGATCAAATTGCGCGTATTCGATGTTTAGTTAAAGGATCCGCAGTTATTGGTAAAGTTACAGCAACTAAAGCATATGGTTTTGGTCGTAAAGTAGAAGAACTGCCTAAACCAGAAGATGTAATTGTTATTGATCAAATTGGATTTCAGTGGCAAGGTGATTTGCGTAATACCGGCGGTATGTTTTTTTATCCTGAAGATTCAGAAATTGAAAAGTTACCCAAGAACTATGCTGTATGGCAAAATGAAATGTTTTTTCAGATGTATGGTGTTGAAAGACAGAAGAAACCTTCTAAAGAAAATGCATTGGAATTGCAATGGGGGCCAAGCTTAGATAGTGACTTAAGAATACGTGGAGTGCTTGATTTAGATGGGGTGCGTTGGGGTATTATGCATGAGTTTCATCAAGCATTAGCAGGTTTGGTCAATTACAGTCAAACTCTTCCAGAAGATTCAAACCCAATTAATTTTAAATTCCTTAAAGCAGGAATGGGATTTTTTAGCGCCGGTCTTTACGATCTTGATTTTAATTACCCTTTCACAGCGCT
Source organism: Legionella cincinnatiensis (assembly GCF_900452415.1). NCBI lineage: Bacteria > Pseudomonadati > Pseudomonadota > Gammaproteobacteria > Legionellales > Legionellaceae > Legionella > Legionella cincinnatiensis. Next base: position 3,854,527 of record NZ_UGNX01000001.1, on the reverse strand, counting down.
TCAAAATGATGGTCTTGCAAAAGTTGAATTAGCTCGCTTAAAAGGAATATTAGCTGCTCTAGAGAGCTACCCATCTGATACCAACTTCGGTAAGGTTAAACGCTTGAATTTGCCTTTTAGTGCTTTAGTACCGGATAATGCCAGCCCAGAAGTTGCAAAACAATATGCACTAATTCTGCAGGCAATAAAAAATGAGTGTAGGCGATTAAAGTTGGAATGGGGTACGGATCGAATAGAAGATGCTTTAGCTCCTGTACCAGGATATATTAATGCAGTAACAAATTGCGCTGATCCACATGCGTTGATTGGAAATGAAGGTAAATACTCAAGTGTTGATGCAGCTATTTCCAGTAATATTCCTAATATTCATTTGCTTAATTCAGCATATAATGCTCATATCCATTGTTATCCTCTAGCTCCTGGATTTGCCATGCCAAAACGAAGCAAGCCTGAAGTAATACCGCAAGAGGATATTTCTCTGCTTGGGTATGTACAAAAGCTAGCTGCAGGCTTGGTAGATGGTTTGACTAAAAAAACCTCCAGTCCTGAACCACAAAGAACTACAAAGCCCAATAAAGTAGGCTTTTTTGAGCCTGCATTTACTACAAAAAAGGATGAAATTGAGAAAATAGCAAAAGGGGTTTCTGAGAAGCATGAAAGAGGCCCAGATATTTAGGTAATAACTGCCAATAGATCTTCCTCGGTTAACTTTATCGAGGGATGACGCGACCAGCCCTCGAATAAAAAGTGAATCATAGGAAGCATAAATTTTTATTTTAAACGAGAAAAACTTTCGCGACTAAATGCCACTTTTTCTGCGACTGATTCGTGGGGATACTGATGATATCGTGCTTCAATAGTGCGGTATCTTTTCAGTCCTCCTTCCCTATTTGCAATTTGGATGTTTAACCCTGGGCGAGCATTGAGTTCAAGCATCAAAGGTCCTTGTTCTTTATCAAGTACTATATCCACCCCAAGGTATCCTAATCCGGTTAACTCATAACAGCTGGAAGCTATTTCGAGTATTTTATTCCAATAAGGTACTTCTATGTCTACTATTGAGTTCAAGGTATCTGGATGATAATCGATAATATCATTGTGATAGACACCGCCTAGCGTTTTTCCAGTAGTAAGATCAACTCCAACACCAATAGCCCCTTGATGCAAATTAGCTTTTCCTCCCGATAATCGAGTAGGGAGGCGTACCATAGCCATCGCGGGATAACCCAATAAGCTAATAATTCGGATATCGGGGATGCCTTCATAACTGACTTCAGCAAATACAGGGTCAACAACGACACGTTTTTCAATAATCGCGTAATCTGAAGAACCACCAAGACTATATGCACCTGACAGTAAGCAAGATAAATGATAGCTGAGCTCTTGGATTGTTGTTAATTTACCGTTAATTTGCCGATAACGTCCATAGACTTTATCTTTAAAAACTAAGATACCATCGCCACCAGAACCACGGGCTGGCTTTACTACAAAATCATTATAAGCTGTCAAACGTTCTTCGATAGTTTTAATTTGTTGTTCTGTTTCAATAATATCGTATAAAGGGGGTACAGCAATCCCTGCTTTTAAGGCTAATTTTTTTGTTTTTAGTTTATCATCAACCAAAGGAAATAATTTTCTAGGGTTATAACGCAATACGAAATCAGTATTACGCTGATTGATACTCAAAATTCCATGTTTTTTTAAACGACGAAACAGGGTGATCATTTTACATGGCTCGCTAGTGATTTAAAGCGTTTTAATTCAAACAAGCGATAGCCTCGATATTGTCCAAACCATAAAATCAAAGCTAATAAAATCAAAAGCAGTTCGGGAAAAGCAAAGACCAAATATTGTAATGGTTCGTAGCTCATTGCCCAATATGAGATGACTGCTGCAACTAGACTTCCAATACCTGATTTGATCGCTTCGGAAGCACCTCGCTCGTCCCAAGTAATGCACATGCGTTCTATGGTCATGGTTAAAATGATCATAGGGAATAAAGCAACAGATAACCCGGCATCGAGTCCAAGACTTTGGCTAATCACACTAATAAAAATCATTAATAAAATGACCACAGTGAGAATCGCTCCAAGTCTTGGTACGAGAAGCAGCCTTAATTGATCCAAGTAAAAGCGTGCTAACAGCCCAAACGAGATAATGATAACAAAAAGAGAAATTCCCCAGACCACATGAGTTTCCCTGAATGCTAACGCGATTAAAACGGGCATAAAAGTCCCAAAGGTTTTAATCCCAATAAAATTACGCAGGATTAAAATAATAAAGGCACCTATAGGAACCGTTAATAAAATTTTATAAGTTGCTTGCACATTGACTGGAAGCTGTAACAATGAGAAACGTAATAATTGTGAATCTGATTGCAATCCTCGTGATTTAGCAATACTTAAAGCATTAATAGGAGTAGGGGATACTGTTAAAGTAAATTGAGTTTTTTTCCCTCCAACAACATCAAAAACAGGTTCATTTCCATATTGCCAAATAAGAAAATCTTTAGGTAATCCCGCTCCCCCTGTTTTGGGATTAATATAAATCCAATTTTTACCGTTAAAAACAGCTAAAAATGAATTTAAATCCGCTTTACTTTTTTGGGATAAATAAATTCCCTTGACAGGAACTGCATAAATTTTAGACTGATTTAAAATGAGAATCGTAGCGCTAATGAGGTGTTCATCATCAAAATTATTGCCTGTTAATAGCTTAGCATTGCCATCTTTTTTATTCAGTTCTTTAATGGTGCTTTGTGCAAAGGTTTTAATGTCTGCAGAAGATTGTCTCACTTGGCTAGTAATAGTTTCTACTGCTGATTTTTGATTTTCTTCTAGAGGTTGGGATTTTACCATAGGAGGTGTTCCTAATGGTGATTCATTGGTTTCTGTTTGGCGGAAAATAGCGCGGTAATACAACGACTGCTGACCATTCGCTCGCCTTATTGCCCAAACTGTTTCTCGATTATCGCCGTTTAAATTGGTTGTAACCCCATAGTTTCTTGAGACAAAATACTCATCAAGAATAGCAAAATGAGGGGGTAAATAAGGAATATTAAAGCTTGCTTTAATGGGTGTATTCGGTTCAGCAACAAAACGTAAGTTGGATTCAACCATCCAGCTGTTTATGGTTTCTGTATCTGTTAATGGCACATCAAGTACTAAATGCCTGTATAAAAAAATCCCTGTTCCTAAGATAAATAAGGTAAATATCAGTCCATAAACGTGACGCGTATTGTTTTTCATTATTTCTTAAGACTCTTATTTCTTTCTTAAAGTAAAAGCGAGAGCAGGATCAACTGCGCCATTAAACGCAATGATTGCATCTCTTCCTAATAGAAGAGGATAGAGAAAACGTTTGCGATTGGTTAAGTTGACTTTAATTGTTCTGACTTTATCGCCAAGTTGCATACTAAGTAGTACCACGGGGCGTTTAATTGGTGCATGTGCCAATATTTCTGAACCGTGCTCTCCCTCGCGAACTTTGATTTTTACTCGACCTTTATATTCTGCTTCGAATTGGTAATCTCCGTTTTTAGTAGGCACTGTAAAGCGCAAATAGGCGATGCCTTTTTTGGTAATTTCGGTAATGTTGGTTGCATTTAATGAAGCTGATTTAGCTCCAGTATCCAGTTTTGCTGATAGAGTCAAATTCTTTTCTGGAAAAGATACTTTTTCAACATAACCATAAATTTGTGCTTCATTTGTTGCCATAACAGGTCCAGTCATTAATAACACAAAAATAAAGAGAGCAAGTGTTGATCTCATTTAATCATCTTTCCTAAGTTATTTTTATTATTTAGTGCGATATCGTAGCAGGTTTTGCAGATTAAGTCACAACCGTAAGTAGGTTTACCACATATTTTTTGTACGCATTGAGTGTGATATCATAAGCAATGGCCAATAAAATTGTATTTTTTTGGTCCAGGATGAGGCTATTATTGACATGAAGATCAATTATACATATAATCCGCGCCATCTTAACCGATGGTCTCTCTGCGTGTAAGCATGTCCCGTAAGAGTAAAGATTCAGCTCCAAAATCAAAAGAACTTATTTTTCTTTTAGCTATTGCTGGGCGCATCGACGCACAAAGCAGGCTTCTGGCTCAAAAGCTCGATAAGAATCGATATGTTTATCATGCCTACGCAATTTTAGATTCTCTTAGTTCCTCTTACAGCATGCTTAAATGGTTTTTTGAAGTATGCATGCCCAGTAACGATCCTGATGTAATGCACGATATATTAACTTCACCTGAAGGTATCGCCGCAGTTTCAGCAGAAGCACTCTTTTTAGTTTCTTTTTCTTTTTTAGCAAGTGTTTATGATGGAGAAGAAAAAAATCCTGTTAAAAAATTCATAGCAAGTGCATGGCCTTATTTTAGAGATGTAATGAAAGGCTTAAAAAATGCATACAAAGGCTGGAAAAGTGCAGTACAAGTCTTAGGCATAATCAGTGAGGCTGATCTTAAGTATATGGTTGTTCCGGTAGGGCTGGTATTAGGTGTTTTTGCGGCAGTCAATCGACTTTGGATACGGGGTATGCTTGAGTCGCGTAAGAAGAAAATGAATGAAAATAAAGAGCTTTTAATTGAAATCCAACAATTAAACTCGTTAACACCTTTAGATCGTGAATATTATTTATCCCATATTGCTCATCAGGATGAGGAGGAACGTATTCATGCTTACTTGGCGGTGGGTGCGGGAGGTTTGCTTGACGGGTTATATCTCTATATAGGGGTAGTCAGCCTTTCTGTTTTGGCTCCTCCTCTTTTTCTCGCCATGTCAATACTCAGTGCTGTTTATGCGTTGTCATGTGTGATTACACGAATTTATGAAGAATATGATTTTCAATTGCGTTTGATGGTTACCCAAACCAAATGCCAACTTGCGCTTGTTACTAAAGAAATGGAGCTTGCTTATGCGAAGTTACTTTCTTTGGAAGAAAAAAAAGACAAGACTCTTGAAGATAAACTTGAGATTAAGCGCTTGAAAATGGAGGTCTGTGGACTCCTTAAAAACTTTGAAGAGTTGCGCCAAACATTAAAAGATCAGACAACACATAGCTATTTGACCGCTGGTTTGTTAGGAATGAAGTATGGTTTATATGCTTATGGAGTGTTAACCAGTATTTTATTTATGGTTTCTTCAGTTTTTTTAGTGACTGCAACGGTGTTTCCTCCTGCTTTGTTAGCTGCGTTTATTATTTCAGGCTTAGTTTTAATGGCTGGGTTTACTGCTTACACCTTAAGAGCCCATTATCAACATCTGAAAAAACAAGAAAAGGCACAAGAGGAAGAGCATCCTTATCAGCAGTTAGTGGAAATGAAAAAAAATATAGAGGCTGATGGAGAAGCTGCAGAAATTTTAAATTCTGATAGTTTTGGAGCCTCCGTAAAAGATGGTCTTGCACTTGATCCATCACCACAATACTTTTTTCAAGAATGGTTTGAAGTTTTTCGTTCGCTAGCATCTGGTATTTCTAAGGGAAAAAGCTTTTCTAATTTTGCAACCACCCCTCTTCAAGAGGCTGATTCCGAAGGACATTATCATGATACGCCAATAATGGGCATCTTAGCTGCCGCAAATGCGGTGTTGTTTTCTCTAGTCCTTGGCCTTCGGGCTTTGGCACGGGGATTAGGGCGGCCTCCTTTAGGGCAGGTAAATTCACGTAACGTGAAGCAACCTGATGTGGTTGAGTCGTCAAGGGATGACATAAAAACCAAGTCTTCAGGGGAATCAAGCGAACCTTCCAAGAAAAAAGCGTCTGATTCCCTGCCGAAAAATGAACCTTCTATAGCAAACATTGGCTTCTTCAGCTCAAAACTTAAAAAGACTCCTCACCAAGACAAACCTATCACCCACTCAAAGAGTGAAACCCATTTCTCTTCATTTGAATCATCTAGCGGCGGTATAATTCTGGGTTTAGATTAGGATCATTATACATTTTAAATTGATGATAGATTCTGAAAGTCCGTTTTTTTGCCCGTACTTCCTCAAGCAGCTCACTAAAACATTGCGATAATTGTTCTAATTGTTGTTGAATGATGCTTAATTTGTTAGAGCAGCTTTGCCGATGTTCCTCTGTTGCATCAGTGCGCTTTGTTTGTAGGGACATATGATAGGATTTTAAGGATAAGATAGAGAGTCTATCGATAATCATACCTGGTGATTCAGAATTGACAGGACAAATATTGAATTCTGCGGGTTGTAAGTGCTTGAAAAGCCATTCATCCATAGCTTCCATGCGATTATTGCGTAATTGATTGCACTTATCTATTTCCCGCTTTGCTTGATATACAAACTCATAACCCATGTCATCACGACGTGCTCGGTCTTCTGCATGCCATAGTTGAAAATTAAATGCATGATTTTCTTCAACTAATCGATAGAAGCCCTCCTGGTGAAAAATTATGCCAGATGTTTTCCAAAGAATAATAGAGTTTTGGTGGAGGTTGGTTATTTCTGGAGTCTTAATACTATCTGGCATTTTTTATCCTATCTATCAAAAATAGGTACCAGTTTAACCTATAGCTGATTTTGTCTCAATTTGAGTTTGTACACGGCTTCCTTTGTCGTAGGAAAGAATAGATCTGAAAATGTAAAAGAATGTTTGAAGTAAAACTATTTATGCTACTTTTTATCGATAAAGTAGAGGAGAGGTTAAATAGAGTTATTTCTCGAAATATTTATTATAAATTGCTTCATAAGTTCCATCATTTTCCATTTGTAATAACACTTTATTGATCTTATCAATAAGCGCAGCATTTTTTCTAAGCGCTAATAGCCCATACCCATTTCCCAGAGAAATAGGTTTACCTATAGGTCGAACACCAATTATTATTTTATTGTTGGTAAAGTATTTTAATATATTTACATTCAATAGAATGGCATCAATATCATTGTTGACTAATGCATTTATTAACGTATCTACTTCTGAATATTCTTTAATGTTATCCTCGGAAGTATAAAGTACGAGGACATTTTTGAGATTCGATTCGCTAAGTGCGCCAATTTTTTTATTTTGAAGATCTTCGAATGATTTTATGTTTGGATTAATAGTTACAAATTGTCCTATACTTGGCATATAAGGTAAGCTGAAGATATATTGAGATGATGATTCTTGCGGAATGGGGGTTGACGTAATCGTAATGTCCACATCTCCTTTAGTCAGTTGATCTAATAAAAGCTCAGTTGTTACTGATTTAAATTCACATTGTTCTTGGATGCGCTTGCATATTTCATTTATTATATCGATACTAAAGCCAAAATAATGATTATCGACATCTGATCTTACAAATGGCCCTGCAAATTTTGTGATACCAACAGTGATCGGGTTGCCATAAGCCTGTATGCTGCTGAGAAATAAAAATAAAAAAATTACATTTTTAATATATTTCATATTCAGCATCCTTTTGAACGATACCTAGAATCTAGGTTGTTTGGCGATAAACAGTTTATCTATGAAGACAAATAAATTTACTTACCAAAATATTTATTATAAATTCCTTCATAAGTTCCATCATTTTCCATTTGCAATAACGCTTTATTGATCTTATTAATGAGTGCTGCATTTTTTTTAAGCGCTAATAACCCATACCCATTTCCAAGATTAATAGGTTTACCTACGGGTCGAAAATTAATTATTTGATTGTTGGTTAAATACTTAAGAATATTTACATTAAATAATATGGCATCAATATCCTTATCCTCCAAGGCTTCTATTAAGTTATTAGCTTGTGCAAATTCTTTAATATTTTCAATAGAAGTGTAGAGTATAAGTGTGCTCTTTAAATTAGATTCTTCAAGTACGCCAATTTTTTTACCTTGAAGATCTTTGAGTGATTTTATGTTTGGATTGTTGGTTACAAATTGTCCGTTACTGGTCATATAAGGCATGCTGAAAATATATTCAGGGGATACATCTGGGGTAATGGGCGTTGGCGTTAAAGAAATGTCAACTAGTTCTTTAGTGAGTGAACCTTCAATGCCCTCATCCATGATTGATTTATATTCGCAGGTATCGTTCATACGTTTGCATAGTTCATTCATTAAGTCGATGCAAAAGCCAAAATAATGATTACTTGTATCTCCTGCTGAAAAGGGGGGAGCAAATTTTCCAACTCCTACGATGATAGTAGCACTGTAAGCAAGTATATTGGTCATGAATAAAGCTAAGAAAATGATTTGCTTCATAATTTTCATGGGACACATCCGTTGCAATTATATCTAAAAATCTAGATTGCGATAAGATAATTGTCAAATTTTAGTTAAGCTTTCTGATTGAAAATCAGCCTATTCGAACAAGAGATTAAATAAGCAAGGTTGGCAAGCAATAGACGCTAATTATATAATCTTAAAAAAGTGCTACTAAACCCATTTCGAGTGGCTATTACGCAGAATTTTTCAACCCATTAGCCTTGTTACAATTTGATTGTGTTTTAGAATAATATCAACAACATTCAAAAAATGAAGTTGTAATTTTGAGGAGAAAAAATTAATGAGAGTTTTCGTTTTTTTATATTGTTTGCTGTTATCTTTTTATGTTGCAGCGGAGTCTACTTTGCCTTCTGGTTGTCAAGCGGTGACAGTTCAAGGAGAGTCAGTAACCTTAAAAACCAAAGCAAGTAGTTTATTTTTTATTCATAATCTGACTGCTGCAGATTTGTGGATCACTCATCCTGTAACGGATGCTAGTGCAAGTGCTGGATGGACTACTCGATTGAAAGGTGGAAATTGGTCGGCATTAACTTTAAAAAAAGGTCCTTTTATTTTAAATTGCATTGAGTCTAGGCCAGGGCATGAACAACAATCTCCATGTGAAGGAGCAATAGCCGTATGCCAATGGAAAGCAAAGGGAGTAAAAATTCCTGCTAATGCTAAAAAAACCACTTTCTGGGTTGCGGAGGATATGTCCTTATCTGGGGTAACTGCAGCAGTTGGGGCGCGTGGATTTGTTATTCCTGTAGCTAAAAGTGATGAATAGGCAATTTTTTGTTACCTTCCTTTTATCTTGCTACTTGTATGGATAAATGATAGAACAAAGTGAATGGTGTGTCATTGAATATATGACAATAAAATACAAACAAAAACAGGATGAAAGTTGAGTAAAAAATCAAAAGATCCCTTTTACGAACGGGAAAGTGAAAAGTATACTGATCCTGTACCCAGCCGTGAATTCATTATGAAAATTCTTAATGAATACGGAAAACCGATGTCGCGCAATCGATTATTTGATAAATTACATATAAGCGACGAACGCAAACAAGAATCTATGGGATTTAGATTAAAGGCTATGTTGCGTGATGGGCAAATTATGCAAGATAGGCGCGGGCGTTTTTGTCTCATGCAAAGGATTAATTTATCCCGCGGCACTGTCCAAGGACACTCAGATGGCTTTGGTTTTTTTATTCCTGATGATGGTTCAGAAGATATGTTCCTGTCTGCTAAAGAAATGCGGGCAGTGATGCATGGAGATATAGTTCTTGCTTATCAAATTGGCATGGACCGTCGAGGCAGGCCTGAGGCAAAGATCCATGAAGTAATCGAACATGCTAATGCCACCGTTGTAGGTCGTTTTTTTACGGATCATGGAGTCAGTTTTGTTCTACCAGACAGTAAGCATTTGACTCAAGATATTTCAATTCCCCAAGAAATGATAAATGGAGCTAAAAATGGCCAAATCGTTTTAGTCGAATTAATTGCTTTTCCCAGTAAACGTACTCAGCCCATAGGTAAAATCATCCATGTATTGGGTGAACACATGGCTCCAGGCATGGAAATTCAAGTTGCACTTTATGCACATGGGATTCCCTTTGAATGGCCTGACGATGTGCGTGTTGAGGTCGCAAAAATTTCACAGCAAGTTACTGAAGAACAAATCAAAGGCCGCACCGATCTTCGCAATCTTCCTTTTGTTACTATAGATGGTGAAGACGCTAAGGATTTTGATGATGCTGTTTATTGTTATAAAAAACCTAAGGGAGGTTTTCAATTATATGTTGCTATAGCCGATGTAAGCCATTATGTGAGGCAAGATTCAGCATTGGATAAAGAAGCCGCTCGTCGCGGTAATTCTGTTTATTTTCCAGGTAAAGTAATCCCTATGCTCCCCGAGGCTTTGTCCAATGGACTTTGTTCACTTAACCCGCATGTGGATCGTTTGTGCATGGTTGCTGAGATGGCAATAACTAGCGAAGGAAAAATATCTCGTTCACGTTTTTATCGAGCAGTTATCCATTCCCATGCACGCTTGACTTATACTCAGGTTGGCTTATGGCTTGAGCAGGGTAAGACGGATGAACAACATGTTTCATTATGGCCGATGTTGCTTGCGCTCCATGATTTGTATCGCGTTTTATTGGTTACTCGTAAGCTTCGTGGTGCAATGGATTTTGAGACTACTGAAACTCGGATTGAATTTGACGAAAATAAAAAAATTCAATGTATTGTTCCCGTAGTTCGCAATGATGCACACAAATTAATTGAAGAATGTATGTTGGCAGCCAATGTTTCGGCAGCACGCTTTTTAGAAAAAGCAGAAATCCCTACTCTATATCGGGTGCATGCAGTCCCTGATGAAGATAAAATTACTGCGTTAAGGCAATTTTTAGGTGAACTGGGATTGCAATTAGGCGGAGGCAAAAAACCTGGACCTAAAGATTTTCAGCGTACCATGAGCGCGATAGAAGACCGTCCTGACAAACATCTTATTGAAACAGTAATGTTACGATCATTGAAACAAGCACAATATGTTGAAGCGAATGAAGGACATTTTGGTTTAGCCTATTCCTCCTATACTCATTTTACTTCTCCGATCAGGCGTTATCCTGATTTATTAATTCATCGTGCATTAGGCCATTTGTTCGATAACCATCCAATTTATGAGTTTAGTTATACTCATGAGGATATGAATCGTTTAGGAAAACATGCCTCAATGACCGAACGTCGTGCCGATGAAGCAACTCGAGAAGTGACTGCTTGGTTAAAATGTGAATACATGCAAGATAAATTAGGGCAGATATTTAAAGGTCGAATTTCTGCCGTAACCAGTTTTGGAATTTTTGTTGAATTGGACGAAATTTATGTCGAAGGCTTGGTGCATGTAACTTCTTTGAAAAACGATTATTATACTTTTGATTCTATAAAGCATCGACTGACAGGAGCTCGCGGCGGTCAAGTGTATTGCTTGGGTGACAAAATGACGGTTCTGGTGGCGCGTGTTGATTTAGATGAGCGCAAAATCGATTTTGAACCTGTTGAGGACACGATAAGTCATGAGTGATCAATACGTTTATGGAGTACACGCGGTATCTGCTTTATTAGCGAATCCTCACCGGATAACCAAAAAACTCTATATCAGCCATGATCGCGAGGATAAGCGAGTGCAGGATATAATTGATAAAGCGACGCAGGCGCGTATTGATATTGAGAAATTAAGTATGCAAAAAATGAATCAACGTTTTGCTGATTTTACCCATCAAGGAATTGTGGCTTGGGCTTCCTCATTACCTGAATATAATGAATCGCATCTGCCTGCATTATTAGAATCCAGTAAACAGCCTGCTTTAATTCTTATTTTAGATGGAATCACAGATCCTCATAATTTAGGAGCTTGTTTACGCTCTGCTGATGCAACAGGTGTTGATTTTGTGGTGATCCCAAAAGATAAAAGCGCCAGTATTACTCCAGTGGTGAGCAAGGTTGCATGTGGTGCAGCGGAGTCTGTACCTTTAGTCAGAGTGACCAATTTGGTACGTAGTATGAAACTTTTAAAAGAACATGGGGTATGGATTTATGGCGCTGCAGGTGAGGCAACAAGCACATTGTATCAAACAGATTGCACGAGCACTGTTGCCATAGTGTTAGGTGCTGAGGGAGAAGGTTTGCGTCGATTGACACGTGAGAACTGTGATGGCTTATTTTCTTTGCCTATGTTGGGTAGTGTTGATAGTTTAAACGTTTCTGTAGCCACCGGTGTTTCTTTATATGAAATTTTAAGGCAAAGAAAAGGGAGTGGTTTTTAATGAGTGATTTAAAAATTAAAGCCGCAAAAGCGGCGTTGGATTATATTGAAGATGACATAGTTGTTGGTGTAGGTACGGGCTCCACAGTTAATTACTTTATTAAAGAATTAGCGACTATTAAGCATAGAATCGATGCATGCGTGGCGAGCTCTAAAGTAACAGAAGCTTTATTAAGACAAGAAGGAATACCCGTTATTGATTTAAATTCAGTACAGGATTTGCCCGTTTATATTGATGGTGCCGACGAAGTCACTGAGTATGGTGAGATGATAAAAGGAGGAGGAGGCGCTTTGACTGGCGAAAAAATCGTAGCTCAAGTCGCTCAAAAATTTATCTGTATTGCAGATGATTCAAAACGCGTACGTCACTTAGGAGTATTCCCTGTCGCAGTTGAAGTGATTCCAATGGCAAGAAGTATGGTTGCCCGGGAACTCGTAAAATTGGGCGGTGATCCAGAGTACCGAGAGGGCTTTGTAACTGATAATGGCAATATTATTCTTGATGTTTTTAATTTCACAATCAATGAGCCTATGGATTTGGAAGAGCGCATTAATCGTATCACTGGGGTTGTCGAAAATGGTATATTTGCTCATCGCATAGCGGATGTGATTTTATTAGGGTCTCAAGATGGAGTGAAACGATTGAAATAGTAATCGTGGCCTCGGGTAAAATATAATGAACCCCAGGAATACCCTATACCTACCCTAGGTTATGCATATTAATCCTAAACAAAAGCAGGTTTTCGTTAATGAATGAGCATAAAGTTTATGTAAACAGAATTCTCAATATGAAAAAAATCAAGTTGATTGGTTTAGATATGGATCATACTTTGATTCGTTACCATTCTGAGAATTTTGAATCCTTGGTTTATCAGCTTGTTAAAGAGCAATTGGTCGAAGTAAAACATTATCCCGAGCCTATTAAAAAATTGAATTTTAATTATCGTGATGCAATTCGTGGGTTAGTGATTGATCGTAAAAACGGTAATATATTAAAACTAAGTCGTTATGGTGCAATTCGACAAAGTTATCATGGCACCAAATTAATTGATTTTACGGAACAGCAAAAAATTTATCGCAGTATTTATGTGGATTTGAGTGATCCTAACTATATGGCCATAGATACTGCTTTCTCGATTGCTTTTTGTGTTCTATATGGACAATTAGTTGAATTAAAAGATACATTGTATCCTGAACAAATGCCTAGTTATCAAGCGATGGCTATAGATGTACAGTTTTGTGTAGATAAGGTACATTCTGATGGCAGTCTAAAATCGATTATCAGCAAGAATTTACCTACTTATGTTATAAAGGAACGAGCCGTAGTTGAAGGATTAAAGCATTTTATCCATCATGGTAAAAAAATATTTATCCTGACTAATTCTGATTATTCTTATACAAAGCTTTTACTTGAATATGCGATAAATCCCTTTTTAAAAAAAGGGGAACATTGGGTTGATTTATTTGAATATGTTATTACTTTGGCAAATAAGCCGCGTTTTTTTTACGATAATCTTCGCTTTTTATCCGTGAATCCGGGTACGGGTATGATGACAAATACAATAGGTTCCATTGTTCCAGGTGTGTATCAAGGAGGTAATGCCAAGAAGTTCACTGAGGATTTACATATTCGTGGTGATGAAATCCTTTATATTGGCGATCATATCTATGGTGATATTCTAAGATTAAAAAAGGATTGTAATTGGCGAACGGCCTTGGTGGTTGAAGAGCTTGGCGAAGAAATAGCAGCACAAACTCAAGCTATGCCAATAGAGAAAAAAATAATTGAAGCGATGGAAATCAAAAAGGATTTAGAAAAACAATATGTAAATTTATATACCAAGATTATTGATGAGGGTGCTTCTAAAGAGCACAGTAAAGAACTTCAAGAGTTACAAGCAGAGATCAGTAGAATTGATGCCCAACTTACAAAATTAATCAAAGAGCAACAAGCTTATTTTAATCCCAAGTGGGAACGGGTTTTTCGAGCAGGAGCAGAGGAAAGCTACTTTGCTTATCAAGTAGATCGCTTTGCATGTATTTATATGGAAAAATTATCTGATTTATTAGAGTATTCTCCCCTAACGTATTTTCGTGCTATTAGACGTTTATTGGCACATGATGCTGATGTATAAATTGATTCTGATAATGAAAATTAGAGTATATTTTAGTGCCAATGAGTTTATCTTTGGAGTTTATTCTGGTATCACTAGTTTAGAGCGGTTTCACTTTTAAAATTTAATTTAAGTAAAATCTCTATAGGAATATATGCTAAATAAGGAATACAATGAAAACAATTAAATTTTTAAAAAGAATGATTCTTATTAGTTGTCTTATCGGAATTTCCCCATTTATTAGTTCCTGTGTAACGAATCAGACGATACCTGATAATGCGAAAGGTTATGGTGGTGAAGGTGGTGGCGGTCACTAGATTTTTTTATCTTTAATTGTATAGACTAAATGAATCCTAGAGAAGTTAAAGCTCAGTCAAAAACTCTATAACTAGAGTTTGTTTACAATTCATTTTGCGCAACATCCAACTGTTGTCAGTCGGATGTTGTACACAAAACTGAGAGATTCTCTCTAAGTTAAACTAATAATCTACGCGCTAAAAAAAATCGAATAACACTAAGCCATTATCATCGTGGCCGTTACTAATAGTACAAAGCCAGTCGATAACCAGTTGGTGCTTCTGCAAAAGAGGATTAAAGAAATCCAGATGCAGTGTTGCTGTATTATCTTCAAAAATGCGTAAACGACCAGAAAATGTTAAGAGCTCTCCTGATGGATGCTCTATAAAAATTTTCATAGACGTGGTCACAGTATCTATTAACTGATCATTAATTTTCTCTTCGGCATGCAAATAGTGGGTGAAGTTAAATCGAGTTGTGGCTCCTGCTAATCTTCTTTCTATTTGAGTTTGAATGGTAGGCTCTTTCACAAGACAATTATCAAAATGAATAATTGCCCGGACATCGTCACCATTTTCAATGGCTTGAACGAGTTGAGAAAAATTAACAAGAATGTTATTAGTAAGTGCATGAGTAGGATTTAAAGAAAGTAGCAATACTCCTCCAACTGCCATCAAGCGCCAAATTCTCATTTATATCCTCCATGACTTTTCAAAATTTATATCTATCTCGATAATAAATATTCATTAAGTATATTAATTTTATTATATGTCAGCGATTTTTCCATGTTTTTTAAGAGAGCCTTAATGATGCTTGGTTTTGCATAGGGTTAAAACCGAGTATTTGAGTTAAGAGTTTTTGTCCAAGCCCAAAAAGAGCATAAATATTTATTGTTTCTTAAGTGTTCCTTAAGGTTTGATCTTTATACTTAACCGTTAATTAACAGGGAGTCTCGACGCGATGCATGTATTAATTATTGAAGATAATGCTTTTAATGCATTTTGTTTGTCTCGAATATTAGAGACAGTTATTGGTTCAGTTTCAATAACTGTGGAAAATAATAGCCAAGATGTTTTATCGGCTATAGACAGTCATGTGCCTGATCTTGTTATCATTGATGGTGAGTTGAATTTAATCGATGAATTTTCTACTCATGGCCCCCAACTTGCTGCGATACTCTTACAAAAACACCCCCATCTTCCTCTTATAACCTGGTCAGATTCAGAGTTTATGCGCGGAGCTTTTACTAAAGTTTTTATGCAACATAACCGTATAGTTAATGAATATAATACTTGGTCTAAAACGGTAAGTCCAAACGATGTTCGTAAAACTCTTGATTATTACTTTGATGAATTAAGCGGAAAAATAGCTCAACCATTCTCTCATGCAATAGGTACTCAACGACATACAAGTTACCGTATGGATTGTATTTAGAAAAATTAAACAATTATTTTTATGTTGATATTGAATCAAGAAGTTATAAGTAACTGAGCTATAATTATTATAAAAGCTATTCCTGTTGTTCAATAGAAAAGTCCAATTTTTAGGAAGAAAATATAATGGAATATCACCGCTTAACCTTTGAAATGCAGAAAGATCAAAAGAAACAAGAAATAAATGTTCCATGTTTCCCAAATAGAAAATCACAGAAGGGAAAAAAAATTCACGCTAAAAAAAGAAAAAGCGTTCTTGACTTAGAGGAACAAATGTTTAAAGCAGAAGCTCATTATACGAAAAGTATCCTGCAAAGTATTTTGGAAAGCACTATTGAATATTCCATTGTGGGCACCGATCTCAATGGGACAATTTTAGTATGGAATGAGGGTGCTTATCGTAATTATGGTTATCAAGCTGATGAGATGATTCACAAAAACAATATTCTCATGTTGCATGTACCTGAAGATATAGAGTCGGGAGAGGCTCAAAAGTTTATAAAAACGGCCTTAGAGCAAGGAAAAGCAGAAGGCATCTTTGAACGTATTCGTAAAGATGGATCACGTTTTACCGCCTCAGTTACTTTAACTATACGTCGAGATGATGAGGCGATTCCTATTGGTTATGCAATGATTTCCAGAGATATTACTGAAGCCAAGCGCATTGAAAATGAACTTATCAAGAGCAATGAAGAGTTGGAACAGTTTGCTTATATTACCTCACATGATTTAAAAGCTCCTTTGCGAGCAATACAACGACTGGCTTGTTGGATTGAGGAGGATAATAAAGATAAGCTCGATGAGAAATCCAAAGAAAACTTGACACTGTTACGCAAACGTTCGATTCGCCTTGCCAATTTAATTGATGGAATATTGCAATATTCACGAGCGGGTCGAGTAGATTTAAATATTGAATCCGTTGATACCCAAGAAATTTTAAAGGATATTGTGGAGAGTCTTAATCCGGATGGTCGATTTAAGATTAAATACCCGAAAAATTTCCCTATTTTTGAAACAGCTAAAACCCCATTAATTCAGGTACTCTCCAATCTAATTGGCAACAGCATAAAACATCATCATCGAAAAAATGGATCTATCTCAATTGATATTGATACTTTGGGTTCATTTTACCTTTTTACAGTGAAAGATGATGGACCTGGAATTGATCCTGAGTTTTTTGATAAAATTTTTGTAGTTTTCCAAACTCTTAAATCTCGAGATGAATTAGAAGCCACAGGCATTGGTTTAAGTATCGTAAAGAAAATTGTGGAGTTTCAAGGTGGCAAAGTAATGGTTCAATCTCGCGTAGGCCATGGTACTACTATGTCATTTACTTGGCCCAGATACGTTAAGAAATTAAGTGTCAATAATTAGGCATGCAGTTTTACGGATTAATTAAGATTATTGTGTGGAAATTCCAGGAGATTCCAATAGTGGTGTAAAACATTCACTACTTCTTTAAAATCGGAAAATTGGAACGGTTTTATGATATATCCGGCAACATTTAAATTATATGCATCTATTTTATCCTGCTCATTATTTGAAGTAGTAAGAATAAAAATCAGTAATGATTTTAATTGATTATTTGAGCGGATGATTTTCATAAATTCTATGCCATTCATTTTAGGCATATTGATATCTAAAATAATGATTCTAGGTGTGGGATGCAGTTTTTGTTCCCCTGCTTTTCCCAATAACATATTTAATGCGTCTAATCCACTAGTTGCTATGTGAAGCGGATTATTAATGTTATTTTTTTGAAACGTTCTTTTTATATCTTGGATATCAACTTCATCATCATCCACTAGCATTAAGTTGATGGATTGATCAAATTGAAACATAGTTAGTCCCCGAGTTTCATATTTATATATAATTATAGGCAATAAAACCATCATTGCGGATGCAAGCAATACTATAATTATAAGAGGAGTCTTTATTGATTCAGATTTTTCTAAGACTGTTGACAATTGGTTCCCACCACTGCCTACGTGTTGTGCTCTATGCGCAACATCCAGCTTTGCAAGAACCTAATGTTGGTTCAAATAGAATTTACTCTCCCGAATGGCTCTCACGCATAAAGCGCGGGACATAGAGGAGAAGAATGAATCGTCAAACAAAATCTAAATTCTACCAGGCTTAGGGGCAATGTGAATATAGGAAAAGTGCAACAGGAGGATGATTATGAAACCCCAAGAAAACACGGTCGATATTTTATATGTGGAGGATGACATCGTCGATGCCCAGGGTGCAAAGCGGCTATTTAAAAAAGTTAAAGAATCCTGTGCTATTGAAATTGCTTCTAATGGAGAGGAAGCATTAAATAAATTATTTGGTCGTGAAGGAGAAAAAAAAATACACCCTAAAGTGATTCTTCTCGATATTAATATTCCCAAAGTAAATGGGATCGATTTGCTTAAGATAATCCGTCAGGAGCCTTCGTTAACTTTTATAGAGGTATTTATTGTAACCAATGCTTATACTACAAAAGATAAACTTGCAACCAAAGACTTAAATGTTAGAGGTCAAATTATTAAACCTCTTGAATACGGTGATGCATTAAATATTTATTGGGCAACTCAACACACATAAGAGTGCCCATTGCTACGGGGATGGATCTAATGAGCTGCATCCCAATTGACACCAGTGCCAATAGAGACCTCAAGTGGAACAGAAAGTGTAACGGTGTGCTCCATCAATTCACGGATTATTTCTTTACTTGATTCGATTTCATTTTTGTTTACTTCAAAAACCAATTCATCATGTACCTGCATGATCATTCTTGCTGGAGGCTTTTCATGAGCGTTTTGCCATTTTGCGATACAAATCATTGCATTTTTTATGATATCTGCGGCAGTTCCTTGCATGGGAGCATTAATAGCAGTTCGTTCTGCAGCTTTTTGTCGCACTAAATTACGTGCATTGATTTCGGGTAAATACAAACGCCTGCCAAATAACGTTTCTACATAACCTTGGTGATGGGCTTGTTGACGGGTGTTATTCATGTATTCCAGTACCTTGGGGTAGCGCTGAAAGTAGGTGTCAATATAATATTGCGCATCGTGACGTTCCACCCCAATTTGCTTTGCTAAACCAAAAGAAGACATTCCATAAATCAAGCCAAAATTGATTGCTTTAGCTCGGCGACGTTGTTCATTATTTATTTCTTCTAAGGGTATTTGAAAAATTTCGCTGGCAGTTGCTGCATGAACATCCCAGCCATTAGCAAATGCTTTGAGCAAATTCTCATCTTGTGACAAATGTGCCATGATCCGTAATTCAATTTGGGAATAATCAGCTGCAAGAATAAGATTGTCTTTAGGAGCGATGAATGCGGTACGAATTAGTCTTCCTTCTTCACTGCGTATAGGAATGTTTTGCAAGTTGGGTTCGCTCGAAGAAAGTCTGCCTGTGGCAGTGACCGCCTGGTTATAAGAAGTATGCACTCTATTGGTTTTTGGGTTAATTTTTTTAGGTAAGGCATCAATATACGTAGAAACTAATTTAGTTAAACTCCGATACTCAAGAATTACAGCGGCAAGACGATAATCATAGGCTAATTCTTGCAACACGGATTCCGCTGTTGATGGTTGCCCAGTAGGCGTTTTTGCAATGATAGGTAATTTATGTGAATCAAAAAGAATTTCTTGTAGTTGTTTGGGTGAGTTTAAGTTAAAGGGCTTTCCTGCTAGATGCAAAGCCTCTTCTTCTAATGTCCTGATGCGTTCTTTTAAGCGCTCTCCATGTTGCTGTAGGGTTATAGAATCTATAAGAACTCCACTTCGTTCCATATCTGCAAGTACAGTCACCAATGGCATTTCAATATTGCTAAAAACATTTTGTACTGACTCTGGAATTAACGGATAGAGTTTATGATGGAGTTGCAAGGTAATATCGGCATCTTCTGCAGCATAAGCCCCGGCCTTATCGACAGGAATCTGGTCAAAGCGAAGCTGCTTCACCCCTTTCCCTGCAATTTCTTCATAACTTATAGTTTTATGTCCTAAATATTTTAAAGCAAGAGAGTCCATATCATGACGACCTGAACCGCTGTTGAGTACATAGGATTCTAACATGGTATCGTAATGAATCCCTTTTAAGGTAATGCCATGATTTTTCAAAACGGAATAGTCGTATTTAAGATTTTGACCGATTTTTTTAATTGTAGGGTTTTCCAAAATGGGCTTTAATGCAGTTAGTACTTCTTCACGGAGTAATTGAGGGCTGCCATCATTGTGAGTAAGTGGGATATAAGCTGCTTTGCCTTCTTCGATTGCTAAGGAAATGCCTACAATCTCTGCCATCATAATATCAAGGCTTGTTGTTTCTGTATCAATACAAAATGCTTCACATTGTTCTAATTGGTTTAACCAATGGCTTAACTGTTGATTAGTGGTAATTAATTCAAAGGATACTTGTGTTTCTTTTGCGTGGTCGTCGCATTGTTCTTCTTCACTGAGGAGCTCTTTTAGCCAGTTTTTGAACTCTAACTCCCGGAGTAATGTAATTAAACGTTCTTTGTTCATAGCATTAGGCTTTAATTCACCCCAGCCCAAGGGTAAGCTTACATCGGTTTTAATGGTCACCAATTTTTTAGATAGAGGGAGCTGGGGTATACTTTCGCGCAAATAGTCCCCAATTTTACCACCGATTTGAGTTGCATTATTGATTAGATTATCAAGAGTTTGGTACTCTGTGAGCCATTTTACTGCTGTTTTAGGACCGCATTTGGTTACCCCTGGAATATTATCTACACTATCACCAACGAGTGTTAAATAATCAATCACTTGATTGGGCATAACACCAAATTTTTCTTTAACTCCTGCAATGTCCATAGCTGAGTTATTCATGGTATTAATTAATGAAATATGTTCGTTGACAAGTTGTGCCATATCTTTATCGCCCGTAGAAATAACGACGGGTATGCCTTGTTCGGTAGCTTGTGTTGCTAAAGTGCCGATTACATCGTCTGCTTCAACTCCTTCAATAATTAGAATGGGAATTCCCATGGCTTCTAATAACTGGATTAAAGGAGCAAATTGTGAGCTAAGCTCTTGGGGCATGGGCGGCCGATGTGCTTTATACTCAGGATACCATTCATCTCTGAATGTTTTTCCTTTTGCATCAAAGACTACGGCCAATTCTTCAGGTTGATAATCTTTAATGAGCTTTTTAATCATATTGGCCACCCCATAGATTGCTCCTGTAGGTTGGCCTTTTAAATTAGTTAAAGGAGGAAGCGCGTGAAAGGCGCGGAAAAAATAGGATGAGCCATCAATGAGAATCAATGGGGATGGGGTCATAGTTACTCTGCCTCTTCTTTAGCTAACAATTGCTTTTTCAATAAATCAACTTGTTCTGTAAGCGCTTTAATGTTTTTACGCATCGAGGGAATTCGATTGACACCAAGCTCATGTTGAATTGCAAGGTCTTTGGGGCGAGCAGGATTTCCCAAATAAATATTTCCTTCTTTCAGATGCTTATTTGGCGGCACACCTGTTCGTGCCCCCAATATTACGCCATCATCAATGCGTACATGGTCACTGACTCCAACATTTGCAGCAAAAATAACATTATTGCCAGAGGTAGTGCTTCCCGCGATACCCGTAAATCCACAAAGAATATTGTGTTTCCCTAATTTAACTGAATGAGCTACTTGGACTAGATTATCAATTTTAGTTCCTTCGCCAATAACGGTGGAACCTATTGTTGCGCGATCTATAGCTGTATTTGCGCCTATTTCTACATCATCTTCAATAATCACATGTCCAACATGAGGAACTTTTTGGTGTTTGCCATCAATAAAGGTATAACCAAAACCATCAGAACCGATAACCGTAGAGGCATGAATGGTTACTCTGGATCCAATGTGACATTTATCATAGATAGTCACATGAGGATGAATGGTGGTATGGTCACCTAGGATTACCTCACCTCCCACATGAATATGACTTTTCAATACACAATGATTTCCTATAATGCTTCCATCCTCAATCACTACATAAGGACCTATAAAGACTTCATTTCCTAATTGTACCCCCTTTCCAATAATGGCAGAAGGATGAATATTCGGAACAATTTTGGGTGGTGGATTAAATTGTCGGATTAACGCTATAAATGCATTGAATGGGTGTTTTACTTGGATTAAGGGTTTGCTAGAAATTGAAACCTGCTGATTTACAAGTATAGCAGCTGCTTGTGATGCCTCTGCTTTTTTTAAATTTTCAATACTATCAGCAAATACCAAGCTTCCCGGAGCAATTTCATCGATAGGTGATAGGAAAGAAATTCTTATCGAGTCATCCCCAATGACTATCCCATGCACCATATTTGCTATATCAGATAGTGAATAACTCATTTGTTGGCCTTTTTGTAAAATAGCTGATTATATACCCAAGAAACCTCCAATGCCACGTTTTAGACAACTTGATTTTATCTCTTTGAGTTTACTTGCAAAATAAGAGAGGTAAAGAAAATCGACTCCAAATTCTGCATAAAATTAGTCAGATTATATTAGGGATTATTGGCCTTAGAGAGGGACTCTCAGGTATTAGGTATGGATGCTGAATTTGCGGATTGGGAAAAATTAGTGGGAGGTGATGATGCTATTCTTAACCAAGCCTCAGTCATATCTCATTTATATACTATAGAATTGTTATTTAGCGTTTTTAAGTGCCTGAAGGGATTCAAGGCATTTCATTGAGCAGAATCTAGGTTAGCGGGATTGAACTTCACCACATGCTCCGGAAGAGGAAGCATCTTCAAGCAAATAATCAGTCCATCTTTGAACAATTTTACGGGCTCGCAGCATAGGCTCGTCCACCGTTTCTCCAGCCGGCACTGGAGAAATTTATGCGACGAAACCAATTGGAGTGATATTTGCCTTAATTTAATTTATTCAACAACGCCAAAAAGTTTGGTGATCTCTCCAAATTTTAGACTATTGTCAGGAGCAAATTGATCTAAAAAAGTTTTAAATGCTTCGATATAGGTATGAACTACTTCCAATTTTTCTGGATTTCCAGAAAGCACACTGTTAAAAATTTCTTTTACTTTTCGTTCATTTTCAAGAAACTCTGTATATTCAAAATTTTTTACTAAATATGCATCAATCATAATTCCTTTTTTAGGCTCGACGGTAACAGTCATGGTCAGCTCTGTGAATTGCACCGATTCCTTATCGATTTCCTGTGGTAACTTAGATAAATCTATTCTAGCTGAGATAACAGCCGTATCGATGGTATAGTTTTCATCCTCACCATTTTGGGGATTAGACGTTATTATAAACTTAATGGTTCCAGCATTTTCATATGGTTGCATATAATTAGTTAACAATTGAGATATTATCATATAAATCCAATCAGAAACTCTAGGACCGCCGCTATGTCTTAGATCCATTCCTATCGAACCTTTAAAGATAAACATAAGGTCGTGATACCCGGTCTTATTATAACTAAAATTATCTATTTTCAATTCAACGGTATTTTTTGAGCCTATTTTGCGATAAAGCCCATTTAGCGCAAATTCAACGAATGGAGAAGCAGAATCTTCTTCAAATTCAAAAGAATTGAAATTTAAATGCGCGCTAGTTGTTGTGCTTTGATATCGTGATAACATATCCTTTACTTGTGTATTTAATTGAGCCAGTTTTTCACCAGCGTAGACTTCTCCCGATACAAGAGCTAAACCTAAGCTCATGGATAAAAGAAATTTTTTCATAAAAATCCTTATTAATAGTTCAAATTTCCGAGAGATACTATACTGAACCGGAATAAAAAAATATAGATAACACTTGGATGTGTTTACAATTCATCTCTACCGCCTATGTGCCGCGACTTGTTTCTGAGAGATGGTCACAAAAAGTGACCATCACTTTTTGAGCCGTAATGGAAGTATGTTGTGTCCGTTGCTCAAGCACCGATGTAGTAAGAAATGGTAAATCAATTACAGGAGAGCGACGCTATAAATATCGCGCTATTGAATGTGGCAAAATATTTCAATTGGCTCATTATCAATTGCATGAAGAAGGTAAGCGCAATACACAAAAAATAGAAAGAAAGTTCTTAACGCTACGTATGCGTATCAAAAGATTGGCTAGAAAAATAATTTGTGTCTCAAAATCTGAGTTGATGCACGACACCATTATTGGACTATTTATTAACAGATTTGAATTTCAGAGAAATGTATGATCAACAAATTAAACGCACCACCCGCAAGCGCTTCGAAGTCAATTTCTAAAGCCTTTCAATGCAATATCAATGAGTCTTACAAAATCAGCATCAGTGATTTTTTCTCTAACATGACTCAAAGCATGCTACATCGTTGTAATGGAATGCTTACAAAGTGCGCTGAGGGGGCTTTATGCTCACCTTATGTATGCAAGCCTTAACATTTTAAAAAGAGAAAAACCGATATCCTGCGGCTTGGCCGCGGGGATTTGCTTGGAGTTTTTCCTAAAGTCGCGATCAATAAATTCTAATTTCGAGGAGAAGTATTCAATTTCTAAAAAATGTGGCTCTCTAAGAAAGCGGCGTTGTTGCGCGAATACAGATTAAAAAAAGAACTTCCTTAGTCGAGAACATAATATTTCGTTTAAGTCCTATTTTGGGGATAACATGCAGAACTATAGAGACTCTACTCTCTCAGTTGATTATTAGATGTAAGATTATTAATTTATTTACTAAAGTGGCGATGTCTCAAATCTATATGATTGATTTTAAACAAAATATGAGACTCTACGCCCCATATTTGCTCCCCCCAACAACGCCGTTTCCCCAGAGAGTGATGTTTTTTTCTAGCGCACAAATCTACGTAGAATTAAAGCAACATTAGCGCCTCCAAAGGCAAAATGATTGGATAATGCTATATCAATAGATTTTTTACGTGCTTGATGAGGAACATAATCGAGATCACAAACAGGATCTGGAGTTTCTAAATTGATTGTTGGTAATAATAAATCATGTTGTAGACTCAAGCATGAAGAAATAATTTCCATTACTCCAGAGGCACCTATAGAGTGACCGATCATCGCTTTTTGTGCAGTGATTGGAATCTCATAGGCTCTTTCCCCAAATATGGATTTAATGGTTTGGGTTTCAGTGGCATCATTTAAGGTAGTTCCGGTGCCATGTGCTTTTATATATTGAATATCTTGAGGCGATACTCTTGCATCATCTAAGGCAGCCTGAATTGCACGTTGCTGTCCTCCAGAAGAAGGGGCAGTAATGTGAAACGCATCACAACTGGCACCAAATCCAATGATTTCTGCAAAAATGGGGGCGCCTCGTGCTTGTGCTTGACTTAATTCTTCAAGAACTAAAATTCCAGCTCCTTCTGCCATGACCATTCCTTCACGATTAAGATCAAATGGACGACAGGCTTTTGTTGGATTTTCGTTATTAATAGACATTACTTTGAGTTTACACCAAGCAGACATCATGGATTCCCAAAGAGGCGCTTCGGTTCCTCCACAGATAGCGGTAGAAATGATGCCTTGAGAAATTTGTCGGTAAGCTGCACCTATAGCGTCAGCTGATGAAACGCATGCATTTGAAATTGTAGAGTTAGGTCCACCGATACCAAATGCAATAGCGATAAAGTTTGCAACGGAATTTGCCATGCCTCTAATTACAGTTAAAGGCTGCATCTTTTTCCAGTTATTAGTGAAAAACATCTTATAACTTGCTTCGGATTCAGGATAGCCTCCCATTCCTGTACCGATGTATGTTGCTGCCTGACGCAATTCATGCTCAGTAAGTCTGGACTGTAATAGTGCATTTTGTGTGCAATATAATGCAAATTGAGCCACACGGACGTAGCGTTTATTTTTATTCAATTCAGGAAGATGTTCTAATGAAAAGTCAGTTATTTCACCTGCTATTTGGGTTGGATAAAGAGAGGGATCATAGCATTGAATGCGTTTTATTCCGCACTGTCCTTGACTTGCGGCCTCCCAGAATTTGCTGAGT
The DNA here is from genome assembly GCF_900452415.1 of Legionella cincinnatiensis. Taxonomy (NCBI): domain Bacteria; kingdom Pseudomonadati; phylum Pseudomonadota; class Gammaproteobacteria; order Legionellales; family Legionellaceae; genus Legionella; species Legionella cincinnatiensis. The sequence goes on along the minus strand of NZ_UGNX01000001.1, from coordinate 3,828,694 downwards.
CCAGTTCCTATGGAAGAAGTTATTTCCATACCGGTTATTACAACCCTTTTTTTCATTAATGATCCTTTAGTGTTTATCAACAGCAAACTCGTTTTTAAAATATAAGTATAAAAAATGAATGAGAATTGAATTGCTCCATTTTTTTCAGTCCAATACTAAAGGTGGGCTTTAAATTTTGTCAAGTTCTATATTGAGTAAACATTTATTAAGGTCCGCTATTACTGGAGTTTGCTCTAGTTAACCTAAAATTAGTGGCGATCGATGGACTATTTTTCCTTCTAAAGGAACTTAATTTTTCAATAAGCGCTTTCACAATGAGCAATCAGTTTACTCTCTAACAAGTAGATCTGCTTCCAGTAGCTACTTATCGTTACTTTTGTTTACCCCCATCGGATCTATACTTTTTTATTGCTATGTTTCGGTTTAATGAGCCTTTCCAATTGGTAGAGATCTATTTCCCAATAATCGCATGCATTTTGAGTGAGAAAACCAAGGCGAGTATATAGGCTGAGTGCTTTCTGATTATGTGTTTCCACATCGAGATTAAGATGCGGTTTTCCTTCACTTAAAGCAAAATTAATGCAGTGCGCTATTAGAGCGGTTCCCAATCCTTTCCCTTGTCTTATTGGTAATACTGCAATATCAGAAAGTGTTGCTCCATGCTTTTGCCAACGTAAATGTGCTTTACCAACAAGATGGTTGTCTTCAAAAGCGAGTATGATTTGATAAGCTCTATCACCGAGTATGTGTTCGAAACGTGGAATTAACTCTGCTTGGGTTTTAAAAAAACAGGATTCGTCCAGAACACAAAGAAAAGGAATATCTTTAACGGTTGCGGTACGAAAAGTTAAATCCTTTTTGTAATCAAGTAAAGGGCTTAAATCATTTCGTTCCATATAGTATTCGCTATGCATATAGGTGCACCCAAGATCAGGTAGCCAAGGGTGATTTAAATGAGCCGGACTTGAAAAGATTAATTTGAAAAAATTTTGCTCCTTTACAAGGGGTAAAATACTGCGAAGCAATTTTTTGGCTATGCCTTGGCGGCGAAAAGATGGGTGAATAAGTAGTGAAATTTCAACCGCATCATCATAAAAAAAATAAACACTTAAGAAACCTATTAATTTTTGATTTTCATAATCTAACAGAATGGTTGGAAAGTTTCTTTTTTGGATTAATAAGTGAGTATATAAGTTAGGAACACTGCCATCGCTTTTTTTACAGATGGTTTTTAATTGTTCTAGATCCTTAAGTTGATCTTCATTGAGTTGATTTGTATTGCTTAGCATAATTTTATTAATTGTCACTATTTCTGTTAAGAATAGCTGGTTTTAATGAAATTTGCTCTTATTAATTGATTAAAAATGCAAATTTAGCACCGCAATAATAATTTCTAAAGTAATTAAAACGATAATGATTATTTCCAAATTATGACCATGTCGATTATCCAAGTAGTTATTAAACATATCAAAGATTTCATTTAGAGTATCGAGACGATGATTAATTGCGTTGACGCGTCTTTGTATGTGCAAGTAGCGTTCAAGCATCGTAAAGTGTTCTTCTAAAGTCGGATGTTGCCAAAAATATTTTGGATGATAAAGAAAATTACTAATTAAATTCATTTCGCTTTTAGCACCAAGAATTTCACCAATAATTTGTTGTATTTGCGTACGACTAATTTCCATTTCACCTGTTAGTGAAAGTTTTTGAATCATAGGATTGTACTTCTCGATCAGCACTTCAATAATTGTTTCAAAATACTGCAACTTAACCGATTGAGAAAATCCATAAGACAGGCTAAGTTTTAACTCATCGCTATCATCTTCAATAGTTAAACAATCTACATCAAAAAAATCATGGGGTTCTATAGTGGTTTTACTGTCATATTGGTAATGAAACTCGTCATGTACCAAAAGAGCCACAGGTTTATCAACCAGGCTCTTTACAATATTTAGATAATCGTTAATTTGATAACGTTTAACACCCCACGAAACTACAGCCCCGTTTTTAAAAATAAATACAGTATGATTTTTATTATGATTTGCATTTAGCTTTAGAACATCGCGAGTTTTAATCGCTGTAAATTCACTAGATGCGTTTTTAAAATAATTATCTACGCGTGTTAAATCAATTGACTTACCAATACAAAAACTTAAGCATTCCATGATGGTTATAATCCGCGAACTCAAAGCATTTAAAGAGATATAAGAAATACTTTGCTGTATCAAATCTTAATAGAAGCTGATACAGCAAGATTATTTATATATACAGTATATAATAATTTCAATAATTATCTCAAATGGCTAAGGAATCAATGGATGAAAATGCCCTAGTTATTAAGACACGCTATCTGCTGTCTCGCGGTTTAGATAAGTTCTTTTTCGGTCACTAGCACCACCTAACCATTGAGGGCAAACTTCCAAAATTTCAGCGATTTTGTTGAGTTGCTCAGCTCCTGGAAGTATATGTCCAAAAATAAGGGAGTTTGCTAAATGACGTGAAACACCAAATACTTTAGATACAGCTTTTGTTTTTTCAGTTAACTCTTCTGGGAACCCTAAAGAAGCTAATTCGCGATTGAACCGTTGCGAAAATACTTTACTGTTCATTTTCTCACTCCATGAAAAAATATTTTTCAGCATCATGCTGCCACCACATCCTAGTGCTTACCGATCCATAAGCTATGGTAAGGATGTTATAACTTATTTTTTTTCAATAGAAAAGTTTTTTATCATGAAATCAAATAGTTATTTTTAGATTCAAAGCTTTTTTTTTGAATAAAAAGTTTATTTTCCATTCTATAATGAGATTTTTTTCGATCAAAATACGAATTAATTTACAATTTTTTACACTAATCGTATGAAATAGGATATAATGCTGTGCTGAAATTCATTAGTGCTAAAAAATTTGTTAAAGTTATCAATTATTAAGGGCTGTTGCTAATTTATCTCCATGCCTCTACTTGTCTCGATTTATGTATGAGGGTAGATAATGAAATGTCAATGTCTCTTAATTTTTCTTGTTCCTTGGTCTGGTTTAAGGATAATAAACAGGACAAGGGATATTTATTTCACATTAGGAGCTAAAACAAAATGATGAAAGTAGCCTCGATTTTATTGGGTTTTATTTTAACCGGTTTGGCTTTTGCTAATGATCCTAAAGAAGTAGCTGCTCATACTGTGGCTCTTTCAGGGTTACAACCTGGGGAAGGTCGATATATTCGTAGCGATATATTCGAGAACAATAAATTTCAATCAGGCTATTATTTTTGCGCTGGTGCCGATAGTTTGCTTTATGACCTGCAATATGTTTTTTCAAAAAGCCAAGAGCCATTTCACGCAGAACATTTAATCAAGTTTTCCATATGCCAAGATGAAACTATGGCACAGTGTCACGAGTTTGCTATAGATAAATACCTTACCTTTAGAAATCTCGATGGGTATTTGCAAAATGATGTGACTAAAACAACGGTAGATATTTCTCCATTAAAAACAGCTTATCAGTCTTGTGAGCCAAGTGCAGATATGGATGAGTTGGTAAAACAATCAATTTATGAAAGTGATCGTCGTTTTGCCCGTATCGGTTAATTCCTTGTTTTTCTGCCAAAATCTCAGTTAGAGGTCTATTGCGCTGGATGCACATGCTGCTATTACGGCTAAGGACCTCGTTATTCTTCTCTTTAATTACCTTGGATTTGTTATTTTTTTGTTAATTTTTAGCAAAATTTTTACAATTATCGCTGTAAAATAACATTTTAGTGGTTAAATTACGCACATTTTTCGTTTATATACATTAATTTGGAGGCTTATTGAATGAAAAAAATGAAAGTATTAGGTTGTTGTTCCTTATTAATACTTGCATTGGATGCACACTCCTATCAAACTCGAGAGAGTAAAATATATGATGAAAAAGGCCAGGTTGTTCATGTAGATGGATTATCATGGTCTGGATTTCAAGATACAAATGTTCTTCAAGGATTACAAAGCAACCCCTTTTATGCAATTCCATCACTTCAATCTAATCCTAGATCTTTTGGGATGATGGATTTAATCAGTAAACCCTGGGAATTTCCTGATTCAGGGGTTGATAAAAGCTCAGCAGTGTCTTTTAAAACCATACGTTTACCCATCCAACCCGAAGTACTTTATGATGATCAACGTGAAGTAGATTTAAATAAATGGCTTTCTGACAAGGCCATACCAAGTGCAGGTAATGGTGTTTTTTGTAAAACTTGGCAGAGCAATGGAACTGGTTGTGAAAAGGCAGTTAGCCCAAAACAAGCTTTTTGGATTGTCTTACAAGAATTAAAAAAGAACAATATCAAAGTAATGATTGATATCCATCACCGCCAAGGATATGGTGATGCAATGCGTGATGGAACTGTTTATGATATGAAGCAATACGAACAAGATATTGCTTTTTTAGCGAAAGAAATTAAAGAGCGCCAATTAGATAATGTACTAGGCATTGATATTTTTAATGAACCTTATCGTTTGAATTGGTTTAAAACACATGATTCTCAAGTCCCTTGGACAAAAGTTATAGCCACGGCAGCAAATGCAGTACAAAACAATAATCCTGATTTATTATTATTTGTGGAAGGCCCAGACTCTGGCAATGATGATTCAAATAATCCGATTATTTGTGTTCCTAGATCACAAGTACCTGATGATAATGGATATAGTCATTCTCCTGATCCTTCATTATGCGGTACCCTTGAACGAGTGTTTTTTAAAGGCAATTGGGGCGAAGATTTTAAGCCTTTGCTCGATGAGCGATTGGCTCAAAGCGGAGTCGCTGTTTTTGACGCAGTTAAATTAAAAGATCAGTTAATTCAGCAAGGAATAAATCAATCTGCTTTAGAGTGGTTAATGGGTGATGAGCAAGCTCAAAATAGCCATTTAGTCTTTTCACCTCATGTATATCCTGCCGAAGTTGCTGGGTGGGAAACTTCGCCAGGTATGGCAAGCCAATTACGTTTTGATTGGTCATGGGGCTTTTTATATAAAGCAGGCTATCCTGTTGTCCTTGGGGAAGCTTCTTGGAAAACTGCAAAAGGAAAAGCATTTTTTACAAATTCATTAATGCCTTATTTACAAGATAATATGGAAACAAATAACCTTTTTTTCTGGGCAATTGGTTATCTTGGCGATACGGTAAGTGCTATAGATCCAAATTCAGGTAAGCTTAACTTGGAAGTACAACAAACGTTAAAAAAATACTTTGATGAGATTTAGAGCCACTCCCTACGTGTCGCGCTTTATGCGCGACATCCAGCCTTGCAAGACCTTAATGACGTCCATTATGGATAAGAGATCGAGTAATTACTTCGCTCCGTTCGGCCTGAGACGGCGCTGGTGCGCCTCCTCAGCTCGAACGGCTCGTGATAGAGACTCGTTATAATTATATCTTTATCCATAACTGATGTTAATGTTGGTGCCAATAGATTCACACCACATGGATCCTGCCATAAAGCAGTGTCGTTGCAGATTTATAAAATCTGCTTTTTAATTTCTGGGATGTAAAAAAACTATAAAAAATATGGTGTTACGAATCTAAAGGGTATAACTTCTATTTGTCAAAGATAAGAGTTTATCAATGACTAAAAAAGCCTATAGAGTTCGTAACTGGTGATTTAAAACCTCAAACTTGATCTACCCGTGTAAAATTTTACGATAAGGTATTACATTAAATGTCTCTTAAAATCCCTGCTTTTTTATAAGTCCTGCATTAATCAATTCTTCTTCTTGAAGCATTCTTGCAAATTCTTCATCGGTATCAAAACTTGGCTTTTGATTTTGATTGATGTGCATATCTATTAATACAGAAACGGAATTTGTGTAACTTATGTTGCTTATTTGTTTTTTACAAGCTGTATCTATTTCATTTATTTTCTTCTGAAAAGCTTGCTTTAATTCTTCTTGATCTTCTTTGTTCCCCAAAAAATATGTTGATATCATTTCCTTCGAATTCATGAACGCATGAAACTCTTTTTTTACTAATTTTTGGTAATCTAATACTTGCTGTTTGTTGTTTTTTTTCTGAAGATCAAAATCATCATATTTAAACTCTTTTATCTTTTTAACTGCCTCTTGGATAGTCCTTTTTACTTCTTCATTATTTTTGGGAAATAAATTATTAGGAACAATCTGATTAAGATCGCAATAGAAATTGCCATATGCATAATCTTGTGGTTGTAATAATTGTTGAAGCTCATTATCGGTAAAAGTTTTTCCAGTTGCCCAAACTCTTCGTTTAAGATCAACTTTTTCTTTTGTACTTCCTTTATTTGTGTCGAGAAAAGTTTCTGAATAAACCGCAACAGGTTGGTTTTGATGGTAAGATCCAATGTAACTGAATGTACTACCCAACATATCCAAATTCTGCCTGATAATATCATTAAAATAATTATGACCACCTGGAAAAGTATGATTCATAAAAATTACTTTTTTCCCTGCATGAGTCCAATAAGATATAGCTTTTTTTAATTGTTCATAAGCTTTCGGCGTACTCTCGGAGGAAATAATAGAGGGTATATATTCTATGTTAGCGTTATCGTTTTTAGTACTTTTTTCGTCCCTAAATGCACCGTCTATATTTAAAACCGTTGCTTTTCCGAAATGCCTTAAAAAAGCTGGACTTTGTTGTTTTGGTGCATTCCCACTTCCTATTGAGATGATTATAATCTCAATATTTTCTTTATTTATAGACTCAATTAACTCGGTAATAGCTTCCTCTACTAAGTTGTCTCGTTCTTTCGTAATAAATTGTTGTAACTGTCTAAGTCTATCTACATTATCCTTATTTTCTTCAATTGTTTTGACCCGTATTTTTAACTGCTCTAACTTACTTTTCATTTCCTATTTACAACCAAATTTATGAACAAAGTGGTCAATTGTATACCTATAATTTATCTTGTTCAAGCTCAACCATACTTACGAATTGCCTTATAATTAATGTTACCGAATAAAAAAATAATAAGGGCACACTCATAGCATTTTTGCTTATCATAAGCACCGTCGCCTGTAATTTGTTTAGTGGGCGCATCAACTTGCTTGATAAGTACTGGCAAATAGTTTCCATCAAGGTGTGTACCCTATCCGTTACATCCAGCGCCACGGATACTAAGAGATTAGAAACAAGCATAATTAAATTCTTCTTGCTGTTGCTCTGAAGAGTCACTCTGGTGTGTATGAAAGAAATTATTAGGGTGTGTCTTTTGCTCTGGCTTATTTTCAATAATCATTTGATCTAAAGGTAATCTTTGTGCTTGAGGAGGGGTATCCCCGTAACCTAAGCGCATTAGCATCCATAAATCATGTTCACGCGAATCATTTTTGAAATGTTCGTCCATCTCTTTGTGCGCCTCATGATTTGTAATAACACTACCAAAAGGATGTAAATACACACCGAATTTAGTCATAGTGAGCCATATTCTAGCCATCATATGACCTGCTTTTTCCCAATCAGTTGGTGTATCAAACGGCCCAGAAATCCAAGCGACTGTAGCGGTTCCTTGCATCGTTTTCTCATAAACCCAACGCACTAATTGATAAACCCCGGGAATATTGAATATCCAATTAGCGTGCACAAAAAGCCACATAACAACACCAGGAATCTGCATGGCATATGCGGCAAGACCATCTGCTTTTTTTTCAGCGCTTTCTCTACTAAAACGCATCCAAGAACCAACCTCATTACGTGCCACAACTTCACGCATGTCGGCAAACATCGTATTTGCATTAAGACGAATGACCCAATCTACCTCCGCTTGATCGTTAGAAAACTCAAAAAGATGATTATATTCTTTAGCAATAGCGGCAAGTTCTTGGAGCAATTCGAATTGAACGGGCTGTCCATTGTAGGGTAATCGCGATGTTCTGCGATCTAAAATGAGCTGTCTATTTAATTTTTCTTCTTTTTTACGAGGGATAAGCGTTAAGTGTGCTAAAGGTTGCGGTCCTGGTTTGCTGGCGTCTAATTGATCTACCCTATATTGAACTTCAATATCAAAACCCCGTGGTGCTGCAGCAATAGATAAGGTTTCATTGAGAATGCCGAATCCAACCTGCATAAAACTGCCCGTGGGGTTTGTTCCAGGAATTAAACGTTTAGGATCATAAAGTAAAGTGATACTTTGGGGATTGTTTTCATCAAACTTAAATAACCAGGGTTGGGTATTATGAGGTGATGGAGCCCAACGGCCATATTCCAAAAGTTCACGCCAAATTTTTTTACTCATTAATTATACCCCTTACTTCAAAGATACTGTAGGTGCTAAAGCAGTGGATTGTTCTTGCTCGGCAGTTAATAGAGCACGATTCATAGGCACTCTTATTCCACGACAAACATCTCGTCCTGGGAAATTATAGTTTTCTGGTAGGTTTTCTTTTTGGAACACTAGTACTTGTTTACGGTGCCCCTCTGCTTCACTAATTGGGCTTTGGCCTCGCTTAAAGAAACGAACCATTGGCAATGCGGTACCATCATTAAGATGTTCAATTTGATAACGAAAATCTTGATTGATATTAACCAGTTCAGAAATGAGATTTTTAGCATAATGCTCCATTGTTTTCTCATCAAATAACTCAACACCTTCTTCGAGCTCTAGCCAAAACTCCAGCTGATCATTTCCTTCATTATCTTGATAACTATAAAATGCTTTTTTAAGAATTTGTCCTTTAGTATCAATATTGGTTATAGCACGCTCTAACTCAGTAAATGCTAAATTAGCACCATTAAATACTACAGTTGAATCACGTCCCCAAATAAACATTAAAGGAAGAGGTGATTTGGGTTGATGAAATATTCCATATTTAGCTAATAACGCTTGTACATCGCTCGCGGCATAAACTCTACCTTTATCACCCAGATTGTATCTAATTCTTGGTGAAGAACGATCATCACGTGTACAAGTAAATATTAAATTGTCTTTATTTTCCTCATGATCATCACATTCTACATGAGTGTTCATCGGATCAAAGTGAAATATCATTGGTAAGCCTCTATTAACTCCATAGAGTTCACGTGCTAATCCAGGGTTTCGCTCTATTGCTTTACGTATAATAATTTCATCATCTGTTTCTTCACCTAAATTGACATCTAAATCAGATGCTCCATAAGAAGAATAAATATTAATAAATCCATCTTTAATGAGGGAATCACGCATGGCTTCTGAATTTGCTTGGCCACCCACGATACCAACAACCGAGAAATCACTTAAATGATGTCCTTTAGCCTTAATGTATGTCGCTAAATCTTTGAGAAATGGAGGATATCCTGTTAGTAGTATTTGTACTTTTTCTTGATTGAGCTTTTGCGCTATTGCTACAATATTACTTTTATATTGTTCAATTAAGCGTTTTTCTTTGTTATCCAATGAGGATAATTGTTGTGCTAAGAGGTCTTCAAACGAGGTATCTCTATATTTTAAAGCATTTTTTAAACTACTCGCGACAAATTTACGGATTACTTGCATCTCTTCTGGCGTAATACTTGGATATTTTTCATATAGTTGATCTAGTTTCAGTTCAAGTTGATGTGCTTCATAGTGTTTAATACGTAAGAGCTCATCAAGAATTTTTTCTTTATCAGCACCTGTAGCAAAAACGCTCCCCGTAGTTCGCATAAGCTCATAAGCAGTTAATCCTGTTGCCCAGGGACCAAGGGCAAAAGCATTAATAAATGCGATTCTACGGTTACCAAATTGTGCCTTCTCGGCCAACGCTAAAGTTTTTTTAACAGCATTTAGTTCTCGCTCGCCACGTACCCAAGCGGTAGGTTTACCTGAGGTGCCAGTAGATGTATCCACTTTTGCATATACAGGATATTTACCATAAAAGTGTGTATCTGAGTCAAACTTTTGATATTTAATGTAATTGTCTTTGGTAGTTATTGGTATATCACGCAAGGTAGTATGAGCAACTGGCTTGCCTTGGAAACGGGTAATATGATGTTTATAAGCAGGGACATCTGTATAAGCTTCATGGAAGCGAGTTTTTGCTAAGACTTCACCAGCTTCAAATAAATTTTTTTCCGTACGTACTATTAAAAATCGTGCTTTAAAAGAATTAAAACTGGCTATAGTCTTTTGAAAAAGCCAGCTTAAAAATTTTCCCACTAAATTATCCCACAAAGAGTATTTCATTTTTATGTGGTTGTATTCACCAGCATGACGTAAATGATCGCCTGCTTGTTTTTGTCTTAACTTATCTTCCTCAGTCGGCTGATTTAATGGGGAGTGATACATTTTTTCATGCAATTTCTTAATAAGTACTTCATCGCTGTCGTTATTTGAAGCACTGGAGCCGATATATTTTATCAAGCTGTTTTTATTGATTATAAAGCGTTGGTTTTTTTGATGTTTGCCATGCTCATCAATTAAGGGTGCTTCAATAGTTATTGTTTTATAAAATAATGAATTAAACCAATGATGTAAGCTAACTCCATTTTTACCTAATTGATTTCTTGGATTTGCTTCACCCTGTTGAAATAATAATCGCGCTCCATATTCATCGTGAGTAAACAGAACTACTGGAGATTGAATGGAATATACGGGCATAATATTGTCCATAAAAAAACATTGGGGAATTTTAAATAAATAATATTAAGGAACTCTTAAGGCTGGATTACTTTTCTTTTTTACTCTATGCATTAAACAATAATTATGAATGAAAGAGTATTTCATTCATGGACTGGGTTTGTGAACTTTATGAGAGGAAGGCTTATAACTGCCTGTGAGGTTTTCGAAAAAGCTGGTTGTAAATGTCAATCACTTGAATTTAAATATAAAATTATACAATGTAAGAAATACTTGTCACCGTTAAAGTACATTCCTTATCACCAACTCGTAAGGTCCTATTCTCTCCAACTCTAGCTTTCAATAATGTTTTCGCCAAGGGTGAAACCCAGCTTATTTTTCCTACATTAATATCTGCTTCATCCAGACCTACAATTTTGACAGAATGAGATTCACCATTTTCATTGACGTAGTGAACAGTGGCGCCAAAAAATACTTGGGTAAGACCTACTTGAAGTTTAGGATCGACTATTTGAGCGCTTTCTAATCGTTTTGTCAAATAGCGAATGCGTCTATCAATTTCACGTAAACGCTTTTTTCCATAAATGTAATCCCCATTTTCTGAGCGATCCCCATTACTCGCTGCCCAGCTTACGATCTTCACAATTTCCGGCCTTTCATTACTCATTAAATCACGTAATTCGGTTTGTAGCATTGCAAAACCATTAGGGGTCATATAATTTTTGATACTGGGTAACTGGATGTCTGGACGCTCTGGTTCAGTATCCTCATTATCTTCTTTAGTAAAAGCCTTACTCACCAAAAACTCCTATTATCCTAGTTGTGACATATTATTTTAATTAACGGCAGTTATGGATAAGAGAGCGGGTTATTACTTCGACCTGTTCGAGCTGAGACGGCGCTGGTGCGCCTCCTCAGCCCGAACGGCTCGTGATAGAGACTCGTTATAATTATATCTTTATCCATAACTGGCGTTAATTATACCATTCTTCCTAATGAGTTAGGACCTCAAGTGGGTATTCATTGAGCATGTAAGCTCATTGAAATTAACACCCTTTTCACGCGCAAAAAAACCATCAGTATACAAATAAGAGGTCGCATTTTTGAGTGCTATTTGTGGCGATGGTGAAGTAGCCATGTGTCGCATTATATCCGCCCCTGATGAAGATTTTTGTCGAATGTGTTCCATTGATTGATTGCAATATTGGCTTAATTGATAAGAAATTTGAGAGATACTGTGTTTATTATTATGAATTGCTCCTTCTACTCTTGCAGCAACTTCATTGACAATAATATCTCCAGGCGCTCTTATAAAAATTCGTACTACCAGGTTAAATAACGCATTAGATAGTCTACTTGCTGCGTGCACAATACGAGTTAAATCTTTAATTATTTTATTTTCAAGTTCATACCAGGGTCTAAAAGAAAACGTTATAGGACTCAAAAGACAGCGAGTTAATAATGAAATGTAATCAAAGATAATAGTTAATGTTTGGTTTAAAGAGGTTTTTTTTGTAGAAGGGTATAATAAACTAGATAATCCTTTTATAAGATATTCTTTATTTTTAATATCCGTGAACAATTCTTCAATTGTCATCATCAGTAAACGTTTTTCTCGATAAGATAAGTAGGGAAGTACAGTTTGTTTCGTTAAGAGAAGTTGAATAACTTCCATTTGTAAAAATCGTCGGCATGTCTCATTTTGCATTGAGGTTTGACCCAATAGGTTCTGTCCAAAAGAGTTACCTTTCATTATTGGCTTATCAGCGTTACCTTCTTCAGTATCAATACCTAAAGGTTGATTGAAGCCAATTATATTTTCGAGCATTTGAGTTAATTGGATGTATTTGACCATATCATTATTTATTATCTGAGTCCCTGCATTTAAAGCAGCCTCGGGGAAAATAGTGGTTACTGTATTTTGTAAAAGGGAGAATATCTGAGTGTATATTTGGGTTACTTGAGGAATTGCTGTTGGGGTGAGCATGGAAAGTATGGCCCCAAGTTGTAACACTAAATTTAGATTTGTTTGCAAGGGATGCTTGGCTAGAGCGTAGGTAATTTCTTCATCCAGATTGGTTTTTATTTTATCAAATATTACATTAATTATATCATGCCATTCACCAGAGCTAAGATGGTAGGGGACACTGGCTACTTCAGGACTTGTTATTAATATTGAGTTGGTATTTTCAGAGCATTTCTGTTGAGCTTTTATTATACTTTTTTCCTGTTCCATCAAGGAGTCGAGTTGTTTTGTGTTTTCTTCCTGTATTGCTCTAATAGAATCATTAATATGAGATAAAATTGTTTGGCATTGCGCCGTTCGCTCGCCTTTGTTGAATTTTATTTTAGCATCTAAAACAATGTCATAAAAACCAAGACCTAAACGGTAAAGTATATCTAAGAATGTATGTCCTAAGTCTTTGAATAAATTAACTGCTAATAAAGCGAGTTTTCGCCCACTATTCGACCCAAAACTGTTTTGCTTAAATGAGCACGACTCGAGAAGTTCTTTAACTAAGGGTGTTGCGCCATTTTGGTTTTTTGGGGGAAAAAGAAATGTGCTTAAAGGAGAAATTTTTAGAGAGCCAAAAGAGAAAAGAGTAGTAAGGTAAGAAACAGGCAAATCTATAGTTAAATTTATTAGGAAATATGCTACTCCGAAGAGTGCTTGCTTTAGTACAAATAGAGCCCCTCGAAAAATATTTTTAAACGAGTTAGCCAGAGAAAAATTTTTCCCTGATCTTTTATTAGAGGCATCAAAAGAGCTTAACTCTATTTCCCCTAATACATATTTTTCATCTCGACTTTGAATGCCTTGATCGGATATTTCATTAAGAGCATAGATGAGATGTTTTATTTTTTCCTCGCCAAGTCCAGAGAAGTCAACAGCAATTGTACGGGTACTATGATTAAAGTTTCCTTGATGTGCGGGTAAAATAGGATTATGTGGATCAACTTCATAATTCTGAATTACTTTGAGTGCCTCTTCGCAAGCATTATTTAATTCACCCCGAAAAAAGGATTTTGCTTGGCGACTGTAGATAATATTTTGATTGAGTTCTTGTGTTTTTACAACAATTGCCATACCCATATTTTTTATATGTGTAAGAATGGATTTTGGGCCCGTTGGTCTTAAGAGCACTTGCAGTTCTTCAAAGGATGCGTTCTTAATAGTTATGGATAAAATATTTAAGCTTGTAAATAAAGTTTCATAGAGTAAGTCTATTTTATCAAGGGCATTTTTATCGAATACACATAATGAATTTAAGGTGTTGCGGTGTTTGGCTTTATATTTAGATAATTGTGTTATTGTTGCTTGAATGTTTGATTGAATAGCAATTTTCTGACTTTTTTCTTGATATCCATCTAGTGTATTAGCGCCACATTCTAATGGCTCTAATGCCATTAATAAATCTTGAGAAAAATCCAGTAAGGAGGCTTTTTCTTTATAAAGAGAGGTGACCTTATGATGTTCATAGGCTCGTTTAAGAATGATCTGTCGGTATTCACCTAACTTATTGATAGCTTGTGAAATTGGTGTTTCAGCAGGAATGAGACCAAATTGTTTTAATTTTTTTATGGAGCTTGGAGTTACATGGCAGATAAGTGATTTAAATTTTCCATTTTTCTCTATAATATGGGCCGCTTCGGTGGAGGAGATTTTGATTTCCTTTTTAGAATAAATATCGAGGCTATTTGAATAGATTGCTCCTGGAATCTTAGAAATTTTAGCACTAAAAAGAGTATTTTCTTTTCCTAATTTGAATTGCTTTATTTGCGTTCTTTGTCTTACTCTTGCCAAACTTAAGTCATAATTCATATACATAAACCTATTTGTTAAAATGACATCATTGCTAATTTTATAGGCATCAATTTATTATTTAGTTTCCTTTACTTTTTCATATTCAGTCTTTTTCCTGTTATGTTATTCAGAAGGAATAATAAGTTTTAAATGTAACGTGAGGATGACACATTGAGTTTATCTTGTGACAAGTTTGTTACAATTAACTCTAGGCACAATTAATATACGCCTGCCTGTAAACATAATTAAGTGATGCGTCAATCATTTCTGTTCATATGCTGAAGCTGGCTGAAGGCCTAATACTGCTCCAAAACGTTGTGACGCAGAAATAAAAGAACAATAAGAAATTAATTCGCTAATTTCACTAGGTGAGAAATATTGTTTTAATTGGTCCATGTCTTTTTCATTTATTGCTTTATGATCGATGGCGAATATGTTTGCAAATCGTAGTGCTTCAGAAAGCCGCATATCCTCTGGGCGGTGGTCTGGACGACCGGCTTTTTCCATACAATAGAGGCAAAGATTATCAAAAGCTAAGGCGCGCCTGATTTGCTCTAAAAAATCCGGTTCAAATGTATTACTTTGGAAAAAGGCATTCTCTAATTTAGACCAATTATTTAAGATCTCAGGAGCATGGCCGAGGAGTTTTTCAAAAGGAGACGTGCCTTGAGTAGATAATGGTATATATGACATTTTACTATGATTATAATTAATAGCTTTTGATCTTTTATCATTATTCACTCCTTGAGACAACTATTTATAAAATAGTAATTTGAGTGTCCTAATTAATTAGGAGTAAATCCTTAGGGTTCTGCACTATTTATTGATGTTCACTACTAAAAAGTCATAGTCTGTGGCTTCACATTCCATGCCATACAATCCCATAGTTCAGAGTGCTCTTTATTTTCAAAGAGGCATAATGCTCCTGTAGCAATTTTAATTCCGTATTGTCCACAGAATGCTGAAAAATTACCTGTCAAGTAAGGTAAAAAACGGGCAATGCCATTACTTGTGATCACCAAACATGTTTTTCCCGTATACTTGGTGCGAAGACAAATAGAAAAATCCAGCCAATTTTTAATGAGTGTGGTGGGATCAACGTTCCAGCCTGGGGGTACTATAGCTTGGGTCTCCCAAGCGCTAATTGCGTCTTTTCCAATTCGAGCAATTACCTGCTCTTCAGGTTGGTTTTCGTCAGGCCCATAATCGATTTCGTTGAAAATGGACAATGTTTCAATAGGTAAATCAGTGCTCATCGTGCTTTGTGCTTGTTCTGCCGTTTGGATGGCGCGTTTTAGTTTTGATGTAAAAATTACATCAGGAATAAGATGCTGCTGCTTTAGATAGATACCTAGTAAACGCCCTTGATGTAAGCCACTCTCCACTAAGGGTAAATCAGTAGTACCTACTCGGCGAATAATATCGCCAGGAGCGAATGTATTACCGTGACGTGCAACAAGTAATCGTGTAGTCATTTTTATAGAATCTCTTGAGACTGAACAGATAAGGATGGTAATAATTCACCATATTGAGTAATCAATGTTTCAGCACGAACGACATCTTGGGGACTATCAATCCCGGACATATTTGCTCGTCCTTTATAATCCACAGCAACGCAACGAATCGTGTAACCATTTTCCAATAGACGCAATTGTTCCAATCCTTCTAGTTTTTCAAATTTGCTTTCAGTTAAAGTAATATATTTTTCCAGCATATTGAGCGAATACCCGTATAAACCAATATGACGAAATATAGGGCTTTTGTCGCTTTTTTGGCGCAATTCCTCTTCTTTACGCACCGCAGGGATTATACTTTTGCTAAACCAAAAAGCGTTACCGGTTTGTTCATCGAAAACAGCAGTGGTACCACTAAAAGGGGTTGTTTGTTTATTTTGACGTAACTCATCAAGTTGGTTCCAGGTTAATTGAGTCACAGGAGTTACTGCATCGCAAGGTGAAGCAGTGAAGGCGTCGATCATTGCCCGTAAAAAATCTGGGGGTGTTAAGGGCGCATCTCCTTGCATATTTAAAATAAAATCAGGTTTGCTTGGTATTTGCTGTATTGCTTCAGCAACACGATCAGTGCCGCTGGGCGCTTCTGGAGAAGTCATCACAGAGACAACCCCAATTTCATTACAATGACGGACAATTCGTTCATCATCAGTTGCGACGATTACCGAAGTATTTTTTAATCCTTCAGTAGCAGCAAGTGACAAACGCACTACACGTTGTAGCATTGTTTGCCCATGAATTATCACCAATGGTTTTCCTGGTAATCGGGTTGAAGCATAACGAGCAGGAATGACAATGGCGATTTTCATGGCAAAAAATGGTTCAAAAATAAAAAAAGCAATAATAGCCTAAATAATAGGTGGTTACTATAGTAGAATGGTCGCGCAATAATTTGGGTTAAATAAGGATATTGGTGATGAAAAAATTAAATGCAGTACTGATGGGTTTAATGATGATGGGGTCTTTTGGGGTTATCGCCGATCAAAATTCTTTGGCAAAATTAACTGATTTGGCAGGTGCATCTGGATTTGAAAAATCTGTTCGCGATGTGGTAAAGCAACAATGGCAACAGTCGATGAGTCGAGTTACTGTAGATGGCATGGGTAATTTAATTGGGCTCTATAAAGATAATTCCAAAGGTCCTAATGTTTTATTGATGGCTCATATGGATGAAGTAGGATATATGGTTGAATCGATCACGCCTGATGGTTTTTTAAAGATTATTCCTCTAGGTGGTATTCCAGCCTCGGTTATTTTTGCACAACGTTGGACTGTCTCCACTCCTAATGGTCCTATTCTTGCTTATTCTGGAATGGACTCAACTCACCTTATTGAAGAAACTAAAAAAAATAAATTACCTGCAGTTAATGCAGTTTTTCTTGATATTGGCGCTGAAACAAAAGAGCAAGCAGAAACTCAATTTAATGTTCGCCCAGGATTACAAGTGACTCCTGCCAGTCAATTTAGTCCTTTAAGCGAAAATCGTTATTTAGCCAAAGCACTTGATGATCGATTAGGTTTAGCATTGATTGGCGATGTTCTGGAATCCCTCAAAAATCAGCAACAACCTAATCAACTTTTTACAGCAGCAACAGTACAAGAAGAGGTGGGATTACGTGGAGCCAGTACTGTTTTTAACAGCACACATCCAGATGTTACCATTAATGTGGAAGTAGGCATTGCCGATGATTATCCTGCGTTGATTGCTGCTCGTAAAGGTAAAATTGCTTTAGGTAAAGGGCCTACATTATTTGTTTATGATCGTTCTATGATTCCTCACCAAGAGTTATTAAGTTGGATTTTAGAGTTGGCTAAAAAAAATAACATTCCAATACAATTGGAATCTGAAATAGGTTATGGTCAAGATGGTTCCAAAGTACAAGGTTCAGGCTCAGGAGTTCCAAGCATTAACATTGGAGTGCCAATCCGTTATGCACATCAACAAGCCGGTGTATTTGATAAACGTGATTATGATCAAGCAGTAAAGTTAATTAGTTTAATCGTCACTCATCTCAATCAAAATGTTGTCGATCAAATTAAAGCGGGTTAGTTCTTTAAGTAGAAGGATGTTTACATCCTTCTTTTATTTCATTTTTTCCTTACATTGCTCTAGAAAATAATTTACCGATGAGTCCTGAGGATTTATGGACAAAATCTCTTTAAAAAGCTCTAGGGCTTTATTAAATCTTTTTGCTTCATACTGACTTAAAGCGGTGGCAAAAATAGCGGCTGAATCATTTTTTAACTGAATTTCTGCAGGTGAATTATGATTAAATATTTCATAAATATTTATGGGGCGGTTTTTGCCTTTTACTTTAGTTAACCCTAAAGAACGAAAGTGATATCGTTCTTTGTATTGTAATTGGGTAAAGGTTTCTTCGCTAATTAATAGCTCAATATCAAAAACTCGAGTTAAGTTCTCTAGCCTCGAAGCGATGTTGACCGCATCACTAATAACACTGCAATCCATTCGCTCTTCAAATCCAACAGTGCCTAAAATCAGATGACCTGTATTGATACCAATGCCTACATGTATAGGTTCCAGATGGTTGTGTATGCGAGAGGAGTTAAAATCGTCTAGAGCCACTAACAACTCCGATGCAGCGATAAGAGCATCATCTGCATTATTGAATAGTGCCATGATGGCATCGCCAATATACTTATCAATAACGCCAGAATTTTTAAGGATTACGGGCTCCATATAGCTCATCAAGGTATTAATCAGATTAAAAATTTCAACGGGAGAAAGTTGTTCCGCAATTGAAGTAAAGGACTTGATATCTAAAAAAAGGACTGTCATGACTTTTTCAACACAGTCACCTAATTTGATATCGGTAATATTTTTTCGATTCAGTACCTTTAGGAAATCTTGGGGGACAAAACGAGCCACTGCGATGGCGTTTTGTTGAATTTGAAGTAGCTTGTCGAGCAACTCATTGTTTAATGCCCTAACTTTTTGCTCAGCGATTTGCAATTCTTGAAAGTAAGAGTTGGTTCGAACCATATAACGGACCCGATAACCAAGTAAAGTTGGGTTAATCGGCTTAGTTGTAAAATCTGTAGCACCAGCTTGGTAGGCAAGATTGATTGATTCATAATCCTCTAAACCTGTGACTATCATAACGGGAAGATAACGCCAATCGGGTAATTTACGAATTTCAGCACAGACTTGAAAACCATTTAAACCGGGCATTTCTACATCCAATAATACAGCGTCGGGTTTAGCAGTTGTAAGTAGTGATAATGCTCGCTCCCCATTCTCAGCTTGAATCACATTAAAGCCCACTTTCATTAATGCATCGCAGGTAATTAAACGCATAGTGGCACTATCATCAACAACTAAAATCAATGGATTTTCTTTTTCCATAAAAAAGTTACTCACTTATAATGGTACAAATTTTTGTTAAATAACCTGCAATATGCTCCAATTCAATAACTTTATCTACGGCATCTAATGATTGTGCTACGGCGCCCATGCCAAAAACAACAGAACTTTCTTGATCTTGGATCAAGGTATGTCCATGAGCTCGCTTTAATTCCAATAATCCTGTTGCTCCATCATCACTCATTCCTGTTAAAAGTACCCCAATGGCTCTGTCTTTGGAAACTTTGGCAATTGATTGAAATAAATGTGTAATTGAAGGACAAAAACCAGAAACAGGAGGGGCATCGACTAATTTGCAGATTAAATTTTTATGAGCTCTATCGATTTCCAGATGTTTATGCTCAGGAGCTATGTAAACTACTCCTGCTCTTAAGGTTTCATAATTTTCTGCATTTTTAACAGTAAGATCTACATTTTCTGCAAGCCATTGTGCAAACCCACAAATAAAACCACTACTCATATGTTGCACAATAACGATAGGGACTGGGAAATCTGCTTGTAATTGAGAGAGAATTGTTTTCAATGCCATGGGACCACCAATTGAAGCCCCCATGGCAATAATTTCATAAAGGGGCTCGCCTCTAGGCTCGGTGTGTGCTTGGTGACTTTCGTGTGTTAAATGTTTTTTTAGGGGTTTTTTTACTACTCGAATCTCCGCAAGACTCCGAAGGGTCTCAATGATATGATTTTTGCGGTCTTCAAAAGAAGGTGAAAATACACTTTCAGGTTTTTCTAACGCCGTTAATGCACCAGCATCAAGAATATGAAAGGTAGCATGGGCTGATTCGCTATTTATCAGGGAACTGATGATCACAATTGGTGTGGGATGATGTGCCATAATGATACGAGTAGCCTCTAGCCCATCCATAACTGGCATATGTATATCCATAGTAATAAGATTAGGCTTTAATTTTTTGGTTAACTCAATTGCTTCCTTACCATTTTTGGCGACACCAATCACTTCCATATCTTTCGCAGATTCAATGATATGTTGAATTAGCGCAGTTTCTGTAGGTGAGTCATCAACAATTAAAATTTTTATCATAGAAGTAGTTTCACTATAGCAGCACTCTTTTAATTATCTCTGTAGAATTTAATACCAAATTAATTTGATTGCTGCCTGTTAAAGTAGCGCCAATGACACAAGGTATATTTGTTAAAGGTTCTTGCAATGGTTTAAGAACAATTTCTCGTTCACCAATAATTTCGTCAACAAGCAGGGCAATGCATTCCTCATCTGTCTTGATGACAACAACAGAAAAACTTTCCTTGGGATTTTTTTTATTTTCATCAAGATGCAGTACCTTTGACAACGAGCATAACAAAATTGGCTGTTCCTTAACAAGAACGGTTGGATTACCTTCTACATTAACAATATCTTTCTTTTGTAGCAGCAATACGCATTCTACGGAGCTGGTAACAATTACAAATGTTTGGCTACTGCACATCACAATTAAACCTCGTTCAGTAGCTAAGGTAAGAGGAACTTGCAAGAAAAAAATAGTTCCTTTTCCTGGTTGACTTTCTACCTTAACTTGACCTTTTAAACGAAGCAGATTCGATCGAACTACATCAAGTCCTATGCCGCGCCCAGAAATATCAGTAGCTGACTTGCGAGTAGAAAAACCTGGGCGAAAAAGGAGATCATAAATATTTTCTTGTTTCATCGTATCAAGTTCAGTTTGGGTAATAATATTTTTTTGTAGTGCACTACGAATCACATCATCTGTTTTAATTCCTATACCATCATCGATTATTTTAAAAACGATTTGATTGTTTTTCTGCATGACCTCAATAGTGATATTTCCTTGTGGTGATTTACCAGCTTTCAGACGAGACTCGCTATTTTCAATACCATGATCAATGGCATTACGCAAAATATGAACTATAGGATCTTTTAGACCATCAAGTATTAGTTTATCAATTTTTACATTATTACTTTTAATTTCGAAATTCACTTCCTTTTTTAGTTCTTGAGCTAAGTCACGTACTATACGCGGTAAATAACGTAATTGATTCGTTACCGGAATAAGGCGTAATGTACGAATTTCATCCTGAAGGGCGTTTAATAAAATCGATAATTCGCTCACGGGTATACGCAATTCTCGTTCAATTAAATAAACAGCTTTTTTGGCATCTGTGAGTTCAATAAAGTTTACAGAGGATAAAGTATCTAAATGTTTTGTTTCGTTTCCAGAATAATTTTTAATTAAATCAAAGGTATTTTTTTTCCAGGACTTCGTTAGTTGTTCCAATTTGAAATTAATTTTGGTTAATTTGGAATAGTTTTCTTCAATAGCAATTTTAATCGCCTGAATTTCTTCCATATAAACTGAAATGCGTTCCAAATTTTGTAAAGATACGCGTATTGATTCAAATTCATTTTTGGGTGATGCGATTGGAAAACCAGCTTTTTCTTTAGACTTAATTGAATTTTGATTACTTAGAGATATATTAGCAGCTATTTCTCCTTGAGTAATTCCTTCGGCATAATAGGTTAACTGCTGCAAATGATCGTGTAAGTCAAAAGATAAGGGTCGTTGTTCACTAAAGCATTGTATCGCTTCATTCATATAGTCAATTGATCGCAGGCAAAGATTAATTATTTCCGAAGAAATCTCTATCTTTTTTTTCTGAATTGCAGCAAATAAAGCTTCTAAATAGTGAGCAATTTCACCTACGTCAACGGCTCCTACTCCTCGAGCAGAACCTTTGATATTATGGGCAACTCGAAAAATTTCTTCCAATAAATTTTGGAAGTCTTGCTCAGATTCAGTTCCTTTTTCAAGTTGTAATAATCCATCGGTTATCGTGATTAAATTTTCATGAAGCTCTGTTTTAAACGTTTCAACAATTTTTTTTATAAACTCATTATCTGGGGGGGGAGAAGCGGGTATTGAGGAAGAGACTTCTTCATTAGATTTCTTTTCCTGCGGCGTAGTCTTTGTTATTTGTTTTTCTTCTTCATCTTCTTCCACCTGTAAAAGAGATTCAAGTTGATATAATAGCTTATTAAGATTGGCAGAAAGAGGTTTTTTTTCAATAAAATCGTGCATAGCCTCACGCATCCCATCAACGGCACGAAAGGTTAATTGGATGATCTCTGTAGAGATTTTATGATGCGGATCAAACAGTTGCTCCACAAATTCAGCGATCTTGCCAAGAGTTTGCATGCCTACTGAAAATGCTGAAACTTTAATATTGCGTCCAGCACGAGAAATTTCAGCCATCATAAGATTGAGCTCATTTACTGCTTCTGCGCGCTCAATTTTTCTTAAATTCTCAGTAATAACTGCCAGTAATGACTCAAGTTCTGGGCCAAATGTTTCAAGTAACTGTTTTAATAACTGATCGTTTGGAGTCATGTTAAAGCTTCTAAACTTTATAAATATTCACACCGTCTTTGAGATGTTTGGCTATATCATCTAACTTATGAATAAAATCCATCAATTCTTTAATACCACTTGAAAAAGTTGATGTAGTACGGTTAATTTCATTCATACTTTCGACTATTTGTTCGATACCTACAGTTTCCTGGCGTATGGCTACTTCAATGTGCTGGCTTGAAATAGAAGCATCATTAATCATTTTACTAAGCGTTTGAATGACTTGGCCCGCTTTATCAATGAGTTTTGTTCCAGACTCAAGAGCTTTTGCTCCTTCTTCAGTAACAGTAACGGCTTTTTCGGTAGTTCGTCGGATATCTTCAAGAATTTTTTGTACCTGTACTGTTGATTGTTCGGATTGTTCGGCAAGATTTCTAACCTCAGTCGCAACAGCAGCAAATCCTTTTCCAGCTTCGCCTGCTTTAGAGGCTTCAATTGATGCATTCAATGCCAGCATCTTTGATTGTTGTGCTAGAGTATTCACGACGGAAGTGATATCTCCAATTTGCTGGGTGTGAGTACTTAAATCAAGAATAGTTTGGGCGATAAGCTTCATTTTTTCTTCTAAAGCATTAATCCCTTCAATGCTTTGTGCTACCGATTCCGTACCTAACTTCCCTTGTTCATACGTATTTTTAGCAACCTCTCTTAACGTTTGTGCTTTAGCCATAGTTTGTTTTGAGCTTTTGTCAATTTCTTCTAAAGAAGCGCTAATTTCATTAATTGCAGTTGCTTGCGAGGTAATACTTTCAGCCTGCTCGTTGGCTGAAGTAAGAATCGTTTCAACCATAGTCACTATCTCATTGCCCGCGGTGGTAATTTTTTTTGTAATAGATGCCAAGCCATCTGTCATTAAATTTAAATCGCGGCCTAAATCTTGTAAAATGTCTTCTTTATCAATCTCAAGGTGTTCCCTAAGGTCGCCTGCGGCAACTTTGCTGCTATGTTCACGAAATTTCTTTGATGAGTTGACTAATTTTTCAAATAATATTCGAGATTCTTCTTCTTTAGTACGAAGAGTCTCTTCATTCTTCTTAATTGCTTCTTGCATCGCTTTTAATGATAAAAGCAGTTTCCCTAATTTATCTCTCGTTGGAATTTGGATAACGATATCGCGTTCACCTGCGGCAATTTGTTCCGCAATATCAATTGCTTTATCGATTGGAATGGACATCGCTCGCGATGTGATATAGGGAACAATAATGGTTAAAATAATCGCCAAAATTAGTAGCCAATAAGCAGAGTTCTTTATAGAAATCAAACTCTTATTAATTTTCGCCGTATTCTTTTCGATTTCTTGAGATAACAAATAAAATATGCCTCCCGTTCTTTTTCCTGTTTCCGAAGAATAAGTACCGTCGATAATTTTAATCATCGCATCTTCAATATTTCTTGTTTTATTCCTAGCCGTTTCTACATTATCAGGATTATTAGGATCTCTTGGCGTATTGAATATCGAGCTTTGGATCTCGTAAAGAGGTAAATAGAGTTCTTCCAGCTTATCCCATTCTGTTCTAAGTCTGGAGTTACCTATAGAATGCATGGCTTGGTTCCATTCGTTTCTAATATTAGTAATTTGGCCCCAGATGCGCTCAAAATGTTCTTTATCCTCAGGGTCACCTGTCATGGCCCAATGTTCCAGTATGTCTTGAACCTCATAAATTTGGCTATCAAGAATTTGTGGCAAATTTTCACTGCGTATTTTTTGACTTAATTGGACTACAAAGTTCACCTTGGGTATTAAAAGCATAATTAACAGCAATAAAGGAAGGCTAAGAGTCATAAACCCAATGATTAAGCGAGCACGAACAGTAATAACAAAGCCTCGATTATTAGCGGTTTCCATGAATCTCTCCTCTCCTATATAAACTTTTTTTAATCTCTAAACATAAACTCGATATTAGAGCTTCAACATGAATAATTGCTGTAACCGCATGATGCAATCCTAGAATATATTCAGGCTTTGCTGTATTTATCGAAGATAAAGGAATGGCCAATTGATTTGGCTGATAAATAGCACTCCCTTCGATTTGAGGAGTAAGTAAGGCAAGAGTGATGTTGTCGGCATTAATAACAATAATAAATTCGTTTTTTTGTTTCAAATGATGTGGCGATGGCTGGGGATGAAAAAATTGGAATAGATCGATCACAGTAATTAATGCTCCTCGCCAATTAATGATCCCAGCAATAAAAGGGGGGATGAAAGGAGCTTTTACTAAAACCACATGATGTAAAATTTCTTGAACATAGTGATAGGGAACTCCATAATGTTCATTGTTGCTAAGACTGAAATGAACAAAAGCAACACCATTATTTTGAGTTTTATCCACTTCTTGTTGCGCAAGTTGCTTGGCCCGCGCTTGCAGTATGTATAATGCATCTTCACTTTTTGGCATCAGTTCAGAAGCGTGCTTTTGTTCTTTTATCGTCATTTAAAATCCTTTTTTGTTTCATCATCTTTATTTAGAGAGAAATAGATTGCATCATTATGATGAAAAATAAGATTAGTTCCTGATGTAACAATTGGATCTGATGCGCCGAGTACAAGATAACCGTGTTCGGTCATACAGGCGCTTAATTTTTTCATAATTTTTGTAACAAGTTCATTATCAAAATAAATTAGCACATTACGGCATAATATTAAATCAACATCGAATATTCCATTAATTATAGATGGATAGCTATTATCACATAGATTAAGGTATTTAAATTGTACTAAGTTACAAATTTCTGGGGAAAGCTGGTAGGAGCGATTATTTGTTTTGAAATATCGCCTTATGTATTTCTCCGGAATAGAGCGCATCGACCATTGCCCATAAGTACCAGAGTTTGCTTTTTGGAGTGCGCTGGTATTTATATCGGTTCCTAATAAATAGAGGTCCCACATATCCATTTTGGGAAGCAATTCTGCTAATAACATGGCAACTGTATATATTTCTTCGCCAGAAGAACAACCAGCACTCCAAATTTTTAAGCTAAAGTCATTCAACTTTTTTTTGATTAATTGAGGTAAAAGAATTTTTTCAAGGAGAATCATTTGATTCTTATCGCGGAAAAAATAACTTTCACCTACCGTAATCGATGCAAGTAAATCAGCTAACAAAGAAGAATTATAGGAACAATTTTTTAGGTGATTTAGATATTCTTGAGGTGAGTAATTAAATTTAATACATGCAGCAATAATTGTTTTTGTGAGTTCTGTCGCTTGATGGATGCGGATAACAAGACCAAATCGTTTGTGGATGAGCTCGATAAACTCGGGTTCGAGTTTTTTTATCTCATTTATTATTGTATTAGTATCGTTGCTCATAATTAGTTACTTGATTTATTTCTTGGGTAAGTTTTAACGTAAATACCCAATCAATATTGATTAATAGCGAAACTCCTGTCTCTAGAGTCACGACACCCAAAAATGGCGAGCTGTTATTTGTAAATTCTTCATGAACCTCGATCTTTTTTTCATCAATTTCATTGATGCCAAGTACGTTATCAACAATTAAGCCTATTTGATGTGCTCCGTTATCGCAAAGAAGAACAGGTATATTTAAAGGATATGTTTGCTCACGTAGTAAACCAATACTAATAGCTAAATCAAGAACAGGAATACATTTACTTTTAAGATTCATCAATCCTGCACAATAGACCGGGCAAGATGGAACTATTTCAAGCAAAGGTAAAGGAAGTACTTTAGCCACATATCGCAATTCAATACAAGCACGGATGTCTTGCAAAAGAAAATGGAGAACAGTGATGTTCTTGATTGACATTGTAGGATCTTCCTTAAATAAAATATTTTTTGCGTATATGTATTATATTTATAGACTTAATACTATTTATGTACAAGCTAATTACTACAGGAAATAGGCTTTTTGAACGATCATGGCCTTCTGCAACGCAGATGATCAAAGGGTATGCAGCAAGGTGAAGGTTCTAGCAAGGTGGGGTGCTTTTTAGACCTTCCGCTTTTGCGGAAGGTGACGTTTAGGAAAGCGTCTCCCTCTGCGTTTTTGCGGAGGGTGAAGCTGGATCTAGAGAGAAACAATTAGAAGAGGGGCTATCCTGCTGAGGTGTCTTCATGTGCAAAATAATTTAAATCCAGTTCTCGAGCAGCTTTAACATCATCCAGTCGTTTAACAGGTAATGAGTGTGGCGCTTCTTTAACTATGTTAGGAGTTGTAGCTGCTTCTTCTTTAATAGATTTCATTACCTGTACAAACTGATCCAGCTCCTCTTTGCTTTCAGTTTCTGTAGGCTCAATAAGCAAGCATTCAGGAATCAGCAAAGGAAAATAGGTGGTTGGGGCGTGAATGCCATAATCTAATAATCTTTTGGCAAAGTCCATGGCGGTAATACCATAAGATTTTTTTTCTGGACTTAGGGTCAAGATAAATTCATGCGAAGCGCGTCTGTTGGGATAGGCTGGAGTGAATCCTGCTTTACTTAATTCTTTAAGCAGATAATTTGCGTTCAAGGTCGCGTATTCCGAAACACGCAATAAACCTTCTTTACCAAGTAGACGTATATAAAAATAAGCACGCAGTAATATACCCGCATTTCCCATAAAGCAAGACAAACGCCCTATACTCTGGGGATAATCCTGGCGAGTTGCCCATTGATATTCTGAATTTGTCTTTTTCACAATTGGTAATGGCATGAATGGTAGTAAACGTTTACCTACAGCCACAGGACCTGCCCCAGGTCCACCACCACCATGAGGGGTAGCGAAGGTTTTATGAAGATTTAGATGCATGACATCAAAGCCCATATCACCAGGCCTTACTTTTCCTAAAATGGCATTAAGATTAGCGCCATCGTAATACAATAATCCACCAGCTTGATGCACTAAGGCGGCTATTTCTTTAATTTGCCGCATAAACAATCCGAGTGTAGAGGGATTAGTTAGCATGATGCCTGCTGTTTTTGGGCCTAGTTTGCTCTTTAACTCTTCCAGATCAATATCGCCGTCCGCAGCGGTAGCTATTTCAACAATTTTAAATCCGCACATGACCGCAGAAGCTGGATTTGTGCCATGGGCGGCATCAGGAATCAACATTTCATCACGTGCAGTATCACCTCGAGATTGGTGATACGCCTTAATCATTGCAACACCTGCAAACTCACCTTGGGAACCCGCCATAGGTGTCAAAGACACACCCGCCATCCCTGTCATTTCAGCTATATATTCTTGCAAGCGATAAAGCGGTTCTAAAAAACCTTGGCTGTCTTGTTCGGTAGCAAGTGGATGGCGGTTGAGGAAATTCGCGCTGGATGCTGCTTTATGGACCCCACGCGGATTATATTTCATGGTACATGAACCTAAGGGATAAAAATTGCTGTCTATGGCAAAATTTTTATGAGAAAGACGCGTGAAATGCCGCACTACTTGTAATTCAGAACACGCAGGTAATTTAGGTGGTATTTTTCGCTCTAATTCGGCAGGAATGGCGTATTTACTCTTTGAAATTTTCGGTGCTTGGGCCGTAGCTTGACGGTTTTTTTGGGATAATTCAAAAATCAACATAATTTGCCTTCCGTTTTCTGAATAAGCTCTTTGAGTTCAGCTCGATGATTGACAGGGGTAAATTCAATAAATTGATACTCCGCTATTTCTGCTAAATAATAGGGGTCATTTTTGAATATGGATTCAAGATAAGCGCGATCATTGGTAGCCGCAATGATGATCCCGCCTGTACGTGGTTTCATTGGGCCAGAAGCTACCAATAATCCTTGTTTGTAATAGTAATCAAGAAACTCTCTGTGTGACTGTAAATATTTATCTACTTCATTAAGAGGTACTAGATAAGTTAATTGAATTACGAACATTGGGCACCTCGTTGAGACATGATGGCTTTTAATGTTTTTGCATAGAGCTCGATATCCTCATCTGTGCGCATTTCGGTAGCACAAACCAAAAGAGTATTTGCTAATTGAGGATAATGGATTCCTGGAGCATAACCGCCAGTAATGCCTGCATTTGCTAATTCTTTTAGTACTTGATCAACGGGCTGATTTAATTGAAGCAATACTTCATGAAAATAAGGAGCATCAAAAACTAACTCTACACCATCAATTTGAGTTAAAACTTCAGCTAATACATGTGTATTCTGATGGCATTGGCTAGCTACCTGGCGTAATCCTTCTGCTCCTAAAAGACTCATGTGGATGGTCGCTGCGGTAACCAGTAATCCTTGATTCGTACAAATGTTTGAAGTCGCTTTAGCGCGACGAATATGTTGTTCTCGCGCTTGTAATGTTAAAGTAAATCCCCTTTTACCGTCTTTATCTAAAGTACAGCCAATCAGTCTTCCCGGAAGTTGCCGGACATGTCCCATACGGGTGCTTAAAAAACCAAAATAAGGACCGCCAGATGCCATAGGCGAGCCTAAAGGTTGTCCCTCACCGCAAACAATATCTACTCCATGGTGACCCCATAAACCCGGTGGTTTTAATAATGCAAGTGATACTGGATTAACACAGGCAATACTAATGACGTTGTTTTGATGCGCCCAATCACTCAGTTCATCGACTCGTTCAAGGCAGCCAAAGAAGTTAGGTTGTGCAATCACGAGTGCAGTAATATCTTCGCCAGAATATTGCTCTAATGCAGAAAGAGCGATAATGCCTTGCTTTTCATCAAACGGTAAAGTAATGGCTTCGATATGTTGGTTACGTAGGATTGTTTCAATCGTTTCACGATAAAAAGGATGAATAGTGCCAGCAATTAACACACGATTTGTTTTACTGCGTTTGTTGATGCGCACTGCCATTAAAATGGCTTCTGCCAAAGACGTGGCGCCATCATACATCGATGCATTAGAGACATCCATACCAGTGAGTTCACAGATCATGGTTTGATATTCATAGAGTAACTGTAAGGTGCCCTGACTGGCTTCAGCTTGATATGGCGTATAAGCGGTTAAGAACTCTCCACGAGAAGCAATATCCCACACTGCGGCAGGAATATGATGTTCATAACATCCTGCCCCTATGAAGCAAATTCCATTACGGTTTTTATTCGCTAAGTTTTGTGCTTCTTTCAACACATCCATTTCGTTGATGCCAGCAGGTATGTTTTGAAAGCCTGTATATTGCAAAGCTAATGGGATCTCATCAAACAAGGCTTGTGTTTCTTGTGCTCCAATAGCACTCAACATGGCCTTGATGTCTTCAGGGGTATGTGGGATATAAGGCATAATTAATGTTCCTCAGCAATCTCATTTTGATATTGTTCGGCGTTTAACAAGCTATTTAGTTCATCAGGATGGCTTGGTTTTAGTTTAACGAGCCAGCCAGCTGCATAGGGGTCGCTATTAACGAGTGCTGGATTTTCAACAACCATTTCATTAACTGCAGTGACAATACCACTAACTGGGGCGTAAAAATCAGAGGCAGCTTTTACAGATTCAACCACACCTAATTCTTCACCAGCACTTACTTGATCACCTATTTCTGGAAGCTCAACAAAAACCATATCTCCCAAAAGTTCTTGAGCATGATCCGTAATACCTATAGTTACCTCTTCATTTCCTTTTTTTAGCCATTCATGCGTCATTGTGAATTTTAAATCATTCATTATATTTATCCTCATTTTTAGTGTAGCTTAAATGAAGCGAGGCGGGACTTCAGAAGTTTGTACCACTAAAATTTAGCATCCTTAGCTCCCTGTTTTTGCTCGCTATAAACCCAACTGCTTATGATAATGTGATGTTAAAGTGCTTTTCCCAATTTGACAAAACGTGGCTTACCTACTTTTGCGGGAACTAATTTACCACGAATATCTATCATTACTTCCTCACCTGTTTCAACAGGAACGCGTGCTAGGGCGATGGACTGTTCTAGTGTAGGAGAGTAACTTCCACTAGTAATAATTCCATCGGCACAACCAGGAATAACTATTCTTTGACCCTGGCGCATGATTCCTTTATCTAATAGAGTAAGCCCTACCATTTTGCGTTTAACACCTATTTGTTTTTGTGAAAATAAAGCTCCCATGCCAATAAAATCGCGATCTTCGGGTTCCCACTTAATAGTCCAGGCTAAGCCTGATTCCAATGGACTGGTGGTTTCATCCATATCTTGGCCATAAAGAAGCATGCCGGCTTCTAATCTTAAAGTATCTCGAGCACCTAAGCCACAAGGGTGAATTCCTGCTTTCATCAAATCATGCCATAATTGAGCGATGATTTCTTGCGGAACAATAATTTCTAAACCGTCTTCCCCAGTATACCCTGTGCGTGCAAAGAACCAATTTTCTACATCAACACATTCGAAGTGGGTTAATGTAGAAACTGCATCAATTTGTGCAGGATTAAGTGTTTTTAACACTTTTTCTACTGCATTAGGGCCTTGTACGGCAAGCATGGCTAATTCTCTTCGCTCTTGCAAGCCAACAGCAAATCCCTCACTTTTTTTGCGAATCCAGGCTAAATCATTTTCTCGGGTTGCTGAGTTTAGAATAATCCGATAATTATCTGAAGCACGCTGATAAACGATAAGGTCATCAATAATTCCGCCATGCTCATTGCACATACAGCTGTAAAGCGCTTTTCCGTTATGTTCCAATAAGTCAACATCATTCGTTAGAAGCTTGCGTAAAAATTGACGACAACCAGCACCAAGTACATCTACGATGGTCATGTGCGAGACATCAAACATGCCCGCATCTTTGCGAACATACTGATGTTCTGTGATCTGAGATCCATAATGCAACGGCATTTCCCAACCATGAAAATCAACCATTTTTGCACCACACTCTACGTGTGCGGCATGAAGAGGAGTTTTAGCAATCATTGCATATCCTTATAAATAGAACCTTGACGCCAATGATTATACCTATTGCGGTATATACTGTATATTGCATAAAGCATATTTCTTAGGACTACTTGAATGACTTGGCTAATTTTTTGGCGATGGATGCTCGATTTAGGATGGTTATTTTTTCTTTTGATTCTGTTTCGACACTTTTGGCAAGATAGGCAGGTATTAGTGCGTGCGAAATCTTGGTTAATCACCAAGGGCCGCATTACCTCTTGTGAATGGACGGAAGTTGGCCATAGCGTTTGGCCTAAAATTGAATATTCTTATCAAGTTTATGATAAAAATCTGACTGGAGAGTATTTATTTTTAGATACAGCTCATAATAATCCAAATAGTAACTATTCTCGAAGTATTGCTTATAAGGCGGCAGTTGCTTTTAAAGAGGATAAAGAAATTGATGTTTATTATAATCCCAATAATCCTGAGCAATCCGCTTTGGATGTCACTGTGCCAACCAAATTAAATATCATTTTAATTTTGATTGGCGTATTCATTGTTTTGCATCTAGGGCTTATGGTTTGGCGTTATTTTGGTTCGTTTTAGTCTGCGGTGCTGGGGGGCTTTCTTCTTCAATATCACATTTACAAGGAGCTTTGTTGATCACAGCTTGTAGATTGGTGATACTGTAACCTCTTACACCTTGGCCTGAGGGAGCAACCATAAAATTAATGGTCACTTTTAATTGCTGTTTTTGTTGGTATTGAGGATTTTGGTATGCAACTAATAAACCCATAGTGGCTTTCCAATGGGTGGAGTCAATATTAGAAATGGCCGGTGGTTCAGTAGCTACAGCACTTACATAATAAAGATTTTTTTGTACCACCTCAGGTAATTTCGAAGCATTTAATGCATTGCTGTATGCTATCCAGCCATCTGCTGTAAAGTATTTAGCTATTCTTTTTTGATCTTCTAAATAATTTTTATAACTGTACGTGTATGTGGCGACAATGGCTTCATTGACCCAGACTGATAATTGCACTGGATCAGGTTGTGCATAAGTGAATTGAGAAAAAGACAAGAATATCCCCAGGAAAGTTGTTAATTTTTTGTTCATGAATCATGCCTCGGTTGTCAATGGAATAGATTGATTTTAATCATTTTTACTGACATTCACCACCTCCAATGAAAAAGTATTAGTGCCTGAACATGCTTGAATCTTGGGAAAAAGATTTCTTTTGGACAAGATAGGTCATAAAGTATTTTAGGGTAATGGCAGTGGATCTTGGCGCGGATACTAAAAAAATCCCCGGCTTGAGCCGGGGTAAATCGAATGTTTAGATCATGAACCTAAACATTTCTTCGCTTAAGAGGGGGTAAAGCGAAGTTAAGCATTCGGGGGAAATGCTCACTATATTAGACACCTAAATTCCAGGAAAGTTCAATTTTTAATCTAATTAATCATGATAACGAGTCATGGTGGATGGGTGTTCATAGGCTTTTATCTATTGATTAAGCTTTCTTTATGGTATTTTATGAAGCAATTAAACGGATATCGAAATAACTGTAACTGCATTTTTAGTGTATACTGTTTGTTTGATTCTGCAAAGTGTATTTCGGTATATCAGCCAAAGATTATTAAGGAGGCATAGTGCGGGAAAGTCGGTTCTACTTTGCTAATCCTGATAGAGTCGGTCGATATATAAATCGTTGGGATTTACTGCTTCTTATTCTTATTTTTTCTATCTTATTTTTTTTAGGTTGGGCTGGCTCGCAAATGGCTACTCCCTATCAATTAGGAGAGCAGATCCCTATTTCTTTAGATCCTTCCAATCTTCCTTTTTACGCGTTGCGTACCGTGTTACGTATGTTTATCGCATTATTTTTTTCCATAATTTTTACTTTTACTATCGGTCTTTGGGCCGCTAAAAATCGACGTGCAGAACAGATAATTATTCCTGCGATTGATATTTTACAATCCATACCCGTCTTAAGCTTTTTATCGATTACCGTAACTGGGTTTATTCACTTGTTTCCTAATAGCTTATTAGGTCCTGAGTGTGCTTCTATTTTCGCTATTTTTTGTGCTCAGGTATGGAATATGACTTTTGGTTTTTATCAATCCATAAAAATGCTGCCTCATGATTTAAAAGAAGTAGCTTCTATGTTTCGCTTATCGGCATGGCAGCGTTTTTGGAAACTGGAAGTACCTTTTTCTATGTCGAGTTTATTATGGAATATGATGGTTTCTATGTCTGCCAGTTGGTTTTTTGTGGTCTTATCGGAAGCGATTTCTGTTGCACATCAAAATATCCGCTTACCTGGAGTAGGCTCTTATATCGCTTTAGCCATCCAGCAACGTGATTTACATGCTGTGGGCTATGCAATTTTAACGATGGTTGTTGTTATTTTTTTGTACGATCAGATTTTCTTTCGCCCTTTAATTGCATGGTCAGAAAAATTTAAAGCAGAAGCCTCACATGATGAAGCGGAATATCAATCTTGGTTGGTAGATTGGATGCGTGGTAGTCGTTTAATGAAGCAATTTGCTGAAATTATTAGAGTTTTTACGGATCATTTTGTGAATGCACGCTGGTTGCGCCTTAATGAGGCCAAAGCAATTAAGGAAATTGATTTTAAAAAACAAAGGCGCATTGATAGGTTTTGGGGGGCTTTTGTTTTGTTATGTGTGTTTTCTGGAGCATGGTTTTTGCTGCGCTTTATTCTTGCAGAGTTGAAAATTGCTGATATTGTCCATGTATTTTTGCTGGGTGCCGCAACTGGGACACGTGTCATATGCTTAATTATCCTGAGTTCATTAATTTGGATTCCAGTAGGTGTATGGATAGGGTTGAGACCAAGAATTGCACAAAAAATACAGCCAGTGATTCAATTCGTTGCAGCCTTTCCAGCCAATTTATTCTATCCTTTATTTGTGATTGCTATAGTTAAATTTCATTTAAATGTAGAAATTTGGGTCACTCCACTAATGATCCTTGGCACTCAATGGTATATTTTATTTAATGTGATTGCTGGTGCATCGGCAATTCCGCGTGAACTTTATCTGGCGGCAGATAATTTTGGGTTGAAAGGATGGCTGTGGTGGAAAAGATTAGCAGCGCCAGGGATTTTCCCTTTTTATATTACTGGTGCCATAACTGCAGCAGGTGGTGCATGGAATGCCAGCATCGTGGCAGAATTTGTAAGTTGGGGAAATACTACGCTCAGAGCCACTGGCTTAGGTGAATACATTCAAGCCAGTACCGCAACAGGAGATTTCCCAAAAATTGCTTTAGGTACAGCGATGATGTGTTTGTATGTGCTTGCTTTTAACCACTTGATTTGGCGTCCGTTATATCGATTAGCGGAAGAACGTTTTAATTTTAATTAATAAATCATCATGTCTGAAACCATTATTTCTATAGAAAGTTTAAGTAAGTCGTTTAAAAAATCATCAGAGCAAAATTTGCTTGTACT
Organism: Legionella cincinnatiensis; assembly: GCF_900452415.1. Taxonomy (NCBI): domain Bacteria; kingdom Pseudomonadati; phylum Pseudomonadota; class Gammaproteobacteria; order Legionellales; family Legionellaceae; genus Legionella; species Legionella cincinnatiensis. The sequence goes on along the minus strand of NZ_UGNX01000001.1, from coordinate 3,793,836 downwards.
TGAGGATGTGAATTTTAAATTACAAGAAGGTGAAATTGTTGCTTTATTAGGTAAGTCTGGTTCAGGAAAATCGACGTTGCTGCGTATTATTGCCGGTCTAGTCGCTCCAACAAGCGGTTCAGTGACTTACAGAGGAAAACCAGTTTTCCGACCTGTTGATGGTATTGCGATGGTTTTTCAGTCTTTTGCGTTGATGCCGTGGCTCACGGTATTGGAAAATGTAGAGCTTGGTCTTGAAGCACAAGGCGTTAGTCGAGAAGAGCGAAGACATCGTGCTATTGAAGCAATTGATATTATTGGTCTTGATGGTTTTGAATCTGCTTTCCCCAAAGAATTGTCTGGGGGCATGCGCCAACGTGTTGGTTTTGCGCGTGCGTTAGTGATTAACCCTGATGTTTTGTTAATGGATGAGCCTTTTTCCGCACTTGATGTGCTCACTGCGGAAAACTTAAAATCAGACTTGTTGGAATTATGGAAAGAGAAGAAAACAAATACGAATGGAATTTTATTGGTAACCCACAATATTGAAGAAGCCGCTACTTTGGCGGACAGAATCGTTATTTTTGGTAATGATCCTGGATATATTCGTGCTGAGTTACCTGTAACTTTACCACAACCTCGTGATCCTGAATCTTCTGAATTTCGAGCTTTAGTTGATAAAATTTATACCTTAATGACTACTGGCCCTAAAGAAAAGGCGAAACGTGCACAAAGAGAACGACAAATTGGTTTAGGTTATCGTTTACCTGAAGTAGAGCCCTCAGAATTGACGGGTTTGATTGAAACAATGACTTCTTTTGAAGAGCGTATTGACTTACCAGAGCTTGCTGATGAGCTCATGATGAATATTGATGATCTGTTTCCTATACTTGAAACATTAGAAATATTAGGCTTTGCTAAAGTTTCTGCGGGAGATATTCAATTAAGTGATTTAGGAAAGCAATTTTCAGAGGCTGATCTCCAAGAACGTAAGCAATTATTTGCACAAAGATTATTGGAAAAAGTGCCTCTTGCACGTTACATTCGCAGAATTTTAGATGAAAAAGTAGGTCATAGAGTTTCTGAAGAGCGATTTTTAAGTAAACTTGAAGATTACTTAAGTGAAAAGGAAGCCGAACGTGTTTTACGCACCATGATTGATTGGGGGCGCTATGCAGAGATTTTTGCTTATGATTTTAATACGGGTATTTTAAGTTTGGAGAATCCAGGTATAGGTGTATAAAAGCCCTTATTAAAGCTCATTGCCCAAAAAGTCCAATTTATTTGCTAAAGAATACTTATATCCCAGTGATTTATTTATTATTATTTGTTCAAATTGACTTAAGGTTATTTAGCATGGAGCATAAAGAAGAATATGATGAACATTTAAAAATAATCCTTCTTGGTGATAATTATGTTGGAAAATCCTGCTTATTAGCAAGTCTTTGTGGCAATGCAGATTTTCATAACTATTGCGACACCATGGGTGTTGATCAGAAAATAAAATTCCTTAGAACTTATAATAAAACCATAAAATTACGCATTTGGGATGCTTCCGGAGCCCCCAGACTTCAGAAGATCGTCGCCTCCTATTTTCATCTTGCTGATGGTGCCTTTATTTGTTTTGACCTTACTAACCTCCAATCGTTTTACAATACCAAAGCCTTGGTCGATCGTTTTAGAGTAAACAATCAACAGGCACCTATTATTCTTGTTGGTTGTAAATCTGATTTAATTGAGTTGAGGAATGTATCTTACAAGAAGGCTCAAGCACTGGCGAATCAATTAGGTCTCACTTATATAGAGGTCTCTGCGCTTAAAGAAATTAATGTTAAGGAAGGATTCAGTTTATTAACCAAGCAAATTTACTTTTTGGCTCAATTAAAAAAAATTAAACCTATTCTGGAAGAACAATACCATAATTATCTATTAAAGATGCAAAAAAACCGTTCAGGTTTATTTTCAGCATGCAGTCAAAATCTTACTCAAGAAGGTTTATTAAAAGAGGAGTATTACAGAAGCCTTAAACAGTTTCTTCAATCCACTGATCCTTCTGCCTTGAATGAGTTCTGTATCACAATATTAGATCTCATCGAAAGAATGGATCAATTGTATGAGCATGAAAATCCTTATTGGAGTATTATTACTCATAGCCCTCTCTCTAAAATTCTGCGCCATGCATTGGATGTTTTATGCAGTATGCCCGCAGAAGTTATTGAATTATCTGATATTAGAGAACTGATAAATAAAGATAGGGTTTTCTGTAGGGTGCGGCAGTAAGCAAATTGTCTGTTAGAGAAGCCGTACGACGTTGGGGACCTCTCTTTTAGGTGAATTTTAATTTTTTAGTAGGGTACACATGCATGTTCGCGAGCTTTTTTTATTGAATGTATTAAATTGACTTGAGGAGTTTGGGTTTTTTTCAAACATGCTATGCTCACTGACTCGAGCTGTTTCTGAAGTGACTTTAAAATCTTCTTTTGATGCTTCCTGATAACTACTTAATTGGTATTGGGTGGTCATTTGGGCAATATTCTCTTTGATTTGAGGATAGACACAAGTATAGAAAAATTTACCATCAACTTCGATACTACATTTTTCATAGAGTTTAGTTGTTTGCGCTTCATGTTCATTTTTATCCAAAGGATATTCTTGTTTTTTGGCAACGGAGCATGCGCTCAAAGATGTTTTTTCATCAACAGCAAAAGCTGTTTCATCGCCAAGATGGTGCATCCATTCAATAATTTTATTGATATGTTCTGCATTAATATTTCTAAATGTTATTACCAAACGAGCGCGATCTTCCCCGGGAGCAAGGCGAAATAGGTTTGCAGTGTGAATTTTTACATCAGCTAAAGATAAAATTATATGCCCGAGCAAATCACATTTTTCTGGATTAATACGATAAGGAATTAAAAATTCTTTAAATTCTTTATGAAGTCCAGTATTACTAAGTATTGATTCATTGCGATGATAACGCTCAAATAAAGCAATACTATCCAACAGCATTATAAGTTGGGCGCATAATTTTTGGTTTCCATTCATTTCTCGCAGTTGCAAAAAATGATTAATTTCTTGTTTGCTATTTAAGATATCTACATACAAATGCGGAAAACTCTCTAAATCATGGATACGGCCTGATAAAGTGGAGATAAAACTAATGAGGTTTTTTATCGTGTCTGTAAGTGAAGTGTCGGAGTAACTAGCCATTATCATCAGCTTTACTTCGTCAAGATGCTTTTTAAGTATATTTTTAGCATTTGTCTCTAAAAGTGGGGCAGATAGTGCTTTATATTGGGCAATTATTGGGGGAGAGTTTTCTTTTAATGCTTGGAAACGGTTTTTAAAATTAAAAATAAAGTATTCAATCATAGCGTCATCGTTGAGTAATATCGGTTTGCCATGTAGGTACTTGTCTTCGGGAATTTTAAAGAAGTTGAGTATTTTTTTGATTTGAGAAAAATCGAGTCCTGCTGCAATGGAAAATGCTATTTTTTCCATTGTTTCTTCATGGTCAAAAGAAAAACCTTGCTTGAGCTGCTCTTTATTGACTTTAATATCGGCTAATTGATAAGTAATGTAGTTAACAATTCCTGAATTAAGACTTATTCGTTCTTGCTCCAGAAATTGTTGTAGCTCTCTTTTTAGCTTTGATTTCATAATGCATCCCTTCATTATTACAAAAACACAGTTAGAAGATTAAGCTGATTTTCGTGATAGATAACTCAATATTTCCAGTAAACGATCCGGGCTACCTGCCATTTGTAAATCAGTTTTATATTTATGATTTACCACGAAGGCAGGAACAGCATTAATTTGGTAGCTTGCCATCAAGCTCATGCCATTTTGTACGCGCATATCAATGGTTGGGGAGTTCTCAAAGGCACTTTTTGCAATTTCTCTATCTACCCCTTGTGCTACAAAAAACTGGATCATTGCTTGTTTGGAATCTAATGGCTTTTTGTCTTCTTGTATGGTTTTAAATAATAAAGAGTTCATTTTATCTGAAAGAGCGAGTGTTTTCGCTGTATAATAAGCTTTGGCGTAGAGTTCCCAGGAAGGTTTAAATATTACAGGGACACGTTCAAATTGGATGTTTTTCCCGGTTTCGCTTACCCATTCATCTAGAGGTCCTTCAATTTTATAACACCAAGGACAACCATAACTAAAAAATTCCTCAATAACGGGGATTTTATTTTTGTCATTTGTAGCATTGGGATTAGTCACAATTTGATAATCTTTGCCTTCAACAAATGATGCAGCTAAGGCCATTGCTGGTAAAAGAAAAAATAAAGCAATTAATTTTTTAAACATAATTTTGTTTCCTAATGTAAACCTTCAATATAATGTGCAACAGCTTCCATGTCATCTTGGCCCATTCTACTGCTAATGTCTTGCATAATATGGTTCAAATCGTTTTTCCGTTTGCCCTCTTTAAATGCATTTAATTGTAATACAGTATAAGCAGCATGTTGGCCAGAAAGAACTGGAAAACCCGCTTGGACGTTGCCTGTGCCTTTAGGACCATGGCAAGCGATACATGCCGTGATCTTTTTTGCAAAATCTCCTCCACGGTAGATTTGCTCACCTCGTTTCAGAAACTGTTCTGGTGTGCTGCCTTGAGCAAGGGGCATTTTAGCATAATATGCAGCCAAGTCATCCATGTCTTGATTGCTCAATGTGGAAACTATGGCGCTCATTGTTGGTGCGTTACGCAAAGAAGGGTCTTTCATGTCTTTAAGTTGTTTTATAAAATATTTAGGATGTTGTCCAGCAATATTAGGCCATTCAGGATTTGTACTATTGCCTTGCTGTCCATGACAGGCAGTACACACAAGCGCCTTATTGGCTGTAGATGAACTATCCTCCTGAGCAAAAAGAATGAGTGGGATATACAGAATAAAAGCGAGTACAAATTTTTTCATCGATTTCTCATCATAAATTCTCAAGTAATGGTACACTGTCTTGGTTGAAATCCCAAAAAGTATTATTTTCATGTTAGAAAACCCTTATTCTAAAGCAGTATTTCTAAAAAGTGCTGCACGTGTATCTCAGTTGCCCGATGATTCAGGTTATGAGGTTGCTTTTGCTGGACGTTCTAATGCAGGAAAGTCTAGTGCTTTAAATTGTTTAACGGGAATTAAAAACTTAGCTCGGACAAGTAAGACTCCTGGACGAACTCAGTTGATTAATTTGTTTCAGTTGGATGAAACACGTCGTCTTGTTGATTTACCGGGTTATGGTTATGCCAAAGTTGCTTTACGAGTGAAGATGGATTGGCAAGAAAATTTAGCGCATTATCTTGAGGTCAGAAAAAGTTTAAAAGGTTTGATTTTATTGATGGATATCCGACATCCTTTAAAAGACTTAGATGTAATGATGGTTGATTGGGCTTTGGATCGGGGCTTACCTGTACACATTTTATTAACCAAATCAGATAAATTAAGCCGAAGTGAGGTAAAGAATACCGTAGTCAAAGTTCGTAAGTATTACGAGTTGGCGCAACATTTAATTACAGTTCAGTCTTTTTCGTCTTTGAGAAAGGAAGGAGTTGGAGAGTTAATTGCTCTATTAAATCAGTGGATGGATTTAACATTGTAGCGTGAGTAGTTAAACTTAAAAGATCCCATAAATTATCGTTCAAAATTAGGCAATGTCCCTAAAAAAACTTCAGGAACGGCGCCTAGTAACCCAAAATTAGACGCAATTTTTCATCTGGTTTTTAAGCAAATTCCAAATGATCCCACGCTATCAGACAAGGGCTGCTAAACGAACGTTATCTCATAAAATGCGTAGCATTTGTACTGCATCCAGTTCTAAATAAAATCAATTCGATGTAAAAAATTACTTTTATTTTTTATATCGAACTCAGGTTCTTCATTAGCAGGTCCTCTGCCCGAATGGTTTAAAGTGTAATAACTCGAGCTCTTACGATAAAACAAAATATCAGAGAGAGTGCAAAAGCGCTGCCACCAACGACTGCTTCTGCACGTTTATCATGATGTTTGAATCACAAGAACACTACAAATATCATCCTTTAATTTCCGCATTTTCCAATACTTTTTCTGCTTGAGCCGCACGATAATTTTTAATCGCTTCACGGTATTCAGGGTATTTATTGCTCAGGATTGTTGCTGCAAAAAGAGCGGCGTTAATGGCTCCAGCTTTGCCGACTGCAAGGGTACCTACTGGAATACCTGCGGGCATTTGCACTATAGAAAGCAGGGCATCAAGGCCATTCGTAAAGGTAGATGATGGCATAGGTACTCCTAAAACGGGCAATAAGGTTTTTGCTGCAACCACACCCGGCAAATGAGCTGCTCCACCTGCTGCAGCGATAAATACTTCGATACCACGTTGTTCCGCTGATTTTAAATAGTCAAATAAGGCATCAGGTGTGCGATGGGCAGATAAAGCGCGCACTTCATGAGGAATATTTAATTTTTCCAGAGCTAAGCTGGCTTCCTCCATAATTGTCCAATCTGATTTAGAGCCCATTAATATAGATACTAATTTATTTGACATAATCCCCCCAGTGATTTGCTATAGCTAAATGTTTTTTAAGATGTACAACGACAAATGGTTTGTATTGCTTCAACCAAAGCAATTCCTTCTAACTCTTGTACCCTGGCTTTTAAAAGTTCGGGTGTATCATTTAGTCTGACAGGACATTTTTTTTGTAAAATAATAGGTCCTGCATCTACTTCTTCGGTAACGTAGTGCACGGTACATCCTGTTTCAATTTCTTCTGCATCTAAAACAGCTTGGTGCACCTCAAGATTCATCAGACCACCGTAGGCTGGTAAAAGTGATGGGTGAATATTAATAATTTTATTTTTCCAGGCTAAAACAAATTCAGCAGACAAGATACGCATGTAGCCAATGAGTACAATAAGTTCGATTTGATGTTGCTTGAGAATATCGGATAAACAATTATCAAATTCAGTTCGGCTTAAATCCTGTGAATTAACAAACATGGATTTAATGCCAAAATGGGTGGCTTTTTCTAGAATAAGCGCATCTGCCTTATTGCTTAGTACCAATTCAATCGATGCCGCCAGATTTTTTTGATTAATGGCTGTAACAAGTGCATTAAGGTTAGTCCCTCGGGTCGAACCTAAAACGGCGATGCGAGTCATAACGCCCGTATCCTTAACATCTGTTCAATGCGTTGTTGAATTAAGGGCCGAGTGCCTATATCCTGACGATGAAATAAAGGACCTTCAATTAATGAAATTTCATGCTCGGCTTTTGCTTCTGCTGCAAAAATGGAATCTGCAATACCCACATAAGCGGCTGTGCGAGAGCCTACAGCAATGATTTGCTCATCCACTTGATTGACTGAGGCCAGGTATAAATGGTCTTGACAGGTAATTTTTGAAAAATCAATAGCAAAATTTTTCCTGGGTGAATCTGGATATCCTTCAGGAACTGTATATTTACAGACCGTGGCTTGTTTTGCAAACTTCACTTTATCTTCATGCAAATGACCATTCACTAGCGACTGACAAAGAGCTACAAAATCAGATTCTAAAATCGAGAGCACATTTAAGGCTTCGGGATCTCCAAAACGTGCATTGAATTCGATGACGTAAATTCCATTTTTAGTCGCGATAAAGCTTCCATACAAAATGCCAATGTATTGCTCATTACATTCATGAGATAAGGCACGAAAAACGGCATTGTTAATCGCTAAAGCATCATGTATTTCGTCTGTAGTTAAAAAAGGCAAACTATGATTGGTGTCTGAATAGCTACCCATTCCTCCTGTGTTGGGACCGCTATCGCCATCATAGGCACGTTTATGATCTTGAACTAAAGGCATGGGAATGAGGTGCTTGCCATCTGCGAAACACATCAATGAAAATTCCTGGCCAATAAGTTTTTCCTCAATGAGGATGCTCTGCTTTTGACTAAGAATTTCCTGACAAAAATTCATAGCCTCTGTGATTGAATGCAGATGCTCTCCGGCTACTTTGACCCCTTTACCACTCATTAAACCGTTTGCTTTAATCACATAATTACCTTCACCCAACTCATTAAGAAACGATTCTATATGATTTAGGTTGGTGAATTTTTTATAAAGGGGTAGACCAGGAATATCGTATTTCTGCATCAGGTCACGAGCAAACTCTTTAGATGTTTCAATTTGTGCTAAGATTTTTTTAGGACCAATTGTAGGAATACCAACCTGCCATAATACATCAGCCATTCCTTTTTCTAGAGGCGCCTCAGGACCAATAATTGCTAAATCAATCGCCCAAAGTTTTGCTTTAGATAAGACAGCGGCACAATCAGTAATATCACCAGTACAATATTGAACTGTTAATTGATGAATGCCTGGATTAACCGCTGTACCATAACAAAATAAAGATGGATTTTGTGGCGAGCGATGTAATGCTTTGATGAGAGCATGTTCACGTGCGCCAGAGCCTATAATAAGAATATTCATTCTATCAAGTCCTCTTTTTGTGACTGATTATGATGTCGTCCTGTTTCACGTTGTAGCTCCAATTGCTGCATTTTTTCTTGAGTTATTCTTTTGCAGAAATAATCGCCATCCATACACGCCATACATGGCTTTTTGATTTGATGTTCACCACGACGTGTGACCGCTTCAACCAAATCTTCCTTTGTTTGATACATTAAAACATCGACGCCCAGATAATTTGCAATTTCTTCCTCAGTTTGATTTGCTGCAATGAGTTCTTTACGTGAGGGGATATCAATGCCACTGAAACAGGGATTTTTAAGTGGGGGAGAAGTGGAAGCAAAATAAATTTTCTTTGCTCCAAATTCTCGGACCATTTTGACAATTTCACGGGAGGTGGTTCCTCGTACAATACTATCATCAACAATCATCACCACTTTATTTTCGATTTCAGTGCGTTGCGGGGTTAATTTGTAGCGAATATTACGCGTTCTCGCCTTTTGGTTAGGCATAATAAATGTTCGACCGATAAAGGGGTTTTTATATAAACCTTCGGAATATCTTACGCTTAACTCATGTGCAAAAGACAACGCGGCTGTATTTGCCGTAAATGGTGCCGGAATAACCACATCAGGGGTCATATCGGGATGATTTTTCTTCCATTGGAGGGCTAGATTTTGTCCCATGCGCAAGCGAGCTCGGTACACGCTGACATTATTCAATGTTGCATCAGGGCGAGCAAAATAAACATATTCAAAAACACAGGGTCTGAATTGTTCTTTTTTAAGCACGCGACGATGCAGTTTCCCCTTAAGATCAACATAGGCTACTTCGCCAGGTAATATATCTCCTTGTGGCTCAAATCCTAATGCATAGAAAGGTGTGGTTTCTGAGGCGAAAATTGTATCTATTGTGCCATCGGCATTTTGTCGAGTTCCCCAAACTAAGGGGCGAATACCATGCGGATCGCGGAAGGCAACCAATCCTTTACCAATGATCACGGAGACAATGGAATAAGCTCCTTCGATTCGTTTAAAAACATAGGACACTGCTTTGGTGAGCAGCTCAAAAAAGCTTTCATAGTCTTCGTCAATACTGTAGGCACTACTTGCGAGTTTGTCTGCAAATAGAAGCAATAAAGCTTCTGAATCAAGAGAGGTGTTGAGATGACGATGTTGCTTTAAACGAATTTCATCCGCTAATTCCTGATAATTAGAGAGATTGCCATTGTGCGCCAGCGCGATACCGCGTGGGCTACCAATCCATAGAGGTTGAACATCAGTGGTGGTATAACCCCCAGCAGTGGGATAACGAACATGGCCAATACCTATATTGCCTTGAAGTGATAAGAGGTTTTCGGGAGTAAAAATTTCTCGTGCCAAACCTAATCCATGCTTTGTATAAAAACGCTGATCACAGGTGAGTATGCCTGCAGCATCTTGTCCTCGATGTTGCAGATGAATGAGGCTCTCATACAATTCAGAGGCTACGGATTCATGACTGTAAATACCTACGATCCCACACATGGATGAACTTACCTCAAATAATTGGCAATATGGCGCATAATACGTTGCTCGGCCGGTTCTTTATGCACCGTAAAATTAAATTTTTTACCGGTAATTCGTTCATAAAGTTGAATATAGCGTGCTGAGAGCTCTTCAACTAATTCTTGAGGTGCTTGGGGGAGTGTTTCATCATGGTAAGGATCAGAGTTTTTAGCAAACCATAAGCGTAAGAACTCTTTGTCTATATTTTCAGGCTCTAATCCCGCGGCAATACGTGCTTGGTAACTGTCAGCCAACCAGTATCGACTTGAATCAGGGGTATGAATTTCATCAACGACTCTAATTGTTCCCTCAGCATCACGACCAAATTCATACTTGGTATCTACTAAAATCAAGCCATGATCGCGAGCGATTTCAGCACCTCGCTGATAGAGCTTAAGTGCTAAGGTACTTACTTCTAACCAATCTTTTTCACTCATCCATCCTTCAGAAATAATTTCAGCTGGAGAAATAGGGCGGTCGTGAATTTTTTCTTTGGTAGTTGGGGTCAAAACAGCGTGTTCCAGTTTTTGGTTTTTTCTTAATCCTTCTGGAAAGGTAATGCCGCAGTAGTCGCGTATGCCATTTTGATATTGGGTCCACAAAGAAGTGCTTGTGGTGCCGCTAATATACCCTCTTACTACAAACTCAATCGGAAAAACAGTACATTTTTTAGCAATAACTACATTGGGATCGGGAACGGCAATGATATGATTAGGGACAAGGTTTTTTGTTTGTTCAAACCACCATGCGCTGGTTAAATTAAGTACGGCTCCCTTATAAGGAATGAGCGCCAAATGCCTGTCAAAAGCACTGAGCCTATCCGTAGTCACAAGCATGATGGAAGCACCAAGATCATAAGCATCTCTTACTTTTCCTTGATATTTTTCTCCTACAGGCAAACTTGTTTGGTCAAGGCAAAAAGCCAGGGCTTCTTGAATTTCATTACTATAATGAGTAGTTGTAGTATTCATGAGCATGTGGATTCCCAATAATGTGAGTTAACAAAATACGATCAGTAAGCGTCGCGACATCGACTTCATCGCTGGTAAATTGCCATAAAACACCATGACTTATTTTATTGATTTTTGGAACTGTATAATGGGTTTTAAGTGTTTGTAATGTTTGTTGTCCTTTCAAGTCTTCTTGAGGGCGAACGAGATAGGCCGAAGTATTTTTAGAGCGAAACTCATTTAAGGAAATTTCTCGCTCTTTGCGATCAGAATACAAAAGTCCCGTTTTTTTTAATAATTCAAAACTTTCTAGCGAATCACAATCAATTTCCCAATGCTCAAAGCGGTTCACTGTGACTGGGAATCCTAAGTGTCCTAATGTTTTTTGCACGGTTAATGCTTGGTTATCAGTAATAATAAGCTTGACAAGGCATAGGTAACTACTTGGATTTTTACTAAAATGATGGAGTTTGGATGAGGACAAATCCGTCATCCGAGATGAAACGTTATGAAGGGAGACGTTACTTGGACTCTGATGACGCGTGTCTTTTATATAATCACGCATGGATGTAAAAATAGGGTCACCATTCACAGTACGTTCAGGGTGGGGCATCATTGCCATCACATTACCTGCTTGGTTTGTAATTGCTGCAATATTACCAGCGGAACCATTGGGATTGATGGGGAAATTATCAATAATAGTGCCTTCAGCATTACAGTATTGAAAAAGATTTAAGCCTTGTTCTTCGATTTGATTTAATAAAGAGTCGGGTATAAGAAAACGCCCCTGGGCATGTGCAATGGGAAGATGGATTAAATCAGTACTTGCAAGATGGCGAGTAAACGCATTATGTTGATGCTTGTCAGACAAGCGCATATGAACCCAAGCATTATAAAAACCGGTTCCTATGATTTTGCGATTCACGATTCGTTTATTTTCGGTAAGCGCCATATGAATCTCATGATCTTCAAGTCCGGGTACCAATCCTGATTCAACCAAGATTTGTGCGCCATTGCAAATTCCTAGCACCGGTTTCCCTTGTTCACTTTGGGCTCTGATTTCTTGGATTACGGGATCAAGTGCTGCAATAATTCCGGCACGGGAACGATCTTCATAAGAAAAACCACCAACAAGAATATAACCATCCAAACAGCGCAATTTTTCTAGCGGCTCATTCCACAGAAACTCAACTGGCTCCATTCCTGCACGTTTTACCGCAAGCGCTGTCTCACGTTCACAATTAGATCCCGGAAATTGAATTAAGCCTATGCGTATCATAAAAGCGTCACCTTTTGCTCTCCTCTTATGACGTGTCCAATTTCATAAAGAGGGTAAGATGGAAAATCGCGTAATACTTCGCGAATAGCAGAGAGTGTTTCCGGTGCTATAAAAAGAACCAAACCGGCACCCATATTAAAAGTGCGATACATTTGCTCATCATCAAGATGACCTAATTTACGTAATAAATTAAATATTGGAAGCTCGGGGATCAAACTTTTGTGGATTTCAACAGCACAATTTTTAGGGAGGATACGGGGAATATTCTCCAGTAACCCACCTCCAGTGATGTGCGCCATTCCCTTAATCGGAATGTTTTTTTCCAAAATGCTTAATATAGGGCGCGTATAATTAACATGTGGAGCCAAGAGCTCTTCACCAATAGTATGGGTAAAATCTTGAAATTGGGATTCTACTTTGTAACCTGCAACGTCGAAAAGTAATTTTCTTGCTAATGAATAACCATTAGTGTGCAAGCCACTTGAAGGAAAGGCGACTACAATATCTCCTGCACTTATTTCTTTTCCTTCGATTGCTTTACTTTTTTCCACAACTCCAGTAATTACTCCCACTAAGTCGTGTTCGCCAGGAAGATAGGTTCCAGGCATTTCAGCTGTTTCACCACCCACTAAAGAAATTTGATTTTCTTGGCATGCTTTTACCATACCACGAATAATGTGTTCGATAATTTCGGGTTTTAATTTATCATTGGCAATATAATCAAGCAAGGTAAGTGGTTTTGCACCCAAAACAATAATGTCATTGGTTGTTGCACTCACTAGATCAATACCGATGGTGTCAAATTTTTGCATCATTTTGGCCACCATCATTTTGGTGCCTACCCCGTCAATGCTTTGCACAAGAACAGGATGTTCATAATGATGGAGAAGACTTTTAAGGTCATACATGGCACCAAAACTGCCGATTCCTGTAAGTACTTGGGGTGAAAAAGTACTTTCTACAGCTTTTTTAATACTGCGAACCGCTTCGTTACCTGCTTCTATATCCACACCGGCAGCTTTATAATCGATAATTGACATTTATATGAGCCTCTCAACTAAACCATTTTTCCAGGCAGTTTTTGCTGCACTAATAGGTACATGAACTACGGAATTCATCATCAATGTTGGGGTTGCTGTTGTTTCACCTATTGTATGGAATGCTATTGAATGATCCTGAAGTAGCGTTTCCATTTGGTTTAAATGCTGTGGAGAAACTTCGAGGATAAATCCCCCACTTTCCGAGAATAATTTTTTATCGTTAGGCAAATTGCCAGGAATAAAAACATCCACACCAATTTCATTTTTAAAGCTCATTTCCGCAAGGGCAACAGCGATACCCCCCTCGGAAATGTCGTGAGCTGAAAGAATCAACCCTTTTTGCATGGCGATATGGACGGCACTAATTTCGTTGGCAAATGAAATAAGATCAGGTTTGGGCAATTGGCTGCCGAGCTGATGGTGCAATTGGTAATAAACGCTACCACCGCATTCATCCTTACGTTCTCCAACCATGAGCAATACAGAATTGGTTTGTTTTAAGTCGTAGGTTATTGCTTTGGAATAGTCACTGATAGCACCTATACAACTGATAATAGGACTTGGAGGAATAGCTCCTTGAGCTGATTCATTATAAAGGGATACATTGCCTGAGATAATGGGTAGGCAAGCATCATGATGAATCATTTTCACTGCTTTACATGCATCGGTGATTCCTTGCACTGAAGCAACAAACTCCCCCATTTGAAACTCATTTTCTGGATTGCCAAAACACAGACAGTCTGTCAGTGCAAGAGGCCACGCGCCCACTGCAATGATGTTGCGTACTGATTCTATAACTGCGTTAACAGCCCCCCAATAAGCGTCAATTTTATTGTAACGAGGGTTATGATCAACAGATAAAGCAACCCCTGTTTGGCGAATTTCTTCAGGATATTTATCTTCATTAAATGGAGCAATCAAGCCAGCATCAGCCCATCCTGGTTCAAGAACAGAACGACCTTGAACTTGCTTATCATAGCTTTCATAAATAGGAGCCCGAGAGGCAATGTTTTCATGCGAAAGCAACTGCAATAATTGTTCATTGAAATTGTCAATGCTAAAAGGTATTGGTTCATTATGGGGTGGTTGTTTTATTTGGTAAGGTCTATCGTAAAGTATGCCTTTAGTAATGTCTTTGGCTTGTGCAGAAACAATCTCTTTACCTTGTGCTTTCACTACATACAAACCATCGTTTCTTATTTTTCCTACAACCGTTGCTTGTGCACCATCACAGATTTCTGGAAGAGCAAAACGTTCGTTGTAATGTTTTAAGAAGGTATCTACAAGTTCTTGGGGCACGACCCACATAAAACGTTCTTGGGTTTCAGAACATAAAATGACTGCGGGAAGTAAATTATCCATACTGGTAGGAACCAAATCCAGATTAATTTCAGCACCATAATCACTTGCTTCTGCTAATTCCACACTGGCACAAGCAATTCCGCCCGCACCTAAATCTTTAAAACCAACCCGATCAATGAGGTTATTTTCACGTAAAAATTCAAACATAGCATAATTGGCTTTAAGAATATGCCGTTGTAAAAATGCATTAGGTTCTTGAACTGCTCCTTTATTTTGCTCTTGTTGTTCTTCACTGAGTGTTGCCGAAGCAAAAGCTGCACCGCCAAAGCCACTGTTATCGGTTGGTTTGCCTACTAAGATAAACTGATAATCTTCTGCATGAGAGGGGGCGTAAGAATGAATAATGTGATCCTCGCGGACTACACCTAAAGTCACTACCGTTACCAGGCAATTTTCATTATAAGCTTCATCATAATAAGTGTCGCCGGCGAGATTAGGAATTCCAAGTGGATTCGCATATCCAGCAATACCTTGAACTACCCCTTGATGAATCCATTTTGTTTTCGCACGATTAATGTCTCCAAAGCGTAAGCTGTCTGCAACGGCAATCACTTCTGCTCCCATACAACAGACATCACGTACGTTACCACCTACTCCAGTCGCTGCTCCTTCGAAGGGTACAAGTTGTGAGGGATGATTATGTGACTCATGGCTTACGACAATACCATAGCGTCGTTCTTGTTTATCAGTAGCTACGGCAACAATGCCTGCATCTTCTTTGGGGCCTAGGATAACGTGAGGTGCTTTAGTAATGAATTGATTAAGGTGCTTACGACTGCTTTTATAAGAACAATGTTCCGAACCTTGAATGGACCATAACACGCATTCTGCATAAGTGGGTGGCCGTTTTAATAAAGAATTCTGAATAGTGAGTGCTTCATCAGGAGTTAGGCGCAGGTTAAAACGTTGGAGTAAATGAGCTATTTCATCCAAGGACAATTGAGAGAAATCAAAACAATCCGGTGTTTCTAGCATTTTAAGTAAAGACCATCAGCTAAAACGTCAACAAATTGTAATCGTATTGCTGACAAAAAGCAATAAAAATTTTGTCATTTAGTTGTCAAATTGGTCAAAAAATTTCTAAAAAATAAAATCTTCTTCTCCAAAAAATCCATAGGAGTCTTTTTTGACTAATCCTAACTTAACGTCAATTATGGATAAGAAATCGAGTATGGATAAGAAATCGAGTATGGATAAGAGATCGAGTATGGATAAGAGATCGAGTATGGATAAGAGATCGAGTTATTACTTCGACCCGTTCTGGCTGAGGAGGCGCACCAGCGCCGTCTCGAAGCCTTGGCAGGTACTTTCGAACCCGATGCCCAAGGCTTCGAGACGGCGCTGGTGCGCCTCCTCAGCCAGAACGGGTCGTGATAGAGACTCGTTATAATTATATCTTTATCCATAATTCACGTTAACTTAATGAATAGAAATAATAAATTTATTAAATAAAGCTCTTTTTCTTACAAAGGATGAAATTGATAACATTGAGACCTTTAATATCGCATATTTTACTGCGATACGCAGAACGTCCATGCTAGAATTTAAAAAAACCAGAGAATCTCTCAACACCAGTTAATGAATTAAAAACGAAAACGAAGAGACGATTGGATTTGGAACAAGGATTCAGCTCTCTCTATTTCTAAAACTTTAAGTGTTAAGTCTTTTTAAGAGTAAAATGGCCTCACCATGAGCGCTGTTGCGTTATGGTGAGAATTCTTGGTTTTTCATCCACTCATGACTATGAATGTATTTTTCCAGGTTAAAATTGTGCCGACTCTTCCCATAGTTGTGCAACAATTTGAGGATTTGCTAAAGTCGATATGTCACCTAACTCTTCAAGACTTTGTATTTCTTTTGCTGCGATTTTGCGCAAAATACGCCGCATGATTTTACCGGAGCGTGTTTTTGGTAAGTCATGAGTAAAATGAATAACATCTGGTTTGGCTATAGGGCTTATTTCTTGATTTACTTGTTTGATTAACTGAGCTTTTAACGCATCATTTGCAGTGAAACCGTCCCTTAAAATGACAAAAGCATAAATTCCTTGCCCCTTTAACTCATGAGGAATACCAACAACAGCTGCTTCTGCAACACTAGGGTGACTCACCAATGCACTTTCAATTTCTGCAGTACCTAAGCGATGGCCTGAAACATTAATGACATCATCCACACGGCCGGTGATCCAATAATCCCCATCTGCGTCACGCTTGGCGCCATCACCAGTAATGTAATAGCCATGATGCAAATAGGTGGTACAATAGCGATGGTGATCTCCTGCTATAGTTCGTGCCATAGAAGGCCAGGGATATTTTATCGCTAAATATCCTTCACCAACGCCGGTTATTTCATGGCCATGCTCATTCAGTAACACTGGGATAACCCCTGGAATGGGTTGGCGCGCAGCTCCAGGTTTGCTGCTCGGCTCGTCTACTCTTGGACTAATCATTACTGCCCCAGTTTCTGTTTGCCACCAGGTATCGATTATTGGACATCGACTTTGGCCTACTTTTTGAAAATACCATTGCCATGCTTCGGGATTGATGGGTTCACCTACGGAACCTAGTAAGCGTAAAGAACTGCGAGAGCTGGATGCGAGCCAGTCATCTCCTGCGCGCATTAAAGCACGTATTGCAGTAGGTGCGGTATAAAAGACATTCACTTGATACTTATCCACAATTTGCCAATTTCTGGAAGGATCAGGCCAAGTAGGGATTCCTTCAAAGATAAGCGTGGTGATTCCATTACAAAGAGGGCCATACACTAAATAGCTATGACCAGTCACCCAACCTACATCAGCGGTACACCAAAAAACGTCATTATCGTGACAATTAAAGAGCAACTGATGAGTATAAGCTGTTTGTACCAGATAACCTCCTGTAGTATGAACTACTCCCTTAGGTTGTCCTGTGCTGCCCGAAGTATAAAGAATAAACAATGGATCTTCGGCATCCATAGGTTCAGGATCACAATGATCACTTACTTTCTCTTTTAACTCATGCCACCAATGATCTTTATTTGTATCAAAAGCAATAGGATCATTACTGGTTTTAATGACAAGCCTAGGTAATGACAAATCCTTGCATGCCTCATCAATTTGTTCTTTTAATCCTACTAATTTACCTCCGCGATAAAAGTGGTTTGCAGTAATAATACAGCTGCATTCTGATGCGAGTACACGTTGTCTTAAAGCTTGGGCTGAAAAACCAGCAAATATGACCGTGTGTACTGCACCAATTCGGGTGCAAGCAAGCATGGCGATTGCTGCTTCAGGAATCATCGGTAAGTAGATGGCGACTTTATCCCCTTTTTTTACATTGAATTGTTTGAGTACATTGCTCATGCGGCATACTTCAGCATGTAATTTTGCAAAAGTTAATGTTTTATTTTGGCTTGGATCATCGCTCTCCCAAATAATTGCTGGGTGATTTGCTTTATGGGGAAGATGTCTATCCAGACAATTTAAGCTGACGTTTAGTTTCCCACCTTTAAACCAAGTTACATCGCCATGTTGCAAACCACCAGTCAATACTGTATCCCAGGGACGTAGCCAATCCAAAGTTTGTTGTGCTATTTCGGACCAAAACTCAGTTAAGGAGTCTTCTGTTGGTGTTAATTGAGGGGTGCGTAAAGGAGCATGCATGTTATACCTCTTTCCCTTGAGCGATTAATTTGATTATGGCTGAAAAATCGGCCTCACCAAGACCTTGATCCACAAAATGTTGGTAAATTTGAGTGGCTTTCGACCCTAAAGGGGTTTCCAGATTTACGGAGTGCGCCGAATCTTGACTGAGTAATAAATCTTTAAGCATCATTGCTGCAGCGAATCCTGGCTTATAATCATTATTTGCAGGAACATTTTCTAAAACGCCTGGAACAGGTGCATATTTAGTCATTGCCCAGCATTGTCCCGAAGCATTACTTACTACCTCAAAAAGTTTTTGTGGTGATAATTGTAATTGTTCCGCAAGAACAAAGGCCTCCGAAATAGCAATCATTGAGATGCCCAGAATCATATTATTACAGATTTTTGCTGCTTGGCCACTTCCTGCAATCCCTGTGTAAATGATTTTTTGTCCCATAGCTGCTAAAAAAGGTTTTGCCATATGGAACGCGTGTTCTTCGCCACCAACCATAAAGGTTAGAGTAGCGGCTGCTGCCCCGGCTACACCACCTGAAACAGGTGCATCAACTACCTGGAGATGATGTTGGGTCGCCAGATGATGCAGTTCACGTGAACTATTGACATCTATGGTCGAACAATCAATGAATAAAGTATCTTTTTTAGCTGCCTGGAATAATCCATTATTGCTATGACAAACTCCTAAGACTTGTTGTCCAGTTTGCAGCATGGTAATAATTACCTCTTTATTATGAGCTAATTCCTGGATGTTAGGGGCAATGAAACCACCAGCTTGGGAAAAATGTTGCAGGGCTGTTTGTTGTAAATCATATCCTGTAACTTGATGTCCTGCTTTAATCAGGTTGATGGCCATAGGTAAACCCATATGCCCAAGTCCTACAAATCCTATTTTTGCCATTGAATTCTCCATCTGATTAATTATGTAGCTTAGGTGATGCGTGACGAAATCCGGGAAATTGATTAGGATCAATCAACCCGGGTTTCGCCTCACCTCACCCAGACTATCCATTATTTTTAAATCATTTTAATCATGTGTGGGCATAATAAAAGCGTTGTCTTTGATTTCACTAATAGGCCATTTACTCGTAACTGTTTTTCGGCGCGTGTAAAAATGAATACTTTCTTGACCATGCATGTTTGTATCACCAAAGGAAGAATGCTTCCAACCCCCAAAAGGATGGTTTGCAACGGGGACTGGAATCGGGATGTTGACTCCAACCATGCCTACTTGTACACGTTGACTGTATTCACGAGCACTGAAGCCATCACGAGTGAAAATTGCGGTTCCATTGCCATATTGATTTCTATTTACTAAAGCTAAAGCATCTTCAAAACTATCTACGCGAACGATAACGAGAACTGGACCAAAAATTTCATGCTGATAAATAGACATATTTTCATTGACATGATCAAACAAACAGGGCCCCATGAAGAAACCTTGGGGGTGCTCGGGATGTTTAAATGATCTTCCATCAATGAGTAATTTAGCTCCTTCATTTATTCCTTGCTCTACGGCAGCCAAAACTTTTTGTCGATGAGCATCGCTAATTAAAGGCCCCATATCTGTTTCGGGAATATCACCGGCATTAATTCGTGTTGCATGAATTTGTGGTGTCATTTTGGCAATAAGTGTATCAGCAGTATGTGCTCCCACGGCAACAACGACTGAGATTGCCATGCATCGTTCACCAGCAGAACCATAAGCAGCGCCTACAATAGCAGAAGCAGCTTGATCCAAATCTGCATCCGGCATGACCACACAATGATTTTTTGCACCACCAAAAGTATGAGCCCGTTTTCCATAAGAGGTAGCTGCAGTATAAATATGTTGTGCTACTGGTGTAGAAGCGACAGCAGTAAATGTGGCAATATCAGGATGAGTGAGTAAATAATCTACTGTTGATTTATCTCCATGGATGCAATTAGCAACTCCATCGGGCAATCCAGCATCGCTTAATAATTCCAGCAAACGAACAGGAGCGGAAGGATCTTGTTCCGAAGGTTTTAAGATAAATGTATTGCCACAAGCAATAGCTGGGATAAGCATCCATATTGGAACCATAACTGGAAAATTAAATGGGGAAACACCAGCACAAACACCCAGTGGTTGTCTTAACGTATGGCAGTCAATACCCGTAGTTACATCAGCAGAAAAATCTCCTTTCAGTTGATTCACCAGGCCACAATGTAATTCGACTACTTCTATTGCTCGAGCTACAGAACCTTTGGCATCATCTAAAGTTTTTCCATGTTCACGAGTAACAATTCGCGCTAAATCTAATTGATTTTTTTCAAGTAAATCTCTGAATTTAAAAAGGATTCGTGCTCGCTTAATGGCTGGAGTTTTTGCCCAATCTATTCCTGCTTTTTTAGCTGCAGCGATTGCATTGTCGCAAAGAGATTTTGATGCAAAATGGACTTGGCCGATGACTTCTCCTAAAGCGGGATTATAAATAGAGTGACCTGTCGTATTTGTTTCATTAAGTAATTGACCATCAATATAATGTTGTACAATGTAGCCCATTAGCAAACTCCTTTTATTATTTTTAGCAATTAAGTTGTGTATTGTAATTGTTTCATGGAATTATTTATACAATAATAGCGAAGAGATTAGGACTAAAATAACCTCTTTTTGAATCACTCTATAGTGGAGTAACTTTAAAATAGAGGTAAGCAGTTAAGGAAAATAAGCGATGGGAAAAGGAATTATTGTACGTGTGCCGTATGGCATCGAATTATCATCTGAATTACTGAGTGCCTTAGAAGTTCGCTTTCCAGGTTATATTCTAGAAACCTATCACGAGAAACCTGATTATCACCGTAGTTTTGCACGTCGTGTCGATAGCCTGCACAAGGCGTTCTGCTTTCTTATCGACGCTTATCCATTTTCTGCAAAAAACACGCCGTTAAGCAAAGAAACGTTAAAGACATATGTTGATGAATGTAAATTAGCCACTGCTGATGCAAAAGGCTCTGTAGATGATTTGCATAAAGAATTGGAGCGATTCACTGCCAAATTAATTGAACTTATTGCTTTAAATTGGGGTTGTTCTGATATTAAAGAGGCTATAGAGCTATTGAATGAAGCAGAACAATATGCGTTGATGCGCGAAGGTCGTTATGACTTAGCCACTCTAGTCCCTATGAAGTTGGGGCACGATGTAGATTATGTGCTTCAGTTAGACGAAACACTACCCCCCCATTACGATCAATTACTCGATGAATTAACATTAATTAAAGCTAAAAAATATCCCAAAACGCCTAACTGGTTACGTGATCTTGAGGAATATCAACATGCCTATTTTTGTAATTTGGAACAAGGAATTACCTCTTATCTTGAAGTAATTCGGGATTTTAATAATTTTTTACTGAATTGGTCCTCAATAAAAAGAAAAGCACTGAGCTTAAATACGGATTTGCAGCAAATCGTGAGTGGTTCTCCTCCACTTCCCTCATGGTTTAATACGTTAAGTGTACATCAACGCGAAATGATGCGAATTTTAGCGGCAGATCCCTCCTCATTGGATAAAAAATTAAACCAATTTAAAAAACTGCTCACAGGGGATATTTTTAAGTGGGAAATCTGGGATACAGCGACACAGATTTCCAGTCTTCCTCAGTGGTATTGGGTATTATCTGAACACCAACAGTTTTTTTTAGAGCATGTGCTTAAAGGAGTGGATAACGTAGAGGATGCGGTTTCCTTTTTATCGAGTCGTCATCGTACACTGCCATTGCCTGCAAATTATGCAGCTCACAGTTTGTTAGGAGTGAGTCAAAATGGGCAAATATGCGAATTATCGGCTAAGCGCTATCGTTCAAGTCATATTGCAACTCGAGACGGATTAAATTGGCCTAAAGCAGTGCAACAAAGGCATAGTGACTCAAATCTTGCTAAAGTGATGGAGCATTCAAAACTAGATCAACTTGCGATATTGCAAACACTGATTAGCCCAATACATGCAACAGATTATGTACCTAACTGGATTACTGATTATTTACCCACTTTGCCGCCTGATTTGGATTTGTACAAATTGGCTCGCTCTGCCATTGAACGTCGAAAAGACATTCAATTTATCCTTCAGAATAATCATCCCTATAATATGGCTAAGCGACTTTATTATACTCAGGCGTATGATAAAGACAGTTTGTCTCTATTAGCTACAGCAAAAAAGTATGTTTCTTTTACCTCAGGGTTACAAGAACTCTTAGATCAATACCAATCTGTTCTAGAGTCAGCACTTGGTACAGCAACTATTTTTGATTATGCAGGTAGAGAATTATTTTTGAGTTCTCTTGAGCAGTTAATTATCTTGACCGTTGGTGGACATTCCTATGGTTCTTGCGTTAGCGGCAAAGATAGAAAAGCCATTGAACTTATTCATACAGATGCGATGATTTTATATAAGGAGCGCTACGGTAGCTGGCCGGTGTTTGATGAACTTCCTGATAAGGAAAATCGTATCCGTTTTGTTTCTTTAGTAGCTGATTTATATATGAGCCGTCATCAGCATGAACATGCGGGACAAAATGCACCGGGTTCTGAAGGTATTAAAACTCCTGAATGGTATTTACCAGAAGATATTGCAGCAGAAATCAGAAGACGTTTAGATAGTGAGCGAGCACTTAAAGATGATGATAGGATGGCAACAGATAATGAAGTAAAGAATATTTTTATTGGGGGTAGTAAAAAACTTAGGGAATATTTACTTCCTGAAAATAAATTGTTATGTCGTTTAGTGGCGAGGCAATTAGGTGAAAGCAATTGCACGAAACTTTATGATTCCTTACATTCATTGATTAATGAAAGAAATCTATTTACGCCACAAGAGCAAAGTTCGCGTTGGACTAGTTCATTCTTTACTTCTGAGAGTAGCCCGACTCCTGATGGTATTAAACAGATTCTTGATTTAATGTCGAGTCCTTCATCAGGTAAAGATAATATCATACGAATTGAAAAAATATTACAGATTGTATCCGAACGACCTCAAAGTGATGGTAGCCGGACTGAAGCAACGAATTCAGTTTATGGGCACTTACGTTCATTTTTAAAACATAGTGAAACAGGTGCTACTTTTCCCAGGCTTGTTTCAACAACTGTAGAGGAATGGACTAAGTTATTTGAAGAATCTAAAAAAGCACATGTTAAAGAGCCTGAGTCTTATCATAGATGATAAAGCCTGGTCTTATCATCCAGGCTGTTGTTTTAAGGTTTTATAATAAAAAATGGTAAGAGGTCATACGAGGGAATGGTGAAGCTTGGCTGAACGGGCAGGTTTTCGTTCAAGATGCGTCAAACATGACCGTTCCCTGATAGCGCCTTTTACAATAAATGTTCAAGCCCATAGAGCAAGGTAGTCAATCCTAACACTTTTTGACAGCATAGGACGATACCGGGCATAAAAGAACGACGATCAATGCAATCATCAGTAATTGTTAACGTTTCACCTATGCTGCCAAAAATAACCTGTTGTCGTGCAATGACGCCAGGAATACGTAGGGAGTGAATATTTACATCATAGTGAGAGCCACCGCGTGCGCCAGGGATTAGTTCTTTGAGATTTAATTGATTTCTGGGGGTTTTCCGTGCTGCGGCAATCATTTCTGCTGTTTTTAAAGCAGTTCCTGAAGGAGCATCCAATTTTTGTTGGTGATGTGCTTCAATGATTTCTACTTCAGGAAAGTATTCTGCCGCTTTGGCCGCGAAGATCATCATTAAAACGGCACTAATTGAGAAATTAGGGACAATCACTCCACCAATATGATGGCGTTCACAAAGGGTGGTTAATTCGTTAATTTGATCAGGAAGAAGGCCTGATGTTCCAATCACAGGGTGTGCTTTATGATTGATGATAGTAAGGCAATTTTGGTAAACACAATCTGCACGAGTTAAGTCAACTACTATCTGAGCTTGGGTATCTTTAATGGCCTGAGCTAAATTATCTTCTCTGCCAAGTGTTGCCACTAAATCAAATTCATCGTGATTGTTCAGTGTTTCACAAGCAAGGGAACCCATTTTACCTTTGGCCCCATTAACAATAACACGAGTTAGCATAATACTCCTTATGAAGTTTATTTTTTATTTTTTTTGTCTTTTTTAGTGCCGTAGTGAGTATTCCAGGCCCAAACTGTCGCAAAAGGCCAACCAATAATGGTCACTTGCATCACTAATGAAATGACTGCACCGCCAGGATTATCATCCAAAAGAAGCAGAAGCCATGGAAAGAATGTTGCAAGAAATAATATAAACACTTTTTTAAAGAAATCCATCATTTGCTCCACAAATTTCGTTATAAAAAGTTGATGCATTGACAATTTATTAACGAGCTATTACCTGAATAATAAGTATAAGTCCAAGAAACCTTGAGTATACAAATTCTAGTCTAATTATAGGACTATCATTCACTTTTTTTCTACTTAGATTATTTGTTTTTATACCGTACGATTAAGCATCACAGAGGACTTGCAAACAATCAATAAACATTGTACATTGTGCGCTCATTTTTAATATAAATGCTTTTATTTCAGATATGACAATCAATATCTAACCAAGGGTCACTTATGAGAAAACAGGAGCTGCACCCACGCACCGCTGTTATTAATAAAGCTCAAAAAAATAAGTCTAAAAAAGCACGCGCAGATGCTTTGTTATGGCTCGCTGCAAATTTTCCGGCAGCATTTGATAATTCATTACGAATTCGCCCATTAAAAATTGGCATTATGGATGATATTTTGCTTCATGCAGAAAAAGCTGTGGAAGTTGGTCTTTCCAAAAGCAAATTAAGAGAGGCTGTGGTGTTATTTACTCGGCGTCTTGATTATTTAGCCTGTCTTAAACTTCGAGAAATGCGAATTGATTTGCATGGCAATGAAGTTGGTGAAGTGAGCGCAGAGGAAGCTGAATATGCGGCTGCTAAGATCAAAAAGCGAGTAGAAAAAAGTGCTCGTAACGCGCGTAAAGTTCTCGCAGAAAAAACTGTAAATCCTTCTCATTCTAATTCACAAGGCATGAATTATCACTCAAAAGCAATGAGTCCATTATCAAACACAACGGACGATAATTTTCCAATTTATCCAACACGAAGTACATACAATGCCCTAAATGCAACGACACAACCTGTTCGAACTACGG
This sequence comes from Legionella cincinnatiensis, assembly GCF_900452415.1. Classification (NCBI taxonomy): domain Bacteria; kingdom Pseudomonadati; phylum Pseudomonadota; class Gammaproteobacteria; order Legionellales; family Legionellaceae; genus Legionella; species Legionella cincinnatiensis. The sequence goes on along the minus strand of NZ_UGNX01000001.1, from coordinate 3,768,473 downwards.
CTGTAGTGGTAAAGCATAAATCAGCAAAACAGTATGATCCTGATGCTGTTGCACGTTTGAAAGAGAAATTGGGATTATCCAGAAATTCTGAAGAGAAAAAAGAAGCTATTGAAGAGTAATTTCTATCCGGCAATGGTTTAGTGTCACGATGTCTGTTTACTTGCATGGTAGCTTTCGAACGTTTAGAATTTTGCAATTGATGCCTCACTCATTAAGTGAGGCTAATGTCTGGGTTATGGAGTATAGCTCAAAGTTTTTTCTGTACCTTCGTTGCTTTTAGGTGTCAGTTTGAAAAAACGACAAGCGCTAGGTGAATGTTGATGTTTTTCCACTGAATCAATCTCTATATCTTTTACACCCGCCAATGATATTGACTCCTGATTCGAAGGTTCTTTATCCTCTGTTTTTACTGCAGAATGCTCATGAATATTTTGTGTTTGCCATTGTTGCAATACTTTATTCATACCTAATTGATTTAGGAATTCATGTTGTTGCTCTGTAAATAAAAGCTGTTTCGGATCTTTTACGTATTGCTGTAACAACTCAAAGCATTTATTAACGTAATCATTGTCTTGTGAGCTAATAAATTCATCCAGCTCACTGTTTTTAATTTTCGCCAATTGTGCCAAAACTACAATAAGCATCATGAATTGGGTGGCATGAGATTGTGTTGCCAGTGAGTTACTTGCATTGATCACCTGTCGGGTTAATGGACAAATAACTTCTTCTTTAGTTAAATCTTCTCCACCATCATCGCGTAATTTTTTCCGATGTGACTCCAATTCTACTGCTTGTTGTGTAATTAGTTCTTCCAGATATTGGGGGAGCAATTTAAATCCAGATGTTTTATCAGATGATTGCAAAATTTTCCAGTACTCATCAACCAACGGTGCTACATTTTTGTCACCAATTTGTTTAATTCTGTTGATGATAGCCATTGCTGCTTCTGCATTTTGTTTGGCTGCCATGTGTGCCATTATTAAGCCACCGTTTATGGCATTGCAAATCATGCGAATTTGAGCTTTGTCTTTACCGTCCTCTACAAGAAATCGTAAAATATTCTTTAGTTCTGTTTCATAAGGCTTATCTGTATTATTGTTTTGAACAACCAGGGCAATCTCACTCTTATCGTGTGGTGCTTTGGCAATAAATTGACGACTTTCTTCCATTTGCTTTGACATTTCTTGCAAGCTATTGGCTGACATCAATCTTAATTGCTCAAATTGTCGATAAGAAACAAAAACAGGATCATCAGGAATCATAAGAGAGGCCGGATCAACAAGATGATTCACAAAATCCTCAATTTGAGCACTAAAACTCGACAAATCGATATTTTCCAGCCATTTATACATACTTATCTCCAATATCATTAAACTTCAAACGTGTTATTTCTAAATCAGATTCCTATTCGCTTAGTTGGTTTGCCTATTTCGCTCCATCGAAAATAGTTCATAGGGATTATTTATCCCATTACTATAAAACTTTAACCATTGGTTGATTTGGTAGATTTCTTTCTGGGGTAGGCTCAGTAGTATCATTTTTCTTGAAAAAGCCAAGTTTAATTTGAAATTTGACCCGCGATTCGGATTTAATATCCTTCCCATCTAAATTAAAATCATTAGTAATTTCTTCGACTAAGGTTTTTAAATAGGAGTTACTAGGGATCGCTAAGTTATACTGCTCCATGCGTGATTTAAAATAAGATTGTAAATCTTCTTTGTAAAGGCCAAACTGTCTTGGGAGTATATTCATTTTTAACAGTTTAAGCATGGTTTCAATTTCAAATACATAGGCATTCGCTTCATTATTTTTTAGCTTACCATAAACGTTAAATGCATGACCTGCTTCATGAACGAGCATCCCAATGGTATCAATATTGCTTCTTTTAGGTTCAATCAAATAGGCATGACTAATAGCGATCGTTATATTAGGAACCCAATCCTCATGAAATTGTTTTAATTTTTTATAAGTAACTTCTGTTACAAAAATTGCGGGGTTTCCTCTCACACCCATAAATGAATTTGGTTGAGGAAAGTTAATTTTGAGCTCGGGAATAATAGCGTAAGTGCCATTTCTTAAACCTTCAAATCCAAGTATTTGACAATACAATAGTATCCTTTTCATTTCTTCATCACTCATACTCCCTCCTCAATTTATTTATAAAATCACCATCAAAAAATCAATTTATCCATTTTGAAATCATATTAATCATGAAAATAACTTGAAGTATATTTATATGTCAATACATTATGATCATAATTTATTCTCACTAGAGAAAATAAATTGCAAGAGATGTTAAATTATCTTTGTTGTGTTGTTTATGATGTGAGTGGATGATTCATGACAAAAAATGGGATTTATTATCATTAAGCAACGAAAGCTGGGAATAAGGGTTTTATTCCCTCCGGTGTCTCTCTGGCCCCGTTCGTATTGAGAAGATGCTCTTGATGTTTTAACAGGAGTATAAGGCTCTATTTAATTAGATGATCTCAGTCTGCAAAAAGCCATGGCTATTTTTTGTGATTAACGCTAAGGGTTTTTGCGGAATCCAGAGTTTTAGTGCATCCCTGGATCCCGTTAATCGCCAAGAGCTTATTTAGAAGATCCTTCGCCAACTATATTAACAGTTCCAAAAGATCCGCCTGATAATGCGGCAATTTTTACAGTCTTTTGTTTGTTAAGGCCAAAGCTATTCACCATGGATAGTGCAAAGCTTGCCTGTTGATCGGGTAACCCACCTTGATGACGAGTACAGTTAACAACCACTATGCTAGGAACGGGGGCTCCAGTATCGTTATAGGTACAGGAATAAGTAGCTTCCCCTGTAGATAATGTAGTAGATAGGTCAGCAGTAACAATATTTGCAAGGCCATTTGCTGTTATATGGCCATTACCATCAGCATAAAATACCCCAACTTCTGTTAACCTACCAGCTCCAAATGCGGTGCTATTAAATTCACCAGCTATTTGATAGGCAAAACTACCTTTAAATACGCCTAATAGACTGGCTTCTTCTGCAAAAGAGGGTAATGATATTATCGGTAACGAGGTTAACAAAAGTCCGGTTAATAATTTTTTCATTAATTTCTCCATAAATTATTCTAGATTATCGAGCTTTATGTAATACATAAAAGTCCATAGCTCATTGTCAGTGTAACAGAGCGAAATATATTTACAATGGTGGTATTTGAGCTTGAAAAAAGAGGCTCTATGGGTATGTAGGAATTGACAAAAAAAATTTTTTGAAGTTACAAAGCGTGTTTTTTCAAGCAATTACAGTGCAAATAAAAGATTGAGCGGGTGATGGGAATCGAACCCACGCTATCAGCTTGGGAAGCTGAAGTTCTACCATTGAACTACACCCGCAAATAAATGATAACCTCAAGAGAGAAGTGATTACATTGTAAGCTTATTATAAACTATAGTTGGATAATCTCCATACTGTTTGTTCCTCCAGCTGTACCAATGATTCGACCTCTTGTTAATAAAATAAATCCTTTTTTCTCAAGATGTCCTCGCTTAATTAGCTCATTTATTACTTCTTGATTTAAGGTTTCGGATAAGAACAGATGATAATTCATGAACACAGGAAAAACATTATGCGCAAGACACAAGCGGCCGATTGTTCGTTTATTAGCAGAGACAGCGATAATAGGAACGGTACTTTGTTGTCTTGATATCCATAATGCGGTATCCCCTGATTCGGTTAAGGTAATAATGGCCTGGATGGGAAAGTGATTTGCGGCATGCATTGTGGCCATGGCAATCGCTTGATCCGCACGTTTATAGTGGCAAGATTCTTCCTTATTATGGTAATAAAAACTGGCATGCTTTTCTGCGCTTAAACAGATTTTATTGACCATGGATATCACTTTGATTGGAAATTGGCCACTAGCTGTTTCTGCAGATAACATGACCGCATCGGTTCCATCCAGTATGGCATTGGCAACATCGGAGACTTCCGCGCGAGTGGGTTGCGGGTTGTTAATCATTGACTCCATCATTTGCGTGGCAGTAATAACCACTTTATCCAAACGGCGTGCTTCTCCAATAATATGCTTTTGGATGGCAGGCACTTCGGCTGCGCCTACTTCAACACCTAAATCGCCTCGTGCTACCATGATTGCATCCGCTTCTTGAATAATTTCTGTTAAATATTCCAAAGCCTCAGTACGCTCGATCTTTGCAATAATGGGTATTTTTTTTCCAAACTCATTCATAAGTGCACGAGTATGCCTAATGTCTTGGGCATCTTTTACAAAAGATAGACTAATGTAATCTACCTCTGCTTCTATGGCAGTGTGTAAATCGCGTTTGTCTTTATCGGTCATCGTCCTTGCTGCCAATCCACCACCTTTTCTGTTTAACCCTTTTAGATCACTTAATATTCCCCCTTCGATAACGATACAGTGAATTTTAGAGTCAGTAATTGTTGTTACTTCCAATTCAACCAATCCATCATTAAGCAGTAAATGATCTCCGAGAGCCAACTCACGAGATAGATTTGGATATGCGATAGAAACTTCATTAGTATCACCTAATAGCTCTGGAGTATTACAATCCAAAGTAAAAGTTTGGCCTTCAACCAACGTAATTGATTTATTCTTGAAACGTCCAATGCGAATTTTAGGCCCTTGTAAATCGGCCATTACTGCTAAGGGGTGATGTAATTCTTCACTTATTTGTCGAACTAAGGCAATAAGTTGTAACGCAGATGCATCTGCATGAGAAAAATTAATTCGGACTACATCAACACCAGCAGTTAACATAGCGCGAAGTTTCGTTGGATCACTACTGGATGGTCCTAGAGTAGCAACAATTTTAGTTTGGCGTAACATCTTTAGCACGCTCCTGCAAAATGGCAACAGCTGGTAAGGTTTTTCCTTCCAAACACTCCAGAAATGCCCCACCTCCGGTGGAAATATAGGAAATCTGTTGATTGAGATCATAGAGATCAATTGCCGCCAATGTATCACCACCACCAGCAATGGAAAATGCGTCGCTTTCAGCAATTGCTATTGCTAACGCTCGAGTACCATAGGCAAATTGAGCAAACTCGAAGACGCCTACTGGTCCATTCCAAATAATGGTTTTGGCTTTATTGATGATATCAACGTATTCACTCACCGTCATAGGCCCAATATCGAGAATCATGTCATCAGATGCGACATTGTGCAGTGATTTGTTATAGGCAGGGCACAATTCACTGAATGACTTCCCTACTACAACATCAGTGGGTAAGGGGATATGGCAACCTTTTGCTTTGGCTAATTGGAGAATTTCGCGTGCTTCATCCAGTAAATTCTCTTCATAAAGAGAAACACCTATTTCAAATCCTTGTGCTTTGAGAAATGTATTTGCTATTCCTCCACCAGGAATTAAATAATCAACAAGATTTACTAATTGTCGTAATAAGCTGAGTTTGGAGGAAACTTTAGCACCACCTACAATCGCAACAATAGGTTTTTGTGGTGCTTCAAGTGCTTTATCTATGGCGTGAAGCTCTCTCACTAGTAATGGGCCTGCAACCGCAATCGGCGCATACTGAGCCACTCCATATGTGGATGCTTGAGCACGATGCGCGGTTCCAAAAGCATCCATCACAAAAATGTCACAAAGATGAGCAAGTTTTTTAGCAAGTTGCTCATCATTACTTTTTTCGCCAACATTAAAGCGTACGTTTTCACAGACAACCAACTCACCTGGTTTTACATCGATACCATTGAGATAATGACTTTCGAAACGAACAGGATAATTTAAGTGTTCACTTAAGTATTCTGCTATGGGCTGCATGGAAAAACGTCTTTCAAATTTTCCTTCTTCAGGACGACCTAAATGAGACAGAACCATGACTGCAGCGCCAGCAGCTAAAGCAGTTTCCAAAGTAGGTAAAGCGGCCTGTAATCGCTGGTCACTGGTAATAATCCCTTCTTTAATGGGGACATTTAGATCCTCTCGAATTAGCACCCGTTTTCCTGACAGGTCTATATCGCTCATTTGTATCAGGTTCATTAGTTATCTCCAAATCGGGGTTAGCAACTCATCATTTGCTGTGCTGTATCAAGCATACGATTAGAAAAACCCCATTCGTTATCATACCAAGCGACTATTTTCACCAGATTGCCAAACACTTTAGTTTGGGTGGTATCAAAAATAGCAGATGCTGGATTATGGTTAAAATCGCATGATACTAAAGGATCATCATTGATTTGCAAAATGCGATTTTTTGCTTGACGGACAATATCATTGACTTCTTTTGCCGTTGTTTCGCGCTTTGCAGTAAAGGTTAAATCAATCACTGAAACATTAAGCACTGGAACACGCATTGCAAAGCCATCGAGTTTACCAGCGAGTTCAGGTAATACTAATCCTACTGCAGCAGCAGCGCCTGTTTTTGTCGGAATAATTGAGTGAGCTGCAGCACGTGCTCGGCGCAGGTCTTCATGACTTCCGTCTAAAAGCATTTGATCGTTAGTATAGGCATGGACTGTATTTAATAAGCCGTATTCAATTCCTAAAGCATCATTTAAAGGTTTTACTACTGGTGCCAAACAATTGGTAGTGCAAGAAGCATTGGAAACAATGAGATCAGATGATTTAAGTGTGTGGTGGTTTACTCCATATACTATAGTGGCATCAACATTTTTTCCGGGAGCAGAAATTAATACTTTTTTTGCACCAGCAGCAATATGTTGCATTGCTTTTTCGCGTTCTGTAAAGAAACCCGTACACTCTAAAACTAAATCAATATTGAGCTCCTTCCAGGGAAGATTCGCAGGATTGCGTTCAGCGATAATTTTAATCGCATGCCCATCGATAATTAACATATCTCCTTCAATGCTTACATCTGCAGCAAAGCGTCCATGTGTGGTGTCATAGCGGGTTAGATGTGCTGTAACATCAATCGCTGATAAATCATTGATGGCTACGATTTCAAATTCGTTTTGTTTTTTGGATTCAAAAATTGCTCTTAAAACACAACGACCGATGCGGCCATAGCCATTAATCGCAACACGTATTGTCATATTACTTCTCCAATATTTTAGTAATAACTAGTTACTTTTATTCCAAGAGGTTTATTGTTGCTGGAATATTAAAGCCTCACTTTTGAAGTTAGAGAACAATCTAAGTGAAGGCTTTATCTTTTACCCAGACTACAATAATGTATTTAAAGTTTTAACGATTCGCTCAACAGTAATTTCCAAGAATTGGTATGCTTGGGCTGCAGGAGCAGATACACCAAAACGATCCAAGCCTATTACTGTGCCTTCTAGACCAACAAATTGATACCAATAGGCAGAACTGGCTGCCTCAATTGCTATGCGTATGCGGATATTTGGTGGCAATACCTGATTTTTATAAATTTGGTCTTGCTCCAGAAATCGTTCCGCACAAGGCATAGAAACTACGCGCACTTTCAATCCTTGTGTTTGCACTTGTTCGGCAGCAGCAATCGCTAATTGAACTTCTGATCCAGTTGCGATCAACAGTGCGTCAGGAGTGCCCTCGCAATCTTTGATGATATAACCACCTTTTTTAATCAATTCAGCAGCTGTTTCCCCATGTGGCAATGCAGGTAAGTTTTGTCTTGAAAGCAGTAAAGACGTTGGCCCATTATGATGCTCCAAAGCAAATTGCCATGCAACAGCAGTTTCCATTAAATCTGCAGGTCGCCATACACTCATTCCAGGAGTCATTCGTAACATAGATGCATGCTCTATCGGTTGATGGGTTGGGCCATCCTCACCTAAACCAATAGAGTCGTGTGTAAAGATATAAATGACGCGCTGTTTCATTAACGCACTTAAACGTACGGCATTTCGTGCATAATCTGCGAAGACTAAGAATGTTCCGCCATAAGGAATAAATCCTCCGTGTACTGCTATACCATTCATAATCGCAGCCATAGCGAACTCGCGAACCCCATAATAGAGATAATTACCCGAGTAATCGTGGGCAACAATTGCTTTACTGCCTGACCAGTCCGTATTATTCGAACCTGTTAAATCTGCTGAGCCACCAAGCATTTCCGGTAATAACCGTGCAAAATATTCGATGCATTGTTGTGACGCTTTACGTGTTGCAATGGCTTTCTCATTATTGCGGCATTGTTCAAAAAATGCATGGCTTTGGTTTTGCCAATCATCAGGAAGATCTCCATTGATGCGGCGTAAAAATTCATCGTGCTTTTGAGGATAATGTTGCTGGTATTGATTTAGCAGCATTAGCCATTGCTGTTCGACTTTTTGCCCTTGTTCTACATTGTTCCATTGCTGATAAATGGAATCAGGGATCACAAAAGGCTCATGTTTCCAGTTAAAAAATTCGCGGACATTGGCAACATCTTTTGTACCTAATGCTGAACCATGGGCTTTCTCACTCCCAGCAACAGAAGAGCCTAACCCAATTACTGTATTGCAGATAATTAATGTAGGCTGTGTTGTATTTGCTTGAGCTTTAAGAATGGCTTGTTCAATCTCATCCATATCATGGCCATTTATTGCTTCAATGACTTGCCAATGATAGGCCTTAAATCGTGTTGCTGTATCGTCAGTAAACCAAGAGTCGATTTTACCATCAATAGAAATACCATTGTTGTCGTAAAAAACGATCAGTTTTCCTAAGCCTAAAGTACCTGCTAACGAACATGCTTCATGTGAAATACCTTCCATCAAGCAACCATCGCCCACAAATGTATAGGTATGGTGGTCGACAAGATTAAAATTATCCTGATTGAAGTGAGTCGCTAAAACACGTTCGGCTAAAGCCATTCCCACCGCATTTGCTAACCCTTGTCCTAAAGGGCCTGTAGTCGTTTCGACTCCTGGTGTATGGCCAAACTCGGGGTGTCCTGGGGTTTTTGAGTTTAATTGACGAAAATGTTTCAGATCGTCCAGAGACAGATTATAACCCGTGAGATGAAGTAATGAATAAAGGAGCATGGAGCCATGTCCATTGGATAAGACGAAACGATCACGATTAAACCAATGGGGATTTTGTGGATTGTGTTTTAAAAATTTCTTCCATAAAACAGTCGCTATATCAGCCATCCCTAATGGCATTCCTGGATGGCCTGACTGAGCTTGTTCTACTGCGTCCACACTTAAAATGCGAATGGCGTTAGCTAATTCTTTGCAAAGATTCATGGGGTCTCTTGTCGGTAACTTGGGAGCATTATTGTCGCTCAGAAGACAAAAATCAGCAAGAATACAAGTTATTTTTTAACCATTATTTTGCAAAAAGTATTTATATTGGTCTATTTTTCTGTTTTGTGAGCATATTTATGGAGGGCTCCGCGAAACAAGAGCATCTTTTTGCTTGATCTAAATAAATTAGCGATCACTATTTAATGGGAATTTGAGAAAAGAAGGCAATTATTATCAAAGCTCGTTTGGGCTTAGAGGCCTGAGTCGACTCTGGAGTTCACGTTATTTATTTCTTTGATTAAATATAGAGGATATAGCTTATATTATTATCTCTTTATACTTAATTTATGTAAACTTAGGTTTAATTTTTTACTTTTAAATTTATTTATAGACAAAAAAATAATGATCAAGATAAAATGCTTGTTTTGTTTTCAAAGTACATTGTAGTGCATTATGACCCCAATAACTCGACACTTACAAGATATTTTATCGGAGCTGCCTTTTTCTCAGGTAGAGAAAAATCCATTAAATTGGATTTTTACCGAAAGCATTAAAAAATTAGGCCCTGATTTTTATCGCAAAGTAATCCCACTTCATTTGGTACTTAGTCTAGAGTACAGCTTATTGGGGCAACAACTAAGAGCAAAATTTCTATCCAAACAACTGGTTAATCAAAAGGAAATAGAAGAGCAGTTAATTACTGCGTTAATGATGGCTGAACTCTTGGAGCATATATATCAGTACTATCTTGATGTCCCAAGAGAAGTAGTACGTTTACGCCAGCAACAAAAGTTATATCGTGAATTACTGGCAGAAATTATTAAACCTTTGTCTGGTGATCCTAAAAAATTAAAAATCAATCCTTCTTTTTCGCAAGATGTTCGTAATACAACGGTCTTTCTGAATTTATATCGGTTGTTATTTATTCGCTCTAAACGTGCTTTTGATGTTATTGCTACGCTTGGTACTGTTTCTGAATCCTATCGTAATTTTGTCAAAATTCTGGATAAATATACTGATCCCATTTTAGCGGATTTGGCATGGCTTTTTTTCATCCCCCGCCTGTCAGTAAATCTCTTTTTATTGGTGAAACATACTTTGCCTGGTCCTTGGATGAGCAAAGAAGAAAAGTCTTTAGGTTTAAGCGTACGTTTTAATGCGCAAATGCAGCGCAGATGGTTTGAATTAGGTAATGATAGTGTTTGGATGACGGCAGGTCTTATTAATCGATTTGTTTTAACAGGCGCATTAGCACCATTTGCTATATATGTCTCTATTACCTGTTTTGCAATTGATATTATTCTCTCTGTAACACGAGCTTATATTGAATTAAGTCGTTTGTATGAATTGCAAAAACAATACAAAGAGATGCTCAAGCAGACAAGCAATTCGACAGAACGAAAAAAAATTGAAGCACATCTTGACACCATAAAGAATCAACTCGATTTTGAATGGTTACGACTTGGTTCACATATGATGACAACTACGGCTATTTTTCTATCAATGGCAGTAGCTCTACCAATATTGGCGTTTAATCCGTTTGTTATTGCGATTGGTGCAGTTTGTTTGGTTGCAGTTTGTTTTATAAATTTTGCGTTATTTCAGATTATTGATGAGTGCCGACCGAAAGATGCTCTGGTAATTCCACAAGGTGGACTACCCAAACTAGGTTTTTTTGCGAAGAAGGAACAGAAAGACCCCATTTTTCTGTCTGAGCATGATTTGGTATTAGAGCAGTTATCAAGTTGCTCTATCTAATTAGCGCCAATTATTAAGATATATTGCGATCAGGAGACAATCTTTCCTATAGGTATAGAGGCATGATTAATTGAATGTTATGCTTAATACTTTATATCTATTTTCGAAGGTAAAGCATGTCAGCACCAGTTGGATTACCACAGTTTAACCATATTGATGTAACTCATTTTCAGTCTCATCTTGATGCGATGCTAAAAAAGCATTTACAACAAGTAGAGCACTTACTCAAAGATAATCCTCACTGTACCTGGGATAATTTAATGTATCCTTTAGAGGATATGGATGATGAGCTAGAGCGTTTCTGGGCTCCATTATCTCATTTACACGGAGTCATGGATTCTCCTGAGTTGCGCAAATGTTATGATGCTTGTTTGCCGCTGCTCTCTGCTTACGAAACTGCAATGGGACATAATCATGAGTTATATGAGGCCATTAAATCAATCGATAAGCATACACTTAATCCCGTACAGCAAAAACTGATTGCGGATAATTTGCGTAATTTTGAATTATCTGGGGTTGCTCTTGATAAAGAGCGCAAAAAGCGTTTTGAGGTGATCCAAACACGTTTGAATGAAATAACTAATCAATTTGAGCATAATATCTTAGATGCAACTCAAGCATTTACTTTGCACCTTGAAGATTCCACCCGCTTAGTAGGTGTACCTGAGCATGCATTAAATACAGCCAGAGAACTGGCTGTTGAGAAGGGTCTTGAAGGGTTTGTACTTACCTTAGAATATCCTTGTTATTATGCAGTAATGACTCATGCTGAAGATCGTAGTTTACGAGAGGAAATGTATCATGCTTATATCACTAGGGCTTCAGATCAGGGACCTAATGCTGGAACCTATGACAATACACCGTTGATTCAAGAAATTTTAGCGTTACGCCATGAAGAAGCACAGCTTTTAGGCTTTAGCAATTATGCTGAATTGTCTTTAGCGACAAAAATGGCGGAATCAACCAACCAAGTTATGGATTTTATGCAGGATTTAGTCAAGCGAGCCCATAAGCAAGGTGAAAATGAGTTTAAACAATTGGAGCAATTTGCTGCGGAGCAATTTAAGTTAAATCTTGTAAAACCCTGGGACGTAGGTTATTTGACTGAAAAAAGAAGACAAGCGTTATTTACATTATCCCAAGAAGACTTACGTCCTTATTTTCCCCAGTTAATCGTGATGCGCGGTTTGTTCGAACTTGTCGAAAAACTGTATGGGATGTCCATTGAGGAAATCAAGGGCACGGATGTGTGGCATAAAGATGTACAATGTTATTGTATCGTTGATGAGCATAATAACGTACGCGGCTATATTTATACAGATTTGTTTTCCAGACCTAATAAACGCAGTGGGGCATGGATGGATTCTTTACAAAGCCGCAGAAGGTTGGAAGACGGTACCGTACAACTACCTATTGCAACTTTGACGTGTAACTTTGCAAAGGCAACAGCGAATAAGCCAGCAATGCTCTCTCATGAAGAAGTCATTACTTTATTCCACGAATTTGGCCATTGCCTTCATCACATCTTAACTCAAGTAGATTACTTAGGTGCTTCAGGGATTAATGGTGTAGAGTGGGATGCGGTGGAGTTACCCAGTCAATTTTTTGAAAACTGGTGTTGGGAGAAAAGTGGTTTAGCTGCTTTAACTGCTCATGTAGATACTGGCGAGCCTCTTCCTGACTCTCTTTTCGAACGTCTCATTGCTGCAAAGAATTTTCAATCAGCAATGGCCATGTTAAGACAAATGGAGTTTTCTCTTTTTGATTTTCGCATTCATAAAGAATATATTCCGAATCAAGCTTCACTTGTTAATGATATTTTAACGGACGTGCGCTCTAAGTCTTGTGTTGTTCCTTTGGTTCCTTACAATCGTTTTCCACAGAGCTTTAGCCATATTTTTGCCGGTGGATATGCTGCAGGTTATTACAGTTATAGTTGGGCAGAGGTTTTATCCAGCGATGCCTTTTCTCGCTTTGAAGAAGAAGGTGTTTTAAATCCGCAAACAGGGCGTGACTTTTTACATAATATTTTAGAAGTAGGAAGTTCCAAAAAAGCTGCGGAAGCTTATAAAGCGTTTAGGGGGCGTGCTGCGACTATTGATGCTTTATTACGTCATAATGGCATTCAAGGATAAATTAAATTCCGGGTAAGAAAAAAGAATAACCCGGAAAGTGCTTTTGAAAGCGACGAAATTTGATAGAAGACGGCTTATTTTTTAACATTTTATGGTATACTTTAATGTAAGGGGGCGACCTGGCTTCGACGTGGGTTGCAAAACCAGAGGTGCATGCCGAGAATGAGGACTCTCGTAAATCAGACTCAACTAAATATAAATGCAAACGATGAAAACTTTGCTGGTGGGGAAGCTATTGCTGCCTAATAAGCACTTTAGTTAAACCATCACTGTGTACTGGCCAATAAACCCAGTATCCCGTTCGACCGAGCCCGCTTATCGGTATCGAATCAACGGTCATAAGAGATAAGCTAGTGTCCTAATCTATCCCGGGTTAAGATGCGAAACTTAGGGAGTCGCTGTGTATCATCCTGCCCGTCGGAGAATCCACAGTTAAATTCAAAAGACAAGGCTACGCATGTAGAGCTGAAGGCAGAGGATTTGCGGACGCGGGTTCGATTCCCGCCGCCTCCACCAATTAATCGTTTTTTACCGTCTAATAACATTCTAACTCCTCATAAAATCCATATTCCTATTGATCTTTACGTCCATTTGGACATAATGTCGTCGGCTCATCCCCATTTCCGGGGGCATTAATCAAGAACACAAAACTTTAACCCTTAACCTATAATTTTCAAAATTTCTAAATCCATAAGCACGTCGTTGAATTAGCTTCATCTTGCGATGAAATCCCTCCGTAATGCCGTTGTTTTTAGTAAACCGCCACATTCTAACCACTTCTTCCCGCCATTGATATAATGTTTTACCTAGAGTTTTTAGTGACTCAAAAGGACTTTCTTTTAAAAGCGTTACGTATTTAAGAAACAAAGGCAGTAAACGCCGACACTGTTTTGCTGTCCGATGCTTTTTCATCAGGAGTCGATGGAGACGTTGCTTAAAGTGATAGATAGCCGCAATTGCTGGTTGGTGCTGTAAATAGCTGGCTCTTTTATTTAATCGTTTTATCGTTAAATTGGCTTCATTCGTTCTTAATGCAGCTAATAGACCACGTTGATACTTTATTTGAGGGTCAATTTGTTGATAAGTCTGGAGACTCATCTGATTCAACAAGCGAATCACATGGAAACGATCGGCAACTATCTTTGCATTAGGAAAATAACGCTTAATTAACAAGCGATAGCTGCTGCTTAAATCAATACACACTACAAGTACTTTATCCCGACCCTCTAAGGACTTGAGATAGCTCTCTAAGTCTTTAGCACTACGCCCTTCAACCACATCAAAGATTTTGTGCTTGGCCAAGTCACAAAAGGTTGTAGCATACCCAACCTTTCTATTAAATGAATGCTCATCCAATCCTAAGATGCGAGGACAAGAGCGAGTTGCTATCTTTTTATAACGTAGTGCATAACCATAGTGATACCAACGCTCTACAGTCGATTTTCCCAGCTTTAAATCTCGCGCCAAATCCTTTTGACTCACTCCTTTGCTATGGTAGTGAAACACCTGCTTTCGTAAACTCTCCGTCGCTCTTTGATGTTTCCCTATCCCAGGAAATCGCTGATTAAAATAGCGTCCACAAGATGGACAATAATACTTATGGGCTTTGATACACAAATAACTCCGACGCAATCCAATCGATTCATGACGGATTCGTCTTATAAAACTGTCCTTTTTACGCAGCTTCTTATTACCGCAATGAATACAGCGAACTACCCAACGATAACTCACCTCTATGTATACTGGGTTTTCTCCACTTACTCTTTTAATAGAATATCCTGGCAAATTTAGGATACAATCTCTTTTAGGCATTTTAATCTTCCTTTTGACCGCGAAATCAAAGAGTTAGTCTAAACTAACTTGATTAAAATGCCCCCTTTTTTGGGGTAGAGCCATGTCGTCCAACGACATCCAGCGTTCAACTGGGGTAACTTTTAGGGTAACCCCATAACGCACAAAATGAGTTACCCCAAAATGGCCTTAAAAGACGTTCAAATTCGCAATGCCAAGCCTCGTGAGAAGCAATATAAACTTTTTGATGAGCGTGGCTTATTTCTAATTGTTACCCCAAAAGGGAAAAAATGGTGGCGGTTTCGCTATGCTTTCGATGGAAAAGAAAAGTTATTGTCGCTAGGTACTTATCCTGATGTAAGCCTTGAAAAAGCGAGAGAGCGCAGAGAAACTGCCCGTAAATTGCTGGCAGACAAGGTTGATCCAGGCCAGCAGCGCAAAGCTCAGAAAGCAACAAAACAAGAGCGATTAGCTAATAGTTTTGAAGTTGTCGCACGAGAATGGTACGCGAAATATTCACCCACTTGGGTTGACTCACATGGTGAGCGCATTATTCGTCGTTTTGAACGCGATATTTTTCCTTGGCTTGGTGAAAAACCTATCGCTGATATTACCCCGCCCGACTTGCTTGCAGTGATCCGCCGGATTGAAGAACGTGGCGCGTTAGAAACGGCACATCGCGCCTTAGCCAATTGTGGACAAGTATTTCGTTACGCAATTGCCACATCTCGTGCTCTGCGTGACACAGCAGCTGATTTGCGAGGAGCTTTACCACCTGTTAAAGGCGAACATTTTGCTGCCGTCACTGAACCTAAAAAAGTTGCTGAATTATTGCGTGCTCTTGATGGTTATCAAGGAACGCTAACAGTTATTTGTGCTTTACGTTTAGCTCCTTTGGTTTTTGTCAGGCCAGGAGAATTACGTAAAGCAGAATGGAAAGATATCGACCTCGAAACCGCTGAATGGCGTTATATCGTTACAAAAACAGATACACCTCATATTGTTCCGCTCGCTACGCAAGCCGTAGCAATTCTGCAAGAATTGTATGCTTTAACAGGTTTGGGACGTTATGTTTTTCCAGGAGCACGCAGCAGTGATCGCCCAATGAGTGATAACGCAATTCTAGCCGCTATGCGTCGTTTAGGCATTGGTAAAGACGAAATGAGCGGGCATGGCTTTAGAGCAATGGCAAGAACTATTCTTGATGAGGAATTAGGTGAACCAGCCCACCTTATAGAGCATCAATTGGCTCATGCTGTGAAAGATCCAAATGGTCGAGCTTATAACCGTACAAAGCATTTACCTGAAAGGCACAAGATGATGCAGCGCTGGGCGGATTATTTAGACAAGTTAAAAGGTGAATAACTATGCTAAAAGAAATTAAATTTCGTAATATTGGTAGAACCAAACAACATGAAGTTACTTTGTTCAAATTTTATGAGTTGCTAGCCAAAATTGATAATGACCTTAATGAGCAGAGTTTTGCCGAGCGAAGACTAACCTTTTATATGCAACATGCTCAAGATTATCTAGAAAGAAAAGGTTTCAAAGATACAACAGGGCATTTTTGTATTACTAATGGCAAGGTAGTGAAAAGCGATGAAGTTTGGTTGTCTTTATTTGCCGCTATTGAAGAGCGCGATCGCGTAACAGGTGGGCAAACAGGTGAATATCTTGCTGCTCTTATTGATCATAAATGTAGAATGTTACTCAATGCCTGGCCTCCAATTCATAATGAATGTAGTGCGGTTCTAGATACCGTTATGCTAATACAAGAATATTTCTTTCGTCTATTTCTTTTAGATGAGGTACATGCTCTTTACTCTGCTGGCAGGCATCGCACACACGAAGTTAATGAAGAAAAGAATAAACAGAACTTTATGGATGAGGCACAAAAAATATGCAGGGACTATAGAGCTAAAGGAGAAAATAAAAAAAACTGTTATAAAAAGGCATCTGGGGATCTGATCACAAAATACGGTAATAGCGCACCATCAGAACATACAATAAAAAGTTGGTTTATAGCCGGAAAAATTTCTTTCTGATACCAAAGGATAGACGTTCACGTATCCTTTTTGTTCTCCAATACACTTGGACCTCCTAATCACTACTTGTGTCCTGGAGGACCCTTAATGATAACTATCCCAGAAGTTGGATACGTCAAAATTGACAAAATCCTTGCGGTTTTTCCCGTCAGTCGCTCAGCATTTTGGGCTGGCGTCAAATCGGGTAAATACCCCCGCCCCTATAAATTGAGTGCTCGATGCACAGCGTGGAGGGCCGAAGATATACATGCCCTCCTTGCTAGCTATAAGCAGGAGGGGGATAAATGAACGATGTCAAAAATCCCCCATTCGTTGGTGCGAATGGGGCTTTCCCAAAGAATCAGCACACTAATTATACTAGAAAAAAATATAGGCGTGAATTCGATCGATCTCGCTTGCCTACACCTATTTCTTACTACAGCAACCAATTTAAAATTTTGAAAATTAAATCAGAGCAGGTCAGCGTCAAATGTTGTTTTCATGATGATAAGAGCCCGAGTTTAAATATTAATTTGGTTGATAGTTATTTTCGTTGCTTTGGATGCGGGGCAAAAGGCTGTGATGTCTTGGCTTTTCACAGATTACGCTATGGCCTTAATTTCGTTGATGCAGTAACAGAATTGGGGGCATGGAATGAATAACAATGAATTGAAGGCCGTATCATGGCTTATCGAACAATATGCAAAAAAAGAGTTAGCGGAAGGTTTTCAACCAACCGCTTTACATCAATATAACGACGAGGAAAACAATCTGATCTATTTTCGCATCCGGTTAAAACATCCAGATGGAAGAAAATGGATTCGCCCTTTTCATTTTAATACTGAAAAAGATGATTGGATTATTGGCGAACCAACATTTGAATCAGGTAAGCCGTTGTATCTTTTATCTAATATTGGTAGTGACTTAGCACGCGATGTATGGGTTGTAGAAGGTGAGCAAAAAGCAGATTTATTAACATCGCTTGGTTTTATAGCAGTCACATCAGGCAGCAGCACGAGCGCAACTGATGCTAATTGGGATGTATTACGTGGACGCAGCATTGTAATATGGCGCGATTTTGATGAGTCTGGTCTTCAATACTCACAAGAAGTGACCAATATTTTACAATCTATAGGGTGCTCTCTTCGATATATAGATGTTAATCAGTTGAGTTTGCCTGATGGTGGTGATGTTGTGGATTGGTTCAAAGCCAATCCACATGCTTCCAAACAGGATATTTTAAACTTACTAATGAAAGATAAAGAAGATTCTTCCTGGCCCATTCCAATACCTCTGACGGCTTTGATTTTAGAAAAGCCTTATCCACATGAAGCATTACCTGATACTGTTCGTGCCGCAGTGGAAGAGGTACAACGTTTTGTAAAAGCACCGATGGCATTAGTCGCTTCATCGGCTCTTTCTGCTATTTCACTTGCGATTCAAACATATATCGATGTAAAGCGTGATGAAAAACTTTGTGGTCCCACAGGATTATTTTTCATGACTATAGCCGATTCTGGAGAGAGGAAATCAACATGCGATGGATTTTTTATGCAATCAATTTATGACTATGAAAAGCGTCAAAGAGATGCTGCAAAATCATCGATAAAGTCTTATGAAGTAAGCATGGCAATATGGCAGTCTAAATTTGATGGTATAAAAGCTGAAATTAAAAAATTAGCAAAAAAGTCTGAAAGTACAGAAAACATGGAGAGCGCATTATTTGAACTTGAGCACATTAAACCTAAACATCCTAAAGTTCCTCGATTAGTATACAGTGATGCAACTCCAGAAGCTTTAAAACGTAATTTAGCAACTATTTGGCCGTCTGCAGGTGTTGTTTCTAGTGAAGGTGGTGTTGTTTTAGGAGCGCATGCGATGCAAAAAGATTCGGCTATGCGAAATTTTGCAACCTACAATCAGGCATGGGATGGCAAAAATATTCCAACAGATCGAATAGGTTCTGAATCATTTACTGCGCAAGCTGTACGATTGACTATGTCGATACAAGTACAAGAAGCTGCACTTATGGAATTTACAGCAAAATTAGGTAGCATTGCTCGTGGCATAGGTTATTTTGCTCGTGTTTTATTGGCAAAACCAGAATCAACTCAAGGAACCCGTTTTTTCACTACCTCACCTGAAAAATGGCCTGCCTTAGGTAACTTTCACCAACGTATTACTCAAATACTTGATAAAGCGGCTCCATTTGATAGTCATGCAGAATTAACACCAAGATTAATGTCATTTTCTCCTGAAGCAAAAGATGCCTGGGTTAGATTTCATGACATGATTGAAAATCAGCTTCATCAAACAGGAGACTTATATGATGTACGTGATGTGGCGAGTAAAATAGCTGATAATGCTGCTAGACTATCAGCATTGTTTCAAGGATTTGAAAAGGAAATTGATAGTGAAATTCAAATAGATTTATTTGAAAAGGCAAGCTGTCTTGTATTGTGGCATTTAAATGAGTCAAAGAGATTTTTCGGCGAGCTATCCTTGTCTCCTGAGCTCACCAATTTAGTCAAACTAGAAAAGTGGCTTATTGCCTATTGCCAGAAAAATAATGTTGATAAAATTCCTACTAAGATCGTTTTACAACATGGGCCTGCTAGTATGAGAACGGAGCAAGCATTATCTGAAACTATAAATATACTGCAGCAATATCATCGCGCAAAAATTGTGAAATCATCCAGAAAAAAATGGATTGAAATTAATCCTATGCTATTGGATAAAACTAATCAGCAATAGCACTACCTGCTAATGTTGCTACTATTGCTATTGGTATCAGAATGCAGGAAATATCAGTAGCAGAAATAGCAACAGTAGCAGAAATAGCAACAGTAGCAGAAATAGCAACAGTAGCAGAAATAGCAACAGTAGCAGTAGCAGTAGCACTGCAATTTTAGAGTGATTTGGTTCAATTTAACTAATGATTTCGATTAAATCAGCGAGGAATTAATATGGGTGGCTTTGGGAGCGGTCGCATCTGGCGAAGAAATATAAGAACCACATCAAAATATCCTCAACTGGATGTACGAACGCTATATCGAAAGGACCTATTCAAGTCAGATCAAGGTGTTACTCGAATTTGGTATAACGCTGATAAAGCAAAGATAGCTTCTGTGTATATTGTTACCAAAATAGATGAATTGTTGTTGCACCACTTTAACAGGCTTGGAGAAGAGCTTCGCTATAGCGTGGCACTAACATGGACGGATTGCCACTATGGGGGTGGTCGACCATGGTTTATCTGTCCCATCAAAAAATGCTCCCGACGAGTGGCGAAGTTGTATTTAGGCGATACACTCTTTGCTTGTCGACATTGTTATAGGTTGGTTTATTTTAGCCAACTGCAAACTCCTGAGGACAGAGCGATACAGAATGTTGATAAAATTCGTGCTCGATTAGGATGGGAACCTGGTTTACTCAATGGACACGAAGATAAGCCAAAAGGCATGCATTGGAGTACATTTGATAGGCTAATGGAGGCACATGATATGCAGGTAATAAAGTCCCTCCAAAAAGTGCTTACTTATTAAGGTCATAGCCGCTCGTTCTTGTTTTATTATCAAATCAAAACCCAATCAAGAAATTTTAATTTTGTAGTTCCATCTATTCCATATTCTAGAATTTAGAATAGTCAAGAACCTACAAAGTGCTTGAACTTTCCCATAATTTCCATTATTTTCCATTTAATTCATTTTAATGGAATACATTTTCATGAAAGACGATGAGATCCTGGTAATCAAAGAGTTGGCTGAATATTTAAAAATTAATGAGAAAACAGCCTATCGTTTTGCGGCAGAGGGTAAAATACCAGGCTTTAAAATTGGTGGTGCGTGGCGTTTTCGTCGTGATGAAATTGAGAAATTAACAAAAGGCCAATTTATGGCTGCCCCTAAGGGAGAAATTGTCGATGAGTAATGGTTTTGATCATTTAATTGGTTTTATTTGGAATATTGCAAATAAATTACGTGGCCCTTATCGACCACCTCAGTATCGTCATGTCATGTTGCCAATGACTGTCCTTCGTCGTATGGATTGTGTTCTTGAACCAACCAAAGATAAAGTTATTGAGCAATATGAAAAATTACAGGCACAAGGCCATACTGAAGAGGCAATTCATAAAATATTAGGGAGATTCGCATCAGCAGATAGAGCCCAACCTCTTTATAATATTAGTAGATACACATTTAAAAAATTGCTCGCAGATCCGGATAATATCGCTCGCAATTTAGTTACCTATATCAATGGGTTTTCGCCGAAGGCACAAGATATCTTTGAAAAATTTAAGTTTGAGCAAGAAATTGAAAAGCTTGATAACGCCAATCGCCTATTCATTATTGTTAAAGAGTTTGCAGATCTCAATTTACATCCCGACGCCGTTGATAACCTACAAATGGGGTATGTGTTTGAAGAATTGGTTCGTAAATTTAATGAGCAAGCTAATGAAGAAGCCGGAGACCATTTCACCCCCCGCGAAGTTATTCGCTTGATGGCGCATTTAATGTATACTTCAGATGAAGATGTTTACACCCCAGGAATTGCACGTACGATTTACGATCCTACTTGTGGAACAGGAGGGATGCTTTCTATTTCTGAAGAGTATATCCGTGAGCAAAATCCTCAAGCAAATCTCATTTTATTCGGTCAAGAATATAACCCAGAATCCTACGCAATTTGTTGTTCAGATCTTTTAATTAAAGATGAGCCTGTTGATAACATTATTCATGGTGACACGCTAGGTGATGGGAAAACAAGCGACGGTCATCCAGACAAACGTTTTCATTATATGTTAGCTAATCCCCCCTTTGGCGTGGAATGGAAAACCCAACAAGATGTTGTGGAAAAAGAATTTAAACAGTTGGGATTTGCAGGACGTTTTGGCCCTGGCATACCCAGAATTAATGACGGTGCTTTGCTCTTTTTATTGCATATGATGTCTAAAATGCATCCCTCTCCTGATGTTGATGGAGAAGGGTCTAAAATTGCCATTGTTTTTAATGGCTCCCCTTTATTTACTGGAGATACTGGTTCGGGTGAAAGCAATACTCGGCGTTGGATTATTGAAAATGACTATTTAGATGCCATCATCGCTTTGCCGGATCAATTGTTTTATAACACAGGTATTTACACCTATGTATGGTTAGTTAGTAATCGCAAACGACCTGAGCGGAAAGGAAAAATTCAACTTATCGATGCCACTAAGCATTTCCAAAAGATGCGTAAGAGTCTAGGTAATAAACGAAATGAATTATCTGATGAGCATATTAATGAAATTACTCGTCTCTATGCGCAATTTACTCATGATGACCGTTCACAAGTTATTATTGATGGTGTAAGTGAAGAGCGAGTTTGTTCTAAAATTTTTGATAATCGTGAGTTTGGTTATTTAAAAATAACGGTAGAACGTCCGTTGAAATTAAATTTTCAAATAAACCCGGAGCGCATGGAGCGTTTAAAAACAGAAACTGCATTTATTAATTTAGCAGAAAGTAAAAAACGTAAAGATAGTGCAGCAATTAGAGCGGAGATTGCTGAAGGTGAGCAGCTGCAACAATCGATTATTGCAATGCTTTCGATGATTTCATCTGAAGTTATATATAAAAATCGTGATGAATTTAATCAAGTGCTCCAAGCGGCAATTAAAAAATGTGAGTTAAAATTAACCGCACCATTAAAAAAGGCTATCTTTAATGCACTATCTGAGCGAGATGACACCGCAGATATTTGTGTCGATAGCAAAGGGCATCCTGAGGCTGATAGCGAGTTGCGTGATACCGAATTAGTTCCACTACCCCCAGATATTCCCCTCCCATTGCCCATTGATTATGATGCTAAAGCTGATAATCGACAATTGTTAGCGTTAGTGTACTCTCATTGTGAAACCTACTTGAAAAATGAAGTATTACCTCACGTCCCTGATGCATGGATTGATCACAGCAAAACAAAAGTAGGTTATGAAATTCCTTTAAATCGTCATTTTTATGTTTATAAGCCACCAAGAGCATTAGAAGAAATAGAAGCTGATATCAAAAAAATTGAGCAGGAGATTTTACTCATGTTAAAAGGAGTTGTGGCATGAATAACGATTTAACAACTTCACCCCACAGCCGACAAAATATTCTTAACAATCGTTATGCTTTAGATCAAGCTGAAGTGCATTTGGCACTAGGGGGAATTAAATACCAAGGTAAAACCGTGTTCACCAAACGCCAGGTATTGGATTTATTTGAGATTAGTGACGGGACGTTGGAGCGCTATCTTTCTGCTAATGCAGAAGAACTGAAAAACAATGGCTATTTGTTACTTCGAGGGAAAAACCTTAAGGATTTCAAAGAAGTAGCCTCTGGTACCCTCACAAATGAGGGTACCAAAACAACAGTATTGGGTATCTTTACCTTTCGCGCAGTACTTAATTTAAGCATGCTGCTTACGGAAAGCGAGAAAGCTCAAATTATACGCTCACGCATTTTAGATATAGTCATTGATGTTATGGCTGAGCGTGCCGGAGGCCATACACAATTTATTAATCAACGAGACCAAGATTATTTACCAGCAGCTTACCAAGAGTTTAGTTACCGTGAAGAATTTACTTACGCATTACGTGACTATTTAGCAATGGGTAATCATAAGTACGCTGTATATACAAATAAGGTATATCAAGCCATTTTTCATGAAAATGCGGCCGAATACAAAAAAATTCTTAAACTGGCTGAAAAAGATAATCTACGAGAAACTTTTTATGCAGAAGTATTAAGAGCAATTGCTAGTTTCGAAAATGGCTTGGCAGCAGAAATGAAAGAGTATTTTGAAAAACATCAGCGCAAACTTGTACCACACGAACTTGATAATTTGATTGAACGAGCAGTAAAGAATCCTTATTTAAAACCAATGATTGATGATGCCCGTACAAAAATGGCCAGCCGGGATTTATGTTTTCGCGATGCGCTGCACGACAAATTAGAAACTTATATACAATCAGTCCCAGAAGCTGATTTTGATCGCTTCTTAGGTGAAACCAGTAAATCTCTCGAGCAAAGATTGAGTGATCCGGAAACATTAGCTGTCTTTAAACGTTTGAAGGACCGCTAATTATGAATAACGAAGCTGAGTTACCTTTTTTCTACTTTGATACGCAACATGCTATTGATGTGCATGATTGGTTAGTTGAGCACACAGGCGGACTGCATGGGGTTAAACATATTGGTCATTTAGAAAGCCCTCTCATGCATATTCAAAATGACCATTACTACCCAACAATTGAACATAAGTTGACGCATTTGGTCTTTGCTATTAATAAACATCACGCTTTTAATGATGTAAACAAACGCTCTAGCATTGCTTTAGGGGCTTATTTTTTAGAGCTGAATGGCTATGATTATGCCGTGACACGATTTGTGAAGGAAATGGAAAATATTGCTGTATGGGTTGCTGATAATGTTATTAATAAAGAGCTATTGTTCGAGATTATTAGTTCATTAATTTATGAAGATGATTACTCTGAGTCACTGAAACTGTCTATTGTTAGTGCGGTTATGGGTGTAAGTAATGATATTGGAGAGCAATGACCATGGCTTATTATCAACATGAAAATGAAAAACACACCAATGTTGCTTGGTTTGATGAAACTCCAGTTACATGGTGTATTAAACGATTACGATTTGTTTTAACAACAAATTTGAATAAATCCAATAAATTGTTACGTCCTGATGATATTGTTTCATTTATACCGATGGAAGCTGTAGGTGAGAATGGTGGGCTTCGACTTGATATAGAAAAACAAGTTAGTGAAATTGGAGATGGATATACTTATTTCGAAGAGCATGATGTAGTTGTAGCTAAAATCACCCCTTGTTTTGAAAATGCCAAAGGTGCGCTAGCAAAAGGGCTTAAAAATGGCGTTGGATATGGTACGACAGAATTATATGTATTGAGACCGTTTACAAATATTACATCCGAATATTTATTTTATTTAACGATAAGTTATCCTTTTAGAAAGCTTGGGGAAGCTGAAATGTATGGTGCTGGGGGGCAGAAAAGAGTACCCGAAAATTTTATTAAGAATTTTGCAACGGCTATTCCTTCTTTATTAGAACAGAAAACCATAACAGACTTTTTAGATAAAAAAACAACAGAAATTGATGTGTTAATAGCTAAAAAATATGCGCTTATAAAACTGTTAGAAGAAAAACGAATAGCATTTATTACTCAAGCTGTTACCAAGGGGCTAAATAAAAACACACTTATGAAAGATTCATATATTCCTTATATTGGAAAAATCCCAGTTCATTGGGGGGTAAAGCGCTTTAAATTTCTAGTTAGCGAGCCATTTAAATATGGGGCAAATGAATCAGCAGAAGATGATGATCGAAGTCAACCAAGATATATACGAATTACAGATATAAAGGATAATGGTTTATTAAAAGAGGATACTTTTAAGTCATTATCTGAAGAAAAAGCTATACCCTACCTATTAAAAGACGGAGATATTTTACTGGCCAGAAGTGGGGCAACAGTTGGAAAAAGTTTTATTTATAGAGCTCACTTAGGGCGTGCTTGTTATGCAGGTTATTTGATACGAGCAAGAATACACTCCATGATTAATCCCGAGTTTATTTTTAGATTTCTTAATTCAAACTCTTATTGGGATTGGCTAAATAATATTTTCATTCAGGCAACTATTCAAAATGTAAGTGCAGAAAAATATGCAAATTTGTGTATACCAACCCCTCCTCTTGAAGAGCAAGAAAAAATACTTAATGTGCTGGATAATAAATTAAAAAAGATTGAGGAGACTATTTTTAAAATTACCGAGGCAATTGGTTACTTAAATGAATATCGCTCTACTTTGATTACTCATGCTGTAACTGGGAAAATTAATGTTAATAGCCTCTTACAAGAAGATACCTCTGAAGCAAAAAAAGAATGGGCTTTATCATGACTGAAACACCGATAACTATTTTACATATATCTATCACTGATTGGTTAATGATTATCTCCGTTTTATTTTCTCCTTGGATAGCATTATTTATTCAAGGCTGGTTAATGAAACAGAAAGAAGCGAGAAGTTCTAAGCTAACGATTTTTAAAACATTAATGGCGACTAGGCACTCTCCATTGTCATTAGAACATATCCAAGCACTAAATATGATTGATATAGAGTTTTATGGAAATAAAAAATACAAAGATGTAAGGCGTGCATGGCGTAATTACTTAGATATTCGAAGTAATTCGCAGAAAACTGAAATACAACAGGAATTATTTAATAACGAATGCGAAAAAACACTCACAACATTGCTAGTCAATATGGGGGAAGTTTTGGGCTATGAGTTTGACGAAGCACATATGAGGCAAAGTATTTATAAACCACAAGGACATGTTACAGAAGAACAATATCAAATGCTAATGAGAGCCAATTTAGTCAAATTATTTGCCGGAGAATTGGCATTGCCAATGCAAGTTACTTCGTTACCATTTGAAGAGGTGGAAATTAATGAGCAAAAAAAACTGAGAGAATTGGCGATCAAATATCTAGAGAAACAGCTTTTATCAGAAGAATCGATTGGAAATAAAAGAGAAGCGATATGACTAAACACAGAGAAATCCGTTTTGAAGAGGCCATAGAGCAAAATCTTACTAACCAAGGTGGTTATGTATCAGTAAATCCTAAAGACTTTGACGCTGATCGAGCTTTATTTTCTAGAAATGTTATTGAGTTTATTACTAGAACACAATTATCCAAATGGCAAGCCATACAAAATTTTCATGGTGAAAAAGCGGAAACTGTTGTACTCGATTCATTGGGAAAAGAGCTGACCTCAAAAGGGATGTTGAATGTATTAAGACATGGTTTTAAGTGCTTTGGTAAAAACTTCCGAATGGCTTATTTCACGCCAAATAGTAAAATGAATCCAGAGGCTTGGGCAGACTACGCACAAAATAATCTTACTATTTCACGCCAAGTACATTTTAATCCAAAAGATCTTAGTCAATCGATCGATGTATTATTATCGCTTAACGGACTTCCTATTATTACATTAGAGCTTAAAAATCCACTAACAGGTCAAACGGTCACGCATGCTAAACAGCAATACCGCATGGAAAGAGATTCCACTGCTCCCCTATTTCGATTTAAAGAACGGGCATTAGTGCATTTTGCTGTTGATCCAGATTTAGTATTTATGACGACCCGGTTAGCGGGAAAGAATACATTCTTTTTGCCATTTAACAAAGGTAATGGTTGTGGTGCAGGTAATCCACTCAATCCTGATAATTATCGCACTGCTTATCTTTGGGAAGAAGTACTTTGTAAAGATAGTCTTATGGATATTCTTGCGAGATATGTCCATTTGCAAGTTGAAGAACATCAAGTGGTCACATTACAAGGAATCAAGAAGCACCGTAAAGAAACCATGATTTTTCCTCGTTACCATCAGCTGGATGCTGTTCGGAGTCTAGTTAGCGATGCAAAGTGCAAAGGCAGTGGGCATAATTATTTGATCCAGCACTCAGCTGGTTCAGGGAAGTCTAATTCTATAGCATGGCTGGCGCATCGCTTGGCGAGTTTGCATGATGAAGAAGATAAAAAAGTATTTGATACCGTTGTGGTTATTACAGATAGACGCGTTCTTGATCAGCAGTTACAAAATACAATTTATCAATTTGAGCATAAGCAAGGTGTGGTGCAAAAAATTGATGAGGATACTCAGCAATTAGTAAAAGCACTTTCCGGGGGTGCTCCAATTATCATTTCTACCATTCAAAAGTTTCCCTTTATTGCTCAAGCTCTTGATACCTTAGAAAAGCAAGGTTCTGCAATTAAGATTGATACCGCAAATCGTCGATTTGCAGTTATTGTGGATGAGGCACATAGCTCGCAAAGTGGTGAATCAGCCATGGAATTACGTAAAATTTTAAATAAGGAAGGAATTGCTGCGACTATTGCTGAACAAATGCTTGGTGATGATGACGAAAGCCTATCAGAAGAAGCAAAAGAGGTATTATTTCAAGAGATGTTAAAGCGTCCTAAACAAGCGAATATTAGCTTTTTTGCATTCACAGCTACGCCGAAATTTAAAACTTTAGCAGTGTTTAATGAGCCCGGGGAAAACGGCAGAGCGCCCTTTCACTTGTACAGTATGCGACAGGCAATTGAAGAAGGTTTTATCATGGATGTATTAGCCAATTATACAACCTATAAAACCTATTATGGCTTAATTAAATCTATTGAAAATGATCCAGAAGTACCTAAGAAAAAAGCAGCAAAACAATTGGCTCGCTTTATGAGTTTGCATCCTCATAACATTGCTCAGAAAATAGAAGTCATAGTTGAGCATTTTCGCCATTCAACGCGCCATAAAATCGGAGGGCGCGCAAAAGCTATGGTTGTTACAGAATCTCGCTTGCATGCGGTAAGGTATAAGCTAGAGTTTGATAAGTATTTAAAACAGAAAAAATATCATGATATAAAATCCCTAGTCGCCTTTTCAGGTAAACTGGTTGATCCTGATAATCCGGGCCATGAATATTCTGAAGTAGGTATGAATAATGGAATAAAGGAAACTGAACTACCCGCCAAATTTGCAACAGAAGAATACCAAGTGCTTTTGGTGGCAGACAAATATCAAACGGGTTTTGATCAGCCTTTATTACATACAATGTATGTAGATAAACGCCTTTCAGGGATACAGGCGGTTCAAACGCTATCCCGTTTAAATCGTACTACATCCGGAAAGACAGATACCTTTGTACTTGATTTTGTTAACGAGCCTGAAGAAATTTACTATTCATTTAAGGACTACTACGAAACAACGGCTATAGGCCCTATGGCTGATGCTCACCAGCTTTATGATTTACAACATCGACTTGAGGAGTGGCAAGTTTTTTCGACGGAAGAAATTAACGCCCTTTGTGAAATCTGGTTCAGAAAAAGAAAAGAACCTACAGCGATGGATCATAAGCTTATGAACGCAACCTTAGATTTTGCAGTTGAGCGATTTATAAGTTTAGAAATGGCTGATCAAGAATTGTTTAGAGGACAATTGAAAGGCTTTAAAAATTTATATGTTTTTCTATCTCAGATTATACCTTTCCAAGATTCAGACTTAGAGAAACTTTACACGTATTTACGTTTTTTATCGGCCAAACTACCTAATCGAAGTGAGGAGCCTGGATTTAAATTGG
The DNA here is from genome assembly GCF_900452415.1 of Legionella cincinnatiensis. Classification (NCBI taxonomy): domain Bacteria; kingdom Pseudomonadati; phylum Pseudomonadota; class Gammaproteobacteria; order Legionellales; family Legionellaceae; genus Legionella; species Legionella cincinnatiensis. The sequence goes on along the minus strand of NZ_UGNX01000001.1, from coordinate 3,739,427 downwards.
ATGATGAAGTTGAACTGCAATATTACCGATTACAAAAAATAAGTGAAGGCTCGATTGATCTTAGTAAGGGTGAAAGCGATGTACTCAAAGGGCCAACAGAAGTCGGTACGAAAAACTCAACTGACGAAAGGGTTCAGTTATCGTTGTTAGTGGATAAATTAAATGATCGCTTTGGTACAGATTTTACAAAAGCAGATGAGTTATTTTTTGATCAGGTTGCTGAGGCTGCCTCATTAAATGAAAAAATACAAGAAGCAGCGAAGGCAAATAATTTAGAAAATTTTACTTTGGTTTTTGAAAAAATGTTAGAAGGGCTTTTTATTGAGCGAATGGAAGGAAACGAAGACATTTTTGTAAAATTAATGAATGATCCTCAGTTTCATCAAGTAGCAGCAGGATATCTTGTAAAAGAAGTTTACGAGCGCATTCGTAATCGGGAAAATACAGTTTAATATATTAATGGTTTGATGGATTTTTGATAAATGAAAAATATTGCCGATTTAACTTTTGCGGATCGTGATGAATTTGAACGCAAACCAATTGCTCAAAAACTGATAAATCTACTAATAAGTGATATTGATATCAGTCCATTGGTCATAGATGGCCAATGGGGAACAGGTAAAACCGAGTTTTGCCAAAAAACGAAAAATCTAATTAAAGAGAATTATAAAGGCAAACTGGATTGCGCTTATATTGATGCTTTTCAGGACGATCACACCGATGATCCTTTAATTCCTCTCGTAGCTGCTATTTATGAGCTAATTGATGATGAAAGCAAAAAAATATTCTTTTTAAATAAAGCAAAAGCTATTTTGCGTTATGGTTTCAAAGCTTCGGTAAAAGCAGGTTTTGCGTGGGTTCTAAGGGCTGAAGCAAATACACTAGAACAGAATTATCAAGAAGAATTAGAAAAAGTGGTAGATGACGGTAGTAATGCGGTTATTGAAGGGTTAATCAAGGACCATCAGGAAGCTAAAAAAGATATTGATGGTTTAAAAAATATCTTACAAGAAATAACAAAAGATAAAAAATTAATTATTTTTATCGATGAGCTTGATAGATGCAAACCCAGTTTTGCAATCGCAATTTTAGAAACAATAAAGCACATCTTTGATGTTGAAAATGTTAAGTTTATTTTAGTAACAAATTATCAACAAATGAAAGCTTCAGTCAAACACTGTTATGGATCTGCTATAGACGCGCATCGATACCTTGATAAATTTATAAAGTTTAAATTTTATCTACCAGTAGAAAAATTATTCAATGCAAAGAAAAAGCATGTATCTTTCCACTATGCTGAGCAGCTAATCAATGCAAGTCCTGTATTAAGCCAACGCGGCATTTTTGCAGATTATGTATTTAAGTTATTAGAGAACTTGATTACTTGCAATCAAGTATCATTAAGAGAAGTGAGTAAAATTGTTTTATATCTTGAGGTATTTCATACCCTAAGAGAAAAACAGTATGATCAAATATGGTATGCCGTATCTATCTTTGTTGTTTTTCTTGTCTGTTCCAACCCCGATCTTTGCGAAAGAATAAGGAAAAAAGAAGCCAAAGCCATTGAAATTTGCGAATATCTGGGCATAACTGCTCACGTAAAAGTAAAAGAAACCGAAAGACGCTATGGAAGTATCTCGAGAGACTTAGCTGTTCTTTTTATTATCACAATGAATGATCAATCTGTACCAGGATATCAAGGTGACGAAGACGATTATAAAGAATGGTTAGAAAAATTAAATCTAAGTATCGATGTTGATCGTTCGGAATTAAAAAAACATATTGATGACTTAATTATTGGTATTTTAGATGAGTTTCGGTTTGTTAAGAAATAACTGGGTTGTAAATATTTTCTTCTCACTATTCGCAATTCGCGAATTGCGAATAGTATGGAGAAATTGGAAACAAAATCAGGGTAACAACCATCATTCAGGGGTAACTTTCGGGGTAACATTATTCAAACAAAAAACATAACCTATATCACGTATAGATCATCGCCATCTATTCAGTAGCCGCCGCCACAATGGGTTGAACACTTCCAATATATTGATCTATATATATTACGAGGATTTGCATTAAACCGCCGTTGATTTTCATGGTAACTTAGAAAAAGATTAAAGTTTTTTAATAGCACTACAGGAATAACAAGCTAACAATATGTCCATAAACAATCCACCGTGTACGTCGAGCTATATTATTGCCATGCAACCAAGCCTTATCAGCGACGGCAAAGATTATCAGGTTTTTGCAAGAGATATAAAGATGCTATTTTATGTGTTGCAAGTTCCCAAGGAAGAGCAAAAACCTCATGGGGCAATTACAGACCAGACAAAACTCAACTCGGGACGGTACGTATTTTTTTATGCTGGCATTAAAGGATCGAAAACCAGGTGAAATCCTGGTTGCGAGCAACCAGGCTACGCGCTAAAAAATATGGTAAGGATTTAGTATTAGTGTGCTAAAAGATATCAGGAAATTTACAAATTAGCCACGGAGTGCGCGGCGAAGCTAGTGAGACTGGAGATTTTGTTGTAAGGGCCTTATTTTGAGAATCTAAACTGTTTTAATGATGCATCCACAATACTTTCAGCACTTGTTTGCTCTATAAATTTTTGTCGCAAGAATGTTGCATCACTTCCTTGATGGGTAATTTTATTTATATGATCCAATGCATCTATACAGTTTAATTGTTCAGCATGTGAGTGTATTAAACGTATAGTAGTAAGTATATCTTCCCGTAGCAATATTGGCTCATATGTTTTAGGGTGAATAATGGTTCCTTCCAAACCAAATCGACACGCTTGAAATCGATTATAGTTGTATACAAGATAATCATCCTCCGCCGGGAGAGGTTCTAGTCTTTCAAGTAGATACGCGCATAATGATTGCAAATAGGAAGCTAAAGCTGCGGCTGTATTGACTGTTAAGGGAGTATCACAAACACGTAATTCAATTGTCCCGAACTCAGGTTTTGGGCGAATATCCCAATAAAAGTCCTTCATGCTATGAACTATACCAGTTAGCTCCATTTTGGCGAAATATTGATTAAATTGTTCCCAATCTAATACAAAGGGGGCTCGACCACTTAAAGGAAATGCAAAAACCGAATTAAGTCGTGCGGAATTGAATAAAGTATCCTTTCCTTGTACAAAAGGAGATGAAGCAGATAGGGCAATGAAATGTGGGATATAGCGATTCAAGCTATGAAGTAGAAAAAGAGCCTCTTTTCCGGAAGTACAACCAATATGAATATGTAGACCAAATATAGTGAATTGCTTGGAGAGGTATCCATAAAGTTTAGATACCTCTAAAAACCGTAATTTGTTATATATTTTTCGCTCTGACCATAATTGAAATGGATGTGTTCCACCACCACATATCCCAATATTCAACTTATCTCCAGCCAATATTAATGCATCGCGAATAGCCAATAATTGATTTAAAAGTTCCTCATAATCACTATGAATATGAGTTGAAACTTCTATCATGCTTTCAGTAATTTCAGGTGTAAAAGCGCCTGGGAATGGCTGACGGTTTAGTAATTCCAGTAAGTCAGGACTGGAATCGGTTAAATCATAGTCACTAAGACTAACTAATTGCAATTCAAGCTCAACACCCATGGTTAAGAGCTTGGAATTATTAAATACCTCCAAAGGCATATTATTATCTCTCCTTTGTTGCTGGAATCTCTTTTGCGAAATAAAATGAATATTGAACCATAATAGGGCCTATGATTTCTAAGCTAATTGCAACCATTGCAAGTGGAGCTAGTGTCTCAACTAAATTAAGCCCTATATACCGAGATTGTTCTAATATTAAGATGACAAATACAGAAATGGGGGCCATGGCAACTCCTGTAAGCAGCCCCTTTTTCAGAGAGATTCCACTGAAATAAGCAAATAGGCTAATGCCACCAATTTTTGCCAACTGGCGAACAAGAATAATAGATAATCCAAGAACCCATCCATTTTTTACTAGATGCCAATCGATTTTGGCTGCAATAAATACAAATAATAAAACCGTTAATAAATCACCTAATGTACCAAAACCACGTTGAGAAGAGTTAAATACAATCCGACCATGTCGCGATACAATACCAAAGGTTAAAGTTGCTAGTACTGGGGAAAGTTTAAAATAATGGGTTATGGCTACTAATAAAATTAGTGCAATTGAAAAAGCAAGTGTATTGTCACTATAAGTATTTTTAAAAGTTTTAAGAAGAGTAGGTAGAACTACTCCAAATATCATGCCTAAGCCAGTTGAGAGTAATAGAACGATTAAGCTACTAGAAATCGCTTGCCATAAATCTCCAGAGTTTCTAAAAATGACCAAACCAATAATAACTTTAAAAAGAAATACCGCAAAAATACAATTTAATACTGACAAATGCAGAATACGTTCTGTTACTTGTCCAGAACTATGCTGCTCATGAATCATGCGGATGATAGTTGCCGGAGAGGTAGCTGTAGATAATGCTGCTAACAAAAGACTTGTAGATTGATTTAGCCCATAGTATTTTGCTACAAGATAAATAAACACAAAAGTGAGTGTTGCCTCCGCAAAACTGGTTGCAAGAATCCATAAGTTATTGAAAAACCATCGTAGATTTATGCGATATCCAGATTCAAATAAAATAAATCCAAAACCAATATTTGCTAAAAATAAAATGGATGAAGTTTCAATTTTTGGTAACAATCCAATTTGCGTTGGCGCAAGAATAAAACCAATCATCGCATAAACACTGATATGGGGTAGTTTCGCCCATCGAAATCCAATTTCTCCAAAAATCCAAGCGATAACCAAGCTAATAGGCCATGCCAGATCCGTTATAATTGTCCAAAGATGGGGCATACTTAATCCCTATGTTAAAGCCATCAGAATAATAAGAGGTTATCTGGAAATTCCTCTTTTCTTAATAATAGTAGAAATGGTATGTAAATCATATCCTGTGGACCACATGATAATCAGCAAGTGTAGCAAGTGTAGCAAGTGTAGCCTGGTTGCTTGCAACCAGGATTTATCGAGGCGGCAAAGATTATCAGGCTTTTGCAATAGGTATTAAAGAGGCTATTTTATGTGTTGCAAGCTCCCAAGGAAGAGCAAAAATCTCATAGCCAATTACAGATGAGACAAAACTCGGGGCGGTGCGTATTTTTTTACACTGGCATTAAGGATCGAAAATCAGGTGAAATCCTGGTTGCGAGCAACCAGGCTACGCATGCTTAAAGACTATCAGCCCAGCAAGTGTAGGCTGGTTGCTTGCAACCAGGATTTATCGAGGCGGCAAAGATTATCAGGCTTTTGCAATAGGTATTAAAGAGGCTATTTTATGTGTTGCAAGTTCCCAAGGAAGAGCAAAAATCTCATAGCCAATTACAGATGAGACAACACTCGGGGCGGTGCGTATTTTTTTACACTGGCATTAAAGGATCGAAAATCAGGTTAAACCCTGGTTGCGAGCAACCAGGCTACGCATGCTAATCTGTATTGTTGGTCATATTCTTCTTGTAATTGTGGGCTATCATGTCTGTGCCATGATATAATTTTTATAAGCTTGCCGAAAAAAGTTAATGGGAAATAATAAAGATCTTTCCTTGCATTTTAAAGAAAAATTTGTTTTTATAATCAATAAGTTATAAATTAATACGACCTAATATTTTGTACTGCGTTATCAATAATGTAGATATCCAGGTTTTCAATGGCTCTAATATTAGGCCAATTATCATTGCTTGCTTATAGCGGTACCAGGAGTAAGCAAAATTTAATCTAATCCGATTGATTTTGGTGGGCAGAAATATGCATTTCCTAAGTTCGTGACATTTGTTTGTTCAGTGCTACCACTCATAAAACCACCATGACTATTAAAAGAACCACTCATGGATCCAGTAACTCCGGCACGATTGGTGACTAACTGAATGTAGTTTGCGCCTAGTTTTGCTGCTTTATTTTTAAGATCATTCATGGCACCTTCTTCTAGGTTACGGTTAGAAGTAAAGCTTCCAGTAAAGAAATTACCTTGATTTCCAACAACTTGTCCTAAGTATTTACATCCTTTGGGCACAGGACTAGGTGAAGCAATAATACGAGCGGTTTGCGGATCAGCTGAAATAGAAGCACAGCTGCTGATCAAAATGGATAGGGCAGTAAGCGACAAAATTTTTTTCATTTTACAACCTTTGTTTTTGTTATGATCAAATTGTGCGCATTCATCTTAGTTTATCTATGAGATAAATTCAATAAGTGTAAGTATGGCGGCAGGTTTTTTCTTGATGAAATGAATAATGGAGGGGGGAATTACATTTTTGATATTTATACAATGTTCTGTTTTTTTGATCTCTTCGGACATAATTGGACCCTGTTGATCGCGTAGTATAGATAATCGAATATAAAAAAATACATTTATTGTTATAAATAGTAACATGTTGTTTGTTTAGTGACAAAAGAGAGGGATGATTCCTTACATACTCACTGAATCATCGTGATGTTGATCACATATTTGAGCGTCTTCACTATAAGTGTATTGTGGAATCGAAATGATTAATTAGTTGGTTTATATAGATTGTAATTTGTCATTTGATATAAAAACTTCAGGGGGCGGTATATAGATGGATGTTAGTTTTCAATACAAAACGGTTAAAAATGTATTTATTATCGAATTAAGAATTGGCTAATAAAAGGGAGAAGCAGGATATTGAATAAACCTGACAAAATCATAACCAAGCTAGCAATCGCACCTTCAGTATTCCCTATTTTGTGGGCCTGTGCTGTTCCTGCTGCATGGGCTCCAGCTCCAAAAAGAGCCCCTCTTGCTAAGGATGAATGACATGATAAGTATTTTAGTAGAATATCACCAATAATCGCGCCCAATATACCGGTAATAATGACGAATAATGCAGTTAGTTCAGAAGGGGCGCCAATGCTGCGTGAAGCTTCTAGAGCAAATGGGGTGCTGATAGAGTGCGGTAGTAAACTTAATCGTATGGGCTCATCAAGGCCTATAAGGCTTGCTAATAACCAACTTGATAACAGTGAAGTTACGCTTCCAGCAATTACACCAATTAGCAGTATTGGCCAATGCTGACGAATGAGTACATGTTGCTCATAAATAGGGATTGCAAAGGCAACTGTAGCAGGTCCAATGAGTTGCATTAACCATCGTGTTCCGCTTAAATAATCTTGATAATTCACCTGAAGTAAAAAAACAAGACTTGCGAGGATTAGCGGTGCGAAAGTAAGTGGCATGAGCCACCAAAATGGCCATTTATTATAGAGCTTTTTGGAAATATAATAGATACTGATTGTTAGAGTCGACCAGAAAAGTACTTGTATTGCTGGTTCAGAGAGAATATGACTTGGCATGGTTAGTTCTCCAATGATAGCAATAATCAACAACTAAAGCAGTAATCAACATCACTGCGATGGTGCTGAGCATAATGACCAAGAAAATTTTCAGTCCTAACAATCCAATAAACTCTTGATACTCTAATACTGCAAGGACAGCGGGAATAAAAAAAAGCAGCATATCCGCAAGGAGTAATTGAGCTCCACGTCTTATACTGTCTAGCTTTAGATGTTTTGTCACTAAGAGCAGTAAAACAATACCCAAACCCAATATCCCCCCCGACACGGGGAGCTTAAAAAGTTTTACAACCAGTTCACTAGCAAACCAAAAAATAAAAACCAAGAGTATTTGAAATAAGGAGTTTTGCCGAATTGTTGTTGTCATATGCAAGATCACTTTGATTTTTTATCTTTCAATAAAGTTTACACTTTTGGAGATTATGAATAAAATGAATTTATTGACTAATAATCATTCTAATTTGGAATAGTTATGGAATTTAAATTGCTTCGTATCTTTATAGAGGTTGTGCGCCAAGGTAATTTTTCCAAAGCAGCAGAAATTCTTTTTGCCACTCAATCCACGGTAAGTAAAGCAATCAAACAGCTTGAGGATGAACTAGGAGTTTCACTTATTGAGCGTTTTAAACGGCATAATATACCTACTGCAGCAGGTGAAATTGTTTATCGCCGAGGAATTAAACTTCTTGCGGATCGAGATGATCTTCTTAAAGAACTTGATGAAATTCGTGGTTTGAGGCAAGGTAAACTTCGGCTGGGTATTTCTCCTGTAGGTAGTTCTACCCTATTTGCCCCCCTTTTTGCCCGCTACAGCCAGCGTTATCCAGGTATCGAAGTAGAACTTATAGAGCATGGAAGTGATAAGCTTGCGGAATGTTTGCGCGCAGGCAGTATAGACTTTGCAGGCACCTTATTACCTATTTCTGAAGAGTTTGATTGCCAGCCAGTTCGAAGTGAACCCATTGTTGCGCTCTTGGCTTGTAACCATCCTTTTGCCAGTCGAGATTCTATTTCATTAAAAGAGCTTAAGGATACTCCTTTCATTTTATTTGGTAGTGGTTTTGCGTTACATCGATTAATTCTGGATGCTTGTAGCCGTGCTGGTTTCCAACCAAAAGTAGTTGCACAAAGCAGTCAAATTGATTTTATGTTGGAACTTGTTTCCTCAGGGCTTGGTGTTGCTTTTCTACCGCGAATGATTAGTGCTGAGCGACCAAATCCACAGATTCATTCTCTGTTACTTGACGACGATATGCTTCAATGGAATATGGCTATGACATGGCGCCGTAATGCCTATCTTTCAAGTGCGGCAAAAGCCTGGTTGGAGTTGATCCGTGAAGTGGTACATGTAAGTAATTAAAATATTAATACAACCTGATCGAACTCCGTGAAACTGGGTTTACAATACAACTATATGTGTTATATATACTAATTATGTATTGTTCTCAAGCACCCAATTAGGATGGTCTGTCTATGCAATCAAAAAAAGAAAAAAAGAAGCGTGCTGTATCCAATCCCCTCGTAGAAGATTTTGCTCAGGAATTCGAGCACCTCATGCGGACAGATTTAACACAACAAAATCTCAATAAATCGGCCTCAGAAGTCTATGATCGAGTCAAGCAGGAGATAACTGATGCCGAAGAAGAACTAAAGAAAATAAAACCAAAAAAAGGCAAAGCAAAAAGGAAAGCAACATTAAATGAAACGATCATTAAAAAGAAAAAATGGTTAAGCGATGTAGACGATGAAGAAAATAAAAATTTCTTGCCTCTCTGGTCTGCTATGTTTCATGGTTATTTGATTGATTTAGTGGTTAATCAAAAAGAACATATTAGAAAACAGGGTTTAGTTGTTAAAGCAGCTAATGAAGAATTTGTAAAACTATTATCAACAGTCCTCTCCCAAGACATTAAAATAGAAGGAAAAACAGATACTGCTTCTGAGTTAAAGGAATACAAAAATGTTTTTAGTCGGTTTTCTGAGTCAATTAAAACAATCGTTATCGAAGATAAAAATCAAATTACCTTAAAAAGAATTAGAAAGCTTGTTTATGGTAATGATTTAACAATTGAGCATGACTGCAATGGTCATGCAATCTATACCCAACTATATAAAGAAGGAAAGCAATTAGTCATTATCCATTGCAATCGTGGTAATGGTCAAAGAGCAACTTATAATTTAGTTTATCGCATTAATATCGCTGGCTTAGATTTAAATAAGTTGAGAACAGCTATTGAAACCATTACTGGATTGGGAGTAGTAAACGGGAATGAAGAGGGCTATAAGAAATTTTATGATCAATATGATAAAACGCTTAAAGAGCTCGGTTTCAGTTTTAGCTGGGGCAAACATGTAAAATCCCAAAAAATAGGTAATTGTGTTTTGGCAAATTTAAAAGGGCTGTTGAAAGAGCGATTACCTGAAGATGTTTATAAATGGTGCACAACGCAAATGAGGGACCTAAGTGCTCTCCAACATTTGATAAATCCTATGCTGGAATCAGGCAAAAATTTAACAAATAAACCGTTCAATATAGATACTGATAATGAGTTTTTTCACCTTAGACAATTAATCAATTATATTTTTGATAAATCAGTAGAGGGAATAGTCAACGGTTATTTTAGTAATACTAGAAAATCCGAAGCTCTAAAAAAAGCATTCAAGGCGCTCGGAAATTATGAGCATGTTATTAACGAAAATAAAGCCTTGAGTAGGGTGGCAAGAGTTCACATTAAAAATTATATTCATTCAAAAATAGATAAATACAAAAAAATATTAATCAATACCGAAATGCAAAAACCAGAAATATTTTATCAAATACTGTGGAGTGAGGCAGAGAAAATTGTTTCCCTATCCTCCGATGATCCAAGTAATAAAGAATTTTTCAAACATTTAATAAGAAAAGCTGCAAGTAATCCTCATTTTTTTAGCGGTATTTATGATTATTTTAACGGAGAAAAAAAAGAAAACAGTAACGCCCTACTTAAATTAGTATTTACCCAATCTGTAGAAGTAATAACTGATGATGCTGTTCTAAATGATCCCGAAAACATTGCTGTCTACCAAGACTCGCTGAGAAAAATACTTTTAAAAGAATGTGACCGCATTCCTTGTGATCAAGAACGCATTGCTTTATTAACAGATATTCATTGGATCAATATAGATCCAACTTTATATATCGCTGCCTCTGTTGCTATGAAAGATCGTGAAAACGATAAGAATAAGTATGCAACACTTAAATTATTGTTAGATTCTACTTTAAAAAACAGTGAGTTTTTAGATTTATTTGTTCGCAAAAAGAAGCCTCCGCTTTCCACTTTTTTCAAACAGAAGCTACAACCTCAAGGAGGTTTCGAGCTTTCTGCTTTTTTTAAAGCGGCAGCAGAATTTATTATTGATAATACAGCATTCCCTTTGACTCAAGAAAAATTGCAGCTACATATAGGTAAAATTTTTCATGATACAAGTGAACGTACAACTGACAAAGATAAAGTAAAAAGATTTTTAGAGCTTTTCTGTTATAAACAATTAATTGATTCCAAAAAAATCAATGCAAAAAATATAACTGGTTGGAAAAATCTGCATGTACTTGCTCATCAATGCAAACAAATCGCCTATTGTCTTCCTGATGCACTTACAGTAGCAGACGGTGTACTTGATAGTTATCACGAATTAAAACCTTTAACTACTAAGCCAGCACCTAAAAAGAGGGAACAGCCCCTGCTCGAATTCAGATTTTGTTGATAAGCTTGGAATCATAGTATTGAGTGATGCTTCTGACTTTGGTGCTCTTTAAACGAATCTCTTTTCATGCTGACTCATATGATTTAGAGGCAATTTTAATACAAACCATCCGCGTAATTAATGAGATTTTTTTGAGTTATGAATTTACTTGAAACTGCATTGATGACACAGTCTAGCGTTAAGTGATTGTCTTTGGTATTTAGATGATTGGTTGAGGGAGTGGCACAAAATCCCTTGATTTGAGAAATGATCTTTAGTGCGTCTTTCTTAGCTAATGCAATATTGGTATCACCCATTAATAGCGTATCTGTTTTTTGTGCTTGCTCGGACATGTATTGAGCTAAAGACGCAGACTGATTGTAATCACCATGAATATTGAGTAAATGGATAGACTGAGCATTTCTCAGAGAATAAAGCGTGTAATCAGCGCCGCGCTCATTTAGGATAGGAGTAATTTCTTTCAGTAGTGTTGTGGGTATCTAATTTACATAAATGCATGTTTATGACTGGCACACATTCAATCAATTCTCTTAATGTTGATAAATCCATCGCGGCCTCATTATTAGCTAATGGTATTGCATGAATTGTACCTTGCAAAAAGCAGGCAAAAAACAACAAAATCCATTGATGCATTATTCATCGCATTGATTGTCCTCTATAGATATGCTCGGATTGTAAAAGTGTGGTATTGATAAATTGTAAACAATTAACCAGGTTATCTAGGAATAAGCAATAATTTTAGGAACATGATTTTGATCAAGGAATATATGAAGCGTAAATTTGTTAGGTCTTGATCCAACCTACTTGCCTCCATGCAGCTCGATAACATCAGTGATGAGGTAATTCGACTCCTATGCCCTCTTTTTGTACTAGAAGAGAATGTCTGATATAATAAATATTAACCAATTTGTTTTTTATATGGTTAATGTGTGTCATTATGAAAGAAAAAATACCCCAAGATATTTCTTTAAAAGAAGAAAATACGGTTGGGTCAGATATTATTATTGGTGATGTCCATGGAAATGCGCACTGTTTCAAACAAAATTTAGAGTCTCTTTCAAAAACAGATCGCTTGTTTATTGTTGGCGATTTAACAGATAGAGGCCATAACAGTCGAGAAGTAATTAAACAAATATTGAGACATAAAGAACAAGTATTTTCTATTCGCGGTAATCACGAGGATATATGTTTGGCAGCGATAAATGCCTTAGAACGATTAACTCAAGAAAAGAGTAGCTTTATTTCTAATGATACTCATCCATTAAGAAATTATATAAAATCCGGTGAAAAATCTTTACGTAAACTGACTCTATTATTGAAAAGTTTGGATGATTCGTCTGCCTATGAACGTGAATATAAAGCTTTAGGCACTACCATTATTAATGGTGGGGGGTGGCTGATTAAATTATTTCTAAGAGAATTGGAGAATAAGAGTATTCAATGTCAATCGGGAACAATTCAATATCAAGAGTCCAGTGAAATAAAATCCATTAAAAAATTTATGGAACATTTACCTTACGTTATTCATGTTAAAGGGAAAAAGCCATTTAATATTGTGCATGCAGATATGCCCTTTGAGGATGTAGAACTTTATAAGCGAATTGCTAAGAATAACATGATATTAACAGATAGAGAAAAATACTATGCTACCTGGGCGCGTCAAGATGCGCCCAAATTGGAATTGAAAATTAGAACTAAAAAAAGACATAAAGAATCTATCCCATGCTATGTTGGTCATACTCCAATAGTGAAAGAGGAAGATATACCTATTGTGCGTTATGATTCAAATACGGTTAATCTAGATGTAGCCACCTATGCACTTAATATGAGTCTTGCTGTGAACCATACCAAGGGATCCTCAGCATATATTGGAAAGAAAGACAAGTTAAATAAATCTCTGTTAGAAAAACAAAGAGAATTAAACCAACATTTACAAAATAACCCTTATAATCCTTCGTTATATAAACTGGAGCGTGTAAAATTATCTGAAGAAAAAGAAAATGCGAATCCTTCAGCAAAACGCAAACATGAAAAGCAAGTTTCATTTAACTTTGATTCATTTTGGAAACCTCATTATGAGCGAATAAATGAGGATGACCGACAAGATACTTATCTTAACCGGGATGAAGATAATAATTTAAAGCCCAAATAATAAAGCACGGCAGGAATAATAGGTTTTTATGCCTCATTCGGAGCACCGCACTTACCCGCAAAGCAGTCTCATAAAAAGCTTCATTTTGGTATTCTGCTGGACAATACTTATAGAGTGTTTGCTCAGAAACTCGTCTATACTTGAATAAAACTTCATTTTCATAGTGCTAATAACATGACAAAAACAAAGGAAGATTATTTAGCTAAAAATCGTAGTTATGATGAAATTCGTCATACGGGTGCGATAGGTAATCTAAATGAAGGAATTGAAATAATACTGCATCATATTCCAACAAGATTGATTGCATGGCCTGGCAATGGCTTCCAAACAGAAAGCATACATGTATCAACACTTTCTCCTGGTATGGAATCCCCAATGTATAATTATCCGATTTCCGAGGAAGCCTTCTTATGTGTTCAAGGTAAAGGTGAGGTATATCTTCGGGGAAAATGGGTAAGCATTGAACCTGGTGATATGGCATATTTTCCAGAAAATGTTACCCATGCTTTGCGTAATCCTACCAGTAATAAGGAAGATTTTATTTTGGTTAACTCTATTACTCCTCCTTTAGTAAGCTTATATGAAGAGGCAGGTTTTTATATTCGGGGAATGGGTTCTATCGATTTTGATGCAGCAGAGGCGGCAAAAAAAACAATAAGCCATGGAAACATTTCCCCTGTTAACTACCTTCGTTACAGGGAAACTCACTCAGAGATACGCGCTTGGAATTTAAAGTCACCGGATATTCGTCGTCATGGTGCTTTATTCAATGTATTCAGAGGAGCTGAATTTGATGCTAATGGAAGCCCCATGCGATTTATTTTGTGGCCAGGCCATGGAGTTCGTCAATGTGGTTTCCATTTAACTCGCTGTGCTCCTGGCGACTGTTTTGCTGCACATACGCATCCCATTTCGGATGAATGTGTTCCTGTCTGGGCTGGCTCTGCCCGAGGACATCTGGATGGCCACTGGTTTGAAATGGGGATTCACGAATGTCTGCTGGCACCTTGTGGTGTTCATCATGGCGGACCTTTAAATATAAAAACTAAAGTTGGTGGTGATTTGGTCCAGGACAGAGATACCCTCTGGGGAGGATTTGCATCGCCACCTCAAGGTGATTTGTATTTGAAAGGCGGGTATATTAACAATCAGCTGATTTCAGATCCTCCTTCCGTACGATTTACCAATATTGAACCATTAGATTGATAAAAAAGGGTTTAGGTCCTCAGAGTAAATAGGATAATCAGAGGTGAGATTACAAAATGTTAATTATTATGTTTTCAATCAATCTTTAAATTATGAATATGTTACATTGTTTAAAAAGCTTTCTTGCTGTTGTGGATTATAAAAATTTTTCCGCTGCGGCAAGAAATCTCCACATATCTCCATCTAAGATAAGTAAACAAATTACATGGTTAGAAGAGGAGCTAAAAATAAAGTTATTGGTGCGCTCCACTACAAATTTAATTTTAACAGAGAAAGGTTATTATCTCTATAAACAAACATTAATTCTTTTTGAGCAATTAGGAAAAATCAAAGCCATAGGAACTACTGAAAAATTAGAACTAAAAGGTTCTCTTAGAATATACTTTACTGTTACCCCCATGATCCCTTACTTAACTTCGTTAAGTATTCAGTTTATGAAAACTCATCCTAAATTAGAAATAAATATCGATACTGGCTATCAAGCTATAGATGTTTACTCCTCCGAATTCGATCTCGCTATGTCCTTCGATAGAATTAATAATCAAAGACTGGGATGTGCTAAACTGTTCTCCGTTCAGCGTAAAATTTTTGCTTCTCCCAACTATTTAAAAGAGCATGGCATTCCTGAAACATTACAGGACATAGAACATCATCATTGTTTGATTAATACATTATACGGTTTACACAATAAATGGATTTTCAAAAAGAACGTTATTTCTGTGGCGGGCAATTTTAAAAGTAATAGCGCCGACTTATTAAAACAAGCGGCAATAAACGGAATGGGACTTATCTGGGTACCTTATTTTTCGGTACGTACAGAAGTAGATACAGGACTATTAGTGCCCGTATTACCCGAGGAAACCTCACCTGAGATAGCTCTTTATGCTATTTATCCAAAACATCTGGCTTATGAAGAGAAAATACGTCAATTATTGAATTATTTTTATGAACAAGCATTGGCTGATGGAATCGCTAATAATTAAAAACGAGCCCAAATTGTAGCGTGCACATTTAAGTGGAGACTTTTAATTTATTCATTTTAAACTATTGTTCCCGATCTCATAGGGATTGCGATAAACCTCTTGATGTAGCTGAATCTTTTTTCCATTTTAGAAATTATTACTTTCCTAATTACTGTATTCCCCAGTTTTTGCAATAGTATTAAAATTGATCAGGTTAGGCAAGTAAATGGCAAGATGCATCATTGCTACTTACCCATTGGCTAATGAACATTTTGTAATACGATTTCGGAGATTAATTTTATGAAGGCGAAACAAGAGCGAAACGTACCTAGCTCGGTTAAGAAAATTACTATTTTAGATTTTGATCAAACAGTCAGTATCCAACACACTTTCAGTGACCATTGCTTAGAAAATCATCAAAATCAAGCAGCGACTGACATTTATCAGCTTGGAAAAAATCATGCGCTCCAAAATGTAAAAATGGGTGTTGAGGCTGTGTTAAAGCATAATGATGATGAGTTAACTGCGATTGCGACCTATCATAATAACCCTGCCTACATTGCCGGCTATATTTCTCGTATTTTGGGTAAGGAGCTTGTTTTTCAGGAAACATTATATTCAGCTCAGCCAACCACGGCCATTAACGTATATACGGTCGCTGGCATAGAAAGACCTTTCTTAATTTCTTATCTTCCCGATTTAGGAGCTGCCTTCCCAACAAAGATAAGCCAATTGGCAGGTAAAAATAACCAAATTAATTTTTTAACCCAAGTACTGAATAACAAAGGTCAAATTGATACCAATAATTGTATGATTAACTTTTATGATGACACTCAGAAAAACTACACGCATGCGAAAGAATTACCAAAAGTGAACTCTTTTTGGGTTCAAGGAAATAACAGTACCCTTTCTCTTCAAGAGCAACATCTTTGTGCAGGACAGGCTTTGGGAAACGTTGCTCAGCACAACAAAGCACCTCAAGTATCTGCTGGTGCTGATCCTTCGAGGCAATCTGTTGCGATAGTTAATCCGAATTTGATGACTATGCCGACCAGAAATCCAGTCGTTTCCCATCCACCGCTATTATCTCTGAATAATAATTCTGCGTATGGATACGCGACTGGACGCGATGACTCTCGCCACTATGTTAATCTGACTCCAAATAACAATTCCCAGCCTGCTGTTACTTCGCCTTTTGCGAATCCTTCGATGCCATCTTATGGATATGCGACTGGGCGCGATGACTCTCGCCACTATGTGAATGTGGCTCCAAATAACAATTCCCAGCCTGCTGTTACTTCGCCTTTTGCGAATCCTTCGATGCCATCTTATGGATATGCGACTGGGCGCGATGACTCTCGCCACTATGTGAATGTGGCGCCAAATAACAATCCTCAGCCTGCTGTTACTTCACCTTTTGCTAATCCTTCGATGCCATCTTATGGATATGCGACTGGGCGCGATGACTCTCGCCACTATGTGAATGTGGCGCCAAATAACAATCCTCAGCCTGCTGTTACTTCACCTTTTGCTAATCCTTCGATGCCATCTTATGGATATGCGACTGGGCGCGATGACTCTCGCCACTATGTGAATGTGGCGCCAAATAACAATCCTCAGCCTGCTGTTACTTCGCCTTTTGCGAATCCTTCGATGCCATCTGGATACGCCACTGGGCGCGATGACTCTCGCCACTATGTGAATGTGACGCCAAATAACAATTCCCAGCCTGCTGTTACTTCGCCTTTTGCGAATCCTTCGATGCCATCTGGATACGCCACTGGGCGCGATGACTCTCGTCACTATGTGAATGTAGCTCCAAATAACAATCAAAATCCCACTGCTTACTCCTCACAAGCGGCAGTATCTCTGAATAATTATCCTCCATATGGCTATGTCACTGGGCGGGATGCATATCCTAACTATTATATAAATGTAGCTCCAAGTAACAGCCCAAAACCAGCTGTGATTTCACCGGTCCTCCCAACAGAGGTAATTGCAACACAGGGTATTGATTTAAGTGGTGTTCGAGTACATGAAAAAAGACGTACTAGCGACAATGTCTCTTGCACAGAAATCTCTTGTCCTAAAGATGACCAAGCAAATTTTATTATGATGGAATTGAAGGGGAAAGGTATTAACGTTCTCCAGGCCTATACGTATAATAATTTTTGTCGCATTAAAATTGCTAGTAATTTAAATGTTACTGCATTTATTAATAATCTTGTTCATAATCATAGTCGAACATCGAATAATAATAGGGTTGTTAGTGGGGGCGATTTTTTCAACACAACCAATCGCAACAATACTCCACCGTTAGAAGGAATTGTGAATCCATTAAGATATAGAAATTAATATACACTGTGCTTTCTTGCTTTGAGCAGGAAAGTACACTTCCATTATCTGTTAGTATTATATACCTTTTCATAGGACAGCCGTGATGAAAAATCGATTGTTGTCCCTGTGCTGAAAATTCACTGATTTTTGGGCTCTTTATTTAGCAGACGCTTAAAAGTATCTATACAGACGGGTTTGTTTCCTCTGGTTTGAAAATAACTAAGCGGTGTAAGGAGTGCTATATTTATGTTTAAAGCCGGACATAAAGTCACCCATTTTGCAAAACATTGTTCATCAATTTCATATTTGCCATATCCTGATTGAGAGTTCCCCAGTTTGCAATAAGCAATAGAAGCCATAGCACTTTCAAAGGTTGAAGTTTCATTGGTCCAAATATATTGATTATCAACACTAAACAAAAATCGGGTACCACAATACAAAAGTGCCATCTTTAAACCATTTTGGTATCTTTCATTAAACTCAGTTTTATAAATATCTTCTTGATGAATGCGTCCATCTTCTTGGGTTAATCGTCCTTGAGCAAAATCCTGGTAAAGCCAAATCAATCTGCGAATAGCAATACTGGAATTTAAAACTACTCTTTCAGGGGTTACCTCACCATATTTCCCTTCTAGAAAATCTTTGTTATGTCCCCCATAGGCTAATTTAAAAGCAACAAACAAGCGATCTGCTGAGAGTTGAGTGAGTCCAAAGTTAGTTTGGTAATTAAATTTAATTCCATTTTGCATGGTTAGCTTTAATAAATTTCGCCAACGTTGCAAGTTTGTATTCGGTTTACTTGTAGATATTGAATGGCCACTCATGTCTGTGACGTTCGTTGGATCACCGCTGCTTTCTTTTAGAATCATGGCAAGAACATGAGCATATTTGAGTATCATTTTTTCTTTAAAATAATGATGTTGCGCATTCGCCATATGTTGATAAATTACAAAGTTTTGAAAAACAACCATCCTGAGATTGTAGTCTATTGCATTACACTTTTTATCTTGCTCTTCTGCCATCACATTAGCAACATGCCTAGTTAGGTTTTCAACCTGCTCTTCATTGGGCAAGCCAATAATATCAGGAAGCCAACCGCTATCCACAAGCTCTTTTGCTCCTAGCAACTGGGAATGACTCACCACAGGCTGCGAGGCATCTTTTCCAAAGATTGGATAGGCTAACGTTATCAATAAAGATAAAAAAACACCCTGTCTTTTCAAATTCATAGCAGTACCTTCTTTATTGAGTATAGCGCATATGAGTTTGGAGATAAGAAAACAACATGGTTTTGTTTTCTTGACATATAGAATTCAAGTTGATTTAATTTACATTAAGGAAATCGTTAGGGGTTGGTACTCTTTAAGTCATCCTGGCCAACCCTGTCTTTAAAAGATTTTTGGTGATGGCTTTTATTGTTTTCACAATAGGAGCCATTATCATGCATCAATACGAATATTCTCCGTATATTTTAAGTCTAAAAGAAGGGGATAACTTATTTAAAAGTATCATAAATTATGCAACTCATGTTCATTTAAAATCTGCAAGTATCAGCGGTATTGGTGCTTTATCCAATGTCACTATGGGCTTTTATCATCGTGATACCAACCAACATACCAAGAAATTGTTTCCGGAAACTTATGAAATTGCATCCTTGACTGGCAATGTAACCTTAGCTGACGAGGGCTGGTTTGTACATATTCATGCAGCTTTAGGTGGCGATAATTTTCATCTTTTTGGCGGTCATCTCATTAACGCGGAAGCGAGCGCATCAACAGAAATTGTAATTTTTCCTTTAAATTACACGGTTATGCGAGAAAAACATCCTGACTTAGACATAAAAATCATATCTCCGTTTCTAAATATTTAGAATAGAGGTGAACGATGAAAATTATCACCACTTACCATGCGTTAAAAGAGTATAATCTTGCTGAGCTCCAATCTGATTTAAACCAGGCAATCTGCAGTTATAACCAAAATGGTATAATTGTTCTTAAAGATTATATTAATCAGACAGAACTAACTCATTTATTCAGTGAAATTGAACTTATACAACACGATGCAGAAGTAGATATTGCTCAAAATTGGAAGAATGAAATTGTCTGTTTTTATTCTAAAAATCCTTTGCAACAAGAATTAGAACCTAAAGAATATGTTACTGAGCCTTACTTTCAAGCATCCAATCAAAAGGGACATGTATTTTATGAAGTGATAGATAATGTCAGAGTAGTTAATAGGATTGGACATGGGATGCATCTCATAGAAAAATACTCAATGATGCAACAGACAGTTTATCGGAACCCTATGCTGATGATGATTTTGAAAGGTATAGGATATAGAAGGCCAATTTGTCATCTGAGTGTCTATATTCCTAAGTACTCTCATGGTTTCGGTAGTGAAGTACGGCCGCATCAGGAATCAACGTTTGCTTACACTGAGCCTGCTTCAGTAATTGTTTTATGGTTGGCCTTGGAAGATGCATGCATAGAAAATGCCTGCATGTATGGAATTATTGGCAGTAATCATTGGCCTTTGAAATGGGTTTCACAGGTGAATCATCAAAATAAAACCAGACAATTTGAATTGCTCAATGATGTTTCTATTCCTGATTTTATCACAGAAAACTATTATTATACGCCCTTAGAAGTCAAAGCTGGGGATGCGTTATTATTTCATGGTAATTTTATCCATTGCAGCCCAGTAAATTACTCCAACTGTTCACGCAAAGCCTTATCTTTTCAGTTCATTGAAACTTTAGGGGTTAATTATCCTAATAGCAATTGGTTGCAACATCCCAATCAGCATTATTTATATTGAATAACGGATAAGGAAAATCAAATGTCTATGTATGATAGCAGTGAGTTCTTCAAAACCTATTTCGCTAATGCTAGTGAGAAATCTTTACTTATTGACTTAATGCGTACTCGATTTTCTCCATACTCGCATCAGCTAAATATTTTGGATTTAGGTTGCCATGACGGCGCATTAATAAAAAAAATAATTGATGCTTATGCCAGTAGAATGCCCTCAAAAGTCACTATAACTGGTGTAGAGCCAAGTTTAGATGCTTTATTAGAGTATTCAAAAAATAAGTTTATCATTCCTGTGCACACGAATACCTTTGTCGGCACTGCCGAAAGCTATTTTTTAAAACATCCAAGTGATGAATATTTTGATTGGGTTATCGCTTCCCAATGCCTTTATTGGTCTTTGGATTTACCCTATATGGTTAGTAAAATAGCAGAATGTGGGGAGTCAGGCTTAATTGTATTAAGAGGACGTCGTGGAATTTATGAAATTCAATCACACTTCAAGGCATATATAGGAAATCAAAATGAGCAATTTTATACTGCAGACGATATAGAATCCGCTTTGCTTAATTTGCATATCCCTTTTGAGAAAGAAATTAAAACAACATTTATCCAATTACCTCCTCAAGGTAGTATGGAAATGAAAGGGTTAATCAACTTTTTTTTACAACAGGACGAAAAAGATAGAGACAATGATATTTGGCAGGAAGTTGAATCTTGGATCTTCGCAAAAACTGCAGAAAAAATTGCACATGATGTTAGTTTTTTTTGGTTAGGACAGGCAATGCTCAACAGGTAAGTTAGGCATCACAACACTTCAAAAAGGTCAAATGGGGGCCCTAAGAGGCCCCTTTTAGTGCATAATTTTAAGAATAAGAATAATGCCTCTGAACTGCTTGTTGTTCTAAAGAGGAGGAAACAGTGGTTGATGATGCGAATAAGCTCTCGCGGGAGTTTCCAATTGATACTTGAGAGGAAATAAATGACGGTAGAATCGCTTTAACAGCGCTATCATTAAAGATTCCAGAAGCGACTTTATTGCCTTTATAGTCGTTTACTTCTTTAATATCCTCATTGTTTACAGCTCTTACCAGCTCAGAAGTTGTAAATACATAATATCCCGGACGCTCGCTATAGCGACCCACAGTGTGTTTAAACATAGTCATCAGTTCGCCATAGGATTTGATGTCATTTAATCGGGCTAGTGCTTGGGCAATAGTTTTAGCTCCAAAAACTACAGTTGGCTTAATTAATAGAGTATTTTCATCCGCTTGGCTTAATGTTGCAATCAAGTCAGCTCGTGCTGCAGCTTGAGATTCCCAGTAAGCTAAAAATGCATCATCTTTGGGTGCATTTCGTGTATGCGGGAATAAAAAGTTGCCGATTTGATTCCAGAATGCAGCTGTGGGGTTCATTTGCATTTGTGCGGCTTCCAGCTCCTCTAGCGTGACGGTTTTACAAACAGCAGTGAATGTCACATAAGCATATTTTCCAGGTTTATAAGCGAGATAGCTTTTATCATCTTGAAGAGTAAGTGCGTGTTGTTTGCCATTCACGCTAAGCTGATACCCAGTTTCTTGAGAGTAGGTTACTTTGAAGACACCAAAGGTTTCTTCTTCCATTTCTTCTGCGAGTTGTGCTAGGAATGGTGCATTTTTATTTTCAACGGTGCCACCATTAACTGTTAGTACTGAACCACCACGAGGACCAGCGAAGACATAATGTTCACCATTGATCTTGAAGACAACCTGTAAACCAGTTCCATCTGGAACAATACCTAACTCAGCAGCATTTTGATCATAATACGCTTGAGGAGTTATTACAGGGCTAAGGGTGATTACTTTTTCAGTCATTAGATTACTCACTTCGTTAAAACGTGTAACCTCAAAGCTAATTGACGTTACTACATCGAGAAAAATTCTGCGAAAAATTATATCATAGATGAGTTGAAAAAATAGTGCACTTTGATACCATACAGACCTTATTCATTGAGCTGACAATAATGCAGGAACGTGTTGATAAGTTACAAAAAAATACCCATAGAGATTTAGTAGGCTTATTACAAACTGGCAAAGCAATACTTATTCTGGATAATGATGGCACTATTTTCAATTCCCAACCCTCCGAGGCGTGGAGAATAAGAACAATTTTATCTAACCTGGGTGAAACTCAACTTCCCACAATGGAAGAGCTTCTTGAAATTGGTTATGGTAAAAAAACATGGGCAGATGGACTGCTTCAATCCTTAAAAGAGCAATACCCCTTTCTTTCTGCAGACAATCTGGAAAAACTGAAGCGCAAATTGGAAAGCGGACCTGTTGATGAGCTCATTGTGCGTATGGGGCACAAGATGCTCCCTATCTCGGGGGCAGTGTGTTTTTTACTAGAAATGAATAAAAAAGGGCATAAGCTTGCAATTTGTAGTGATAATTATTCGGATACCGTAGCTGAGGCTATTAATTATCATATTCGCGGTGTGCATTGTCAGTTGCCAGATAATCGGGAACCTCACGAGCATGCAGTGAAAAAAACGATACAATCTGGAGATTATATCATTACTTTAAATGACACCATGGGTGTTAATCTTAAAGGCAAACATAAGCCAGATCCCACTAAATTATTAATTCAGCAATTTAAAGCATTAATGGACTTAAATGTAGTTAAAGCAACGCAATTCGAGGAGTTCATTGCTAATCCCGAATTTAGACGAGGATTGAAATCACATGTAAATTATCGACAAACGGTATATATTGGTGATGATGTTAACGATTACTTAGCTGCAGCGAATGCAAATTTTGATTATTTTATTGCCTCGACCAAGAGTGGCAAGTGTAATGAGGCTCAATTTTTCTCTAAAATTGACTCTAATCGGTTCGATATTGATGTGATAATGGTTGATAATTTACAAATGCTTAATGAGTGGATTAATACTGTATCCAGCAATGTAACCATGGAGATTACTCCCAACAAAAAAGTAACTGACTCAAAAGTGGGAACAAATTCGCATGCGTTTTTTGATGCAAACTCTCATGTAAGCCCCTCCTCAACCGCTCAAGCTTTTTTGCCTACTCATAGTTTTTAAGAAAGTGTTGATCACAAATCAATGGGTATGATGTGAGCGAAAAAACGAGCTTGGCATTAAAACTACATGCAGCCCCTTATCAAGAACAAAGATCAGTTAAAATAATTGGAGTTATTTATTAACCATTGCATTTTCTTCTTTTTTAGCCTCAGATCATAAGTATCAAGTAAGTCTATGTATTGCAGCTAAAGCATCGCCAGTAGTAAAATATATAAACAAGTTTCATAAGATTAATGATTTACGAGTTATACTTATATAAAGAATTTGTTTTATCTCGGAATACGTTTTTCAAAAGAGATTACAGAAATTGAAGCAATTGAAAGTCCGATCAATTGCAACGCAAGCTTGAAAAACAAAAATAAGCGATCCGGACCCCACTTGTTGTGTCTTTTTGAGATACGTAGACCATGAAGATTGAGTGTCAACAAACCTTAATCTAAAATTAAAACAATTAGGAGCTAAGGTATATGAATTTTTCATCATCTATTGAAGAAATTGCAGAATATATTGGTGAAAAAGTATATTTGAGAGGGTTTCCAATTGTAGAAGCGGATGGGGCGCAACTTTTAGACCGTGATAGAATTATGCCTAATAGCCCTGATAGGGTCACCCATGGTTTTGATAATGCTAATCGTTCTGCAGCATTACTTCCTTATATTATTGATATATTAAATCGGAACCAGACTGAACTTCCTGAACATTTACAAAAACAATTAGCTGAATTAACTCCTGAACATATTAAAGCGTTGCAAATAGTCGCTTTAATGCGAGCAAGTGGGCGCCACTACCATCCTAACATCACTCCCCATTATTGGAATAACCCTGATTATGGTAGTGGTTCTCTTTATGCAAAATATGGGGAGCAGGAGTGCTTGGCTATGTTAAAGGAATTAAATGTTCCTGCTGCTTTAGATCACCAAAAATTAGCTTTTGCAGTGCTAGGTAATGAATTTGTTACCAGTTTGCATGCAAATTCAAGCGATGAAAGGGCAAAGAATGTTCACCATAAAGGTAAAGATGATTTATACAGTCTATTAATTAATGTGTTGAATGTTTTAGAAACGACAAGAGATCGTAAAGACAAGGTAGTCCAATTAGAATGGATGCCTTTGTTTAATCAGCTCGGTAAAAATGGGCAGAAAGAATTCATTGATTTGGCAAAAACACACATTGAATCTATTAGAGAGCTTCAAGAGTTTTTATGGACCACTACAAAAGTAGGCGATCAAATCATTGCAGCTCCAGATATGGTCAAAGGTAAAAGTTATAATGGTAAAAAATGTACGGCCCAAAAAATGTTTGATCTAATGACTGATGCTCATGGAAATAGAGCAAAAATAGAAAAAAACACACAAAATTCATTAGAAAGTGCAAGAGTTGCCGTTCAATATTGGAAAGACACGTTGAACGAAGAGAGTAAAAATAATAAGGATGATTCGTCGCCGCAAAACTCAATTAGATAATCAATCTTGTAAGGAGATTTCAATGAAAAAGAAACTATTTCCTATTTTAATCTCTGTTCCTCTTATCACGATGATATCAGCAGGAGCTATGGCGCTTGAGGCGAAACAAAATAATCAGGTGCCAAATAGTAATGCTCCATTATCTTTGGATCCATTTGCTAACGATCCATTTTTTCAATCGCCGAATGATGTTCTGAAACAAATGGACAAAATGCAACAAGCTATGGATCAATTTATTAAAAGTCAATTTTCACAAATGCAGAATAATCTTATAAATCAGCCCAATCAGAATTTCTTTGGTAGTACAAGTAATATTCAAATTAAAGAGAATAAAAATGAGATTGTTTATAAAATAAAATTACCCCAAGGTGCTGATAGTAAAATTGACGTGTCCGTTAAAGAGGGACAATTAATAGTTAGCTCAAATGTAACGCAAAAAATTACTCGTGAATATGATAGCAATAAAAGCGTAAGTTATTCTCAGAGCAATTACAGTCAAGCATTCCATTTACCTCCGGGGTATGATCCAAATTCTATGACCACCAAAATGAAGGATGCAAATTTAATTGTCACTTTTTTTAAAAAATCACCTTTGCCATCTTCCACGCTTTAAAGGGCTGAGATTCTAAAATTTACAATACGAGTATTTTGGGTTTTATAGTAACGCCAGTTTTTATGGCGTTACTATATGATACTAAGGTCCTTTATTCCAAAAATGTCACCTTATGGATCCCAATTTATTTTTAAGATTTATCACTTGCTAATCCATTAAATTGTCCCCCAAGTACGGAAGAATCAATAGAAACAGGGCTCCATGATTTTCCAGCATCAGAAGTTATATAAAGACTAGGGCGGACTAAGGGTGTAGAAGTTAAATTCGCTTCACCTCCACCAATCATACAAGTAGTAGAGGAACCTAAACCAGCACAATGAGCAACGGATAGAAATCCATTGTAGGTACTTGGGGTTATTAAACTCCAAAGTATAGGGGAGCTATTAGCAAGACCTAAATAAATATACGAAGGATAATTTCCTGTATATACTCCGGCTGAGGCACACACGGCTTGAGAAGCATCACCGGTACAACTTGTTTGATAAAGTATACTATTGCCTTGTGCAGGTACAGTTAATGGTTGCTGCTGAGTCCAGGTTTGACCAGCATTCTCGGTAGAATACATAAGCGCATATCCAGTATTAACATCCTGGCCTGATGCTGTGCATATCGTTTTTGCTCCAATTCCAGAACAATTGGCGCCATTAAAATAAGCATTATCCGATACTGAAGAAGTGTCGACTGTATTCCAGTTTATTCCTCCATTTTGACTTAAATAAATTAATGGGTTACCTGATCCATAATCTTGTCCTGTAGCGATACACACTGCACTTGATCCATTACCAGAACAACCTGCTGCATTAAGAACTTGGTTCGTAATTCCTGTATTTACTTGAGTCCAAGTTTGGCCTCCATCATGACTTTCCATTAATAAAGAGGGCCAGCTAGGAATAGAGAAGTTTTGACCTGCGGCAACACAAACAGCCGTATCACCAGCACCAGTGCAGCTACTGCCACTTAAAAAGACTTTTGTCAGTGAACTGTCAGTACCTATAAGATTCCAGGAAGTGCCACCATTGCGAGTTACATAAATAATTGGAGCTCCTGAGCCGCTAATAGACGTAGTTCCGAAATTACCCACAGCGGCACAAATGCTTGTTTTCCCCGATCCAGTACAACTCACATAAGTAAATAAACCTTGAGCAGTTATGCCTGTTTGGACCTGGCTCCAATTCCATGATAGGTTGGTTGTTGGAGTTCCCAAATACAATAAAGGCACATTTCCCTTATTATCAATTCCTGCTGCAGCACAAACTGAATCCATACCTGAGCCAGTACAGCTTATAGAGTTAAAGGTCCCAGCTTTGCTGGGTAGATCAATAATATTCCAAGAAGAGCCATTGTTTGTGCTTTGATAAATCAAAGGTGAGGGTATTATATCTCCAGCAGCAGAACACACTAGTGAGTCTCCTATCCCTACACAAGAAACAGCAGCAAAGGATCCAGCAGCGTTTTCTATAGGTTCAACGGACCATGAGGCACCACCGTCCTTACTTATATAGAGCAAAGAACTACCTTGAGTGATATTTTGACCCGCTGCAATGCAGGTAGCAGTAGTAGCACTTCCCGTACAACTAACCGCATTAAAAGTACTGTTTGTGGTGGTAGTTGTTTTTTTGTTCCAATTAAGCCCCGTTGCATTAATTGTACTTGTATATACAAGTGGTAATGAAGCTGAATTATCACGTCCTACAGCAACACATAAAGCAGTATTATATGAAGTGCCTATACTACAACTTACATTATTAAATACACTATTGTTTTCTGGAAAAGACTGGGTAGTCCAGTTTTGTCCACCATCAATACTTGCATACAATAAAGCTGTTTTGGTCGCTAGATTCTGTCCTGCAGCAACACAAATCCCTAAACTCTTATCACCCACACAACTAATTTTGTTGAACTGGCTATTAGCGGGTGTGGATTTATTCATCCAGGTTTGGCCTCCATCACGGCTTACATAAAGTGCTGCGGGCCCCGATCCTGATATTTGCAGACCTGTTGCTACACATAAAGCATTATTACCGGACCCTGAACAACTTGAACCCAAAAGATTAAATCCTGTTGCTGCTACTGGCACTGGCTCCCAAGTGACTCCTCCATCGCTACTTACATATAAAATGGAGTTCGGAGAGGGGTTAATCAATGATTGTCCAGCCGCAATGCAAATAGCACTGTTACCAGATCCTGTACAACTTGTGGTGTTAAATCTACCACGAGCATGAGGAATATTGGCCGTATTCCATGTGGTTCCTCCATCATGGCTAACACTAATCAGTAAGTTTTGTTGGCTATCTTGTCCCACTGCGGTACATACGGTGCTTCCTAATGAACCAGAGCAACTAGTTCCATAATAGAGTGCTGCATTACTTATGCCCGAAGATGCTTGCGACCACGTAGCCCCTCCATTTTGACTAACAAATACAATCCCTGATCCAATACCATAATAATTTCCTACAGCGGTACAAATGGCCGAAGAACCAGTGCCTGAGCAACTAGTACTCGTCAAAGTATATCCATTACCAATAGGAAAATTCCAATTTCCACTGGAGCCTTCTTTAACTGCTAACATCCCTGAATTTAAATTGCTAAGAAAGTTTCCCGCTCCTACTTTTATTTTGGCATTCGCTGTTTTCTTTATAATGAGCTGGTTATCGGCACTTGGTTGATAACATTGATTAGGATTTCCTCTTTCACATAATACAGGTCCGCCAATAATGTTTCCCGTTAACAGGCTGCCATCAATTGTTAAGGTTAAAGTACAGGATTGACGACTTGGTAATGGCTCAGTGCATCCTGTAGATTGAACTCCGTCGATTGGTTTCATCCGTAAAGTAAGTGCTCTCTTTTTTGACTGATTGGTAATAGCATATTGAACTATGGCAGTATTGTTACTGGGGAGAGAAATGTTCGTTTTGGTTAACGGATTAAAGGTCCATACGGGAATTCCCGCATAAATTGGGCTAATTATAAATAATCCACTAGCCCCTATCAGTAGAAAGTTTTTTATATAATTCCCATTCATTCTAATATATCCTTATGCTAGGTAAAAACTCCATTAATGTAAAAATAATTAAGATTGCAACGTAGTTGCAATTCCAAAACGGATTAATAAAATAACGAATAATTAACTTTCAAAGCAAAACATAAAGTAGAAAAAGCGTTGCAAAGCGATAGAACTCTGATGAGCTGAAATAAAGAAAAGGTTATTATTGATTTTGTTGGAAATGCTATCATTGCTAATCATGAGTGGATAATCCTTTATTTTTACTCACAAATACTACTGTTTAAAATCAAAAAGTATATTGTTGATCTTAAAGAACAATTTAAGATGCGTTAATCATCCATTAATATAAACTAAGAAGCTTCTATCTGACAATATTTATCTTTCACTTATAGGGTTTTCCACTGCCTATGTATGGTGCTTTATGTGCGACAATCCAGATCAATGGATTCACAACGTTTGGACGCTCTTAAGCGCAGGCTGTAGACATTCATGGGAGTAAATTTTGGATGGCACTATCTAAAGAGCGATTAACTAGTCCAAATTAGATTATGCTCTCTTTTATGGTCTAAAAATTTCTTCGGTGTTTGGTAAAATCTCAAAAAAAACGCCCATATTTTTTCTCTCTTTCTCAAGAAAATCCATAAAGCCATTATACGTTTGTTTATCGCCAAATTGAGGATCGGTCACTACAAATTGCCCATCACATTTCTTTCCTAACAAGGTATGCAGCACTCCTGTATTTATCACAATCAGCATAGTTATTCCTTCAGGAAAATCAGCTTCGCTTAATTCTGTAAGTGTTACTTTTTTTCTTATCGGTACATTTTTCTTGAACAGTGAATAGAGGGAGGTGATCATCGTATCTCTTGAGTACTTATTGCGTACAGATTTAGATAACTCCTTAATTTCAATACCAACTACATTGAGATGGTGTTTGTGGAAGTAGGATACAATCTTTTCTGGTGAGGCAACTTTGCCAGGCTCTAGCCAAATTTCTTTATATATTTCTAGTTCTTTGCTCGGAGTATAATTGCTTTGATCAATATATCCTCTTTCAAGAAGTATCCTTATTATTGCTCTTGCAGTACAAGAATTTTTAAATTTTTGCTTATCTATTGAAGGTTCAATAGCGTCAAGTTTTGCTTTTAATTTGGGAGTGTTGAGTACGAAGTCGGCAATTTCGTCAGAAGTTACTGTTAATTTGAGGAAGCTTTTATGATCAAGCATATTAATAAATTCTTCTGATGTAAGAAGCAATTTTATGGTATCTGGGGAAACATGTTTCATGGTTCCTAATGTAATGATTCCTTCAATAGGCTTGTCGTGAGTACTATGAATTTTTTTAAATTTAGTTACAAATTTTCCTAAAGTAGTTTTATTGAGTGCAATATCTGCATCTTTACCCAAATTAAAATCAATACTTTGATAGATATTTTGGCTGTATTCAATATCACTAAGCGTCGCATCTGGAAATTGTGCTGCGGTAATATTTAAAAACATAAGCGTTAAGCCTTAGAAATAGTGAGTCTTATTTGCTTGATTATAGAACATTATGGCGCATAGAACAGCAACTTCAAATTCAATAAAGACGTACACCTGCATTTGCAGTAATATGTTACCCACTTAGCAGCGTGTGAAGTATTTGTTATCGGAATTGATAAGTTAAAACATTGACCTCATCCTGAGATTTATATGAGTATTGCATTAGTTTGGTTTCGACAAGATTTAAGGTTGAATGATAATCCTGCATTTATTAAAGCTTGTTCTCATTATCAGTTTGTGATTCCACTGTATATTTATGAAGAAAAAAATAGTGTTTTAGGAAGAGCACAAGCCTGGTGGCTTCATCATAGTCTTATTTCCTTAAGTCATTCCTTAAAGCAACTTGGATTAAATCTTATTCTTCGTAAAGGAGATCCATTAGAAATTATTTTAGATTTAGTTAAGTCCGTTTCTGCAAACGCAGTATTTTGGAATCGCTGTTATGAGCCAACAGCGATTTCACGTGATAAAAGGATTAAAGCAACTTTGTTGGAATATGGTGTCGAAGCTCACAGTTCAAATGGAGGCTTGCTCCACGAGCCTTGGACGATTAGAAATAAAAACGACGATTATTTTAGAATATTTACTCCTTATTGGAAACACTGTAAGCGAATTCTTAATATTCCATCACCTATGCAGTTGATGCATCTACCAACGGGTGCCGAGATTCAAAGTGATGATCTTTGGGAGTGGAAATTATTACCTAACCTCAATTGGGCGTCGCGATTTGCGGATTATTGGACTCCAGGAGAGAAGGGGGCGCAACAAAAACTCGATGAGTTTATCGAGCATCATCTTAATGGTTATAAAAAAAATCGAGATTTTCCTATAAAAAATGCAACATCACGTTTATCACCGCACTTACATTTTGGAGAAATCAGCCCGTTAATCATTGTCCGAGTAATTGAATTAGCAAAACTTGATCCCAACTGTGATTTAATCTCAGCGGAACATTTTTTATCCGAGCTGGGATGGAGAGAGTTTTCAATTTATCTACTCTATCACTTCCCCAATCTTCCCGATCATAACTTTAGGGGCGAGTTCGATGCATTTCCTTGGCATAACAAGAAGCAATTATTAGTTCGTTGGCAAAGAGGTTTGACAGGATACCCATTAATCGATGCAGGCATGAGAGAGTTATGGGCAACAGGTTATATGCACAATCGTGTACGTATGATTAGCGCGTCATTCCTTACCAAAGGATTGTTGATTGATTGGCGCTTGGGTGCAGATTGGTTTTTAGATACTCTTGTTGATGCAGATTTAGCGAATAATAGTGCAAATTGGCAATGGGTGGCAGGAAGTGGAGCTGATGCAGCACCTTATTTTCGTATTTTCAATCCAGTATTACAAAGCCAAAGATTTGATCCTGACGGCGGTTATATTCGCCATTGGATTCCTGAACTTTCGCAATTGGAGGGGCAAGCGATCCATGCTCCATGGGAATCTTCTAATTGTGACAATATTTATTTGAATACAAACTATCCAAAGCCAGTTATTGACCATCATGAAGCCAGGACAAGGGCATTAAGTTATTACAAGGAGTTAAAGAATAAGGGTAAAACATAACTTTTTTATACCTCCTAAAGAAGTTCATCTTAATACTTACTTAAGGTAATTGTATTATTATTGGCAAAAAATGATTTATTTTGAATCATTTTGAAATAAAAAATATCTTTTGGACTAAATAGGAGATGTACCATGGGTTTTCAAAAATATAAAGAAAATTTTAAACAATTTTTTCTTGCTCACATAGAAGCCCATTTGCAATCTCCGCTAGATACAAGCCCAACTGCAAAGCAAAATCAACCTTATAACGTCATCGAACGAAGTAAAAGCAAAACAGCTGGTGAGTTTTCTCGTATACTGGATGAATTTAAAATTCCCTTACCCACTTATGAAAATTTCAAAAAATATGTTCAAGAGCCGAATAGCATAGGGACATATATGCAATCCTTGCTAGAAGGGATTCTACCTGAAATTTTAAATGAAGATAAAACTGCTTTAAATCAAAAATTAATTGACGCAATTAATCACCAAAATAAAGAAAATTACAAAAAAATGGTGGAAAAAACACATAATAATCCCCAATTAATTGCAAAATTATTTATTCAAGCAATCGTTATTGGTTACAGCCAACAAATGTTAGATAGTTTGAGTGAAAATGACAAATTAGCGTGGTTCGATAAAGAAGCAGTTGAGTTTACGTTTATAGCGAACTACGTGTCTATCGATGGACTTAGTGAATCGGTGCAGAAGCCTATAACTTTAGATCAAGAACAGCTAATACTCAGTATAGACAGTTTAAAGAATATATATACTGAAAGTAATTCAATCACAGATGGTTTAGAGAGGGCTCAATTATTTTTAGCAATTAATCCTTTAAAATCACTTGAAGCTTATTTAAGAGCTATAGAGCTTGCATTAGAAGATGAAAATTTTAATAAACTCTCCGATGAGCAGGTTCAATTATTATATAAAATACTTAAAGAAGATATTTTTCTAAGCAAATATGGCCAACTTCTAGAGAATCGACTCGAGTATTTCAAGTCCTATATTGAATTAGGCAACACCAATCCTAAAAATCCAGAGGTCAATCAAGCGGTCAAGAATCTTTTAAGTACCGTTAAAAAACTCAAAGAGAATGGTGAGATAAGTATGAGTGATTTGCCAAGAATAACGAAATACTTAAAAGATACAACTACCTTAATCAATAATCCTGATAGCCTAGATGCATGTAACCAGCATAATAGTAATATACAAGATGCATTAGGAACGAATCGACGATGGGGGCCAATAGTAGGGGGCGCTTTGCTTTGTATTGCAGGAGTACTATTAGTTGCTGCCGCCATTGCGATTACAGTGCTTACATTTGGTGCGTCTTCGCCGCTTACTCTCCCAACTGCGGCTGTCGGTGGTGCTATGACTGCTGCCGGTATTGCAATGACCGTTGGAGTCGCTGTTGGTTTAGCTGCTACGGCAGGTATAGGTGTTGGGGTTGCAAGTAAAGCGGGTATATTTGTACATAAAGCTGTGAAAGGTCCTATAGCCAGTGCCATGGAAGAAGTGAGTAGCAGTATAGAAAAAGCCCCAAGCATGACCTCTGTTTAAAAGATGAAACAAGTGATGAAGTAAGCTTTTGGGTCACTGTCTGTATATTCCAATAATGCCTAAATATGAGCAAGGAAGCCTAAATTCGTAGTTTTTAGATTCAAACTTGAATTGTCTAAGATTTTTAATTTTGGGCTAAGAGACCGCTTTATGGGCGGAATGCCAATAATATGGCATGCTCCATAGTTTTCTATACTGTATCAAAATCAATATCAGTAAGTAATTTCTCGAGCATGTCGAGTTTGATTGGTTTTGTAATGTGAAAATCAAAACCAGCTTCTTTGGCTCGGTGCCTATCTTTTTCCTGACTCCAGCCTGTAAGTGCGGCTAAAACAATACTGTTTCCCCATGGTTGTTTTCGGATTTCCTTAGCCACATCATAGCCATTAAGTTGCGGCATGCCAATATCCATTAAAATTAAATCTGGCTGAAACGAGCTTGCTGTATCTATTGCATCTAAACCATTATACGCAGTCTTTATAGTGTGGCCCATAAACTCTAGCAATAAAGTCAAACTTGTTGTGATATCGATATTGTCGTCTACTATAAGAATACGACGGCAATTTGTTGGACTTATTGATTCATTATTGCAATCTTGTGTTTTAACAATCGCTGAAACTATCGGTATCCGGACAATAAACTCACTGCCAAGATTCTCGCCCCTACTTTTGGCTTCGACAGTTCCACCATGTAACTCAACCAACTGTTTGACAAGTGATAATCCGATTCCCAATCCTCCTTGTGAACGTTTCAATTGTTTATCAACTTGTGTAAATTTATTAAAAATATGAGACAACATGTGAGTCGGTATACCAACACCATTATCAAGCACTGAAACAACTACATGCTCATGATGTAGTTGGGCTGATAGTCGAATCATTCCTCCCTTTTCTGTGTATTTGGATGCATTATTAAGAAGATTTGAAAATACCTGTGCAAGTCGAGTTATATCGGCTTTGATGTAAATAGGATAAGAAGGTAGATCTACTTCTAATTTATGTTCCGCTGCCTTGATTATGGGATAGCTGTTTTCAAGGGTTTGCTGAATGACCTTTGATAATTCTATACGTTCTATTTGTAGCTGAATTTTACCATGACTGATTCGGCTAAGATCCAATAAGTCCTCAATGAGACGATCCATTTGCACAACTTGCCGCTCCATTATGTCCTGTGCTTTTTCAACGATGTGAGCATTATTCTTTGCAAGCCGCATAATTTCTAATGCATTGAAAAGAGGAACAAGAGGGTTACGTAATTCATGGGCCAAGGTGGCTAAGAACTCATCTTTATGTCGAGAGGCCTCAAGTAATGCTTGCTCAGCCTCTTTGCGACGACTTACATCGCTTGCAGTACCAAACCACTCTACAATTTCTCCATTCTTATTGAGGATGGGAATTGCTCGAGAATGCGTCCAACCGAGCGAGCCATCTACACGAATTACGCGATGTTCCAGCTCGAAGACATCCCTAGATTGAATGGCCTTTTGTATCGCTTGTTTTACATGGGGTTGGTCATCTTGGTGAATGTACTTATCAATCCATTTCTTACTTGGTTCGAGCATATCGGTAACAAATTCACGTCCTTGAAGATAACTCCTTTCGCTCCAATCAGCACTCATACGATAAACAACATCGGAGGTGGTGCTGGTCAGCGCTCTGAAACGCTCTTCGCTTTCACGTATTGCTTCATGTGCTTCTTGCCGAAGGCGAGCCATTTGAAGATGAGCCGATACAGAAGCGAGTAAAACCCGAGCACTAAAAGGCTTTACAAAATATTCGTCGGCACCGCACTGCATTCCTTCGATGCGGTTTTCTTCACCAGCCCGGGCAGACAAGATAATAACGGGAATATTGGCAGTATGGACATCCGCTCTCAGGGCTTTTAATAAACCAAATCCATCCAACTGCGGCATCATCGCGTCCGAGATAATGAGATCGGGCGGATTATTTTGTATCAAGGCGAGAGCAGTTTCTCCATTGGACGTCGTTTCTACCTTATATTGAGGCATTAAGAGACGCATTAAATACTGACGCATGTCTGCATTATCATCAACAATTAAGAGCCGCGCAGTATTTTTTTGCTCAGCAAGAACAGTCGCAGACGAGAGCACATTATCATTGAACCATTCTTCTTCAAAAGTATGCAAATTCTGTGAGTCGGGTAGCCAACGTTGGGCTTCCTCTACGAATTGTTTGGCTTCTGTCGCTACTGTTGCAGTGGCCCCTTCATTCCATACTTGTTCTCGAGGCAGATGAGCGGAGCCTAAAGGAATTGTAATTATGAAAGTTGTTCCATATCCCACTTCACTTTCAGCTCTAATCGAACCATTATGTAACTTCACTAACTCATGTATCAGTGATAGCCCAATACCACTACCCTCGTAAGTGCGCCCCATTGAGTTTTCGATTCGGTGGAAGCGTTCGAACAAACGAGGCATTTCTTCTGCAGCAATACCGATACCTGTATCCCTAACTCTTAGCTCGACAGCTTGTGCTAATTGGCAAACAGAGATATTGATTTCACCTTCAAAAGTAAATTTGAACGCATTTGAAAGCAAATTGAGAACGATCTTCTCCCACATATGCTGATCCAAAAACACTGGCTGAGTAATTGGTTGACAATTCACGCACAAATTTAAGCCTGCTTTCTCACAGACAGATCTAAAATTACTCGCAAGATTCTCCGTATAGACAGCGATATCAGTAGGTTCGAAACAGGCGTGGATACGGCCTGCTTCTATTTTTGAAAAGTCAAGGAGTGTATTAACCAGTCGCTGGAGTCGTAAACCATTTCTGTAGACCACTTTCAGATGGTGGTGATTTTCTATCCAATCTTGTTCAGTCGATTTCAGCATCTCTTCAATCGGTCCAAGCATAAGCGTTAAAGGCGTGCGAAATTCGTGACTTACATTCGAGAAAAAGACCGTTTTAGCTTTATCAAGTTCAGCCAGAGCTTCCGCCCGTCGGCGTTCTTCCTCATATGCTCGAGCATTAGTAATACTGATAGCTACTTGCCCTGCCACGAGATCGAAAAAACCTCGATAAGCATCATCTAAAGGTCGACGAGCGCTTATACCTACCACCAAAAAACCGGCAAATTGGGTCTGGCCTGGTTTTGCTAAGGGTAAGATCATTGCTTGTGGTGATGGCTCTGGCCAGGGACCTCCTGGTAATGGGCCGAATTGTGCTGATAGATGTGAAATAAGAATGCTACAGCCTGATTTGATGACAGAGGTAAACGGCCATGGTTCTTCAGAGCCCGAAAGCTCAAGCGTGACAGGGCTTAGTGGCTCACCTGGTTTAATGCCGCTGGATGCTGCTAGAGAAACCTGCTCCTCATCGACATCAAGCAAGTATAAAAGTGCAAAAGGCACATCCTTTGGATTGTTTTCTAGGATATGTGCAGTAATTTTGCATGCATCTTCGACCGATTTGACCTCTTCATTAGTGTGAGCGGCAAGCTCACGAAGAGTCCGTAACCGCCGCTCACTGATATTGCGTTCTGTATCTTCAGTGACTACGCACAAAATACCATGAATATGGCCCTGCTCGCCAAATACAGGACTATATGAAAAGGTGTGATAGGTTTCCTCCGGAAAACCGTTGCGCTCTAAAAAGAGCAGTAATCCCTCATCCCAGGTTGCCTGACCAGAGCACAGCACTGATTCAGCACGAGGGCCAACTTCAGGCCAAATTTCAGACCAGACTTCACGAAACGAGCGGCCTAATGCCCACGGATGTTTTGGGCCCAGAGTCATTTTGGCATAAGCATCATTATAAAAAAGAGTGAGATTTTGTCCCCAAGCAAGCCACATGGGATAGCGACTCGTAAGTATTGTTTTAATTAGGGTAATTAAGCTATGTGGCCAAGTATTCATTGGTCCCACTGGAGTTTTTGACCATTCAAACACACGAGTCAACTCCCCCATTTCACCAGCGCCACCAAGCACACCCAGCAAATCATCTGGATTTTGCAACGTGTTGGATATACGGTTTAGTTCTGAATTAAATTTTTCCATGGTTGCACAATTGTTTCCAAATAATAAATGACTCATTCCCTAAGCTATGATTGATGATTTAATCATTAATATTTTTAAATTGCATTTAAAATCGTATTTAAATTAAGAAAAATGGTGCAAGTTCAATTTTCCAGCCTCCTGCTATTCCAGACTAAAAAAGACCCTTAAAACATTTAAAATCACATTTTGATTCCTGTTTTTTAGAGTTGTTATTTTTCATAAAAATCCCAAAAAGTAAAGTATTCACTATTGTTAATTTATTTCTGACCGTGGAGTTTTGCACGTTAAACCTAGTTAAGCCTTCGTTTTATATTCATGCAATTGTTCTATAAGTGCTTTGTTAAATTCTGGAATATCCTCAGGTTTTCTGCTGGTAATTAAATTCTTATCTTTAACTACAGGTTGATCAATCCATTTTCCTCCTGCATTTATTAAATCAATTTTTACAGAAGGCCATGAAGTTAAGTATCTATCTTTAACCATTTGCGCATTAATCAAAAGCCACGGTCCATGGCAAATAGCGGCTATCGTTTTTTGTTGCGCATTCATTTTTTTTGTAAATTCAACAGCTTCAGGTAATGTGCGTAATGTGTCTGGATTCATCACACCTCCAGGTAAGAGTAATGCATCAAATTCATCGGGGTTGGCGTTTTCTAAAAGTACATCCACATTAAAGGAGTCCGCTTTATCTGCATGATTCCATCCCTGAACAGTAGATTTATTGGAAATAAGAAAAGTTTGAGCGCCTTGATTTTGCAATGCTTCACAAGGTTGTTCCATTTCGACTTGTTCAAATCCATCGGTGAGTAAGATAGCAATTTTAAGTCCATTAAGTGAATTCATAGTTATTTATCCAAATAGATTAGGTTAATAAAGAATAGATTGTAAGATCGGTTTTGCAATTTAAGGAAAACACGCATCTCTTTATAATTGAATAAATATTAATCAGTTTCTATTTATTTTCTTTTATATATTACATAGGGACGATTAAGTAATTTTCATGATCCGATTTGTATCAATTTTCTCGCTTTAAAACTTTATTTACTAAATTTTGGAGGAAGTAGAAAGGAAAACCTTAATAGAAGTTCAATCAGTATTAGCTATATTAATAAAGCTTCATCATTAAAAAAGGAACTTTAATATGAACTTAATTTTATTAATAGTTTTAATTGTGTTGATATTAGCTTTACTTCCTGCGTGGCCTTATAGTGCAGGCTGGGGATATTATCCTAGCGGTGGTGTTGGTTTAATTCTTCTTATTTTGATTATTGTGTTGCTGGCACGTGGCGGACCTTAAATTAGTTCCAAAGACAATAGGTTATATGAAAGAGGAAATCCCAAAAATGATTAAGCAGTTTTCAAGAGCACATCAGATACTAATATTGAAATCAATGAATTTTCAACAATAAAAGGAATTAACATGGAACATAGAGGAATTGTAAAATCGGGAGAAATCACGGGATCTAAGGTAATGAATCCGGAAAATGAAAATTTGGGTGAAATTGCAGAGGTAGTTATTGATAAACAGTCAGGGAGAGTAAGTTATTTAGTATTAGATTTCGGTGGCTTTTTAGGATTTGGTAATAAATATTTTGCAGTGCCTTGGCAGTTATTTTTATACAACAACAAGGACGATTGTTTCATTCTTAATGTAGATAAACAGCGTTTAAAAGATGCTCCTGGTTTTGATAAAGATCATTGGCCAAATTTTTCTGCACCAGAATTTACTACCTCGATTACTGGTTTTTATACTATGAAATAATATTCCTTGAATTTTCATTGCTAATAATAAAATAGCAATAAAACATTTTTAAAATAGGGCTTTTTAGCCCTATGATGCTGCTCTATCTTAAACTAAAAGGACTTATCTATGCATCGCTTAAGAGGAAAGGTAGCCATGATTACTGGCGGTCGTCGCGGTATTGGGCGAGCAATAGCTAAATTACTTGCGCAGGAAGGAGCAAGTGTTGCTATAACCGATAGAAAAGCAGATGGAGCCGATGAGGTTATAGACGATATTACAGAACATGGCGGTAAGGCAATTTTCATTGAACACGATGTGTCTCAAGAAGAAGATTGGCAAAAAGCTATAGCCCAAGTGCAAAAAAATTATGGAAAACTGGATGTTGTGGTAAATAATGCAGGGGTAGGGGTAGGGAAGAACATCGAAGAAATTTCATTAAAAGATTGGCGCTGGGTTATGAGTGTGAATTTAGATGGGGTTTTTCTC
Organism: Legionella cincinnatiensis; assembly: GCF_900452415.1. Taxonomy (NCBI): domain Bacteria; kingdom Pseudomonadati; phylum Pseudomonadota; class Gammaproteobacteria; order Legionellales; family Legionellaceae; genus Legionella; species Legionella cincinnatiensis. The sequence goes on along the minus strand of NZ_UGNX01000001.1, from coordinate 3,699,794 downwards.
GGAACAAAATATGCGATTAAATCCATGAAATCTACCGGTGGAGGTTCCATTATTAACATCGCATCCATTGAAGGTTTGATTGGGGATAGAAGACTTGCAGCATATGATGCGAGCAAAGGGGCCGTTAGATTATTGACCAAATCCGCTGCCTTACATTGTGCTAAAGCTAAGTATAATATTCGTGTTAATGCTGTGTGTCCTGGGTTTCTCGATACCAAAATGGTAGAAGGTTTTCTTGCTTCCCAAGAAAACCCCCAACAAGCAAAAGAAGAACTGGTGAACCTACATCCAATAGGTCATTTAGGCGAACCGTTGGATGTGGCTTATGCTGTTCTTTATCTTGCCTCTGAGGAATCAAAATTTGTAACTGGCAGCGATTTGATCGTAGATGGTGGGTATAGTGCTCGCTAAGCTTTTTTGAATTATCATAAATACAAGCAGGTATTTACGGCCATAAAAAAACAAATTGAAGCCGTAAAAAAGACAATTTAAAAAGGACAACGGGTACGCCAGTAAAATCAATATAAGTTCCCCAGATCCGAAAAGTTTATTTGATTCATATGCATCAAATTAATTTTTATAAGATCAGCCAGAGTTTTGGTATGCATTTTTTTCATGACTTTAGCACGATGAGCTTCAACCGTGGATATAGAGATATTAAGCTCATAAGCAATCTGTTTATTGAGCTTACCTTCAACCACTAAATCCATAATTTGTTTTTCACGTTTGGTTAAACTATTCATGCGTTCATTAAAATCAGATTGTGAGCGAGGAATGTTAATTTGATTTTTTTTCAAGCATTTTTGGGTAACTTCTAATAGGTCCTGATGGTTCACTGGTTTAAGAAGGAAATCATAAGCACCAGCTTTCATAGCCCGTACTGCCATGGGAATATCACCATAGCCTGTGATGATGATTACAGCCAACTGATTATTTTTCGTATTAAGATGCTCTAGTACTTCAATGCCACTCATTATGGGCATTCTTACATCGATAATTAAACAGCCATTTTGGGTTTCATTATAATTATCCAGAAAATTTTTGGCATTTTCATAGGTTTCTACTTTAAGATTCACTGACTCAAATAACCACCGAAATGATTTACATATTTGCGGATCATCATCCACAATATAAACAGTTGTATTATTAAATGGCATATCGACTATCCTTGTGAAATATTGAGAGTGAGATACTAATTCCATGAGACAAAAATTGAGTATCAATAGTGACACAATCCTCGAAAAGAAGAGAACGACAGTAAGTAAGCTTTTTTTCTAAGTTATCTTTTTCTATTGGAAAATTACTTTTTATTGTCATGTTGAGTGTATATTTTTTAAGTATTTTAGCTTGAATTGCTAATTTAGCTTTTGGGATTCCATTTTTTTCCACAGTGTCGATGCATAGCTTCAATAAACAAAACATAATGTGCTTGAATTGAGATTTATTCATACAAAAATCAGACAGGTTATTTTCCAGTAATTCTAACTTTAATTGAATATCATATAGGTTTAATTCAAAAGTAAATAATGAAGTGATTTCCGTAATAAGATGAGAAATAGAACTGTCATCTTGGGTAATTATTTTTTGCATTCCATACACTTTATTAGCAAGAACGTCCGTATGCTCCATAATTTTTTGTAAAGTGTTTACCATTTGATCAGAACTTAGCTCATTATTTTTTAGCCTAAGGTCACATCCGCCGAGATACGCTTTAATTACAGTTAAGGGCTGATTTAACTCATGGATCAGCTGTAACAGCGGCTGCTCTGGTGAGATCGTTTGTATTAGTCCATTCATCTAGCGGTTCTATCCTAAAAGTATTCAAGCTATCTAGATCGTAACACGAACACGTCAATGTACTCGACTAAGATTATGTAAATATTATTTCATTAAGTTCATTTAATTTATTCTGGTTATCCCTAATAGTCACAAGGTAATAGTTAATAGTCATCTTAAACGAAGTTTTAATAATATAAAAAAAATCAAATATAAAGATAAATAATATCCAATTTGATCAGGAGATTTGTTTTATGAAACGGAAAATAGCAGTAGTTACTGGGGGTACAGGTGGAATAGGAACGGCAATTTGTAGGCGTTTAGCGGCTGATTATCATGTAGTTGCGTGTTATTTTAAAAATGGGAAACATGATGAAGTGATGCAATGGCAAACAACGCAAAAAAATGCAGGCTACAGTATTGATGTTTTATTTGCAAATTTAGTTAATTTTGCTGATTGTAAAAATATAACTTCGTTAATCATGGAGCGATTTGGGAGTATTGATATTTTAATAAACAATGCAGGCATTACAAACGATATCAGTTTAAAGAAGATGGATCCACAACACTGGCAACAAGTAATTGATTCTAATTTAACCAGTACTTTCAATATTACACGCAATGCTTTGCCTTATATGCTTGATAACAATTATGGCCGTATTATTTGTATTTCTTCAATTAATGGCAGAAAGGGACAATTTGGCCAATGTAATTATGCTGCAACAAAATCTGCTTTATTCGGATTTACAAAGAGCTTAGCTCTCGAAGTAGCCAATAAAGGAATTACGGTGAATACTATTTCTCCTGGGTATATTGAAACCCCCATGCTTCATACTATGAAAAAGGAATTGATTGATTCGATTACTAAAAGCATCCCGCTTGGACGTCTTGGAAAGCCTGAGGAAGTTGCTTATGCAGTATCATTTTTAGTTGGAGATGAGGCTGGATTTATCACAGGTGCTAATTTAGACATCAATGGCGGTCAATATATGTAATTTAATTGATTTAAGATAAAAAATTTTATTTTTTTGCAATGAAAAATCCATGGAATATATTGATATTAATGAAAAATTAAAAGAGAAATGCAAATTTTGGTTTCTTTAATAAAGAATCAGGATGAAAACGAATATTTTAAATTTAATTTGGATGAGGAGTTTGACGTCCTTCATTCCAATAATTAAAGTGTTCCTTCTATTGCTGGTTAAACAATACTATCGAACATGGCAAGCCGGCTAATTATGGCGAATCATTTTGAATATATTTCCCGGTAATTTAATATAACTACACATGTCTTAACCTAACCCTTTAAGCAATACCATGTTATTAGAAAAAAATGAGAAATTTATTTTATTAATTGAAGATAATAATTCAGTGAGAGAGGCATTAGTTTGGGCTTTGGAATATGCAGGATATTTAGTGGTAACAGTTCGAAATGGAGAAGAAGCATTAAGCTTTCTTGAAAAAAATCCACTTCCTTTTGTTATCTTTTTAGACTTAATGATGCCTGTGCTTGATGGGTTTGAGTTTAGAGAAAAAAAACGAGCAAATCAGCAGATAAAAAATATTCCAACGATTATTGCCTCCGCTAAAACTAATTTGGAAAAAGTAGAGGGGATGCAATATGAATCATTCTTGTCGAAACCTTTCGAACTCAATGACTTATTGGGACTCATAAGAAAATATCATGAGTTAAATTAGGATGATGATCGCGAGGATTCTAATAATAAGGACATATCATTTCAGGTATGGGAATATAGAACGCTAAAAAATGGGAACAAAACAAAGAAAAAAACAAAAATAACCTTTGAATATGGCTTAAAGATTCCGAAGGTAGTGAAACATAATCGTGCTTCAATAACAGAAATACGAGATAACTCAACTCATTTTATTAATCATGGGCTTTTCTGTTACTCCAGCAAACCACAGATTAATACTTTCAACTAATGTAGGATGAGCAAACATAACATCACGTAATTTTTGATAAGACATATCCAATTCCATAGCCAATTGGATGACACCCAGGATCTCACCAGCCTCGGCACAAAAAATGGAAACACCTAAAATACGATCTGTTTTTGCATCAATAACCGCCTTCAGAACACCGGTTGTTTCTCCTTGTGTTTTTGCTCTAGGAACAACAGCAGCAGGAATTTTTGCTATTTTTAGAGAGTAACCTTCGGCAAGAGCTTGTGATTCTGTCATTCCAATTCGGGCAAGTTCTGGGTCAAGGAATACGGTGTAGGGAATAAGTCGCCCATGTACTGAATGTTTGTTCTGTGGATTTTGTAGATTATGTTTGACTAAACGATAATCATCTAAAGATAAATGCGTAAATTGGGCCCCACCCTTTACATCTCCCAGAGCCCAAATACCTTGGGATGTCGTTTCTAGATATTCATTTACTTTAATGAAACCGCGCTCATCAAGCGCCACTCCTGTTTTATCTAAATTTAATCTCGCTGTATTTGCAACCCGTCCCACCGCAATAAGAATATCGCTGCCACGAATAAGCTTAGATTTTCCATCTTGATTTGCATGGATAATTATTTCGCCTTGTGCTTCTTGAATACTATTGATTTTAGTATTAAGAGTGAAATGAATTTCTTCTTTAGTTAGTGTATCAAATACCTGCTCAGCAATATCTCTATCTTCACGGCTAATAAACTTGCTGTCTGCTTCTATCACCGTGACCTCTGCGCCCAAACGACGAAATAACTGAGCAAACTCTAAACCAATATAGCCGCCACCAACTACAAGCAAATGCTTGGGAACTCTATCAATATTCATTAAACTGTCATTAGTATAATATTTTACTTTGTCGAGCCCCGGAATGGGGGGGATAAAAGGTAAGGCACCGGTATTAATAAAAATTTTATCCGCAGTAATTTCTAGTACTTTTTGACCATTTCGTGGTGAGGATAAATTCACCTCAATCGTCTTAGGTCCTACAAAATGCCCATGACCCAGCATAAGATCCATGCCTGAATCTAAAAATTGTTTTAAGTTTGCTTCACGCATCGAATTGACTATTGAATCCTTACGGGTACGAACTGCTTTAAAATCCACGGGAGCAAGAGTAGCTTCTAAACCGTACGCTGTTGCTGAACGACAATAATGGGCTATCTTAGCTGATTGTACGAGCGTTTTTGTTGGTATGCATGCCACATTAATGCACGTACCGCCAATTTGATTGTTTTCAACCATAACAACTCGCTGCCCCGTTTTTGCTAAATCGACAGCCAGAGTTTTACCGCCTTTTCCGCCACCTAAAACGATCACCTCGTATGTTAATGTCATGATTTTTCCTAGATTGTATTAATCAAAGCCATATACTTATAAACTATAGAAGTAAAATATCTTATTTTGAAATATCTTTTGGAGATTTAATGGTTATTGAAGAGGTGTTTTTTTTATCTTTATAGATGACTTGTTAGTGTTGCTTTTTCTGCACCCAAGGAGTAAATAAAACAATTTATAAAAAGCTTTATTTAAACTCTAAGTATTATGAAGGAAATAATGAAATGGATTTAACAATCAATGGAGAATCATCGTTCCAGACTATACTCGACATAAAACAATTACAAGAACAACTATTACGGAAGGAAAAAAAGTTACATGAAAAAGAACAAAAAATTAACTCTCTTTATGAAGAAATAAAGAGTTTACACGATCAATTTACTGAGTTTTACGATTTTAATCCTTCCGCTTTTTTGACTCTTGATAAAAACTATCAAATACAAGCGGTTAATTTTCAATGTGCTTTTCTATTGAAGTACGATCGTAGTCAATTGATTAATAGAAATTTTTTGACACTAGTAAATATTTCCCCCAATAACACTCTAAAAAAATGCATCCAAACGGTATTGGAAAAACAGGTAAAGCAAACTTGTGAGCTGGAGCTATTATCAAAAGGTGAGGAACAAAAATGGGTATATATGGAGTGCTGGCCTGCAAAGGATGAATTAGTACAGGTGGTTCTCAGAGATATAACCTACATACGACAGTTAGAATCACAACAAATTCAATTAAAGCAATCCTTGGAGATCCTCCAAAATTTATTGCACAATGTTCCTGACGCTATAGCTACTTTAGATGAAGAATTTTATTTTAAAATAATAAATGCATCTTTTATTAAAATTTTTGCAAGAACTTTTTCAATAGAAATTTGTTCAGGAATGAATTTTTTGACGCTTATGGCCGATATTTCAAAGTACAAACAAGAATTAATTAATGCCTGTGATCAAGCTCTATTAGGCAAAGAAACAACCATTGTCATAGAAAATACTAATGACCAATATAATGCAAATTTTTATTTTGAAATAAATTTTCATCCTGTTTATAACCCTAATTCTCAAAGTACGGAAATTATTTTGCTGATAAAGGACTTAACCAAATTTTATTTAAGAAAAAAATTAAGGATGAAAGAGCAGTCGAAACTTGCTCATGCAATTCGATTGAATACTATGGAGGGAATGGCATCAGCATTGGCACATGAAATCAACCAACCATTAACTGCGATTTTTCTTTACGCTCAAACTTGCCTGTTACAAATACAGCAAAATAATCCAACCAATAAATTGGATAAAGATTTATTAATTTTTTTGGAAAAAATTATTTCTCAAGCGAAGCAGGCCAGTGAGATAATGAGTCGAATGAAAAGTTTCATCCACCAAGATGAAAAACTTTCTGAAGAAACGGATATCAATGTATTAATTAAGGATGCGATGATTTTTTTGAATTATGAATTGACTCATTCAAAATTGAAGATCAATTTAAATCTTGAAGAAGAGCTGCCCAATTTAAGCATCAATAGAATCCAAGTGATGCAAGTTATTTTAAATTTAGCAAGAAACAGCATCGAAGCAATGCGAACGCACACCTCTCCTGAGCTAACGATACAAACAAAAGATATAGTTGGATATATTGAAATTCATATTCGAGACAATGGGCCAGGCATTACTCCAGAACATAGAGACAGAGTTTTGCATTCATATTTTACGACGAAACCCCAGGGTACTGGTTTAGGGCTTACTATGTGTCGAAATCTTGTCGAAGCATGTGGCGGCAAACTGTATGTAAAAAATAGTGAAGTAGGTGCTTGGTTTATTTTTACTTTACCAAAGTGATAGGTTTTTTGACCATTCATGCTTAAACCAATAATAGGATCTTGCAAGGCGGAACATCGCACATAAAGCGACACATCCAAAATGGGAACCAATGGAGCAGAACCTAGCAAAAATCACAAATGAGACTCAGTAGAATGAATCAAAACGAATTATCTTTGTTGTAGATGCTCATGAAAATAAGACTAAATTATTAGAAACTTGAAGTTTACCTCTTTAATCTACATTCTAGGGATTACTGCAGAATCTATAAGTTCCTCTTGAATTATTATTTATTTGGATATAAAATGACCACTTAGTTAAGATATTGATCTTTATGTGAGTTATGAAAATATATTTAGTAGGCGGCGCAGTTCGTGACAAATTACTTGGTTTCCATCCCAAAGATAATGATTGGGTGGTTGTGGGAGCAACTCGGGATGAAATGTTAGAACTAGGCTATAAGCCAGTGCAAAATAACCAAGGTACGGGTGAGTTTCCTGTATTTTTGCATCCTGAGACCAACGAAGAATACGCACTTGCTCGTCTTGAAAAACGAAAAGGTTATGGACATGGTGGTTTTGAATTCGATACCTCTCCTTCGATTACTTTAGTAGACGATTTAAAGCGGCGAGACTTGACAATTAATGCTATGGCTTTTCCATTTGAAGAAGAAAAAATGGGTGAATTAATTGATCCTTACAATGGAAAGATTGATTTGGAAAACCGTATACTCCGCCATATATCCCCTGCATTTGTTGAAGATCCTCTTCGATTAATACGTACGGCGCGCTTTGCTGCTTGTTTAGATTTTGAAGTAGCTTCAGAAACATTAGAGCTCATGAAACAAATGGTTATTGAAAACAAAGTGAGTGAACTAAGCAAAGAGAGAATTTGGAAGGAAATGGAACGAGCACTTATGGGGACTCATCCAGAAAATTTTTTCGATGTGTTAAAAAAATGCAACGCGGATCGTATTTTATTTCCTTATATAAAAATACCAGGTTCTGGTATTAAGGCCATGCAACGAGCCGCGGAGCATAAAAACTCAGCTCAGGTACGTTTCGCTGCTTTGATGCTTGATCTGACTCAAGAAGAAATAATTAAATTTTGTAAACAATTCAATGTACCCAACCAATACCGTGACTTGGCATTATTAGCCACTAAGAACTTGCAACAGTTCCAACGTCTCCCTGAACTGGAGGCACCAGAGCTATTAAATTTATTGACAAATATGGGTGCTTTTCAAAACAAGGATCGCTTCAACGAGTGCTTACATGTTTTTGAATGTTATACCCAAGAATCGACCTATATTGAAAAAATACGTCATGCTTTTGAGGCAGCTAACTCCATTAACACTAAAGAGCTTTCTTCGCAATATATAGGCCGTGAGATCACGAGAAGAATGAGAATATTGCGTGTAGAAGCAATTCAACAATATATGAATTTCGAGCTAGAAGGACCCAGACTGGAGATGTGCCGCGTGGATAAATAAAAAAGTCCTGAAAAATATTTTTTCATTTTACTTTTTCTCATGATCGAATACATCTAGATAAAAACAATTAGCCGAGTGAGCCTTATTTAGGGTTAAAACTATCTAGGTGTAAATTCCGACAGAATTAAACTAGCTTTTTTAAGAAAATTTCGTCGATTTAATGATTCTGATGACCTAATGTTTCCTCCCTGAAATTAAAATACCTTATTTTTGTAGGCATAAGATATTTAAGTGAAACAATTATTTTAAAAATAAATTGTTTTTAATGATTTTCAAAATTAAGTTGGCGATAATTAATTAAAAATTTTAGGATGGGTGGATGCCAATAGCGGTTCTTATTCTTTTAATGGTTTTAGTTGCTATTGCTTCGCGGCATCTCATTAAAGTGGTTGTCCCCATATGGGTTTTTATGGCGATAGGCGCTGTAGCATCCGTTTTATTTCAACAAATATCCCCATTGCATGCACTTAATGCTATTGAACCTGATGTGATATTTTATTTATTTGGAATGTTTTTGATTTGCCAAGCAGCAGAAGAAAGTGGCTATTTGGAACGTATAACGGATCGCATTTTTTTTCATGTGGTAACAGGAAACCACGCTTTATTAATTATTGTTTTTGTTCTTGGTTTCAGTGCTGCTTTATTGATGAATGATACCATTGCTATTGTGGGTACCCCTATTATTTTACAATTATGCAAATCACAAAAACATGTAACAAAACCCTTACTCTTTGCTTTAGCATTTGCAATTACTATTGGCAGTGTTATAAGTCCGATAGGAAATCCACAAAACTTATTGATTGCTGTAAAAGGGGGATTGTCATCACCATTTCTGGATTTTATTAATCCATTGATTATTCCAACTGTAATTAATCTCATGATGACTTATTTCTTTATTTATCTTATTTATAAGCCTGAGTTAAACAAACCCATTGAAAAGCCAGTTCCGGGGCCGATTAATGATTATCCAATGGTGATGCTTGTGAAAATAAGTTTGATTCTTATGTTGTTTTTAGTGCTGGCTAAAATAATCACTGATGTGATGCACACATCGCTGCGCATCAATTTTAGTTATATTGCTTTAATCGCAGCACTACCCATTTTATTTAGCAAACAACGATGGATTTTGTTAAAACAGCTGGATTGGGGAACACTACTTTTTTTTGCTAGTACGTTCATACTCATACAAAGCGTGTGGGATAGTGGCTTTTTTCAAACAACTCTAAATCAATTTCATTTAACCGTGACCCAAATCCCAGTAATTTTATTCATCAGTATAATTTTTAGTCAATTCATTTCCAATGTACCTTTAGTCGCTTTGTATTTGCCCTTATTAATAAGTCATCATGCAACTGACTCTCAGTATCTTGCGTTAGCAGCAGGAAGTACCATTGCAGGCAATTTATCGATACTAGGCGCTGCAAGTAACGTCATCATTATCCAAAACATGGAGAAACGAGGAATGAAAGGATTTGGATTTTTTGAATTTATAAAAATGGGTCTCCCCTTAACTGCAATGAACATGTTAATTTATACTTATTTTCTTTGAAGAGGTATCATGAAAAAACATTAGGAGTCTGAACCCAGATATTTTTAAATGAATAATTGTGCTGCAATACACTCTGTAATCCTAATAAAAAACTTGAGCTATTGTTTGATTGCATTGTACTATCAATCACTAATGTAGCTTGCTTCAAATAAAGGAATTTAAACTATGATAAAAAGGATATTGTTGATAGGTATAGCTTTTTTCTTATTCTACGGACAATCAGGTTGGGCTGAAAACAAGAACTCAATTATTCGTCCTGGAAATTTTTTTAAAGTTTCACCTTATGTAGACACATTAACCATTACTACTGTGACACCAAATTGGACTTACCCTAAAGCGGGAATTAAAATACTGACTCCGGGATATACTGTGGCTCATAGTAATCCAACTAATAATGGGTATTATCTTTTTTCTGTTAGTGATACAGTTCCGGCAAATCTTACTCTTTTAGGTGCACCTGGGCCGGTCAGCATCAAACTCTGTTTAAGTGGTGTGGGTTCTGGTACTAGTTGTGAGATTCTGACTGTTGCTCTTACTAAGCAAAAATACGCATATGTGGCATCAGGTTTCAACCACATTGTATATAAATGTCATGTAAACGCCAATGGTACATTGGATGGATGCGGGCCTGCACATACTGCGGGGGTACCTAGCTGGGTTCCTGAGTCCATAGCTTTTGCGACTGTGAATGGTATTCAATACGCTTATGTTGCATCTTGGCCAACTGGTATCGTCTATCAATGTACTTTAAACCCAGAGGGTTCATTCGATATCTGTAATGCGTTAATGCCAGCAGGAACTGTTTATACTTATGCGTCAGGAATAACGTTTGCAACAATTAATGGGATTCAGTATGCATACGTATCGGATGATGTTGCCAATGTATACCAATGTAGTTTAAATGGTGATGGAACTTTTAATACCTGTAATCCTACGCCGACTTCTTCAACGCTTGGTTGGATACCTGTATCGACCACTTTTACGACCATAGGCGGAGTTCAATATGCTTATGTAGCAAGTGATAATGGTGAGGTGTATCAATGCAGTTTAAACTCCGGTGGTGCAACAAACGGCACATTTAATATGTGTACTATTACCCCCCTCTCTGGCTCACCTAGTTGGTTGCCTAAGTCAGTAACTTTTGCAACATTTGGCGCGAATCCATATGCTTATGTCTCCGATGATAATGGTGATGTATTTCGCTGCAGCTTAAATTCTGATGGGACATTTAATCAATGTTCAGAAACACCGGGTGCTGGGGTACTTGATTGGAGTCCAAGAACAGTTGCTTTTGAAACATTTGGTGGAACCCAATACGCTTATGTGGCAGATTTCGGTACTGCAACTTCTTTATTCGGTGATATATATCAATGCACTTTAAATGCTGAAGGCAAATTTACCAGTTGTGTTCCTACTCCAGTGTTTGGGGTGGTTCCCTGGGTTAACCTATGGTGGGTGGCATTTAATTAGTGGAGCCTGCATTAATAAACTGAGCATTCGTTCCCCGGGTGATGCCCGGGGTTTCCTGTGTTCTGTTCACGGCAATTTTTTTCGTTCACGAAGGCAAAATAAAAAATAGATGTAAGATGGTAACTGCTCATCCTAGTCTTGATCTCTCCATGTTTGTAGGATTTAGTGAGGACAAGTGAGTAAGCCGCAAGAGGTAGTGGGGTGGGGTATTTTAGCAGTTGCGGAAGATTAAACGTTCTATAAATGGAGTTCTATATGAAAAAAGTAGTTGGTTGTATGCTCTTTTTAAGTGCATTTTCTTCATGGGCTATTACTCGTGGTATCAATTACGATCCTGCACACAGTAAAGTCTACACAGATGCCCAAATACAAAATAATATCCAGACTATGAAAAATGAAATGACGAAAGACTTTCAGACCGCTAAGAAGAATGGCTTTACTGTCGTTAAAACATTTTATTCCATAGTTTCTACAGTAAATGGACAAAGCACTGCCACTATGGCTGATATAGCTTGTCCTATGGGTGTGAAATTACTGTTAGGCGTTTATGAGTTTGATCCGGCTCAGGATAACTGTTCCACCTGGTGTGATACTGCTAGAGCACAACAAGTTCAAGCTGCTATTGACAGTTTCAATAAATACGGTAGTAATTGTATTATTGGGATTGTTGTAGGAAATGAAGATATTTATAACTGGAATTTTACGACACCTAATGACCTGGTACAACACCATATTTCTGACGATCTTACCACGATTAGAAACAGCTTAGGTTCCGCGGCACTGCTTTCTACAGCCCAGCAAGATGGGGCTCTTTTAAAGCTCGCTCAGTCTCCTGCTTCTACATATGACCCCTATGGAATCATTCCAAAATTAGATTTTGTCGGCGCCAATATTTATCCTTATTGGTCACCAGAACAACCAGGTTTTCCAGAGCCATCAGAATCACAATTTTATAACCGATATAATGCTATTAAAGCTGCCTATACTCAAACTGTGGTAGTCACGGAAGAGGGATGGCCTAGTCAGTATAACGCAGGACAAAATCCTAATGCCTCTTTACCCAATGAACAAGGCTATTATGCATGGTGGCAAAATAGAGCTACTGGTGCGGGCGGTACGACGATGGATACATTTGATTCCTATTATTTCGCTTTATACGACAAACAACCTCTTAACGGAGACGCGAACAACTTTTTCGGATTATGTACTTACAATAGAGGCAATAAAATACTCACGGCATGTAATTAAAGTTGTCGAATGAATACAAACAGGGTCTCCCGTATTAGCACCATGTAATACGGGAGCTCTCAAAGGTGGCTATTAAAATTCTTATTTTAATGTGAGTTCGGATTAAGAAAGTAATCATTCCTTGGTCCGTTCGAGCTGAGTAAGCACGAAGTGCTGTCTCGAAGCTTTGGTAACAAGTGATTGAATACAGTACTATTTTCCTAAAAGTAATTATTCCTTGGTCCGTTCGAGCTGAGTAAGCACGAAGTGCTGTCTTGAAGCTTTGGTAACAAATGAGTGAATACAGTACTATTTTCCTAGAAGTAATCATTCCTTGGTCCGTTCGAGCTGAGGAAGCACGAAGTGCTGTCTCGAAGCTTTGGTAACAAGTGATTGAATACAGTACTATTTTCCTAAAAGTAATTATTCCTTGGTCCGTTCGAGCTGAGTAAGCACGAAGTGCTGTCTTGAAGCTTTGGTAACAAATGAGTGAATACAGTACTATTTTCCTAGAAGTAATCATTCCTTGGTCCGTTCGAGCTGAGTAAGCACGAAGTGCTGTCTCGAAGCTTTGGTAACAATTGATTGAATACAGTACTATTTTCCTAGAAGTAATCATTCCTTGGCTCGTTCGAGCTGAGGAAGCACGAAGTGCTGTCTCGAAGCTTTGGTAACAAATGAGTGAATACAGTACTATTTTCCTAGAAGAAATCATTCCTTGGCTCGTTCGAGCTGAGGAAGCACGAAGTGCTGTCTCGAAGCTTTGGTAACAAGTGATTGAATACAGTACTATTTTCCTAAAAGTAATCATTCCTTGGTCCGTTCGAGCTGAGGAAGCACGAAGTGCTGTCTCGAAGCTTTGGTAACAAATGATTGAATACAGTACTATTTTCCTAGAAGAAATGATCACAACGTTATAAAATGTGGTGATGGCTAGCAATTTAATTCTTTAGATAAAATGATTTCAATGTTTGCAATACCCAATTGTGATACGGTAAAAAAAGCGCGTCTCTTCCTAGAGAACAATAAAATTGATTATGAGTTTATCGATTTCAAAAAATTCCCACCCACAAAAGCACAAATAAAAGCATGGAGTGATTATTCTGGAGAACTTCCTATTAATAAAAAAGGAATGACGTACCGAAAATATAAAGATCAGTATGAAGCCTTAAGTCTTCCAGAGAAAATAGACTTTATTATCGCAAACTCCTCACTCATAAAACGACCTGTCTTGATGCACAATGGCAAAACAGTGGCAGTAGGTTTTAATGAAGAGCAATATAAAGAGCTCTTAATGAAGATTTGAACTGGAGGTGGTGTTTGATGCCTGTGGTTATTATTGGCCACGAGCTGTGCTAGTGGCCTTTTCTCTATTAGCTGACCACTTTATGAGCCAGCAACCTGAAAATGATGTGTTTTGTTTATAATTTATGTTGTTGCAACCAATATTCAAGCAAACCAACTTGCCACAGCTTAGAAATACCTGAAGGAGTAAAATTTTTGGGTGAATTTGTAAATAGGTTTTGAACTACTTGCGCATTAAAAATTCCTCTTTGCTTTATCTTGTCAGGAGAAAGTACATCACGCATGAGTTCCAAAGTGCTTCCTTCTAAATATTTCAATGCTGGAACAGGAAAATACCCTTTAGGGCGATTTACAATTTGTTTCGGGAGCATTTTCTTTCCGAGCTGTTTTAAAATGTATTTACCTCCTTGAGGTAATTTAAATTGAATGGGTATAGACGTTGCGAGTTTAAGCATTTTTTCATCCAAAAATGGAACTCTTGCTTCAAGGCTTGCTGCCATGGTCATATTATCAACTCGACTTAATGGTCCATTTGCTAATGCAAAGGTACTTTCATATTTAAGTAGATTATCTATTGGGTTTTTAGAGTTATTTTTTTCACAAAGTCTAATTAAAAAATCAGAAGCATGAAATGTCGTTTGAAAGTCAAGGGTTACGAGTTGCTGATATTCTTTAAAAGAGCGATCAGCTACTTTGTCAAAAATAATTGGTGCTGATTGGGAGGGTAATGTCGGATTTAAGTGTATGTTTTGAAACCAATGATATCCTGCAAAAATCTCGTCTGCGCCTTGGCCTGAAAGGACTACTTTTACATGTTTGGCAACCTCATGAGAAAGAAGATAAAAACCAATATTGTCATGACTTAACATGGGTTCTGACATGGCAGAAATACAATTTCCCAAGGAATACGCTAACTGCTTATTTGAAATAAACATTTGCTGATGTTGGGTATTAAATTTCGAAGCAACAAGATTTGAATACAAAAACTCATCTCCTTGTTCCTCTTTTGAGCTGTCAAATCCAATGGAGAATGTTTGAATTTTTTTATGTCCAAGTTTGGCAGCCATGGCCACGAGCAATGAGGAGTCCAATCCTCCTGAAAGTAAAATGCCAACTGGAACATCTGCGGCTAATTGGCGATGAGTTGCTGATTTTAACGCTTCATAAGTTTCTTTTATCCAGTAGTTTTCATCATGATAATGATCGGTTTTTGTATTATCAAATGTTAACTCCCAGTAATGCTTTTCTTCAATGTGGCCATCAGGATGGATAGTCATTAGAGAGCCTGGAGGAAGCTTTTTTACCCCGGATAAAATGGTCAAGGGTTCTGGAACAGCATGAAACATGAGGTAATAATGAAGCGCAATTTTATCGATTGAGGTATCGATATCACCAAATTCAATTAAGGCAGGTAAGGTGGATGCGAACTTGAACCCATGATTTACATCCGTGCTGTAATAAAGAGGTTTAATACCTAGACGATCCCGTGCAAGTACCAATTTACCTGTAGCTTGTTCCCAGATTGCGAAAGCAAACATACCACAAAGACGATGAACACAGTCTTTTCCCCAAGCATGATAGGCCTTAAGAAGTACTTCCGTATCACTATTTGAAACAAAGGAGTATCCTTTAGATTTTAGAACGTCGCGTAGTGCTACAAAGTTATAGATTGCTCCATTAAATACAAGTGCCAAGCCTAAATCTGAATCAACCATGGGTTGCATGCCACGATTAGAGAGATCAAATATTTTTAGTCTTCTGTGTCCAAGCGCCATATTTTTCGTGAAGTATATTTGACCATCATCGGGTCCCCGGTTAAGCTGCTTAAGTAATGCCTTTTCTAGATTAAAAAGAGGGATGTTTTTTTTATTGAATTGGAATTCCCCAGCAATACCACACATAGCTCCTCCCTGTTTATAATTTTGCAGTTAACGTGTTAGATTTATCTACTAAGGTAATATCAGTTTTTAATGGTTTAAAAAATAATAGACGAGGTTGGCCACCAAACTTGGTAAATTCTTCTTGTTCCATGTGTTTTAGGGTCTTTTGTAAAATTCTTTTTGAGCCTTCATTTGACGGGTGAACTGTAGCAGCAATTTCTTTAATGTTTTTTTCTAAAGTTTCATTGGCACTCTCAGAGATAATGTGTTTAATAAATTTTTTTCCTAAAATTGCAATTTCAGTGCCATAACCTTTTCCCCAAAATGCTTGATCAATGATATAAGCCATTTCGGCGACATTTTGATGCCCTATGCCTATAGTGGCAAAATCGTTTAAAGAGTGTTTTATATGGAGATAGCCAATAAATTCTTGAGTACTCGAATGGTAAATTGAAAACACGGAGAATTTATTACCCGAATTCCAACATTTGGTTTTATTTTGTATGAATTCTTTTATAGCAGCAGAGTGCCAAATTTTTCCTTCGCCAAACAGGTTTATATTTTCAGGATTTCCTAAAAGTTGACTGTATTTATCGATTAAAAAACACTCTTCATCTTGGTTAAGGGATCGGGCCTCCAATCTACTTGAGTAAATTGTATACTGATTTAATTTACTTTTAATGAGTATATTTCCCAACTTTTTTGAGGTATAGGTTATGTGTTTCATCGATGTTTTCCTCGGCTTGGTTTTTATTGGGTGGTGAGTATCTCACTAGGGACATGGAATAATTGATTCGTGTTTGTACAGAGGCTTTTGCAGTAAGAATTCGCTGATGTTGTGCTTCACAATATCTTTAATACAACGATTCTGAGAAAATACATTGCGTTGGCGTTCAGAACTCGTACCAGAGTCCATGATTACATTAAGGTTAGAGAAATAATTTTGATAGCCTAATTTTTTGATGTATGGACTTAATTTTTCAATCCATTCATTAATATCTTCGCGCATTAACTTAGTTTTACCTTCCGTATTCATTAATAATTCAGCATCTAAGCCATAACGAATGGCCCTCCATTTGTTTTCCCGAGAAAGCCAATAAGGAGGATAAGCTACTGCTTCAAGCCAACTTCCATTATCAGCAAACCAATGAGCAAGAGTATGAACCAAGGCAACTAAAGCAAGTGTTTCTGATAGAGTCGCTGCGCCATCACACACACGAATTTCTAGTGTTCCAAAACCAGGGCTGGGTCTTAAATCCCACCATAAATCTTTAAGAGAGTTAATTGAACCACATAACTTTAATGTTTTATAAAGATTTTCAAAATCTTGCCATGTTTTGACTTGATAGGGTTGTCCTGCTGTTGGTAGTGCTTCATAAGTGGTTGGTCTATAAGAAGCAAGCCCTGTATCTATTCCTTGCCAAAAGGGGGAGCTTGAAGAAAGGGCTAATAAATGAGGTAAAAAATACATAAAAAAATTGTTAAAACGAATACAGTCTTCACCGCTAGACATACCTAGATGAATATGTAATCCATAGACACTCATACGTCGTGTAAGCCATTGATTACGATCAATGAGTTCTTGATAACGAGTTGTTGGGGAAACAATCCAATCAGAATATTTAGAAAATGGGTGAGAGCCTGTGGTTGCAAATAAAATTCCTAACTCTTGTGTTGCATGTTGTAGTGAAGCAAGTGTTTTATGAAGATCTTCTGCTACTTCCTGAACAGTAATACATTTATCTGTATTCACTTCTATAGTACTCAAATAAAACTCTGGTTTAACTTTTTCAAGGTGTGCGGTCGCATTCAGCACTTCGGTGGCTCTTGAGCATAGATTGTAGTCTTCAGAATTGATGAGCTGGAGTTCAATTTCTACTCCCAAGGTTAAAACTCCATTACTTTTAAAATAAATTTCTCCCATATCCGAGGAACAAGCCAATTGCGCAGCATTCTTAGTTAAATTTAAAAGGTTGTTACGTTGATTATCCATTTTGATAATCCTCCTTTGTTAATTATTGCGGAGAGTGCTAGTAATTGGTGTATTGGGCATTATTTCCAATACTGTGTTGAGGATATTTCAATAGTTCTATTGACTAGTTAGTTACTAATAAATAACACTCTATGTAATTTCTATACAAACTATTTGTATAGAAATTATTTGACATGGTAACGATTATATTTATTCTTTTCAACCCATACTTCCGTGAAAACAATAATCATAAAATGAGAGTAGGATCTATTTTTGCCAAAAGAAAGTGCTGGAGAAACGGCCATGAGAGGCTAGGGTACTGCTACTAATTCTTGTTCTTGTAGGTTGTTTATTACCCAATTATTTAAAAATAAAAGGGCTTCTTGTGGGCTTTCTAAACCCAGAGAATTGCTCATTTTTATGCCTTCTCCTAAACTGGCATTGTGAATAGAGAATATGCTTTGGCTTAAATAATTTTCAGCTTTGATACAGGCCTTAACTGCCGCGCTAATGGCTGATTTTGTACGACTTAAATTGCCAGTTTGTTGTGCCCATACTGCATAACGAAAAAAAGCTTCAGCAAGCATCATGTAAGCATAACTGCCATATTGAGTTAAACTTGTCTTACAACAATTAATTGCCTCAATTAAAATTTTCTCAGCTTCCTCTTGAGAAACCCTTTCTAATTTTTGATATAGAAATTGAATATAGCGCTGGTTTGCATGAATTGACGCAAATTTCATTGCTTGATTTAACCAGTAAAGTTCTAGGCTAGAAAACGCTTTTTCTTTTGCATCTAATGCTTGTTGAGAAAGATGAAAATAATAGGCACC
This sequence comes from Legionella cincinnatiensis, assembly GCF_900452415.1. Classification (NCBI taxonomy): domain Bacteria; kingdom Pseudomonadati; phylum Pseudomonadota; class Gammaproteobacteria; order Legionellales; family Legionellaceae; genus Legionella; species Legionella cincinnatiensis. The sequence continues at coordinate 3,681,185 of NZ_UGNX01000001.1, read as the reverse complement.
CCGCAATAGCGTGAAATGATTGACTATTTCTTCATCATGAGCAAAAAAAGAGTGAGCACAAGGTTTATTTTTAGTAATAATTAATCCCAACGCGGAGTAAAGTTGTTTCCAAAGTGCACAGTACTCATTTTTCTCACAAAGAGTGACAAAATAAACAGAAAATTTGGCGATTTTGACAATAAAAGATAATGATGTGAGCGTAATTTGAGAGAAAAATTCTTGTTCATCAAAATTATTGCTGTCTAGAGAAGAAATAAATATTTGATCAGCAAGATTAGGCTGAGGTTGTAAATCAGGTAGTATTATCTTAACGGAACATGGCAATGTTTAAGCTCTCAAAGAGTTAGTTAAATGTACACCTTGATTTGTCAATATATTACATTGTACTTAATATTTAAAGGATGAATTACGATAAAAGATGGTTTTTGGATCATTACCAGCAGGCTGGATATTGTTCTTGTAATTAAAAGACGAGGCACAGAGGAGGGATGATACGAACTCCATGGATAAAAAATGAAAGATCTAAATTTAACGGTTACTAAAAAAGCGGCTTAAAAGCCGCTTTTAACCATAGGAAGTTTTTACGAACATAAGGTGAAAGACTTAACAGTAAGAAAATGTACTAGGGTGGGATTCCATGAAAGGATTCATGACAATATTAGTTATCCTTTGCATGTCCTCTTTCATGACATCTCGCGCAGTATGATTGGTTACATATTGTGCTAATTCTTGTGACTCTTTCTCATCAATTAATGGCTTTTCATGGCGAGCAATTGATGACATAAGTGTCCAAAAAGTTGGAGATGGTTCATAAGCCTTGGCATCAGGTAACTTTTGCTTCAGTTGCTCTTGATAATACCCCAAAATAACCTGTAAATACTCTTTTAATATCGCCACATCTCCAAACAAACATTGATAAGGTTTCTTATTATTTACTGCAGCAGTTAATCGAGCTAAAATATCATTTAAATCTTTGATAAACACTTGATTATTAAGAGGACCGTCACCATAGTGGTGAGATTTCAAAACACTGGAATCCTTATTTACCAATTGATTAAAGTGAGAAACTATGGACGAAATATCACTAAAAGCAGTGGTAGTGCTTAATATGTTATACGCCTCTAAGCTTAGTAATGGCAGTTTTTTGGATGTCTCAGTGGTGTTAAAAAACGAATCTTTAGGCGAGTTGGAATAATGTTTCATTATTTCCCCTTGTTTATTAATAAACCATCAAAAGGGGCAAAATTATATCAAGGTAATATTAAGAGAAGCTTAATAAAGTTAAGTTTTGTTCAAAAAATCTTTATACAGGACAAAAAATTACTGTATTTGATTATTTTAAGCAGTAAAAGGGAAAACTATGGGCGCTATTTAATGAGATTCATATGTTTTAATAGGGCGTGTTGACAATTCATGTTCCCCGCCTACATGCCTTAACCCATTATTACAAAATCACATACTCTGTTCCATTTATGCTTTTGAGAAATCAGGTGGATTTAATTTTCATTCTTATACTCGAATTGTTAAAAATTAGGAGCAACATGTAATGCTACTCCTGTAAACGCCTTATTGAAATTTTCAAAACTGTCATAATATTCCTCGAATGAAGGATACATTTTGATTTCACCATTTTCAGGATCAATGACTTGAAACTGATCTTGCCATACTCTTGCAAATAAAACATGAAGTCCTTGGCTATTCGAAGAGCGAGAGATAAGAAAGGTGAATCCTCCTTTAAAAAACTCATTATTTATTGAATAAGGATCTTCTATTTTTAGTACACTATATTGATTTATTTTGTTTGTATTCTGATGAAATAAGGTATATTGATTTATAATATGTTGCGATAATTCAGGACGACTGTTTTTAATCCTATTGCTTAAATCTAATAAATCATCCGTTTTTTCTACAAAATCCAGCCCGATCATTTTTATTTTATATTGGCTTAAATAGAGAATTACTTTTTCAATATCTGCTTGTTTACCAGGTTCTAGCCAAATTTGCTTATAAATTTGGAGCTCTTGAGTACGCGTGGGTTCGTTAATCAGTTTAAGTTCTTTGAGAACCATTAAAATACTACAAGCAAAACAGGAGCTTGGAAATGTTTGTATCAAGGGGATAAATTCAACGCTAGAGAGGCTAAATAATGATTTTTCAATACTATTTAATATATTCGATAATTCAATATCTTTTAAAACATACTCAGTCAACTCATTCGATGAAACAATCAACTCTTCAAAACCAGAAATTAAGTGTCTACACAGGGCTTTGTTGTCAATCAAAATATATTTTTTAATCTCTGGATCAATATTTTTTATCTTATTAAAGCTCAGACTGATGTTCATTTTTTTTTGTTCTAGCTCAAGACATAGTTGGTTAAGACACTCTATAGTTTCTCGTTGGCAGGAGATAGGAATATCTTTATCAAAAGTGATAATAATATTCTGTTCCCAATCATCCTTATCTAATGAACTAAGGGGGGCTCTCATTTTTTTCAGGAAAGTCTGTAAAGAAATTAAAAGTGCACTACAGTTTGATTTTTTAAGATAAATTTTCATGGTCTTGATCTATTCAGGCATCGAAATAAAAACAGCAAAAAATACTTAAATGAAGTATATTTTGGTTGATTATAGAGCAAAAACCACTTTAAATAATAGATGTTTTAAACATCAAACCATCAATGGAATCATGAAATCAAATCATCAATTAAAAATTGTTCTAGCTAGTGCCTCTCCAAGACGCTTACAAATATTGCAAAAACATGGATTGACAGCAGTGGTTATGCCTGCTGATATTGAAGAAATTCGGCAAGAAAATGAAGAGGCTAAAGAATATGTAACTCGTCTTGCTCGAGAAAAAGCACAAACGATTTTGTCTCAAGTTGCACTAGAAAATACGGATCTCATTTTGGCTGCAGACACTACAGTGGTTTATCAGAAACATATTTTAGAAAAACCTCGCGACTATGAGGATGCATCAAGAATGTTGCATATGTTAAGTGGTGATTCTCATGACGTTTATACAGGTTACGCTCTAATTTTTCTACCCGAACAACAATGGTGTATTAATTATGTGACAACTAATATTACTTTTCATACCTTAACAGAACAACAGATAAAAAATTATATTGACTCAAAAGACCCTTTTGATAAAGCTGGAGGATATGGTATTCAACAAGTACGTGATACTTTTGTTAAAGAAATAAAAGGTTCCTATTACAATGTAATGGGATTACCTATCGAGGAAATTTTGCAAAAAATATCTCTTCGTGATTCTAAATCATGTAAATCGAGACAAAATGGATCGTGATTTTTATTTTTTTAATTGCCATATAGTTAATTGTGCTATGGAGTGCTGAAACTTACGCTCAGTTTCACGGATTACGAACGGAATATCATCTGTGACAAGCAAATTAAATCGAGGTTTTAATAAAGATTTTAAGCCCTCTATGGTCTTTTGAAATTCTCCATTAACTCTAATTCCTCCTAGCCAGTTGGATTTATCAGTGTATTCTTCGAGCCAAGTATAGGAAGAGGTTAAAGCCAGAAGTCCCTTAGGTCTAAGGCGTTCACGGATGGATTTTAAGAAAAAGGCTGGATCGTAAAGTTTGTCTATTAAATTACCGCAAAATATGAAATGATAACCTTTAAAAATTGGCTTTAGATTACATGCATCTCCTTGAATAAAATGAACTTTATCAATTAAATCGTCATAACCTAGATCAGACAAGGTCAATTCTTTATAGTCCACCAAATCACCTTCAGAAGTTATTGCATAGCGAATAATTCCAGCCTCCTTAAAACGCACTCCTTGTTGGATAAAGCGAGTTGAAAAATCAATTGCATCAACATGTTCAAAGTGCTTGGCTAATTCAAAGCTAAAACGACCTACTGAACAACCAAGATCCAATGCTTTTAAATGCGACTCTTTAATAAAAAATTCCTTACACCGATTAATACATGCTACTGGGAAATTAGCTACTCCGAAATATTCATTTCCATAATGGAACTCTAAAGACTGAGCAATTAACGGATCAGTTTCATAGCCATTCATTTTTTCTGCTGGCAGCAAAGGTGTTTCACTTTGCACGTAACGAAAACCTGCATGTTGAAAGAAGTGACGTCTAAACGCATAACGTGATTTTTTTGTGGCCAAATTGCCTGTTGAAATCCAAGACCCTCCCTTAATTAGATTGTGTTGTCCATCAAAAGTTGGAGTGGAAAAATCATCATATAACGGATGTACTTTAAAACCTGGAAATGCATCTATTGGTGTTTCAGTCCATTGCCATACGTTGCCTATAACATCATAGAACGATCCATTTTTAAATTTATTTATTGGGCAAGAGGAAGCATAGTATTCAAGATGGATATTTCCTGGCGCTTCTTGCCAATCAGTAACATTATCCTCAATTTTATTACGTAAAATAGTCCATTCCTCCTCTGTTGGGAGACGAATATATTTATTTTCAATAAGTGATTTCCAATTGCAAAAAGCTTTAGCTTCATGATAATTGACCTCAACAGGCCAGTTAAGCGGCAAAGGTATTTCTTCAAGTAAATTTCTTTGCCAAAATTGTCCATTTTCAAAGCGCCAAAAACGAGGCATTTTTGTTTTGGTATACATTAACCATTGTTTTCCTTCAGAAGTCCACCAGTCAAAGTTTTCATAGCCTCCGGCTTCAATAAAGAGTAAAAACTCTTGGTTAGAGACTAAAAATTGTGAGGCATGAAAATCATTGACCCAAACTTCTTTGTTACCGTATTCGTTATCCCATCCAAAGAGGCTGTGTTCATGTCCACGACCTAATAAGATACGCTCACCAGCTACAGCGATTAATTGATTTACTGGGGCATTTCCCACTTCCTTGCAAGAGGGCCAGTTTTGGGATTTATGTAAATAGCTTAATGGGATCATTCTTAAAATGACAGAGGATGTTTCAAGATGAATTCGTTCGTGTTCAATACCCATTAAGATAAGCCAAACTATAGACTCCTGGGTTATTGGTGTTCTGAGAGGTATTATATCAATCAATTGTTCAATTAATATTTTTACCTGCTTACGATAATCAGCAACTTCTTGAACTGTCGGCCAATTATAATGAGCAGTGTTCAAATCATCCCAGGACATTTCATCAACGCCAACAGCAAACATTGATTCAAATCGGTCATTAACTCTTTTGTTAATGTGTTGGCCAAGAATCAGTTTGTTGATAAAAAAAGTCGCAGTATGGCCATAATAAAATATCAACGGATGTCTTAAAGGCTCAGCACGCAGGTAATAGGCTTGCTCATCTGCAATACAAGCAAATAGGTTTTCATAAATTTCAAAGGTTTCTTTAAAGTATTCTTTCAACTCATCTCGTTTTGGTGCGGTCAATAAACTATCAAGCAAGAGAGTTTTGAATGTATTTATTGTATATGCTTCCATATTGCTGATACCTATTTTTTTATCAATAATAATCTTAATTTATATGCATATTTCACGCCAAAATGAATAAAGTAAGGGTTTGTTAAGATGTGGGCAAATGATACTCTTTATCTATTTCTCTATTATAGGTATTTGATAAATAAATTAAATTAATTTATTCTTATAAGCACTTGTCTTAATAAAATAGCCATCAATATGGATGTTCATGAACTATCTATTGGATTGGAATTAGAAGCCAATGTGATTGATATAAATACGGGAAAGGCGAGTCTAGATTTTAACAACAGAGCATTTCAAAAAATTTCATCCTATTTTCTTTCCCAGGGCTATCCTGCGATTCAGACAGAGTTTGATGCGGCTACAATTGAATTGTCTACCTTACCTTATCACAATTTGGATTTGGCGTTTCAGAGCCTTTCTACAAGCTTGAATGCTGCCAATCATTTTTTATCGCAACAAGGATATTTGTTGCTTTTGTTAGGGTTACATCCGGGAAGAGGCCGTGATGAACTCGTCATAACTGATAGTCCATATTGTTTGGCTTCATTACCTCTCATGGCTGAACAAGGAGGCCCATTATTTTATTGCAGTTATCAAATAAATCTTGGGGTTGGTGTAAATGACATCGACCATTTGATTCCATTGTGTCATTGGCTGCAAGTGTATATGTGGCCTTGCTCTGTAATTACACAGTCATCGCCTATTTTTGCCAATAAAAATACTAATTATAAATCATTTAGAGTTCGTCTTAATGATTCTCTAAGTGGGAGTCGTACTGGTCCATTGCCTTTAGACATTTGTAATTTAAGTGAATTGAAGCACTATTGTAATCATTTACCCGATAAAGCAGATACATTACGTCAATATAATGTATGGTATGATATTCTTCCGAAACCAATTGATCCAACAAATCCATCAGCAGGCTACCGTATTGAGATTAGAATTGCTGATACCACAGAACTTTCAAAGCTCTATGTATTTACGCAGGCAATGCTTCTCACCTTTATAAGTATTTTACATAAGTTAAGAGCAAAGGAGTTATTACTTCTACCAGAAAATAGATGGTTCATTCTTAATCGTGATAGTGTATTAAAAAAAGGTAATGAGGCGAGAATTACTCATAACGGAGAAGAGTTTTTTTCTATAAAGGATTACCTTAATACTATTTGGCGTCCAATAGTTACAGACTATGCTGGATATTTAAATATCGATATGGATAAGCTCATTTCTGAATTGATTCGTGAGTCTCGTGCTGAGAGTATCTTGAAACAATCTCAAGTGACGTCTTCGGATCAAATTGCCCTTAATTATGCTTATTGCGATTTCAATCCAGGTTAGAGAGAGTTTACTGATCACGCCACAAAATTGCTGCTATTTCCCCTTGATCTTGAAATACTTCTAACAAATCATCCAATGAGTTAATCGGAACATTATTAACAACTAAGTTAAATACCAGCTTATGATTATTTTTACTATGGATATACCCGGCTAAGGCTTGCCCCTTAAGGATCATTCCAGATTCTGTGTCCCGTACATAAGATCCTGGTTTTGCATAAACATGGCCCGCAGCTCCCGAGAGTGTTGGATTCGCTTTGAAATTCTTCACAAAATCTAATGAACCATCGACTGCAAGAATGGGTAATGCATTAAAAAAAGCATCGAAAGACGTTTTTTGTTGTGACATTATTTCTAACCACTGGGTAACGACTTTATTTGTTGCTGTCGTATTACCTCCTCCACTGCCATCAACGAAATGATACTCCGAAGAGGTAATATTGTATTTGTCTTGGAGCAGTTTTTTCTCCATAGCTAAACTGCCTGTCATAGTTCGCTCCCCATTGGTGAGGCCCAAAAGTATTAGGCTCGTATCAGCGCCTATATTGTAACTTACTTTGAGGATAAATTTTGCATGTTCTTGGTATGGAAGTGATTGAAGAGAGGCAACCTGATTATTAGCATTATAAAAATGGCTAAGTTTGAGTAGATGTGTCGGATTATCTTTGACTTTTGTGATCTTGGACACATCAATCCCTGCTTGTTGCAGCGCCTCAATGAATACAGTTCTTGCGAAATTAGCTGGTTTTGTGATTCTATAAGTTTGAATCAGGGGAAAGCTATTGGTCAAAGGAGGCGAAAAGTTGCTTGGTAAATCTCCTTTGATTAAGCCAAGACAATTGGGTTTTCCTATACACTCAGGTAGGATAGGTTTTAGTTCCAGAGTATACTTTTTATTGGGTTGTACAGTGACAAGCTCATTGACTACACTAAAAGCGTCCGATTTGGGACGCCAGTTTACCCTCGCTTTTTCATCGACTTTACCGGGATTAATAATGACGTCCACTACATTATCATTAACAAATATAGGAGATACATAAAATTGATTTCTGAAATAGAACGCATCAAAGAGTCTATCATCAATGATAATGTCACCATCTATTGCATGAATACCTGATTTTTTGATTTGTTTTGCTAAATCTTGATACCCTGCTAAAGGATTTGTTTTTGTAAGTAGTGCATTACCCAGCGAGTCTGCTTCATTATGATCAAATGGAGTAAAAGCGATTTTACCGTTGGGAAGGGTACGGCCTCCCATAGTCAAATCACCAGAGGCGACCAGTACCAGATTACCCTTAAGAATTCCATGGTGAATCACACCATCATTATGCACCGTAGTGACGGAATGATAGTGGGGACCTTCTTTATTTAATAACTCACCTACACTAAATATTTTACGCACTGAACCTATAAAAAAATGAATGTCTGAATTTAAATTTAACAATTCTTTCCCAGTTTCAAGATTAAGAACACGTAACCCCCATGTTGCATTTTTATACATAGGCTTACTTATGACTGCTTCTATATCTGCAGGAATACCCGTTTCGGATGTCGCGGTGGTATCAGTACTTTTGGGTATCGTTGTTGTATTACTTAAAACGGGCATGGATAAGATCATGAAAAGCAGAGAAAGCGATACGGTGGTCAAGAGGTTCTTAAGCATGGGCTTTGTCCTTTTTTGCCATAAATTGGGAGCAATATGCACTGAGGTGCTGTGTTAGGTCGACCCCTAAAATCTTCTATGATACGGATGATTTTTTCAAGTATCTTTAGACTAATTCAACGATTCGACACTATTTTTAGGTTGTATTCTCTAGGAAGAATGGAGATGGGTCATAATAAAGTCTAATAAGAGTCGAGTTCGCTTGGGTAAGGCCTGCTGATGAGGATAGATTGCATACAAATGGTAAAAACCAAAATTATATTTTGTAAGAATTGGCTGTAGTTGCTGTTGTTGTAGTGCTATCCTGGCATTAAAATCAGTAAATTTACCTATCCCATATCCGTTAATGCAAGCAATAAGAGCGCTGTCTATATCGTTGCAATTAAATTGAGGTTCAAATGTAATGCTTCCGTGTTTGTTATTATACGTATAATTCCATTTTTCTTGATTGGAATGGTTTGAGTTCATGCAACTGATTATTCTATGATTTAATAACTCATCTACCAATTCAGGTTCCCCATATTTAAAGAGATACTTGGCACTGGCATATAAACAAATTTTTTCTTTAGTTATTAGCCTCATTTGTAAGCTACTATCTTTTAACAAGGTTTCATCATCCATATAACCTGCACCACGAATTACTAAATCCAGATGTTCTTTGACGAGATCCAACTTTTGATTATTCAGTACTAAGTCCATTTTTATATCTTTAAAATCCTCTAAAAATTGGCTTAAAAGAGGGGTTAAATAATGCCTCCCAAAATAAAAGGGCGCACTGATTCTTATTAGGCCCTTTGGTTTTTGTGCCGATGACTGGATTAAGGTAAGTGCTGTGTCTAATTCCTGTTGGATTCGGTAAGAATGTTGCCAAAACAATTTTCCTTCGGATGTTAAGTGCAACTGTCTTGTGGTTCGTTTAAGAAGTGTTACACCAAGCTTCGCTTCTAAGTGTGCAATGCGGCGACTGACTAAACCCGCTGATAGGCCTAAATGCCTCGCTGCATGGCTAAATCCACCTTGTTGCACTACAGCTACAAATAGTGCTGTATCGTCTAACATCCCCATCGATTATATGCAAATAGTAAAATATGTTATTCATTGTAAGCCATTGTTTACTTCTAGGAAACAACTTACCCTCCATAAGTCTCTTAGTTCAGAGATATTTTATTGAGGTTTCTTTTATTTTAATCAGTTATCGAGAGCGATCATGCATAACAAGCGTTTCATTAACCTGCCTGTGATTGATATTTCAAAAACGAAAGATCAACAGTCAGGACTTGAAGAATATAGTAAAATAGATGAGGCATGTAAAACCTATGGGGCTTTTTTTCTTAGTGGATTTGCATCAATAGCACAATTTGATTTACAAGGTCTTTTTTCTGAAGCGGAGCATTTTTTTAACTTAGATGTGTCAATAAAAAAACGCTATATTGCTTCTGCTGATAATCGCTATTTAGGCTATAGAGGAATAGGTAGCGAGTTTAGTGAATTGGCTCATCGCCAATATGAGCCCTGTGAACAATATAAAGTAGGTTATTTAAATGACTCAAAGAATAAAACCTCAGTACTGGGGGTAGAGGCTATTCAGGCACATAGCTCCATCTTTAAAAAACATGTGCAAGCTGGTTTCTATTCTTTGGATCATATTGGCGCATATGTTTTATCAGCAATTGCTAAGAATTTAAATTTAGGGGAACATTATTTTACTGATTATTGCAATCATCCTAATCATCAATTAGGGCTTAATTGTTATCCTATTGAAAATCATTCACCAAACCCGAATAATACGGATCAATATGGGATGAGTGCCCATAAAGATTTATGCTTAATAACCATTATTGCTCAAGATAAACCTGGATTAATGCTAAAAGATGTCTGTGGTGAATGGAAAATTGTTCCCTATATTCCCAATACATTATTTATTATGCTTGGTGAGTTTATTGAGATTTGGACTGATAGTTATTACCCGGCACCGCTTCACCAAGTTTTAAAATCAACTACAGAGAGAAGACTGTCTGTTGTTTATAAATTACGTCCCAATTATGACGCTATAATTCCCGTGATTAAAGGGATTAATCCTCACTCCAATACTGATTCAAGAACTGTCATTCATACAGGAAAAGCGTATGATGAGAAATTAAAAAATATTATGTATATCAACTAAAAAGAGGATGAATAATTTGCAACCTAAGATTTTCTTAGTAAAAGAATCTCGCCATAATGAAAAACGAGTGGCATTGATCCCTAGTGATGTTGCTCAATTAATCAATTTGGGGGTTATGGTGTATGTTGAAGATTCTGCGGGTGTCTGGGCAGGTTATAGTAATGCGGATTACGTAGTGGCAGGGGCAAGAATCCGTCACATTGACTATGATCAAGTTGATAGTTATCGCCAAGCATTGAGCGACATCGATATTATTGTGCGCGTGAAACGACCTGATCGAGCGCGCGAGAAATTAGAAAACAAGGTCATAAAGCCACACACCAAAATGGTCGGTTTATTGGATATTCTTGAAAAGGACTCGGAACATATTGCAGAATATCAACGGGCTAAAATTGATTATTATTCATTGGATCAATTTCTTTTTCCGGCTAATACGCCAATGGATTCTTTGAAGGACATGAGTCGAATAGCAGGTCGATTAGCCTTGAATCATGCGATTGAAACCTTTAATGCGCCTGTCCAACAGGTTGCAATTATTGGTAGTGGTGAAGCAGGCACTACTGCATCTCAAGAATGTATTAAACGCAACATACCACACACCATGATAACGAGTGACGTATCCAAATCCCAGTTTCTTAGTTTACAAGGTGTACATAATGTCGTTGTTGAACGTCATTTATCATTAGCGATGAGACAAGATAAAATTTACCAGGTAATTAAAGACGCTGATATTGTTATAACCGCAGCATCGACAGCCTGGATTGCTGCACCTTTGTTAATTCCAGAGTCAACCTTACTAAAACTAAAAAATGGCACAATCATTGTTGATTTAGCTGTATCTGATGGTGGTAATGTATTTGGTAGCAGACATGATGCGACAGTAACGCTAGCAAATAATGTAAAAATTATTAATGTCAGTGGTTACCCCAAAGAGTTACCCATTGAATCCAGTCGATCCTGGAGTGTGGCGAGCTCTTATTTTCTGCATCTATTATTAACATCAAAAGATACGTTAATGAAACTAAAATATTGCTAGTATTTCGTTAATGGTGTCCACTTGGTCGAAATACTGCAATTTTTGGATTAATAGGAGTAATTAAGGCTATCAACAAGGCACGTTGAACTCATGAACTCTTGTAAATAGATGGGGAGATACTCCATGTTATCCATCATAACCTTTCTTTTATAAGGACTTATTTTAAAAGTTGATTCCAAATAATGTGTGATTACCATTTGCTCTTCTTTGCTGCTCACAGAAAGGATTTGGTGAATAAAATGGGGGTGTAGCCATTTGCCAGTTTCGCCCCAAAATAAATTTTGCTTCTCATAAGTATTCGAGAAAAGTAATTCATCTAAAATAGATTGTATCGCTAGGGGAGTTAATTTAAATAAAATATTATCGATATGGGGATGTACCAATATTTTCATGAGGAAATCTATGCGTTTATTTTCTGGGATTTGAAAGTAAGGGCAGGGTTTGCTGCTATGAAATAGCATAGAGGGGGTTGCATCTTGAGAGCAGGGAGTGATGAATAAAAATGTAAATATCTGTTGTAAAACATCAGGATTTGTTTCATGCCTTATAAATTTAATTAAAGAATCGACTTCATGAGATGAAAAATTAGATACATAACAAATAAGATGATTCATGATCAATTGGAGGAAGCTCACTTTCTCTTTTGCAGTACATTGACTTTCCTCGATCAATTCCAAGAAGATAGGAATATTATTCATATCTAACATAGGTTTTTTAAGCCACTCTATTTCATTTTTTTTGAATTCTATTAACGCATTTCTTTCTATGTAGGAGTCACATTTCCATTCAATAGAGCTTGTATGGCTTATCCCTTCAGCACACAACATATTGGCAAGGAATGAGTAAGATAAGGATATTTTGATTTCTGGGTGCATGCATTTTAATTTAGAAAACAAGTGAATCGTACTTTCTGTTTTTACATCGATAATTTGGTCTATATGTTCTATGAAGTACCTTATCATGTTATTTTTTTCATTGGTGTCTGCTTCTTCCAGATAAAAATTAAGATGATCGAAAAGAGACATACTTCCTATGATTGCTTTGTTACATGTGCCTTGTTCACTGACATAATAGTTAAAATTTTGAGACATATTATCAATAAACGTTTTAAAAAGTTCATAGGGTGGCATGGTCAGCATGGAACGAATGTAATCCGTAATGTTGAGCGATAGGTTCTTCTCTTTAAGGAGGTAATTGCGAAAATCTTGGGTTTCTTTTTTCAGTGTTTTCTGGTTTTTGTTGTAAAAGTCTGCAAGTTTTTTCGATGATATACATTTATCGTGAACGAGTTCAAACCAGCGATAAAGCGTCGTAAACGAGTTCTTTTGTGCCACTTCTTTCAAGGATTCATAAAAATTTGTTTTCCATGACATGGCCTGATAAAACGGAGTTTTTGTAAAAGATAAGGCTTCTGAAATACTTTGATCGCCAGTCAATAGATTAATAGGCTCTGAGACCTCCAGAAATGCTTCTATGGACTGTTGTTGCAAAGGAAATGGATTAAACAATCGAATAATTTTGTCGGATTTATTTTGTTGGTTTTCAAATTCTTCTTTGCTTATTTCTGAATGTGTTCCTTCATCCGGATGATAAATCAAGTATAGTGGAGAACCGGATGCCGGAGGATAATAAGCTAAGAGTACTTGCTTAAGACCTTTTAAGTTCTCGACAAAACTACTCTCGCTTAATGCGTTCATCGTACTTTCTGGACTGCAATTGCTGGCATCCTTCATCTGCAAGGGAATAATGATATCAATCTCTTTCTGATCGGGATTATTATGTGCCGCAAATGTAATAAAACGTGCGGGAGTTGCGCCCGTACAGGAGTTAGCTATTTTATTAAAATAACCAAAATACAGTCCTTGCCCTTGTTTTAAGTCTTTAGGTAATTTTGAGGAGTCTTCTGGATGAATGAGAGCAAATAAATCTTTGTAAGAAGGGTTTCGTTCATTAAGATAAATTCCGAGATTTTTTTCGCCAACGCCTGTAGAAAGGAATATTGACCCAACAACAGTACTAAAAAAAGTACTTCTGTATTGGTGCTGATAGTCTAAATCGATATCGTATTCACCCAGGGCAAGAACGCGTTTCTTGGTGTTGCCAATGAGCGTCGCTGTAGAGTAATCAAAAAAATGCGGAGTAGGGTAGAGAATGATGAGATCAGCATCAGTAATCTCAGGAATCAAAGTAGATTCATTAAATTCATTGAGCACTTGATACGGCATATTGCTTTTAAACAATTTTTTAACAGGCTCTACATATTTAGATTTCACATTGACAACCACCTTGATGTCAATTGGCTCACTTTGCTTAGAGAACTCATTTATAAGACAGTGCTGTAATTTGGCTGCAGAACTTGGATCACCTAAGGTCCCTTGGGGAGCATGGGTGATAATGACAATTTTCTTCATACGATTCTCCAGAAAAGTGTTTAGGGTTGCCAAGCACTTTGAAACAACAAGGTAATTCCAAATGGATGAACCATTTTTTATGGGAGTGATTTTAAAGATGCAATATTAAGGTTTTATTAAGGATTAAGCTTCTGTAATCTTGATTGAAAAATTCTCTGTTGTAATATAAATAGCCTATGCAACAGAAATTCCCTAATAAATAAAAGAGGACAAAGTGAGAATCATTAAAAATTTTACTATTATTTTTTTCATGATTGGATACATACTGTGCTTCGCTTCCAATACGACACAAGTCAAAAAATCAGATGATTACTATATGCAAATTGCGATAGATTTGGCGCAAAAAAATCCCCAAGCTCCTTTTGCTGCGCTTATTGTTGATAATAAAACAGGAAAAATTTTAGCAAGAGGACTTAATGCTAGTAAAGTTAATCCGACTTTTCATGGTGAAATGGTTGCAATCAATAATTGCATCAAAAAACATCCCCATGTAAATTGGTCAAATGTTACCCTATACACTACCGCAGAACCATGTTCCATGTGTCAAAGCGCTGTTGTTTGGGCAAATATTCCAAGGGTAGTATTTGCTACTTCTTTAGAATATTTAAAAAGTCATGGCTGGGATCAAATCAATCTTCATGCATCAGAAATTAATAAGAAATCCCCTTTTTATCATGGGGTAATTACTGGTGGAATTCTTGCCGATAAAGCTAATCCCTTATTTGCTGCTCCTTTTCACAAGAACTAAAAGCAATTCGCTATAAAAAAGTAAGTTAATTTTTTATAGCGAACTTACATAATATTAGCTAATCTGGCAAATTACACTTAAACTTTTGCATACAATTTCTTGACCCAAGGACCAATAGTTAGTCCTTGAAATAAAATTGAGAAAATCACTACCATATAGGTCATCATCAAAATTGCATCGAAGGCAAATTCATTTGTTTTTCCAACTGTGTCGCGTAGAGAAAGAGCCAGTGCTACAGATATTCCACCCCGAAGACCACCCCAGGTGAGAATTTTGATACTGTGTGGTGCGAAGTCCAATTGATGTCGCATTAACGTTAATGGAATTGCCACTGAGATCCATCGTGCCAGGATGACTACCGGAATTGCAATGATCCCAATCAACAGATATTGTTTATTGATGGTTAATACCAGCACTTCTAGACCAATTAAAACGAAAAGTACGGCGTTTAGAATCTCATCGAGCAACTCCCAAAAGGTATCCAGGTGCTCGCGAGTTTTATTGGACATCGCAAATTTTCGCCCGTGGTTACCTATAAGTAAACCAGCTACTACCATTGCTATAGGAGCTGAGATATGAATTCGCTCTCCTAAAGTATATCCTCCTATCACCAGGGCTAGTGAGATAAGAATTTCAACTTGATAGTTATCTATGGATTTTAACATTTGATAGGTAATATACCCGGCTACTAGTCCGAATAAGGCTCCACCAATGGCTTCTGTAACAAACAGCATTAATAAATGTGAGATGCTGATTTCTTGCGTACCTGAGGCCATTTCAAGAATACCAAGAAAAAGTACAACTCCTATGCCATCATTAAAGAGTGATTCCCCAGCAATTTTCATTTCCAAATTTTTAGGTGCACCTAAAATCTTCAAAATACTTATTACCGCGATCGGATCGGTAGGAGAAATAAGTGCTCCAAAAAGCAGACAGTAGATAAAAGAGATTTGAATGTTGAGTGTATGAAGGAGCCAATAGGTTAACAGACCTACAAGGATGGTGGATACAAGGGTGCCAATAAGGGCTAGTACAGTAACAACGACTTTCTGTTCGGCGAGTTGACTAATATTAACATGAAGTGCGCCTGCAAAGAGTAAGAAGGCCAACATTCCATGAAGCAGGGCTGCATTAAAATTAACCTGCTCCAAAAAGCTTTTGGCATTTGAAATAATTTCAGGCCATAGCATGCCACTTATATTTAAGCCTAAAGAAAACACCAAGGCTATGGCCATCAATCCAATCGTCGGAGGTAGTTTAAACAGTTTAAAATTGATGTAGCTAAACATCGCCGAAAGAGTGATGAGCACGGCAATGATTTCAAAAAGCGACATAAACATTCCTTTGTTTAAACCGGATTAGCATTAGAATCCTTTTTTTAATTAAGTCAGTTATTAATACAATATTTAGGCGAACAAAAGCAAATTAGATTATTATTGTGGCATGTTTTCCTATCACAATTTAAGATCTAATCTGCCCATCCCCAATGACCACCCATTTATAACTTGTTAACGCATCTAAAGACATAGGACCGCGAGCATGCAATTTTTGCGTGCTAATTCCTATTTCAGCCCCCATGCCAAATTGTCCACCATCGGTAAATGCTGTTGAAGCATTAACATACACAGCGGCGGCATCAATATGATCAAGAAAATAACTTTGTGTCGTTTGCTCTTCGGCAATAATTGCTTCACTATGACCAGAACTATATTCCATAATATGCTTAACCGCTTCTTGCACGGAATCAACCGTTTTTATTGCCATTTTATAAGAGAGAAACTCTTGACCAAAGTCATCTGGCGTTGCCTTATGGAGCAACTCTTTTGGATAAAATGATTTTAGTGCTTGGTAACTTAATTGATCGGCAAAAATTTCAACATTTTTATCAGCAAGCGACTTTACGATTAAGGGTAAATCAATCAGTCGAGCTTTATGGATTACTAATGTGTCCAGGGCGTTGCAAACGCTCACTCTTCTTGTCTTCGCATTATCAATAATTAAACGACCTTTCTCTAGATCACCGCTTTGATCGAAGTAAATATGAACAATTCCAGCACCTGTTTCAATAAAAGGTATTCTTGCGTGTTCACGTACAAAATTAATTAATGATTGACTTCCTCTTGGAATACACACATCAATGAACTGACTGGCTTTCAAAAGAATATGAGTTGCTTCTCGTTCTAAAGGTAATAAATAGGCAATAGTTTTACTGATGTTGTGATTATTGAGCATTTGATGAATCAATGAAACCAAAAATAGATTAGTATGGTGAGCTTCCTTTCCACCCTTTAAAACACAGGCATTACCTGTTTTAAAACATAATGTAAATGCATCAATGGTTACATTAGGGCGTGATTCATAAATGATCGCCACAACTCCTAATGGAACAGAAACTTTCTGAATGCTTAAGCCGTTGGGAAGCTTTTTTTGTTCTAGGATTTTTGTTTGTGAGTAGGGTAAAGAGGCAACTGTTTCAATATCCGACGCTATCGTTTCAATTCGTTCTTTAGATAAGAGTAAACGATCGTACTTGGGATCATCTTTACTCATCAACACCAGATCTTTTTTATTTGCATCAATGATTTGCTTTACAGAATCTCGTAATCGTTGTGCAAGCTCCAATAATATTTGGTTTCGTTTTTCTTCATTAACAAATCTTAAGCTATAGCTGTCTTTTTTAGTTGCTTTAAGTTGGTTAGTGACTTCTTCAATCATGAGAGCACCTTAAAAAATATGTAAATGATCATAATGAATAAACTCCGGTTTTGCGGAATGACCTAAATATTCATTTAATTTAATTGCATCGTATTTAGCAAGTCCAATCCCTATTTTTTCATTAGTAGGAGTCAGTATTTCTATTAAGTCGCCGCGCTTAAAATCGCCAGTAAATTTTTCAATACCGACGGGTAATATACTGATAATTCGCTTATTTTCTTTTATAATTTCGACAAGGTGAGCGTTTATAGTGATTGTTCCTAATTTTTTTTCACCATACGCAATCCATCTTTTTATATTTGATCTTTTTTTAGCAGGCAAAATAGTAGTACCCAAAGATTCATCACTGAGGATGCGCATAATTACCGCGTGTTGATTAATGCTTGCTATGTGCGTTGTTACTCCCAAATTCGACATTCTGCGCGCTGTCCCAAGTTTGCTAATCATCCCACCTCTGCCATGAAGGCTTTTTACCTCGGAAACTTCAGGCCAATCATTTTGGGGATGGATCATTGAAATAAGTTCTGAGCCGGCTTCATTGGGGTGTTTCGTGTATACCCCTTCAACATTACTTAAAATGATGAGTTTATCTGCATTTATCATTGCAGCTATAAGACCTGATAATTCGTCGTTATCAGTAAACATTAATTCTGCAATAGCAACACTATCATTCTCATTGATAATGGGTACAATATTCTTATGCTCTAAAATTTCACGTAGTAATCTTGAAATATTCAAATAGTGTTGTCTTGTTTGAAAATCTTGTTTCGTAAGCAACAATTGTGAGGCAAGCATATTATATTTTTTGAACATCGAAGCATAAAGATGCATTAGCTCATATTGACCTAAGGACGCCAAAACTTGTTTTTCCCCTATCGAACTCCCATATTGGCGATCAAAAAATTGACATGCAACTTTTCGACCCGAAGCAACTGCGCCTGAACTTACTAATATAACTTGATGGCCGGCTTTTTGGAGTGTGACAATTTGTTCCACTAAGTGGAGCATAATGGGTTCAAATGGAGTGCCATCACTTGATAAAATACTTTGGGTTCCGACTTTGATAACTATTTTCATTTTTGACTCATTAATATCACTTTTATCCAATCGATTAAGTTAATCCCTTGGTTTTAAGAATGGAGCATTCTAATTCTTAACACATAATACTCAATTTGCTGCTCTATTGCTCTCGAAAATTATAAAGGACAATTGATTAGGGAGAAACTTATGGGCGTTTTCAAAAAAGACGTTTTTGGGATTTGTAAGTAGATACGCAATTGATTGCGAGATTATTTTAGTTCAAAGAATGGAAACAAATATTAAAAATAGTCTATAAAAGAAATAAGGGCTATTAAAAAAAAATAATATGATGACTCTTAATAAGAAAAAAAGTATTTTTGCAGGATTATACGGAAATACTTTGGAATGGTTTGATTTTCTTCTCTACGCTAATTTTACTCCCTTATTTGCCGAATTATTCTTTCCATCCAAGATATACTTTGTTTCTCTCCTTCTTACGTTTGGTGTGTTTGCCGTAGGTTTTTTTATGCGTCCTTTAGGAGGGATATTATTAGGACATTATGCGGATCATATTGGAAGAAGAAAAACTTTAATTCTCTCAATGTCTATTATGACTTTTTCTACAGCGTGTATTGCTTTAATTCCTGGCTTTAATACTTTAGGTATCACCTCACCTCTATTGTTTGTTTTTTTTAGATTAATTCAAGGAATAGCTGTGGGCGGGGAACTTCCTGGTTCAACTACTTTTCTTATTGAACATATGGCGGATCATCGACGAGGTTTTGCAGGAAGTTTAGTATTAAGCACCGCTTTTCTAGGCATTTTTTTGGGATCATTAACTGCTTCTTTTCTAAGTGTTTTAGTTGCTGATGATATTCTTAGAGACTGGGGATGGCGCTTGGCTTATTTGATAGGTGCACTACTCGGAGTCATAGGAATTTATTTACGAGTGACAAGCGTGGAGCCTAGCACTTTTTTGCATACCAAGCATACTACAGAACTTCCTGTAAAAATTGTTTTTTCTGCATACCGCCGCAAGTTATTGTTGGCTATTATTTTTACCAGCATTATGGCTATCAGTAATTATTTACTTATTGCTTATATAACAAGCTTTCTTGTCAAATCAGAAGGATTTTTATTAAAAGATGCGTTAGTTGTTAACTTTATTGCCTTATTCGTTTTGACGGTGTTGATCCCTTTTATGGGATTATTATCCGATTTCTTTGGTAGAAAACCGATTTTTTTGTTCGGTGCTTTCGGTATTTTAATTTTTATCTATCCTATATTTATTCTTTTTTTGAGTGGCACTTGGTGGCATGTACTTGCAGGAGAAATATTGTTAGCCATAATGCTTGCACCTTTGAATGCTACAGTGCCTACTATCCTTGCCGAAATGTTTCCCACAGCTATTCGAGCCAGCGGCGTATCTATTGGGTACAATATAGGTCAGGCATTTTTTGGTGGGACAATACCTGTAGTCGCCCTAACGTTAGTTGAATTAACGGGAAATAAGTATGCCCCAGCGTTCTATATTTTATTTTGGGCCATTATTGCGATTATTGCTACTCGATATGCGCAAGAGACTTATCTTAATAAATTAACGTGAGTTTCGTATAAGCGAACGTGGATTTACTTTGACCTGTTCGAGTTGAGGAAGCGTGGAGCGCTGTCTTGAAGCCTTAGCACGAATTTTCAAGTTCTGTGTTAAGACTTCAAGACAGCCCTACATGCCTCCTCAGCCCAAACGGTTTGAGATGGAGACTGGATCTAAATAGATTCTTTATCCGAAACTCACGTTAAATTAGGACAAGACAAAGAATTTGGTCCATTTAATTTTTATTATTTATTTCTTCAGTGGTGATTCACATGTTTCTAGGGGGCTAACAGCCTCTAATGGAATTCTGGACGCGTTCAGTACTCGGCAAACACAGCTATAATGCCCAAGAATCATGAGTAACTCCATAATGAGAGCGATGCTATAACGTTCAAGTAACTTGGCAAACGTTTCATCGGTTAATGTTGCCAGATCCTCGAATTCATCAACTACCTGGCAAATAAAATTCTCTTCATTAGATAACGAAACGACGTTTTGTTCCGTACATATAATCTCTAACTCTTCAGAATTAATTCCTACTTTTCGAGCTAATGCTTGATGTTGATGCAGCTCATAGGCCGAATTAGTTTTAAATCCATAACGACAAATGGCAATTTCACGTAATTTTGGATCAAAGTTTCCTTTATAGATACCTGCAACAAAGTCCAACCATGGTTTATGCGTATTCGGTGCTAAAATCAGCAAGCGATGAATATTTAAGGGAGGGAGGCTGTTTAATAAATCTACCGTTTCTGGAGGTAATTCATTATCTTGGGGTAAAGGAATGTGTTTTGACGTATTCATTTTTCATTCTCCTGAATAAACGATAATAAGTGAACTTTTTCCTGCTCCGGGGCCTCTGGTTATTAAATAAAAATTATGTTTTTTCAATTGTCCAATCCATATAAACCGTATATAACTAGGCTGTATTCTGTTCCTGATACAGTATGCCTGCGGCTAACTCTTCATAAAGACAAATAACACTGATTAATTGTTCTAATTTACTGATTGTGAGTTGATATGCCTGTTGGTTAATTTCTATCCTACTATAGAGCAAATCATTGTGGCTAATAAGGCCTTTAGCATAGAGGTCTTGTTGCAATTGATATCTTTTCTTCACGGCTGCTAAAGAGAGATAATCTTCCT
This sequence comes from Legionella cincinnatiensis, assembly GCF_900452415.1. Taxonomy (NCBI): domain Bacteria; kingdom Pseudomonadati; phylum Pseudomonadota; class Gammaproteobacteria; order Legionellales; family Legionellaceae; genus Legionella; species Legionella cincinnatiensis. The sequence goes on along the minus strand of NZ_UGNX01000001.1, from coordinate 3,659,923 downwards.
TGTATTTGGCCATCAGCTTCTCATTTGCGGCGATACTATTGGCAATGAGGCGTAATGCATTTTGGATGACATTATTATATTCTGCCAAACTTCTATTAAAAATGGCTTTACTGGTGAGAATTTGTCCAAACAAAGAGGGGGATAAGTTAAATGTTGCATACATATCACCATAAGGTGCTGAATGGGTCGGATTGTTAAATGTTCCGTTTAAACTCGCCTTGCCCCAAAAATAATCTAAAGTTAGGGCTGGAAGGAGTTGAGATTCGGCGATATTGACGCCACTACATGCGGCAAGTAGCGAGGTTAAAGCTACCATTACATCCGGTCGACGTAGAATAACTTGAGTATTAATCTTATTTAGTGGCACTGCCTTACTGGGTAAATGCATAAATGACGTACGGGATTTTATTTTTCCTGGTGGCTGATTGATTAAATAACGTAGGGCATTTTCGCTGGCGATGATATTGTTTTGTGCTTGTTTCTGCAGTCCTAGGATACTTTGTAATTGGCTGGTTACGGTTAATAATTGCAAATTATTCGCTAAGCCTTGTTTTTTTGCTATTTTTAATGCTACTAAAAGCTTTTTATTGTCTTGTTCGATTTGTTTCAATAGTGCTAATTGATGATTCCAGGCGAGTAGCGAAAAATAACTACCCATCACTTCGCCAATAACAGTCAAACGTACACCAAGATAATAGGCTTTAGCACGTTTTAAGATAAATTCTGCTTTTTTTTGCTGAAAATAAAGTGCAACGAAATTCTGGTAATAGCTGGGAAGAACACCGTAAAATACGCCTGGGTTTCCCAAAGCAGGATCTTGGGCAAACCCCATTAAAACATTCAATCCAGGCAGCCAATTTAAGCGTATGGTTTGCAGCTCAGCTTGAGCAACATGAATCGATCGCTTGGCGATTGTCACATTATTATTGTACAGAAGTGCTTTTGCGACAAATTGATTGAGCAGAGGATCTTTAAAATCTTCCCACCATGCTTGATAAGGGAGTCGATTTAATGCATCATTGCTTGAGTCTCTCAGATGTGCAGGAATATAAATCGACGAAAGTTGTGAATTTTTTGCGCTTGGCATGCATGCTACTAGCGCACTTGTCATGACTAAAATAATTAGTGTTGCCAGGCTGCGCAATTAAATGGTTTCCATAAAAATAACATGACTAATATTAAAAAATGGTAACACAAAAGTTTCGAAAGTTAAAACCTTATACAGTTGTGCTTTCCTTGGTCTTACTTGCAGTTTTATATTACTTTTTCTCTTTTTTAATCCCTTTTACTAATAATGCGTTTGTTGTCGCCAATGTTCGCCCTGTAGCTGCGATTGTTAGTGGATACATTACGGATTTATATGTGGAAAATGAACAATATGTTCATAAGGGGCAACCCTTATTTACTGTTTTCCAAGAACCTTACAAGCTCACTTATAATCGGCTCATTGAAGAAGTGCATACTGCGAAAGTGGATCTGCAAAGTTTGCAACATCAATTAGAAAAAGATAAACAATTACTGATACAGTATGATCAAGAATATAAGAGGATTCACTTAAATTATCTTCGCAATAAAGCGGTTTTAAAATCGGGGGCAATATCTGAAATTAACGTTAAAGATTTGCACTATGACGATCGTGGTAGTTTAGCCAAAGTGAATATGCAAAAGCAGCAAATTAGCGTGGATGAAAAAAATATTCAGAGTTTGCAACACAAGATTAAAGCATTAATTTATAAAATGCGTTATGCCAAGGTTAATTTAGAGCAAACGACTGTTTATGCCCAAAGTAATGGCCGTATTCAAAATATGTATTTATCTTTGGGAACACCCATAGAAATTAATAAACCCATCTTTTCTTTTGTAGATACAGATAATTTTTACATTCAGGCTAATTTTACTGAAATTGATTTGCGCCTGGTCAAAACGGGCGCTAAAGTCTACATTATTCCTCGTATGTACTTTGCTACGAAATTATATCATGGCACGATAGTATCTGGTGCTTGGGCCGCTAACCGCCAAATGACCAACCCTAAAACGCAATTACAAACAGTAACCAATGGTACTAATAATTGGATACTTTTGCCTCAGCGCTTTCCGGTACAGATTAAGATCGATGATTATGATGCCAAACATTACCCACTGCCTATTGGAGCAACTTGTTATGTCATTATCAAGATATAATTTTCTTAAGGATTAATTTTCTTATGGAAGTGACTTCCGAAAAAACAATAATGGCCGCACGTATGGCCATCAGCATGATTATCGCTTTAATCATTACAACGTATTTTGAGATTGTTGAGCCCACCTGGGTTTATATTTCTTTATTTATTGTTTTATTTGAACAACGCACTATTGGAGCTTCGTTGACTCGCTGTTCTATGCGAGCGATCGCCACCATTAGTAGTGCCTTATATAGCCTTATTGTTATTTTGCTTTTTCATAATGCTTATCTTATGAATATTATTGGATTTGTTATAGGGATTTTTTTATATACGTATTTATTTTTAGGAACGAAACAAAGTTATATTGGAATTTTGGGTTGTGTCACTCTCGCTATTTGTCTTATTAATTATAATGATTTTACCTTTGTCTTTATGCGTCCAACTAATGTAATTATTGGGATATTAATCGGCTTCTTTACATTACGGTTTTTTTTTCCAACTCGGGCTACAAAAGTGCTCATTTTAGAAATGCAGAAATTTCTAAACGAATATGCCGCTTTATCTACCTACCTTGCCAATATAGACGACTCAACAACAGACTTATCCAAACATTTAATGCAGTGCGAATCAAATGTTTTAGCCCTGATTCTTCGCTTTCAAACCTTAATTAATGAGGCCCAAGTTGAAATAAGCAAGGATTCTGGATTTACTCAAGTTTCCACAGACATTCTGCAATCTTTCCGGCATATTTTTCGTTATTACGCCTCGATAATCGCATTAATTCTTTATGAGGGAGTAAAAATCAATGAAAGAGATAAGGAGAGCCTTCTCTTTTTAAGTAACCTATTAAATAAGTTGGAAGAAAATCTTTTTGCTTTAAAACGTAGCCGCCATTTACTTGCCGCTCCTGAGAGGACATCTCCACCGGATGAAAAGCTATTATCGTTGATGCTTAATTTACTTGTTGCAGAATGCAGCTCGTTGGAAATTAAGATTAATAAATTAATCCGTATGACTAAGGTAATTAAATTAACATGAGTTCGACATAAAAGGGCATAGAAGTATCTTTTATGTCGCTAAATTAGAACAAGAAACTTTTACATTATTCTTTTGCTTCACCTGAATATTTTTCATTAATAAAAATGTTTTCTCACGATTCACGGCTATATGCAGAATAAATTCCGCTTTTTAAGAGTATTGAGGTTGGCTAATGGCGCCAACCTCCAGAGAGTATGATTTCTTTAGATTATCCAGAAGGTTTAATGGCATATCATTTCTGCTGGTTTTCCAGGTACGGGCACACAAGTTTTGTAATATCTGCCTTTATAGAAGTAGTTATAATAAACGCCATTAATAAAGTATAAATAATACATGCCATTATAGAAATAATTGTAATAGCGTCCATTATTGTAATACACATAATAGTTATTATTATGGTAGTAATTATAATATCTGCCGTTATGGCGATATACATAATAGTTATTATTGTAATGGTAATTATAATATTTACCATTATGGTAATAATTGTAATTCTTTCCTTTATAATAATAATGCCCTGGTTTTACACCTTTATGAACATTCACATTAACGTTTTTGTTTACATTAACATTATTTACATTGATATTAGTATTTTTGTGTTTAATCACCTTATTTTGGTAATTGTGATGTTCGTAGGGACGCTCTACCGGTCCATTTTTATAGCGCTCCAAATGCTCTCTATGGGCATCAGCAATAGCAGGTAAAATAAGCATCATGATGGAATAAACCAAATATGCTCGCCAATTATAATTTTTACTACTCATGATGGTACCCCTCGCAAAATAAAAACCGTTAAAAGTAGAATTTCCCAGAAGTGATGCGTAGGAGATTCTGTAACTATATAAGTAGAAGTGAGTCAACTATTATTCATTTTTAATTTTTAAGCAAGTTGAAAATTGAAACTTTAGCTTAAACCCCGTACTTTATACCCTCAAAGGCCCAGTTTTTATTAATAAAAAAATAAATAACAGGATTGTGAGTTAAGTGATTTTTAATTACAATCCATGCTTTTAAATAAAGCAGATCATGTGATGAAATACAAGAAAATTAAAGAGCTTATTGAGAAAGCAGGATTTTATTATGTAGATGAGGGAAGAGGCATTGGCCTGGCAGAAGGAAAAAATGTAGCCTATTATCAAAAAGACAGTTACGGCGTTACAAGACAACAGCAAAGCATTTGTCTCGCAACAGACAAAGAGAATGAAGAAGACATCCTGCCAATTTTTTCGATTAATGTTCCCGAAAAATTACGTGATGCTGTTTACGAAATTATGAATGCGCCCTCAGAAGAGTTTGTACAAGCCAAGAATGCATGTATTGGATAATGCATTCAGGCATCTTTAATAAATATAAAGGCGATATAAAGCGCTAAATAAAGCCCCGCAAGGAGGATGATAACCCCAGTACTGTAAATGAAAAATTTTGTCAGCTTAGAGGGGTTATCAAAGCGGCATTGTCCCAGAGTAATTACTCTAAGTGTCACTTTGCCTGTTGAATAAATAAATGGATCAATAAAAAGATCAAAGATTACATCGATAATAAGCCATCCTAAAAACCGAAATACCCCTCTTATAAAACCCACTATTACTTCATCAAACATTTTGTACTCGAAAACAAGAGAATTTTTGAAACCTGCATCTTGGCTACGAACTCTTGAGTATTACTAAGCGGTATTTTTGCTGAAATACACTCCTCAAAATATAAACCCCTTATGCTACTGCCATAGGGGCTACATCGATTTCTTACAGAGATTTTATCGTTAATGGCTCAGCTTGAGGAAAGATACCGTGATCTAAAAGGGAAATTATTTCTTCATTTTTTAAAACATCATTGAGCATGCTATGTTCTTCTTCATCTATCCATGTTTCAAGATTTTTTAACAAGCGATCCCTTTTTCCCCAAACTGCGGAAGGGCTTTTCTCTGTTGCATGAGTCGTGATTTTCTCGATCACCTGGTTGACTAATAAGGCAAAATCCTTATCTTCATCACTCAATTTACTGTTGATGGTTTTAATGTGTTCTTCACAACTCCATTTTGCTTTTAATCTTTTATAGATTAAAGGAGACATAGTGACAGTATGAGAAAGAAGAAATGCTAAGGAAGCGCCTAATGCAAATGGGGTGACGCCTCCTTCTTCACTTTTGTTCCACGCTAAAAAACCACCAGCAGCTGTGCAGGTAATGACGAAACCTCGTTCTATGAATTCTCGGGTTGAGTAGCGGTGATTGCTAAAAAATAAGCTTCCCGGCCTGTTCCAATTAATCAAGTAATCTGTTTTTTGATTTAAGAAAGACCTTACATTATCCAATGACAGCATATTACTTCCTCGGTGAGTAAAAGAACTTATTATCCTTGGTTTCTTAATGATTGCAATATTGTTTCTTAAAGTCTACATTTTGATTTTAATTTGAACTATGTTGGGTTTTTAAATAAAAAATTATCATAAATTAATATTATTTTAATAATAAATTTGATAACTCTCAGATTCCCTTTGCATTTACCTATAATTATCAAATTAGACTCGAATTAGGATTAAACGTGCCCACGATTATTTCTCATCCTGGAAAATACGACCAAGCTGAAGCTGAAAATGTAAGCTACCAGGATAAACATATGCCATTCGGTTACTTTGAAATGCAAAATGCTCCCCTGCGCTCAGCTCAAGAAGATGCATTGATATGGGAAACATTCGAGCAACTCTTAGGTTCATTAAATCCCGAAGAAATTGGCCAACGCTTATGGACAACTTATCGAACTTTAGACGAGCAAATTTTAAAGATGGAATACACGGATGGAACCACTGCTTCGACGACAGTATTTGATGGGCGAGGTAATTTAATTACAGCAACTTTAGCGGATGCTGCATCTTTTGCGGCAATTTATGATAAAGAGGAACATCTCTTAGGAGTGGTCCGGTTAAATTCCGTTACTCATAAACCTACGGATCCAGAAGAAGCGCTGCGAATTGAGCAAACAGGAGGAACTGTTGTGTGGGATAGGGTTGATGGTGTGCTCGCTATTTCACGTGCTCTTGGTGATAAGTTGCTCAAGCAACATGGGGTTTATTCTGAAGCAACAATTGACATTACAAGTATTGAGGATCTTGCAAAAAAATGTAACTTAAGCCGCGAGGCAATTGGGAAGGTACAAATTATCACAACTTGTGATGGATTTACTGATGGCGCACGTAGTGACACTAAAAGAGATCATGAGCAATTTTTATATCAATCATTACATGAGATTATAAAATCAAATAAAAAGCAACCGGAAGTAGAAATAGCAAAAGCATTGGCATACAAAGCAAAAACAAAGGGTTCATGCGATAATATTAGTATTGCAATACAAACGATAACTTATAATACTCCTGCCTTTTTGCTTGGAGTTTATGATGGCCATGGAGGCGCTGAAGCATCAACGTATGTCGCAAATCATATTGGCGATGAATTTAAGAATCAGTGTATTTTAACGTCAAGGGCGTATACAGAACAGACACTGAGTGTTGAAAAAAATAAGCTCGCATATCTACGTGATAATTCGGAAGAGGTGAGAGCTGAGAGAAAAAGGCGAGAATCTATTATCAGTAAGACAATGTGATGCAATTGTCAACAACCTAATATTTTATTGATTCACCCATTGCACAAAATGCTCTGCTTGGTCTATCCATAATTCTGGATGTAACAAAGTAAAATGACCGTATGAAAAGGGTGTTCCTTTTTGTAACGTCCATTGCCCATGTTTTACGTGCTTCATTAACCCTGGTATTTGATAAAATTCGGGTGAGTCTAATGCATCATCAGTAAAGTCCAGAGCAAATATCTTGGCTTTTATGGTATGTAACAAAGGTTCTGGATTGTAATCTTTAGAAGCGGACATCACATAAATTATGTTATTGGCATCTTGTTTTGTACTGTCTGAAATCGCTTTATCAATGTAGTTGGCTGCATCTTTTTCATTGGCAATGATGCGTTGCATATGAGGAACACCATCAACCATCATTGCTACTAACGGCCAGATTGATTTTATTCCATAAGGAGGAGTCTTATAATTACCGTTACACCACGACGGATCATTTTTAATGCTGTTAATAACGATTTGCCGCCATAATAAATTTCGCCCATCGATTGCGTGAGGAAGAGAAACAATAGGCATGACTCCATCCATAAAGTCAGGATATAATTCACTCCACATCCAAGAATGCATACCTCCCATTGAAGTACCAACAATCATCTTTAAATGAGAAATTTTTAATTGTTCAGTAACCAGTTGATGTTGCAATTCCACCATATCATGATAATTATAATGGGGAAATGCCATGCGTAAGCCATCACTCGGTTTGCTTGATTGTCCTTGACCTATATTATCTGGGAAAATTAGAAAGTACTTATTGGCATCAAAAGGCTTCCCTGGAGTTAATAATGCTTTTTGAAAATGCTCAAACATTTCTTTCCCGCTACCACCAGTCCAGTGTAAAAATAGAATGGCGTTGGTAATTTCACCTTGATTGTTTTTTTGGGGAGTACCTAATGTAATATAATGTATGCGTAGATTATTTAGGATTTGACCGTTGGTAAAGTGATATTTAGCTATAATAAAATCATCTTCTTTATAATTAATTATTTTTTGTTGATGGGATGCAACAGAAGAATTATTTGTTGTTTTTCCATGGACTTGATATATCTGAAAAAATAAAATACAGCAGCATAGTAGGGTTTTCATTTTTTCCATTGCATTCGCTTCTTATTTATTATTATTGAGCAAAAACACGTAACTCTTGTCTTCAGCTAATAAGCCTAAGCTATCATGTGAATGAGGAACCAGACAAGAAAATTTGGAGAAACCTTTCTTTATGCGTTGTCATTTATGCATCATTCGTTGAACATTTCTCCGAAAAAATCATTAACCGTGACCACCTAGTGTGAAATACTGGGTGCTTGCACATCGTTTAATAAAAAGGTCTCTACACGATTTTCTAGCGAGCCACGATATAGTGCCAGGGTTTGCTTGTTTTTGCCTTGTTTTAGGAAAAGGAACTCTTGTGAGGTAATCCAAAAAGGGTTCCACGCTAGCGTTCCTTTGGGAGTAATTCTTGTGGTTTTTCCTGATTCAAGATCAAGTGTCCATAAGGCTGGGGGCGGCCCTTCCCAGGTTTTTTCATGAATTTCTTCATCCATATCTACATCCATAAGTAGTATTTTTCCATCTGGAGAGACGTGGATTTGTGAGGCACTACTCATGCTTCCGTGAGGGATAAGTGTGTTGATGGGCCATTTTTTTAGGAGCATGCCGTCAAGATTCATCCAATAGATTGCATCAAGGTCATGATTCAAAAAAGATTTTCCATCGTGACCCCAGGCGGGGCTGTATTTATTTTGGGTATTTTTTAGCAGGCGATAACCACTGCTATCAGCATTGATTAGGGCTAGATACCAATTATTATCGATAAAGGTATTGAATAATAATCTTTTACTGTCAGGAGACCACACGGGATTAAAATTATTTTGGGAGGGTATATGTTGCAATTGGGTTACTTTACCTGATTTCAATTCTACGATTGCTAGATAGCGGTTTGGTGATTGATTATCGGCTTTATTATAGGCAATGTATTTTCCGTCCGGTGAAATCTCAGGTATATAACCTGCAGTTATTTTTCGAGCATTACTACCATCAATATTGGCTGTCCAAATGAAACCTGATCGTTCAAAAGCGATCACAGGATTTGCCTGAATAAAGGTGCAATAAATTAAGGCAAACAAGAATGCATAAATTCTCATAGAATCTTTAATGGTTCAAATCTGCTAATTTTGTTATTTATCCTAACAGTTGTCAATCACATACGCAGTTTGTCCTCAAGAGTCGAATGAGCACGATTAATGCTCGCGTTGGCTATGGATTCTAAAAGGGAGGCGTCTATTTGATTAAAATGAGTGAGGAGCTCATTGCAATAATTTAATGCACGCTCACTAGTGCATCTTAAGTGAGTTTCTGAATGCATCATTGCATGAACAAGATTAACAATTGCTTGTTCGATAAGAGTAAAGTTAGACTTAGAAACAGAGAAGCTTGCTTTGCCATTTTCAAAAGAAATTGTATAGATTTCCGGAAATAGATACATCGTTACAAGCCCCATGGCATACAAATCTTTGCAGAAATGATCGCCAAAAGTATGGGGATCTCCATATGCAGGGGTCCATCCAAACGATTTAGTTGAGCCTCTTTTATGGGAGGTTCCGAAATCAATAAGCTTCATCGCTTCATTACTTAAATTAAGAATAAAATTTTGGCACTTAACATCTCCATGGATGCGATAGTGTTGGTGTAAGGTATTGAGATCAGATAAGCCAGAGCTTAAGCAGCGCAATCTTTTCTCTATGGGGATTGATACCAATTCATGCGCATGATAATGATCTAAACTGAGTTCACGTTGCCATTCAGAAGCAATATGTGCTTTTTCTTTGTGGGAAAAATAAAATGCTTCTCGTCCCAATAAACGATGATATTTAATTTCTCGAATCGCTGCTTTTTGTGCTTTATTAAGATCGGATTCGTTTAATTTTTTAATTCCATACAGAGGTTCGTTAGAATCGAGAAAACGATAACCTTTTTTGACCTTGCCAAAACCACCACTGTCACAAGAATCATCATCTTTTGTGAAGAAAGAGTGTTTATTATCTACGAGAAACTCAGAGCGCGGCGTATTCGTTTCTTTCTTGCTTTTTTTGCTCACTATAGATTCTGAAACAGGAGGTAATTTCTCGGTGACCCTTTGCAATGCTTTTGCAAATGACTGATGATCTAACAGCTTACCTGAGCTAAGCCTTGATAGCACTCCATAAAATCGTTGTAGATTTGCACCCGATAAAGATAAGAGAACGTCTAATTCTTCGTGATTCACACAAAAATGGCTTGTCTCGAATAAGTCAAAGAAATTAAGAATGCTTTTGTTAAATAAATCGCTTTTAGCCCCCATTAATTTAAAGCATAAAGTAAGGGTGTTTGAGTCTAATAAATCTGCTTTCTTTAAATAATTAATGGCCTTATAAAATTGATAATTATCAAACTCCTTATTAATAATCGCATGAATTATTTCTTGATTATCCTTTAACAAAGACTTATCCGATAAGATTTCTAATATTTGCCCAAATGAGAAAACATCATGAGTACACACATAGTCAAATGCTTGGTGGCCTAGCAGGTCATTTTTCAAGAGTAATTTTAAAACCGAGTTTTTCCCTATGAAAAAAGTAAAATCTTGCCTTAAGAGTAATGCCACATGTTCTATGTTTAAATGAAACTCTTTCGTGCTAAGTAAGGTGGATAGCGTTTCAATGAGATAATGAAGCTGATCATTTGTGCCTATTTGTTGAATTAACTCTTCATTGAGGGCAATTTTTGCATGATTCAATAATGACATTAAGGTGTCCATCGAATACAGGGATTCTCGGCGTACAAAATGTTTTAAACATTCATCGTTGAGGCAGTTGGCTTTATCAAGCTCCTGTAATAACGTGACAACAGTGGTCAATTCATTCGTTTTGTTTGTAAGTAAATTAAGTGCAGTGGATGTGAGATGATTTTTACTCTCTAAAAATCGTAAAGACCGCTCAATGATTTCACAATAATGAGGTAGTTGTGAGGCAAGTGTTAAAACTGCGGCAAGGATTTCTCGATTTACCCGAATTCGTTGTGATGGAAGACCACAAAATAAGCGGTGCAAAAGAGAGCGACTTTCAAATGAAAGAGTATAAATAGTTGGAAAATTGTTTTCATCAATCATTCCAGCATTATTTAAAACTACATAGATATCCAATAAATAATGTGTATCAAGCTTTTTTCTTAGGGACTGCATGAGTTGTAAGTTACTGTCTGTTGCAGTGATTTCAGGAATTTTTTGGAGTAGTTTAAAAATATCGGCAGGAGTTAATTCATAATCATCTTGCTTCTTAGCAAATTTTTTTAAATGTTGTCTTAGTTTTTGAGCTCTTTCATGATCGCCATAAATCGATTTACGTGCATACCATGTTTGATCATATTCATTTAATAGTTGCCGAAATTCATATATCTTCATTCTGACTCCCTTCTTAGAATGATTTTCTAACACAAAGTGTTCAAATAGTATCACTTAGAATGAAGAATAAGAATATGGAGATGATATTATTGGAAAAAAACTATCTATACGGAATTTAAGATGATTCCACTTATTAATTGAGCTCTTCTATTTGGAACTTTGTGTTAAATATTGATTATAAGAGCGAAAATGTTTCCTCGAATATGGGAGTACATTTAATCCACTATAAATTCATGGTACCTTATCAGTGCTAAGGTGAATGAATAAAAAAAGAAGTGCGCAACGGATAGAGACAGATTCTTATCATGCCTAATTTTTACATCAAAATTAAAGAAAGCTCTTTTACTTGGAGATTAATCAATTTTTTTTTAGACTGCATTGCTTATTTTTGTGATTATTTTATTTTTTTGAAAAAAAAAATACGCGCACTACTAAGGAATGAGTTTTCTTTTATTTCTCATCGACATTCATTAAAGGCGTTTATTCGCCATTGCCAACGACAGCCTTCACAACCCATCCCTTTTCCTCATGTCCATAAAGATATAGCTGTTTCTATTATCGTTCCCGTTTACAATCAATGGAAATTAACTTGTGCTTGTTTAAACTCTATTTTAAATACATGCGATGGCAAGATAAATTATGAACTAATTTTGGCTGATGATTGCTCCACCGATGAAACAGTTAATGCAGCTGTACTGTATCCGGGTTTAATTGTTATTAAAACGGATAAAAATAGTGGTTTTTTACAAAATTGCAATCATGCGGCACAAAAAGCTCGAGGACGTTATCTTTTATTACTTAACAACGACACTATAGTATTGCCTAATTGGTTAGAAAGTTTATACCAAACCATAGAGGCAGAGGAAGGTATTGCGATCGTTGGCTCTAAGATTTTATGTCCAAGCGGAAAGATTCAGGAAGCAGGTTCTATAATATTTCAAAATGGTACTACTCAGAATATTGGGTATGGTCGTCGTCGAGATGTTTCTTTTTTGAATGTCCAACGTGATGCTGATTATATTTCTGGGTGTTCTATTCTTATTCGAAAATCATTTTGGGACTCTGTGGGGGGATTTGATCCTCGCTATAAAAATGCTTATTACGAAGATACAGATTTAGCGATGAACGCTCATGCGCAAGGAATGAGAGTGGTTTATCAACCTAGTTCCGAAGTAGTACACTTTCTCCATAAGACTTATGGACCTACCTATCAGAATCTTTTGGAGAAGAATAAAAAATTATTTATAGAAAAGTGGAACTATGCTTTAAAAAATTATTCTAAATTTGGTTCTTCCTGGCATGTGGCAATGATGCGAGCAGAGCAGACTCCACCTAGAGCAGCCTATCATCGACGCACAACAAATCGTTTAAATATATTATATTATTCTCCTATTCCTACTTATCCTGCTAATCATGGCAATCGTGCTCGAATCTGTAACCTTATTAAAAAATTTGAAGGAATGGGGCATAAGATTCATTTCGTGATGTTAGAAAACTCTGAATATAATAAAGCCGACTTGCAGGCAATGGAACGTCAATTTACTACCTTAGATATTATTCCTTGTAATAAGGCAATGGTAAGTTTTGGTGTTGTTCCCTATGATGGTTGGTACAAAGAGGGTATTGGAGAGCATATTTATTTTTTATGTAAGCGTTATGATATCGATCTTATTTTGTGTTCTTACATATATCAATCAAAATTGCTTGAATTTATTCCTAATTATATTTTAAAAGTAATCGATACCCATGACAAAATGGGAAGTCGTTCCGAAATGTTGCGTCTTAATAAATTACCCATAGGCCACTTTTCATGTACCCCAGAAGAGGAAGGTACTTATTTAAGAAGAGCTGATTTGGTCATTGGAATCACTGATGAAGAGGCGAGATACTTTGAAACTGTTTCTGGTCAGAAAAACGCGGTAGTGATTTCTCACATTACTTCTCCTAAATTCTTAAATAAAAAATTTTCCTCCTTAGATAATATTGGTATTGTTGCCAGTAATAATCAGTTTAATCTGGCTGTGGTACAGAAGTTTTTGGAAAGTATAAATCGCTATTTACAAAAAGAAGAAGAATTACCCTTTGTAATTCATGTTGCTGGAGAAGTTAACCAAGCAGTTGCCAAAAGGATTTTCGATTCTAAAATGAATGTTTTTAAAAAATCTTGGGTAAACATGCATGGCTATGTACCCAATATTACAGAATTTTACAGCCAGATGGATTTGATTGTATCCCCCATGCTGTGTGGTACAGGAATCAATATTAAAACAGTGGAGGCAATGGCTCATGGAATGCCATTATTAACCACTGTACATGGTAGTAGAGGAATGGATTTGAATGATGAGATGCATCACCATAAGGATATTGATTCGCTAGTTAATTCTTTATTTTTTATCCGCAAAAGTCCTGCAGATGAACTCCAACGTCTTGCGGATTTGAGCCGAGAGAAGTACATGCAATTTCATGAAAAAAACGAAGGCGGCTGTAACTTGTTATTTGCGCATCCTCGATTAAAACTTATAAAGTAATGAAGCAAATTAATTTCGCCCTGAATTAATAGCAAATTATTCCTGTTATCACCAAGACTGGTTATGTGGTAATTTAAAAAAATTTTAAATAGAATGAGCCTCATCAAATAATTATTTTTTCCTCATAATAATGAAATACATATTGCTCGGGATGAGCCGTTTATTATCGAATGTTATTGCAGCGCACCGTCCAACAGGAATTGATCGTGTGATTATGGCTTATTTAAGGCATTATGAAAATCATGTAAGCGGAGTTGTGCAATTTAATTTCATTTGTTGGAAATTTAATCTTATTTTATCACCAAATACCACCAGTCAAATTTTGCAATTAATTGATTCAAAGCCAAAATATTTTAGATTTAAAATTATCCTTTTGTTAATCAAAGAAAAGGTTACAAAAAAAGAAAAACAAGAGTTAGCAGGGGGAATTTTATTAAACATTGAGCCTGCTCGATATGATGGTTATCCCCATATAAGTAACATTCCTGGGGTAATAAGTTTATTCATGGTCCATGATTTAATTCCTCTGTACTACCCAGAATATTGTTCGCCTGGGAGAGGGCATGAATATTTAGGCATGTTCAATTGCCTGATAAAGCATGCGCATGGCATTCTCACTAATTCTCAATCAACCTTAGAAGAACTACAAAGTTTTGCTGCATCTCAACAGAAACAATTACCTCCTACCCAAGCGGTGTTGCTAGGAAGTGATCTGCACCTAAATTTGGCGACACCCTCAACAGTTCCCCCTTTATCCCAGCCTTATTTTGTGATCCTTGGAACGATTGAACCTCGAAAAAATCATTTACTTTTATTACAAGTTTGGCGTCGTTTAGTGGAACAGCTTAAAGAAAAAACACCACGCTTAGTAATTATCGGCCAAAGAGGTTGGGAGCTTGAAAATATTGTTGATTATTTAGAAAGATGTGAGATTTTACGTGAGTTTGTTCTTGAAATTCTCGTAAATGATAATGAATTGGTAAATTATTTATGTCATGCGCGTGCCTTATTGTTCCCAACTTTTGCAGAGGGCTATGGCATGCCCTTAGCTGAAGCGTTATCCTTAAAAGTACCTGTCATTGCAAGTAATCTCCAAGTTTTTAAAGAAATAGCCAGAGATATCCCAGAATATATTGATCCCTTAGATGGATTAACATGGTTAAACACGATTAAGGCTTATACTCATGAGAATAGCGAACAACGTTTTTCTCAATTACAGCGATTATCTGATTATACGCCACCAACGTGGGCTGAGCATTTTGAAAAACTGGATGTATTTATGGAACATTTATTACAATAGCTTGGAGATAACGTTCGATTAGCGCCGTCAAGGCATTTCCATGCCTTGACGGCGAACTCACGTTAATTAATATAGGATTCAAATCGATTTAAAATCGCATTCACTGGTCTTGAGGGAAGTAATTGCGATAATTTAATGAGCAAATGTAACGGTAAGGGAAAGGCAATAGATGCTTTATTTTTTAGTAAACCTTTTTGAATAATTCTTCCAGCTTTTTCGCATGAAACTAAGAATGGTTTAAGGCCGGTAAGCTGATCCGACATATCTGTTTTTACATAACCAGGGCAAATCACATTAACATGGATTTGATAGCGAATAAGCCAAGCACGTAAAGATTGACCATAAATATGAAGCGCTGCTTTGCTGGCACAGTAACTCGGAGACTGAGGTAATCCACGTAAACCCGCTATGGAGCTCATCAAGGCGATTTGGCCTTTTTTTCGAGCTATCATTCCAGGAATCAATGGATTCACTGTATTCATAGTCCCTTGCAAATTAATGGCCAGTACCTGGTTAACGTCCTCCTCTTTTTCAGGTTGCCAATTAGCTTGTAATGTTGAAGAGACTCCTGCATTAGCAATCACTAAATCAATAGGTGTTCTATTATCGACATCAATAATGAATTTTTTTAACAAAACGGCATCTTGGACATTAATGCTTTCATAAATAGTATTAGCTCCTTGCTCTTGGCAATATTGAGCAACAGGCGTCAGTTTTTTAAGATCTCTTGCAACCAGAATTAAGTTGACATCTGCAGAGGCATATTGAATTGCTAATTGCTTACCTATACCACGACTTGCGCCTGTAATTAATATTGTTTTTTTATTCATTTGAATTATGCTCGTTACACATTATACAATTTAGTATTAATATCAAATAAGTTAACAATCATAAATAGTTAATGAAATAGCAGCTTGAAAATAAATTGTTTCCAAGCAATCTGTGCTGCCCTACAAGATGACGGTTGTATAATTGTTTGTTATTATCATACAGCTAAATAGGATGGTTATTTCTCGTGTTATTATAAAACCGAATCATTTTATATGTTTAATTGGATTTAATCATGATAAAAGAAAAATCACGGGTCTGGCAAAAAGCTTCAATGCTTCTTGGTAAGTTTTTTGCAAAATATAGTCCTTTTCCTGCGGGATTTTATACAATAAATTCTTTAATATTAGCGGCAGTTGCCGTTTTTTGTTCTTATTTTCATTGTTATGTTATTGCTATTTTGCTTTTTCTTTTAGCGGGTATTTTTGATGTGATTGATGGCTCAGTTGCACGTGCTCGGAATAAAGCATCGAGTTTAGGGGCATTTGTTGATGGGACAATTGATCGATTTGTCGATTTCGCAATTATTTTTTCTTATTTCTTTTGCGATATTCAAGCCTTCTATTTGAGTTTAGATCAGTTAATCTGTATTACTTCCTTTGTGGTCATTTTACCTTCGTTTATAGTGGCTTATGCCAATCATCGTGGAGCAGTATCTGATGATAATGAAACACTAATCTGGCGTGTTATGAATCGTGGAGAAATGCTTTTTTTCATGATTGGGATTTTGATTACCTCTTTGTTTAGTTCTTATTGGGCAGGGGTTTTATTAATTCTTTTAATTTCTTTGTCAACACTTACTATAATACAAACAATTTTTTTGACGATTTATCATGCGAGTAAACATAAATCGGCGTAATTGTGGCAAATGGGGTAATTAAGAATGTTAGATCATTCAATTAGGGTTAAGTTATGTTAGTGATAGCTCTTCTGGTGATTATTTATACGACTCTTGCAACTTTTATTTTAGTAATAGCGAACCCAAAACAAAAAAAATTACGTCATTTTTATATCTTTATAAACTGCATGATTATTTTATGGGAAATTTTTCCGTTTTTAAAAGTGATTGATTCAAGCATTTTAAAAGTTGTATACGATTGGTTTCCTTTAATGCTGTTGCCCTTATTTTATAGAGAAACAGAGATCCTTACGTCTGCATTTAATAAAATTCATTATGATGAGCAGTTCATCCGTTTTGAGAAAAAATATTGTCTGTGGGTGATGAATTTTCATCATAATAATCGGGGAAACTCGCTCTTGCTCTCGGAGTTTCTTCATTTATGCTATTTATTTTTTTATTTATTTATTTATGGAGTGCCGTTATTTTTTTATCTTAGACAAGAGTTTGTAGCATTCTATGAGTGTCAATTTGTTATTCTATGGTTACTTTTTTCATGTTACATCACTCACAGCATGATTCCAGCGTGCGGACCTCGTAACATTTTTGAAAAAATTAAGGATCGACGCAGCCAAGGTATTATCTTTAGAGTAACGCATAAGTTATTACAGGATGGCTCAGCTGCAGGTACTGCGTTTCCTAGTGGCCATACAGGAGTCGCTTCTGCGATTTTGTTAACAACAGGGTATTTGCATACGCCCTTATTTTATTACATTTTACCTTTTGGAATAGGATTGATAATTAGTACCATTTATGGAAGATTTCATTACGTTATTGACATGGTATTTGGATTTTTGTATGCATTAATTGCTTTTTTAGTGGCAACATCGCTAAGAGCTTATTATTAACTCTGTTTTACATAGTAACCATCCATGCACATGCGTTCTAAACGTCACCTTCCATAGTCCGTTTTTCCTCAAGTTGACACCTATGCGCGTGCACGAGGACGACTACAAGTGGCTTAGGTCAATGGTAGTGATCATCCATGCTGCATCAAGAGATTCGCAAATTAATTCACCAAGCCCGTGAGCATGTGGCGAGAGAGTATAACTCAACCCAAGTCTTATTGAATTGAATGATTGGTAAGACAAAAGGCATTGATGATGCATTAATTCCACCCTATTCAGGCCATGAAAACTGCGCCTCGCTTGAGGTTTATTCAAAATTATCCTTATCTGATGCACAAGAATCATATGATGATGATATAAAAGATTTTCCTATATGACATTGTTCAGATGGCGGCAAAAGCTATGATCTTAGTCCCAGGCCAATTAGTCATTTTACCTAATGCAGGGCATTTATCTAACTTAGAACAACCTAACTTATGGAACCAAGCGGTTATTAAAATGTTTACTTAGACTTAGAATCCATTTAATTTAACGTATTCTCTTGCTGGATTTGATGATCGTCTGATGAGGTGCTCTCAGTTTTTGTTTGTTGCAGTGCAGATTTTATATCGTTGATTTTGTCAATTATTTTTTTATTATCACTAGTAAAAGGTTTTTCTCGGCCTAAAACTTCAAATATTTTATTTATAAATCCAAGAAATCCACTTGTCCTTGGTATTTTTTTTGATTCATCTACTGTTTGATCTAGGCAAGTCTGTATGTTCTTTTCGATATTATCAACCAAATGTTTATTTTTTAAACCATTATCAATGACCTTCTTTAATTCAGTATAAAATTTATTTATAAAATCTTTTTCTAAATCAGAAAGACTTGGATCATTATTAATCGTTTTCCGGATCTTATTTATTTCAGATAACTTTGAATTAAATATAGAGGATGTGTTTAAATGACTTTCATTTTCAGGGTTTATTTGAGTCTGAACTTGGGGTAATTGTTCTTCTGCATTAAGGTTTATTTTTGGCTGAGGCTGGACTTGAAGCAATAATTCTCTCATCTTATTAAGATATTGAGATACTTCATCATCAAGTTCATCTCCGAACTCAATTTCAACGTTTTTATATATGGTTTCAATCGTGTCTTTTATTTTATTAATACTCTCTTCTATCTCATTATCATCCTGTATGAGCTCACTTATTTTATTTTTAAAAAGAATTATAACTGGTTCAAATTCAGAAATATCATCAATATGAATATACAAACAGGTGTTAAGAGTAAATATTTTGGAGCAAAATTTCTTATAAATATTTAAAAGATCGTCCTTATTCTCTATTAAAGTTAAATAATCCTTTAAACATTCTAAATTCTTGGCTCTACTAGATTCAAGGATTAAATCCTGTGAATATTTCTTTATTTCATCCACTCCTACCATCTTTTTGATTAATTCATAAACTTCATTCCAGTTTTTAATTGGTTTGTTTATCAATGATTTTAATACCCATTCTAAGTCGCTTTTTAAACTCTCTATAAACTCGTTCTCTCTATCATGTTTTTTATAATTATTATATAAATTCAGAAACATTCTGAAATTAAATCGTTCATCCCGATGTATTTCATGAATTTTATTCTTTAATTCACCTTCCGGAAAAATCAAATGCTTCGTTTTTTTATCATAATTTTCTTTGTTTTCTTGGACTAAATTTAAGCCTTTTGCACGTTTAGTTAAGTTGCTAACATTAAAAGTAAAACTTGCCCCACCATTATTATTACTATAATAATATCTCTGCATTACCTTATTAATTTCTAAGTAAAGTTCTTCTTTGTTAACTGCTTTATGATAACCATCATTAGGATCAAAAACTTGGTATTTCTCACCCTTATCCGTATTAATTTTTCTTAACGATACAATATGAAGACAATTTTTTGTAGGTACATTAAATCTAAGTCCTATGATGTTGCCATTTTCACAATTATTTGACATTAAATTAGCTAAACTTTTAAATACTTCAATTGCTTCTGGAGCAGTATTAAGAGCTTCTTTATTTGACACATATAACTCTTTCGTAGCAATGTTTCCTGTATTTTTACCAAGATTATAATCATCTGAATATAATTGATAGAGAGACAAACGTTGGCCTATGTTGCTGGGTGGATTAAGTATTTTTTGTTCATACAGATAATTCATAACTATTTTTTTAAATTCATCAATATTATCTTTATTAATATTCTCATGTGTAAAAGAACCCTCTATTTTCGTCCCCTTTTTATTAAGCAACTGATAGAAAATAGTATTACCTTCTGTGTAGATTAAAATTTCTCCTTTTTTGGGACTTCCATTGTATTTATCAGATAAAGTAATTTTATATTCTCCCTTTATTGAAGCCAGGAGCAATTTTTTAATATAATTTTCTTTGTTATTTTTTTCATTATGCACAGCATGTGCTAAACATAATGCGTTACATGCAAACTCCGAATCCATTGATTTATCTTTAAATTTATTGATTAAATCCCCTTGCTTAAAAAATAATTCTTCATCTTCATTCCATGGAAGATCATTTAGCAAATAATTTAACACAATCACATTGCCAGTTTCATGTGCATAATAATAAGCAGGAGTTCCATCTTTAGCTTTTTCTTTAGGATTCGCGTTATTTTTAATTAAATTAGATACAATATCGAGAGAAGACCACGCACATGCATAATGAATAGGTTTGAAACCGGCATTATTTATTTTATTAATTAGTTTATCTTTTACTTCTTCTGATGAAAACTCTAATAAGCTATTTACTATTATTTTGTTATCTAAAGAACAAGCCTCATGAAGAAGATTATTTCCATTCTCATGGGTGTAATTAACCCAAGGATGATTACTGTTGTTCAATATTTCCTTTAATTCATTAATTTCGGAATCTGATTTATTTTCTTTTGATAATATTAGTCTAAATTCCTCTAAGCTATTTAGTGGCATATAGTGACCTGATTATATTTCAATAATATCCTACATCTTTATTATAGCTTATAAATTGATCAATTCGTCTTCATATTGTGATGGTTGGGGTACTGCCATTGACTCAAGGAAAAGAATCGACGGGTCTCAACATTATATTATCCATACACTGGCAATTATGTTGATATATTGGCCTGATTGATTTCATTGTCACATAAATCAACATCAATATAAAATACAGCAAGGAATATACAATGAGTCAACAACTTAGCTCTAACCTATGAAGAAGATTCAAGTACAGTCAATTTCATCAATTCATTTTCCAAAAAGCAAGTAAATCGAAATCGCTCCAACACTTCTACTGAAAAAAACAACAGTCTGCTCAACAATATTTTATCCAGTTTAGTCATCAGTGAGCTGGCGTATATGAGGTAGATTCTGAAGGAACGATTTGCCAATTTCACGAGATTATAGTCCCTCATCTGAGGAGATGAGTTTATTGCTTCAGCGGATTATAGAGCGCATGGCACGCCTACTTGAACGAGCAGGTTATTTGGAAAGAGGGTTGGAGGGTGGTTTGATTCTGGATGGTTTTGAAGAAGATGTCATCAATTTCCTTCAAGAGAAGTTCGATTAGCTATCGCATTGCGATTGCTCCCTATCAAGGCAGGAAGATAATAATATTCAAGACCTTGCCAAGTGGTGAGGAAGTGGAATCAATTTTCGGTAAGTCTTTGGCAAAATCAAGCGGATTTTCCCTGCACGCAGGGGTTAGTGTGAAATCGTATCAGCGAGATAAGGTTGAACGTTTGTGCCGATACATAACAAGGCCTGCAGTATCCACCCAACGAATGAAATTTCTACCGGATGGTAAGATTCGTTATGAACTGAAGACGCCTTATAAAAATGGTACAACACATGTGGTATTTGAGCCGTTAGATTTTATTGTGCGTTTAGTGGCATTAGTTCCGAAACCGCGAATGCATTTGACGCGTTTTTATGGTGTTTTTGCACCGAATAGTGCTTATCGAGCGACGGTAACAAGTGAGGCGAAACAAAAGAAAAGCAAGTCAACAGCCAAAGATGTTTCAGGTGAGGATGAATCACATCGTTTGAAAATGAGTTGGACGATGCGGCTGAAACGAGTATTTAACATTGACGTTTCGGTGTGCATTCATTGCCAGGGCTTGGTACGAATTATTGCTTGTATTGAAGACCGGCCTTATTTTATTACATTTTACCTTTTGGAATAGGATTGATAATTAGTACCATTTATGGAAGATTTCATTACATTATTGACATGGTATTTGGATTTTTGTATGCATTAATTGCTTTTTTAGTTGCAACATCGCTAAGAGCTTATTATTAACTCTGTTTTACATAGTAACCATCCATGCACATGCGTTCTAAACGTCACCTTCCATAGTCGATTTTTCCTCAAGTTGACATCTATGCGCTTGCACGAGGACGACTACAAGTGGCTTAGGTCAATGGTAGTGAGATGACGGATATATAGGTAAAAATAATGCCCTTAAGTCTTAAGCTTGATGATACGTCCAATGCGTACTTAGGCGAAAAATGATTTTGAGCTATTCTCTATTTGGATCGTTCGGGCTGAGGAAGCGCAAAGCGCTGTCGCTAAGCCTTATGCCAGGCCTTCGAGACGAGGCATTTGCTCCTCCTCAGGCCGAACAGTTCTAAAAAATGATCTCTACTTGATCGTTCGGACTGAGGAAGCGCATAGCGCTGTCGCTAAGCCTTAATACCAAGCCTTCGAGACGGGGCATTTGCCCCTCCTCAGGCTGAACGGTTCTAAAAATGATCTCCACTTAGATCGTTCGGGCTAAGGAAGCGCAAAGCGCTGTCGCTAAGTCTTATATATCAGGCCTTCGAGATGGGGCATTTTGCCCCTCCTCAGGCTGAACGGCTTTAAATAGGGAGTGGCTCCTTATTTTTAAATTTCGTGGGGATGGATCAAGTCTCGCACTGAGATATGTCCACAAAATTTAAACTAAAAAATGATTTTGATTTATTCCCCACTTGGATCGTTCAGGCTGAGGAAGTGCAAAGCGCTATCGCTAAGCCTTATATCAGGCCTTCGAGACGGGGCATTTTGCCCCTCCTCAGGCTGAACGGCTTTAAATAGGGAGTGGCTCCTTATTTTTAAATTTCGTGGGGATGGATCAAGTCTTGAACTGAGATATGCCCACGAAATTTAAACTAAAAAATGATTTTTATTTATTCTCCACTTGGATCGTTCGGGCTGAGGAAGCGCAAAGCGCTGTCTCGAAGCCTTAATAGAAATATACCAAGCCTTAGCGATGGGGCATTTTGCCCCTCCTTAGGTTGAACCGTCCTAAATAGTGACTGGGATCCTTTTTTTTAAATTGCGTGGGGACAGAATCAGATCTTAAAGCCACAACATGTTAGTGACGACGCAAACAAAACGTGTAGAGATAATGATTTGCTTTCATATCTCGAACTGATATTAATTTAACAAGTAAATTATGCTATTTGCGCAGCGCTCTTTTTTAATTTTACTTTTAGAATCTTTTCCCTCAATAAATTAACGGTTTTATAAATTTGTTCATCGGTATGTAAACAATTCACAAATAATCGTATCCGCGCCAAATTCTTTTCTACTGCAGGATAAATAATAGGTAAAGCTAAGATATGATTTTCTTTTAAGTAATGACTTAACTGTATTGCTGCTAAATCGTTGCCAACAATAATTGGAATAATTGGGGTATTATTGCTTAACCCTGTGGGAATGTTTTGTTCTTTTAATAAAGACAATAACAGAGTATGCCTGTCACGAAGCAAGTCTATTCGTTGTGGTTCTTTTTTCATAACCTCAATTGCAGCCAAAGCAGCAGCTGTATTTGCAGGAGTTATACCTGCTGAATAAACAAATCCTGCGGCAGTATACTTAAGATTTTCAATTAATTCATGCGTCCCTGCAATGTAACCACCACAACTGGCAAATGATTTACTGAGTGTCCCCATCCAAATATCCACATCTTTAGCATCTAAATGATAATATTCACGAATACCTTTACCTGTTTTCCCTAATACGCCCATAGAATGTGCTTCATCGATCATTAAAAAAGCATTAAATTGTTTTTTAATGGCAATAAGTTTGGGAGCATCAGCAATATCTCCATCCATGCTAAAGATCCCTTCTGTTACAATTAACACTTTTCTATAACGATCACGATATTTTTCAAGAAAATCAAAGAGAAATTGATAATTATTATGCGGAAAGGCAATACGCTCTGCTCCAGAAAATAATGCAGCTTGGATTATACTGTTATGGGCAAGCTCATCATGAATAATAAGATCGTGTTTACCAAACAAATGTGTAATCACTGAAACATTGGTTGAATACCCGGAAGGAAATACGAGGCAATCTTCAGCACCAATTAAATCAGCAATAGCCTTTTCTAATCTTCCATGAAGTGATTTTTCACCAGAAACCAAGCGGCTGGCAGAAACAGAGGTCCCCCATTCTCTTACAGCAGCAATAACCGTTTCAGTAATACTTGGATCACCAGATAAACCTAAATAGTTATATCCCGAATAATTAATATAGGCTTTTCCATCAATTACCGTAGTATTACTTGATATACCTTCATTAACATTAAAGTAAATGTTTTTTAAAGCTCCAATAAAATCATCGTCTAAATTCAAATCAGGGTTTTGGATTAAATTTCGTAATCCAAACGTTAATGGAGGATCAATTAGCTTAATTGATTCATTGTTTTTGGAGAACTGATTGATTAATGAGCTGTCAATTAAGGACTCTGCGATTTTATTGTTTTGATTCCATTTTAAATCGTTAATGGGAGAGCTATCTGACAAAAAGGTGATGAGTTGATTTAAAGTATATTGTTCAAACAGAGGCAATAATTCAAATTTTTGACCTATTTTAGTCTGTAAATCATTGGATAATTCGACTGCAGCAATTGAATTAATCCCTAAGGCAGTGACAGACTTTTCGTAATCATGATCGGTTAATTCCATATTAAGGCGCCTCATCATCCAATCATTCAGCCATTTTTTTATTTCAGTTGTAGAGGAGTTCAGAAAAATAGTGCCTGTTTGATTTCTAGAATTCTTATTCCAGTAAGCAATATTTTTTAAAGTTTTATCAAGAAACGCCTTGCGAGCAAGCCAACGTTGAATTTTTCCACTTGATGTTTTAGGCAATGAGTACGGTTTCACTAACACGATAGAGTAGGGCACTAATCCAAATTGATCCAATAAAAGAGCTTGGATTTCAGCAAATAGTAATTCAGGCTGTATAGTGCTCATCGCGTCGCGCCTAATTTCTTGGATGACAATGAGTTCTTGTTTCTCTTGAATTTCTACTGTGAATGCAGCTGCACTTTGTGTATCAAATACAGGATCACTTTGAGTAATTGCTTGTTCAATATCTTGTGGGTAATAATTTTTGCCACAAATTATAATTAAGTCTTTAATTCTTCCTGTCACATATAACTCACCTTGGTTGATAAAACCTAGGTCGCCTGTTCTTAAATAAAAGATCTCAGGATTATTAGGTAATTGGTTTTCAAAAGTGTTTTTTGTGAGTTCTGCTTTATTCCAATAGCCTTTGGCAATGCTTGGCCCACTTGCCCAAATTTCACCAAGAGTTCTTTCAGGCAATTCAGTTAAGGTATTAGGATTTACAATACGTATAGAATGATCGGATTGACAATTACCACAATTTATTACTCGCACAGTGGACTCATATGATTCTTCAAGTGAAATAGATATTTTGCCTAATTCAAAATCAGATTTGACAAGTTTTAAGGAGTTATTCGCGTTACTAAACTGTTTTGCAGTTAACATTAAAGTTGCTTCAGCAAGACCATAGCATGAATGTATTGCTTGTGGAGAAAGACCTGCTGCAGAAAATTTATTAATAAATTGCTGCACTGAATCGAATTGAATAGGTTCAGATCCATTATAAATACATTGCAAGCTACTTAGATTTAGTTGCTTCATTTGAGTGTCTGTTATTTTGGATACACAGTAATCAAAAGCAAAATTAGGCACACAGGTTGTAGTGATTTGTTCTTGAGTAATTACTTCCAGCCAACATATGGGTGAATGCAAAAAATAGGCGGGTGCCATTAAAATAAGCTCAACTCTCTTATACAAGGGAGTGAGAATACATCCAATTAAACCCATATCATGATAGGGGGGCAGCCATGAACAAACCTTGTTACTATCATTACCATGAGAAGGGTGTATGTTTACTATCGTTTTTATATTTGCGATGAGATTTCCATGATTTATAAATACACCCTTAGGGGTATTTGTAGAGCCTGATGTATATTGCAAAAAAGCAATTTTATTTTGCTCAATAGGCTCAAAAAGATACTTTTCAATTGTCTCTTCATTGGTTGAGTCAACATCAATAACTGTATAATCTAAAAACTCACTGACGAAAAATTGATTCGTAATTACAAATTTGGCATGTGAATCTTTAAGAATAGAAAGCACTCGACTTTTATGCTGATTCCTCTTCGGTGGATATACAGGAACAGCAATCACACCAGCATACAAGCATGCAAAAAAAGCAACAATATATTTTAATCCAGGGGGTAACAGAATAACCGCACGCTCATCATGATAGGGAGCATGGCTCTGTAATCGATGAGCTAAACTACGTGCTTGTTGATCAAGCTGACTATAAGTTATTGTTTCATAACCTTTTTGTGTTAAAAATTTGATGGCGATACAATTAGGATAATCTTTTACATGTCCTTGTAGCGTATCAACGATTGAAATAAAATCTTGCATTGAGTTTTTCCATTTTTAAACATCACGTACATCTAGCATTTTTTGTTCAGTTGATAATACTAGTTTCTTCCTATCCAAAATCGGTATAATTCAATTTATCTAAAACAGACGGGCTATCCATATATAAATCATTTGATTACTCCTTAAAACTAATACTATGTATGATACGGTGAATAAGAGCTAAAAGTAAATATTTGTCAGAATGGATACTAACTAGAGCTATAATGACGTAAAGCGAGTACGGCATTTAATCCACCAAACGCAAAAGAAGAACACAAGGCATAATCAATTTCATGTTGATAAGCTTGATTCGTCACTAAAGGTAAATCACAGTCATTAGCTTTCTCTAAGAAATTTATCGTGGGTGGAATGGTTTTGTGTTTTAGTGACAAAACAGTGGCAATTGTCTCAAGAGCACCGGTAGCACCTAATAGATGTCCATGCGAGCTTTTAGTCGAACTTACCAATAAATGATTTTTAGCTTTTGGAAAGATGGTATTAATTGTTTTTGATTCCACTTCATCATTTAAAATGGTGCCAGTGCCGTGTGCATTAATATAGTTTACCGCTTCTGGCGCAAGATTAGCGTCATGTAAGGCATTTAAAATAGCCTGACACTGTCCTAGTGAGTTAGGCTTGGTTAAATGCGAGGCATCAGAGGACATTCCAAAGCCAATAATTTCTGCATAGATTGGTGCCCCACGGCGTTCAGCCGATTCTAAGGATTCTAAAATAATCATAGCTCCTCCCTCTCCTAAAATCATTCCCGAACGATTATTGGAAAAAGGTCTGCATGTATCCGATGAAACAACCCGTAAAGAATCCCAAGCACGAAGGTGGACCTCAGTGAAGGGGGCCTCACTACCTCCAGCAATTGCGCGGCAGACTATCCCTTGACGAATAAGCCAAAATGCATGGCCAATTGCTTGTGTTGAGGAGGCGCATGCAGTTGATATTGTAAAAACGGGTCCTGTGATATTAAATTTTAATGCAATGTGACTTGCGCCTGCATTTGTCATCGAATTAGGAATACAATTAGGGTGTATGCGTGTATTTTTTTGGCCATATATGCGGTAATATGCTTTTTCCTCGGTATTCCTGCCGCCTACACTGGAGCCTGTTACAATAGCGGTCCGTGCATTTGCAATTTGGTTTTCTATTTTAGCATCCTCTATTGCGTCCTGTGCAGCGATTAAGGCAAATTGAGCAAAACGATCCAGCCAATCAAGTTCTTTAGGCTGAAAATAAGTGTTAATGTTGCAATTTTTAACTTCTGCGCCTAAGTTGAAGCGCATACCCGTGCAGTCCACTTGTTCTATTGGCGTGATGCCTGATTTACCTTGGGAAAGCGCATTCCAAAAATCTTGATGATTATTTCCTATTGCTGAAACAACCCCTAAACCAGTAATCACGACTCGAATGGGTTTCATGCTGCACTTGTCTCTGTTGATTGTTGAACATTAAGAAGTTCTTCAATACCTAGGATAATATCACGAACAGTTTTGGATACTTCGGCATCATCTAATAGATTAATATCAAACTCATCTTCAAGTGCAAATAATAAACTTACTAGATCAAGCGAGGTTTCGCATAACTCTTCTACAGATTGGTTTAATTGAATGCTTTCAGGTGGTATTTTTTGATTTTTTGCTATTAACTGGATAACACGTTCTTGTATTTGCTGATTCATAAAAATCCTTATTTAATACAGTCTTAATAGTTTAATTATCTATCTAAAATCATCACAATAATGGAATGCCCTAAAAATATCGTCTCTCAAATGTCAGATAAATAATTCTAATTAAGCCATGGAAATGATCTTACAGCTTTTGTTTTTTTACACAAGTAACAACTTGCATAAAATTAAGAATAAACGCATACTGAAATTTTCATTCTCTAAAAAATTGAAGGAAATTAAAGTCTGGAGATTTCATGTCCATTGATGTCGTTTTATGCAAAAAAGCAAAAGATTTCAATAACTTTTTGCGGGTTCCTTTTCAATTATACCAACAGAATGAAAACTGGGTTCCCCCCTTGCACTATACTGTAAAACACATTTTAGATAAAAAAAATCCATTTTATAAAAGTGCACAAATAAATCATTGGATTGCATATCGTAAAAATCAACCTGTAGGAAGAGTTTCTTGCATTATTAATCAATTACATAATACTCTCTATAATGAAAAGGTCGCTTTTTGGGGGTTTTTTGAGGCTGAAAACTCAAATGAAGTTTCGGAGGCTCTTTTTGCCCAAGTAGAGCAATGGGCTCTTCAACAAGGGATGGATACTTTACGTGGACCTATGAATCCTTCAATAAATTATGAATGTGGATTACAAATTTCTGCTTTTGATAGCAAACCTTATATAATGATGCCTCAAAATCCGGAGTACTATGTACAATTAGTGGAACAGCAAGGATATAAAAAAATTAAAGATCTTCAGGCATGGAGTGTGGATATTAAGCAGGTGAAGATTGAACCTCAAAAAATTAACCTTATGAGGGCATTGCAAAAAAGATACGAGATTATCGTTAGACCCGCAGATGTAAAAAATTTTACTGAAGAATTAAAGCTTATTGTAGCTATTTATAATGATGCATGGAGCCAAAATTGGGGATATTTACCTTTAGATTTAGACGAATTTGTTTATTTAGTATCTGATTTAAAAACGTTTATCGATCCTAATCTTGTGTATTTCGCGGAAGTAGCAGGAGAACCATGTGGATTTTCAATAGCTATTCCTGATCTCAATCAAGTGCTTATAAAAATTCGTAACGGTAAATTACTTCCTTTTAACTTCTTAAAATTACTTTGGCAACTCAAAGTTAAAAAAACAATTAATCGCATTCGTATTCCATTATTGGGGGTATTGCAAAAATACCAACATCTTCCTGTAGGAGGACTACTCTATTATGAATATTTTCGAAAAATAGACCAGTTCAATTATCAGCAGGGAGAGTTTTCATGGATATTAGAAGACAATAAAGCCATGCAAACAGGACTCGAGTTTGTTAACGCAACTCATTATAAGACATACAGGGTTTATGAAAAAAGCTTGCGCCTAAATCAAAAATTTCTCATTACTGGTTCTGAGAAATGATGGGTTTGGGAAGATCAAACAAAGTCTAATATTTATTCATCCAATCAGCTAAAAATTTTGATTTCAAATAAGCATAAGCAGATAATCCATTTCCCTTAAGTACTTCTGAAAAAAAGACGGGGCTTTCGATCAAGAAACGATTGGTTTTGTATAAAGATTTCTCAGAGTTATAGTAGCCCGGCCATGTTGTTGTTGCTCCAAGGTATCCAGCTTGTTTCACCTTTTCAACAACTGCTGTATTATAACCACCGTAAGGATAACAAAATGTTTCAATAGCTATTCCCAATTCATCTTCTAAGCATTTTTTAGAATCAGAAATTTCATATCCAAGTTTGTTCTGCTCAATTTGATGAAGCTTAGGATGAGAAAAACTATGTGAACCAATTTCCATTCCTGCATTTAGTAGCGCTTTGCGATGATTCTTTTGCATATTTTTATAGGGAATTGTATACCCTGTTTTTTGAACATTACTCCATTTTCTTTTTCCTGGGTGCACCCACCGGGTTATTTCATCAAATCCAGGAACCACAAAAAAGGTAGCGACAAAACCATACTGATTTAATAAAGGGAATGCATTTTCATAATTATCCAGTAAGCCATCGTCAAAGGTTAACACTGCATTTTTCTTTGTTGTATCATATTTTTCTTTAAACAAATCAGCAAGAGTAATTGTGGTATAAGATTGGTCTTTCAAGGCATCTAAGTGCGCGGTAAAGCGATGTAAATCTAATGTTTCAGGTCCTGTGCCGCCAATGGAATGATAATAGAAAATAGGAATTCTTTTCTTCATTATGAGTTACCGTTCAAACAAGTGATGAAAGACGCGATTAAAGTTATTTTTATTCTTATTTTCATGCATACATAATCCCATAGAGCGTTTATTGCCAAGAATGATACTTTGCCATCCTGGTAATGAAGGTATCAGAATTCGTCGAATATCTTTTTTCTGTAAATGCCCACTAATCCAGACATCGTCTTCAAAAAATGCTTCAGGTAAATTAGGTGGATAATGAAAAATGTCTTCTGAAAAAAAAGTTGGCTTCACCAGCACCCCATTATATCCCAGGAGCACATCAACCAAAGTCAATTTTTTTGTTGCTTTATATTCATAACGCATCGAACCATGCATCACGGTTCCTGCTATTCCTATTGCAGCATCAGGATCCAATTGTTCGTATTGCAAGAGATCACGAATAAAATGAGGTGGATAGATTCTATCGTCATCAATGATAATTAATTTTTTATTTTGCCCTGAAAAGAACTCTAAACAAGGCAATAATTTTGAAGCAGGGCCGTAATCATATTCAATGTATTGGATAAAAACATTAGGGTATTTTTTAATAAAACTAGGAAGCTGGGAAATAGATTGATTGGCAAAGCGTTTAAATCGTTTGGGGATCCACAACATAATTTTTTCGGGTTGTTGTGATTGTAACGCAATAGAGTTTAAAGTTGGCCATATTTTATTAATTCGTTTTGGGGTTGTAGTGAGCGTAACAATGACATTTTTTTGAATGTTTGTAGTACTGAGCCGTGGGGTGATTTTTAAATGGCATCTTAAAAAATGAAAATAATTGATAAGTCGTGATATCAATGGAGCTTCCTTATAATTTTTTTCCTTCCGTAAGTGATATCCCTTAAGGATGAGAAGAAATCAATAATCTATAGTAAACAGATAAAGTTTGTTTCGCAATATGCTCCCATTTAAATTTATTGAGTAATGGATGTGCATTATCTCCTAATTCAAAACGTAATGCTTCATCATGAATAAGTTGGGTTATTTTTTCGATCATTTCAGGCATTGAGGAAACTAAAAAACCTGTTCTTTCTGAAGAAATTATGTCAGAAATTCCATTATTGGCATAAGCAACGGTAGGGACCTTGTGATAAATTGCTTCTAATATAACCATTCCAAATGCTTCGTGAGGGGAGGTTAAAACAAAAATATCCGTTTGCTGTATTAAATGAAATACGGCCGCTCGTGATATATTTCCAGTAAAAAATAGAGAGTCTACAATACCTAATTGATTGGCCATTCGTTGGAGTTTTGTGCTTTGTGGTCCATCCCCAACGATAAAAAATTTTAGGTTTTTATGTTTTTTGAGTAATTCATGAGCAACAAGTATAAAATCAGTAACTTTTTTTTTGCTCGATAACCGGGATACGGTGGTTATTATGAGTTCATCCGGTTTTTTTACTAAAGGGACAATCTTTTCTGCCCCATTAGGAGAAAACATATCAAACCCATTGGGAATATAGTAAGTGATCGCGTTTTTTTTTAAAGACTTCATGTTATCGATAACCGCATGGCTGACACAAATCACATGTTTCACTAATAGGGCGAAGCCTCTAATTAAACGTTTGTCTTGATTTCTATATAAAGAATGACTTGTCAAAACATGGGGTTTTTTTATTTTTTTGGCTAACAATAGAGCTTGTACTGCTAATATGGAACCCAAACTATGGGCATTTATGATATCAAATTGAGCAAAAAACTGGTTATATTGGCGAGAAAAACCTAAAAGCGTCATCCACATCTGAGTGTATGAAATTCGTCTAATTACTAGCGAACCTTTTCTCTCTTCTAAGGGGTAATTTTTTCTTTTGCGCGTGATAATGCATACTTGATGTCCAAGTGCCGCTAAGTTTCTTCCTAAGGCATCAACACAATACTCAACTCCTCCTATCTGCGGGAAATAGTTATCAGTAATTAGGGCAATCTTTAATGATTGTGGCTGCATGGGAATAACTCAATTTATTTTTATCAATATATGGTGAATTATTTATAACTTTTTCATTATAAAAATAAAACAAGGATCGGGTGTAAATAAGGATGTTATCTAGTATTTACACCTTTACATCGACTTGTTTTAGTGTAATTCAATGATGGAAACTAGTAAACTTAAGATAGCGATAATAAAGAGTTGATTTTAATATTGGGGTCCTTGCAAAGCTGAATGTGTACATAAAGTGCGATACATCGAGAGAGGGAACTCATTGTTAATAGACTATTGTGTATGTACTGCTTTATATTTACTGACTGATGAGGACATTAAGTCATCCCAGGGACAGCTCGATGAATACTACTGATAAAAATAAAAAACAATTGTTTGTACGTTTTATTAGATATCAAGCCCGCATTTGGTCTTATATTTTTATGGGTATTGCCATTTTTATGGTGTCCCGTACTTTTATGCTTGTTTATTTTTTTGACGCGCAAACGACTCCTTTGATAATAAAAGATATTGTTATTTTATATTTGCTTGGGCTCGCCTATGATTTACAAGCTATAGCATTTATATTATCTCCATTGGCTGTATTAAGCTTGTTTTTAATTTTTTTTGCTCGAACTCAACTCTTAAATTTATATAATTTACTCGGTGCACTTTCTCTTTTGTTTGCTGCCTTCATTTGTGTCATTAACTTCTTCTATTATCAATACTTTAGCACACAGATAGGGATGAATTTTTTTCATATACTGTTAGGTCAGGCAGATGCAACCTTTGCTTATATTTTTGAGAGTTATCCTATTGGGTTACTCATTTTAGGTATAGTTCTATTTCTAGTTTTAATGACTAGTTTATTGCGAAATGTAGAAAAAAATATTCAAAAAATAAATTGGAATCCCCGAAGGTTTGTAAAATTTTCTTGCATTATAAGTTCTATTTTTTTATATATTTTTGCAATGCGTTGTTCTTTTGGGGGGTACAGTTTATACCATAATGGTTTTCCAGTGGTGGCATCTTCATCATTAATTAATCAATTGGTAGAAAACGGTGCGGCTGCTCTATATGATGCTTATAAGGAAATAATTACTGCTCAATCAATCTGGTCGCCTGTTAATAGACAAGAAGCACTGAATGCATATAACGGTTATTTTGATAAAAACATACAGCTAGAAGAGTTTGGAATACAACACTTATATTCGCAAACCTCAACAAAGCAGTTTTCTAAAGACCATCCAAAACCTAATGTTGTATTTGTGCAGATGGAAAGTTTTGGGAGACATTTATTACTCTATTCAAATCCTCAAAATGACATGGTGGGTAAATTAGGGTTGTATTTTAACCAAGATTTTTTATTTAGTAATTTTCTCTCTAGTGGAAATGCTACTTATGAATCTTTAGGTTATTTAACATTTAATACTCCTCGTCCAGAGCTACTAAGTACACAATGCTCTAATATGCTCTCTTCATCTGTAGCAAAACCTTTTAAGATGGCAGGATATAAAACTATTTTTCTAACTTCAGGATCAGCTCATTGGGCGAATACGGATTATTTTTTATCTACTCAAGGCTTTGATCAAATAATTGGTCTGGAGACGATTTTGAAACAATATCCTCAAGCAGAAAGATCGCCTTGGGGGGTCTATGATGAATATACTTTTGCTTATGCTTATCATTTATTAAATGAGATGAATGAAAGTCATCAACCCGTTTTTATTTATATAAATACAGTAACTAATCATCCTCCATATAGCGTCCCAACGCATTATCAATCTTACCCTATAGCTTTACCCGATACACTTTTTCAAATGGTAAGTACGCCTTTAGGAGAGCTTGCTCAAGCAGCGCAGACCTATCAATATGTCAATGATTCTTTAGGGCATTTTATAGATAAAGTAGATCATAGTCATTGGGGTTGGAAAACTATTATTGGGGCATCGGGAGATCATAATCAAAGAGAGTTAATGTTTCATTATAAGGATCATGCTTCTTCAGGTCTAAGATTTGAGGTTCCATTTTTTTTACATGTTCCGCCCGTATATCAAAATAACATTAAGTATGATCCAGAGCGTATTGGTTCTCATAAAGATATTTTTCCAACTTTATATGAACTCGCATTATCAGAGGTCCCTTATCTTAAATTAGGAAATAATTTATTATCTCCTAATAAACCAATCTTTGAGTTTGGATATAATGTTTCCGCTTTTCTTTTCTCAGAAGGAGTTATAATTTCAGAAGAAAATCAACAGCGTTTTTATCCTTGGGTAGATAAATCAAAAATATTAGTTGGGGACGGTCTAGATTTAAACCCATCACAAAAAGAACAACTTAATAAAGTAAGGCAATATGAGTTGTTGCTCTCCTGGCAATTCAATGAGTCTGCTAAATTGGCGAAATGCACTGGATCATTGGCGAAGGGGATATTCTAACAAGGAGTTAGGAACATTAGCTTCATGATATGTATAATTGATCATGCACTCATGTACCAACTAAATTTCTGTTAAAATCACCATGTCAAAATAAATGATAGTGGATTGCGTATTTTTTATGCAATTTGATTTATTAAAGGTTAATTTTAATAATTTCTTAAGTCTCCCTAGATATAATTGACAAAAATAATGTCCATTTTGTCTTTGTAAATCATGGTGGCTTTATGCAAAAAGTAGTCGTTATTGGCGCCGGTCCATCAGGATTGTATGCCGCCATCAAATTATATCAGAAAGGCGTTAGAGATATTGTCGTCTATGATCCCCGTGCTAATCACTATACTCGTCCAGGCCATTTAAATAAAACCGTATTTGAAAGTGCAGAGCGTAGCCTTAATTTAGATTTTGGACTTGAAGACAAACCAACCCATATTAAAGATATGGAAAGAATTCTTTATCGTGAAGCGATACGTCTTGGTATAAAAATTGAGAATAAACGTTTTGTGCGTTTACATGAGGATAGCAAAAACCCGGGTGTAGTGGTTGCTGATGCCAGTGGAAAAGAGGAAATTGTTGAGGCAGAGTATGTTTTTGAAGGTACCGGAAAACAACGTAAAGTAGTTGACGCCGTAAACAAAGTTGATCCAGATTCACCTTTGCAGCTGACTACAGTGACCGAGCTTCCCGTACGTAATCATTTTTTAGCCTATGTCAAAATGGAGGCAAGTGATTTTAGTAGAATTCAAATTGCTATTGAAAGAAATTACCCACAGGCGAGTAAAGTCGAGCCACTAGCGTATGCGCAATCTATTATCAAATTAAGAGATTTGGGCTGGAAAGAATTTCAGTTTCCCCGCCTATATGGATTTACATTTGGCAAAGACAAAGTTTGTTTGTATTTGCATGCACCAGAAAATTTGACCAAGGAAAATTATGATAAGTGGGTGCAAACTGTTTTTGATTGCTATACTTCACCTCTCCAAATGCGTTCGGCTTGGGGGCAGCTCATTGTTGAGCGCCCTGCTCCAGTAAGCTATACACATTTGCCCGCTTCGACTAAACCACGATTTGGTACGTTTTCATTGACAGCCCAAGCTCTGCAAAAGTTTTCCTATAAAGGAAAAAATTTACCTGAAGTGATAACTGTGGGAGATAGTCAAATTGATTTTGATTATTCTTTAGGAAATGGCATGAAAAATGGAATAGAGCGAATAGATGTTTTGCTTCATCAAATAGACATTTCTGATAATGAAATTTGTTTTAATTCTGCTGCTTATGATGAGAGAGTTAATCCCTATATTGAAGATCACAAAACCAATCTTATTATCGCAGCGAACAAAGTCAGATTGGGGTTCGCTGAGGCACTAAGTGTTGCGCGATCAAAATTCGAATTGGCACTAACAGCAAGCAAAGATGAAGTTGAGAAAAAAAATATTGGTGAGATTTTAAAAGAAATTGATGCACGCCTAAGTGGAAACCTTCAAGTAAGTTCTAATTTGGATAACTCCCGTATGGAGACGCCTACGAAACAGACATCAAAAGTACTAGGATTTTTTGATCATTCTCAACCAAACGAACAGCAAGATACCGTACCAACACCAGTAAAATCGTTTAGTTGAAATTAATGGGCTCGCTTTGCTCCTATCATTCCCAAAAACGATGGATTGGTTCGTCTTTATAGGACTACTCCAATTAAAATTAGGGTAAATCGTTAGCGTATTCTTATAAATTATTCATGAAAATTTTTAATAGTGAGTATTAAAATTCTAGGAGACGGATGCAGTATCTATTAACTGATGATGGGGAGAGCAACTTATAAACAGGTCCAGCTCTTTTTCATAAAGCTGGGTACTGATATCCATTAAGCCTAAAATTGAATGAAAAAGGTTATCATGAGAGAGTTTTTTACTGATAGCTTCTTTTTTTAAACAACCCCATGATAATTTTTTCTCCTCTTTGAACGAATCAGATGCCCAGAAAATAAGAGGTACAATCGTTTGCTCTTGGGGAGCAATTAGATACGGTGTGCCGTGCTCATATATTCCTTTTTCACCAATAGATTCGCCATGGTCCGAAGTATAAAGAAGTGCAGTATTCCAAAATACATTTTGTTCTTTTAGAAAATTAATAAGCTCATGAAGGACAAAATCGGTATATAAGATACTATTATCGTACGCATTTAATAAGGTTTGTCGGTCACAAAGTCGAAACTCTTGTTTTTGGCAAGCAGGGGTAAATTGATTAAAGTGATTAGGATAGCGAGTATAATAATTTTGACCATGGCTGCCTTTTAAATGCAGCACTATAACGGTATCTACTTTTTGAAAATGATCAATTTTATTTTTTAATTCGTTAATTAGTTCTCCATCAAAATTATAATCAGTAATTGTTGAGGTAATGTGTTTACAAACACCTTGGCAATCACCGGCACCATTATTGTCCAGCCAAAATACATTTATTCCTGTTCGTTTTAAAATATCAAGTAGATTATCTTGGTTATTTGCAATGAAATTACTAAACTGAGTTCGTGGTAGATGCGAAAAAATACAGGGTACCGATTCACTTGTAGAGGTTCCACATGATGTCATGTTTGGAAAAGAGATGACACCTTGTTTTTTTGTATATGAATTTGTTGCGCGATAATAACCATTTAATTCAAAATTCATTCCTCGAGCCGTTTCACCAACGACCAAAATCAAAAGATTATTTTTTCCATTATGATGCATACTATTATTTTTAGCATCTAGTCCAATTTGTTGATAAGGATGCTGTTGAGCGATTATTTTATCGTGATAATAGTTAAACGCGGCATTGAGAAAATTATTTGGAATCATTTCAAAAGGAGGTTTTCCGGCGAGTCCAGTTAATGGAATTATTGAGTAATAGCGAATAGAAAAGGGGAATATAATTATAAAATAAAACAGGGGATATACTAAAACACTAAGTAGTTTTATGAGCAATTCCTTTTTAATAGAAAAATGAACTATCTTCACTTTATAGATTAAATAAGAAGGAATAACACCCAATAAAAAAAAATATATTAAAAATGAAGGGGTAATAAATGGAAGAACTTCTTTGGCATTAGTCTTTTCAAGTGTAGCAATCATTGGGGAATGAGAATCAAAAACAAATCCATAATAAATATGGCAATAACTCAATATAGATGAAATTAAGGTTAGTGTTATAAAAATAGGTTTTTCCAAATATTTGATAGTGAAAGGAGAAAATAAAGAGAAAAAAACACAAAATAAAAAGAAAGGGATAGTAATACTTAAAAAAATTGTACTATCAGTCGAAATATGTTCTTCTTTTATATGAGTAATGGCTTTAATAATGAAGGGAAAATTTAATACTAATGCAAAGTATGCAGTTAAGATTAATGTAAAAAATACAACATTTAATCCCTTACGACTCATAAAACACGTCCCTTATTGTATGTTGTCAATAAACCTTATGAATTAACATTTCCTCCTAAAGCCTTGTAAAGATTTATTTGAGCTATTTGAAGTCGAACAATATTTTGTAAATAGGCAAATTCTATATGATTCAATTCTTCTTCCGCGCGAAGTACCGTATTAAAATCAGAATATGACTTATGATAAACATCTTTAGCTAATTTTAAAGCAAGTCTTTTTTGTTCCACCGCGCGTTTAAGATGAGTGGCACTTTTTTTATAATGCTGAAAATAAGTATATTGAGTTTCAACCTCATGTAATGCACGCATCACGGCGAGTTGATATTGTATGACTATCATTGTTTTTTCACGTTTACGTAACTCGATGGAGTTGAATAAAGCGACGTTGAAGATGGGTGCTGTAAAAGTTCCATAGAAAGTGGATTCTGGATTTTGTACTGTAAGCAGATTACGCGCAGTTAGAATGCTGCCTGCAATGGTTTGAGTTTGCCATCCTAGTAGCCATCCTATAGTAATTTGGGGCAGTAAGTTTGCCATGGTCGCGCGAATATTAGCATGAGCAGCGGCTACTCTGCGTTCAGCGGCTTTAATATCTGGGCGTCGCTGTAAAAGTTCAGCAGGTAGCCCTAAATTGATATTTTGAGTGGATTGAGGAATTGGTTTAGGCGGCAATAATTTTTTTGCCAATACTCCAGGATTATTTCCAGTGAGCAGTTCTATTTTGTGCAATAGAGCTGTTGCTAATGCTTTATTTTGTTCCAACTCTGCCAGTTGAGTTTCAATTAATCCATCTTGTTGCGCAAAATTCAAGTAATTAGCATATCCTTCTTTATAACGGGATTTGATAAATTGCAGTGTGTGTTTATTGCCTGAAATATTATTTTCTAATACTGTCCTTCTTGCTTGAGCCTCGCGTAATTCCAAATAAGAGGAAGCAATTTCCGCATATAAGTTAATTAATGCAGAATCAAGCTCTTCTTGTTCGGCTTGTAAATTTGCCTTAGCCATTTGTTTTAGTTGGCGGTTTCTGCCAAAAATATCAGGATCTAAATTACCCGTTAAGGCAATGAGTTGATTGATATCAAATCCTGTTCCAGTGGGAGGGGATGCTCCAAGAGCTGCAGTTGGAAGTAATTGGGCTACAGCTACGGCGTATTGTGCTCGTGCTACAGTTACTCTGGTTTGTGCTGTTTTTAAATTTAAGTTATAGACGGCTTGTTGTTCAATCAAATCATTTAATATGGGATCATGAAAATTACGCCACCAAGCCTCGTCCTTTTTTACTAAGGGCGTATGTTTTATGCCCTTGCTCCAGCTGGATGGTACAGAAGCTGTAGGCGCAACATATTTTGGGCCTATAGAGCATCCGGTTAGAAGAAAAATAAGTAATACAAAGTACGAAGTATAATAGTTCATAGGAGAATCATTTATTTTTAATTGCAATATGAGCATCAAATTGTCGGCCGGCTACAAGGTTAGGATGATCATCTCTCTTATAAAAATATAAGGCTTCTTGTACTCGTGCATTGAGGCGATCGTTCTGAATAAT
Source organism: Legionella cincinnatiensis (assembly GCF_900452415.1). Lineage (NCBI taxonomy): Bacteria > Pseudomonadati > Pseudomonadota > Gammaproteobacteria > Legionellales > Legionellaceae > Legionella > Legionella cincinnatiensis. The sequence goes on along the minus strand of NZ_UGNX01000001.1, from coordinate 3,620,285 downwards.
GTAGCGATCAAGTTGAATAAAAGTTAAAGGGATATTTAGGTCTTCTCCAGTTAAATATGCGGAAGCTTCAGGAGAAAATTTCTTAGTATCCCGTTCTTCTATAGAAACACGTACGATTACTTTTTGAGCGTCTCCTAAGAGAATGATTTGGCTGCCTCCCCCAACAAACTCATCAACATGCGCATTAATTTGTAAAATGATTCCATCTTTTGGTGCTACGACATGCAATTGACTGAGCGCCAATTCAGCATTTCTTAGATTTGCTTTCGCAGTGTCTAAGCTGTGCTGTAATTGCTCGATTTGGATGGTTCCCATTTTCACTTCATGCGTTTTTTCTCGTACATCAGCTTGGTTAATTGCTCGTTTATCAATACTTTTTAATCGTTTTAACTGTGCTTTAATATGCTTTAAATTTTTTGTCTGAATAATGAGATTGTTTTCTGCTTGTTTTAGTGCGCTCTTATTTACTGCTACATTATGTTGTCCTACTGTGTCATCAAGTGAAAATAAAATCTCTCCTTGTTTTACCATTTGCCCTACGGTGACATTTATCTTTTTAATAATACCGCTTTGTAGGGTTGGAATATGAGTTATGTCATTTGTCGCATCAATTATAGCAGGAACAATCATTTCTTCATTTACGGCAACAGGTGCAGGCTGAATTTGAGGTAGTGACATTTTGCGACTTAAGATGAAAGAAAAGTATGAGCCTCCAATTAAAAGCAACAGCAAGCAATAACCAATAATTTTTCTTTTCATACGGTTTCCTTTCGATAAGTCACTTGGTAATCATTTAATCCTTTGAACTCAAGTACCTTGTCTGCATGTGCCATAATACGATAATCATGAGTAGAAATTAAAAAAGTACATCCATGTTTTTTGGCATATTCTTGTATCAGCGAAAAAACTAAATCGCTGCTATCTCTATCTAAATTACTGGTGGGTTCATCGCAAAGTATTAAGCGTGGTGCGCGAATTAATGCACGTCCCATTGCAATTCGTTGTTTTTGGCCGCCGGATAGAGTATCTAATTTTGAGTAAATATGGATTTCTAGCCCTAAACGAATCATGAGTTGCTTTGCTTGTTGATAAGCACTCTCAGGTGATACACCATCAATTAACAAGGGCAATGCTAAATTTTCCAGGGCAGAGAGTGCTGGAAATAAATGAAGATGTTGAAAAAGAAAACTGATATGAGTGGCACGAAAAGCCACTTTATCTTTGGGAGACATTTTATAGAGGTCATGCCCACATACCGCACAAATCCCTTGATCGGGTGTGAGAATACCGCCTACTATCATGAGTAACGTCGTTTTTCCACATCCAGATGCTCCCATTAACATCCCTATTTCACCTGGATGAAGTGCTAATGAGAAATTATCTAATACTGAAAGAGTGGTAGTGCCTGTTTGGTAATTTTTGGCAATATTCATACAATTTAAAGTAGGGGTTTTTTTGTTATCCATTAATTGGTATCCCGACATAATTCTATTGTATCCAAACGTAAGACTTTTAAGATAGCAAAATAAGAAGAAAAAACAATGACTATTGTTGAGCCTAAAGCTCCCAATAAAATAATTTGTTGCGTGAGGTGAAATGCTACCGTTGTATCATGGAAGAGCACTCCGAAGAGCATTGTCAATGCTAGGCCAAGAATATAACCTAAACCTCCAGTAATAGCAGCTTGGAATAATACCATTTTGATTAAGGAGGCACTAGAAACTCCTAGCATTTTCAACATACCAAATTGATGAAGATGAGTTAAAACAAAATTAGTAAAAATTTGCCACATCATAACTAGGCCAATAATAAATCCAACAATTGCTACTGCGATAAAAGCAATAACAATAGGGGTTTTTTCACGGAAAAATTGATTGGAACGCTCGACAAATTGATCTGGAGTCAAGGGGAGAAAGCCAGTGGTTTTTCGAATCTCGTAAGCAATTTGTTGCACATTATAGGTAGGTTTTACTTTCACTAAAATAAACGAGTTGCGATGAGAAACATCAGGAATATGATTGCTGGTCATATAGGCTTTAGGTTCGTACATATAAGTGCGTAATGGTTTAGTTATGCCTGTTACAATCAATTTATTTCGTCCTTCAAGCATTTTCTCGCCCAATTGAATGGTTCTTCCATCGGGTGCTTCAAACTGCTTTAAAGCATAACCATCAATGATAATTGAATTTGTTTTGTGGATTGAGGAGCGAGTGCCGGCGATCATTGTCTTAGGTAAACCTACTAATGACTCTGGATCGACTCCTATAAGCTCCCAAGAGGTTATTTTCCCGGTTCCAGAATGTATCATGGTATACCAAGTTCGGTATAATTGTTTTGCCCAAAGGACACCGGGAATACTACGAATGCGATAGATATCTATAGGTCTAAAATACAGGGGATCTGCAAATGAAAATGAAGTATCCCCCATCACCCATAAATCAACATCGGTAATCGCTCGGATGGGCGCAACAATACGATCGGTTACTCCTTGGTAAATTCCCGGCTGTTGCATGATGATAAAGGCAGAAAAGGTAGCGCCAATGACCATACCAATAAACTTTCGTTTACTGTTTACGAGCATTTTAAAAGCAACTGAAAACAAATTGATGTGTTTTGCATCAATTAATGAGCGAGCTATTTTACCAATCATTTTTTAGTGCTCTATGGCAATCCTTATAATATACACTCATCCCGAGTGTGTAATCATAGTTCCGTAGTTTAAACGTAGGTTTTAGATATCTCAAGCCAATATGAGCTTTTTCGTTATTTTTTTAATAAATTACTATATTATACAATAAGTTAATTTGATTTAATTATAAAAAGAGAGTTATTGGTGTCTATATGTATTTAAAATGAATGTTGTTGTATAGTTACAACCGGAATGTATGTATTTATAGGAAATAATATGGGTCGTTCTTTATCAAAAAATCACCCTGCACAGATGTTTTTAATGTTATGGCGTCATTATGATCTCATCTTGCAACTGGTTAAACGAGACATCTTAATGAGATATCGTGGTTCTTTTGCGGGAGTCTTGTGGTTACTTCTTGCACCTTTATTAATGTTAGGTCTTTATACACTTGTGTTTAGTGTTTTTATGCATATTCAATGGCCAGGTGTTACGAATAATCTTATGTATTCATTACTGATTTATGTAGGTTTAATCATTTTGAATTTTTTTGCTGAGTGTCTGAATCGTTCACCTTCTATGATTGTAAGTAATGCTAACTTTGTAAAAAAAGTGGTGTTTCCTATAGAGGTTTATCCATGGGTGATCGTAGGCACCGCTCTTTTTCACGCAATAATTAGTACATTTATGTTAATGATATTTTGTTTTTTTATCTTGGGAAAAGTAAATGCCACGATTTTATTACTGCCTGTTTTATTTATACCCTTAATTTTGTTTTCTTTAGGAGTGAGTTGGTTTCTTTGTTCGGCAGGAGTGTATGTAAGAGATATTACTCATATGATGGTTTTTATTCTGCAAGTCATTATGTATCTTTCTCCGGTTTTCTATTCAATAAGTATGTTGCCAGAGATTTTTCAAAAGATTTTATTTCTTAATCCATTAACCTTTATCATTGAGCAAGCTCGAAGTCTTGTTATCTTTGGAGATTTACCACAATGGGAAATTCTTGGTCTTTTTTTTATCGTTAGTATTTTTATTGCTTATATGGGATTTTTGGGTTTTCAGAAAACAAAAGATGGCTTTGCAGATGTTTTATAATCTTTTTGCTTGATCCTAAGCATTTTTATCTGTTAAATCATACAATAACTTCTGTTTTCAGTGATTAAACTTAATAGAGATACAAACGAGGCTATAGGTCTTCTGAAAATTTGGCTTTCTAAAAAAGGATTGGTGAGAGAATGTCTTCTGAAATTGCCATCAAGGTAAGCAATCTGAGCAAATGTTATCACATTTATAACAAGCCCCAAGATCGCTTGCTGCAAATATTAAGTCGTAATCGTAAACAATATTACCGCGAATTTTGGGCTCTTAAAGATGTATCTTTTCAAGTAAACAAAGGAGAAACTGTTGGTATTATCGGAAAAAATGGCAGCGGTAAATCAACTTTATTACAAATTATTTGTGGAACACTTACTGCTACAGAAGGTGAAGTACAAACACAAGGTCGGATTGCTGCTCTATTAGAACTAGGCTCAGGTTTTAATCCAGAATTTACTGGGCGTGAAAATATCTACATGAATGCAACGATGCTTGGTTTGAGCAAAAAAGAAATCGATGAGCGTTTTGATGATATCGTAGCTTTTGCTGATATAGGAGATTTTATCGAGCAACCGACTAAAACCTATTCTACTGGAATGACAATCAGATTAGCTTTTGCAGTCCAATCACAAGTGGAACCCGACATCCTCATAGTGGATGAGGCTTTAGCTGTAGGAGATGCAAAATTCCAAGCAAAATGTTTTGATAGGCTGAAGCAACTGAGAGAAAATGGAACGAGCATTTTATTGGTCACTCACTCAAGCGAACAAATTGTAACTCATTGCTCCCAAGCTATTTTATTAAATAATGGGCTTGTCATGGAGTTAGGTGAACCCAGGCATGTCGTCAATCGGTATTTAGATTTGTTGTTTGGTAAAGCAAACACCCCAGTGCCGTCGGAGGAGCAGCAATCAGTCATTGAAATATCCAAACCTAAACATGAATTAAGTACTTCTGCCGATTTATTCGCTACTCGTCCGTGCTATAATCCCTATGAATATCGATGGGGAGATGGAGCAGCTCAAATTCTTGATTTTTATATGGAAGGAGATAATAAACCTTATCCTTTATCCATCATTACGGGCCAATGGATTACTTTTCAGATTTCAGTAAGATTTTTAAGAGATGTGATTCGGCCAATTTTTGGTATTACTATTAAAACAAAAGAAGGTGTTGCTGTTTACGGAGCTAACTCAGAAACGCTTAACGTCGATGAATTTAAAACATTTGGTACTAATGGAAACATAATTCAATCTAAAGTATCGTTTCAGTGTAAGCTTGCTTCGGGTGATTATTTTGTCTCTTTTGGAGTGGCTTCTCGACAAGGGGAGGACATCGTTCCTCATGATAGGCGTTATGATTCAGTTCATTTACATGTTTTGGCTGAAACAAGCTTTTTTGGTCTTGTTGATTTAGGCCTTAAACTCTCTGCGCAGGAAGTATGCACATGAACTCTTTACTTTCAAACCTGGGTTACTCTCAAGATCGTAATACTCGAGTATGGTTAAAAGCTGATTGTGAAAATATTGCTTATAATGATGGCGATGAGGTTGAAAATCGTATTGCCGCGGTAATTTCTAAAGCCCAAGATGTGTCATTATTTTCACCTGAATTAAAAAAACATTTTATTGATTGGCCTTCCTTATACCACCTCAATGCGAGTAGGGCTAATATTTTACGCCCTTTTCAAAATATCTTTCCTGGTTCGGATGTGCTTGAAATCGGCTCAGGCTGTGGTGCAATAACTCGTTATTTAGGGGAATGCGGGGCTAATGTTTTAGCACTTGAAGGAACATTAAGACGTGCAGTAATTACTCGTGCTCGTACTCGTGATTTGGATAATGTAGAGGTCGTATGTGAGCAATTTCATAAATTTGGTGGTGGTCAGAAATTTGATGTCATTACTTTAATTGGTGTCTTGGAATACGCCAATTTATTTATGCCTGGTGAAAGTCCAGTACATAATATGCTGCAACAAGTTAAATCCATGTTAAAACCCGAAGGTCGACTCATTATCGCAATTGAAAATCAACTAGGACTTAAATATTTTGCTGGGGCTCCTGAAGATCATCATGGTCAACCTTTGTATGGCATAGAGGGACGTTATAAAGGCAAGCAACCAACAACTTATGGGCGACATACTTTAAATAATTATCTCTATCAAGCAGGGTTTATAGAAAATCAGTTTTTTGCCCCATTTCCAGATTACAAGTTACCGTTGTCCATTATTGCCCAACAAGGTTTTACTAGCCAAGAATTTGATGCTGAAATGTTAGTAACCCATGGTGTGAGAGCAGATCCCCAATTACCGCCTCATTTATTTTTTTCACCGGAATTAGTATGGCCTGTGGTTTTAAAAAATGAACTAGGGCTCGATCTTGCGAATTCTTTTTTAATTGTAGCACGAACATCAAAGACTAAATTACCTTCCTCAGAAGTTTTGGCGTATCACTACTCTACACACAGAGCTAAAGCATTTTGCAAGGAAACCTTATTCTTAAATACTAAAAAAGGAAATATCGAAGTACAATGCAAGTTACTTGAATCTTCGGAGTTTTCAGATTTAAAAGACCAAGAGCTTACCCATCATCTCGAAGAAAGGGCTGTTTATATTAAAGGTAAACTATTATCTTGTGATTTTATTGATATAGTAACACGCGATGGTTGGTCTATTGAGGAAATGGGATTATTTTGTAAGAAATATTTATTAATAGTATCATCTCTCATTTTAAAGAATGATCCAATTAAAGAAATTGATATTGATACATCTTTTCCAGGAAATAGTATTGATTTGGTCCCACAGAACATCATAATTAATCAAAATGGATTACCTTGTACGATAGATCAAGAATGGGCATGGGAAAGCCCAATAACAGCAGGGTTTCTTATTTTTCGTAGCATATTATGGTTAAATAGTACTATCTCTTGTTATGGTAAACCGGAAAGCTCTTTTTCTACTACTTTATTAGGATTATTCTTAGCGCTATACAATTCGATGGGATATAAAATAAATGAGGAAAAGATTCGAGCTTATTATGAACTAGAGTCTTTATTTCAACGTAAAGTTGTTCAAGATTGTGTTGCAATACCTCCTTTATCTTCTTCTTTACGAATGTCTAATCTAAATTATGTAATAACTGATTATAAAAGACATATCCGAAATCTAGAAACAGCACTTACAGATAAAGATAATCATATTAGAAACTTAGAGCATCTGCTTGAAGTGAAAAATAACTATATTGAAACTCTTGAGCATGTGATTGAAGATAAAGACCAGCATATTGAAAATATAGAGCATATGCTTGAAGAAAAAGAGAAGCTCATTGGAACTTTGGAGCATGCGATTGGAGACAAAGACCGGCATATTGAAAATATAGAGTATATGCTTGAGGAAAAAGAGAGCCACATTGAAACTCTAGAGCATGCAGTTGGAGACAAAGACCGGCATATTGAAAATATAGAGCATATGCTTGAGGAAAAAGAGAGCCACATTGAAACTCTAGAGCATGCAGTTGGAGACAAAGACCGGCATATTGGAAATATAGAGTATATGCTTGAGGAAAAAGAGAACCACATCGAAGCTCTAGAGCATGCAGTTGTAGATAAAGACCGGCATATTGAAAATATAGAGTATATGCTTGAGGAAAAAGAGAACCACATTGAAGCTCTAGAGTATGCAGTTGTAGATAAAGACCGGCATATTGAAAATATAGAGTATATGCTTGAGGAAAAAGAGAACCACATTGAAGCTCTAGAGTATGCAGTTGTAGATAAAGACCGGCATATTGAAAATATAGAGCATATGCTTGAGGAAAAAGAGAGCCACATTGAAACTCTAGAGCATGCAGTTGTAGATAAAGACCGGCATATTGGAAATATAGAGTATATGCTTGAGGAAAAAGAGAACCACATCGAAGCTCTAGAGCATGCAGTTGTAGATAAAGACCGGCATATTGAAAATATAGAGTATATGCTTGAGGAAAAAGAGAACCACATTGAAGCTCTAGAGTATGCAGTTGTAGATAAAGACCGGCATATTGAAAATATAGAGTATATGCTTGAGGAAAAAGAGAACCACATTGAAGCTCTAGAGTATGCAGTTGTAGATAAAGACCGGCATATTGAAAATATAAAGCATATGCTTGAGGAAAAAGAGAACCACATTGAAGCTCTAGAGTATGCAGTTGTAGATAAAGACCGGCATATTGAAAATATAGAGCATATGCTTGAGGAAAAAGAGAACCACACTGAAGCTCTAGAGTATGCAGTTGTAGATAAAGACCGGCATATTGGAAATATAGAGTATATGCTTGAGGAAAAAGAGAACCTCACTGAAACTCTAGGACATGCAGTTGCAGACAAAGACAGGCATATTCGAAATTTAGAAAATATTTTTTTATCTAAAAATAAAAAAATATTATTTTTAGAACAAACTATAGCATCCCTCAGAAAGAAAAAAATATATCAATTTACTCAGAGAATTAGAAAAAAAATATTAATTAACCCAATTAAAATTTGTAGTAGCAGTGTTTTTTTTGATGCGAATTGGTACTTAGATTATTATCCTGATGTAAAAGCTTCGGGGTTGGATCCAGTAATGCATTATGTAAAATATGGTGCAGCAGAGAAACGCGATCCTGGTCCTAATTTTTCAACCATATTTTATTTAGAGGAAAATCCAGAGGTGGAAAAAATGGGAGTTAATCCTCTAGTGCATTTTGAAGTCCACTTTTCTTGAGGAAATAACTTATTCTGATATTGTTTAAGTGAAAGAATATTAATAAAACCAGTGTTGTATTAATCAACTTAATACACTAAAGTATTAGTTGCTCAGATAGATCAAATATTCTGAGAGTATTAATTGGATTTATGTGAACTAGGGAAAAAAATGTTTCGATTCATGGAGATATGGCGAAAAAATAAGGCATTAAGTATAAATAAAAAAGCAATTAAGATTTGTAAAAAGAGTGCCTATTTTGATGCTAATTGGTATTTAGATAATTATCCTGATGTAAAAGCCGCTGGCTTAGATCCTGTGCTCCATTACGTAAAATATGGTGCTGTAGAAAAGCGTGATCCGGGACCTAATTTTTCAACGGTAGATTATTTAATTGAGAATCCTATAGCCCAAGAAAAGGGTATCAATCCCTTAGTGCATTTTGAAAAATCACGAAATAAAGTCCCAACTACTAAAAAAAACTATCAAACATGGGTTAGCTTATACGATACTTTAACTGATTTAGATAAAAAAAATATTAAAAGGAAAATAGCTGCTCTGAAATATAAGCCTACGATTTCTGTAATTATGCCAGTTTATAATACCCCTGAAAAATGGCTAAAACTAGCGATTGATTCTGTTTTAAAACAACTCTATCCTTATTGGGAACTTTGTATTGCTGATGATGCTTCTACCGCCAGCCATGTTAAAAACCTTTTAAGTTATTATACAAAAAAAGATCCGCGTATTAAGGTAGTTTACCGGCAAACTAATGGCCATATTGCAGAATCTAGTAACAGCGCACTACAACTGGCGAGTGGTGAGTTTATTGCTTTATTAGATCATGATGATGAGTTAACAGAACATGCATTGTATAAGATCGTTGAAGAATTAAATTCTTATCCTAACACCACCTTAATTTATAGTGATGAAGATAAAATTGATGAGCACGGAAAACGCTGCGAACCTTACTTTAAATCAGATTGGAATCCAGATTTATTTTATAGTCATAACTTTATTAGTCATTTGGGGGTTTACAGGCGCTCAGTAGTTAACGAAATTGGTGGATTTCGTAAAGGTTATGAAGGAAGCCAAGATTATGATTTGGCGCTTCGTGTTATTGAGGTCATTACATCAGATCAAATTCGCCATATTCCACACATTTTATATCACTGGCGTACTGTTCCTGCGTCTATGTCAAATTCAAAAGCATATACCTGTGAAGATGCAGCACGAAAAGCAATTCAATCTCATTTAGAACGGCAGCAGGTGGTAGGGGCGCAAGTGATACAAAATCCTTTTTTACCTAATTTTCATAGAGTGACTTATTCTTTACCAAAGGAGCCGCCTTTAGTAAATATTATTATACCAACAAAAGATAAGGTTGATGTTCTTAGATGTTGTATAGAGAGTATTCTGAAAAAAACAGAGTATCAAAATTTTGAAGTGACAATTGTTGATAATCAAAGTCAGCAACAAGAAACTCATAATTATTTCGAACAATTAACACATAATCAAAAAGTTAAAATTATTTCTTATAATGAACCTTTTAATTATTCAAAAATTAACAATTTTGCTGTTAGTAAGACGCAGGGAGATATACTTCTTTTTCTTAATAATGATACAGAAGTGATAACCCCTTCTTGGTTAACAGAAATGGTTAGCCAGGTGGTAAGATCTGAAATTGGGATAGTAGGTGCTAAACTTTATTACCCGGATGACACTATTCAACATGCAGGAGTTATAGGTGGTTATGGTTCTGTTGCGGGCCATATCTTTTCCAGATGGCCTAGAAAAAAACATGGATATATGGGGAAAGATTCGTTGTCCCAAAACTTTTTAGCAGTTACGGCTGCATGTATGGCGATGCGCCGCTCAGTATTTGAAGAATTAAATGGTTTCGAGGAAAATACTTTAGTTGTCGCTTTTAATGATGTAGATCTTTGTTTGCGGGCTTATAAAAAAGGTTATCGAGTATTCTGGACTCCCTTCGCAGAATTATATCATTATGAGTCTTTAACAAGAGGGGTAGCTCAGACGCAAGAGGAAAAAACGCAAGCGGGGAAGGAAATAAATTACATGCTAAAGCATTGGGGTAATTTACTTCAAAAAGATCCCTTTTATAATCCTAATTTAAGTTTAATATGCAGTCATTATTCTTTAGCATTTCCTCCACGGCACTGTTGGAAATAAAAAGAATTATTGCTAATCAAATAATTATAGAAAAAGGAATTTCATTTTGAACTTACTTCCATTAATTGTTGATCTTGATGGGACACTTATTCATACGGATATTCTTCACGAGTCAGCTTTAGGGCTTTTGCGTACTAATCCTTTTGCTCTATTGCGTATTCCTTATTGGTTAGCAAGAGGAAAAGCAGCCCTCAAAGAATATTTAGCGAAACATACACGGTTACATCTTGGTTCTTTACCTTATAACAACGATTTACTGCAATGGTTAAAGCAACAAAAAACAGAGGGGCGTAAACTTATTTTATGCACTGCTTCCGACCGCTCTATTGCAAATGCGGTATCAGAACATTTGGGGATTTTTGATGAAGTAATCGCAAGTGATGGTGCCATCAATTTGGCAGGAAAGGAAAAAGCAAAGGCTCTTGTTGCGCGCTATGGCCATGCAGGTTTTGATTATGTAGGAAATTCCAAAGTAGACATTCCCGTGTGGCAATGTGCTCGAAAAGCAGTTGTGGTAAATGCTTCTATAAAGTTAGCTGAAAAGGCAGAAAAAAGTTTTGAAGTGGAGCAGGTATTTCCTTCATTAAAATCAAATTTTAAAACTTGGTGTCGTGTATTTCGAATCCATCAATGGTTAAAGAATGTCCTTTTATTTATTCCTCTTTTGGCAGCGCATCAAATTGCAGCCATTGAGCATTGGATTATGTTAATTATCGCATTTTGTGCATTCAGCTTATGCGCTTCTTCGGTTTATATTATTAATGATTTAATGGATTTGGAAAGTGATCGATTACATCCACGAAAATGCAAACGACCTTTTGCGTCAGGTCAAATTCCAGCTTGGATGGGTGTTATTCTTGCACCATTATTACTGTTTTGCAGTTTTTTATTGGCAAGATGTGTAGAAGGCTCGTTTATATTTTGGCTAAGTTTTTATTTTATATTAACCTGTTTGTACTCTTGGAAACTTAAACGTATTGTTTTAGTAGATTGTCTTGTATTATCTATTCTTTATACCTTACGAATTATCGCGGGGAATTCTGCAATCGACATCCCCTTGTCATTTTGGTTGCTTACTTTTTCTATTTTTCTATTTTTATCACTTGCTTTAGTAAAACGTTATTCTGAATTAAAAGTTCAACTACAACAGGGTTCAAAAAGTGCTCATGGGCGAGGTTATTATACTTCGGATGGGGAATTAATTCAGATGCAAGGAATTACCTCTGGTTTTGCAGCGGTTTTGGTTTTAACTCTATATATTCATAGTGAGGCCATTATAAAACTCTATAAAATTCCCGAGCTGCTTTGGGCTGAAGTACCTATTTTATTATTTTGGATTAACTGGATGTGGCTGCAAGCTCATCGAGGAAAAATGCATGATGATCCATTAGTTTTTGCCGTAAAAGACAGGGTTAGTTTGTTGGCTGGTATCGTATTTTCTATTGTATTAGTTTTAGGTGCTGTAGGATTATGGTAGCAGTTACTTCGTGGGGGCGGTTAGGTTGTTGGGAGCATGATGTTCGCGTTCTTAATGAGAAACATCAAGTGCTAGCCCAATTAAAAAGTGATTCTCAAGGAATTGCCTATGGCATGGGGCGTAGCTATGGAGATGTTTGTTTAAATCCAAAAGGTCTTTTATGGAAAACATCAGGACTTGATCGTTTTATCTCATTTGATGAGACAACAGGCCTTCTTAAGTGCGAATCCGGGGTATTATTACGTGACATTCAGCGTTTATTTATTCCCCGAGGCTGGATTTTACCCGTGACACCTGGAACCCAGATGGTTACAGTTGGAGGGGCCATTGCAAATGATGTCCATGGGAAGAATCATCATATAGCTGGATCTTTTGGCAACCATATTCAAAAAATTAAATTAGCTCGCACTGATGGGAGCATTATTGAATGTGGACCCAATATGCTTCCAGAATGGTTTGCAGCGACCGTAGGGGGAATAGGTTTAACTGGAGTAATTCTTGAAGCAGTCATCCAGCTGACTCCTGTTGTTGGGCCGTGGTTAATCACTGAAACATTACCCTATGAGGGGCTTGATGAGTTTTTTCAATTTGCTACTGAATCAGAGCCTAATTGGCCTTATACTGTTTCTTGGATAGATTGTTTGGCAAAGGGCAGAGTCCGAGGTCTTTTTATGCGTGCAAGACCTTGTGAACAAGATAAAAATAGAGCTTATCATGAACGAAGATGGGCAATGCCTCTTGTTCCTCCAGTATCTTTAGTGAATTCTTTGTCGTTACGAGCATTTAATTGGATGTATTTTAATGCAAAGAAAAATCAAAAAGATGCCCAATATGTTCATTATGAACCCTTTTTTTATCCCTTAGATCATGTAAATCATTGGAATAAAATGTATGGCCCTAAAGGTTTTTTTCAATATCAAACAGTAACTCCTCCCGAAAGCTCTATTGATGCAATACAAGCAATGTTGGATGAGATTTCTCAATCGAAACAGGGATCTTTTCTCACGGTTTTAAAAACCTTTGGTTCTATAAAGTCACTAGGGATGTTAAGTTTTCCTATGCAGGGAGTGACATTAGCTTTGGATTTTCCTAATAAGGGTTTACATACACATAAGCTTTTTGATCGCTTAGATGCAATTGTTCGCACAGCAAGAGGACGAAATTATCTTGCAAAGGATGCGCGCATGCCCAAAGATTTATTTGAAAATGGATATCCTCATTTCCATGAGTTGTTGCCGTATCGTGATCCTGGAATAAGTTCAGCGATGTCACGTCGATTGATAGGAGATTAGTTGGTGGTAGATAATAAAAAAAGAATTGTAATTATTGGCGCTACTTCAACCATTGCTATGCATTGTGCGCGCTTATGGGTTGAAAAAGAACCTGTTATTTTGACCCTGGTAAGTCGCGATAAGGAAAAAACAGAGCAAATAGCAGCAGATTTAAGGGTACGTAATCCACAAACAGATATTCAAATCATTGAAGCGGATTTTCTTGACCCGTTTGCGATCAAACAGCTTGTCGATTCAATAGTTGCGAAAGGACCACTGCATTTAGTATTAATTGCTCATGGATCTTTGCCTGATCAATCTGTTTGTGAGCAAGATCTAACGGTATGTCATGATGCTCTTACTATTAATGCTCTTTCTCCCGTACTGTTTGCGGAGGCTTTTGCGGGATATATGCAAAAAGCAAATCAAGGAACTTTAGCAATTATTGGTTCTGTGGCGGGTGATAGGGGTCGTAAATCTAATTATGTATATGGTGCAGCCAAGGGATTGATAACCCGCTATGCAGAAGGTCTTCAACATCGACTTGCTAAAACTAATGTTAACGTTATTTTGATTAAACCCGGGCCCACAAATACGCCTATGACCGCTCACTTAAAACAAAGTGCAGGGAAAATGGCAAATCCTGAAGATGTTGCAAAGATTATTGTTGAAGGTGTAAAAAAGGGGCAGCCTATAATTTATGCGCCTAAAAAATGGATTCTCATTATGATGATTATTAGGCACTTGCCTCGCGTTATTTTCAACAACTTAAATATATAAAATGTATTTAACTCATTAAATTAATTAAAAAAATACTTTTGTAGGTGATTTGCTGCATGAATGAGGATAGAAGATGTTAAAAAAAAATCTGATCTTATGGATAAGACAAAAAAAGTTAATCAACATTTTATTTAATTGGGGCTTACAAGGATTACTATTCATTACGGTAATTTGTGTTTTCGTGCCCTTTTCTCCGAAAATGCCTGGAGAGGGACTTGATCCTTCCTGGATGATGGGGTTAAACCAAGCTGTGGCTCAAGGGTTAGCTTTTGGACGTAATATGATTTTTACATATGGTCCATTTTCGTTTCTTTATACAAACCTATATCACCCTTTAACTGTTCACTTTATGATACTGTGCTCTATATATTTGAGCATAATGTATGGGGGGATACTTTTTTCTCTGACAAGAAATAAACCTTGGTATTTAATAATTATTTTTCTAATTACATTCTTGTTGTCAACTACATTATCAAAAGATACTTTGTTTTATTCATATCCATTGCTTGTTGCTGTATATTGTTTTAACTCTGTAAATTCAGCAGAACGCATAGGGATTGATTATAAAATATCACCTTTTATTTTAGCATTGTTGTTTTTTCCCTTTGGGTTATTATTTTTAATAAAAAGCTCTTTTTTAATTTTATGGTTACCTATAGTAGCATTTATTTTTATTTTGTTTGCCACAGATAAAAAATGGTTACAAGCTGTTACCATAACAGTTACCGTAATTTTTTCCATTATTTTTTTCTGGCTCGTTTCAAAACAATCAAGTTTAGATTTATATTTTTATTTTAAATCAGGAATAGCTATCATTTCTGGTTATACAGAAGCAATGTCTATTTCGGGCAATATATGGAATATTTTTTACTATCTTTTTGCTGCTTTTATTTTATTAGGAGCTATTTTTTATGAAAAGGGTATTTTTTCGAGTAAGTTAAAATTTCTAATTTTTTTATCTTTTTTCTTCTATTTGTTTGTAGCTTTTAAGGGAGGATTTGTTCGCCATGATGGTCATGCTCTAATAAGTGCTTCGACTATTTTGATTGCTACTCAACTTTTTTCTTTAATTGTTTCTTCACGTCAGGCGGCCCTTGCCTCCCTTGTTTCATTTTTAGCGTGTTTGTA
The DNA here is from genome assembly GCF_900452415.1 of Legionella cincinnatiensis. Lineage (NCBI taxonomy): Bacteria > Pseudomonadati > Pseudomonadota > Gammaproteobacteria > Legionellales > Legionellaceae > Legionella > Legionella cincinnatiensis. The sequence continues at coordinate 3,604,992 of NZ_UGNX01000001.1, read as the reverse complement.
TATTAGTTCGGATTATAATAAACCTCAATATATTATTAATAATATGAAATCGGTTTATTTTTTAGCTTGGAATGGATTAAAGAATAATTTTTTGAATGATGCACAGCTTGAAAATGAGTATAATAAGACCCTTGACCGTATGCGAGATAAGGTAAAATTCCCTAATTTTGAAGGAACAACCGATATTTATTCATATAATCAATCTTATTTACTTGCGTCTAGAAATAATTGGAATCCCCGTCCTATTCTTCAAAGCTACTCTGCCTACACACCTTTATTAATGCAAATAAATAAAATGCATTTACTCAATAAAAAATCACCAGATAATATTATTTTTAAACTAGAGACTATTGATGATCGCATGCCCTCTTTTGAGGATGCACCTAGCTGGCCTGTTTTTCTAAGTAATTACCAGCCAAGTATATTAAAAAATGATTTTTTATATTTGCATCGAAAATCGTTACTTTCTGAAACCCCAAGAATGGAAAATATAAAAAAGGACGAATACTCTTTAGGTGAACGTATATATATTCCAAAAGAGACTTCGCCAATTTTTGCTGAAATACATATTAAGCAAAAGTTATTTGGAAAGTTGATGAATATTTTATATAAACCAAAACCGTTGCAAATTACATTATATTTAAATAATGGCGCAATAAAGACTTATCGAATAATTTCTGAAATGGCTAAATCGGAGTTTCTGATATCTCCCTTAGTTGAAAATACTGTTGAGTTTAGTTTGTTGTATGGAGGAACTGATTATTTGTCGAATAAAAAAGTAGAGTCATTCTCCATTATCTCTATGGGGGGAAAACAACAATGGGATAATAAATTTAACGTTACTTTTAAGCGGATGCCAGATTTCACTAAAATAGATATATCAAAATTACAGAAATTTGACACTATAGAGAAGTTTACTTCACACAAAGTTTCATTTGCTAATCATTGTGAAGGTTATATTGATGCTATCAATGAAGGCCCTGCTACTGCATCATTTATTGCCGATAAATTACTTAGTGTACGAGGTTGGTTAGTTAAAGCAACTCAACCTCAAGCACAATTGCCTGAATCGGTTCTTTTGGTTTTAACTGACAATAAAGGAAAAAATACTTTTATTAGAACCAAGCCAACTCAGCGACCTGATGTTGGTGCGTATTTTAAAAATCCCATATTCGATTCCTCGGGTTATACAGCTACTGCAGATGTATCAGGAGTTAGGGGTGACTACAAGCTTGGTTTGGCCTATATCGAAGATAATAGTATTAAAATTTGCCCACAATTTAAGATTTCTGGCACTTTTAATTCTAATAGTTCTAATAAGTCTATTGATAAAATAAGTTACGAAAACGTTTCGGTTGCAAAACAATGTATAGGATTTATTGATATGATTAATGAGATGCCTGTTTCCACCTCATTCATTGCTACTCAATCACTTAGCGTACGTGGGTGGTTAGCGAAGTCTGTAGAACCGAAAGCTGAGCTGCCTGAGGCTGTTCTTTTAGTCTTAACGGACAGTAAAGGTAGAAAGAATTTTATTGAAACAAAACCAGCAAAACGTCCTGATGTAGGGGTACACTTTAAAAATCCTATATTAGAGAGTGCAGGTTATAGAGCCAAAGCCGATGTATCCAACCTTGATGGAGGTTATACACTTCAATTAGCATATAGAGAAGGGAAAAGTATTAAAATTTGCCCACAATTTAAAATTGCTGGGGTGTTTAAAAATCAGGCTTAGAAGAGGTTAAGAAGAAAAGTATATTTAGTAAGAGATCTGATAAGAGATTATCTGACTAAAACAGTTCATTATATTTTTTATATATTTATAAAATTTAACAGTAATGCTTTCCCTTTAAATGAAGAGATATATTTGATGAAACCAATTATTAAAAATAGAGTCTTAATTCTAATTTTACCGGTATCCTTGGTTATTTTGATGATGGGATTAGCAATTTTTGGTGCATACCAGTCTTATTCACCTGTTCCATTTTGGGATATGTGGAGAGGCGAAATCGAGTTTTTTATAAAAATTAGTGAAGGCAATACTTCATTGTGGTGGAGCCAGCACAATGAACATTGCATTTTACTTTCTCGATTATTGTTTTGGATCGATTTAAAATGGTTTGATGGTAGCGGTTTATTTTTAATTGTTATTAATTATTTTCTAGTTTTATTAAGTGCCTTACTTTTTTGGCGAATAATACATGCGATAATAGAGGATAAAAATAGAGTTAATGAATTTTTTTGGAGTCTCATAATAACAGCTTGGTTATTTTTATGGTCTCAACAAGAAAATTTAGTATGGCCTTTTCAAAGCCAGTTTTTCTTGGCTCAAATTTTGCCATTATGTGCGTTCTATGAGCTAAATAAAGCAGCAAACAACACTAAAAAATTACATTTTGGTATTGCATGTATATTGGGCCTAATGTCACTTGGAACGATGGCGAATGGTATTTTGGCTTTGCCATTGATGCTTGTTTATACTGTTCTTACTCAACAAAGTAAAGTGCGTATTTTCAGCTTAATGATTTTTACTATAATTGGCTTCGGCTTCTATTTTTATACGTATAATTCGGCAAGTTACCATGAACCCATACAACAGTCACTAAAAAGCAAACCTTTAGAGTTATTAAATTATATTTTGATGTATCTAGGCAATCCTTTTTATTTTATATTCAAACAGAAAGTAGTTGCTTGGCTTGCTGGATTAATTCTTGTGGTTAGCTCGGCTACGATGGCTATTCAATTGATACCGAGGTTGCCTAGAGCCACTCTGAAATTAACTTTGCTGTTTTTTATTTTTTATGTTGAGGGTACAGCTGTTTGTACCGGTCTGGGAAGATTACATTTGGGGGCGGTGCAATCTTTAGGTGGTCGTTATACAACACCAACTATCATGGCGTGGGCTTCTTTGTTAATTGTGATTTTACCATCTATTCTGAATAAGACTCGAGAGACTCGATCTAGTAGAAAAATAAGTGAACGTTTAATGTATGCGGTTTTAGGTATATTTTTAACTGTATCTATAGTGAATTCACAATTTGAAGCTTTGCAATCCAAAGATAATATTTTATTTGAAAGAAAAGTTGCCGCACTTGCATTAGGACTTGGAGTCAATGACTCAATACAAATCAAAAAAGTTTATCCAGATACTCAAGCGGCTCTTTCTATAGCTCAAAAGGCTTCAGAGAAAAATTTATCAATTTTTGGCTTATATCCTTTCAATGAAACCCGATACATTGGAAAAACTATAAATGCTTATACCTTACCAATATGTCGAGAAGGCAGTTTAACTAGTATTGATGAAGTAGAACCGGATAAGCGTTTTGTTCATGTTAGCGGTTGGCTTAATTCAAAATCTCAACCCCAAATGATTCGTTTCTTGAATTCTAAAAATAAAATAGTGGGATATGCAATTACAAAAAAAGATGGTCTAAGAACTTTATATGAAGGTTATTTGGTGACCTCTCAAATATCAAAAGATCTTGTATTGCAAGGAGATGGCGCTTCGTGCCAATTAAATATTTTGAATGGATATATAAGGAAGTCAAATCATCAACGAATTGTTATAACAAAAAACTGTGAGGGGTATATTGATACTATTAATGACGCCCCTTATTCCCCATCTTTTTTATCAAATAGATTGTTAAAGGTACAGGGTTGGTTAACTAAATTTGTTGATTCTAAAGCAGAACTTCCTGAAGCTGTTCTTTTAGTTTTAACTGATAATAATGGGAAAAGCATTTTTATTAAAACGAGGCGGACATTGAGGCCTGATGTCGGAGCACATTTTAAAAATCCAATATTAGATGCTTCAGGCTATGTGGCTACTGCTGATGTTTCTAATTTTGAGAAAAATTATACTCTTCGTTTAGCTTATGAAGAAGGGAATAATATTAAAATTTGTTCTCAATTTAAAACTATAAGTTTTTTTAAAAAAAATGCTGCTTAGAGAAACATTCCGAAAAGAATATATTGGGATTATATTATTAATAATGTTACTATTTTTATAAATAACTAATTGTTTTAGTTAATGTTTAGAAAATAAAATGGATTTTTTATGAGCCAAATAATAAAAAAAATCATCATTCCAGGGGGGGCGGGACTAGTTGGTCAAAACTTAGTGATTCGCCTTAAGGCTAAGGGCTATAAAGAGATCGTTGTTTTAGACAAGCATCAGACTAATTTAGCTATTTTAAAAAAATTGCATCCTGATATTACGGCTGAATATGCAGATGTATCTGTCCCCGGTGAATGGCAGAAGCATTTTGTTGGGGCAGATGTAGTTGTAATGTTACAAGCTCAAATTGGTGGAAATGATTACCAAGAATTTGTTCATAACAATGTGAGTTCAACAAAACTCATTCTTGAAACAATCAAAGACAGTAAAATTCCTTACTTAGTTCACATAAGCTCTTCAGTTGTAGAATCAGTAGCCAATGATTTTTATACGAATACTAAAAAAGAACAAGAAGATCTTGTGCTTGCCAGTGGTATTCCCTGTGTTATCTTACGCCCCACCTTAATGTTTGGTTGGTTTGACCGTAAACATTTAGGCTGGCTCTCTCGATTTATGAAAAAAGTGCCTGTTTTTCCGATTCCTGGGCATGGACGATATATGCGCCAACCCCTTTATGTAGGTGATTTTTGCAATATTATTGTTAGTTGTATTGAAAAACAGTTTGTTGGTGGTGTTTATAATATTTCGGGTCATGAGTGTATTGATTATATTGATATTATACGTGAAATAAAACGTACTACTGATGCGAAAACTATAATTACAAAAATTCCATATCACTTATTTTATCTTCTTCTATGGGTATGGGGGCTCGTGGATAAAAACCCTCCGTTTACTACTCAACAACTTTCTGCATTAAGTGCTAAAGATGAATTTGAAGTTATTGACTGGCCTCATATTTTTGATGTGCCTTATACCCGCTTTAGTAAAGCAATTGATGAAACTTTTAATGAGCCTACTTATAAGAAAATAATTTTGGAGTTTTAAAAAATGAGTCAAAGGATTGCTGTACTGGGAGCTGGCCCAATGGGTTTGGCAGTAGCTTATCATCTGGCACGTGAAGGGCATCAGCCTATTATTTTTGAAGCAGATGATAGAGTAGGAGGAATGAGTGCCTCTTTTGATTTTTCAGGTTTATCCATAGAGCGCTATTATCATTTTCATTGTACTTCAGATCACGCATTTTTAAAAACATTAGATGAATTAGGATTGACTGATAAAATGCGTTGGGTTGAAACAAAAATGGGGTACTGGTATCAAAATAGATTGCAACCTTGGGGTAATCCAGTTGCGCTTCTTAAATTTCGTGGCTTAAACCCTATATCTAAGTTTCGTTATGGGTTTCATGCTTTTCTGTCTACAAAACGGGGTTCTTGGCAATCACTTGATAATGTGGAAGCCACTAAATGGATTAAACGATGGATTGGTAAAAGAGCATATGATGTTTTATGGCATAAGCTTTTTGAATATAAGTTTTATGATTATGCCAATAACTTATCGGCTGCATGGATATGGAGTAGAATAAGAAGAATTGGCAAGTCGAGATATAATTTATTTCGAGAGAAATTAGGATATTTAGAGGGAGGTTCTGAAACTTTATTGCAAGCAATGAAGTCAGAGATAGAAGTCAATGGTGGAGAAGTGAGGCTTAAGTGTCCAGTCAACAAAGTGATAATTACAGATGGAAAAGTACAAGGGATAGAGGTAGCAGGAAAGATTGAATACTTTGATAAGGTGATTAGTACTATACCATTGCCGTTTGTCCCTAAAATAATGCCAGATCTTCCTGAACCTATTATGAAGAGTTTTCAGTCTATTAAGAATATCGCTGTTGCATGTGTTATTGTAAAACTTCAAAAACCTTTAACTGAAAATTTCTGGCTTAATATTAATGATCCGGATATGGATATTCCTGGTTTGGTTGAGTACTCAAACTTAAGAAATCTTGGACAACATATTTTATATGTGCCTTTTTATATGCCAGGTGAACATCCTAAATTTGCAGAGACTGATCAAGTATTTATTGATAAAGTACGCACTTATTTAAAAAAAATTAACTCAGAGTTAGATGATAAGCATATTATAGATATTCGTGTAAATCGATATCGTTATGCACAGCCTATCTGCTCTCCTGGGTTTTTAAACCAATTACCTCCTGTAGGATTACCCGTTAAGGGATTATGGGTAGCGGATACTTCCTATTACTATCCTGAAGATAGAGGAATTTCTGAAAGTATTGATTTCGGAAGAAAAATGGCACAAGAAGCAATAGCATGAAGAAACAATTTTTCTCGAGACAATTCGTCCTCTTTTTATTCACGGGAGGTATAGCTGCAGTCATTAATTTTAGTTCACGTATAGCTTATGGTTTATGGTTTAATTTTTCTTTGTCTATATTTCTTGCTTATATTACAGGGATGATTAGCGCATTTATTCTTGCTAAGGTCGTTGTATTTAAAAAAGGAACGCAGAGTACGCATCGTTCTATTATGTGGTTTACTTTAGTTAATCTTATTGCTGTATTACAAACTTGGATAATTAGCATAAGTTTAGCTAATTATCTTTTGCCTTTTTTGGGAGTGGATCTATTTGTGGAGGAAATCGCTCATGCAGTGGGGTTGGCTGTTCCCGTATTTACAAGTTACCTAGGCCATAAACGGTGGTCGTTCCGGGAGGCATATTAATAAATTTTATATCCACGAAACTAGATTAAAAGATTGAGCTATATTTCGCATTTTTATTCATAGTGATATTGGATTGGTTTTTTATGTCAATTCATGATATTTTCTAAACAATTATATTCTACATACAAGGCAGTTTTATGAATATTTTAGACACAAAAATACCGGAAGTTAAAATTATAGAGCCCCGTGTTTTTGGTGATGAACGTGGTTTTTTTTATGAAACATTCCAGATTAAGCGGTATGAGGAGTTGCTTGGTATAGAAGATACGTTTGTCCAGGATAATTTATCGCGTTCACGAAAAGGTGTTTTACGAGGATTGCATTATCAAAGCCAGCAAACCCAGGGAAAATTAGTATCTGTTTTAGCCGGTGAAGTTTTTGATGTGGCCGTTGACATTAGAGTTGGCTCGCCTACTTATGGTTCTTGGGTTGGTGTGATTCTTTCAGGAGAAAATAGACGCCAATTTTGGGTTCCTAAAGGTTTTGCTCATGGATTTTACGTGTTAAGTGCCACTGCGGACTTTTTTTATAAGTGTACGGATTATTATCATCCAGAAAGTGAATTATCAATCAACTATCGAGATCCCGAGCTAGCTATTGATTGGCCTTTAAATGATGATGTTCAGCTCTCCGCAAAGGATATTCAAGCTAGACCTTTGAACTTGATTGACCCCCAATTTTTACCGAGGTATCAATGAAAATTTTAGTTATAGGGGCTAATGGTCAAGTTGGGTCAGAAGTTATTCTGCAGTTTAAATCTTCAGAACATAAAGTCATTGCGTTGACAAGAAAAGAACTAGACTGTGCTCATATTAGTGAAGTGGTCTCAATTCTCTCATCGATACAACCCGAACTGATTATTAATGCAGCTGCCTATACGGCTGTAGATAAGGCTGAAGATGAAGTCAGGCTTGCTCATATTGTTAATGCAGAGTTTGTGGAGCAGGTAGCACTCTATTGTGCACAGAAGAAAGTACCTTTAATTCACTTGTCTACGGATTATGTTTTTGATGGTACCAAAGAGGGGGTCTATAATGAGACAGACATCACTTGCCCTCAAGGTGCATATGCGCAGTCTAAATTAGCAGGTGAGCACGCAATTACCTCACAACTTAAAGAACACATTATTTTACGTGTGAGCTGGGTGTTCGGAGTTTATGGAAATAATTTTGTAAAAACTATTTTAAAATTGGCTTCCTCTAGGAGTGAACTGAGAGTTGTTGCGGATCAATGGGGTAGACCAACGGCAGCTCGAGATATTGCTAGAGTGTTACTCGCGATTGTCAACAAAATAGACTCCTCACCTTTTAATGATTGGGGGATCTATCATTATGCTGGAGCAGGTGTAACTAATTGGTATGAGTTCTCACGCGTTTTTATTGCTCTTGCTCAGAAAAAGGGAATGGTTTTGCCCCTCACGCAGTTAAACCCCATCAAAACAGAAGAGTATGTCACTAAGGCGGCGAGGCCCAAGAACTCCGTTTTGGATACAACAAAAATCGAACAAATATTAGGTATTCGGTGCCAGAGTTGGGAAGATTATTTGCCGGAAGTCGTGGATAGTTTCATTGAGCAGAGCGCCCATCTGATGGCAAACGCTTAGCATAGGCTTTTATAATTTCAATGAAACTTCATCCTATTTTTTAATTAGAGGTAATCGCTTGCTCCCCTAGTTTACAATTAAACTGGGGGCAGCTCTATTCACCTCACGAAAATCGGTTAATTCGGTGGGGTTTTATACCAAGTTATTTATTGATATTAGACCTCCCGCTTTCGCGGAAGGTGACGAGGTTCTCAGATATTAGACCTCCCGCTTTCGCGGAAGGTGACGAGGTTCTCAGATATTAGACCTCCCGCTTTCGCGGAAGGTGACGAGGTTCTCAGATATTAGACCTCCCGCTTTCGCGGAAGGTGACGAGGTTCTCAGATATTAGACCTCCCGCTTTCGCGGAAGGTGACGAGGTTCTCAGATATTAGATCTCCCGCTTTTGCGGAAGGTGACGAGGTTTTCAGATATTAGACCTCCCGCTTTTGCGAAAGGTGACGAGGTTTTCAGATATTAGACCTCCCGCTTTTGCGGAAGGTGACGAGGTTTTCAGATATTAGACCTCCTGCTTTTGCGAAAGGTGACGAGGTTTTCAGATATTAGACCCCCCGCTTTTGCGGAAGGTGACGAGGTTTTCAGATATTAGACCTCCCACTTTTGCGGAAGGTGACGAGGTTTTCAGATATTAGACCTCCCGCTTTTGCGGAAGGTGACGAGGTTTTCAGATATTAGACCTCCCGCTTTCGCGGAAGGTGACGAGGTTCTCAGATATTAGACCTCCCGCTTTTGCGGAAGGTGACGGATTCTTATAGGTGAGGATTTTATGGAGGTTTAATGTATGGATGCTTTTTTTCACACTACTAATTGTTCCACATCAAATTTCACTTGTCTTTTATCACTTTGCTCTATTAGCTGAAGCAAATAAGTTCCATAACTGTTTTTACAGAGCTTTCTACCAGTTTCTGCAAGCATTTCTTTACTGATCCAATTGTTTTTATAAGCAATTTCTTCTAAACAAGCAATTTTTAATCCTTGGCGATGTTCAATAGTTTGTACAAAAGAGGCTGCTTCTAAAAGACTTTCATGGGTTCCTGTATCAAGCCAAGCAAATCCACGTCCAAGCAATTCAACATGGAGAATACCGCATTCAAGATAGAATTGATTAATACACGATATTTCTAATTCACCTCGATAGGACGGTCTTACTTGTTTGGCAATATCTATGACTTGATTGTCATAAAAATAAAGTCCAGTCACCGCATAATGTGATTTGGGATTTTTCGGTTTTTCCTCAATAGAGATGGCTTTCATTTGCGCATCAAACTCTACGACTCCAAAACGCTCAGGATCTTTGACTGGATACCCAAAAACAGTCGCTCCTGTTTGACGGGCAGCCGCTTCTCGTAATTGTTTGGTAAATCCATGGCCATAAAATATATTATCCCCTAGTACCAAACATACATTATCTTGACCTATAAACTCTTCACCAATAATAAATGCCTGGGCTAAACCATCAGGACTGGGCTGTAATGCATACTGTAATTTTATGCCAAACTGCTCCCCATTTCCTAAGAGTCGTTGATATGCTGGATAATCTTCTGGAGTAGTAATCACCAGGATTTCACGAATACCCGCTAACATTAAGACAGATAAAGGGTAATAAACCATAGGCTTATCATAAATAGGGAGTAATTGTTTTGAGATGCCTTGGGTGATAGGATAAAGACGTGTTCCGGAGCCTCCTGCGAGCACAATTCCTTTCATGCTGATAATTCCTTTTCAATAACTTTTGATTGTTTTTGTTGTAGTTTGTTTAAAATAGTTTGGCACCAATTTTGATGATTGAGATACCACTCCACCGTTTTCCTCATTCCTGATTCAAAGGTTTCTTGGGGCTTCCATCCCAATTCCCGTTGAATTTTTGTTGCATCAATTGCATAACGACAATCATGACCGGGTCGGTCTTTGATATGTGCAATTAAGCTTTTATACGAGGCAATATGGGGTGGTTTTTGCGGCACTAATTCTTCTAATAACTCACAAACGGTATGGACTACTTCAATATTTTGTTTCTCATTATGTCCGCCAATATTATAGGTGGAACCAATCATCCCGTTTTTTAAAACCAAGTAAAGAGCATGAACATGATCATTGACATACAACCAATCGCGAATTTGAGTTCCATTGCCATACACGGGTAAATTTTTTCCAGCAAGGGCATTGAGAATGATGACTGGAATTAGCTTTTCAGGATATTGATATGGGCCATAGTTATTGGAACAATTTGTGATTATTGTGGGTAATCCATAAGTTCTATGCCATGCCCTTACTAAATGATCGGAGCTTGCTTTGCTTGCTGAATAAGGAGAACTTGGCGCATAAGGAGTGGTTTCTGTGAAGAATTCATCGGTTGTTTCTAGATCACCAAAAACTTCATCTGTAGAGATGTGATGAAAACGAAATGATTCACGTTGACTTATCGGCAATGATTGCCAATAAACTCGTGTCGCTTCAAGTAAATTATAAGTTCCGACAATATTGGTTTGAATAAATTCGGCTGGCCCATCAATCGATCGATCTACATGGCTTTCTGCTGCTAAATGCATGATTGCATCAGGCTGAAATGTAGAAAAAATATGATTTATTTGATCATGAGAGCGAATGTCGACTTGTTGAAAAATATGACGTGGATTGTTGATAACATTATTAAGTGATTCTAAATTTCCAGCATAGGTGAGCTTATCTACATTGATTACGGTATCTGTTGTATTCTCAATAAGATAGCGAACCATTGCTGAACCAATAAACCCTGCACCACCAGTAATTAAAATTTTCATATATTAAATGAATTCCCTTCTGAACCGTCCCTATTATCTTAATAAGATGCTTAAAAATTATATCCTATTGATTATTTACCAATTATTCTCAATCAAACGGGTTATTGTCAAGAGTCAGAATATTTTATTAAAAAAATACCTAGTACTTATGGATGATGAGATAACTTTAGCCCAATTATAGCAATGATGATTAAGGCAATGCAGCCAATTCGTATGAATGAAGTAGGTTCTCCAAGAAAATAAATGCCATAAATAACTGCGCCAACTGCTCCTATCCCTGTCCAAATTGCATAAGCAGTGCCAATAGGTAATGTTTTTAATGATTGAGCAAGGAATGCAAAACTTAACACCATGGCAAAAACGGTTATGAGTGAAGGATAAAGCTTGGAAAAGCCCTCAGTATCTTTTAATTTTACTGCCCACACCACTTCCAAAAGTCCTGCCAGAATTAAATAAAACCATGCCATATTTTTCCTTAATTCATGTGAATAATTTTAAATCTTTAATACTATTGTTTTATAATTGAAATTTAAATGGGTGCCCTAAAGTTAAAGAATAAGATATCACCTCGAATCATTCTTTGTAAGCCTAGAAAAAGATTTTAATTTGAAAAACTATTATTGGGGATAGGCTAATATTAAATACCAAGAACAAAAACGATAAAAATTTATTTCTAAACTTTAGATTGATTATTGTTTAAAAAGTCTTATCCAACCGAGCTTTTGTTTGTGACGAGACCTTTTGAGTAACGCAAGATCAAGGGTCTTTTTAATATCAGATCTTTTTAAAAATTCAATCAGCTCTTTTTTATTGCGGGTATGGGTGATGTCTTTTAATTTTTCCAATCGCTTTTCAACGGCTTTAATTGACACATAACATGCTTTTGCGATTTGTTTATAACTTAAACCTTGAAGTAAATAATATCCTGTATGTGCTAAAGTGTAATTCAAATCAAGATGTTTTCCTTCTACATTAATTGAAATAGACTTAATTTGTGTATTTTCTATGAAATAATCAATTTCACGATAAAATTCTTGTTGTTTTAGGGCATTTTTTATCATGCCTAAATCGCTTAAAGAAATGGCATGATCCAACGCTGCCTCAATAATTTTTTTAGCCTTGTCTTTAAAGTAAAGAATAAAGCGTTCTAAAATCTCTGGATGCTGGATGTAGAAGTTATTAATTTCATCATTGTAACTCATAGTAGCAAAGTTAAAGTGCTCTTCTTTTGAATCATAGCTTTTAATAAGGGTTACACCGTGAGCAATATTAAAATTTTCTCGAGCATCTTTCAAAATTGTCATTAAAGGACTGTCTTTGGGAAGACCATCCCAAAGGATAAAATCATGTTCAGGCTGCATTACGGGAAGATAATTGACATAATTTTTATCCATGCAATTTTTCAGCCATGAGTAATTGTTGGTAAGCAGGATGAATTTATCACCTACAGATAAGCGATATGAAAAAAAAGTGAGGTCAAAAGACTCAAAGAGTGGTTGGGCAATTTTTTCTATAGCACGACAAGTTGCTTTAAGATATTTCTCATTCGTCTTGCTAAAATATTTATTTCTCAAATTAGGTCTCAATCATTTTTCAATATAAAAAATATCATGGATTTAGAAATTAGCGCCATCCATAGTCACTTGTACCATACTCTTCACCAACACCCCCATTTTGGGCGTTAGGATTTGTTGTCTTTGCACAGGAGCTAAGAAGTAATGTGGTTCCTAAAAAACATATAATTAGAGTAATTCTTTTAAATAATTTAATTGTGGTCATTGGTGTTCCCTGTTTACACATTAGTCATTGACAATTACTTAACTCTAAGAGAGTAAATATTTATAAAAAACAATCATGTTTTGGGATTCAGAATACAACATAGCCAGATAAGCTTCAATTGCATAAGTTTGAGCCCATTATTCGAAATAAGAATAGGGATAATTGTCACACATGGAATAGTCAGGCTCCGAATTTTTTACTGAGAGCATATAAATATTTTTGAGCATGAGCAGATTAGTTTTTTAGAATAAGTTAGAATAACAGCGCCATAGAAATGACTTTTTTAAGACACTTCCTCTCAACAAGTAAGATATGGTTCAATAACTATGAAAAATAGACGTAATGAAAAAACAATGCTTAATCTCATTGTTCAAGTCGCGAAAAATGATCAAAGAATTAGAGCTGTGATTATGAGCGGCTCAAGAGCAAGCCCATCTGCAAAAAAAGATATTTTTCAAGATTATGATATCGTATATTTAGTCACAGATGTGGTGCCATTTGTTGAAGATAAAAACTGGGTGACTCAATTTGGTGAGCTACTTATCATGCAAAGGCCTGATGAAATGGATGGGAATTGGCCTAAATCTCAAGATAAATATGCCTATTTAATGCAATTTAAAGATTGGAATAGAATAGATCTCACTTTATTGCATATCAATCACCTCAAAACCATGTCACGGGATAGTCAAAGTATTTTATTACTTGATAAAGATCAGTTAATTGAGCCTTTTGATCAACCTTCAGATAACGATTATTTACCAAAACAGCCTACGGCAAAGGATTTTTTTGATTGTTGTAATGAGTTTTTATGGGTAAGCACTTATGTGGCTAAGGGACTTTGGAGAAAACAGATCCCCTACACAAAATATGTTTCAGAACAGGGAGTAAAAAAAGAGCTCATTCAGATGTTAATTTGGTATATAGGGACTCAAACTGGTTTTAATAAAACTGTAGGAATTTATGGAAAATATATCGAAAATCATCTTGAGCCCAACCTATGGCAAGCATTTTTACAAACCTACGTTGATGCGGATTTTAAAAATATGTGGACTTCATTATTCAAAATGTGTGAACTGTTTTATGATTTGGCCATCAAAGTTTCAAATTATTTTGGTTTTTCTTTTAATCAAGAGGAATTTGAGAGTGTGGTAGCTTATTTACATGAAGTCAAAAATAACGTTTATCAACATGAAATATCGCTTAATTGTAAAAAATAGCATTTATTTGATGAGCGCCAATAAATTGATTTTTAAAAGCTGTTGACAGCATTGTAAAAATGATTTACGTCTAGTAAAACTTTAGCTGAATATTTAGGAAAATATGTTGAAAATACACTCCTTTAACGAGTAAAAAAGGGAGGATGTTGATAATTTGGCCAAGATTGTTGAGGTGTCAACAAACCCTATAAATTCTAACTTTTATTGAGATCAATCCACTATGTACTTTATAAGACTCATATTTTTATTATCCGTGGTGAATATCGCGTTTGCAGGCCCATGGTTTACTGGACCTTTGCTCGCGCCAGCAGGTAAAACAATACCCGCAGGGCATGTTAATATTGAGCCCTATGGGTTTTTTACTGGCTATCCCAAAGGATATAGAAATATTGAAGGGGTTCCAATTATTAGTGTTGGAATTGCTAGTTTTTTAGATTTACAAGCTGCTATCCCTTATGATTATAGTTGGGTTAATGAAGAACATGGGAACGGTATTGGTGATTTTGGTTTGGCTTTAGGGATGCAGGTTTTGCGACAGCAAGAAAATTCGTGGCTTCCCGATTTGCGTTTTGTGGTACAAGAAGTTTTTCCCACAGGACGTTATGAAAATTTAGATCCTAAGAAGTTGGGTACGGATCAGACTGGCTTAGGTGCTTTTCAAACGCTTTTTGGGTTTAATTTCCAAAAATTGATGCAGTTAAAAAATGAACATTATTTACGTACGCGCTTGAGTTTGGTTGGCGTAAAGTTCAGCGATATTATTGTTCATGGACCGAATGTTTTCGGAGGAGGAACTAAGACTCAAGGTAGAGTAAAACTTAAAAATGCTTATTCTGCTGATTTTGCTATTGAATATACATTAACGCAAAATTGGGTACCTGTTTTTGAAGTGTTGTATGCGCATAGCCCAGAAAGTCAATTTGATGGCAACCCTGGATTTACTCCAGGAGGTACTACAGCTGCTGGTGTAGGAGGGGGCGCTAATGAGCAAGTTTCATTAGCTCCTGCCATTGAATATAATTTTACCTCAAACTTAGGTGTTATTGGGGGAGTATGGTTTTCTGTAACAGGGCCCAATTCCTCTAAATTCTTATCTGGGGTTTTTGCGATTAACTATTTCATTTAGGGCAATCACTTCAGGTTTGTTTTGGTTGGTTCTGACTCTATGTCGTGTTTTTATCGCGCCACTGGTATTGATGGCGCTTTTTGATTATTTAATTTAATCCTTTGGATTTCTTGGGTAATTTGACCAAAAGAATTAACATAGCCAATGCCAATCACAGATGATTGGGTGAGAATTTTCGAAAAGTTATAGGATTGAATAAGTTGAGACATTTCCTGTTGAAATTGTTTTGCTTGAGTTGGATCAATGAAATGTTTCGCCATTAAGGTAAAGTGAGGACTGTATTCAAAAAATACATTAGGGCTGCCATAACGTAAAAAAGCTTTTCTTTTTTCAATTATTGACGTTGCCCAATTAGGAATTGGAGCATTGAAATCACGCAACTCAGTTAACTCCATAGTTATTTCGTCACTTAATCGCTGTAATTCAGGATTTTGACCATTGGTTCGATTTGTATTATCAATATCCAACATCACATATCCTCCAGCGGTAACTATCTGGCTTGTTTTAATTTGGATTGGATGCCAGTGCTTTGCTATTTTGGAAACTCGTTTTTGGAGTTCTTTGATATGTTCCTCAGGGTAATCTGCTAAAAATAAGGTAATATGTAATGGATGATGAGTTAAAAAAGGCTCAATCTGATAACGAGTTAGGAGCTTATTTTTTTTTAAATAAAGATTAAATTCTTGAATAGATTGATGCAGCTCTGGGGCATCAAAAAGTAAATAGACATTCACTTTCTTAGCATATGCAGAAAAGGTTACTAAGAATACGGCAAAAACTTTTATTAGTAATTTCATTTTTCACCCTAGGTTAACATACTACTATGGCTCCTCCACTTTTGTTGAATGGCTTTACAACTTTATTCTGGTTCAACTTAGGAGCCTCTTTAAAGTGGCAGGGTCCATACTAGTGTAATTGGTTCTAGTTTATCGAAAAAAATACTTTATATAAAAAATTTTATTTAAACTAATATTTTCTTTTTAGAGCGATGATTTTTGAAAATGAGGATGACTTTTTTATAGACTCTTGATAAGCGTATTTTATCAAAATAAAATTATGCATTCTGCAAATTTATTTGCTTCATATGCTAGCATAATGAATTATTTTTCATTTTAAGAGTCTTATGGCCCCAAAATTACTTACAATCAGTTTATTAGAAGATCTAGTTCGCGTTGCTGAATTAAACCAGGAAGGTAAAACTGCGGATTATATTCCAGAGCTTGCTAATGTGAATCAAGAATTGACCGCAATTGCTGTACAACCTATTGGTAAGGAGTCTGTTTCTTACAGTAATAGTACTCTTTACCCAGTAACGTTGCAAAGTACCGCTAAAATGATCCCATTGATAGGGCTTCTTGAAGAGCATGGTGAGGAACAATTGTTTGAATGGGTGAAGGTTGAACCTTCTGGCGATGATTTTGCTTCCATTACTCGCTTAGAACAATTTGGTCCAAAACCGTCAAATCCTATGCTAAATGCTGGGGCCATCACTTTATGTTCTCACATTCCCGGCACAGGAGAGCAACAATTTCGCTGGTTAGAAAATTGGGTGCGAAAATTATTTAATCAACGCCTCAGTATTAATCCCTTGGTTTTTGCTTCAGAAAAACGAACTGGTGATCGTAATCGTGCGCTTGCGTATATATTGAAGAGCCGAAATAATCTTAGCGCTGAGATTCAGGAAACATTAGATTTGTATTTTACGCTATGTTCCTATGAAGCGAAATTAGAGCAAATGCTTTTTCTGCCCACCTTGCTCGCAAATGGAGGAGTAGATTTTGAGAGTGGTGAGCAAATTATTTCAGCTGAAACGTGTAAGATTGCTTTAGCAATTATGGCAACTTGTGGTTTATATGATGAAACCGGTACGCATATGGTTAAAACCGGGATGCCGGCGAAAAGCGGGGTGTCTGGTTATACGATTGCTGTTGTTCCTGGAAAAGCAGGCATTGTGGTGTTAAGTCCAAAAGTAAATGCTAAAGGAAATAGTATCCGAGGTGAAATCATGTTGGAAGGTTTATCTAGAGCGTTGAATTGGCATTTTGCCTTGCCTTAATAATAAGTTTTCATGAGTTCTTCATGATTGCTATAGCGATCCAAATCTTTTCTATATTGCTTAGCATTTAAAAACACTTAAATAAAAGATTTTCATACCTATAAGCAGAAATTTCGCAGGTATCCTTAAAATACCTGAATATCAAGCGGTCTTAATGGTGTTTAGACCCTCTGTTTGGCAGAGGGTGGTGCTCTTTAGGCGGTTTAGAATTTTTGAATGAGTAGATACAATAATTAGTGTATGAGTACTCTTACATTGCCATCCGATAATCTTGATGATCTGAATGAGTGGAGTCTAATGCATCGGATAATAATGCGATAGGATAAGTGACAAACATTGAGGCGAGCGCAAGGCTTATGCCAAATGAAGCAATTGCAAATGTGATTGAGGTAATTGCTGGTAAAATTGGAACAACGGTTGATAGAAAGAGACACACACCAATTCCTAAAATAAGATCTTCTTCTTTAGGCTTAGAATCAATGAAAGCGCCCATGGTCAATAAATAAGGATATATGGCTACTTCTCCACATTTCCAAAAAAAAGACCCATAAAAGTGAGTTAATGATTTAGTTGCGGACATAAATATTCTCCAAGGCTTTTATTTTAGCGCCAGTATACTGATCAATTATTAAGAAAATATTAGGTAAAATTTCCTTTATTTTCAAATTTTTTTTCCGTTTAGATCACACATTATGTTCTTGTAAAATCACTTAATCTTTACAAATTATGTTTTATATACTTTAATATTTTTACAGGAGTTCTGTGTCTATCCTTCAATAGAAATAAAAAAGCTAAAATAAATAGAATATTTATTTTAAGCTTAAGTCTTCATAAAAAGGAATTTAATGATGCACTTAATTTTACTTATAATATTAATTTTACTTTTAATAGGCTCGCTTCCTAGATGGCCCTATAGCAGAGAATGGGGATATTATCCAAGTGGCGGAGTGGGTTTACTTCTTATTATTGTAATTATTTTGTTACTTTTATGACTTTAATATTGAAAGCCTCTAGTTAAAAAAACGAGCTGGTTAGTGTAAATTTTATAAGCTAGTGACAAATAATTAATATTACAATCTTCTATCTCAACAGCACAATTTTGAGGGAATAACTTATTTTAATCATTATCTCTTAAAGAGTTTTGATCCTGAGATAATAAATTTTTATATCCGTTAGCGCTTATGCAATTATCTTATCTATTTGATTATTATGCATTTGATATTCTTCATAATTGTTAAGTTGAATAAGAGATAAAATAATTAATCAAATTTTACACAAATAGATCTAAAATAAAGAATGAGACTAGTAAAAAAAGATCTCATATTCTTATTTTCCATAAGCTATTTCTTTTGTTCTATCTTAAATAAGCTTTGATAATTCTAATTTGTTATAAGGAGATTATTATGAGAAGGATATTATTGGCTTTATTAACATTATTTATTTTTTCAACATCAAATGCAGTAGGTGGTGCCGGAGGTGCGGGTGGTGCAGGTGCCGCTGGTGGTGGAAGTGGAGTGGGGGGTAGTTCTGGAAATGGTGCTGGAACTGGCATGAATAATGGTTCTGGAGCTGGAACTGGTGTGAATAACGGAACTGGAACTGGTGTGAATAACAGTACTGGAACTGGTGTGAATAACGGAACTGGAACTGGTGTTGATAACAGTACTGGAACTGGTGTGAATAACGGAACTGGAACTGGTGTGAATAACGGAACTGGAACTGGTGTGAATAACGGAACTGGGACTGGTGTTGATAACAGTACTGGAACTGGTGTTGATAACAGTACTGGAACTGGTGTTGATAACAGTACTGGAACTGGTGTTGATAACAGTACTGGAACTGGTGTTGATAACAGTACTGGAACTGGTGTTGATAACAGTACTGGAACTGGTAGTGATAACAGTACTGGAACTGGTAGTGATAATGGTACTGGAACTGGTAGTGATAATGGTACTGGAACTAATCAATAAACTGGAAAATGCGATTAAGAGTATACCTGAGGACAAGGTTCACGTATTTGCCTCAGGTATTGCATTGACTTAGTTGCTAAGTGGACGACTATCCATATCCCTATTTAGCTGGTGGTAATCGTTGTTGTAGCTCATCTACAAGAACACGTTTATTTTCTGAGTAATCAATTGGAAAAACAATAAGATGAACTCCTCCAGTTGTGAACGCATTTTCTAGAATGGGTTGAAAACTCTCAATAGTCTCAACTCTTGTGCCGCGAGCTCCATAAGCTTCAGCATATTTAATGAAGTCAGGATTACTAAACGTCATACCAAAATCCGGGAAATGATCAACAGCTTGTTTCCAGCGTATCATGCCAAACGCATTATCTTCTATAATGAGTACCACTAGGTTTAATTTAAGTCGCACTGCGGTCTCTAATTCTTGGCTATTCATCATAAAACCCCCATCACCACATACTGCCATCACACGACGATTAGGATATAATAGGGATGCCATAATTGCTGAAGGAAGGCCTGCCCCCATCGTAGCAAGCGCATTATCAAGCAGAAGTGTATTGGCCATTTGTGTCCGATAATTTCGTGCAAACCAGATTTTATACATGCCATTATCCAGTGCCAGAATCCCATCATGAGGCATTACTTGTCGAACATCATGCACCAGCCGTTGGGGGGTGAATCGATTTTCAGTAGCACGAGCAGCAATTTTACTCAAAATACCTTCCCGTAAAGGAAGAAGTGCATTTGCGTGAGGGATTTTTCCCTCTATTTTATTTGCGAGCAACCTTAATGAAGGTCCCATATCACCAATAACTTCTGCTTGCGGAAAATAAATTTGTTCCACGGTAGCCGTTTGATATCCAACATGGATTACTTTAAGGTTTGATTGCTCCATGATAAACGGAGGTTTCTCTACAGTACTATGGCCAATCGTAATAATGAGATCCGCTTTTTCTATTGCCTCATGTACATAATCTCGTGCTGAGAGTGCTGCGGTGCCCATATAAAATTCTGTTGCTCCAGACACAGTTCCTTTACCCATTTGCGTCGTAAAATACGGAAGTTTGGTACGCACAATAAATTCGGCAAGAGCATTAGTTGCTCTTGGCCGTGACGCTACCGCACCGAGCATGACTAAAGGACGCTTAGCCCGCATAATCATTTCTGCGGCACGATTTAGAGCTTGCTCGCTCGCAATAGGATATTCAATAGGATGAGGTGGAATGAGGGGAATTTTTTTACTTTTCTCCGCGGCAATGTCTTCAGGAAGTTCTAAATGAACTGGGCCTGGGCTTTCTTCTTGCGCGAGGTGAAATGCTTCTCGTACTAGGGTAGGAATCATAGAGGGCGCAATAATTTGACGTGACATTTTAGTGAGTGGTTGCATTGTCGCTACAGTATTCACCATCTGAAAACGTGCCTGATGCGATGATAAAACTCCCTTTTGTCCGGTAATCATGATCATTGGCATGCCACCAAGCAAGGCATAAGCAGCCCCAGTAGTAAGATTGAGTGCACCAGGACCAAGTGTTGTGATACAAACCCCAGGTTTTCCCGTTAACCTCCCATAGGTTGCCGCCATAAATGCTGCTGCTTGTTCGTGTCGAGTTAATACCAGTTTGATGGGGGAGTGGCGAAGTGCTTCAACAACGTCAAGATTTTCCTCACCAGGGATCCCAAAAATATATTCCACACCCTCGTTTTCAAGGGCCGCGATTAGGAGTTCAGATCCTTTGATCATCTCGTTATTCCTTATGTATTCCATAAATAGTCTTTATTCCAATAGTATAACTAAAACTTTCTCTCTATGCTCTTGATAGGATTTAATTAATGGTGAATTTCTTCAGATTTAGTTATTCTTTATAAAAGCAATATAGGATAAGGCCAAACTTATCTTGGGCAATTTATGACTGATTTTAGTGACAATCAATTGCAATTAGATAACGGTTCAGTTTCTTGGGGGATTAAAATAATTTTACTGTAAGTTCAATTTATTAGGAGCACTGCCCTTAAGTTAACGTGATTTTCGGATAAAGAATCTATTTAGATCCAGTCTCTGTTTCGGCCCGTTTGGGCTGAGGAGGCATGTATGCCGTCTCGAGGCCTTAACACAGATCTTGAAAATTCGTGCTAAGGCTTCGAGACAGCGCTACGCGCTTCCTCAGCCCGAACGGTCGAGGTAAATCCGCGATCTTTTATCCATAACGTTAAGTTAACGTGAGTTCGGGGCATTCCCCAGGCATATTCGGGCTGAGGAGGTGCAAAGCGCTGTCTTGAAGCCTTATACCAGGCCTTCGAGAGGGGGCATTTTGCCCCTCCTCAGGCTGAACGCCCTAAATAGTGACTGCGGCCTCTTTTTTTAAATTGCGTGGGGATGATTATGGTTTAAACGTCCGATTTGATAAGGCATCCAAACTGTGTAGATCTTTCGTTCGGGTAGCGGCGGCAGCAGCAAAATCAGAGCCAATGCCAAACTCATCCCGTGATAAGATTTTTTGTTGTGTGGTATCATAAGCAGGTAATACCCAAAATGGCTCATCAAAGGCTCGAATTTTGGCTCCGAGTAATTTTGCCAATTTTTTTCCAAACGCATCGCTGACGACATCAGAACAGGTATATAACCAGATTTCAGTAGCTGGAACCCAGGCTTTTTTGAGCTTGGCGAGTAATGTTTTAGTGGCAGATTTTTTGCTGATGGCTGTGATAAGTGCTGAATCCAACCCAGCTGATTTTACATCATTGCCGAGTACAGCATCCCACTTTCCATTAGTGGTTAACGTTCCTTGAAATCCTACGTTCCCACTTTGTGCGTATAAAAACAGATTAAGTCTGAGCACTCTTGATGCATAAGATGTTCCAAATCCAGCTACCTTTGGGGCAAAATAATTCACTGTATTAATTAAATCTTCCAGAGATATAATGACCTGGCCAAAAGGTTTAGTTGCTTGATTATTGGCACTAGTCGCAGCCGGACTGATACTGTCAAAATCCTCAGCTGATGGGAGCCATTTATTATTCACTAAACCTTGCACCTCATCTGCTTCAGTGGCCCATGGTTTTGGAAAATTGGCATAGCAGGCGAGTTCATAATTAATGACTGCTCCACTTGTAGTTGAACTACCACCACTTCCGCCCCCTTTATCTTCATAACTGGCAGGAATAATCGACGCTCCTGATTCTCCTAAACTTCCCCAGTTCATTTTGGACAATACTTCATCTGCTCGACTAGTTCCACCAAAGAGATTACGCACATCATCGGGTACTCCAGGCATAGTTGGATCACTCATTCCGGAGCTACTATTCCCAGATCCATTTATAGTGGATCCATCATTTCCTAGACTAGAAGATGTGGAGGGGGCTGTTCTTGGTGATTGCTTATCCATTTCCTTGGCGGTATTCAATAAAGCGCCACCTTCGGAGATGTTTTTCGTAGAACCTGCATTTGCTGTAGGCAAACCCATTGCCGCCAAGGCTAGCTGTGCTGCGATTTTCTTTTCTTCAATATCTTTTTGAGCTGCAACAGCTAAATTAGCTGCAGCTTGTTTACCGGCTTCAATACCGGCTGTGGTTGAATTAGAGCCTAATGCTTGCGCTAAAGCTGCAGTAGATGCAAGACCTGCCATGTCACGAAACATGCTACCGTTTTGAACAGCATTTAATATAGCTCCTACGCCCGTTGGATCAGGTAGGGTTGTAGGATTCATAATATTCAACACGGGAGACCCTAATTGGCCTGGGGTAACATCGACGGGTTGAGCCCGAGATTCCATCTGAATTGCTGCAATTTCAGGTGGTTGTAGTGGTATAGGAGAATCTTGCCAATTCCAAAAACGAGTGGCATCAAGTAGTTCTGCACAGTTAGATCGGCCCAGTACCGCTTCAGCAAAAACCCCGCCAGTTGGAATGGGGATCAGTTGTTCTCTTGCTGTGTCTGTGCCTAAGATTAAACCGCGATCTTTTAACCATCCACGCCAGTTTTTATGCGCTTCATCATCTGTATCTGAACTATTGGTTGCAACTCCCACTGCTTCAATAAAGCTTGGCATGCGAAATACTAAATAATTGCTTGCGACCATAACCGGATTGGGATCAATTAAATCTCCTATGGGTTTGCCTTCGAAGGTATATGAGGATAAAAGAAGAGCAATTTGCGATGGATCCAGGGCCCGCCAAATTGCTTGGCTATAATACAGGCGATTTTGTTCCAGGTGCATTTCTAATTCAGTTTCGTCACTTTGGTTGACTAAGAAACGGCAGAGTTGCACTTCTACTGCATTAGGACTGATTTCAACGGGTAAGCTAATAGGGAATTTAGCGCTGTTGTAACTGAGTTGCAGCGTTAATCGTCCCATTAAGTAACTTGTATTCGCTGCAGTAATCCTAATTGCAGCAAGCTCTTGAATGGGAATTGCTTCACTAGTAATCCAATTGATTGGACTAATGCTGGTTAATTTAACTATATTGCCAGATTGTAAGTCTATGTTCACTGCAGTAATAGAAATGGATGAACGATTTTGTGCGGTCAAATCCAGCGAAACTCCATAAAATTCGGTTTCGCCTGGTAATGATACATTATTCGTACTTGGTTTTGTGATGCTTGCTAAAGTGATACGAGAGGCTCTGATTAATTCATCATTGATCCAATAAGGTCCGCTCGCTGGAGGTGTTGCAGATGACGTTGTCGGTTCGACTTCAGGAGATGGTATATTTGCACTGTCTTCTGGGCTGTTTGTTGTGGTAGACATACGCATAGAAATACTGCTCATTCTGTCGATTGTGGCTACATTATCAAATATGGAACGTATTGGTCGAAGAGGCAGAGTAGGTTGAATCATTACAGAGCCGAATTCTCTACTTAATAATTCTTTTGCACGTTGACTAATCGCTGCATTAGCAAGTACTCCTTGATAACGTTTAATTGTTGCATGGTTAAATTGGAGCAATTTCATGGGTACAAAAAGACAGCGCTCTACTTGTTGTAATTGCACATTTACTCGATAAATTTCAATCACTTCATAATATTGGATTGTTAAAGCATGCATATGATTGTAGTTGGCGATAATTCGAGTAGATACAGATTGGTGCTCCTCCTCTGAAACTTCTTTCACTACTGATGCGCGACGATCCCGTACTGAAGATGCTGCTTGCTGTGTCGCATCAGCAACACGCTGATTCATAGTGGCAGCAAGGTTACGAGTTCCTGATGAAGTTGAAAAGCTTTCAGCATTAGAGCTTGATGTTGCGGAAGATCCGCTTCCACCTAGGGTTAAAGGTCCCAAACTTAACCCTAAACCTCCACCTCCAGCAGAAGTAGTGGAACTGCCGCTGGTTTTAGAAAATCCCGTTTGAACTTCTGAGGCAACAGCATTTTGAACTTCACTAATTGCACGATTATGGGTGGTCGTATTCGTTAAATTTTCTGCTTCAGTGATTGTTTCTTGTTCTGAAGCTTGAACCTGTCGAGACCAATCCATCACTGCAATACGAGTACTTTCGCCTGGAGCTAGCGCAACACTATGCAATAAATTACCCAAAGTTACTCCTTGCGCAAACCAAGATTGAGCAAAGGTTAGCATTGCTCCAACTGCAGGTGCTTTAAAACCAAAGTCAGAAGAAACAGTGGGGGCAATGTCGATGGGGCCTGCGGTATTTAAATCAGTTGTTTCCTGGGGACTAACCTGATCAATAACTACCGAACGATAATAATGTCGCTCCGTCGGATATTCACCTAGTCTGGGAACCAATTCACTTCCTTTTTCTTCGCTATCTTGGTTTAACTCTGGAATTCCTACATCTAATATCACTTGTGAGGCGCAAAAAGGTGGCCACCGCCCCAAATCGCCAATTGTATCAATTTGTAGGTTATTTTTGATTTCATTAGCAATCGCGGTACTTATATCTCTAAAGACAACAATGTCGGCTCCTACTAAAGCATCGGGAGTTTGAGGTGAATCTGAATCAATAATACTTGATGAAATTCGACCTGAGCGAGCAATAATCGAATGCCCTTCTCCGTTTGCTGCAGAAGCAATATCTTGAGCAACCAAGAATAGAGGGCAGGTTGCTAAATCATAAATTGTTTTAATACCTAACTTATTCAAGGTTTGTTCTGTTTGATTCGATACTCCTAGTAAGGTTGAAACAGGTTGACTTAATGCTTGCAAGGCATCCATTTTAGTAAATTGGAATTTTAATCCATCCCGATATCCCATTTTAAACTCCTTTTTTACTTCCATGTACTAAAATTATACAACAATTTCGCATTGAGCAGTGGTACCTAAGAAGATCATTGGCGTTTTTCTTTTTGAAAGTACAGCGCTCTCATGCGTAGATAAATGGCATTTTGTCTCCTTTTTTTATAGTGGGCTATGCTAAAGTGATAAAGCTTAAAAGAGATGAGTGAAAGTTAGTTCGATATAAAAAATAAAGTTATATCAAACAGTTTTTATTTGGAACTGGATCTCGTATCAATGCTGCGCATTTTACGGGATAACGTTCGTTTAACGCTATAAAAAGCATTTCTATGCTTTTTTATGGCGAACTCACGTTAGTTAGGAATCTTATATGCCAGAATATTGTATTCAAGCAGCTATGTTTCAGCTCCCTTTTTTTCTGGTTAATCGTTTTGTACACGACTTTTGGATTTTAAGAGAGATTGAAAGTAAGAAGGTAGTGGCTCAATTACATGGACTTGCTACTTCGAGGAAGACCGGTAACATAGTACCTATTGGCTACAGTCGAGAGCATAGTCTAAAAGTTCATTGTATTACTTATGATGCCAATTTTGCGAACCTACATGGATTACAAATAGGCTCTTTTGCTCTACCTATTCATGCCTATCACACTGTATACACCAATGAAGATTGCATACAGCACTGGTTGCGAATAAAAACAGCAGTAGAAATAATCAATAATTTGGATCTTGATTATCCTCCCGGTGGATTTAGAATTCCGTGGTCATCTACAATTAACAGTAATTCAATTTATCATACTTTTTCTCAAGTTATGGATATCCCAATGCATATATTTAAGGGGTTTGTCCAGATTGGGATACACACTTCGATTTATGAGCAGATCAAAAATTACTTGTAAAACAAAATGATACTTTTAATGCCTAGGTATCTATTTTTCCGATAATACATCAATTTTACTGACAAAACATTTTGTTTCGCCACTCCATGGAAGAGTATAGGCATCACAATGATAGCTAATAATGACATGTTTGTTATTTTCCATGGCGAAATCAGCTTGTTTTACTAGATCGGTGTTAAATTGGCCCAGCGTAAAATGAAAAGCACGGCCGCTTGCGCCAGTGGCATTTTCTAGACCACCCAAGATCATTTCTCCTTCATAGGTTCCCCAAAATTTACCTTCTTTTGCAACCTTAACAATAATTCCTGATTTTTGTCCTTTTTGTACGGTCCAGCACCCTGTTAACAAACTTAAGGTAATAAGCAGAACAGAAGAAAAGAGTATTTTTTTCATAATAAAATCCTAGAATCAGGTGAAATGAGCTGCTCATATTAATTGTGATCCTATGATTGTAGAGCAGCTTTACTGCAGAAATAATAATATGACGTTCAATTAATTTAAAGAATTCTTTTTTGTATTCTATATGAGCAACAATTTTATAGTGCTCCCTGATCTGGGTATTGTTTAAAAAACTTGATCATTTCAGATAAGACATAAGGCAGGGCTTCTTTATGATCGAGTTGGTCACTAACAGATTTAATAAAGACGTTATTACTATGTTGTATAAATTGGTTATAAGCTATTTCGGCTCCATAATAAGGCACATCTTTATCTCCTTTAGTGCCAACAAGTAATAAAGGTGCTGTTGGAGTAAAATCATAATGATTGAAATACTGCTTCAGTTTCTCTGAATTGTTTTCGGTATGGTTTAAGATGGCATTAAAAAATTCTGATTGAAAAATTAATGCTGGATTTTGAGGTAAGGCACTAAGTATCTCATTATTGGAATGAAGTCCATCAAATAATTCAGGAATGATGGCATTATAAGGGCTTATAAATATTTGACTTAAGTCAGCCCAATAGTTTTTGTAGGTTTGTAGCGAATAGAAAAAATAAGCTAAATATGCAGTTGCTCTTGGTCCGGGATTGAGCATAATAAATTTCATGGTTTCTTCCCAGTCGTAGGGTGCTGAACCTAATGCAACAGCAGTAATTGGATGTTTTGAGTATTGTGTTACGAGTAACTCAAACATGACTAAAGAAGAAAAGCCTCCTTCCGAATAGCCAGCAATATAAAGCTGATCATTGGTTTCAAAATTTATTTCTTTTGCCAACTCTTTAGCAGCTAAAAGCATATCCACACTACTACTGGCTAGTGTCTCATATTGCACATAAGGATGTAATGCTAATTCATTATCTCCCAGACCAAGGTAATCAGGCATAACCGTCAGATAACCACCATGACTGGCAAACAGGGCTGGATAAATGTAATCCCCTTCTTTCATTCTAGAAGGAGCTTCCTCGCGATTAAAACGAGTCCCATGTTGATAGCTGACCACTCCTGCCTTAGTCATCGTTGAAGGCACCGCAACCAAGCCAGAGGCAATAGTGATGTGGCCATCTGGTGCCGGAGTTTTATAGCTAATTTTATAAAGAGACACCTCGTAATTTGCTTCAAGTGCATCAAGAGGGGGCATTTGGTTTAATGCCATCTGAGCTATATCTTTGGAAAGTTTCCCCATAGGAATATAACTCACCAAGACTTGTTTCTCATTTTCTATGGATTGACTGTAGGAAAAAGTGTTTAAAAAGAAGCATAAAAGGAAGAAAATTATTTTTCTTAAAGAGACCATGGTTATGTGACGTTTATAAAAGAACAAGGCATAAAAGTTTATTTAATTTTTACTTAAATATCAATAAATTAATTATTCATGAGGAGAGTTGTGAAGAGACAAATTTTTACATATCAATGCAAAATTATATAAATATTCAGAGGACTATACGAGGAGAGTAACCACATCCATGTGGCGTAGCATCATCCATAATGCTATCAATTCCTTATTAAGACATCCATTGTCATTCCTCGTTGTTGTAATCATAACAAACTGTCCTCAATTGTCATCCCTATATTTTCTTAAATTCGTGTAAGATATTTCTCAAAGTAAAGATTTGTATTCACATGAACCAGAAACAACCCAATTTGTATTTTTCAAGAGGGTAGCTACACTAACTATTAACTACCTCAAAATTAAAATAACCTAATCAATATGAAGAAATATAATTTCTATACGCAGGTTATTCTATTATTTATTTCTTTATCTTTTTGTGAAGAGATTATTTTTGCTCAAAGAGCTCCTATTTTGAGTGATTTTTTGCGAATTAAAACGATTAGTGAGCCAGATCTCTCAAAAAACGGAGATTGGGTGGTTTATAGTGTGGAAGAGGGTAAGGTTAAGACAGAGGGAATTAAAAATATTTGGCTGGTGTCCTATGATGGTAGCATAACGAAACAACTCACACACAGTAAGAGGAACAGCAATTACTCTCCTAAATGGAGCCCTGATGGTCAATGGATTGCTTTTTTATCTGAAAGTGGTGATGATAAAACGTCAATCTTGAAATTATTCTCCCCACGAAGTGGAAAAGTGATTCGCTTAACCAATACGCACTATGACATTAGTGATTTTGCTTGGGCCCCTGATTCTAAAAATATTGTATTTATTGCGAGTAAAGCAAAGGATGAAAACCAATCAGAAAATGAACCATTGGTTATTACCCGATATGTATTTAAAAAAGATGAAGAGGGTTATTTAGGTTCAGATAGAAGTCACCTTTATCGTATATCTATCCAAAAGAAGCAAGCAGAACCGTTAACTTCTGGGCCTTATGATGAATGGGCTCCAACTTGGTCTCCTGACGGTAAGTATCTTGCTTTCGTCACTAAAAGAGAAAAAGATCCAGATAGAAATTTCAATTCAGATATCTATTTAATAACGCCATCTTTGGGAAGCAAAGCCGTACAACTCACTCATTTTCCCGGAACAGATCTGGATCAAGAATGGGAGTCTGTTCCTTCATGGAGTTCGGATAATTCCCAAATAGCCTATATACGCAGTGCTAATTCTCAAGCAATGTATTATGACTACGCACCTACTCAATTAGCTGTTGTTGATGTTTCTAGTGGTCAGGAGCGGATTGTAGGACCTATAGATCATTGGTTTTCGGAACCACAATGGTCTGAGGATGGTAAAGTAATTTATGTATTAATGGAAACAAGCAGGAATATTCATCTTAGCGCAGTTGATGTACATACTGGCACGGTACAAAGGTTAACCCAAGGATCTCGGGTTGATGAGTATTTTTCGGTAGCACATCAACGAATAGTGCTTGTGTCTTCTGATGATCAACATCCTAGTGAATTGTTTGCACTTGAAAAAAATGGTCTAAGACAATTAACCCATCATAATCAAAAACTTTTGGAAGAGGTACATTTTGTACCCGTTGAGGACATTGAGTTTGATAGTTTTGACGGTACTCGCATAGAAGGCTTATTGGTGAAACCTGCACATTATAAACCTGCAAATCGATATCTTGGTATTTTAAATTTACATGGTGGGCCTGTTGATCAATTTACTCATGAATTTAATTTTGAATGGCAATGGTTAGCAGCTCAGGGATACGTCGTTATAGCTCCTAATCCACGGGGAAGCTCTGGAAGAGGATTCAATTTTGCTAAAGCCATTTATGCTGATTGGGGTAATCTGGATGTGAAAGACGTTTTGGCGGCAGTAGATTATGCTATAAAACAAGGCATTGTTGATCCTAATAAACTGGTTGTAGCGGGCTGGAGTTACGGGGCTATGCTTACTGATTATGTTATTGCAAGCACAAACCGTTTTAAGGCAGCGATTAGTGGCGCAGGTACAGGTAATATTTGGGGAAACTACGGGGTGGATCAATATACACTTCAATATGAATTAGAGTTAGGAAAACCTTGGTCAAATCCTCAAATTTATATGAAGCTTAGTTATCCTTTAATGAAGGCGAATCGTATTAAAACACCGACATTATTTATGTGTGCCAGAATGGATTTTAATGTACCTTGTATCGGCTCTGAGCAGTTATATCAAGCCTTAAGGTCCCAAAATATACCTACCGAACTCATTATTTATCCTCAACAATGTCATTCATTAGACAGGTATGATTTCGAAATGGATCGTTTGCAAAGAATTAAAGATTGGATCGGTTTATATGTAAAATAAGTCGTGATTTATTTTTATAATGAGAAACGCAGCCATTGACTAAATTCTTTAAGTCAATGGCTGTGTTTCTCAGCCCAACGCTCTAAGAATAGACTCCAGTACTTATAGATTAGTAACCATAACGCACTGTTTCTCCCTCAATAGGTGGGTATAATAATTCACCTTGAGGGGGCGCAGAGGGTAAATAGGCTACTGTATTTGTGTGACCAAAGAAGTTACTGTTTCCGCTGTAAGATGTTGATACACCCTGTGCCTTATTTAATACAAGACTCATTACATGTTGCTGCCCTTTCACTTTTTGATCGAGTTCAACCAAATATTTTTCTGATTTTTCTATCTTAGTGTTCAGCTCAGTCATTGTAGTTAAACTTAATTCATTAGCCTTTTTCCAATCTTTCATGAGCATGACATCATTTTTTTCCATCACTTGCCCGTTTTGTTTCATTTGAATCTCACTGACGTATTTTTGATACTGAAATCCTAGCGCAACTACTAGAGCAACAAGCGAAAGCATAGCTAGAGCTCCTGGAATAGTAAAAAATACAGGGCTAATAATTAATGTACCCACTATGCCAGTACTTAATAGACTACTGGCACCACTAAAAAAGGAGACATAAAGTGCACTTTTTTTGTAACTTGCTGCTGATTCACTTTTTAGTTGTAAACGCACATTGTCTTCCATAAGTTCTTTATTCTGTTTTATCAGATGAGGTTTAGCGGTAAGATGGTTTTGTAGTCGTCGTGTGCACTCCAGCAAACTTTTTTGCAATGAGCGTAGATTGTTTTGCTCTTCATCTAATGAATGGATCAATACTTTTTCTTTTTCTGCCATTTCTGTTAGATTTTTCATCATGCCTACAATCATCTTTAATGCTGTTTGTTCATTGAACATCATTTGAGTGCTGTTTTCAGAGTGTTGCAGTGCTAATTCCAGTTGAGTTAAATAAGTCTTGTAACTCATTTCTGCTGCTTCACTCATTAATTGGGTACGTTGGTTATCTAATTCACGGGCTTGGATTTCGATTTGTTGTTTCAATGCTTCAAGGCTTTTAGGAGATAATTGCTGAAGGTGGGGATCATAGGTATTTCGTGCTCTGTTTCTGGTAAGACGCTCTTCGTTTCTTAGGTGACGTTGTTGTTCATTTTCAGGGAAAACAATCTCCATTTGATGTTTTATTTCCTCATAGCGTCTTTCTGACTCTTTTTTTTCTTGAAGATACTGAGTTAAATTTTGTTCTTCTTTGGTTCGTTCGATTTCTTTTGAATTAAGGAGATAAGTCAGTCTTTGGCGCTCTTCAACCAGTCTATTTTCCTCTTGTAAAAGTCTATCCCATGTTTGTTGATCCTGTAATGGTGTTATCATTGTCGTGTGAGTATGAATGTTACCTTCTGGGTATCGTATTTTCCGTTCATTGCGGATTCTATCAAGCTTGCTATTGATTCGGGAAATGCTTATTTTAAATTCACTATATTGTCTATTTATTTGGTTATAGTAATGCTCTTGTTGCGCGCATTTTGTTTCAAGCTGCTGAAGGGTGTTTTCTAAACCATATAACTCTCTATCGTAATTGATTTTTAGCGTGCTTTCATTTTCCTGTTCTTGTTCATCGTTTATCGCTTCTTGAGAATCATGATTTATTTGCGATTCACAGGCGAGCTGAGTTAAGTAATTTATCATCGCTTGTTTATCGGAGTTACAGTGCTCGAAAAGTAAGGAACTAATTGGATTAAGTACTCTTAATAGGGGTTTTCTTTCTAGAAGGTATTGCCGAAGAAGGTGGTAATTGGATTCGCTAATGACTGCTTTTGTTTGAGATTGAACTATATCATTGATAACGACTTCTGATAACGCCATGACTCGTGACTCCTCAGTAATAATATTATTAACGAATTAAATACTAATTTTTGAATCGACTGCTCAGGATGTGTTCACCTGATAATACGAGGTATTTGTTGTATCAGTGATAGACCTCCTTTTAAGTGTGACGTTTAAAATGAGGGCATTATGACAGACAAATGTTAAGGAATTGTTAAGCAATCGTTAAGAAACTGTTAATTTATTGTTAGCCTATTGTTAAGGAAACACTTTATTTTAGCTCATGCCATGATGAGTTTATGGTAAATCAAGTTGTTTATTGACTGGATAGAGACATCTATAATCGAAGTTGTCTTATCAATGCGATAGGTTATAATCGAACGTTAGAATGATTAATAAGAGTTTGAAAATGAAAAAAAACATTCTTAGTTGTTTTTTTGGTGGTATTTGTTTTTTTATATTGCAATTGTTACCTGAGATTACTTTTGCAGGGCAATCCGTCCATTACATTTCTTTATTAAAAGAAATGTTTGCCAAAGTCACTGTAGCAAAGAGTGATAAGGCTATTCCTTTATATTACGATAAAGATTTTAAATTATACTCCAATGGAAATATTATGGAGTACCAAGAGTTTTTGCAACTTCATCAGGCAATCTATAAAACACCTATTCAATACAAAATTCGATATGATGAGAAAGCGTTTGTAGAACACGGGAATAAAGTTGCTGGGCGCTTGTTTATTACGACTAAAAAGCCCAGTGAATCGGAACGAGAAATCGAAGTTATTTTAATTGCTGAATATAAAGAGAATAAGCTCTATCGTGTTTGGGAGCTTACTTATCCAGATTGGTCGAAGATGAAACGTTTTGAAAAGAACGCTTAATCAACCAATGAAGCTTAATACCTTCCTCTCTAATTCGGCATAAAGCATCGTGTTTTATGCCACATATTCGATAATACCTATTAATTTTAATTTAGCCTCTTAACCATTGATAAAGAGAATTCTTTTCAAGTTGCACGTTTATTTTGATGCCCGTTTTTTATCAGTCTTTAAATAAAAATAGCTTCTTTTGTTGCAAATGAGAATCATTGTCGTTTATATTTGAATGATAATTATTCTCATTTAACTCCATTGGAGTAATGAAATGAGTCATTCATTACGATGAATAACAACTTTAACAGAAAACAAATGGAAGGATGGTGTATCTATGTTTTTATCTAATTCCCACTTTAATGAATTACGCTACCAATTACATTCATTATTATTAGAGATAGGCCTTCCTTTATCGCCCAAGCAAATGGGCCGTTTCCTTCTTGTTTCTTATCAGCAATGTTTTAATCGTTTACAAAGAGTAGCTCTTTTAGAAGGGTTAATTGATAAAGAAATAACAAGTCAATCTATTACTTCTTATTTAGATTTTTTACAGCTTCATGCTAAAAATCAAACAAACTATGGCAAACATTGGCGCTTATTATATGAAGAATTAAATGAGAGTATTGCAAATCAAGCTCTTGCTCTTGCTTACCAACATCAATGGGATAAAGTGATTAAGCAGCATGCAAAAAGACATGCAAATTTGTGGGCTTGGTTAATCGAACATTTTGATCAGCAGCAGATCCTTCATTTTTTAGAGCAATGGGGGTGTATAGGACATCCATCTCATCCTAATTTCCGTGCTAAAATAGGCTTTAATCGTAAAGAGGTCATGCAATATTCTCCCGAATTTAATTCCGAAGTGAATATTTGCTGGGCAGCAGTTCATCATTCACGTGCATTTACTTCCACGACTAAAACTGCTTTTCATTGGATATTTAGCAATCATTTTCCCAAGGAGTATGGCTTATGGAGTGATGCACTTCGAGCAAAGCAATTAAATCCGGAAGATTATTATCCATTCCCGATACACCCTTGGCAATGGAAAAATAAATTAAAAATGCTTGCTAAACCTTTGCTTGATACACATCAGTTTGTGGTTAATTCTGTATATCAACCCACAAAACCCTCTATGTCGTTTCGTACTATGATGCCACTAACAAAACATGGTCCCCATCTTAAATTAGCTGTTGGTGTGCATACTACCTCATCTTTGTGTACCGTCTCCCCTGCCTCTGTGAGCAATTCTTCCATACTCTCACAATGGATTAATGAATTACTTGCGCAAAATCAATACTATAAAGGACAATTATTTTTAGCACGTGATTTCGCGGGGATTAATACCTCAGATCCATCAATTCCAGATGATGAAAAGAAACATTTGGCCCTTATTGTACGAGAAAATCCTTTACAATGGATTAGATTAAACCAGAAACTTATACCTCTTGCGGCTCTTTTTAAACGTTCACCATTAAGTAAAAAATCGTTATTGAGTGAACTTATAGCACTTAGTCATGGCAATCCCGTGGATTATTTTGTGGACTATTGTCGTTGTGTTTTGGCAAGCCAATTGCATTTATCATTATGTTATGGAATTGCCTTTGAAGCGCACCAACAAAACACTTTGGTAATTTTTCAGGCAAATCGTCCTTCAGGTCTTGTGATCCGTGATTTAAGAGGCATTAAAATTTGCAGTCATTCACTTTATGATAAGGTGAGTAAGCCCACACTTCATCCTGATTCAACAATTATTCGTCCTGCGCTTGCTGAACTAACCAATAAATTTATTGATAGCAATTTACTCAGTAATTTAGCTTATGGGATTCATTGCTTAGCGGTAGATCATCATCTTGCAAAGCCTTTCCTTTGGCAGAAAGTAAGACAAGTTCTAGATCAACTTTTAGATGAACTTAGACGTGAATCTGAACCGCGCATTCATGATTGGCATCGACAGCAATTGTTGACGCAACCTTGGCAACAAAAATGTTTATTGACTACACGATTTCATGAAAATAAATGCCAAGACTTATTTTCTATAATTAGAAATCCTTTAAGTAAAAGTTAACCACGTGTTAGTTTCGCTTAATGAGTTTATATCAATTCTGTTGGAGGTCGGGTAATTATTTTTTTTTATTTCCCTGCCAGCGCTTAATGCTCTCGATATCAATATCAAATAAATCGAGAACACGTCCTATACTATGGGTTACAATATCGTCGATTGTTTGTGGATTATTGTAAAATGCTGGAGTAGGGGGCGCGATAATGGCACCTATTTCTGTTGCTCGTTTCATATTTTCAATATGACCGAGATGTAATGGTGTTTCTCGAACCATCAATACGAGCCGTCTGCGTTCTTTCAAAATAACATCTGCAGCACGAGTCAATAAATTTGAGGTTGTACCACAAGCAATTTCTGCTAGTGTCCGCATGGAGCAAGGCGCGATAATCATTCCGGTAGTGAGGTAAGATCCGCTGGAAATACACGCAGAAATATCATGAATTGGATAATGCTTATCAGCAAGTTTAGCAAGATCGGCTGCAGAAAGTTCAGATTCACAAGCACGAGTTTGTTGGGCAGCCTTTGAAACAATAAGGTGGGTTTCATATTCCGTATTGGCCAACAACTCAAGTAGCCTTATCCCATAAATGATTCCAGAGGCACCCGTGATGCCAATGATAATACGTTTTCTTTTCATGCCTAACTCGTAAAATGCAAATATGGATCGTATTATGTACTATATACAAGAAAGTTTTAAATCATCAGATAGAGTAGCAATATTTTTCTTTTTTTCGTTAGCAAATATTCCTGCTCCGGTTGCCAATAATCCCAAACCTCCTGCTGTCGTAGCTCCAGATGCTAAAAGACCTATACCCGTTAATGCAAAAGAAATTCCTACTACCATAACTGCTAAACCCAAAACCATCATTGCAAAACCTAAAGATTGCAACACTGGATTATTATTTTTGGAAAGTACATTGGCATTCTTTTGGTATTCAAGAGCAAGCGCATGGCGCTTAGGACCTGGAGACATCGTTAATAATTGAGTTGTTTGGGTGATGTGTTTGATCAATAATTCTGATTTTTCCCCTTTGGCATAAAGATCAAGAATTTTTTCTTTAACTTTAATGGCTTTGGCACGAAGCTCAGGATGAGTCATTCGGATAATGGTTTCATTAAGTTGACCTAATTCAGCATTCAAAGAATCGTTTGCCTCAGTCAGTACTTTATAAAGTTTTTTATTGTATTCAGCAACATAGCAGTGAATTCCCAGTTTTTCTAACTCCGGATAATAATATTTGATGGCACTGATAAATTGAGCTGTGCTTTGCTTTTCTGGATTATTAAATGCACCACAACCTGGCATGATAAAAACGGCAGCAACAGCTTGGTTGATTCCTTGTTCCTTAAAATATTTTGCTCGGTTAATTGCTGCTTGGCATTGAGCAGCGATGCCCGTGGTCAATAAGATGCCTAGGGTTCCTTCTGCTTCAGGATGTTGTAAGACTTTATTGGATGTTGCGCGGGCATCTAAAGGAGATGTTTCCACTTTCCGCAAATCAGGAGCGGCATAGCTCACAATAGTTATTGGCGTTCGTTCATTTTTTTGCAGCTGTTCTACCGTTTTTTCTACAGTGGTTAGGTCGGTTGTATCGGTGAACCAATGGGAAGAAATAGAATCCCCTGTAACGGGTACTTCATAGACATTATTTTGCATATCAAAGTAGATGGGTAGTCCATTTTGTGGATTGGGATATGATTTAAATAAATCCTTGAAGAATTCTTCTGATTCCAGATAGGTTTCTTTTTTTTCAACCAATTTGGCACAAATAGTGAGTACCATTTTTAAATATCGCTTTTGGTACTCCACAACATCAATGGGGTGGGGAGCATCCGAAAAAGCATATTGATTGTTTTCGATATTACGCTGATGGACATTGCAAAAGTGCAACACCATCTTTAAAGCAGAATCAGTATATCGAGAAAATAATTCTTCTACAGAACCACTCGAATATTTTGCAGCCCCATCTCGGTGTGAGTTTGGGGCATTATCGGTGATCACAATGACCCCTTGATTATTCAATTGTTTGATTAACTGAATGACATCTCCATGAACTAATTGTATTCCAGATTGCAAAGACAAATCGGATGTGCTTGGTTGGAGTGGAGTTATTTCGACGGTTTTAAGATCATATTCTAGAAGCTGCACAAATTTGTTCATATTGCTGGGGTCATCTAGGGCCGAGATCAATTGATTGATTGTTTCAAGTAAGGCAGACTCAGATGCAACGGAAACAGGAAGTTGAGTTATTTCTTGAATTTTTTCGGAATTGTTTTTGATTAATTGCCCCAAAAAGTAGGTTTGACTACACCAATACTGTTTTCTTGCTAAATTTTGATGGGGTTTATAGTGAAGATTTGTAATGAAGTCAGCGACTGCATCATAACGACTTTTTTGAGCAGCATACATCTCATCTCGTGTTTTGGATGGGCCTAAAAGGAGGGATTGTGCTGTATTAAGGCCTGCTTTAATGGCTCCAGAAAAAAATTGAAACATAGAAAGATCCTACTCTCTTAAAAAAGCGCAATATATCAAAAAATAAACTAAAAGGTCAAATTTTAATGTTTGTTGGGAGTGTGACCGTGGTTTTACCTCAAGTCTTAAAATTTCTGATTTAATTTTATCTTTCAAAATCTCATATGAATCTTTTTCTTTAGTCTCAATTAAAGCATTTTGTATTTTAAGGCGATCTTCAGCCTTATTTTGCACTAAAATGGATAGCCCTTGGGTGAGTTGACCGATAGTCATATTACGATCAATTACTACATTATTTACACCATCTTTAGAAAGAGGTAATGTTCTTTCAGGCATGATATTCCAAAGATCTCGTAATAATTCAGTGGGTATTAATTCATCCTTATTTTTTAATAATCGCTCTCTATCGTCTGCGGAAAATACATAGAATGTCATCTTTTCATTTTCAGGAAATAAGTTCTTTACTGCAAAATTAAGTATTGTTTCTCTTAAGTCAGAACTTTCTGTAATCACTTGAGCATCAACAGCTTTGGAAGCATAAAAATTATCTAGATTTAAGAGAGCTTGCATTGGAGATACAGGGCAAATTTTTTCTCTTAACAAGCATGCTTCATTATATACCGTTTTAGGATTAGTCGTGGTAAATCCTTTTGCAGGAGATACTTCCGATGTTTTCCCCTTTCTACCTGCTTTGAGGATACTTAATGCGGTACTCGAACAATTATGAGTATATAAGTCATAATCATATCCTGAGTCGACTATTTTTCGCATTTGCTTGAGCATAGCAGCAGCATTAAGTCCATTTTTTCCAGTTCCTAGAGGAAGCTGTATTTCTGCATCAGCAGGCCTCCCACGACATAAGTAATCGTCTTCACTCTTAAAAAAAGACTGGCTTTCTCGGATAAATTGTGCACTTTCGTTTTTGTAGTGGTCGCGTAAGTTCTCAAGTTGGCTCTTTAATTGCTCTTTTTCCTTTAATTGAGCTAATTTGGTGAGTTCAGTTTTTTTCTCTACTGAAATATTGAGCGCTTCAATTTGTTCAAACAAATGCTCATCATTAGAGTTAATATTTTTTAATAGTTTATTGAGTTCCGTAATCAGTTCTTTATTTTTTTCCCTCTGCTCTTTTCGGTCAATTTGATCCATTAGCGTGATTGAATCTTGTTCCAATTGGGTTGATTTATTTTTTATATTTTGTATAGCTTCGGCCATATTAAGGATGCTATCCAACTGATCTCTAGGAATTTTACCTTTAGGAAGTTCTATATTTAATTGCTTCGCGGCAATTAAAATCGTTTTATTCCTTGGATGATAAAAATTAATGTATTTTTTATTTTCTTTCAATGCAGTGCATTTTTTTTCTAATAATTGTGCTGTTTTTAGTAAATCTTCACAATTTTCCATTTCTTTTATTTTAAGAATGTACTTACCTTGAGGAGTAGAAAAATCCAATAATCGTCCCTTTTCTGTTAATGAGCTAGCAGGAAATATATTAATAACTCTTCTATTGCTTCTCCTTTCTTGAAGTTCCGCAATCTCTAGATAATGTCTCTTTGTAGTATGGTGCCCTGACCTTTCATAAATAGTATCTTCTTTATAAGAAGGATTAAGATGGAATTTAGCCTTAGTATTCTCAGTTGTACCGGGTATAAAACTAAATCTAACTACATATTCCATTTTTTTTGTACCATCCTCTGTCGTATAGTGCTTTTCTTCTACAGGAATTTTAGGTTTTTTCGAGCAGTATTGTTCTATAAGCGCTTTATTTTCTTCGCTAAAAGGCAGTCTCGTTTCTAAAGAAGCATGCCCAGGATTTTCTCCACGATAGTGCAAATTTGGTATAGGTTATACCAATGTCGACTTGGGCCATTTATGCTGTGATTGAAAGCTGATAGATCAATGTGTTAATGTCCTTATCATTCCATTTTGATATATCTCCTGGAGTTCTTTTCAATAATCAACATTATTG
Organism: Legionella cincinnatiensis; assembly: GCF_900452415.1. Classification (NCBI taxonomy): domain Bacteria; kingdom Pseudomonadati; phylum Pseudomonadota; class Gammaproteobacteria; order Legionellales; family Legionellaceae; genus Legionella; species Legionella cincinnatiensis. The sequence continues at coordinate 3,565,334 of NZ_UGNX01000001.1, read as the reverse complement.
ACGGTCATTGGAACTTTATTTCTTTGGCGTAAGGATTTGTAGACAGAGGAACTTCTTGAAGAAAGAGTGACCCACTGCCATAATCCTAAATTCAACTGCCGAATTTAGGATTATAAATTTTCAATTTTTTAAAAAGGATTTCTCATGACTACTGTTGGTACTTATCTTGCTCAACGCCTTCAAGAATTGGGGGTAGATGATTATTTTGCTATTCCTGGTGATTATAACTTGGGTCTATTGGATGAACTATTAAAGAATAGTTCGCTTAAAATGATCAATTGTTGTAATGAGCTCAATGCAGGTTATGCAGCAGATGGTTATGCGCGTATAAAAGGAGTCTCTGCTTTAGTCGTTACCTTTAGTGTCGGAGGGTTAAGTGCCGTAAATGCTGTTGCAGGGGCTTACGCGGAGAATTTGCCAATCATTGTTATTTCAGGCGGTCCTAACACCAATTCTGTTCAGGATGCGGAGATTTTACATCATTCGCTTGCAACTGAAAATTATAACTATGTTCGCGAGATATTTGCAAAAGTCACGGCGCATACGGTATTTATTCATAGACCTAGTGATGCACCTACGCAAATAGATACTGCTATAGCGATCGCACTTGAAAAGAAGAAACCAGTCTATATTGAAATTGCTTGTAATATTGCAGATTTAAGTGTTTCTCCTCCAACTCAGCGTGCCTTTAATGTTAAACGTTTAAGTGATACCTCATCCCTTGCTGCTGCGATTGAGGATGCTGCTGAAAAACTTAATGCAGCGGTGAAGCCAGTATTAATTGCTGGTAGTAAATCACGTCCTTGCGAAGCTACTGCGATGATCGAAACATTAAGCCAGTCTTGCGGCTATGCTCTTGCTGCGATGCCAGATGCTAAGGGGTTTATTTCGGAACAGCATCCTAATTATATTGGCATTTATTGGGGCCCCGTCAGCTCGCCAGGTTGTGGTGAAATTGTAGAGTCGAGCGATCTGTATTTTTTTGTAGGGCCTAATTTTAATGATTACACAACCGTTGGTCATGTATGTAATATTCAGCCTAAAAAACTCATTGTCATTGCAGATGGAAGTGTTTCTGTCGCAGGAAAAGTATATACCGATGTATATATGAATGAATTTTTACGAGGTTTGCAAGATAAGTTGAAATTCAATGATGCATCACTCAAAGCATATAAACGAATCGAAGGTTCAGCGCCTTTATATCATGAGCCTAGTGATTTAAACTCACCGCTTACGACCCGATTTTTATTTGGCCAAATTCAAAAATATTTAAGCAGTGATTATGCTATCCTGGCTGAAACGGGTGATTCTTGGTTTAACGGTATGCGTCTTAATTTACCTGAAAACTGCCCGTTTGAAATTCAAATGCAATATGGTTCCATTGGTTGGTCTGTAGGAGCGCTTCTAGGAATGCAAGCTGCTCTTCATCATAAAAAACGTGTTATTGCTTTGATTGGGGATGGTTCCTTTCAAATGAGCGCCCAAGAGCTTTCTACGATAATTCGTTATGGTTTTAAGCCCATCATCTTTTTAATGAATAATGCTTCTTATACTATTGAAGTTCAAATTCATGACGGTCCCTATAACGTCATTAATAATTGGCATTATGCTGATTTAGTGAAGGTTTTTAATGGCGATCAAGAAAAGGCTCGAACATTTAAAGCCTCCACGCATCAAGGCCTCCTTGATGCAATAGAAGAAGCAAAAAAATCTGATACTTTGTGTTTTATTGAAGTTATTTTGGATAAAGATGATTGTAATAAAAATCTTTTGGAATGGGGTGCGCGGGTAGCATCATACAATGGCCGACCGCCAAAGCAAGTGGACATTATTGTGTAAAATAATACCACTTATTTGGCTATTTAATTTCAGAGCGTTAACTACCAATCGATTTTTTAGGGTTCCGCACAATGCGAACCCTAGACCTATATGTTGCAATTTCTAAAAATCACAGTTCATTTGATAATCATTTTGGATCTATATATTAAGTTCATTAATTGCAACATGATTCATAATAAATACTTTTTGATTTTATTCTGATGTAAAAGTATTGCATCTATCAATTTGATCGTATAAATTACATTTTAAGTTAAATAATAACTAAAGGAATAATATTATGCCAACTTATTTTGATCCGATTATGCAAGAAGATACGTTACTGGATGAAAATACCTGTGTTTATTTGGTGAAGCTTAGTGATAATACATTCAGTATTAAAGGAGTTTCATCAGGATTAGAGAAACTACCTAGTGATCCAACCACCCAAGCGACTGAGTATTGGCCTGTTCCAATAAAAACATTAATGGGGCTTTTAGAGGACCCAGTTCTCTTTGAAGGAGATAAGCTAACTACAAAACCTTTGTCACTAGAACACGTTATAAAATTTTTTGATTTTGATCCTAATCAGGTAAAGCCTAATTCATTTAATAGTGCCATTAAAGAAGAATTAAAAAATGAATGGGCTGAACAGACAATGCGAGATTTACTAAGACAAGAAGGGGCAATTCCCCATACTTTTTTCTACCGCCCTATATTGATGCGAGAGGTTGGTGTAAATCCTGCTCCTCAGGAAGAGCAAAATTCTGGTCAACTCATTCCTGCTCTGGCAGTATTCCATATGATACCGCAGTCAGTAGGTAATGAAGGTGAACCAACCCAGGTATTTTTACAAATGTTTATTATGCTTATGAATCAAGAAGAAGCTGCATTGGATGAACAGGAAGAAGAGAGTGCTCATCAGTTACACTAAACTGAGAAAAAGCATGAGACTTTGTTGTAATAAGATGAATTCTTGGAGATAGATAAAGCCAGTTATTTGATGAATCTTGTGCTTTATTGCATTAAGGCTTCCTTTTCCATTGCAGAGGTTGATTATATCTGCTCCTTGATTGTAGAAGCGCTTTTGCCAGGCATGCTATTTAGAAAGTTGTAAGATAGACAGATGTCGACCTCAGTAATGCCATTTTTGAGGATCGCGAAGATAATCTGCTGTATCTGCTTGCTCCTTGAGCACGTGTAATCTCAATTGCAGCTATGCCAACACTACTGCTGGCTGCTGTAATTAAAACATAGTCTGCTTTCGAAACCTTACCATAATGAATAAGAGCGCCATAAGCGGTCATGTATTGCATCCAAATAGAAGTTGCTTCGACGAAAGAAAGTTTTTCAGGATAGGCTGCAAGGGCATAAACAGGCAAAATAGCTACTTCACCGTAGACTCCATATTTCCCTAAATCAAAGCCGGGTACAGAACTCAATTTCATGCCGAGTATGTTCTTATCAACACCTGGTCCTACGGCTTCAACAATACCTGATGCTTCATAACCAATTTAGGGTCGATCAGATACTGTCCACGACGAAACAAAAAATAAATAGGATCTTTATTTTTTGTTCCTCTTCCTGGAGGATTAATTCTTTAAAAAAAGCCGAATAATTCACTCATTCAGATCTTTATTTGTTCAAATTGAAAATTATTTTGATCGTGCTCTATGCTCGCTAAAGGTATAAATTCATCATTTTTTGTATAATTTTTGATTATTCAGGATGTTTTTTTATAAAAAAGAGCAAATAATGAGTTTGTTTTGCGAAAAAATGAGGAAAATTTGTTGATTTAGATCCCATCTTATGTAACCCTTGTGACCCTATGAGTAGGAAATTAATTTACACAATATGCGGTATTAGTTGTCTTACGATAAGTTTCGTTGGACTGTCGCTTTATAAGCATAATAGGCTTCAAGTTCAAGAGAAACCGCAGAATACTAAAAAAGTGATTATTAAAACCGAGCCTGTAAAGACGGCTGTGGTGGAAGATAATGCACTTAAGAGTGCTAAACAAATTGTTGAAAGCACTCCATCTGCACACGCCTTAAAAAAGGTTAGTGTAGAAAAGACTCATTCAAAAAAAGTTAGTGCAGAAAAGACCCGCTCAAAAAAAGTTGCTTCGAAAAAGGTAGTTATAAAAAGAAAAAATATAGCCTTAACAAAAGTATCTTTTGAAGAATTACCGGGCTGGGATCAAGCAGATGTTAAAAAATCTTTATTAGCATTTCAGACTTCATGCAAAGTTTTTTTAAAGCAGGAACCTTCTCATCCAATCGGTACTCGACATATCAACTTGAAAGCTCGAGATTGGTATCCAGTGTGTAAGGCTGCTTTGGCATTTGATTCTACATCGGAAGATTCAGCCAAAATATTTTTCGAAAAATGGTTTCATCCTATTGAGTTAAAACAACGAAATCCTTCTCAAAGCTTATTTACAGGCTATTATATGCCGCGAATAAAGGGCAACTTAAAGAAAAGTCCTAAGTACAATACACCAATTTATGGAATGCCTAAAGATGGATATACGACTTCATATACTCGTGCACAAATAGATAATGGTGCTCTTAAGAAGAAAGCACCAGTGATTGCTTGGATTCATAGTCCTGCTGAGCGGCTTTTTTTAGAAATCGAAGGTGCAGGTGTGATTCAACTGCCTAATGGTGAGAATATCTATTTGGGGTATGCAGGTGAGAATGGTGCACCATATACTTCAATTGCTAAGATTATGATAAAACAAGGAATTATGAGCCGAGATACAGCATCTAAAGCAGCGATTATACGCTATTTGGAAGAGCATCCTAAAAAAGCCAAAGATATTCTCCATAAAAATAAGTCCTTTGTTTTTTTTGAGGATGTAAAAAAACCTATGGCTCTTGGTGCTCAAGGGATGGCCCTTACCCCAGGTTATTCTTTAGCTGTGGATAAAAAATGGATTCCGCTTGGTGCACCACTTTGGTTAGATACAACTCGACCCGATAAAAATCAAGAAGATGAAAAGCAATTGCAACGCCTCATGATTGCTCAAGATACAGGTGGCGCAATTCGTGGTTTCATGCGAGGTGACATTTATTGGGGTTCAGGAAAGCTTGCCACGTTTCTAGGTGAGCACATGAAGAATGAAGGTCAATATTGGTTATTATTGCCCAAATATATTTTCAATCGGCTCGCTAAAAAATCAGTTTAAATGTATTTTAGGTTAGCGCTTGTTTACAAGCTCTAACACGAAAAACTTCTTTATATGTCTTCTTTATAAAAACATAAATTTCGGTTTTCTCTTTTGAATTCAAAGGAATTTTTTGGTTATTTTTTAAATTCGTAATTTTTCTGTAAAGACTTTATTTGTTAATTAATCCTTAAGCTTTATTGCCTTAAACTGAAAAAAAGCCAAGAGGAGACTACTATGTCAAACAAAAAACTAACTGAACGTTTGAACAATGAGCTAGATGAGCTTGGTGTCCCTGTCTTAATGACAGAGCGAGTGCAAGTATGTTCTGCACTATTCCAAGTTCCAAAATTTAAAATTGAAGCGCTGTTAAATGGAGTTGTCGTTTTAGATTCTGAGTCTATGCAAAAAATTGCTAATGAACTTGAAGTAAGTATGGGTTGGTTAATGGGAGAGGTTCAAGAAAAAACAACACATTAACCAGTATCAATAAACTTATTCGCTGACAATACGAGATCAAGTTCTAATAAAGTAGTTCGATATAAAAATGATTATATCGAACTCACATAAATCCAGATTTAAAAACCATTCACAAATGCATCAATTATCTCCTAAGACTTTCTTGAGCAGGCTCTTTAACCCAAAGCAACAAAAGAGAACCTACTATTAAATAAACGGGCAATAGTGATAGAGCCATGTGATAGCTAGAGAGAGAAAATTGGTGGACACCATTAACGATATGGCCATTCCATCCCATATCCAATAATTTTCCGATAAGAGGCTCTGTCAGGGCATCAAAAAGAGCATCACTGGTATTTATCATAGCAATAACAGTCGCTGTCAATGCTGCAGAGTTTATTTCTTTTCCCATGGCAAAAACCAACATAAACGCGCCAAGCCCAAAACCAAATATAAATAAGAGTACACTTAAAGTTGCAGTGGATAATGTCTGGCAATATAGAACTGATATTAGGGCTGCAGTTGAGGCTAAGGTACTAAACAACATGACATAACGTCGATTACCTAAACGATCGGATAACATTCCCAGGATAGGGCTTCCTAGACCTAAGCCTACAAAAACGAGTGACAACAGAGAGGCTGATTGAGTTTTACTTAAGTGATACGCTTCTTCTAAGAATGGGTTTCCCCAAAGCCCACCAAATACCGCAACAGGTGAGAAAGCAAGCCCACTGTATAAAGTTAGCAGCCAATTTTGTTTGCTCTTAAGTACCCGAAGTAGATCTTGAACTGAAATTGGTGTTTTGGTGGTTGTCATTTTTAAAGAGTCTGGGCGATCGCGTACCACTACAAAAAACAAACAAGAGAGGATAACTCCAGAAACTCCTACACTGAATAAGCATTGACGCCACCCAAAGTGATCAATAAACCATGCCAAAGGAGCTTGACCAAAAACCGCACCAGCCATGGCCGCTGTGGCTAAAAGTCCGCTCACGAAGGCATATTTTTGGGGAGAAAACCAGTCTGCTGCGAGTTTCATATAAGAGACCGTCGCAAAGGCAACCCCAACTCCCATTAATGCACGAGCTATAACCGCTATAGATAAGGTTTCTGCGCTTGAAAATAAAAGCACCCCTAAGGCGCAGCAAAAAATTGCGCTTGAGGTAAAGCGGCGAACACTATATTTATCGAGCAGGAAACCAACAAATAATTGAGTCACCGTATAAGAATAATAAAAAGTGGCAGCTAAGTTTCCTAGTCCTGCGCCTGTCAAATGAAATTGCCTCATTAAAGGTGCAGTGATGATGCTGGGAAAAATTTGCAACACATATTTATAAAAAAGAAAGCATGCAGCTAAGCTGATAACAACAATGGGGTAGACTAAAACAGGCTTTGTATTGTTCTTTTCTAAAGACATTAACATAATTATCTCTCTTTATATAGGTTAGAGTGTTTGCTGAATGGAAGACTCACTGAGCAAAGCGTGGTCTTGGAGAGATCCTGTCTTAACGGGCTTATGGTATTATTCGCTCACCGTTAAGACAGGCGAATAATGTTAATATTATGAATAATGTTTTTAAAAAAAGAGGAGAAAATAAGGGGCATAACAGTACACCAGTTATTACTGGTACAAGACAACTTTGTGGTACTGTTTGTATCGGTCATTGAGAACTCTATTACAATTCAAAAAAATATGAACCTTAAGAAATCCTAACATATGAATAAATAGTTTACAACTGTTGCTTTTTTTCTTCATTGACAATTCTTCACATTATCCTGAGGAGCTAACTTCCCATTAGCCTTAAGTTTTCGTTGATAAAAATAATTTAATACTAAATGAAATGATTAATCTAAAAAACCTATAAATCATGGAGTTAATAACTCAAATCATCATCAATATCAACCAAAACTTAAGGCTAATTGGAAGCGATTCCTTCAGGAGGGTGTGGAGAGTAACCTTCGGTGTAGTTTTGTTGAAAAATGCGAAAAATTTGCGACAAACAGGGTGTTGCTAGATTGGTGCAGATGGAAATGTTGAGCTGCATTTTGCAACTCAACTATCACCTTTCTCAAGAGCAAAATTAAACACGAGATTTATGGTACTTATCCCAAACTGTGAGTTGCTGCTGTTATTGTTATTATTATTGCTCATGATTGCCGAAACGTAGCGAAAATCTAGGCCCATGGTTGTAAAGTCATCAAGGTAATAATTAAAGCCTACTATTCCTTGTAGGGCGAAACCACCTTGTGAGTTATTGGAGGTGAATTGGATTGCAGGATCAATTCCAGAATACTCAGTGGATTCGATATTGCCTTGATTTCTGATGAGTGCGGCTCCCACGCCTAATCCTAAATAAGGAACAAAATTAATATCAGGATTAGAGGACATAAAATCATAAAATGCATTGAATAGCCCATAAAAACCCATAGTGTTGCCATTGAAGCCTAGTCCAGTCTCTTGAACGTATGTAGGGCATCCTTCATAGCGGCCAACGACATTAGGGCTAATGAGCGTACAACTACCTACTTGAAACTCCCCATAATTGTTTATATTATAGAGAAACTCTGCTTCAAGTCTGAAGTTTTGTATTTTATAACCAATAGAGGTACCAACACCTCCACCAACTGGTCCTAAGGTTACTTCCCCACTATAAGGCACGTTGTTAATAGTAAAAGTAAGGTCTGTGTTAGGTGCATGGCTAATTTGACCTAATAAACCAAAGTAAAACCCTTGCACGGGTTCTACACTAAAAGCACTAGTACTTAGAAAGCTCAAAATAAATCCAAATTTAATTATCTGTTTCATTCCATATCCTAAATTAATTCCAATGATAAATGGCAGTTTTTTTGTGCTAATGGAGAAACTATATGAAACTCTCCTTTGATGCAAATTTTTTTTAATTATCCAATAGTATCATGAAATTTAGAAACATTTTTGGCAAATCAATTCTCCTGGAGAGAATATTAGGATGGGCTTATTATTGCACTGAAAACTAGGCCTGGCAGCTATTCAGCAAATAAATAGAGTCACTGCTATTGGATTAACACATAGCAGATGACGTGAGGAGTGACTATAAAAGAAATTTGAAAGAGTTGTGCTCACCTCAGAGCAATCTCTTTTTCGTTATCTTTGATGGATTCTAAAGAAGTTATTAATTCCGCTAATGTTGGCCGTTTCTCTGGATCTTTCTCTAAGCAACTATCTATCAATAATTGTATCTCGGAAGAGGGATTTTCTAATAAATCATACATCAGTATCCCAAGACAGTATATATCCATTTTTGCAGTAGCTACTACGGCGGTAGGCTTTACTGACCAACATTCCGGTGGGATGTGCCAATATTCCTTCTTGTATTCCTCTACGATCTCTTGACTTGACTTCTGAAACGCAAAAGGATCAATAGTGGTTCCTGTAGGAACAGAAAGACCACCATCAATTAAATAGCTTTTTTGCGTACTGGAATCGTAATAAATATTATCTGTTTTCAGATCAAGCACGATCATCCCTTTATCATGACAATCTTTTAATGCTTTGATAGCCGAGTGAAAAAGGATCTTGTGAAATTCTCGAGTATCAATTATAAGCTTGTTATATGGAGTATATTGAATATAGGGTACAACAAGCCTGTAATCTGTTCCTATGCTAAATAAATGAGACTTCTTATTAGGATAAAGCGTTTGGAAAAATCTTTGTTTAATCTTAGCTTCTCCGAAATCTCCAGGTGTCTTGACCGGATTTAATACGGTAACCGCTTTATTAGAAATAGATTTAAACAGTCTAGCCTGTGCATATTCACCTGCTCCAAGAGGTTTTACAGGTGAATACTCTGTTCCTCCATCAGATTCGTATCCAGAGTCGTACCCGGAGTCATCCTCAAAATCTTCTGAACGTTTTCTAGTTTTGGTTTTGTAACGCGGCATAATGATAACCTCTCAATAAGGCTGTATGATACTATAAATTTGGCCAATTTATCACAAGCAAATACATTGGCGTCGTATGCTTAAATAAAAATGTATTTTACCAACTGATAAACCTTTTTCACGGACTTTCATTCTCAAATACTGTTTTTGGAAATCATTTTCACGGGTTCATTGACCCATTTGAGTATACAAATGTTCACGAACGGCTTTTTCTTACCCAAGTTTCTTGATTATATAATTACCATAACAGCCAAATTTTAACAGATCTTTTTAAATTATGAAATAACAAAAATGTTCAATGATACGGTTGCCCCATTAATGGGGCTATAGCGGCACCCAATAAAAAATGGTTATACAGAAATAGTTAATGGGCGTTAATCAAGTAACTCTAAAACTTTTTCAGGAGGACGGCCTATTACTGCCTTGTCCTTAAAGGTGATAATGGGTCGTTGCATTAAAATAGGTTCCTTCAACATTGCTTGTAGCACGTGATCTTCATTATCCAAGGAGAGTCCCAATTCTTTAAAAATGGGTTCATTGACGCGAACAAAGTCTTTAAGAGCGAAGTGAGTGCGTAATACTTTCAATTGATGCATGTCTAATGGCGTTTTAAGATATTCAATAATGATGGGGGTAATTCCTTTATTTTGAAGTAATTCCAATGTTTGTCTTGATTTAGAGCAACGAGGATTATGATAAATGGTAACTTTTTGCATATTTTCTTTTAATAGTTCACTTATTATATTAACTATAACATTAAAATCAAAAGTAAATAAACCCGGATTAGTTGAGACTAATACGGGATTTATAGGAAAAATAGCGTTCTGAATCAGATAAAACTGGCTGTTGTATGATTTATTTTTTCTTGAGCGTTTAACGAGGAGTTTAGGGTTTCTATGAATTTTTCAGAAATGTTGGCACATTCAGGAAATACACATGCATAAAAACGAAGATCTTCAATTGCTTGAGCAACAGTATCTTTTTTATACTTTTGGACATACTCGATATCTTCAAACAGGTAAGTTTGCTCATTCAGCTTTGATAAAATATTCTGTACGTGTTGGTAATATTTTTCAATTAAACTGGGAACGTGATCATTATTGTGAAATAGACCAAAACCTAATGAAATAGTGCGAATGGTGTCATCTAATACAACAACCTTTTTATTCCAATATTCATTGTAGTGATCTTCAAATACTGAGTCTTTAAATTTCATTTAGGCTTCTCCATGATTAAATTATTGGCTAATATAAAGCCATATTATTAAGAAAACCTTAAATATGATTAAAATAATTTCAATATGAATTTTATTCGCTGCAATTTGAGGAAATCAATAGAGGCACTATGATGGACGTTGCAAAAAATTAGGCTTAGCTCAATTTGAGATTTGTTTGCATTTCTGATAATTCACGTTCATCAAGAGGAAAATTTACAGTCCAAGGTTTTATAGGTTTAGGTAGCACTGTTTCAGTACAGTGAATTTTTAATTTAGCAGCTGAAATATGATGAATGCCAAATTCCTCAGCTAATAAGTGACTTCCTTCTTCAAAATTGCTGAGTATTTTTTGTATCTGTTCTTTTCCTTCTTGTTTTGAAAATTTCAATTGTTTCGATTGAGCATCCCAAATTAAGGACTTGCGGCCATGTTCAGTAATTATTCCGACCACAGTTTTAGTATCGCGAATCGCAAGAGGTGTTGGGTGAAATCCCAGTTTTAGTAAATTCATTTGCGCATTTTTTTCATTTAATGGAGTAAAATCTGTTTGCATCAAACGAAGCCAGCCTTGGCTTGTTTTTTTCTCAAGAACAGAAACATTCCCTGCGGGATAAAATTTGAATACATCTTCATTTTGTACAATAGGCTCATTGATGCCCGTGATCAATATTGGAAACCGAGGAGCTGATGAACCCAAACCCGGATCAAGTAAGAATTTTTTGTTATCTATTGTGACTGTTACTATAAAATGTGTGGGCGGTAAAGCGAGTATTTCTGGTGCATTAATTGCTGCACCTAAAAGAACTCGCGCTGCACATAACGAAACTTCATAACCTAATTGAGATAATGCATCATAAAGTAATTCGGAGGATTGAAAACAGTAGCCATCATGTTTAGAAGATAATAATGTTTGATAGCTAAAAAAAGATAAAGAGCTTCTATTAAGCGGATGTTGTTTCGCTATTTCACGCAACTTAAAATTTGAATAAGGGAATGTTTTGACGTGAGAAAAATAAATCTCTTTTAGATAATCAATTTTTTCTTCTGTTGTTAAGTGTTCTAGAGGATGGTAAACAGTTTTTATTTTTAAAAGATAATGTTGTAAATTTATTGTCATAAATCCAGTTCGATTGTATTTTTTGATTATAGCTATATGGTTATACATCAAAGAGATAAATTCAAGTGTATCGTCACTCACCACAGCTGCAACAGCCCTTAATCAATGGCTTGAAAATCTAGTGCTAGCCTGCTTTAATGGAAGTCTTTGATAAGATAATGTAAAATATGAGCCTAACTCAACCAAGAAGAATGGTCTGCTATATATTATATGTATCGTAATCAAGTAATTATAGCGGTATTAATTCCTAAGTTTTATAAGCTCAATGATCTTTAGGAGCGACAAGAAGTATGGAAGGTGCTTTATTCTGCTTAATTCTACTTTTTTTAACCGTATTATCTGGGGTTATTACACGTATTGTGCCTAGATTACCACTACCATTGCTGCAAATAGTTTTGGGGTGTGTTATTGCCTTTTTGTTACCCAATATTCATGTAAAATTGAATCCCGAACTTTTTATGCTGTTGTTTATTCCTCCTTTGTTATTTAACGACAGTTGGCATTTTCCGAAACGCGAGTTTTTACTTTATACTAGACCCATAGTGACTTTATCCATTGGATTGGTTTTTTTTACGGTAGCGGGGGTTGGCTATTTAGTGCATTGGTTAGTTCCTGTTATACCATTGCCCGCTGCTTTTGCATTGGCAGCAGCACTTTCGCCAACAGATGCGGTAGCACTTAGATCAATGACTAAAGGTGTGCGTATTCCCGAGCGAATTATGCATATTCTCCAAGGCGAAGCCCTATTAAATGATGCTTCTGGTTTGGTCTCATTTAAATTAGCTGTTGCTGCGATGTTAACCGGTATTTTTTCATTCAAAAGTGCCCTATTTAGCCTTATATTGGTTGGTTTCGGTGGCATGGCTGTTGGGGCAATTCTTACCTATGCCTTTATTTCGATCCTCGGAAAATTGACTCATAATAGCACCCATGAAACCACTACTGAAAATTTATTATTATTGCTTCTTCCTTTTACTGTCTATCTTGCTGCTGAAAAGCTAGGATTTTCAGGAATATTAGCTGCTGTTTCTGCGGGATTTACTATTGATAGAGCTGGCTTTTTGGACAGAACTTTAGCCACAATGCGTATCGAAGGTCATTTTGTCTGGGGTGTTTTAGACATCACTTTAAATGGGATTATTTTTATCCTTTTAGGATTGTATTTACCTAAATCAATCACATTACTTGCGGACACAGGCTATAGTCTATCAGAGTGCATTACCATTGCAGCGATTATAACCGTGACCTTGATATTGTTGCGTACATTGTGGATTTATTTAACCTTGCCTTTTGAAGCTTTAATTTCCAAGCGTAATCAAACCTCTTGGCATTTTCCGAGCTTAAAAATAATCAGTACAATTTCTTTGGGTGGGGTGCGAGGCGCTATTGCTTTGGCTGCAATTTTATCATTACCTCATTACCTACATGATGGGAGTCCTTTTCCAGCACGACACTTACTCATTATTCTTGTTATAGGCGTGGTTCTTTGTTCCTTATTAATAAGTAGTATTATTTTGCCTTTAATTACTCCCAGTTTGAAAAAATTCATCCATAAACCAAGTCAAGATGAAGAAAAGGAAGCAGTTATTGCCTTAACACTTGCTGCCATGGAAGCGATTAAAACCAAAATGAAAGTTTTATGCGATGAAGTAAATGAAAAAGAGAAGGAACTTTGCCACCAGGTAGCACATAAGCTCATGGATACTTTTAACCAATTTATCATATCGAATCATGGGACAGAAAGTGAAAAGTTGGAAAGTATTTCTGCTTTAACCTTTGAGCGGCAATTACGGTTTGCAGCTTTAGAAGGTGCACATCAAGAATTACGCACGCTAAGAAAACAAAGAAAAATTAATAATACGACGATGATGAAAATTATTGCCAGATTAGATTTACGACACATTGCTTTGCTCAATGAGCATCAGACAATGATTGAAAAGTAAAAATTGAGAAAAAGCGTGAAGGGCGTAGGCTTATTAGCAAATTGAGTATCTATTTTGAGTTGGTTAATTACTGCGATGCTCCCAAAACGCCCGCATCAGTGATTGTTTGTTCATAAATTAGAACTAATGCTGTGCCTTGATGGGTCTCTAATATAACTTCTGGTAATCGAGTGCGATTAAAACATGAGGTTTTACCTGGAAATGAAAGGTGAGAGCCGTGAAGCTCCCATTGCAAACCCTGTGAAGAAAGGATTGCTGTTGGCATTCCTAGTAACGAAATTTTTGTTTGAACGGGTAATAAAAAATTTTGTTGGGATTTTTCTCTGAGCACAAAGCCTCTGACTGGTGGTGAATATAAAAGGCAATCTGTGGTTATAAAGATATTAATATTATTGAGTATATGATCCAAAAAACCACCGTTTACTCCTACAATGATTGCGGGTAGTAAGTTATTATCGCTTAAGTAATGCATGGCTTTTTGATAATCACTACTTGCTTGATCGGGCAAATGCAGGAAAGGATAGCTTTCTAAAATAGGGGTGGAGATAGAATCTAAATCTCCAATAATTAATTGAGGATGAACACCTAATTCAAACAAACGGTTTGCTGCTCCGTCAGCTGCAATGATGGGTAAATTCATCGTGATAAAAAAATCAGGATTAGGTAAATCACCATTGAGGCATAAAATTGATCGATACCCTTTTAAATTAATTACATCGAGCATCATAATGTCGTTTTAGTAGAATAAGCAGCAAACTAATAATTAAGCCAACTACATTAGAACTGATTACAAAAAAAGAATTCGTACTGCTTCCATAAATAATCCATGCTAAAGAACAGACTAGGTAATTAATCAACATCATCATAGAAAGATCTTGAGTGGATCGAGTTTTTAAAGATTTAACGATTTGCGGTAATAAACCAATAAAAGAAGTAATAAAAGCAACAACACCTGAAAGCATAACAATAGACACATTTTCCTCCGCTCAGACTAACGAGATCAGGTTCAAAGGGTTGGTGGATCCTCTCAGCCAAAATAGTGAAACAGGCACCCCTAATGTATAGTTATTATTTTACCATGAAAGGGTTTAACCGCAAAATGGGAAATGATGGGGTTAATTCGATAAAACATTACTGTTTCGCACATTCATCATTCGTGTTTGCTGGACATAATGCCGCATCAAATACTTCACTGACATCTTTTGCAAAGATAAATTTCATTTCTTTACGGACTTTGTCAGGTAAATCCTCTAAGTCTTTATCATTACGCTTAGGGAGAATTACTGTTTTTAAACCAGCCCGATGAGCCGCAAGAACTTTTTCTTTAATGCCACCCACGGGGAGCACTCGACCTCTTAACGTGATTTCTCCTGTCATGCCAACGTCGCTTTTGATTAAACGATTGGTCATCAACGAAGCAAGTGCTGTTGCTATCGTAACACCTGCACTGGGGCCATCTTTAGGAATTGCTCCTTCTGGAATATGAAGATGAATATCGCTTTTTTCAAAAATTTTATCTTTTATTCCCAGTTGATGTGCTTTGGCGCGGACATAAGAAAGTGCTGCTTGAGCAGATTCTTTCATTACTGTGCCTAATTGCCCTGTCACTGTAAAACCTTTGGACCCTGGCATTTTTGTTGCTTCAATAAATAAAATATCGCCGCCACCTACCGTTACCGCAAGGCCGATTGCAACTCCAGGAATGGTGGTTCGTTCCGCAATTTCAGAATAATATTTGGGTTTGCCAAGTAATTCTACAACCTTATCCTTTGTGATTGGGACTGACTTAGCTTTCTTCTCTGCAATAAGTGTTGCCACTTTACGACAAATTGCGCCAATCTCTCGTTCTAAATTGCGGACACCGGCTTCCCGTGTATAATCATGAGTCATTAACAGGATCGCATCATGCTCAAATTGAATTTCTTCCGGCATTAAGCCATTTTCCTTAATCTGGCGAGGGATGAGATAGTTTGTTGCGATATGTAATTTTTCATCATCTGTATAACCAGGAAGAGTAATAATTTCCATACGATCACGTAACGCCGGTTGAATGGGATCAAGTTGATTCGCTGTACCGATGAAAATGACTTGTGACAGATCAAAATTCACATCCAGATAATGATCAGAAAAAGTTTTATTTTGTGCAGGATCAAGGGCCTCAAGTAAAGCGGATGAAGGGTCGCCGCGAAAATCGGCTCCTACTTTATCTACCTCATCCAGCATCATTACAGGATTACGTGATTCCACACGCTTAATGGACTGAATAATTCTCCCAGGTAAGGCGCCAATATAAGTACGTCGATGTCCGCGAATTTCTCCTTCGTCATGTATTCCACCTAATGAAATTCTGATAAATTTTCGGCCAAGTGCTCGTGCAATAGATTGTCCAAGAGAAGTTTTACCTACTCCAGGTGGCCCCACAAAGCAAAGAATAGAGCCTGTATATGATTGTTCCTTATCGTTACGCTCAAGGCGAAGTTTGTGTACTGCCAGATACTCAAGTATTCTCTCTTTCACTTCTTTTAAATCATAATGATCTTCATCAAGGATTTTTCTGGCACTATTGATATCAAGATTATCTTCCGTTGTTTTATTCCAAGGTAATTCAACTAACCAATCTAAATAGGTTTTAATTACTTGATATTCGGCAGCAGAAGTAGGCATTTTTTTCATGCGATTGAGTTCATGTATTGCTTCTTTTTCAGCCTCTTCCGACATCTTTGTTTGGACAATTTTATTTTCATATTCCCTGAGTTCAAGAACCTGTTCGTCCTCTTCACCAAGTTCTTTTTTAATTTGTTTTAGTTGCTCCCGAAGTATGAAATAGCGTTCTGTTTTATCGAGTTCATTTTGTGCTTGAGATTGGATTTTTTTTCCTAATTCAATAATTTCCACTTCTCTGGTTAAAAACATATTGAGTCTTACAAGCTTGTCCTCGACTTGATTCAACTCCAATAGCTCCTGTGCATCTTTTAATTCCAATCTAAAATTCGCTGCAATAAGATACACAAGTTGGCGCGGATCATTTGTATTCAGCGCGAGGGTTAACAAATCTTCCGATAAATGCGGTGTTAATGAAATTAAATGACGTAATAATTCAATGGTATTTCGCATTAAGGCTTCAATTTGGTTGTTTTTAGTATATTGTTCAGGTGCAAGTTCAATACGAGCTTTGAAATAAGGTTCAACGGAAGTAAATTCTTGAATATAAATTTTCTCTATTCCTCGTACGATTAATTGTACGGAGTTGTCTGATAAGTGAATAAGTCGATGTATTACTGAAGCAGTGCCAATCGTATAAATATCGGTAGGATTTGGTTCTTCAACGGTATTATTTTTAATAGCCATTATTCCTATGAAACGAGAGGAACTAATTGTTACGTCATGGGCTAGTTTAATGGAGCGTGACTGGCCTACATTCAGTGGCATAACAGTCATAGGATAGATAACTGCTCCACGTAATGTTAAAATAGGTAATTCGGAGGGGATGCTAAGTTCTTTCACTTGCCGTTCTGTTTTTTCCTTGTTTGTTTGAATCTCCATAGAGACTCCTTATTTATTCCCTTCTATTATTGGATTTTAGGATAAATATTAGTCAAATTTTAGTGAATCTCGTTTTATTATTTATTTTTTATTTTAAATGAAATAAAAGTAGATGTTCTGATCCACAAATGAAATATTAAAATCATCAAGTTTTACCCCAGCGATTTCGGTTTTTACAATTACAGCCTCATCCGTTTCATAGACATCTGTTGGTGGGTACCATAGGTTAGAGCAAGAATAAGGTTGGGAAAAGTGCATGATATCGAGGACTCGAGATATTTGTTGTCTGAACTCTTCAAATTCTTGATCTGACTCTTCAGGGGAGGTGCGATGCGCCATAAAGTTGCTCCTGAAAAAATATTAAGTAGGATAAAGTCTCATTTGAATATACCTTCTTGACAGTATAGTATTTCATTGAAATCTTTCCTACAAAAGAGAAGGAGCTGTTACTATTTGCCCCTCCTTAGGTTGAACGGTTCTAAATAGCGACCAGACTCACTTTTTTAAATTTTGTGGGAGCTTTCAGGTTTTATGCGTGACTCTAGGAGATGTTTCGCTCAAGTCTAATTATATAAATTTAGCACTTATACTGGATGAGCTTGATTAACAAAGACAAACACAGTAAAAAATACTTATTCTACTTCCTATATTGACAGGGGAGATCATGTTTTATGAAATTTGATACTGTTGTACTTGGTGGCGGAATTATTGGCGTATCGGTTGCAATTCATTTGCAAATGCGAGGGCGAGAGGTAGCCTTGGTGGATGTAACTTCACCAGGAAGTGAAACGTCATTTGGTAATGCGGGGTTAATTCAACGTGAAGGAGTATACCCCTATGCATTTCCAAGAGACATCACTTCTCTCATGAAATACGCTTTGAATTGCTCACCTGAAGTGAGGTATCACCTCGCATCGATATTAAAACTTACCCCTTTTTTGTGGAAATATTGGTTTCATTCGCATTCATCGCGCCATGCAGAAATAGCTCGTTCCTATGCAACGTTGATCCAACACAGCGTTACAGAACATCATTTACTTGCTGAAGCAGCTGGAGTCAGGCACTTATTGCGTGCAGGAGGATGGCTTAAGGTGTTTAGGACAACAAAAAGGCAAGAGGCAGAAATACAGTTTGCTGAAAAATGCCAGGCTGAGCATGGTATCCGCTTTAAAGTTTTGGATACTGCTTTGTTACACCATACTGAACCTGATCTTGATCCATCTTTGTTGGGGGCCCTTCATTATACGGAATCCGAAGCCATTAGTGATCCAGGTGCATTGGTTGCTGCGTATACACGTTATTTTGAGCACCTCGGTGGTCGTTTTTTCTTCGGAGATGCACTCACCTTATCGGAGCCATGGACAATTAAGACAGAGCAGGGGCAAATTAATAGCGATTCTGTGGTAATTGCTTTAGGTCCCTGGTCAGATGTTCTATGCTCTCGCTTTGGCTATCATTTTCCACTAGCGGTTAAGCGAGGCTATCACATGCATTATGGCGTGAAAGAGAATGCCAAACTTATTCATCCAATACTTGATTTTGAGAGAGGTTATTTAATCGCTCCTATGGTGCGTGGAGTGCGCTTAACTACGGGAATTGAATTCGCAAGACGAGATTCGCAAAAAACTCCAGTACAACTCAATCAAGTAGAGCCTATTGCACGCACACTTTTTCCCATCACCGAACGACTTGATAAATTTCCTTGGATGGGATGTAGGCCTTGTACGCCAGACATGCTTCCAATTATTGGCCAAGCGCCACGCCATCGGGGTCTTTGGTTTGCATTCGGACATGGACATCACGGTTTAACTTTGGGACCTGTTACTGGACGTTTGCTTGCTGAGATGATGACTGGAGAGCAGTTAATAGTAGATCCACTACCCTTTAGTGCTAGCCGATTTAGTTGATTTATCTACAAAGAGTGAGCATATTTTATTGACAATTAATCGCCGTATTTATAAAAAGCTACACGAGTTGTTATGCCAATCTTCTATTTGTTCTTTAAAAAAAATTCTCTCTCAGATGAGAGAGAATTTTTGAAATTAATTTCAGTATAATATAAAAGCCATTTCTAGCCACTAGTATAAACGGTACCAGTAGGACCAGCAGTTTCACCGCCGCTTGAGCCGAACATGGTTGTTCCGGTGATTCCTAAAATAGAAGGTAGGAACAATAAAGCCGCAGAGATAAAAACTAAGGCAATTGGTGTTCCAATGGGAATTTGGGTTGGGTTATCTTTGTGCTGTTTAAATTTCATAATCGCACCAATAGAAAACGCTAAACCGGCTAAATAAGACCCTGCAGTTATTAGTTTAGTCAGGTTGGTAAATGATGAGGTAATTTGTGATGCCATGGCACCTACACTCATATCACCTGCAGCTGCATTTTGACTGACTAAAGCCAATACCCCCAAACAAACAATACTAGATAACCAATGTTTATAACTTGATTTACTAATGACTTTATTTTTCACTGTTGTCTCCTCAATTTAATTTACCACCATATTCTTCAATCCATTGATATGTTGTGTCATTAATGAGTGTCTCGATGTAACTCGAACCATGACCAACATCCCCTCCCAAAACTGTTAAGAAATTGACTGTTCAATTGTATGGATTTCTTGAATACCTCATATTTGGATTTTTGTTCTATAAGATTCTTTGTTACTTAAGTCACTAGAATGATTCGGTTCATTAGCGTTTTTTACAGACATATGATTCGCTCTTGTACTTGTTCATAATTAAATCATAGCACCTAATTATAAAATTGTTAGAATATTTTAATTCCAATTTTGCATAGGGTATTCGTTTAAATCATAATCCTTTAAGTTACATATTTATTAAAAAGGGGTAGAGGTGATAAACTCCTTTAGGAAAAACTTAATAATTGAATCTATAATTCACAATAAACGGTAATAAGAATATGGATATAGTTGAAATAAAATCATTTCTTGCAGTCATTGAATTTCGGTCTTTTACGCTTGCTGCTAAGAGAGTCCATATTACTCAATCAGCAATGAGCAAACGTATTCAAAAAATGGAAAATGAATTGGGGGTGCGTTTATTTATTGTCGAGGGTTCAAAAATCACATTGACTGAAGCTGCAAGCCATTTTGTTCCCTATGCAAGACAAATGTTAGCGGCATATAACAGCGCATTAAAATCGTTTAAAGACGATGCTCAAATGTTGCAACATCATATAGTTGTTGGGGCTACTGTATTTGTTTCTCATTATATCTTACCAAGTTTCCTCAGTTATCTGAAAACGGAAGAATCTTCACTCATAATTCACATAAGAACAATGGCCGAACACGATATCGAAGATTATTTGAACCGAGGAACAGTAGATCTTGTCATTAGCCCAGAACGTGATCTTCCTTCAAAAATTATTGCAACTCAATTATGGCAAGAAAAATATTATTATGTGGCCAATAAAAGCCATGAATTATCTCAAATCAATAGGGTATTATCGCTTTCAGATTTTGTAAACTATCCTGCTATTTTTACTCAAAAAAGTGGTGTAATCCGAGATAAGGTAGAAAGAGCTTTTGATGAAAGTCAATTAAACTTAAATGTGAGTTTGGAGATTAGTACGCTTGATGCGATTAAAAGTCTCGTAGAATTTAATTTAGGTTGGAGTGTCTTACCGAGTAAATTGATTTCTGATCAATTAAACGTTCTAAATGTTGATACTACAGATATAATCCTTAATTTTAATGTCTTTTACCTTAAAAAAAGAATGGAGGAGCGAGCAATCACTAACTTTTTACATATTTTTAATAAATGGCAAAATCAAAATTCTACAGATGAAAAAGCTTCTTGATGTACAACTTATGAATTATAAGAGCTGAAATAATTTATCAATTAGGGCGTATGAGTAGTGATTCATTATGTAACACTCCTAAGGTAGTTACCCCTTGTTCTCTTAGCCAAAGATTTACCTCTTCGGGATTTGAATAAATGGTTAAGTCAGTACGTATGGCTGATTGACGTATGTTCTTTATTATTTCTGGGGGGAGGAAATAATGAGAATAGTTTTTCTTTAGATAACATCTCAGGCGTTTTCCTTTGCAGGATCGCCAAAATCCTCCACCGATGGAGGCGGAAATACATGCTTTCTCAATATCTCCAAAACGTGAAAAACTAATCAACTTATGTATTGAATGTTTACGTACATAATGAGAAACACTGGGACCAAAAAAACGAGTTTTATTATAACGTTCTTCAGCTAATGATTTGGGTTTAATAAACCAACCCCGTGAATGATGGTTGGTTTTTGTTTCTAGAATACCTCCAAAAAAGAACCAGGTTCCTTCATAACCCGAATTTTTGCCGGTAGATCGATACCAGGGATAATTATTAATCACAGTAATGCGACGATAAGAGTTTCTATGAGGAGAGTTAAATACAATCATTGGATTATAAGAGAGGGTATTTTTATCGGATTTTGTAAAAGTCATAGCACATAAAAAATCTTAAATAATATGGGATCACAATAAATCGATTGTAGGCGGGTTGCAATGGGATATGATTTATTTGCAGAGCCTATTTAATGCGTATGATTAATTCTTATAATTTAATGGGACAAATATGGTATTATTTTCTTTTCAACAAACGCTTCTATCCATATATGAAAATAAAAAGTTTCTTATGCTTCTTATTTGTGAGTATGCGGGTGATTGCTGCTCCTAATTTTGTTCCTGCTGAACCATTACCTGCTTCTCATTATGACATTAATGGTTCTGCATTGTGTGCGACAGCCAAAGAAACTCTGGCTTATTTAAATAAAGGCAGCAATTATGATCCTCATGTCATTCATGCAGGAAAAGTGTTGCAAATACCACTGGCACAAGTTAAGGCAACTTTAATATTTATTTGCCAACATCAAAATGAACTGAATGATCCTGCTTTCATTAAAAAACATTTTGATTTTGTACGTTGGTATCCGGATATGGAGCAGGCTAAGTTACTTAAGTCGAGTAAATCGTTGGTTGCTCATTTACCCAAAGATGAGATTTTAATGACTAAATATTACGTTCATCGAGCACAAGTCTCCAGCAAACCAACGCCAGCTCATCCATTCGCACTTTATGCCTTACCACACGATGAAGAGTCTTTGACCCTGGAAGAAGCAGATGCAAAACCCGGCTTGATTCGCTTTCAATATGGAAAACAAGCAATATTAAAAGGAGCCCTCACTCCTAAAAAAGCCACGGCTTTAGCTTATTTGAGTCGAGATGACCTAGAAGCAGCTTTAATGCAAGGCACTGTGGTTGCAGACTTTGGCGATACTTCGCATCAGGTAAAAATCTTTAATGTCCATCGTTGCAATAATATTCCCTATAACAAAGCACAAAACCCATATCAACAAGAACGCTATTGGTATTTCAAATCTGTGAACGGCATTAAAGGTTATGGAAAGGATGCGGATCATAAAATTACGGTAACCCCAGAAGTTACTTTTGCGGCTGATCTGGAACAATTTGGTTTGGGTAAGCTGCTTATGGTGCAATACCCTAATCAGCAGGGAAAAATAGTGACACGCGCAGGCATTTTCGCCGATACTGGAGGTGCATTTGCAAATAATCTTTATCAAGTGGATTTTTTGGCAGGAACTTATACGGGCAAAGATGCTTTTTATCGTGCAACACGTCATTTACCTAATTATGTGACTGCCTATTTTATGGTATTAAAAAAATAAAATGAAATTACTTTTATTCTGTTTATTCTTTATAAGCGCTCAGGTGCATGCATTTTCGTGCTATACGCCCCAGAAAATTCATCAAGCACCGATTCAATTTAATGAGGAACGGATTGCCTTAACTCGCCAATATCAATTAATCCATTATGGGATTGACTCAAAGTCAATCGAAATTGAACCGAAAATGATTGTCTTGCATTGGACGTGTATCTCTACTTTTAAGGCAACTTTTCGTGTTTTTAATTCACCCACTTTTCCCAAAAATTCACCTCGCATTAAAGAATTGCCAGGGAATCTAAATGTGTCGAGTCATTTTTTAGTTGATCGGGATGGAAGTATTTATCAACTTATGCCCGAAAAATGGATGGCAAGGCATGTTATAGGCTTAAACCATTATGCAATTGGCATTGAAAACGTTGGTGGAATAAATGGCAAGGATGATTTAACTGAAGCTCAGGCCAGAGCAAATGCATTTTTAGTGTGTTATTTAAAAAGAAAATATCCGCAGATTAAATATGTTATTGGGCATAATGATTATTTAAACTTTAAAAATACTTCTTTGTGGCTTGAGCGAGATCCAAATTACCAAACTGATAAAGAAGATCCTGGTCCGTTTTTTGTGCAAAAAGTAATGAAATTGATCGATGACAATAAAAAAGGAAATAACAACGGTAATTAAATTGGGACTAGTGATAGATCCGAAAATCTTAATGAACATGGAGTGAATAATATGTCTGATCAGTTATTGGATGTACTTATAGTGGGTGCGGGGCCAGTTGGTTTATTTTGTGCTAATGAGTTAACTCGCCAAGGATTAAGTTGTCGAATAATTGATAAAAAGGCACAGCTTAGTGATAAATCCAAGGCATTGGCTCTTCATATTCGAACGCTGGATCTTCTTAGTGATTGTGGTTTTCTTAATGACATTCTCGATAAAGGGCTCAAGGTTGAGGGCGTTTTGTTTAAATCTAAAGGGAAAGAATTAATTCATGCAACTTTTGCTAGTCTTGAAGCCGATCGCCATTTTCTTATCGATCTTCCCCAAGATAAAACAGAGCGTGTTTTTTATAAAGGATTAATTGATAAAGGACTTAATGTTGAGTGGCAGACTGAACTTACTGCAATAGAGGAAGCATCAAACTATGTAGTATCCACTCTAAAACGTGCAAACGGACAAAGCGAAACCATTCAATCAAGTTGGGTCATTGCTTGTGATGGGTCACACAGTACGTTAAGAAAGCTTGTTCATGCTGAATTCATTGGTGCTTCTATTAAACAAACCTGGTGGCTTGCTGATTTAATGATTGATTGGGAATTACCCGAAAATAAATTGATTCTTTATGTAAGTGATAAAGGCCCCCTTGCGTGTTTCCCCATGGGAGAAAAACGCTATCGCGTGGTCATGACTGCGCCAGAGAGGATAATGCATAAAGAGCCCTCAATGGAGGATATAGAGCGAGCCTTTAAATTACGATGCTCTGATAAAGCAACCTTATCGGATCCACTTTGGATTAGCCCCTTTGGAATTGATCACAAACAAATCCAAAAATATCGTTATGGGCGAATATTTTTTGCGGGTGATGCTGCGCATGTTCATAGTCCTATGGGGGGACAAGGACTAAATACAGGGTTGCAAGATATTTACAACCTATCTTGGAAATTGGCTCTAGTACACAAAGGATTGGCTAAAGATTATTTGCTGGAGAGTTATCATAGTGAACGCCATCCTATTGCTGCTACTGTATTAAAAAAGACAGGATTAATGACTTATATGATCATGATAAAAAATCCGGTACTTATTTATTTACGTAATTTTATCATGCATATGGCTATTTCTTTTGATTTTATTAAAAATGCAGTACTTTATGATCTTGCTGAATTATCAGTAAGTTACTCCACCAGTCCCATAGTAAAAATTTTAGGCAGAAAAACAAATTTCAAAATAGGTGAGTTTCTTAACGATTTTCCTTTAATTGACGCTAAAACTGAAGAAAAGAAAAAATTGCATCAAATTACTCAGGGAACAATGCATCACCTATTGTTGTTTACTGGAACTACTGGAAATCAACTTACTCTTCTGATTGAAATAGCCAAAGTAATCGAACAACGATTTAATGGGTTGCTCAAAGCACATATTGTTTTGTCACAATCTGAACCACTATTTTCTTCTGATAATATATCAGTGTTTATTGATGAAAATCAAAAAATGCACCAACATTTTTCAATCAATCAAAGCATTGTCGTATTGATCCGCCCAGATAAATATGTGGGGTTAACCCAAGAGCCTGTAGATAAGGATGAATTATTGAATTATATGGAAAATAGTTATTTAAAATAATAATGAATAATGGATTAATACTTTATGAAGATAAAATTATTAAGGCAATTTGTAGGTGCTTCTAAGATAAAAAGCAGCTTACAGTGGATTTTCTTAGGTTTAGTCTATTCACTAAATTGTTTTGCAGCTCATAATAGTGATATTGAGCTTTCCAAAAAGATTAAGGCTATTGAAAAAAATTCACATACGGTAATGGGGATTACCGCTATTCATATCGAGAAAAATAAAATAATTTCTCACAACAGCAATCAACGTTTTTTTATGGCGAGCACGGTTAAGTTACCCATTGCATTAGCTTTTTTGCACCGTGTTGATGAAAATAAAGACTCTTTAGATCGCGTTATTAAAATGGACACCAAAAATTCTGTACCAGGCTCGGGGACCTTGCATCATTTGTTTGAAAAGAAAAAACTGAACATGTCGTTGAAGCAAGTGCTCATTCACATGATGAGAAACAGTGATAACAGTGCCAGTGACACCATATTAAAAGTTACTAATGGACCCAAATATGTGGCAAGTCGCATGAGTGCATTGGGATTTAAAAATATTTTTGTAAACCGTTCTATCTTGGAAATGTTTTTGGATACCAATCATGTGAATCATTCCTATTTGAAAAAACCACAACCTGTATTTGCGTGGCAAAAAATATTTAATCATGTTCCTTTGGAAGAAAAAAAATTAGCTTGGCAGCGTTTCCAAAACGATACGCGTGATACGACCACGTCTGATGATATGGCCAAATTGCTTGTAAAATTGTACAAAAAACAAGCTCTTTCAGAATCAAATACTAACTTACTTATCGATATTATGGAAAAATGTCGAACAGGAAGAAGTAGGATTAAAGGATTACTGCCTGCTCATGTAAAAGTAGCACATAAAACAGGGACTTGGTCTATCTATGAACAAGATTATTTAAGGTATCCAGGCTCTAAGAATCTTTATCGCTTTGTGAGTGATGTTGGGATTATTACATTACCTAATAATAAAGGACATATCGCGCTTGCGGTTTATGTTAAATCTCAATCAGCCAGTGATTATCCACGAAGTCGGGCAATAGCATTAGCGAGCCGCGCCATTTATGAGCACTTTATGAGGTCGTAGAATGCATAATTTCATGTCAATAAGTTTGATCGAAAGTGGCTATCTATCGAATCTTCCTAATATTTGGCTTTATAGAATTTGAATACAAACTCCTGTTGACAATTGCTCCTCTAGTCTACGTGTTGCGCTTTATGCGCGATATCCAGCTTTGCAGGAATTCAAAGAGATTCATACTGATGGGATTTCATGATGCAGGAGAGCAGAATGAATTGTCAGCAAACCCTAGAAATGCGTATTCATTTCGTATACCCTGTGCCAAAAATTTCTTTAACAACAAGGAGTGTTTTAATGCAACGCTGTTGGGCTTTAATTCTTAGCGGATTTCTCTGTTTCATGAGTTTTGGTTTGTATGCGCAGTTACCCTGCAATTATCAGAACTTATCCTCTGAAGAGAAAAGAGACTTATTATGGGATGAAATTGTCAAGAGTCATGAAGAGGATCCATTACCGCAACTCTCAGGGAATAGTTTCAATGAGGTACTGGCAAAACTTAAAGGTCTGTTCAATTTAAAGCCTACTTTTGACCACGCAAACGATGAGTTGCCTGAAGGACGAGTAAAGATCATTCATGCCAATGGTTCAGTAGGAAAAATAGCTTTTGTTCCCGCAGCGGGTCACCCATTCACTGGAATTTATCAAACGGGGGGAGTTGGTGTAGCACGTCTTTCTCTAGCGACACCTCCTTCTGATGACAACTACATTCCTGGTATGGCGATTAAAATCTTAATCTCAAATCATCCTTCGCTCAATTTACACGTGATGAATTTGCTTGAGGGACAACAGGAGAATTGGAATTATTTTGCTAAAGATTTTTCGAATCAGATCCCGCATCCAACAAGTTGGACCTTATCGGCTATTGAGAAAATATTTGAATGGACTCGTGATCCTGCCAATAATCTTCCTTTATGGCATTTGGCTGCTTGGACAAGTGAGGGGAGAATAAATGGTATTCCAGTATTCCCTGAACGCATTTATTTCAGGCCTACTAGCTTAGTAAAAGATTTGATCCCTGAAAATTCACGCGAAGATTTCAGAATTTCTTTTTTACAAGTGCCTATGGGACCCATCTATGAAGTATATGGAGAATACCAAGGTACAGAATATCATGTGGGAACACTAATGCTTGAAAGCCAGTTATTTGCGTCAAATTATGGTGATAAGCATTTATTTTTTCAGCATCAACGCTAAAATAAATTTATTTGAATTAAGGAATTAATTTTTTTATTCATTTTTTATGGAACATACTGGAGAAATAGATGGAAGTATCACTAGAATTACCGATAAAACATTACTCTACCATTAAAAGAAATTTTTGGGTTGCTTTAGGTGGACTTGTTTTCGCCAGTACAGTGACTCATGCAAATACTCATTGCCCAGATTTAAATATAGAGGCCTTTTGCCGTAATGGTTCATGGCAAATAACGATTACTCCTAACGCTCCATACTGGGGATTAATGGGGGAAAGTGTTAATGGACATCATTGTACTAGCAATGAGCAAGCCAATGATGTCCGCTGGAATTATGCTTTTTCATCGGCACGAATGGGAATTGTCGGATGTAATTACAAATTATTTAGTAGCATGTTCAATCAAATAGGTCTCATACAAATCAAATCAACACAATACATTCGCTCAGGTGACAATTGGGAAAAAGAAAGTTATCCGGGTAATTGGACTTGTCATGAATCACAAGAAACATGCTTATTTCGCTAATTAACGTGAGTTCGACCTAAGGACATTGTCTATGCCTTTAGGTCGCTCAACGAAATCCTGTAAAATACGTCGCTAGCTCTAAATAAAAACAGCTCGATATAAAAAATAAAGTCATTTTTTATATCGAACTCACATTAATTAATGTTGTGAAACAGATGTGGCTTACTCTTTGGTTATGTAAGTATTCAATTTCAGGATAAACGCGTCAAAGCAAATAGTAAAACAGTTTCTTTCTAATCAGAGAGATTATGATGAGATTGAAAGCGAAATAAAATAAGTTTACGGCGCCGCCGAGGTTCTGTTTTATTTCCGCGAAGACGGATAAAACAGAGCCCGACATGCTGGGTAAAGAGTTACTTCCTTACCCGAACCAATTTAGTTTCGCTGTTGTCTTTGGTTTGTTAAGTCTAACAGCGAGGGGTCTTCAAAACTCGTAACTGAGTCTGCTATGCCGCCATTACCATTAATAGTGGCATTCTGTTCCATCATTGAACTTCTTAAAGTTGAAGATGCTTTAGCCTTGCTAATCGCTTCTTTTAAAGTTTCATTTTCAAATCGTGCCAGTTTTTCTTGTACTGTTATGGGCAAGCTCTCTCTATCTGTAACTTTTTCTAATTCAGAGGAAAGAACTTCAAGCTCAGTTAATTTTCCTTTAACAGATAGTTTGCCTGCAGCAATTAGAGCCATAGCATTAGCTACTTTAATAAGTAATTCGCTATGCTTTGAATTCTCAAGTACTTCAATATCAGTTGACCACGCCTTTATGTTGTTTACGGTAAAGATTTCTGGACGAATTTTATCAACTAAGGCACTTATATTTTGATATGCTTCCTCAGGGATAATCTCTTTTTCTTTTAATTGATCCAATAACTTTTTATTTTCTTCTTTGAAGAGATTTGGAATATCTTTAGTTAAAAGATTATCTTTATTTAAAGAACTATTAAAATCAAGATAATGAAGGTTGATATAACTTGCTACTTTAACAGCTTCTTGTAGCGACAAGGTCTTGAAAAAATTAATCGCTGAATCTGTGTGACAATAGACAGGCAAATCTTTAACTATCTCTCTAATTGCTTCATTATCAATTTGGGCAAGTTGTTTATTCATTACGTTGGAAATTTCATTCTGTATTTTATCTGATTCAAAATTAAGATTAGAATCACATAATACTTGTAATTCAGTACGAAATGAACGAACCTTCATTTGAAGACCACTTTTCATCCAATTTCTTTCCCCTGAGATCTCCTTATCAATGCGATCTAATGTTTTTATGGATTTGAGGATTTTATCCAGTACTTCTTCTTTAGATAACTCTTTATCAGAAAGAAGTTTATTTATTGCAGAAGAAATTTTGAGTAAGTCTTCACATTGCTGTTTCCGTGACGTATTTTGTTTGAACCATTTAAGAAATCTATGGCCGCGACCTTCACCTTGTCTTTTAGTGTAATTTGTTACTGTATCCTCCAATCCTTTTGCAATTTTATCTAACTCTATATCGACAAGTGATTTTTTTGAATGTTTTTCCCAAGTAATCATAATCTGATTTTCTTTGGTGACATTCTTTGGATCGAGTAATCGGGTAAGATAATTTTTTTCAGGCTGAGGAATGTTTTCCGAAGTTTGGATCTGCTTTTCAATCATGGGCCAATGCCTACTGAACCCGATAGAGTTTTGTGTGTCTAATGAAAGCATTGAATAATTAGGAACACCAGAAGAAGATTTCGCCATTAAGAAGTCTGCTAATTTTTCAGGTTTTTTATCCAGTAATTGCAACACCATTAATTTAAATCGTTCGATATTATCATGTCCATCAACAACAATTTTATTTTTATGAGCTAATTTGGCAGATGGAGATTCTAGCTGGAGAGCTTTTGAATAATTTTCAAACTCTTTAGGCAATGGACATTCTTTATTCGTCTGTTGTACAAAGAAATCTAAAAAATGGCAACTTATTCTTCTTAAATGTGAATATATATTGTCTGATTTGCTTTGATCCAAGAGGAAAAATTCATCAA
The DNA here is from genome assembly GCF_900452415.1 of Legionella cincinnatiensis. Classification (NCBI taxonomy): domain Bacteria; kingdom Pseudomonadati; phylum Pseudomonadota; class Gammaproteobacteria; order Legionellales; family Legionellaceae; genus Legionella; species Legionella cincinnatiensis. The sequence goes on along the minus strand of NZ_UGNX01000001.1, from coordinate 3,535,285 downwards.
AATGTGGTGAAGATTTAATTTCGTTATAATCTAAAACAAATTTTTCAATGATTGCTTTTTGATGCTCTTCTGTTAAAGGGGTACTTAAACCAAGTGCTTCCTTATTTTCGTTGATGTATTTAAATAAAATAGGTTCTATCGCATCACCTTTACCAAGAGCATCTAGGATTAGTTCAGAAACTTTTGAAGCATGAGGCTCGGAGTCAAAGAACGTACCAAAATTCTGATCGGATAATCCGTGTGATTTACAATAAATATTAATTTGGCTTAACAAAAATTGAGTTTTTATACTCATGTAGCTAATGAATCGCTCTTTTTCTTGGTCGGCTCTTGCTTCGCCATTTTCTTTGCCATCTCTTTTAATTTGAGCATAGTCTGGATCTGGTTTTTCAAAGAAAGTGTTGGCTTTGGTTTCCAGATTATCCCATTGCTCAGGCTCAGTGATGTTATCAACAAGTGACTCAACCCATTCTTTTAATTCTGTATCTTCGTCAGCTAATAAAACTCCACCCACAAATTCTAAATTGATATTTGCTGCCTCGCCACCAATACCTCTTTTGGCATTTACAGTGATATCTATTTTAAGTTCAACAAGCTCCTTTTCTACAAGCTTTTTTAATTTATTGAAATTTACTTCATTGCCTAATACCTTAAAGTTATCAGCATCTTCCACTTGGGCTAAAACTTTTTCTACGAGTTGTTCGCGGGGAGTTTTTGTCTTAACTAATTGATTATTTGCTTTAATTTTTTCTAAACCCTGGATGCGAAATTGATGTCCAAAGCCTTCAGTAATTCGTTTAAAACCCCCTAAATGTCTTTCATATTTAGATTGGTTTCTTTTTAAACTAAATAAGGGCGTATCAAAACGTGTAAACGAATCAGGCTCATCTGGAGATAAGCGAACCGCAAAAGCATTTTTAGAGTTTTCAATGACTTTACATACTCCAGAAGGAAGTTCGGGAGCAAATTTTCTATTTAGTCCAGCTATTTTTCCATCAGTGTCATATTTTTGTTTTATTGTTTCAATTAATTGGATGTACTCTTCGATTTGAGCCAGTCGATGTTTTTTCTCATTCTGAAGATCTTTATAGGCTAATGGCGATAGCTCTTTTTGTGTCTCTATAGCTACAATGTCTTCTTCGAGTTGTTTTTTATAAAACAAAAGTTCTTCTATAGCTGATTTTCTTTGTATGCCTTCTTCAAAAAAACCATGAAAAAAACATCTTAATTCAAGTCCGGTTTCGCATGTATTATCAGTTCCAACTCCATCTCCCCCCACAATGGGCATCATTAAATGCACTTTGTTTTGGCTGTCAACATATACATAGTTACAAGCATCTGGTTCTTTAAATTTTAAATGTTTAGGCATGTTAGTGCTCTCAATCAACTGTTTTCTCCCTAATAGTATAGCTTTCATATATTAAGTTGATATTAAGAAGCACTTAATGATTTAAAAAAGGTTTTTTTGATCAAAAAATTAGATAGTCTTTGGCAACAATAAATGTTATTTATATGACTTTATTTTTCAAAATATAATAAATGTATTTTCATATTGAATAATAATTGCTCTTATTGTAAGATATTGAAGATTCTGCTGAGATATAAGGATGCCCAAATGCCCATAACCCTCGATCCCGAAGTACTGAAAGTAGCTGAATATGTTTATGAAAATTTGTTGTCACAACCCTATACTGAAGTAGGCCCAGAATGGGAGTTCAATTATAAGAACCCTACAGCAACTAATGCACTTGGTGATGGACATAATTTACAGCGTTCCATTCAAGTAGAAGGTAAGACCCTCAATCGTCCCATTCACGGACTTGCTCATACAATGCGTACACTGATGTACAGTCAATTAATGTATGAATCTACGCAAAGACAGCTAGCGCCGCATATATGTCGTGATGGACGTACTATTGCGGATCTAACTCCTTTAGATCTCAAAAAGCTGAATATTGCGCAATTGTTTTTTGTGGCAGGTCGTGCAAGTGAAGCTTCATATGGAGATGCTTATCATCGTTATCATCGTTATGGCGCGAAGCATTTCGAATCATACGCTCGTCACCATTTGACTCATTTATTTTCTGAGCAAGAAATTGAATTATATGCTCGTTGCATTGAAGATCGTGAGGGAGATTATTTTGATTCTACGGCTGAGGGTTACCTCATTCATCTTTCTCATATGATTGATTTAATGCGCTGTAAAAGCCCCGTTGAGGTATTTATAGGTCACTCGCCAGGTAGTATGGGAATTGTGCCTACATTGATGAGTTTGTTTGGGCATGATGATGGTTTGGATATTCTTCACTTTGCCAGAGGACTGTTTGCTGCTACAGGTGAAGGTGTTCCTTACATTGATTCTACAGAATGGCCTCATTTGGGTATTGAGAAAGTCCGAGTTGAAAGAGCACAAAAGCTTATTGGTTTTCTTCAAGTAGATGGTCAGGAGGCCGATGCTAAGAAAACGGCACAAGCTGGATTTTCAGTAGAAGGGTGTTATGAAGCGTTAAGGAGTGTGAGTACTCCGACTTGGTATCATCAGAAAGCGATAAAGGATGATAAAGTTCAAGAGAGTTTTGATGTAAAAGAGAAGAAAGAAGAAGTTGTTATTAATTTTCCGCCACACCCGGAACATCTAGTTGAGAAAGCGCAAGAAATTACAACAACAAAAGAAAAATCATCTAAAGAGAATAATGATTGTTTGACACGAGTATTGAAGCAATTGTTTTGGACTAATCCAACCCCCAAAACAGATCTTGAGAAACAAGTTGTTTCTGATTATTCAAATATCATTTAACTAAGTTTAACCGGAGGACTTCTTTATCTTCTAGATCATTAAGGATGTGTTATGATTGAATTTTTTAAAAAATTAATCAGTGATTATTTTCAAGGTACTGTTCTTGAGATTGAAGAGACAAGAGTCTCGACGAATGAAAAAGTTGACTCTACAGATGGTTTTGCAATGCAGGAACTTAGTGGACCTACTGTTTCTGAAAGACAAAAGCAAGTAATAAATGGAACTAAAAAAACTCTAAAACAAGAGCATCTAAGAAGGGAGGAGTCGGAGGGATCCGTAGTACCTAAGCCTCCAATGAACCTCTTAAAAACACCGGATAAAACGGGAGGAAAATTTCGTTTTGCGAGTATGGGAGAAACCGATACTCATGATAATTCTTTACTGCCAGCCTCCAAGTTTGTCAGTGGGCGATCAATTCCATTAAAAGAAATTCCATTTGAAACAACAAGGAGTGAATTGGTTCAAATTTATCTCCTGTCTCTAGATAAATGCATTAAGGCAAATAAATTAAAAGAACTTGCTCCTCAGGCTCTTGCTGGACACTATCTTTTAATTAAATCTTTAGCTGCCGCAGCACAAAATTTACCAGAAAAAAACCAATTACTTGCTTTAGAAAAGCCTTTTGTTAACTATCTTAAGGGTAAAGAGTCGAGCATATGGTCTATTGTTAATGATTATACTCGGGACAGTGAATTTCCCATTGTACAATGGTTAAAAAATCAATCATCAAATTCTAATTTTATGGTTTCATTTATTATTGAAAGTAATAAGGGAACATTAACGCGCAATCAAAATGCCTTTATCCAGCAATTCAAAGATTCGCCTGCTTTTTTCTTACCTAATCCGATTTATATGTCATGGCTTACACATAGTTATGAAAAAGATTCAAGTATAAATCCCATGTATAATATCAGCAAAAAAACGCACTATTATCATGCAACTATTGCTGATAATTTATTGCTGCGAACTCAACCTAAGCAAGTAACGTTTGCACCAAAACATTACTATGAAAAGGGCAAGGGGATTGTTGATACTGATTTTCGCTATACGATGGATCCAAGTAATTTTTTGCGGATACAAGGGAGAACCTTACTTTTTACTGATGAATCGGAAGAGCTAATTGCTGTAAAAGTACAAAAAAAAGGTGAGCCTAAATCAAATCTCACCGAAGAATTTCAAATGGCGGATTATTTGCAAAAACACCAGAACCGCTTAGATTTACAAAGCCAGCTACCAAGACCACTTGGACAATATTCTGTTAAAAGAACAGAGATTCTCGAGAAATGTATTAGTTCACCTCATTATAAACAGTTTTTGGATCTTATCGGTGATACGAAAGATCTTGAAGTTTATGTTTATAAAGCACCAGTTTCGTATTTTACTTACTTACATGATGAGCATCAGTCCTTTAGAGACTTTACGGCATCAGTTAAAAGAAATGTTCATGATCTTTTTGTACTGCTTAGAGAGGGAATTGTATTTTCCCAATTAGCAGATATATTTCATACTCATTCTGATGAGGAAGAGCGAGTAGATAAAGGAAGATATCAAGCATTAGTGCAACTCCTAAGTATTTTTCAATCGCAATTAGGGCGACTTGATAAATGGCAAAAAGCAGTGGAGTTTGTCAATCTACGTGCTAGTGGAATCGCTGATCTTGGTGATAGTATTCCCATAACGAGTTTACTTACCGCTTCGGAATTTACTAGGAAATACTTTTCAGAATTGTTGACGGGCGGATATCATCAAACCTTTTTTGATTCGTCAAGTGGTACAGCAAGCTCCCTTTATACGAACAAGCGAAAGCTATTTGGTAATTACTTATACCTTAACACCATTGCTGAGTATTTATTAGTGATACAATTAGTAGTAGGCACTTATGGCGATAAGGTGACTCGAAAAATAGATAATCCGTCTATAAAACAACATATGTGGCAGCAATTAGCAGAATTGATGTTTGATAGTTGTGCTGAGGCAGTTACTTTAATGACAGGGATACCTCATTCTAGGGCACTTGCACTATTGAATCAGCGGGCAAAAATAGACAATCATTTGCAACAAACTCAATTTTGGATGACTCCTGATTATGCAGATCTGGATGAAACAGAGATGAGAATGCAACAGTATGTACTTTATCCTGGTGAAGCAGGTTATGAAGTAAATAGTGAAGTAGTTCCTGGGATTGGTTTATCAGTTGATGGGATTAATCAAGATTTAGGTGGATACAATCAAGAGCTTCCTTTAAGAGAATTAGAAAAACTCTTATATGCTACTGTGACTCTTGTTGAAGGAACGATGCAGCTTGATAAAGAGTTTTTCAAGCAGATAACGCAAACTGAGAAATTAATTGAGAGTAGTTGTAGTGCGGAAGATTGTTACCAGGCTGCAGCAAAATTACTGGATATGGCTAGACCTGGATGTCATTTTCAAAAGAGACTTGCACTTTCATATTATGAGGAAATTAAGCTTAAATATCCTTCTTCATCACAAACAGATATTGATACACGTTTTGAAAAAGTCGAAAAACATTTCGCGGTAAAGACCATCCAAAGTTTTTGGCAAAATTATCTAGCACATAAAAAGCTAGTTTCAGAAGAACATAGATCTCCTTCTGATGATACTACGGCACAATTAGTGCGTTGATAATTTATTCTCACTCTTAAGTTTCACGCTGAAGCGCGCGGGACATAGGCAGTCAGTGTCAGCGGCTCTTAAGTCATAACACAATCAATCGCTTTATTCCTGTGAATTAACCACAGGAATATCGCAACTGGTGGTGTAAGATTGAAAACTATCTCAAATTCTGAAGACATTGTTTTGCTCTTCCTGAACAAATTTAGCAGAATCTGACTCTAAGGCCTTCTTTCTGAGATCAATTAAAGCTTCATCAGTCTTTTGTAAACAGAGCTCGATTTGTTTCATAGAGGTGTTATTCTTAGATAAATCGGTTAACACTGCATGCAATTTCTCTGCATCTTCTTTAGGTAGACCGGTTAAATCTGCTAACTCAGAAGGATTTCTCTTAACTAATTGACTGATAAGTTGTTGTGCATCATACCCATTATTATTTAATTCATTTTTAAATTGATCTAATTCGGTTCCTTTTTTAGCAATAGTAATGCGTTCATCCTTAGTGTAGCCAAAATAATCCGTTAATCCTTGGAGCATCCAACGGTTTGCAGTAAGTTCCTGGGTTTTAGTGCTTCTTTCTTTGGCAAGCTTATCAAAATGAATTCCACACAGTTCACGTAACTGTATAATTAATGCTTCACTGCTAAATTGTAATTGTACCATTGAAGGATAGGCTTCTTGTTTCGCAATTAGTGTTTGTTTGACTTGCAGAATCTGATCCTTTTGTTTTTGTGCTGCTGAAGAATTATCCAATGTTTTTGCAAGATCATCTATTTGCTTCAAGTTTTGTTGGACTTCATTTTCCTGCTTATGAAAGTTTTGTACTTCCATTTGCTCGATTGAAACGCGAGTTTTATTTAACATGACGCCTACTAAATATTGATTTAAAGTCTGTAATCGATCTTTGAATCCTTCAAGATCTGATATATCTAGAGGATCTTTTGAGGTACCCTGTTTTTTGATTCTTGCCTGATGCAACTGTTCCACTTCAACGAGTTGATCATTCAAACCTGAAATCATTTTTGAAATATCAGGTATCTTTTTAGAGCGTTCTGTTTCAAGTGCTCCAATTTGTTTATTGATTTCGGCGGCATAGGCATTATGTAATGTGTTATTTAATATACCTACTTGGCCTTCTAATTTTTCAATGTCTGCAAAATCAATTTTGTCTGTTTCCTGATGCATCCGGTTTTTTTCATTGCGCAATAATTTTATTTCTTCTTGTAAATTATTAAGGTTAGCGATTGCATCTTTAATGCTGATTGCATCAGGATATTTTGCATTTTCAAGCGTGGTAATTTTTTGAGTTACACGGTTTGTCAGGGCTTCATAACGTTCTCTCACTTGTTCAGGATTAGTGATTATTGGAGTGGCAACTGCACGTTGCAGCAATTCCAGATTTTCAGTTAATGTTTGCTTCATGTTTTGGATTTGTCTACGCAAACTATTGCTTATTGACGTGACGCCATTCATTTCTTTATCTGAAGGAATACTGTGAAGTGCTAGGAGTGTAGCTGCGATATTTTTTTCTGCTAAAGCATTTTCACATTGTGTTAAAGAGAGAAGCGTTTGTTTTTCAAGCACTGATTTTTTGATGGCATCCATCTGGATTTTTGCTTGTCTTGCTTCTTCAAAATTAAATCTAGCCCATTGTTGCTCTTCGGGAATGGCTTTTAAAGCATTGTTCAGGTCCTCACCTTTCCCTTCTAAGAGCGCATGGAGGCATTGTTCCAATGCAGGAGCAATATTTTGGCGCATAAAATCTTTATATGTGCCAGATAAGTGTGAATGTTGTACGATTTCTACTTGCTCTTGGAAATTAAAAATACTTGGTATATCAGGTTCACTACTAACATGCTCGACTTCATTTTTGACTGCCGTTAACTGTGCAGTATGCATCCTAAGCAGGGGTTCAACAGCAAAGCCACTTTCATTGCGTGGAAAAAAATCGGGACTCTTTATAGCCACAAAAGTAATGATATGTCGATCTTGATTAACCACCTGATCATCTACCATCACACTCGCTTGGCCATCGGCGGTTATTTTCATGGGAATTAATGCTACATCTTCGGGTAGATAAAATGAAAATTCATCTTCAGAGCCTGCTTGGTGTCTTCCCACTTGTTTTGCTTGCAGTAGTCCATCTGGATCATGTATTTCAAAAATAGTATTCGCGCCAAACATTCTTGGGACTTCAATATTTGTTGAATTACTTGCGTTTGTTTTGGAGGAAATCTTACTGTAGTCATTTAATTTGATTTGCATAAAGACTTCTGAAGAACGATTTGTAAAAAGATCAGTTGTCGTATTTGCAATTATGGTATTGGCTTGACTAATAAGTTTATTTTTAAAGTCTTCTGGAAAGCCTAATCCTCGATACAATGTTTTTGGTGAAGAGGCCTTACCATGTGTATCTACCAGTGCTTTACTGGTTAGTGGAGTCATTAACGAAGTAATCAGTATTTCTTTAAATGTTGATCCTTTATCCCTATTTTGAGCAATCGCATTGACACGGCTGTAGTACCAGGCATCATTTTGCATGAGATAAACTAAATCATACTTGATCTGATTCGGATCACTACTTTGGTGTCTAATCGTGTTTTCCCAAGTATCTCCAAGTTTAACTAGAGGTGCTTTGGGATCAGTTGAGTGAAATTCAGTATTTTTTTCATGCTGCATTAAACGATCGATATTATTCATATCGGTATCATTTAATAGGGATCCTACAATAGCCATATCACATTTGGCTAACAAGTCACGAAAGAATCCTTCTTCGAGACGTTGGCCATTTAAAAGAACATGATCGTCTTGAATTACATCAGGATTAGCCATGATTTGTTGAATAATACGAGCAGCGGCAACATCATCTACATTCGCTTGCCTTCTTGTTTTACCTGAAGAAGATTGAAAAGGCTCTTTTATCACCTGCATTTTTACTTTTGCACGAGCTTCTTGGATGAAGCCTAGAGTGGAAGCAGGTTGCTGTTCACATCTTCTTGCAACATCCGTGGGTATCATATATGGGGATGGTTCTAAAAAAGTTTTAAAACCAGGAAAAGCTTGTTGTACTTCAGGAAGGGCGTAATATTCCTTGATGGTTACGAATCTTTCGTTATCTTTCAATTGATATTCACGATTTACACCCCGCATATCTTTCTTAAAATTGGGAACCACACCTTCTTTTATAACGTATTTTGCGCCACTATTGGGATGTTCATAAGCTCCTCCTCTGCTGGGATCATTTATTGCTTCGGGGTTAAATTGAGGAACTACAGCTCCAGTGGCTAGGAAAAATTCTCGATGTGTTTTGAGAACGGCTTCAGCTCCTCGCGAACCAACAACTTTTTTAAGTGTATCGTATGCCCCTTCCACTATTACTTCTTGAGGTGCTTTGACTCTCATTAAATCTACCATATGACCTTGATGGATCAAGATATGTGCTGGGGTGCCATCCCAATTATGGGGATTGTCGCGAATAATCTCAGCATAGAAATCTACTTCTTTTGGATCTTTGAAGATTTTGCCAATGAGTTTATTGTCTTCAACATATCTCCTGAATGCTGCTTCACTCTTTTCATGATACTCATTATAAAAATTTCTCGTGCGCTCTTCATTAGGTCCTGATCGCTCATCATCTCTCCCTACTACAAAAAATGCTTGTGCGATGAGAATTTTTTTCAGTTCTTCTGGAGTGACATCGGCTAAAGTCTGACCATTTTCTGCTGTTGCTAATTTTTCTCCTCTGAATTGTGCTTTACGTGCCTCTTCGATCATCACTTCAGCACAAGCCATAGTACGTACTGTATGTGCAAGGCCATGAGTTCCTCGATCAGGACCTTCATTTGGAGGAAGCCGTCCTTCCGTCGGATCTTTAGGATTTTTTAATGGCCCAGGATAAGGATGTCTTAAATATTCTTTATGGACATAATCTACAACACCGCGAACATCGTCATCGCTCTCCAATAAAGCACTGTTTAGAGCTGATTTAGGTTCTGTTAGTGATGCAGTAGGATTGGTAAGAATTTCTTTAGGGGCTGTAGTGCCGCCTAAAATAGGAGCAGGGATTTGGGTGACTAAGTCTTTTTCAGTAGCATGTCTTAAAGCAGTTGCATCATTTTGTATGTCTCCTTCTGGAAACTCATGAGTCACAGCCCGTAACCAACTGGTAATTTCCCTATAACCATTCCCAGCGAGTTCATTTTGCATTTCCTGAGTAATGGTTTGCCCTAGATTTTCTAGCGTCGGGGGATTATCTCCTGTTAATGCAGTATGTGCCCTTACTCCTGCAGAAGCAACCCAATAACCACATAAGCCTCTGTTTAGTCCAGCTCCATTAGGAATCACAGAAAGTGTGGTACCTTGAGGGAGTTTTCTGGCGAGAATGTTTTGATAACTTCTTCCAGAACTCTCTCCTAGTGGGTCAAAGAGGTAGTATTGATTGCCTTGGCCTTTAATTAACATGATCCAATGGCCAGATTCTTGTGTTGGACTTACCCCTGTTAATATAGGCATGAATCCTTGTTGATTCAGTTTATCTAATCTTATATCCGGATTTCCATTGTAAATGATCCCGCTGGTAATATCTTGTCCCATACGTTCAAAAATGGCGCGCATGCCATCTTGAGTTAATTCTACCCCTTGTACATATTCAGGCATTTTCTTCTCCTCGAATAATACGTGTAACTAATTTATATTTTGATTCAATACAGAACATATTGTTTTTTTATTATAAATCCTAAATGGTTAAGGCAAAGTTAACTCATAAAAAATATGTAGAAATTTTGTTCATTTGAAGGCGGTTTGAATTAAAAATACTCATTGGGGTGAAAGAAGGAATTGGCACCGGATAGGATAGGAGCGTGGTATCTATGTGGGACATAATTCTAAATAAAATCAGTTTGCTATAAAAATTAACTTATTTTTATAGCAAATGCAGATTAAAGTGCCATAACTTTATTTCTATATTTGATACTAAAAAAATGTAGCACGCAGCCATAGATAGGCACAAAAGCTATCAAGCTAATTGTAATTTTAAAACAGACATCAACGATGGCTATTTCCGGCCAATGTTGGTTCAAAAAAGGATGAGTGCTGTGGTAAAACGCAATAGTAAAAAACAAAAGGGTATCGATTATATTTCCTATTGTAGTTGAAAGAGCTGGAGCTACCCACCAAGATGAGCTCTTTCGAAGACGCTGAAAAATAAAGATATCCATAAACTGGCCAATGACATAGGCAACGAAGCATCCTAATGCAACCCGTAAAGGCATATAGTGGAGTGCAAAAAAACTATTCCAGCTTAAGGAGCCAAGAATTTCAATAGAGCTTGCTATAAAATAAGAGATGAGTAGTCCAGGAATCATACTAAGAAAAATGATGCGTCGAGCTGTCCTGGCGTTGGAAAGTCTGGTAGTCAGATCGGTCAAAATAAAAATAAAGGGATAAGTAAAAGCGCCCCAAGTAGTGTGAAAACCAAAGAGCTCAAAAGGGTATTGTACTAATATGTTACTGATAGTTATTAAAAAAACATGTGCCACTGTAAGAAATCTATGCGCTGAAATTTTATTCTGAATCAAAAAAGTAATCTCTAGTTTATAAATCCGAAGGTTTGCGCCCTTATATAGGCTTTGTTATTTAACTGTACTAGGGCCTACATATAGGCGTTCTGATGTTAAGACAAAAGGCATCAGAATTCAATTGTTGATAGGCCCACGTCTAATAAATATTCAGCATGTCACTCATAAGGTAGATGTGCATTGTGATGTTCTTTTATGGGAATGTAACTCAATAAAAGACATACACAATGACCTAATTAAGGAAGAAGTATCGCGTTATATTTTGCGACATTCAACCCTTAATTACTTATCTGTACAGTACATCAGATATTAATAGCCGAATATTGCCTCAATCATTCATTATTCCGGATAACAATAGAGAGGTTTTTTATGTGTCAGAAAGATAAATCACAACTCAAGAGTTTTGGGGAGCTCTTCCTTAACAACACTCTGCCTAGCTATCTTATTAAACTCCCCTAATACGTCATCGCTTAATTTCATACGTTCTTCTATTTTAGCGATAAAGGTTGTACTATGGCTTAAACTCTTTAAGAGTGCATGGAGTTTCTCAGCACCTTCTGTAGAGAGGCCAATTGCTTCTTCCAATTCATCAGGACTTCTCTTTGCTAAGATATTAATAAGTTCTTGTATGTCATACTTATCATTATTTAACTCTTTCTTAAATTTATTTAAAAATTGATTTAATAATGTCCCTTTCTTAGCTAGGATAGGGCGCTCATCTGTAGTCAGTCCTACCCGATCAGTAAATCCTTGAAACATCCAACGATTTTTAGTGAGTTCTTCTGTTCTTATTTTTCTTGATTGTGCCAAATTAACCTGGTGAACCTCACATAATTCACGCAATTGTATAATTAAAGCCTCGCTCTTAAATTGCAATTGCACCATTGCAGGATAGGCTTTTTGTTTCTCCACAAAAAACTCATTTAATTTCACGATCTCTGCTTTGTGCTTTTTCGCTGTATCCGAGTCATCTAATGTTTTTTCAAGCGTATCGAGGAGCTGTAAATTGTGTTGAGCCTCTTTCATCTGCATCTCAAACTTTTTTACTTCCATTTGATTGAGAGAGACTCTTATATTGCTTATCAATGCCTTAGTTAAAAATTGATTAACCTTTTGTAATCGATCCTTTAATGCATCAACATCGGACAGATCAAGCGGGTCTTTCGATGCCCCGTGTTTTCTTATTTTTTCTTGACGTAATTGTTCCACTTCAGTCATTCGCTCATTAAAACTAGAAATCATTTCTTTTATAGCAGTAAGATTCTTAGGTTTTTTTTCTTCAAGTAGCTCGAGCTCTTCTGTAATCTTAGCTATATAAGCATCATATAATTTGTTATGGATGGCTCCTAGTTGCTCTTCTAATTTTTCGACATCAGTAAAATCAACTGTTTCGGCTTCAGAATAGAGCCGAGCTTTTTCATTGCGTAGCACTTTTACTTCTTCTTGCAGGGAATTAAGATTAAATAACTCTTTCTTAATGCCGGTCACCTTATCGAGTTTTGCGGTGTCTATAGCTGCAATTCGTTGGGTCATGCTCGTTATAAGGGTTTCATAACGCTTCTTTACTTGCTCAGTATTAATGAGCACAGGAGTAATGACGGCATCTTGTAGTGGCTCCAAGTTTTCAGTCATCTCTTGTTTGGTACGTTGAATCTGCTCTTTTGTATTGCTGCTTATCAATGGCATATTGTTCATGTCATTCTCTGAAGGAATACTTTCAAGTGCTTTTAAAGCATCAGTGATTTGTTGTTTTTCCAGCGCCTCTTGGCATTTCATTAACGGTGAAAGTTGACGTTGAAGCGCTATTTTCTTTTCAATAAGAGGTCTTAGGTTATCCATTTCCATTTTAGCTGCTTTTGCTGCATCTGATTTAAAGTCAGACCATTCTTTATCGGAGGGAAAATTTGCTAACGCATGTTGCATCATTTCCATATTATTTAATCGAAGCGCAATATGACATTGTTGTAATGCAGGAATCACTTTTTTATTCAGAAAATTTCTTCGTTCCAGTGATATTTTTTGATCGTCTTTTCCTGAAAAGTAGTGTTGTATTTTATCTAAAAATCCACCTCTAATGGGTAATTTAGATTGATATACCATTTTAAGCCGCAGTAATTTTAGCGTTTCATTTAAGTTTTTATGAGTTTCTTCATCTTCTGGTTGAATAACATTTATTGTCTCTGTCACTTTTGCGTTTTGCATCTTAATCAAGGAATTAACGGCAAAACCACTTTCATGTCTTTGAATAAAATCAGGACTTTTAATGGTCGTAAAAGTGATAATATATCTATCTGCTCCAGTAGGGGTTTTTCCATCAAGAGTCACTTTAGTTGGAATTAAAGCGACATCATCCGATAAATAAAATGAAAATTCATCTTCGGTATCATTGCCATGAGTTCCCACTTGTTTGGCTTGCAGTAAGCGATCAGGATCATTGATTTCAAAGATGGTATTCGAACTAAAGGTTGTTCTTGGGACTTCAATATTTGTAGAGTTACTTGCGTTTGTTCTGGCAGATATCTTACTTAAGTCATTTAACTTGATTTGCATAAAATCTTGTGCAGACAGATCGGTAAAGAGATGTTTTGCCGAATTCGCAATGATAGTATTGGCTTGATTAACCAGCTTCTTTTGAAAATCTTCTGAAAAATTTAATCCTCGATAGAGTAATTTTGGTGAAGGAGTACTACCATGTGTATCTACCAATGCCTTACTGGTCAGAGGGGTAAGTAAGGCAGTAAACATCACTTCTTTAAATGTGGAACCCGTGTCTCTATTTTGGGCAATTGCGTTGACACGGCTGTAGTACCATGCATCATTTTGCATGAGGAAAATTAAATCATGCTTAATCTTATCTCTATATTCGCCACCTTTTTTTCTAATTTTTTCATCCCAGGTCTCTCCAATTTTAACTGGAACTGCTTTGGGATCAGTTGAATGAAATTCCGTATCTTTTTCATGTTGCATTAAACGATCAATATTATTGATATCGGTATTGTTTAATAGGGATCCTACAATGGCCATATCGCATTTAGCTAACAAGCCACGGAAAAATTGTTCTTCCAATTTTTGGCCATTTAAAAGGACATGATCGTCTTGAATCACATCAGGATTAGCTATGATTTGGTGGATAAGCCGTGCAGCGGCAATTTCATCTCCATTGGGTGGTCTTCTGGTCTTTTCTGAGGAGGGTTGCACAGCCTCTTGAATTGCATCCATTTTTACTTTACTACGAACTTCTTGGATAACTCCTAGACAGACTAGGGGTTGTTCACATTTTTGTGCAACAGGAGTAGGCTCCATATAGGGAGTTGATTTTAAATATGTTTTACAACCTGGAAATGCTTGTTGTATTTCAGGAATGGCATAATATTCTTTTATAGTTACGAACCGTTCTTTCTCTTTCAATTTATAATCAAACTTTTCGCGTCGCATATTTTTAGCGTTGGGAACTATCCCTTCTTCTATAACGTATTTTTCGCCACCATATGGATTCTCATAAGCTCCGCCTCTGCTGGGATCATCTATCGCTTCTGGATTAAACTGAGGAACTACGGCTCCCGTAGCCAATAAAAAGTCTCGATGTGTTTTGAGAACAATTTCAGCTCCTAGTGAACCTACTGAGTTTTTAAGAGTGGTAAAAGCATATTCCAATACGGGTTCTTGAGGTGCTTTAACTCTCATTAAGTCCACCATATGGCCTTGATGGATTAAGACATGTGCTGGAGTTCCATCCCAATTATGGGGTTTGTCTAGAATAATCGCCGCATAAAAATCTACTTCTTTTTGATCCTTGAATATTTTGCCGATGAGCTTATTCTCTGCCACGTATTTTCTGAATGCTTGTTCACTTTTCTCGTGATATTCTTCATAGAAGTTTCGTTTATACTTCGCTTCATATCCTGAGCGCTCATCATCTCTGCCTACCACAAAGAAGGATTGGGCGATGAGAATTTTTTTCAGTTCCTCTGGAGTGACATCGGCTAAGGATTTACCATTTTTTGCCGCCCCTAGTATTTCTCCTCTAAATTTTGCTTTCCGTGCTTCTTCGACCATCACTTCAGCACAAGCCATAGTGCGAACCGTATGGGCGAGGCCATGAGTGATTCGACTTACTTCTGTGGGTTTAATTCGGTCTCCATTAGGATTTTTGGGATCGACCAATGGCCCAGGATAATCATGCCTTAAATATTCTTTATGGACATAATCTACCACATTGCGAACATCGAGGTCATTTTCCAATAAAGCGCTGTTGAGAATCGACGTAGAAGCCGTTTGTGGTGCAGTAGGTTGTGTAGGGATTTCTTTAGGTGTTGTGGTTTTCCCAGTTAAAATAAGAGTCGGGATTTCTATGTGTAACTCTTTTTCTGTAGCCCGTCTTAACGCGGTTGCCTCGGTTTGTACACCGCCATCTACGGGGAAGTTGTCGGCAACAGCCCGTAACCAACCAGTAATTTCACCATAGCCATTCCCAGCGAGTTCATTTTGCATTTCTTGAGTGATGGTTTGGCCTAAATTTTCTAAAGTAGGAGGATTATCTCCTGTGAGTGCCGTATGTGCTCTTACTCCTGCAGAAGCCACCCAATAGCCGCATAAGCCCATGTTTAATCCCGGGTCATTGGGAATCACAGAAAGTGTAGCACCTTGGGGGAGTTTTTTGGCGAGGATGTTTTTATACCCTTTTCCCGAACCTTCACCCAGTGGGTCAAAAAGATAGTAGTGATTGCCTTGACCTTTAATTAACATGATCCAGTGGCCCGATTCTTGTGTTGGACTCACTCCTGTTAATATGGGCATAAACCCTTGTTGATTTAGTACATCTACTCGGATGTCAGGATTTCCATTGTAAATAATACCACTGGTAATATCTTGTCCCATACGTTCAAAAATAGCATGCATACCATTTTGGGTTAATTCCATCCCTTTTACGTATTTAGGCATTTTGGTTCTCCTCAAAGAGTACGAGCAATTAACTGATGCAGCGCTATAAATGTATTCATTGTGTGTTATTATAACTCAACTTCATTAAGCTAATGTTAAGTTAATTAAAAGTCATTTTCATCGACGAAATAGCTGCTATCTTATTGATATTTTATGCACAGTATTTTTAGATAAATCTCTTTTCCATAAAGTAGGAGATTTAGCTTTGGTGTTATACTACTTGGCCTGCAGCCCAACCTGATGACCATGCCCATTGAAAATTATATCCTCCCAACCAACCGGTTACATCCAGAGCTTCACCGATAAAATAAAGACCGGGTACTTCATGAGATTCCATGGTTTTTGATGAAATGGAATTACAGTCTATTCCACCAATCGTTACTTCTGCGGTTCGATATCCTTCAGTACCATTGGGTTTTAAGATCCAGGAATTAAGTTGTTTTGCTACAGTTTCTAGGTCTCGATTGGGTAGTTCAGCCAATTTTTTTTCTGCAAGTTCTGGTTTGATAAAGACCTCAATGACGCGTTTGGGTAAGAGTGTGGACAATATTGAATTTAATTGCTTTTGTGGTTTATTGACTCGAGCAGTCTTTAAATATGCAAAAAGATTAATTTCAGGCAATAAATTGATGCAAATAGTTTGACCAACGTGCCAATAGGAAGATAACTGTAAGATTGCAGGGCCACTCAAACCTCGATGAGTAAATAAGGTATGCTCGCGAAATTCAATACAGGCATTTTTAACCAAACTATCCACTCCAATTCCTGAAAGTAATGCGATTTTCTCTTTTTCAATTACATCTAGGGTTAAAGGAACCAGTCCTGCTCGTGTGGGCCATATTTTAATCCCAAATTGTTCAGCAATCTTATAAGCAAAAGGACTCGCTCCCATGGTAGGTATGGATAATCCACCACTGGCAATAACTGCGGATTGGCAATGAAAAGTCCCTTTAGTAGTTTGTATTTTGAAACTTTGTGTTTTATGAATTTTTTCAATGCTTGTGTTTAACTGTATTGTAACCCCTGCAACGTCACATTCTTTAAGCAGCATGGTAACAATATCTATTGATTTGTTATCACAAAAGAGTTGCCCTAGAGTTTTCTCGTGGAAAGGAATCTTATGCTTTTTTACCAGCTCAATAAAATCCCATTGAGTATAGCGAGTTAAAGCCGATTTAAAAAAATGAGGATTATTGGATTTGTATTTTTCGGGCTCTACGTAATAATTGGTGAAATTACAACGCCCTCCACCCGACATCAAAATTTTTTTACCCACTTTATTGGCATGATCAAGTACTAAAACTTTTCGACCGCGTTTGCTTGCTTCAATAGCGCACATTAAACCTGCGGCACCCGCGCCAATGATAATAACATCAACTTCTTCCATAATAGGAGCAACTTGTTTTAAATAAAATCAAATGTAAGAGTATCATGTGTCACATTCAATTCAAAATAAAAATAAGATCTCTTGACAATTGATCTCCCCGACGGAGGCGGTGAACATGAATTGTCAACACGCCCTAGTTTAATAGTGGAAATTAAGATATTTTTTATATTGAACTCATGCGCCACATCTTTTTATGTATGTTTTAGAACGCTTCTTAGCAATTTTCTTAGGCATCGTAGTATTGCCATTACGTGCATTTGCATATCATGCTTTTTATGCAATTATTGCGCTTCTTGTTGGTGTTTTTGCTAGCGTGGGATTACCTTTATCATTTGCCTTGACTTTAAATCATGAAGGTATTTCTAAAGCGATTAATCTATTCTTGACTCTTTTTTTTGTTTTTCCAATTACTGCAGTAATAATAACAGGAGCTCTTGCTCTTTTAGCGGTATTTTTATTGTGTAGTACGGTAGTCCATATGGCTGAGGCATTAGGGTTTGGTTTTATAAATAGTCTTCTTTATGGCATGGATGGTTTTTGGAATACTTTGCGTACGCAACAAATCTTTAGTCAGGATCTGTGGAATTCAATTAAAGTTTTTGTAGGACTTGCCAATACCAATCAATTAAATAGTAATGCTGAAGAGCAACGAATTATTGCTGGGTTGCAAAATTTTGAGATTGTACACGAAGATTTTGAGATCCCAGATTTGCAAAATAAAGAACCACAAGAGCCTTCTATTTTATTGGATGAAACCGAATTAAAAAAAATCGAAGAACTCATCATTCACTTAACACGTTTCAAAGAGTGTTTAGCGCAACAAACAAAAGAGCAATTAACCCTTTTAAAAATTTTATATACTCAATATACAGATCTTTTTTCCAAATTAGAAGAGGTGCATTTGGCATTGATGAGTAACGAAAAAAGTCAAATTATGGATGAGCTTATTGCCTACAATAAAGTAAGAATACCTATATTATTAGTCAAACAATATAAAAAAGGGGAGTGCTGGTATCATGTCCCTGCTGCAAGTTATATTACGGATAGAGACAGCTTCTTGCATTTATTGAAAAAAAATTCCAAGCATCCTTTAAATAGAGATCTCTTTAAAAAACCAAGGTATTACAAGCAAATGGAAACAAGATATCTTTGGTATGAACTAACCGAAAATTACTGTTCTTCCCGGGAATTGAGTGATGCTGTGGGTGAAATCCGTGTTTTGAGGGATGCATTGTTGCCTCAATTGAATGAAATACACAGAATGAATTTCAGCATAGATGCTTTTTCTCCAGCATTTTTTGGACCAGTAACTAAAAATGATGCGTATTCTCAGGCATTGCAACTGGAGCAGAAGGATGAACTACGGCTTTGAGGGTATTAATTTGAAGCGTTAACTTTCTTTTTACATAGGATAATTTAGGCTTATACTATAAATAAGCGTCAGTTTCGGATAAGGATTTTGTCATTTCCGCATAGGCGAAAATCCATTTTTATTTTATTATCATGCCTATATGGAAATAGGGCTTTGTTTTTGGGAGGATAATAGCAACAAGTTTTTTTAAGTAAAATAGCAAATGCTTTTCACTCCGAATGAATCAACATCCTGATTTCACTCGTTTATCTGAAGCATACGCTATTAAATCATTTTATGCTTATTTTTAAGGACAGCCATCATGAATGAAGTTGATATTTTAGGTTTATTTTATGATGTAATGAAAGTTCAGGGAGCCACTCGAGATCAAGTCTTTTTAAATATGGAAGATGAATCTGCCGCAATGCTTTCTCAAAAATTAAAAGAGCCCGTTTCATTGCAGCAGTTGCAAAAATTAACCGATATTTGCATCGCTAATGAATGGTTAGAACGAACAACTGCGGATCCAAATTATAAATATTTATCGTTAACTGAAGCAGGACTTCAAATTGTTTTAGCTAATCTATATACATAATTGCAAGTCAAGGGTATAAACTTTAAGCAAAACTCGGTAAAATATGTCACTTTATCTTTTTTTGTTGTTACCATGCCAAAACGAACCGATATTAAATCCATTCTTATCCTTGGGGCTGGTCCTATAGTAATAGGGCAAGCTTGTGAGTTTGACTACTCTGGCACCCAAGCAGTACGTGCTCTAAAGGAAGAAGGATATAGAGTCATCCTCGTGAACTCTAATCCCGCAACTATAATGACTGATCCAGAACTTGCAGATGCGACCTATATTGAGCCTGTTTCTTGGAAGGAAGTGGCCCGAATCATTGACATTGAACGCCCAGATGCTCTGTTGCCTACCATGGGGGGCCAGACTGCTTTGAATTGTGCATTAGATCTGGTACGTGAAGGTATTTTGGCAAAATATAATGTTGAAATGATAGGCGCGACACGAGAAGCAATTGATCGCGCTGAAGATAGGGAAAAATTTCGACAACTGATGATTAAAATTGGTTTGGACATGCCCAGATCAGCCATTGCGCACAGTATGGAAGAGGCGATACAGGTGCAAGCGCGCTTGGGTTATCCGGCGATTATCCGACCTTCATTTACTATGGGGGGCAGTGGTGGTGGAATTGCCTATAACCGTGAAGAATTTGAAGAAATTTGTATGCGCGGTTTGGAGTTGTCTCCAACTCATGAATTATTAATCGATGAATCAGTACTGGGTTGGAAAGAGTTTGAAATGGAAGTAGTACGCGACAAAAATGATAATTGTATTATTGTCTGTACTATTGAAAACTTTGATCCTATGGGAGTACATACAGGCGATTCCATTACAGTTGCACCAGCACAAACGCTTACTGATAAAGAATATCAACGTATGCGTGATGCTGCAATTAAGGTATTGAGAGCTGTTGGGGTCGATACGGGTGGTTCTAATGTGCAATTTGCTATTAACCCTGAAAATGGGCGCATGCTCGTGGTGGAAATGAACCCTAGGGTTTCTCGAAGTTCGGCATTAGCGTCTAAGGCAACAGGCTTTCCAATTGCAAAAATCGCAGCGAAACTTGCTGTAGGATATACTCTTGATGAGTTAAAAAATGAAATTACTGGAGGTAAGACCCCTGCTTCATTTGAGCCCAGCATTGATTATGTAGTAACTAAAATACCTAGATTTAACTTCGATAAATTTCCTCAAACTTCAGATACACTAACGACACAAATGAAGTCTGTTGGTGAAGTTATGGCCATAGGCTCTAATTTTCAGGAGTCCTTACAAAAAGCGATTCGTGGGTTAGAAATAGGCCGTTGCGGCTTACATCCATTGTTTTTAAAAGGTGATTTAGCACGTTTAAGAGGGAATTTGCGTGCGCCTACTCCAGATAGGCTCTGGTATATTGCTGATGCTTTTCGGAACAATATGTCCCTTGATGAAATTCACCAGGAAAGTCGGGTAGACCCTTGGTTTTTAGCACAAATCGAAGAATTGATTGCCTTAGAGCGTTCTGTTGCTGATAAGACACTACATAACATTGATGCAACAATGTTGCGTGTATTGAAAAAGCGAGGCTTTGCAGATGCTTATTTAGCTAACCTTTGGTCGTGTACTGAAGAAGAAGTTCGCAAAAGACGTCAGGAATTAGGCGTCTTTCCTGTTTATAAGCGCATTGATTCTTGTGCGGGTGAGTTCCCCAGTGCCACAGCATATATGTATTCTTGTTATGAAAGTAGCTGTGAGGCGAATCCCGATTTAGACAAAAAAAAGGTTATGATTCTTGGCGGAGGTCCTAATCGAATTGGTCAAGGAATTGAGTTTGATTATTGCTGCGTACATGCAGCTATGGCACTTAGGGATGCAGGCTGTCAAACCATTATGGTAAATTGTAATCCGGAGACAGTGTCTACTGATTTTGATACTTCGGATCGTTTGTATTTTGAACCAGTGACTTTGGAGGATGTTTTAGCCATTGTCGAAGTAGAAAAGCCTGATGGAGTGATTGTTCATTATGGGGGCCAAACCCCGTTAAAATTAGCCCGTGCTTTGGAAGCTAATGGCGTGAAAATAATAGGAACTTCTCCAGATGCAATTGATAGAGCAGAAGATAGAGATCGTTTCCAAAAATTAGTCACTGAATTGAAATTACATCAACCTGATAATGGTACAGTGCGTAGTGAAGAAGAGGCTATTGCCTTAGCAAATAAGATTGGTTATCCCTTGGTGGTTAGGCCCTCTTATGTGCTTGGTGGACGTGCTATGGAAGTTGTTTATCAGGAAGAAGATTTACGCCATTATTTGTCCCATGCTGTTGCCGTATCTAATGATTCACCGGTATTGTTAGATAAATTTTTAAATGATGCGATTGAAGTAGATATTGATGCAGTTTGTGATGGTCAGGAAGTATTAATCGGAGCTGTAATGGAGCATATAGAACAGGCGGGTATTCATTCAGGAGACTCTGCTTGCACTTTACCTCCTTTTAGTCTTAGCGTTGTTGTACAACAGGACCTAATGGAGCAAATGCGTCAAATGGCATTAAAATTGGGTGTGGTAGGTTTAATTAATGCTCAATTTGCAATTCAGGCGGATGATATTTATGTTTTAGAAGTTAATCCAAGAGCCTCAAGGACTGTACCCTTTGTATCTAAAGCTACAGGGCTTCCTTTAGCCAAAATTGCTGCTCTTTGTAAATTAGGTGTTAGTCTAAAAGAGCAAGGATTGAGTCAGAATCATCATATGCCATCGTTTTATTCAATTAAGTTGCCGGTTTTTCCGTTTATTAAGTTTGCTGGAGTAGATTCTATTCTTGGTCCAGAAATGAAATCTACTGGCGAGGTAATGGGTATTGCCAGACGTTTTGGACAGGCTTATGCTAAAGCACAATTGGGAGCAGGCAGTAATATTTCTAAACGTCGCCGCGCTTTTGTCTCTGTTCGAGATGCGGATAAAACGCGAGTAGGAGAAATTTCTAAGCGCTTAATTGAATTAGGCTTTGAAATTATAGCGACACGCGGTACTGCTCTGGCTTTGCAAGCAGCTGGAGTTGATTGCCGAAGAGTGTTTAAGGTCAACGAAGGAAGACCTCATGTTTTAGACTTTATAAAGAATAATGAAATTGATTTCATTGTAAATACAACGGAAGGTAAGCAAGCTATTGCTGATTCTTTTGCAATTAGACGCAATGCATTGCAACATAAGGTGAGCTATACTACGACCTTATCAGGTGCTGAAGCTGCTTGTCTTGCAATGAAATATGAAGATAGAGAAACTGTAACACGATTACAGGATTTACATTAAGAAAGGAATTATATTGAGGTAGATATGAGCAAATATCCTATGACAGTACATGGTGCAGAAGCATTAAAAGAGGAGTTACACCGATTAAAATTTGTTGATAGACCTCGCATTGTGGATGCGATCGCCACGGCTCGAGCACACGGTGATTTAAAAGAAAATGCGGAATATCATGCTGCTCGTGAACAGCAGAGTTTTAACGAAGGACGTATCCAGGAGTTAGAAGCAAAATTATCTCATGCTCAAATTATCGATATCAGCAAATTGCCTAACAACGGTAAAGTAGTATTTGGCTGTACCGTAACTATTTGTCATGTAGCCAACGATACCAAATTAACTTATCAAATTGTGGGTGAAGACGAAGCAGATATCAAACAGAATAAAATTTCGTACAGTTCACCTATTGGGCGTGGATTAATTGGTAAAGAGCTAGATGATTCTGTAACAGTAAACACCCCTGGAGGGATGGTCGAATACGAAATTATTGATGTTCAATATATCTAAATAAGAAATGCCTATCTAGCGAGGCCTGCTCTTTGCTTCGCTGAGCGCGCTGTGGCACACAAGTTTGTTTCACATTGTGATGATGCTCTAGTCCCTTTCTTAAGCCTGGAAAAAAGCGTAATTTCACGTGAGTTCAGGATAAGAATGTAATTAAAATCTGTCTTAGCATGATCCGTTCGGGCTGAGGAGGCGTTTATGCCATCTCGACGTCTTAGCACAGGACTTGAAAGTTCGTCCTAAGGCTTCGAGCCAACGCTGCGCGTTTCCTCAGCCCGAACGGATTGGAATAAATTCACGGTTGTTTATTCCGAACTCATGACTCATGTTAATTTCTCGATAATTTCAGGAATGTATTTGCTTTTTGCGCTCGTGGCTTGTCTCTTAGTCACAAGATTAAAAATATTGAGAACGCGGGATTTTTGATTTGGCGACGAAGCCACAGTCTTTTGAAATATATAGCGCCTTAGCATGCTCCGTTCGGGCTGAGGAGGCGTTTACGCCGTCTCGAAGCCTTAGCACAGAACTTGAAAGTTCGTACAAAGGCTTCGAGCCAACGCTGCGCGTTTCCTCAGCCCGAACGGATCGGAATAAATTCACGGTTGTTTATTCCGAACTCATGACTCATGTTAATTTCTCGATAATTTCAGGAATGTATTTGCTTTTTGCGCTCGTGGCTTGTCTCTTAGTCACAAGATTAAAAATATTGAGAACGCGGGATTTTTGATTTGGCGACGAAGCCACAGTCTTTTGAAATATATAGCGCCTTAGCATGCTCCGTTCGGGCTGAGGAGGCGTTTACGCCGTCTCGAAGCCTTAGCACAGAACTTGAAAGTTCGTACAAAGGCTTCGAGACAACGCTGCGCGTTTCCTCAGCCCGAACGGATCGGAATAAATTCACGGTTGCTTATTCCGAACTCATGACTCATGTTAATTTCTCGATAATTTCAGGAATGTATTTGCTTTTTGCGCTTGTGGTTTGTCTCTTAGTCACAAGATTAAAAATCTTGAGAACGGGGGATTTTTGATTTGGCGACGAAGCCATAGTCTTTTGAAATATATAGCGCCTTAGCATGCTCCGTTCGGGCTGAGGAGGCGTTTACGCCGTCTCGAAGCCTTAGCACAGAACTTGAAAGTTCGTACAAAGGCTTCGAGCCAACGCTGCGTGTTTCCTCAGCCCGAACGGATCGGAATAAATTTACGTCCGCTTATTCCGAACTCATGTTAATTTCTCGATAATTTCAGGAATGTATTTGCTTTTTGCGCTTGTGGTTTGTCTCTTAGTCACAAGATTAAAAATCTTGAGAACGGGGGATTTTTGATTTGGCGACGAAGCCATAGTCTTTTGAAATATATAGCGCCTTAGCATGCTCCGTTCGGGCTGAGGAGGCGTTTACGCCGTCTCGAAGCCTTAGCACAGAACTTGAAAGTTCGTACAAAGGCTTCGAGACAACGCTGCGCGTTTCCTCAGCCCGAACGGATCGGAATAAATTTACGTCCGCTTATTCCGAACGCTTGTGGTTTGTCTCTTAGTCACAAGATTAAAAATATTGAGAACGCGAGATTCTTAATTCGGCGACGAAGCCGCAGTGCTCGAGCTTCTTTTGAAATTATAAAAGAGATATATAACGCTTTGATATGACATATAAACAGAATCAATTGGATTATATTTGCCCTATATGGCTAAATAATAGATTATGAGCTGGTAATTGATAATGTTGAGATAATAATGACTAATTTTCCTAAAAAACTTATTTCTGAAGTGGAAGACTTTGAACAAAGATTGCAAAAGTTAAATGAGTTAATTAAAGAACTGGAAGAGAGGAGCCGCCGATTTCAGATTCAGGATGAGGAATTTAAACAACCTAAGTTATTAAAGACTCGGACTGTAAATAATAGAAATGTAACAGACTTACCCACTGCGTCCAAACAAGAGGGTGGTATTCCGGCAAATCTAAAAGCAGATAAAACTAATAGATTGGATGTTTTTGTGAGTGATCTCAAATCATTCATACAAACAGTTGGAAATTGTTTTAAAAAAATTGGCAAAATTAATGTGTCTTTGCCAGAAGCTCTTACAAAACTTAGAGAAGCTCGAGGAGAATTAAAATCCTCACAGCAACAATTAAAAGAGATAGTAGGGTGTTTTATAAAGGCTAGGGGCGAAATAGCGAAGCAGTGTACAGCCCTTTTAAATGAGGTAGCAGCGCATAATCAAGAGGGTAACAAGATACAAAAGCAGCAGGCACTTCTACAAAAAATACAATCACCTAATTACTTAATTAAAGACAGGATAGTTAATGACAAGGTAATAAAAGGCGAGGTAATTAAAGACAAGGCGATTACACAGTTGAAAAATAACATCTCCATGTTACAGAAAAAGCATCATGAATCTGGGTGCAGTATAAAAGAAAAAGAGCGTCAGTTAAATACAGCTACTGCAAACGCAAACCTTGCCTATGAAGGTTTAAAAGATGCCATACTCCTGCATAGAGCAGCGGTAAAAAGTGTGGATAAAGCCATTAAAAATGTGGAGCAAGCCACTAAATGCCAGGAAAAGTGTATCGATAAACAACAGCGAATAAAAGAAGTGCTTTTAAAAGTGAAAGCAGAATCTGAAAATGCTAAAGAACTCACGAAATTAACTGAAGAAATAGTGAAACCATCTTATCCAAGACGGTAGTACCTATCCGAAATTGGTTCTATCTTATATAATTTAAATAAATAAAGCATCTGAACAGACGCTTTAAGTATCTTAAACTCCAGCGGTTGCGATTACAGGAAGTAATAATGAGCACGTTTTCTGAATGGTTTCAAACAACCCCAATTCCAGTTGATGCTATAATTGGTCGTTATGATTTAAAATTAGTTGCTTTGTCTTATGTCATAGCGGTTTTTGCATCTTATGTTGCTTTAAATCTTGTAGGTCGTCTTCGTTCTGAAAGAAACAGTCAAATTTGGCTTTATTGGCTTGCTGGTGGTGCTTTTGCTATGGGATCAGGAATTTGGGCGATGCATTTTGTTGGCATGTTAGCTTTTATTCTGCCTATGCCTATGGAGTATGATGTAAGTTGGACCGCAGCTTCATTAATTATCGCTGTTCTTGCTTCCGCGCTCGCTTTGTTTATTTTACAGAAAAAAGATTATTCTATTTTGCATTTTGCGTTAGGTGGATTAATTGTTGGTCTTGCTATCTCCACTATGCATTATATGGGCATGGAAGGAATGAAGATTCATGTGGACATTCACTATTGGCCCAGTTTGTTTTTTCTTTCTATTGTCATCGGAATTGCTGCTGCAGAAACTGCGATTTGGCTGGCGTTGCAAAGTAATTATGGTCCTAGGAAAAGACAATTTAATTTGAAAATCATAAGTTCTTTGCTTATGGGATTAGCTATTTGTGGGATGCATTATACAGGAATGGCTGCTGCTGTTTTTACGCCCAATTTATCACATGCCATGACCCATGAAAATTCGGCAATAGAACCAAGTTACTTAGCCTATTTTATTACGGGACTCAGTATCTTGATTTTTACAATTGCACTCACCGCATCTGGTTATTATAAGAAAATGATTATTGCTATAGAGAATGAGAAAGAATTTCTTAACGCAATGCTTGATAATTTAGAAGATGGAATTATCGCGTGTAATGCAGCAGGGCGAATTACAGTATTAAACCATACGATTCAAAAGTATATTAACTCAAACAAAATCAATAAAAATATTCATAATATATTGGATTATTTGAACCTTTTTACAATGAATAATACGCCAATTAGTCCCGATGAATTTCCACTCAAGCGCGCTTTAAATGGGGAGCTTGTTCGTGGCATTGAATTAATGATGCATACTAAAGATAACGGGGTACGCCATGTAGTAATTGACGGGCAAAAAATTATTAACTCACAAGCGAGCAATTTAGGCGCTGTTATTGTCATCCATGATATTACTGAGCTCAAACAAACGGAGAAATTAAAAGATGAGTTCGTTTCTACAGTAAGCCATGAGTTGCGTACTCCTCTTACTTCTATACGTGGTTCTCTGGGATTATTAGTGAGCGGGATCATGGGGGCATTTCCTGAAAAAGTAAAAAAATTGCTTGAGATTGCTAATAACAATTGTGAGCGCTTACTTTTATTGATTAATGACATTCTAGACATTGAAAAAATTGAAGCAGGGAAAATGGATTTTGAATTAAAAGTGCTTGAATTAAATCAAATAGTGAAAGAGTCAGTCGACGTTAATAAAATGTATGCAGAAAAGTTTGGCGTCAACATTGATTTAGTATCAAATGATGAAGAATATTTGGTCTCAGTGGATTCTGGTCGTTTGATGCAAGTTTTAGCAAATCTAATCTCTAATGCATGCAAGTTTTCTTATGAAAATGAAAAGGTTACTGTTGCAGTGAAACAAGTGGACTCATCAGTTCGCGTATCCATTTCCAATAGAGGCGTGGGCATATCACCTGAATTTCAATCACGTATTTTTCAAAAATTTTCTCAAGGAGACTCCTCCACCACTCGCGGAAAAGGAGGTACCGGTTTGGGGTTGAATATTAGTAAGACAATTATTGAAAAGTTAGGCGGAGTGTTACATTTTGAGAGCACGCCTAATGATCTAACGACTTTCTATTTTGACTTACCACTAGTACAGCAACCACTTATTTCCCATGAAGAAAATAAACCCCTAACTTCGGAAACGAGCAAAAGATTGCTGATTTGTGAAGATGATAGTGCTCAGGCTGATTATCTAAAATTACTTTTAGAGTCTGCTGATTTTATTGTTGATGTGGCTATTACTGCTGCAGATGCACGAAAGCTATTAGAAAATCATGAGTATCATGCACTTTTGTTGGATTTAATATTACCTGATCAAGATGGAATTTCATTCATTAGGGAGTTGCGTACAAATCAAAAGACAATGTATTTGCCGGTTATAGTACTTTCAGTTATTGCTCAGGCAGGAAAAGAGTTATCTAATGGAGATGCGGTTTCAATAGTAGATTGGTTAGATAAGCCAATTGATTTTACTAAGTTACTTACGGCAATTAATAAAATACAAAAAAATGATTCTCAAGAGCTGCCTCATATATTACATGTGGAAGATAATAAGGACACTCAAGAAATTGTAGAAGTGCTTCTTGAAAAACACGCGAAAGTAACTACCGCAAATAATTTAAAAGAAGCAAAAGAAATGCTGAAAAAAGATAAATATAATTTGATCATTTTAGACTTATTATTGCCAGATGGAAATGGAATAGAAATTTTGCCGACGATATCGAAATATCATGCACCTGTTCTCGTATTTTCTGATACTAATTTAAATAAAGATTATTCCAAATTTGTAAGTCAAGCGTTGCTTAAATCCAATTCTTCGAATGAAATTTTACTTAATACTATTAAAAAACTTCTTTAACTAATTAAAGGAATAGAAAATGCCTAAAGAACTTAAAAAGATTTTATATGCGGAAGATGAAGAGGACATAAGAGCTATTGCACAAATTGCCTTGGAGGATATTGGTGATTTTACAGTAAAGTATTGTTCTAACGGTAAAGAAGTTATTGATGCAGCAAAGGAATTTATTCCTGATTTACTGTTATTAGATGTAATGATGCCTGAACAAGATGGGCCAACTACTTTATTTGAATTACGGAAGAATCCTGAGTTTATGGAAATACCCGCTATATTTATGACTGCTAAAATACAAAGTGATGAAATAGCAGAATACAAGTCTATAGGCGCAATTGATGTTATTAAAAAGCCTTTTGACCCCTTGACGCTTGCGATGTCAATCAACGATGCATGGTTAAAATATAATGGATGAGAAGATACAGAAAAAATTACATGATCTTTTTATGCTTTATCGTAAGCAGCTTCCTGAGCGAATTTATAGCTTAGAGTTGCAATGGCACGCTCAGCTTAAGCAATGGGATTTAGCTGGTTTTCAAGAGTTTCATCGTAATATACATAGCTTATGTGGCTCTGCGGGAACCTATGGTTATTTGGAGTTGGGTAAAACCGCACGGCAGATGGAAATATTATTAAAAAATATTCTTGCTAATGGGAAATTAGCAGAGGAAGATCAAGAAAAAATTACTTCATATTTTAATCAATTAAAAGGCGTCTTGGCTCATGAAGATGAACCGAAATCACTCGTTTTTGTTGCTGAAAAAAAATCTGCGGACAATAAATTAGTTTATATTCTGGAACAAGATATACCATTAGTTAATGAATTAAAAGCTGGTTTGCAACAGGCTGGATATGATACACAGCATATAAAAGATATGACATCACTCCAGAATTTAATGCAGAAACAGCAACCGATTGCGCTTATTATTGATACTGATTATTTAAATAAATCTGCTCTTGAGTATCTAATTACTGTAGGAAAACATCAGAAAGGGCTCGTTCAATTATTTTGTATTGTTCCTAATGCGGATTTATTACCTCGACTCACAGCAATACGTGCTGGTTGTGTTGCTTTTTTTCAAAAACCGCTTGATGTTTCTTATATGATACAAGAGATCAATTTAAATTGTATTTCACCTATTAATGAAGCATACCGAATTTTAATTCTGGATGACTCACAATCATTAGCGGAATTTTATTCATTGATTTTAAAACAAGCGGATATGATTACTCGAGCTATTACCAAGCCTTTGGACTTATTAAAAGAGCTTGAAACATTCCAGCCTGATTTAATTTTGATGGACATTTATATGCCTGAGTGCTCAGGTTTGGAGCTGGCAACCTTACTTCGAAAAGATAGGCGATACACGAAAATTCCCATTATTTTTCTATCTACAGAAGATGATAAAAACAAGAAATTAGCAGCAATTAGTTTAGGTGGGGATGACTTTTTGACCAAACCTGTTTCACCACAAGATTTAGTTTCTGCAGTAAGATCGCGATCCAATCGGGCGAGTATTTTAAATTATTATATGACCACAGATAGTTTGACTGGTTTGTTAAATCATTCCAGTGTTTTAAATCGTTTAAATATTGAAATTACCCGAGCAAAACAGCAGCAGTCATCGCTTTCTTTCGTGATGATTGATATTGATAATTTTAAATTAATTAATGATACTTATGGCCATCCTTTTGGTGATGTGGTGATTAAAAAACTTGCTTCTATGTTGATGATGAGTTTGCGTAATCAAGATATTATTGGACGGTATGGTGGAGAGGAGTTTGTGCTAATATTGCCAGGCGCTAATCTTGAAAACAGTCAAAAAATTTGTAATAACTTACGTCTTCAATTTTCTAAGTATGCTTTTGCAATAAATGATCAAAAAGTCTATGTAACAATTAGCCTTGGAATTTCGAGTTTGAATCATAGTTATGATTTTAATGATATTGTCAATTATGCAGATCAAGCATTATATAAAGCAAAGCAAAATGGGAAAAATCAGGTTGTTGTCTATACTGAACATTTAAATTGAACCTAATTGTTATCTATTGATACTTCTGCACAATGGATCTAATTGACGATAACAATTTGTAGAGTTAATTATTGGCTTAAACTAAAAAGAAAAAATCATTAATAGATCAAATGCCTATAAAAAATGGATACGCAAATTTACTTGATATGTCTCTTACAATTCCTGACTAGAGCGCTGCAGCATTTCTATGAATCAGGATCAGTAAGAACAAAAATAACTGTATAAGGGCTAACTCGATTAATAATTTGTTCGATTAAATATTCATTAGTGGGATCATCTAGGCTAATTGTTAATTCAGATTTTGCTTCATTTATTGCTATAACACTGAGATTATTTTTTGTAGCAAACTGGTTTATCTTTTTGGGCAGTAATGAGTAACATGAATTTTTAGCGTTTTCAAGTTTGCTTTGAGGGAATAGTTTTAATTTGAATTGATCTGCTAGAATCGCCATCAATTGTTGGCGATTAATTATTTTCATGCGACAAAGAGTTTCACCAAGAAGCTCCCCAGTTTTTTTCTGTTCTATAATTGCTTGTTCTAGTTGAGGTTGATTTATTAGACCTGCTGAAATTAATAAACTGCCCAATTTTAAATGATGAGGAGTTAAGATGTGGCTGCCAGGGAAATGATGATCTGTTTTATCCCATGTTGGTTGTTTTGCACTTTTTTGTGTTTTAGGTGTTGAATTATAGATAATGTATGCGCGTATTATTGCATGGAAGTTAATTAGGTTATTATAAAAATATCGTGGAATTGATAAAAAAGCAGCGCTCCAACCATAGATCCTGCGAATGGCAATAATTCGTTGTAGCGCGCGCTCAAACATTAAAAATGTAGCTCCTATAATAAAAGCCCATACCCATGGGTGCAAATTAAATTGTTCTTGTAAAGAGGGATACTCTGGATTTTCAAGGGTAAACAGAGAATAAAGTATCCAAAAAATAAGGACCACATAGCCAAAACCATTGACAAAATGGGTGAGGAATGCCTTTCTATCATGAGCAAGAGTAAATCGTACAGGCCATGCATTAGGCCATTCATGCTTCCATTCTTGAAAAATAATGCCAATTATCCAACGCGTTTTTTGTCGTACGGCTTTTGTGTACTCCATAGGAAATAAAGCGCGAGTTGCAATGTACTCTTGAATTGGTTTTTGAATATAGCCTGAACGAAAAATTCCCCGAGGTTGCCATTTTTTATAAGTTACTTTCTGAGCAGCAAAGATGGATTTTAATTTTTTTAATCGAATTTCAAGAGAGGTATGATAATCTTCCGTGAGCGACTCTGTTGAAAAAGGAACTCTTGTTTTAGGGTTTTCAAGTAATTGTAATGTTTTTCTTGAAAAAGCAGTTCCCACGCCGGCAGAGGGAACATGTCCTCCAATAGATTCCCGAACAATAATATCTTTAGTATGATTTTCTGAAAATTCGTCAGCGTACATCCAATGAGTAAAATTCCATAAATTTACTTTTAAAGGAAAGATTGGAATTTGGATCATATCTTTTTTAGGACACAAGTAGTTATAAAGTTTAAAAGATAAAGGATGAATAATATCTTCTGAATCATGAAACACAAAAATATCAAATTTTTTGTTGATTGTTTGTTCAAATTTTTTCGTATACAGGTAAATACTGTTTAAATTAGCTGCTTTATTGGTTGGACCAGGAGTTTCTCCAATAACACATTGAACATGCATTATTTCTCGAGCAACTTCTTCTACCTCCTCAATTGTTGTAGGATCGTTTGGATACACGCCGACAAAAATATAATAGTTTGTATAATCAATAGAATAGCAGTTGTGTCTTAGCATAGTGCCAATTACCCCTGCTTCATGCCAGCAAGGTACTAATATGGCTATGAGCTGCTCTTCTTTTTCTGCCATTTTTTGATAAGTTAATGGTTCATAATGGCGTGTTTTCCATAAACGAAAGATGTATCTTATCCAAAAGTAAAGATCTATAAAGAAATCATCTAAGCCTGATATAATGAACATAAAAGTTAAGGCGATGAGAAAATACCACATAATGTAATAAAAAAATAAAATTAGTTCATTGGGCACCAGATATGTCCTTAATCAATTGTCATTAAAAACGAAAATATATTTCTAGCATAGCAAGATTATTCCAGTAATGGGATTTATAAGGATTTGGGGTAGGGCTATTTACAGGAATATAGTATCCTTGCAATGCTTCGAAACGAAAAACAACATTGATACGATTATTTGGCTGCAAAGCAATGCCGGGGCCTAGAGAATAGATATTATTATAAAACTCATGATTTTTATCCAGAATTAAATAATTAGCCATATAAAGATCCAGTGAAGAGCTATGGTAAGTAGCAACTCTGAAACCAGGCCTAAACCAAGATGTGCTGATGATGTTGTCATTGTATCGTGAGTAATAAATCATATCGGAATAGAGTGTAATGATCCACTTAAGTGGCAATGTAAGCTTATTAGTATAAGTCGGTTTAACTCCCCAAGCATTATAGTAAACAAGCCCGCCACGAACATCTTTGCGCCATCTTGGCCGAAATTTATAAACTAAATCTTCGGCTCCACCTATTTCAAGGAATGCTAATACAGGTATTTTCGGCCAAGGAAATTTACGAATACCTGCTGAATAAATAGCTGCATTGTCTTCAAAAATCTGGGGGATCGAGTTTTGGATAAGTAGCCCTTGTAACGTTCCAGAGCGATTGTCTTTTGTTCTACGATATGAAAAATATAAATCAGTATTTATTTGTTTTATGGTCTTACCTAATCGCGAAATTATGGGTAAGACACCCAAATCAAAGCGGCTATAATAAAAGGGAAAAGTATAAAATTCTGCAAAATAAGGATTAGGTAAGATTTTAAATTGGCTACCTGCTAATCCAGTTTTTGCAAGCTCTGCTTTGGTTTTGACCTCCATATTCGACGTTTTCGACGCATAATTAAAATATCGGAATGCAAAATATTTATTATTTTGCTCATCGTACAGATATCCGATACTTAATGCTGACGCTGGATTATGATCTAGAGCGTACGCTCTTTTCCACAGTTCAATAGCTTGAGTTGTATTTTTTTGTGCCATTTCAAAGTATGCTGCTTCTTTAATAGTTCTTATATCTTTTGGATGCATGGACAATAAGATAAAGATGGTTTTCGAAGCAAGACTTGGATTAATTTTCCTATTTTGATAAAAACGATTCCAAAGTATTTCTTCTGGGCTTAAATTTTGGGGGGGTGTTGAGTTTTGGGCTATTTGTTGTTCTTTTTCTAAATAACTAAGTGCTTGTTGAGATTGTTTTTTTAACTGTGCGTTTCCATAAGTGAGACCATAGGTAAAGAAAAATACAGCTTGCTTCTTATCTTTTTTCTGTGCAAACAAATAAGCTATTTGGACCGCAAGAGTGGAATTTGGCTTAATTGAAAATGCTTTGACTAAATAGAACAGGGCGCTTTCATTATTTTTTTGCATTAATTCAAGGTATCCAAGTTTTGAGTACGCCTCTGAATTATTGGGATCAATTAAAAGGATATGTTGCAAATAATTACGTGCAGACTCAGGCTGTAGATTCATAATTTCATCAACTCTTTGATACAATGCAGTAAAATCCAATTTATGATGAAAATGAACTGGCTCAATAAAGGAGGAAAGATTTTCTTGTACTGGGCTAATATGCTCTTCGGGGAATATAGATTGATAAAGCACTTGCGCTTCTTTTTGTTTTATTTTATCAGTCGCCAACATGAGTGAGGTCAAGAGGGGTTTTGCATTTTTATATTGATTCAATAGGATGTAAATTTTTGCTAATTCATAAGTAATGGTTTGGTTTTTGGGATAGAGTAAATGATTTTCCTGTAGAAAATTCAAAGCAGAATGAGTATCGCCTTTCTGAAGAAACCAGTTTGTTTTAGCTCCAATTGCAACTGGGTTGTTTGGATCTTGTTGCAAAATGAGATCTAACGCCTCTTTTGCTTTTAGGGGTTCTGTATTTTTATGGGTATAATAGAAATTAAGTAACGTTGGAATATCTCTTTTGACTGAATGAATATTTTTCATTGCAGAATGAATGAGTAGATAAAAAATAATTAAAATGAATAGGATAGTCCAAATTATTCTCCTCCGATTCATTTGCATCGCTCTGTTTTTTTATATTAGTATTAAAGTATCAAGAAAAATAAGGATATTCTAGTGATAATACTGTATAGAGCCACTTGGTTTTTATTGATGTGGGCATTTTTTACAACTCTGAACGCTTCAACATTATTATCATCTACTGACTCTCTGATTCAACAAACGTATACATTGAATCAAATATCAAAAATTAATACGGGTATTTTGGAGGGACGAAAACCATCCTATACTTTTTATATACCAATACCCTCTCAATGGGAGGTTCTTAATATTGATTTAAATCTGATTATTCAATTTTCCCCTCTTTTACTCAACTCTTCTTCGCTCACTTTAATGGTAGGTGATCTTCCCATTGATTCGATAAAATTAGATAAAGCAGTTTCTCAACCTATTTTATGGCGCGTTTCAATTCCCAAAGCACTTATTCAAAAAAAAATAACAACTGTTCGTCTCATTGGATATATGAAAATTAGTGATGATGTCTGTAGCGATGTTGAAAATCCCGGTAATTGGATAACTCTGGTTGGAAATTCAAGTGTTACTTACCATTATCAAAATCGATCCGAAAATTTGAAACTATCCGATTTTCCCTATCCTTTTATTCATAATGATGCGCCTTTTGTTGATAAAATCGCTTTTGTTATGCCTGATAAGATGACTGCTAACGATTTTGCACCATATTTTAACTTGGCGAATATTCTTAGCAAAAGAGCCAGTTGGCGTGGTATTGATTTCGAGACAATTCTCACAAATGATGTTGGACATATTTCTTCTTCTAATCCCGTTATTATTGTGAGCACCCCAGATCTTATTGATTTTTCTTCACTTAAATTTCCAAACGGAATTCATTTGGAACATAATCAATGGATGCAAAATGGAACCCGTTTGAGCGATGACTCTGGTTTTATATGGATTTATCCGAACAAGCAACAACCCGTCTTGGTTATTTCGGCGAATACTCAACAAGGAATCGCAACAGCAATTAATTCGATTAACTCCAATGTAATGAATTTTAATGCAACTAATCCTTCCTTTTTTATTGCGACGCCAACAGATATAGATCAACCAATAAGCGAGTCCCCAAAAAAGTTACACATAACTTTTAAAGATTTGGGCTATAATGACAATACTGTTTTTGGATCAGGACAAAATCAGTTAAATTATCAGTTTAATTTACCGGATCAATTTTCAAATAACTCTGTCACATTATTTGTAGATTACAGCTTTAGCCCATTTTTACAACAGAATAAAGCTTCCACGTTAACAATAAGTCTTAATGGTTATCCAGTTGATGGGGCGTTACTTAAAACGGATTCAGCACAAAAAGTTACGCTCGAACTTAATTTACCACCAAAATTATTACATTTAGGCAATAATGCATTGATTATAACCTTCAATATGATTTTGCCAGAAGAATACTGCACGCGAGATTATTTGAATGAGGCTTGGGCAACTGTGTATAATGA
The DNA here is from genome assembly GCF_900452415.1 of Legionella cincinnatiensis. Lineage (NCBI taxonomy): Bacteria > Pseudomonadati > Pseudomonadota > Gammaproteobacteria > Legionellales > Legionellaceae > Legionella > Legionella cincinnatiensis. The sequence continues at coordinate 3,499,203 of NZ_UGNX01000001.1, read as the reverse complement.
TAGTTATCTTGAATTTCATCAATCCAAGGCCCCCGAAAGTAATCAAATTAAATCCTACCCAACTTTAATGAATGGTTTAGTTTTTGTTGGCTTACCTAATAATAGCACTACAACTTACCAGAATAAGCAATTGCTGCAAGAGTTAATCCATTTTGCGACAACCTTAAATAATAGTTCATTTCTTAAGGTAATGGACAATCAATCTCTTCCAAAGGATTCAGTGCAGCATAATTTAGTTTATTTAAGTATAGGGAAGAATGATTCAGAGTTTATGATTTCATTTAGGCAAAATATTAATAAATTAATACATAATCTTAGCATCACTTCCAATAATACTTTAAAAGGAATTGATAAAAATATTTTTGGGAATGCTTTCGATAAAAGACAAGATATTGGCTTTGTTAACATAAGTCCGTTGGGCTCATATAATCAATTTGCTTTACTTAATATCTTTGGATATACAGAAGATGAATTAAAATTAGCTTTGAATTTATTAAATGATAATTATAAGCGGGATTCTTTGTCAGGCACTCTGGCTGTCTCTTTCCAAAATGGCAGCTATACCAATTTATCACCCCAAGAAATACAAGACACTGTAAACACAGAAATTGCGATGGAAAAAGCGAATCGATTAACACTTAATGTTATTATTTACAGCTTAGCAGGGATCGGGTTAACTATTTTAGCTTTTGTAATTTGGCGTTTTATAAAAAGTAGACGTCCTTGATTACGTTTACAATTTTTTGTGCGGCAGTTCCATCTCCATAAGGCAATATAGTTTTTACCATATTATTATATTTCTCTTTAGATCTCAGCAATTCTGCGGTATAGCTGAATATGTCATCTGCATTTAGAGGCACAAGTTTCCCTACACCAGCCTCTATAATTTCCGTGCGTTCGGTTGTTTCTCTTAAGATTAATACGGGTTTACCCAGAGCAGGTGCCTCTTCTTGTATTCCTCCAGAATCTGTCAAAACGAGATAGGATTGATTAAGAACATGAACAAAAATATTATAATCCAGGGGACGTGTTAGGTGGATTTGTGGTATCTCACCCAGTTCTTGATATGCAATTTTTGTAACATTGGGATTTGGATGGACTGGAAATAAAAACTCTATATCATCAAATTCAGCTGCCAATTTTCGTAAAGCAGTGCAAATCTCCTGAAAAGGTTTCCCAAAATTTTCCCGTCTATGGCTAGTTACAAGAATTAAGCGTTTGTCCTTATCAAAATGTAGATTATTCTGAATTGGTTGTTTCGATATATAACGCAGAGCATCAATCACAGTATTTCCTGTGACATATATGGAGTTTTCTGATATACCTGCCGCCATTAAATTATTTTTATTGCTTAATGTTGGCGCGAAATGGAGAGCTGCGAGTTGTGTTACGAGCAATCTATTTATTTCCTCCGGGAATGGATGTCTGATATTTCCAGAGCGCAGACCCGCCTCAATATGGTAAAAAGGAATATGTAAATAAAATGCTGCTAAAGCAGAGGCAAATGTACTCGTAGTATCTCCTTGAGCAAGTACCAAATCATAAGCCCCTGCTCGTAATATATTATCGAGGTCATCCATTAACTTTGACGTAAGATTGGATAAGGATTGATTTGGCCTCATAATATTTAAATCAAAATTTGGTTTAATATTAAAAAGTGCCAACATTTGATCTAACATTTCACGATGCTGTGCTGTAGCTAGGACATAGATGCTCGCCCATTTTTGTTCTTTAAGAGCCATTATCACGGGAGCCATTTTTATGGCTTCTGGGCGAGTCCCAATGACACATATAATTTTTTTTGTCGTCATTGTTTTATCATAATAAAATGGGTCAATAATTTATTAACATAAATTGTGGCTGACCAACTGTCAATGAAAAACAAATCCGACCATTGTGATTTTCACAGAATTTATTAAATTTTATATAATTATTTGATGAACCTTTACATAAAAACGTTTGTTCAACTATTGACGAGATTGCTCTTGATTCTACATTGCGGAAATGAAATTAAATATGGGGCGTGGGAATAGTCAATTTTTATATTCCCAAACAATAACTTGACTTTACATGCATAGGTTAATTTTCTTTTTTCTTGTTATTAACATCATTTAGACAAACTGCATCGATACTGGCGTTATTGTATCTACATTTACCATGATTTTCAAGATCAAATTTCCATTGATGCCTAGGACATATTAAAAAACAGTCCTCAATCCAACCTTTTGACAAATCGCCGCCTTGATGAGGACAATATCTTAAAACAGAATAAGTTTTACCTTTGTAATTGATTTTAATGCGTTCATTCTTTGATAGAATATTTAAGAACACTTGGCAAAAGCGCTCCAAGCTTTCAGTTTCTAGGGTTGTAAATCCATGCACGAGAGTATTGTAAATATCAGGTACTCTTTCTATGAGGAGGCGAAAAGTGAGAGCAAAATCAGGCCAACTGATTTCCTTATTAAATACTTTGTTAATTTGCCAGGCAGGAGTAGTAATCCAAAAAAAATCTTTAGCTCGATCAACTTCATTGGTTATATTTACTGTGCCCTCTTGAAAATCGACACAATATATTTCTTTTTTATATTCCTCAAGAGAGAAATATAAAAAAGTTGATAAATATTTTCTAACTGGCTCCATTTTTTCCAATCTTTTTTTTAATTCAATTCCTAATTGAATAAAAACTTGTTGCGGATTAATTTTTGAGTTTTCAATTTGGCGTTGTTTAAAAAAATTTTCAAACTGTTTCGCATAAGCATAAACATACTCTTTGAAGTCTTTATCATCTATTCTGATAGGAGATAGATAAGTGAATTTTAAATTTTGGGTATCAAGAACATCTCCTGGCATAAGTTCGGGCCACTGCGTTTGGATTTGCTTATCAAGAAAATGCATATCTAGATACTCAATTAATTGCCTTGCTCGCGGATATGTATTTATTTCCTGATTATTAATTGAAAATAAGAGCGGGTCTAAAAAGCAGGGAGGTCCAGACGAAGGTAAGTACATTAAAGGCTTCATTGTTTCAATAGATTTGGCAATATATTCAAATTTTCGTAATGTTTTGTTCTTGCAAATAATTGAATATTTTTCTTGATCCATTTGAAAGCAAGTTGGATGCCAAACCGCTCCAGAAAATTGACCTGCTAAAATATCTATTGGGCCGTAATTTTTATCTATCATCGCCAATCTTTCATGAATTTTACAATCATTTAGATTAAGGAAACTTCCTGAATCTGTTTTTACAAGGATTGCTGAGTCACAATCAAGTTCTACATCTAATATGAATAATGTTAAAAATCCATCTTTGAAATAAAACGATTCGCTATCCTTTAGATTAATAATTTCTTTGCATTGGTAATGGCGTTTTATTAAATTATTTTTAACTACTGGATGATAAAAATCAGCTAGAATAAGCGTAAAATCACGGTTTTCAATAGATTCCAAAAACTCTATGTCAAAATGATCTTTGTGCTCATGGCTAATATAAAGATACTTATCTTTCTTATTAGTATTTAATATCTTTCTTACATGTTCTGCCATATGATGATTTTTAGGGTATTGAAACCAGGCAGCATCAAAAGCCCCATGTGGCGATAGCCAGGGATCCATAATGATTACTGTAGAGTTAGTTTCCAAACAAAAACCAGCATGCCCTAAGTAGGTGATTTGCATGTCTTTAAATTAAGTGATGTTCTATGATATTAAGAATAGGACACAAGTTAAAAAACTACAATTCTCAACCAATATCTTTAAGAATATCGAAAGACAGAGTGAATAGCACATCGAATATTGTAAGTAATAGGTTTACATATTTGTCCATATTTCTAATATATTAAGGTTGGTCTAATCACAATAATAAGTGTCAAATAGTATCAGTTATATTGATTTTCGAACATTTGAGGTGAAATATAAATAAAAGCTCATGACTCTCCCAAAGTCATGTTTTACTAGAGAAGTGAAAATGACTGTTTAACTATGTACGTGGAAATTACTTGTTATTATGAATGCCATGATGAGAAATAATCTATATATTACGAAAGTGACATCAACTGTTCTAAAAATTCTGTGTTCGTGCATCCTTCTTCATAAAATAGGTGAATTAGTGAGATATGGTAAACCAGTTTCTAATAATTTCGAGAATTCTTTCAGCGGCATGGCCATCACCATAAGGCATTGTTTTCCGAGCCATTTTTTCCCATAATGCACGGTTTTGCAACAACGTGCATGCCGCATTAAAAACAGAATCTGTTGACGTACCAATGATTTGAGCGACACCTTCTTCAATACCCTCCGGCCTATCAGTATTTTCCCGTAATATCAAAAGAGGTTTACCAAATGTTGGAGCCTCTTCTTGAATACCACCTGAATCAGTCATAATAAAGTAACTGGCTTTCATCAAAGCAACCTGCTGATCATAGTCAAGAGGATCTGTGAGCAGTACCTGTGGATGATTGCCTAAAATTCTGTGTATCACTTCATAAACATTCGGGTTCTTGTGAACTGGGATAACTACCTGAACTGTATTATTTAGGTCAACAAACTTACGTATTCCTTGGCAAATATGTACTAGGGGCTCTCCAAAGTTTTCTCGTCGATGGGTCGTAACAAAAATCAATTTTTTGCCCGAATCTATTGGGATCTTTACAGTAATTGGCTTTTGGGCCTCTTCTAATAGGATGTCAATACTCGTATTTCCTGTAACATAGATAGAATCAGCACGAATGCCCTCTGCTAAAAGATTTTGTTTCGCTTTCTCGGTGGCAGCGAAATTAAGTGTGGCAAGACGACATATAAGAATACGATTTATTTCTTCAGGAAATGGATGAAAAATGTCCCCTGAACGTAACCCCGATTCAATATAACCTAATGGGATTTTGTTGAAAAAAGCAACCATAGCTGCGGCTAAAGTCGTGCTTGTATCTCCCTGTACCAGAATTAAATCAACAGCTTCTTCTTTTAGAGCTTCATCAATTGCAGCGATTAATCGCGCGGTCAATTGGGCAAGTTGCTGATTAGGTTGCATCAGATTCAAGTCGCGTTTTGGTTTTAAACCAAAATAACCTAATTTCTGATCGAGCATTTCACGATGCTGGCCTGTAGAGACTAAAATAACATTGGCCCAATCAGTTTTTTCCAGCGCTCGTACAATAGAAACAAATTTAATAACTTCAGGCCGTGTTCCACAAATACAGACAATATTTTTTTTTCTCATTATAATTACCTTGACGTAAACATAAAATACAAAAAATTATTGTAAACAACTATCGAATGTAATTATAGTAAATATTAAAGCTAAAATGGATTCTCAATATTGATGAAGTTTTTCATTTCATGGTTGGTTTTTTTACGAAATGCTATTATATTGCTGCTCCTTGTGGGGCCTTTTGTATTTATATTGCATGTTGGATATTTGCATGCATCATCTACTAATGAATCAAATGCTAATACCCTTCTTACCGATTATTATTCATTAAGGCTAAAAGATCCTTCATCGGCAAGGATGATTTTGTTGCAAGCAGCGCAAAAATTTCCAGACAACGAGCTGATACAATCTGAACTTGGGTATTTGTTGTTGCAGGAAGAAAATTACCAAAAGGCTCTAGTTTATTTAAAAGCTGCACATCGGATTAATCCCGAAAATTCTGATTATACAATGCAAATAGGCTATACGTTAAATTCACTCCATCAATATGAAGAGGCACTTAAATATTTTCGTGAAGTTGCTGCAACCAATAAAGGAATAAACGGTATTAAAGCTCAGGATATTTTAGATCGCTACGCCAAAAAAAAATCTGGAATGTCTCCTGAAAATCAATTAGCAACAATCTCTACTGCCGCGAAAACAGTAGTAAGAAATATGGGCATCAATAGCAATATTCCCGTTACCACGGATCAGACTCAAGCTCACACTTACCATGTGCTATTAAAGTTTAATCCTAAACAGGCAAAAATATTTCTTGACCATATTCTTTCGTTGTATCCAAACAATGTATTAATGATTCGAGAAAAAGGGATCCAAAAATTGCGGGAAAATGATTATAAAGATGCCATTGTTTTTTTTTCCAAAGCGTGGTCCATTAAGCATGATGACGAGCTTTTGAGCCTTCTTGGAGAGGCTTGGTTACGTTCCGGAAATCTCCCTCAAGCTGAATATTGGCTCTTGCAAGGCGCTAAGTCCTCAGATGATAAGATTAAAAATCAGGCTAAAAACTTATTGGATATGCTGGAAAAAGGTATTGTTTCCACACAATTACCTGATAGGTTAACGCCCGAAGACATCTATTACATTTTAAGAGAACGAAGAACAAAAGAAGCAGTAAAGATTCTATCAGAAATTATTAAGAGGCAGCCTGAAAATGCAACCTTACAGATGGAAATGGGTTATTTTTTTCTTAAGGAGCACCAACCAGAAAAAGCACTCCCTTACATTCTCAAAGCCCACGAGATCGATAGTCATAATTGGGATATTACCTTGCAAGGAGCTTACGTATATTCTTTATTGAAAGAAAATAAAAAAGCGCAAGAATTTTTTAGTTTAGCATTAAAATCCTCCAATCCAGCCGTTATCAATAAAGCACGCACTGGCTTACGAATGTTAACAATAAGAAATGAAAATAAAAAAACTCCACTATCCCTTTATGACCATTTAATGAATAATTATTATGCGCTACAAAAAGAACATCCACAACAAGCCCAAAAAATCCTGGAACAGGTTCTAAAACACTATCCTAATGATTATCGTGCCCTCCGGGAAATGGGTTTCTTAATGATTCGCGAAAAAAATAATGCACAGGCCGTAAGTTATCTTATCAAGGCTTGGGAGTTGCAACCTGAAAGCTATGATCTAGCATTACAAATTGGTTATTTATTTGATGACTTAGGAAAAAAGCGAGATGCTTTTTTATGGTTCAAAAAAGCGTTTCCCTCTCATGACTCTGATATCAGAGATAAAAGCTATAAGGCTATGATTAATTTAGGTAGTCAACGGTTCCAGTTTTTCAATCCGCCTTGGTTTGCCGATATTTGGTCTGCGCCTTTTGAATATAGCCGATTTTCTCTGTTTGTAATTCCTGAACACTTACGTGTGGGACGGAGCTTTGGTAAACGAAATCAAATTGAGGTCTATTATAATAATTACACAAATAAAGATAGTCGCTCACGAAGTGGGGGTAATGGCCAGCTACCTAGTATTTATGATGACAATTATATTTTGAACGGTGCTGGAATTCGATATTACACTAATACAAAAATTCCCCTTATATTTTATTTTGAAGCAGGAATGGCCTACGATCTTATATATAGGAACAGGGATCGTTGGCGAGATGATAGGCGGGGCGGTGTCTTATCATGGTATTACTGGGGGCCGCTACCTAGTTATGCTGAGCGCATAGTGTTTCCTTTTTCCCAAGCAGATGATTTTTATGGTGATTCTTCCTGGTTTTCCAGATACCGAAATGATTGGATTACCTACGGGCGTATTCGAAAAGGATATCGAGTCATGCAATATCGCAATATGAGTCTTATCGCGTATGCTAGAGGATTTCTTATCGTTGATACGAATAAATATTTTTACAATAACCTGGTTGAATACGGACCAGGGATCGCGATCGTTCCTAATAATACTTGGCCGGTTGCATTTCGTCTTGAAAGAAGATTTGGCCAATATATAAAAGTAAATGGTCCTGAAATAAACCCCTATGGATCAAGCTATGCTTCCAATGTAGCTATGTTTGAAATGTATTATCGATTTTAGCTTTGAAGATAAATTAATTACTTGCTATGGCAGGTATATTGAAGCGAAAAATGGTGAGTAATAAGAAATCCTGATGGGATATAGGGTAGCTCTATAGATGGCCGTTTAAAAAATCATTGATGTGGGAATAGGATTTGTTCGTGCCGAGAAATTTGGAGAAATATAACGGTTTTTCCGCTCACTATTACAAATTTCAGGGGCCCCATACGATTGACGATCTACTAGATTTGTTAAAAATAGAGGTCCTCCCTTGTAATATTAAAGGAATCAATCCAAACTTTTATTAAATAGTTAAATAGCGCGAGGACGGAGGGAAAATGGATCTTCTTTTTTTCTGGATGTGGTATTTTCTCATGTTTGCGGCTGTTTTCTTTTTCATCTCGGGATTAGATGATTTTTTTATTGATTTAGTATACTGGATTTATTTTCCCTGGCGCAGATTAAAAATGAAAAAATATACGCCATTGAATTTAAAACAGTTGTTTGAAGTTCCTGAACAAAGAATTGCGCTTATGATTGCTTGTTGGCACGAACCTGCGATTGCCAATATGCTGAGATATAACCTTGATGAAATCAAATATGAAAACTACGATATATTTATAGGTGTATATTCCAACGATCCAGATACAGTCGCAGTAATTAGAGAAGTGCAGGATATATTTCCTAACATTTTTTGTGTTTTTTCACCTTTGCCAGGGCCTACGACCAAAGCAAAAAATTTAAATTCCATGTATAAATATATCCAGAATCGTGAACAAGAATTAAATATAAAATATGAAATCTTTGTAATGCATGACACAGAAGATGTCATAGATCCTTTATCTTTCAAATTATACAACTATGTTATACCTCGTAAAGATATGGTCCAACTACCTGTTGTTCCTTTGCCTATTTCGATGAAATACATAACTCACTGGACATATAATGATGAGTTTGCAGAAATCCATACCAAAGACCTTGTGGTTAGGGAGTTACTTCATGGATTTATTCCATCGGCAGGTGTAGGAACCGGTTTTTCACGTAAGGCTTTAGAAACACTTGCACTTCATAATAATGGTGAACCCTTTTCCTTGTTTAGTTTAACAGAAGATTATAGTTGTGCACTTAAATTAAAAGTACACCGGTTAAACACTATCTTTATGACTTTTTGGGTCAAACGTATTGTTTCGAAACCTTCATTGCTTTTTTGGGGAAAAACGGTCTATCGCACAAAAAAAATGTTGGTTGCCACTCGCTCATTACGCGTCATGGAATATTCTGCTTCTGTGCGTCAGCGAACACGCTGGACTATCGGTATTGCTTTTCAGGAATGGTATTATTCAGGATGGCCTGGAAGTTTTGCGATAAAGTACACTCTATTTCATGATAGAAAAGCGACTATTTCGCATATTGTTAACATGTGTGGATATGTATTATTTATTTTCTGGTTTATTTTCTATATTTACTCCCTTTTTGTTCCCGGTTATTTGACTCTGGAAATGATGTTGCATTTGAATCCTTGGGTATGGTATTTGATTGTGGCAGATACTTTTTTTATGATTGACCGAATTTTGCAGCGCGTAATTGGAGTTTATCGAGTTTATGGATTGCTACCAGCGCTAACTTGCCCATTTCGTACCATTTATTCCAATATTCTTTATGCGCATGTTCTTATAAGAGCTTATAGTCAGTTTTTTATTAAGCACAAACCTAAAGTCGTACCCAAATGGGATAAAACAGATAATTTTTTCCCAGGACCAGATTTACTCGCTCAGTATGAGCTTCATGTGGGAGATTTATTGATAGAAAAACATCAAATAAAAACTGAACGCTTAGTTCATGCGTTAAAGCAACAGAAAGAAACAGGTGAAAAAATTGGGAAAATTCTTATTAAAAATAAAGATATTGATGAAGAAACACTTTTGTCAGTTCTTGCCTTGCAATACAACATGCAACTTGTGCGAAAGAAGAATTTGCCAGTACTGCATCAGAACCAATTAGCAGCGATCCCTACAGAAAACTATTATTGGTTACTTGACCACCATTGTTTGCTAATCAGTATTGATGAAGGAATAGTTTCTATTGGCCTGGAAGATATACCAGATAAACAATTTCGAAATGAGATCCGTCATAGAGTAGCCCCTCTGCGAGCTAGGCTTTTGCTCTTATATTAACACAGATACAATATAATTAATTTAAATTTATAGAGTTACAAATTTTGATGAGATTCAAAAGCAGAAGATCTTCTGATACAGTATCAAATTATAGGAAATAACAATGAACATTAGAAATATGCGAAAACGAAATAGGGATAGTAATGCTCGTCATTTTTTCAGCTTGATTGGTTCTAAGACGATTTTATATACAATTAGCTTTTTTTTGCTTTCATGGCTATTAGCATTACATAATGCTATATCAGCTGAAAATCCAACTTCTCCTGTAGCTACAAGTAACACAAGAAACTTTAAACTCAATAAGCTTATAAAAGTTGAAACAGTAGTGATGCAGGGTAACAGGCCATCTTTTAATTTTTATATACCTATTCCTAAAAGCTGGCAAGTGAACAACCTTGATTTAAATTTAATACTACAATACTCTCCTTTACTTGAAAATACCTCAACTTTAACTATGAGTGTGGGTGATGTTCCCATTGATTCTATATTTCTCACTAAAGATAAACAGCAACCGATTCACTGGAATGTAACTATACCTAAAGAATATATTTCGCCTAAAGTAACTACAATTAATTTGAATGGATGGTTTAAAATAGGTGATAAAATCTGTCAAGATACTGAAAATAAAGGAAACTGGGTTGCAATTTCGGGAAACTCAGACATTGTCTATCATTATATGAAATCAGATTGGCAGCCTGCGCTACTCAATTTCCCCCAACCTTTTATCCACCTAGATGCTCCATACCAAGATGTAGTTACTCTGGTATTGCCAAATCACTTGACTGATACGTCATTCTTTCCTTATTTTGATTTTGCAAATATCCTTGCCCAAAAAGCGAGTTGGCGTGGAGTGAGCTTTGATTTAATACATATAAACGAGCTGGGGCAAAAAACACTTACACATCCTGCCGTACTTGCTGCTACAGCCGATAATGTGAATTTTACGACTATTGGACAACCTAGTTTATTACGATTAAAAAATCAACAATGGGTGAATTTAGATGGAAGTGTGTTGCCAGAAAATAGTGGTTTTATCTGGTTAACTCAATATCAACAACAACCACTATTAGTTATTTCTTCAAATTCTACAGAGGGCTTAAATAACACCATCCGTACACTCCGTTCTGGTTTGATGCAAAAGATGGTAAATGAACCATCATTTTTTTTGGTTAAGAATAAAATAGATCTCCCTGAGAATTTTGAAAATCGATCTGCAATTACTTTTCAAGATTTAGGTTATAAGGATAATATGGTTTTTGGAGTAGGGCAAAATGCATTATCTTACCAATTTAATCTTCCAGCCCAGTTTTTTGGAAAAAATAACTCATTAAATCTTGTATATAGCCATAGTCCATTTCTTGAAAAAATAAAATTGTCTAGTCTGAGTGTTAACTTAAATGGAGTACCTATTGGTGGAGTAGAGTTGGTTCCAGATTCGGAAGACATTAAAACTCTGAAACTTCCACTTCCGGCCAATAATTTAGTTGTAGGAAAAAATAACTTAACAATTAACTTTGTTTTGTCTTTAGCCAGTTCATGGTGTTCTAAAGATTATCTGGATCAAGCTTGGGGAATTATTTATCAGAACAGCAATTTAGAATTCAGCAGTGAGGATGAAGATATATTAGATAAGCCGCAACTCAAAGATTGGCCCTCTTTGATGACGGGAAATGTATTTGTATCACTGCCCTCTGAAGAAGAAGCCTATAACAATGAAAAATTGGTCAATAACTTAATAAATTTTTCATCCAATTTGAAAAATAATACTTCCCTTGCACTGCTAAATCACTCCAAATTTGAAAAATCAAAGATCGCTTCTTACAATACTCTGTTTTTTACAACCGCAAAGAGTCATTCATTATTTATTGAGCATCTGAAAAAACTGTTCAAGAACTTCCTGGTTTCTTTGAAAAATACTAAAGATCCAGTGCTTACTGATATAGATAAATCTGTTTTTGAAAATGCATTTTTAAAAAGTCAGGGAATAGGTTTTGCAAGGATTTGGGGAGAGGAAGCAGATTCAAACATACATCAGATGATCCTTTATGGTTATTCCCCCGCGGATCTGAATTTTGCCGTGCGTCTTTTGGATAATGGGTTTAAACGAGAATCACTTTCAGGGGATCTTGCAGTATCATTTCAAAATGGAAGCTTTACTAGTTTGTCACCCGAAGACATTCAAAGCCAAACAGAATCTGAAGCAACCATGAAAAAGGTAACTCAGGTTACTTCACATGTGGTTTTATACGTGCTAATTTTGTTTCTTGCCTTAATTATTATCGGCCTTATTTTGAGAATATTCCGAAAAAAATCAGACGATTAAAATGATAATGCAATGAGTAATTAATAAAGTGAATCTCAATGTGAAATAGTAAGCGTTCATGCCTGATGCACTGAAAGGTTGCATTTGGCAAATCTTGCGCGAAGATGATCCTTCGAAAGCCTCATATACTGATGTATGCTCCCTTTCCCCAGAATCATTTTCGTGCAATCTCGTTCAAATCCAGCCTTTCCCTAAGAGTTAAGCATATTCCCTGAACCATAATGGCGTCCCCTACCAATTATGCAAGAAATAGCCACATTATTTTAAGGCATGGAGGTTGAGATGCAGACATATAGAGGCTTCTTATTAAGTGATATAGGTTAGCTAAGCTCTTTTTCACTAACTGGAATATCATCGAGTATACCAAAGAGAAGTGGAGCTTTCTTTAAAGCTTTTTTCACCAATGATGACTTGGGATTGAAACTGTTTGCAATCAATTTTATCCCTATAAAATGAAAGTAGTAAGCTTCTCTCACCCATGAATTTCCTAAATCAGGAAGTTTATCTTAGTGTTTTTTTAAAAAACCCTAGTTCTTGATCTCTCAATAACAAATTAACTTATTGATAATTAACAACTAATTTATTAGGTTGATGTCATTACATCCACGCTTACTTTTTACTTAATAGATAAAATAATGCATTATAAATGGTCAGCATGGTATTATTTATCCTTTTGTTTAAAAAGAGGATATTATGAGTCAAGAGAAAAAAGAGCAAAAGACTCTTTGGGATGCTTATGCTTTTGGTATAGGGTACACGATTCTTACAACATGCGTAGGCCATCCGGCAGAAAGATTAAAAGTTGCAATTCAAACAAATCTTCTGCAAAGTCCTTATTCAGTTATAACGCAATTTGCGGGATTGGGCTTAACGCATTTTTCTACAGGATTTTTATCGTGCGTTATTCGTCAGCTTGGAAAAGTGGCATATAGACCATTATTGATTAGTCAGATGCCAAAAGAAATTGATAAGCTAGAACTTCCTATGTTTTCTGGGAGTGTTCTAAAAGGAACGATCGCAAGTATTTTTGATACTGTAGTGGTTAGTCCCATTGAGAATATCAAAACGGTGCAAATGAGAACTATTGCAAGTCAGACTCAACCTATAACACCCCTCCAAGCAATGAAAACTATTTATAACCAAAGAGGTTTTTCTGGTTTTTTCTCTGGAAGTGTTCCTACGTTAGGAAAAGCCTTACCTAGCTGGTTTTATTTATTTATGACTTACAATGCAATTAAAACTAAACGCGAAAAACAAACATTTTTATCAACCATTTTATGGGCAACTGTTGCCTCAGCCCCAGTTACTTTTGCAACTACGCCCCTTGATGTATTGAAAAGTCAGCAGCAAGCGGCGCGTAATAAAGCGCAACAGTCATTAGGACTGCTTGCTTCTCAAATTTATCAGAATCATGGTATCAGTGCTTTTTTTAGAGGATTTAATTGTCGATTAGTACATAAATCATTGTCTACAGCGGGTGCCTATATGATTTTAGATATGGCGCATAAGATGTAACTTACCGTGAGGTCGAGATAAAAATAAGGATCATCATATTGGATTGATTTTAGAGCATGTGTCTAAAATCAATCATGAATAAGAATTTTCTGTGATTTTGTTGTTGCGATTAATTAATGCTATTGAGACGTGCCATTTGATTGTTCTCAGCAGTATCAGGCGGGAGATTTATTTCAGGACTCACATCCCATGTAATACCACCATCGGTTGATGTATAACTTAATGGAGCGATCCCTGTATTATCATTTTTTCTGTAGTATCCAACTGAAGTACAAAGATTTTTCTGTGAATCACAAATAATACTAAAAAGCCCGCTGTTGCTAAGAAGACCTGATGCTGCATTGGTGGGTAAAGGTAGCGTTGAAGGGCTGACAGTCCAATTATTGCCTCCATCGTTGGACGTATAGCTTAATGATGCAACACCTCCAGTTGTATTTGTATAATATCCAACTGCGTTACAGTTCACACCTATGTTGTCACAAAAAATACCATTGAGGTAGGTTTTTTGAGCGACTGGTCTTTTTATTACATCGCTGGGCAGAGGTAGTTCAGAGCTTAAATACCATGTGTTGCCACTATCACTTGACGAATAGCTTAATGGAGAGATTCCTCCAGAGCTTGTTGTATAATACCCAACTGTGCTACAAAGAGTTCCTGTGTGATCACAGGCAATAGCAAGGAGTTCACTATTCTGCTTGTTAGATGCTGCATCTTCGGGTAGAGGAAGTGGATTTTGACTGATAGTCCATGATTGTCCTCGATTTATTGATGTATAGATTAAAGGAACTGTAGACTTAAGATTATTGATGTAAGATCCTACTGTGCTACACGATTTGACTTTAGTATCACATGCAAGACCAAAGAGCTTGCTTCTTTGTTTGCTATAGGTTGTGATTATGTCAGCAGGTAGGGGAAGGGTTGTGCTCAGCTTCCATCGTTTTCCTCTATTAGTTGACGTATAGCTTAAAGGGGCGGAAGCATTCTTATCATTAATGTAATACCCAACAGCAACACAATGACGTTGATTCAATTTATTACATCTAACACTATAAAGAGCGGTACTTTGATTGTCTGCTGGTGTGTTGACATCAAGTGGCAGAGGAAGCATTAAACTTAACTTCCAATGAACCCCACCATCATTTGAAAAGTAACTTAATGGTGCATAACCAGGGGCTTTGGGGCCTTCTGTATTGGTAGTATAAGTTCCGACAGCAGTACAATGGCGACTTTTTCTATCGCAGGCCACTCCATTAAGAAAACTAACTTGCTTATCAGATGACTCAATGATATCGGAAGGTAAAGGTAATGCTGAACTAAGTTTCCATTCATTACCTCGGTTATAATAGGCTAAAGGAACAGTACCACCGTAAATATTTTTGTAGGATCCTACAGTTACTGTGTTTCGTAATGGGCTTTTCAATGAAGTAGCCAATGCCTCTGATGCTAGATTCATAGTGAGGTTTTCGTGTCCAAATGCTTGATTGCTTGCCGATATGATTATGGTTGTAGAAAAAAATAATATGGGGCAGTTGATTTTTTTATGCATTATAGAGTCATCCTTATTTCAATAAGTGGCTTTAAATAATAGGGTGATAGAATGGTCCATACATCACTGGATATGATTATTGCTTCACCAATTAGCCAAGCAAATATCTCTAGGTTTTAATTTTTAAACTGTTTTGCAATAAAGTCAACATCCAGGTTTGAATATCCCATTAATAAATAACAATATTTTTAAAATGTTAAATAAGTCAATAAGTTATATTTCCAAATCAATTGAATAAAAAATTAACAAACCGTGTGTATTTATTAAAAATAGACTATTTGTAATTTTCATAGGTCTTAATAAAAGCAATTGATTGGATTGAAATTGTATTTTTTATTTTAATATTGCTCTATCAATGTATTTCAATGAGAGTGTCAGATAGAAAACGATAATTGGCGTTAATTTGGATTTCTTAGTGAGAATAGCTATTCTGTTGAAACTTGTCGAAATAATAAATTAAAAGCGGGGGCGAAGTGTCTTTATTCTAAAGTGGGGATTCACTAGAAATCCCCAGATTTTTATTTTTAGATCACGTAAACTCTTAAGGTTGAAATACTTCCTGTTGAACACCGCCAACAACCCATTGAGAACTGTTAGGAAACTGGCGGAAATGCCAAATTTCATCGAGCTGATTTATAGGTTCATCATTTTCTTTAATAGAACCCGTAAAGCGGACACTTGCAATCAATGAGTTAGATTGTTTTGAAACATCCAGCAATTCTGCGTTCAAAGTAATCACCTCTGTTTTATTAGGCGCATCACCTCGCTCATCTAATTGCATTTTAATTTCTGCAAATACTTCTGGTGCAGTAAATTCACTCAAGTCTTGAAGGTTTTTTTGATCATAGGCCGCTTGTAAACGATTAAAGGTTACTTTAGCTTCACGCAAAAAAGTTTCAGGAGCAAAACCAATAGGATACTCAGATGTATTACTGTTACTCCCCATAGAACTATTACTAAATGATTGAGTAAAATTATTTAAGGGATTTTGATTAAAAGGGCTAGATTGTCCTGTTTGAAAACCAGGTTGCATTTTTTTGCGAAAGAATCCAACGACAAAGAAAAGAACTGCGCCTAAAATTAACCAAGACAAAATTCCACTGGTAATACCATGCCCCATAAATAAACTGGTTAATAAACCACCGATTAATAATCCACTTAATAAACCACCCCATCTACTCGAGTTTTTAGTGCTTTGCCCAATAACGCTCGATTTTTGTGTTTTATTGGTTGAAAATAGGCTGCTTTGTGAGCGTTGAACACCAAAGCTTCTACCCCCACCAAAGCGTTTAGCAGATGCTTCGTGCACCAGTAGCCCAAAACTTAATAATGCAATAAGTAAATATGAAATAAACGTACGCATAGAAATACCTTTTTTATTTAAGAACTCTTAGTATATATGAATCAGAGGGAATCTGTCTCTTTGTGTTTTAAATATATACTATTTTTTAGAAAATTACTCGTTTTTTAACTTTGGGAGTCTAAGTAAGAATTGTTTTGTTGGATTTAGTAGCCTTCTCCCAAACGCCACCTTCTGTAAAAGCGGAAGGTCTATGAGCAACCAACCCAGCCAGGGGACACCGCTGTATGAGTGCTTTTCTTTAGGAAGAAGGAGCTCCTTTTTAAGAGAAAAAAGATAATGACCTCAACCACTAAACAATATATTCTTCTAAGTTAAAGCCATTTAAAATTCCTGGTGTAAAGGGGTTCACCTGATTATTTGTTTTTAATAAATAGCGTCCTGAATTGCTGTTCACTTCAAAAAGAATTTGTAAATTGGAGCTATCTTGTTCATCAATAAGAACATTTACTTTTTCTAGAAGCTTGAATAAGGCCCATATTCCTTGTTCAGCAAGTTCATAGTGGTTCCCTTCAATAGAGTCAAGAGCAAGTTTTGCATTGGCTTGGGGCCAGACAAAGTGAGTCATTGATTCACTACTTTGATTATCTGATAATTTAGTTTGGCCAATTTGTAATTCCAAGTTTGCAACTACAGGGTCAAGACTGATTTTTTGCAAGCTGAAGTTAATTTTGCTTTCTTCACCACGGTCAGGAAAAAACATATTGGTAATAATATTGGCCCGTATCAGTGCATCTAATGTTCCCGGGGTTATTGGTAATACAGTATCGTTAATCGCTTTTGGTTTCCATTCTGCACTGGAAATATCTAAGAAAGGTTTTACATAGTTTTCCGTAAATGTGTTTAATATTCCATGAGTAGAGAAGAAACGATTAAAATCATGAATCGTTATTTCCTCACTTTGTGATGAATCAAACGGGTAACGTTGGGCAATGGTGGTTTGGAAGTCTCGGTAGACGGTTTGTTGCCACTGTTGATTAATATACTGGCGACTGTCTTTGATTAAAATACTCCAGGCATCACTTGCTAATTGTTTTGACCAACTACTTAAAGGTGTAGGTAAAAGTTTTGCTTGATTATGGAGTTGGCTTACTGGATCGGAGGCATTATCACTAGCGAAGCGTGTCCTTGTGATATTAAATGCGGTTTTTCCGCCATCATTTATCATGGATAAAGTAGAAATAAAACGTTCTAAATCAACGATTTTTAAGCTAAGTTCTTGAGTACTGGAATGGCTCATTAAGTTCAAATCAGTAAATTGGCTGGCAATAAACTGATTGAAAGGTGAGGAGTTGTTGGTCAAATCTGCCTTAGTTTCTTGTTGAATTAAGCCTATTATTTTACTTAATGCATGAGATTGCTCTAAATTCTTAACGACTTGGCGTCCTGCTTGATAATCTTGATAATGGAACGGTTGCGATTTGCGCATAAAGGTTTGCCACCAGGTGACATAATCAAAGCAATAGGCCTGAATGAGCATTTCTTGTAATTGACCTAAATCATTGCGTGCAAGCACCCAATTTTCTTTTTGCAATGCATGGGTAATTTCGGGGATTTTTTGTATTACCTCATCAAAACCCGTGCGCGTGAAATAAACAGGCAATTCATTTGTAGCTAAAACAAATCCATTAATCGAAATTTGTTGTTTCGTGGTAGAAAAAGACTCTTTGGCGATAGAGTAATACAGATAACTTGTGGGCAAAGCATTAAGATAATTGCGAGCATCGGTAATGATTTGCTGTTTGATTATTATATTTTTGGGTGGTTTATTTAAGAGTCGTTTTACCAGAGTCAAATGATTTTTTAAGGTGCTTTCGGGTTGATCTTTCCAATGAAAAGCGAACCAATCATGTACTTGTATTGTTGAAAAATATTCTGGTTGGCTAAGCATTAAGTAAATTTTCAACGCATTATAGCGAATAATTGGTGTATTACTCGGATTATTAATCACTTCTTCGAGCTCACTCGTTAGCGAAGATAAAAAATCCCCATACAGACGATTTTCGGTACTGTTTTGCAAATTATTTTTTAGTTGATGCACTGTGGGCAGTGATAAGGAGTTACTCGAAATATGACTCATTGTTTGCGCAGCATTCGATAAATGATAAAGAGCCTGTTTTTGTTTATCCTGGCGATTATTGAGTACATCATAGGCAAGTAACTCTTTACTTGCTTCATCCAGTAAGTGTGCTGTTTTGTAATAATTGTAACTTAAAATCAGCAGGATAATTCCCGCAATACTTGCTGTTACTGAAATAATAGTTTTTTGTGAAAACTTTCTTAACTGTGGAATTTGGCTGCAATGTTCTTGGATTGTCTTTAATGCACCCTCAACAAAATAGGCTCGGAAATTGGTTGCTTGAGGAAAAGTATCTTGAACTACCAATGCATATTCGTGCTGAATTTTTTTATTGAGACGATCAATACTGATGCCGCCTTGTTCAGCACTCGTAAAATAAATTGAATGCAAATTAAATAACTTTGTTGAAATTCCATGTATTACTGCATGAATTGGGGTACAGAGGCTAGCTACCTGCAATGGAAATTCACGAATTAAGCTGCGCCTCATTGTGGAACGAGCAGGATGCATTTTATGAATGACTTGTTGATTGAGTTGCTCTATTAGTTGACTAAATTGTAACGCATAAGCTTCTTTCTTTTTCTTGGATTCATTCATACAATCAAGAGAAAATCCAAGAGGTTTCGCTAAATCGGTCGCATGTTCCGATTGATAAAACTCAGTAAAACCGGCCAAAGTGTCCATTTTGGTAAATATCAAAGCAAGCTCAACAGGATAACCCAAATTAATACCAAACCGTTCTAACAATTGCAGATGGGCTTTCTTTTGTTCAGCAAATTGTGCAGGATCAGCAATGAGTAAGTCGTTTACATCGATACATAACACTATGCCGGTAATTTTCAGATATGAGTTACAACGATTTAACTGTTTTAATGTATTGAGTAAGAGGTTTTTGCTGTTGGTTAACCAATTTTCGCCTAACTCAATCATGATTCCTTGCTGATTAAAATAGACTTTTGCATGTTGTTCGCTAAATACCGGTATTTCCTCCATGTTACTTTGTTTTAATAAGGCAGACTTTCCTTGTGCATTTTTTCCCGTAATCACTATAAAAGAGAGTGGATGGCTTTGGGGCTTTAATTGGGAAAGTATTTTTTTTATAGCATCACACAATGCGCGTAAAGAGTTATCCATTAGCTCTCCAGAAGAGCGAGTTGTGAGTGACCAAATAAAACTGATTTTGCTTTATTCTCTAATAAATACTGACTTGTAAAAAAAGCAAAGACCACTAAAGTTACAGCCGTAACTAGGGTAATTATGACTGTCTTATAACTTTTCTTAATAGTTTTAGGCAAGGGGTTTTCATTAAATAAGCGACGTGGTTGGTGAAAACGATTTTGCTGTATTATCTGGTAGAGATCATCAATGTAGTTGTCTAAAGCTTGTCGTCCATCGGGTTTAAGATGATAATGTCCCTCAAAACCGACAATTAGAAAAAAATAAACCAATTCAATGAGATCGAGATATTGGTTAGGGCGCTCTTTAATGTAATTAAGAATTTCAAAAAAACGATATTGAGGTTGAGTATTATCATTGGTTAGTGGTGTAAACGCCTTGAATTCGGCATTTATTTGATAGACACGCATGTAATTTTTACCAATGAGTTCATCTATGGTTGCGGTCATTAAATAATGAGCAATGATAATAAAGTCCATAGGATACTTGGAAGCATCCATTTTGCTTTGAAACGCAAGTAGTTCGTGCTCAATGTTATCTCTAATATTTTCAATAGGCGGTAGTGAAGGACTTAAACAAAGTCTTTCCAATAACGATAAAAGAGGACCTGCTGCAGCAACTAGGGCATTAGTAGAAAAAGGAGCAATAAATAACTTAGAACGATAATATCCCTGGGGGATAAGTGAGGTTCCCGAGTTGAGGTGATTGTTGACGAGCGAGACCGGATAATGCTCAGCTGTCATGGTCTTGCTCCTAATGAATCTTTGTTCCATGAAGTCAAAGTGCAAATATTCTTAACCCAATAAGGAAGATAATACGTTATGTACCACCTATAGTTCAAGTAGGCTAAGATTTATATCTGGCCAAAATGATACTTTGCTTCTTTTTGTCACCAAGGATGATTTGCTATCTATCCATTCTTTTTTTTAGCGAATGAAGGGGGGCGAGATAGGTATAACTTGTGAAAAATGATGGGATTTGAGGGATGCAAAAATAAAATCTTGCGAATATTTTATTTGCATCACTCCTTAACAATAAGGTACTATTCGTGTTCGCCAGATATAGAACCGTTTTAGTACTATATTTATAGTATAGGATGAATGAATAAATCTGGATTTTATCTTTAGTTAATGTGAGCTCGGTCTAAAAAATAAAGTGATTTTTATATCGAACTGATTTTATATAGAATTGGATCCCGTATAAATGCGGTGCCTTTTATGCTTTCTATGTCAAGCTCACGTTAATTAAGACTTGATTAGTACTAGATTATTCGATTTTGAGGTGTTATGCTGCGCATCAGCAAATTGGCCGATTATGGAACAGTAGTGATGGTTTATCTTGCGAGGCACGCGCGCGAATTATGTAATGCTCGTGATATTGCTTTGCATACTCATTTAACTGTACCTACGGTAAGTAAAATTTTAAAACGTTTGACCAGTGCAGGGTTGTTAACCTCAGTGCGCGGAGTGACTGGAGGGTACCAATTGCGACGTCCTGCTACTGAAATTTCTGTGTCGCAAATAATTTTTGCATTGGAAGAACATCGTGGTTTCACAGAGTGCAGTACGCACCCTAATGGCTGTTCATTACAAGAGGTTTGTACTATTCAGGGTAATTGGCGATTAATCAGCCAGGCAATTGAAACAGCTTTGGATAGTGTGAGTTTAGCTACATTAGCTAAACCCACTTTGCCTGCACGTGATGTGGAGCGAGTTCTACAATTAGCAAGTGGAGTTAATCGTGGCTAAAAGCAGTGAGCAAATTAATTCTCTGCTCGATAGAGAATACCAACATGGGTTTACGACCGACATTGAAGTAGATACTTTTGCGCCTGGACTGGACGAAGAGGTTATTCGACGATTATCAGCAATTAAAGGTGAGCCAGAGTTTTTACTCGAATGGCGTTTAAAAGCTTATCGACATTGGTTAACCATGTCTCCTCCTCAATGGTCTAGCGTGCATTATCCAGCAGTGGATTTTCAGACTATTTCTTATTATTCAGCGCCCAAGATGAAAAAAGATGCGCCAAAAAGTCTCGATGAGGTTGATCCCGAATTACTAAGAACCTATGAAAAATTGGGTATCCCTTTAAGAGAGCAAGAAATGCTTGCTGGTGTAGCTGTCGATGCTGTTTTTGATAGTGTGTCTGTGGCTACCACTTTTAAAGCAAAATTGGCTGAAAAAGGCGTGATTTTCTGTCCAATCTCTGAAGCAGTGCATCAATACCCCGAATTGTTAATGCAATATTTAGGTTCAGTTGTTTCTTATCGTGATAATTTTTATGCTGCTCTGAATTCAGCTGTTTTTAGCGACGGCTCCTTTGTTTATATTCCAAAAGGGGTGCGTTGTCCTATGGAGTTATCCACCTATTTTCGGATTAATGCAGCCTCTACAGGACAGTTTGAGCGTACATTAATTGTTGCAGACGTTGACAGCTATGTGTCTTATCTTGAAGGATGTACTGCGCCTATGCGTGACGAAAATCAATTGCATGCTGCAGTTGTTGAATTGGTTGCTTTAGATGGCGCGCAAATTAAATATTCAACCGTGCAAAATTGGTATCCTGGTGATAAAGAAGGCAAAGGTGGTATTTATAATTTTGTGACTAAACGAGGGGCGTGTCGTGGTAAACGCTCTAAAATTTCTTGGACGCAAATAGAAACTGGCTCAGCAATTACTTGGAAATATCCGAGTGTGATTTTGCAAGGCGATGATTCCGTTGGTGAGTTTTATTCAGTTGCTTTGACCAATAACTACCAACAAGCGGATACCGGTACTAAAATGATTCATATCGGTAAAAATACGCGATCAACGATTATCTCCAAAGGAATTAGTGCGGGCAAAGCACATAATGCTTATCGAGGTCTCGTACGTATTGCACCCACGGCAACCAATGCGCGCAATTATACGCAATGTGATTCAATGCTTATGGGATCTGAATGTTCTGCACACACTTTCCCTTATATAGAGGTTAAAAATCCGACGGCACAAGTAGAGCATGAAGCAACTACTTCAAAGATTAGTGAAGAACAATTGTTTTATTGCCAGCAACGCGGAATTGATACCGAAGATGCGGTATCAATGATAGTTAATGGTTTTTGTAAGCAGGTGTTAAAAGAATTGCCTATGGAGTTTGCGGTAGAAGCAACTAAATTATTGGGCTTAAGTTTAGAAGGGGCAGTAGGTTAGTATGTTAAAAATCAAAAACTTAAATGTTTCGGTGAATGGCCAAGCTATTTTAAAAGGCATTGATCTTCAAGTAAATGCTGGTGAAATTCATGCAATTATGGGGCCGAATGGTTCTGGAAAAAGCACACTATCCAAGGTTTTAGCAGGCCACCCTTCTTATCAAGTCACTGATGGTGAGATCTCCTATTTAGAACAAGATTTAACTCCTTTATCTCCGGAAGAAAGAGCACGAGCAGGGGTTTTTCTCTCTTTTCAGTATCCCGTGGAAATACCTGGGGTGACCAACATTAATTTTCTTAAAGCCTCTGTGAATGCAGTACGTAAAGGCCAAGGGAAAAATACGTTGGATGCTATTGAGTTTTTAACGTTCATTCGTGAAAAATGTCAGTTACTTGAGATGGATGAGAGCTTTTTATACCGCAGTATTAATGAAGGCTTTTCAGGCGGAGAGAAAAAGCGTAATGAAATTTTGCAGATGGCTGCTTTAGAGCCTAAGCTTGCAATTCTTGATGAAACAGATTCAGGTTTAGATATTGATGCATTGCGCATTATTTCTCATGGGGTTAATGCGATGCGTTCACCAGAGCGGTCCATTATTTTAGTGACTCATTACCAACGGTTACTTGATTATATTGAGCCAGACTTTATTCATGTGTTGGTTAACGGGCGTATTATTCTTTCAGGCGATAAATCCCTCGCACTTGAATTAGAGAAAAAAGGGTACAGCTGGCTTGAGGAAACGGTGCAGTGATGAGCGAGATTTTGGATTTTTACCAACAACAAGCAGAAACAAGTTTATCCACTTTGCCTTGGCTTGCTCAATTGCAAACGAAAGCATTGAGAAGTTTACATCGCCGTGGTTTTCCGACACGCCATGATGAGGATTGGAAATACACCAGTGTTGATGCTTTATTAAATCAATCTTTTCTGTCTGTAAGTAATTTGGAGCCTGCGGAGAAGTCTTGGCATCATGAAATAAAGTTTGATTTGCCAGTAACGCAGCAGGTGTTGCTCCAAAATGGAGCATATTTCACTGATGAACAGTTCACAAGCGCTTTACCTAAGGGTGTTATCGTTCTTCCTTTATCAGTTGCGATAATGCAGCATCCCGAATTACTTAAGCCTTATCTGGGAAGTATTTTAAAACAAGAGCATGGCTTTCATTATTTGAATACAGCTATGATTCACTGTGGTGTAATGATTTATATCCCA
The DNA here is from genome assembly GCF_900452415.1 of Legionella cincinnatiensis. Lineage (NCBI taxonomy): Bacteria > Pseudomonadati > Pseudomonadota > Gammaproteobacteria > Legionellales > Legionellaceae > Legionella > Legionella cincinnatiensis. The sequence continues at coordinate 3,474,893 of NZ_UGNX01000001.1, read as the reverse complement.
GAAGGAGTTATTCTAGAGGAACCCATCTCTTTAAACCATGTGCAAACACACATGAAGCAAGCGGTTTATTTACGACATATGATTATTGCTGAGGCAAACAGTCGCGCTACGATAATCGAAGATTATCAAGGCTTACCCGATTGTAGTTATTTGACGAATACAGTTACCGAAATTTTAGTTGGCGCTAATGCGCAAATAACCCACTATAAAATACAACGAGAGAGTAAATCTGCTTATCACGTGGGACATTTAGCTGTAAAACAATTAGCAGGTAGTGAATTTGCCAACCATTCATTGAGTCTAGGTGGGCAGTGGGTACGTTCAGATGTTAGTTTGGATTTACATGAAGAAAAGGCATACTCCTTGATGAACGGTATTTATGCCCCTACAGAAGGACAACATGTAGATCATCACACTACGGTTCAGCATTTAGTGCCTAATTGCAGCAGTGAACAAGATTATAAGGGTATTTTAACGGGGCGCTCACGTGCCGTATTTAATGGCAAAGTGTTCGTTGCCAAAGGTGCCCAACATACGGATGCTAAACAACAAAATAAAAACCTATTACTTTCAGTAAATGCAGAAGTAGATACCAAACCACAGTTGGAAATTTTTGCTGATGATGTATTGTGTTCCCATGGGGCTACAGTTGGACAACTCGATGAAGAAGCATTATTTTATTTAGCAACCCGTGGAATTGATCGACTTGAAGCATCGCATTATTTAATCCATGCTTTTGCTAGTGATAATTTACGGCTTGTTCCGCATCGTGAGTTGGCAGCCTACATGGGTCATTTATTAACGAAACAGTTGGGGTAAGACTAATGGACGCTTTGGATATTGAGGCAATTCGTAGAGATTTCCCTATACTTAATCAAAAAGTGAATGATTTTGATTTAATTTATTTTGATAATGCAGCAACAACACAAAAACCTAAAGCTGTAATTGAGGCTATTTCTCGTTATTACGAACATGATAATGCTAACGTACATCGTGCTGTTCATACTTTAAGTGTCAGAGCTACTGAACTTTATGAAGCTGTTCGTTCAAAAGTGAAACGTTTTATTAATGCTTATTCGCCACGAGAGTGTATTTTTGTACGAGGAACAACAGAGGCAATTAATCTCGTTGCTCAAAGTTTGGTTGCACCACGTATTTTGCCTGATGAAGAAATATTAATTACACATATGGAGCACCATTCGAATATTGTACCTTGGCAGATGGTATGCAAAAAAACAGGTGCAAAATTACAAGTAGCGCCTATTTCGCTTGATGGTGAAATCTTATTGGATGAATTTGCGAAAAAATTAAATAAGAATACTAAACTGGTGGCAATCAATTATGTTTCCAATGCATTAGGTACGATTAACCCAGTGAAAAAAATGATTGAGATGGCACATGCGTATGGTGCAAAGGTTTTATTAGATGGAGCCCAAGCTACGGCCCATTTACCTGTAGATGTTCAGGATTTAGATTGTGACTTTTATGCTTTTTCAGGCCATAAAATGTATGGTCCAACAGGTATAGGTGTCTTGTGGGGTAGAGAAGAAATTTTGGATGCCATGTCCCCCTATCAAGGAGGGGGTGAAATGATCAATTATGTGACTTTTGAGGCAACAGAATATGCACCACTCCCTCAGAAATTTGAAGCAGGAACTCCTAATATTGCTGGAGTTGTAGGCTTAGGTGCCGCTATTGATTATTTAGGATCTTTGGATTTAGACGCAATTGCTGCTTATGAAGCAAAGTTACTGAACTATGCAACTGCTGCTGTTGAATCAGTAAGTGGATTTAATATCATAGGTACAGCAAAGCAAAAAGTCCCCATTGTTTCTTTTGTGCATGGAACAATTCATGCTCATGATATTGGCACTATTTTGGATAGTGAAGGAATTGCTTTGCGCAGCGGCCATCATTGCGCTATGCCATTGATGGATTTTTATAATGTTGCTGCTACTTCACGTATTTCTTTATCATTTTATAATACAATTCATGAAATTGATTCGTGTGTACAAGCATTACATCGAGTGAAAGAGGTATTTGCATGAGTGCTGAATTGCGAGAGTTATATCAGGAAATTATTATTGATCATAATCGTAATCCTCGCCATCATTATGTAATGCAGGATGCAACGCATCAGGCTAATGGTTTTAATCCTTTGTGCGGCGATAAATTAACTGTTTATGTCAAGATTAAAAATGATTCGATTACTGAATTGAGCTTTTTAGGATGTGGTTGTGCAATTTCCCAAGCTTCCGCTTCTTTGATGACTGATTCTTTAAAGGGAAAAACAGTGGCAGAAGCTCATGAACTATTTCATTGCTTTCATCATATGCTGACTCAAAATGAAGAAGGTCAATTACAGTATATGGATAAATTGACTGTGCTTGCTGGAGTTAAGGCTTATCCGGCACGCGTAAAATGTGCTACTTTGGCTTGGCATACGTTGGAAGCTGCCTTAAATAAAGAAAGTAATGTGGTAAAAACAGAATAGAAAATAGTGAAAGCTGTAGTTCGTAATGTAGGGATAATGATCACGAATTTGCCTTCATCCAGGCTACAAAAATAGGTAAGTTTATGTTTGGTTTTAAGAAAAAACAGGATCCTGAATTATTGAAAGAGGCCATTATCAATGCCCTTCGGGGTATTTATGATCCGGAGATTCCTGTTAATATTTATGATTTGGGCTTAATATATGATATATCTATAGACGATAATGCCCATGTCTTGATTCAAATGACTTTAACTACTCCTGGATGTCCGGTTGCACAAACTTTTCCAGGAACTGTAGAACAAGCAGTCAATCAAGTTGAAGGAGTTAGTGATTGTACGGTTGAATTAGTTTGGGAGCCACCTTGGTCTCAAGAGCGGATGACTGAGGCAGCACGTCTTGAACTGGGAATTTTTTACTAATGTGGGAACCTTCTGCACCTATTGAATTCTTACGTCAACGTGCTGAATTATTAAAAAAGATACGTTATTTTTTTACGGAGCGTGGTTATTGGGAGGTAGAAACACCAATAATGGCACGTTACGGTACAACAGATGTTTACTTAAGTAATATTGAAGCACTGTTTCGAGGTGAAACCTATTACCTACAAACCTCTCCTGAATACCATATGAAACGTCTTCTTGCTGCAGGTAGCGGTTCTATTTTCCAAATTGCACGCGTATTTCGCGATGATGAATTAGGTCGTTGGCATAATCCGGAGTTTACTCTCTTAGAATGGTATCAATTGGGTATTGATCATCATACTTTGATGGAGGAAATGGATCTATTCTTACAAATGATTTTGCGATCTAAACCCATGCTTAAGAAAACCTATCAACAAGCTTTTCTTGAGGCGTGTCATGTTGATCCTTTTTGTGCGACGTTGGAAGAGCTTCGGCAGGTATTAGTGGGTTTTAATTTAGACAAAGTGTTGCCAGCAAATGAAGAAGACAAAGACCAGTATTTATTTTTACTGATGAGCCATATAGTGGAACCTTTTTTAGCTAAGGAGAGTGTTCCTGTTGCTTTATATGATTTTCCGAGCTCACAAGCGGCTTTAGCTAAAATGAATGATGGAGTTGCTGAGCGCTTTGAAGTTTATTATCAAGGGGTTGAATTAGCCAATGGATTTCATGAGTTAACGGATGCTGCTGCACAGAAAAAGCGTTTTGCTCTGGATCAACATCTAAGAAATGAAAAAGGGCTTCGTACCGCCGAGGCGGATCAATACCTTTTAAACGCTCTGGAGCATGGGTTACCCTCGTGCAGTGGCGTGGCTTTAGGAGTGGATAGGCTCTTGGCTTTAGCCCTAAGAAAATCTGAAATAGCGAGCGTCATTGCCTTTGATTTTTTAAGAGCATAGGAATGTGTACGTTATTTCGTGCACATTCCTTAGTGTGATTAGACATACCCTCCTGGTATGGGGATGTTTTGTAGCGGCGCGCTATGGTTTTCTTTTTGAAATTGAATATATTCCCATTTTGCCTTTGTATCCATAGATTGAAATTCATTTATTTTAGCAGTAATTCTCTGTGTAAGAATTTTTTTGTATTCCGCATAATCCGCGGCTGATTTTACAAAGTCTTGCGGGTTATTCAAACAGTAGCTTATATAATTAAGTTGTTCTTTGGTGGCATAAGGAAGATCGGGTTTTGGAGGGGCTTTAAAAAAACAATTTTTTAATGTTCTGGAGAAAGACCAGCTAATCATATCTTGTAATTCTTCGACAATAAATTTAAATTGCGCTGGTTGCCTTACAGGAATATGATCCAATTCACCGTTAATCATTTCAACGTAATCTGCGATTAATTTTGTGGAAAAAGGCATTTTGGTCAACTCATTAGTTATATTAATTGTCCGAAGTATAAAATTTCTGAGCATAAAATAGCAATAGCTAAGTTATTCAAAACTTCTGTTTTATGATATTTATCGCCTTCAGTTATAAAGGGCTAATTGCTCATGACAAATCCACTTGGCTTCAGCCATGATGGAGTAAACTTCATTATCTCCGATGATAATATGATCCAACAATCGCACATCAACTAACTCTAAAGCCTCACGCATACGCTCTGTTACCGCTATATCTTGAGGACTGGGATCAGATATCCCTGATGGATGATTATGAGCAAGTATTAAGGCAGCTGCATTAAGTCTAAGGACACGTTCTATGATTGGCCTTGGGTGAATCGTTGCCGTATTGATGGTGCCGGAAAAAAGTTCATGATAAGCAATGATGCGATGTTGATTATCAAGAAACAAAGCGACGAAGGTTTCATTTTTATAATCACGTAAACGCTTTTTTAAATAGGCATACGTTTGTTTGCTGTTGGTAATTTGGGTTTCTTTTTGGATCTGAATAAAATCACTACGTCGGCATATTTCTTTAACAGTTTGTAGTTGGACATATTGAGCCTCCCCTAATCCTTGTACCTGTGTGAAGCTTTGCGTATCTGCATTAAGAACAGCACGTAAATCACCCAGATGAATGAGAAGGTCACATGCCAATTGCATGCAGGATTTTTTGTTATTGTCTGAATTGATAAAAAGAGCAAGTAATTCTGCATCTGAAAGGCTCTGTGGGCCATAAGTGAGTAGTTTTTCACGCAGATCGAACTGCCATGTTTGGGCGCCTGTCATTTTCTATTCCTTTATTGCGAAGTTTATGCTTTGATCGGTGCTATTCTTATCAAAAAAGGTTCGTTATGCAAGATTTTATTGGTAGAAAAGTTCTTCTTGGGGTTTGTGGTGGGGTTGGTGCCTATAAGTCTGCTTTTCTCCTTAGAGAGCTAACTCGAGTGGGGGCTGATGTTAAAGTTATAATGACGCGCTCGGCACAGGAGTTTGTGAGTCCGTTATTGATGCAAGCGCTATCCGGTAACGATGTGCGCACTGATTTATTTGATGCTCAAGCAGAACGTGCGATGGGACATATTGAACTAGCGCGTTGGGCTGATTGTTTGGTTATAGCGCCTGCTTCTGCAAATTGTCTTGCTAAAATAACACACGGCATCGCAGATGACTTACTTTCTACTTTATATCTTGTTGCAGAAACTCCTATTATCGTTTGTCCCGCTATGAATCGGAGCATGTGGGCTCATCCAGCGACACAGGCAAACTGTAAGATCTTGCAAGACAGAGGGGTTATTTTTGTTGGGCCAGAAGAAGGTTCCCAAGCTTGTGGGGAGTATGGCATGGGGCGAGTTAGTGAGGCAGAACAAATTATCAATGCCATACGTTTACATGAGGTGCATCAATTACTAGCGGGTAAAAAAGTAATCGTTACTGCAGGACCTACTCGTGAGTCTATAGATCCAGTACGTTATATCAGTAATTATAGTTCTGGTAAAATGGGCTATGCTATGGCAGAAGCAGCAGCAATGGCTGGAGCGCAAGTGACTTTAATTAGTGGACCAAGTACCTTAAATGTTTCGACTACCATTCAACAGATTCAGGTTGAATCTGCTCAAGAGATGCTGAATGCAGTGATGAAGGAAATGCCGGAGGGGGGAATATTTATAGGAACAGCTGCTGTTGCAGATTATAGGGTTGAGTCGCCTGCACTTGAAAAAATTAAGAAAAAAAATCAGGATGAGTTAACGCTTAAACTGGTGAAAAACCCTGATATTCTAAATCAAGTTGCTGATTCAGCTAAAGCGTCTTTTGTTGTTGGATTTGCTGCCGAGACTACCAATGTTATACCTTACGCTACAGAAAAATTGCAACGGAAAAAACTGGATATGATAGTAGCTAATTCAGTCGGAAAAGGAATTGGATTTGATAGTGAAGTGAATCAAGTCACTGTAATTACAAAAAACAAACAAATCGAATTACCGTTAACCCATAAAACACGGTTAGCGGGTCAAATTATTGCAATCCTTGCCGCAACTCTGCAAAATGAGGCGCATTAAAACTAATAGGAAAAATTATGACCCAGGCTATTCAATTAAAGATTCTTGATTCAAGAATAGGTGATACTATTCCTTTACCTACTTATGCGACTCATGGTTCAGCTGGTTTGGATTTGCGTGTTTGCATTAACGAACCTATGCAAATTGCTCCTCAAGAAACAGTATTACTGCCTACAGGCATCTCGATTTATATTGCCGATCCTAAACTAGCAGCGGTTATTTTACCTCGTTCAGGCTTAGGTCATAAAAATGGTATTGTTTTAGGAAATTTGGTGGGATTAATTGATTCAGACTATCAAGGGGAGCTCAAGATTTCGTGTTGGAATAGAGGCGTCGAACATTTTACAATAAATCCAGCGGAGCGTATTGCGCAATTGGTTTTTATTCCTGTTGTGCAAGCTGCTTTTGAAATTGTGGATGATTTTACTGAAAGTGTAAGAGGTGAAGGTGGATTTGGAAGCTCAGGGAGGCATTAAGATGAACTATCAGCAAAAGCAAATTTCTCGTTCTGTTTTTCGTGCTTATGATATTAGAGGCATCATCGGACAAGAATTGGATGAACATTCTTTTTATAGTATTGGTTTGGCAATAGCTTATTATTTACATGATTTAAAAAAACAACAAATTTTCTTAGCACGTGATGGACGTCTTACCAGTTTAGCTATGGCTTCGGCTTTGAAACAAGGGTTACTGGATAGTGGCATTGATGTATTTGATTTGGGTGAAGTTGCTACGCCGGTAATGTATTTTGCTGTGTATACCCAAGGAATTGATTGTGGTTTGATGGTTACGGGCAGCCATAATCCTGCCAATTATAATGGCATTAAAATGGTTTTATCCGGAAAAACTCTAATGCAGGAAGACATCGATATTTTGTATCGTTTAGTAACCAAAGGTGAGCGAGTTTTTGGTCATGGTAAAGAGAGTGCATTTGATATTCTCTCTACATACAAACAACGAGTTGTGAGTGATATAAAAATTAAACGCCCATTAAAAGTTGTGGTTGATTGTGGAAATGGTGTTGCTGGTCCGATAATTCCGCAAGTGCTTCGTGAATTAGGATGTGATGTTATTGGTTTATATTGCGATGTTGATGGTCGTTTTCCTAATCATCATCCTGATCCCACTATTGAGGCAAACTTAAAAGATTTAAAAGCCGCAGTGGCAAGTCATCAGGCAGATATAGGGTTGGCATTTGATGGTGACGCGGATCGATTGGGTTTAGTGACCAATCAAGGGGAAATGATCTGGCCTGATCGTCTAATGATGCTTTATTCACGTGAATTGTTAAGCAGACTTCCAGGGGCTACGATAGTTTTCGATGTAAAATGCTCCAGTCATTTAGAGTCGGTAATCAAAGAAGCGGGTGGTATACCTAAAATGTGCCCTACAGGTCATTCTATAGTAAAGCATGTGATGAAAAAAGAACAAGCTGTTCTAGCAGGTGAAATGAGCGGGCATTTGTTCTTTAAAGATCGCTGGTATGGATTTGATGACGCGTTATATAGTGCTTGCCGTTTGTTGGAAATTATTAGTGCGTCAGATATGAGCGTAAGCGAACAATTTGCATCAATTCCTAATAGTGTAAATACTCCCGAATTAAAGATTGCTATTGCTGATGAAGCGAAGTTTCAGTTTATGGAGCAATTTAGTGGGTTAGCCGATTTTTCAAAAGCACGCATTATTTCTATTGATGGTTTACGTGTTGAATTTGAAAAGGGATGGGGGTTGTTACGTGCATCGAATACCACTCCTTGTCTTGTAGCCCGTTTTGAAGCCGATGATGAAAATTATTTGGAGCAAATAAAACAGTTATTTAAAGTACAAATGAAACGGTTGGATGCTACATTGGAGTTACCATTTTAGTGGGATAATTGTTCACGTCCTTTTACAAGGGGCGTGAACGATTACGACAAAGCGACTAATTCATTTAAGTTGACATTATTGCCTGAAGGATTATGAAAAAGTCAGTTAATCCGAATCCTGTTATATTTCTCTTCAGTTTTTTCCACTACGTCTAATTCCTCTTGAAGTTTTTCCTTATAATCTTTAAATGTCTCACTAAGCGTATCTTTACCCACTAGCTTCTCTGTATCAGTGTGAAGCTCATCATGTAAATAACGAGTAAATGAGTTCGCATTAATGCCTGAAGTGTTAACTATTTCATGTGTTGTTTTTAATATTTCGGCCATAGGCTGGTTCTCCTCAATCATTTTTATTAATTTGTCCGCTTGATCCCTTCCATACGAACCATAAGACCAATTAGTGAGTCGCCAGCCTGTAGCGTTTACGCTAGACCATTGTAAGTATTTTTCTGCAGCTGTTTTTACTTTCTCTATGGTTTTACCAATCTTTTCCTTTTCGGTAAATATTTCCCCAATTTTTAGTCTTTTCTCGTCAATCTTTTGTTGAAGTGCAATTTTATCTTCTTCCTTCACCAAGGTATTTTTCTGCTTTTCAAGCGTTTTTAATGCTTCGAGTAGATCACTCTTGCATTCTTTGGCCTCTGTCATCGTTTTAGATTTTGCTATTTGTTCAGGTTTGATGGCATTACATTTTTTAGTCAAAAACTCAAAAGCTTCTTTTTCCTTTGTTGCAAATGCAGATTCAATTTTTATTCTTGCCTCGTCAATCTTTTGTTGAAATTTTTCTTTGAATTCTTCATTAGGGAGGGTACCTTTTTTCTCCTCAAGTTTTCTTAATTCTTCCAGTGAGTCGGTTTTGAGCCGAATGATTTTTGGGAAGTTGGTAGCTTTTGTGATTTGATCGAGCTTAATGGCATCATTTAATTCTTGATTTAACTTCACAAAGGGATGAAAACCAGTACCTACGATTGCGAGGGCCACTTTTCTTTGTTGTCTTGCTTCTTCTTCTAATTTTGCCAGTGCACTTTCATAGTTAATTTTATCCACTCCTCTCAAATCATCAATCACTTTTTGAATTTCATTAGTTGTACTCTTTTTTAATTGTTCCTCTTCTACTTTTTTTAATATGTTGTTTTCAGCTTCAGATAACCCTGGACCTGGTACTTTTGCTAATGCTTCGTTTACCAGTTTAACGGTCTCTATGGCCATTAATACTTGTGGCGTGTTGGCTATTGAATCGGGGAAAGGTTTCTTTTTATCCTCAGCCCCAGCAGCGATGGCAATTAGTTGACCATAGGTGTACCCGTCTACTTTAACCCGACCAATTTCATTCCCTTTAAATGGACTTCCTTCGCATCCAGGTCGAAAGGATCTGCCGTCTTTCCCTACGTCATCTACAACGGCGATACCGTCACGATCAATGAATGTGTCATAGGATCTCTTGTTTGTATGGTCTTCGATCCACATATGTTCAGGTACCATATTATCATGTCGAAAACCTCCGCAAAGGAACATATTCTCCACAGGCAATACAGTCTCTGCTGTTCTGAGTTTAAGAATTTCCCCCATGTTGAACATGCGTTCTTCACGTATCTCTTTTTCGGTTAGGCTTGGAAACGGCTGCACCTCATATTTTTCATTCAATCGCTTTTTTTTCTCTTCATTAATCTCATGCAAATCCCATGCATGCATGCGTTCCTGAAGTTTCTTCGTGCCCACATTTGCAAATTCCGTGTTAAGTTCATTTCTTGCCTCCCAAAAGGGCGAACTTATTAGTGCAAACACATGGCAGGACTGACCCGTATCATCTCTTGGAACAGTTTCCATATCCCGATTAAATTTAACTAAAGGAGACGCATATTCTTGAAACAGAGCATTGTACGCTGGAGTTGCATATTTTGATTTGGGCATGATTTGACCTTTTTGATATTTAGAAAACCATTTTTTTAATTATAGATATATTTTTATCTTTTTTGGTGCATGATTAAAAAATTTGCAACATATTGGATTAGTTGAAAATGAAATAATCACAATTATCTTGTTGTTTTTAAAATAATCATTGTTAAAAGACATTTTTTACAAAGATCTTATATGGATGGTGGCGAGATGGTATTTTCTTATCTACCGAGCTATCATAGACTGCCTTAAGACAATGTCAGTGGCTGAGGCGATGTGTCAGCATCTTCTCAAAGCCTTAACATGAACGTACTAAATTTCTGAGTTCAATACGTCTTTGGATTTGCAAGCGTATCAATCAGTTTTGAATTCCTGTATTCCATACCGCTCTAATACATGTTGACTAATACTTTGGGCTAATTCCACTTCACTGAAAAAAAAGGTTCCTTTAATTTCTTGATTTAATAAAGTTTTTTCTTCTTCATTTTGTGCTTGAATGACGAGTTCAATTCTGGGATTTAATTGTTGCGCTTCCTTTAACGTCTGCCTGATATCAAAAACATCAAAGGTCGTTACAATAATCATTCCTGCTTGTGCGATATGGGCTTGACTCAGTACTGAAGGATCCGCACTATTTCCATAGACTGCAGCTATTTTATGGATTCTCAATTGTTCTATAAGCTCACGATTTTGATCAATGACTACATAGTGGATATTATGATTGGTTAATATTGTTCCAATAAGCTTTCCAACTTGGTTATATCCAGCGAGAATAACATGACCCGACAGATATTTTTCATCTTCGGTAATTGATAGTTCCATTAAAGGATCTTCAGCGGGTTCAAGACTACGAGCCCACGGAGATTTTGCACATATCCAGGTTTGCAGTGGTTTGATTATTTTAAATAAGAAGGGATTTAGAGCAATAGAAATTAAAGCACCGGCAAGAATTAAGTCTTGTCCCTCTAGGGATAATAATTTTAATTGTACCCCATAGGCAGACAGAATAAATGAAAATTCTCCTATTTGTGCTAAGCTTGCTGCAACCGTTAGGGCGGTATTTAATGGATAACGAAAAACTAATACCAACAAAGCTGCGGATATAGATTTTCCAATAATAATAATGCTTACTATAATAAGTACACGTAGTGGTTGTTCAATAAAGATATACGGATTAAATAACATCCCCACCGAGACAAAAAATAAAACGGCAAAAGCATCTCGCAATGGAAGAGATTCTTCTGCAGCACGACGACTAAATTTAGACTCTTGAATAATCACTCCTGAAAAAAATGCTCCCAAAGATAATGAAAGGCCAAAAAATTTTGATGCTCCAAAAGCAATGCTAACCGCAGCGGCTATGACACATAAAGTAAAGAGTTCTCTTGATCCTGTTCGTGCAATTTGCCAAAGCAATTTAGGGAGTATCCAGCGGCCAATCAACAGCATGACAACAATAAAAGATGAGATTTTAAATAACGCACTTCCTAAGATAAGCCATAAATTTTTGTTTTCGTTTCCTGTAACTGTGTTAACCAATATGCCATGAGCGGTAAAAATAAAAGTGCAATAATCATGGCAATATCTTCAACAATTAACCACCCCACCGCAATTTGCCCATTAATAGAATGTACTATTTTTTGAGCTTCTAATGCTCTTATTAATACCACAGTACTGGCAACAGATAAGGCAAGACCAAAAACGATTGAACTCATTAGACTCCAGCCCCAACAAAGAGCAACACCTCCTCCTAGAAAGGTTGCAACAATAATCTGGAGTAAGGCTCCTGGCAAAGCAATTTTTCGGGTTTCAAGCAAGTCATCTAAAGAAAAATGAAGTCCAACACCAAACATTAATAGTATTATGCCTATTTCAGCAAGTTCTGCGGCGATGTGTGGATTAGCTACAAAGCCTGGAGTGAATGGACCAATAATTATACCTGCCAATAAATATCCCACTAATGCTGGAAGTTTAAGTTTTATGGCAATGAGTCCCATTACCAAAGCTAAACTAAGAGCCGTTGCCAGAGTGGTAACTAAAGGTAAACTATGGTTCATCTATCAAGTGTTTCCTTTTAAGTGATAGTTTATAATTTTTCCACATTTTTGAATTATAGGCACAGTTTTTATATAGATGCTTATATTTTTTACAGCTGCGCAAGAAAAATAGATCACATCCAATAGGGTATCAAGCTCAAAATAGGGTAAGACGTCAGCAATACAGCCATTGACTTAATAGATTTTGTCATTAGCGCTGTTGTTTGCTATAACTGGTTTCGAATAAGAGGTATCTGTAATGCAGCTGCAATTAATTCTGCTCGACTATGACAATGGAGTTTATTTTTAGCGGCATTAAGATGATCTTCGACTGTTCTTGGGGATAAATTTAATTGTTGACCGATTTGTTTGATGGTCATACCCTTAACTAAATAATAGAGGCAATCTATTTGTTTTGCGGTGAGGTGATTGTTTAAGTTTCGAATAGGTAATGGCACATTTTCAATCGTGTTAGGCGTAATAAATGGAATAGTCTCTTGTAATGCGGTAAGCAATGAAATATCACCATCAATTTGAAAAGAGATTCCTACGATACCTATGAGTTTTCCATCTCGCGTGCGTAAGGGTGCTTTACGGCTTAGATAGTAGAGCGGGCCACTATCGAGTTGCACTGGCTCAATGAATGTTTTAACTTTGTTTTGTTCGATGATCTGCGCATCATTTCTCATGAGTAAGGGCGCTTGTTCTCTCCACAGCAAGTCAGTGTCCGTTTTTCCTTTTACATCATCTATTTGCATCTTAACAACAGAGGACATGTTCAGATTGCAGTCCAAATAGAGCCCTTTTTTATCTTTTACATATACGTTTGCTAATGTAGTATCCAAAATATCATCTACATTAGTAGTTACAGCATTGTCTGTACACATAAATTGAGCAAGATTGCGAGTGATCATACTACCTCGACAATAAAGAGTAGTTTTTCATTATAAAGCAATGATCAAATTATGTACATAAATTTACTGAGATTAGAGCCAACTTACTCGTGATTGCTCAAAATTATTGACGATCACGGACAAAGTACTTCCTAAGCTCCACATACAGCTAAGACAGATAAATGAAAATACTATCTGAGTGATTGACATATTATTGAAATAAAATATTTGCAAGAACACTGAAAAACAGGTTAAAACCACGCCAAATAAAGTGATATGTAAGAGTCCTAAACGCTCAATGGGTTTTCCTACAAAAAAAGCTAATAAGATAACGTATATTGGAATAACCACTAAGATGATATCAGATTTATGCGTGATAAGGGTCAAATTTACGATGGCGAAGTCTAAGCAGCGTCCTAAAAACAACAAGAAAATTCCCATAAAAACATACCATTTAATTTGATATTCATTCATGTGGTCAGTTTTTAAATTTGTTACAGCATTTTTATTATTTTGCAAATAATTCACAATTTTTGATACCGTATTAATCACGGTGTGAGTCTGTTTTTGCAATTAAAAGCAGAATACGTTTCTAAAAAACGTGCTACATTCAATCATTACATTGAAAAATGAAGAGGGTTCAGTTTAACCATGTCACATTTTTTAAAATATAAAGCATGACTTCAAGAAGCTGATTATTTTGTTTTCGCGCCGGAATTTTTTCCTGTCTTATCAACTGAAAGTCATGTTGTTCGGCTAATTGGCTAATATAATCCGGATGATGACTAAAGCGAGCACTTGTTTCGAGATGCCAAGGAGTGGATGTGCTGATTTCTGCAGTAAAAATAAAATAACCTTGGCGTTTTAGGTGTAAATGAATGGAATGAAATAAGGCATCAAGCTCACCAAAATAAGGGAGGACGTCAGCAGCTACAATTAAATCATAAGAGTTTTTGTTTTGCAGAAGAAATTGATTTATTTCTGACTCGAATAAATTATCATAAATTTCTTTTTCTTTAGCCTGAGCCAGCATTTTTGCCGCAATATCGACACCAACTAAATATTTGCTCATTTCGCGAAGCACAATACCAGTTAACCCAGTTCCGCATCCAAGGTCTAAGGTATGAGTATTGATTGGTAATTCCAACTGGTGAATTACACGAGCAATATGTTGAGGTATGGAGTAATGCAGTGTGCCTTTCATATGTTGATCGTAATAAAGTGCGTAATTATTGAATAAGTTATGAGCATACTCAGGGGTAGTTTGGGCATATTCATTTCCTTTGATGGCATGGAGCATATGGGCGCTAATTGTATCTTTAGGATTAATCTCTAGAGCGCGTTCTAAATATTCTTGTGCTTTTTCTTTTTGATCCATTTTAATATAAATTGCGGCCAAGTTATTTAAAGTAGACGCATGCTTGTTTTCTAACTGAATAATATGTTCAAAATGAAGAATTGCTTCATTCAAATGTCCTAAGGCCATTTGGGCCACACCTGAATTATATAAATATTCGAGATTATCAGGATCCTTTTGCAATAAAACATCATAATGCATTAGTGCATTTTCAAAACGATCGTGATGCATGAATGTTGCTGCCAGATTATTACGCGCTTCGGTATTGTCGTTGTCTAGAGCTAATGCTCTACTGAAAAAATCAACTGCTAATTGATTTTGTTTTCTTTTTAACGCGATTACTCCCAAATTCGAAAGTGCTTCTATTTGTTTATCATCTTGTTTCAGTACATTTTGAAAAGCATTTTCTGCTTCAGATAGAGCATTTTTTTCTAAGTGCAGGACTCCTAAATAGAAAAGAGCGTCTGTGTGTGACGGATTTAAAGAGATGACATTATTGAATTGAGTTTTTGCTGCTTCTAATTGATTATTTTGAAGTAATAATAAGCCTAAATTAAAGTGTGCGGCACTAAAATCGGGTTCAGCATGAACTGCTTTGGTATAGTGAAATAATGCTTTTGAATAGTTATTTTGCATTGCATAAACTGTTGCCAGATTGTTGTGAGCTTGTGCATATTCTGGATCGAGTTGTATTGCACGCTGATAATATTCAATAGCTTTATCCAATAGATGTGTTTTTTTATAGGCATTAGCTAGATTATTGAGCAAACTGATATCATTGGGACTGATTGAAAGGGCCTGTAATAAGTAGAGAATAGCATTATCCATGTCACCTAATTGAGCATAAATAAGCCCTAAAAAATGCAAGCTATTCAGATGGCCAGGTTCGTGAGCCAATATTTGTTCATAAAGACTAATGGCTTGAGGGAGTTGTCCTTCATATTGAAATTTGTATGCTTGCGCAAAAAGTGCTTCTGTATTCATGTATGTTCACGCCCCATTCGCCGAAAGGTTGGTAATACGCACATCTTGCGTGAAAACAATCTTCGGAATCTCTAATACTGATTTTAATCAGTATTATTTTCACGAATCTGAGCTTAATCAACCTTTCATCAAGATTCAAATATACTTTCTGAACAGATACGTGTTTATTATAAATTTTGA
Source organism: Legionella cincinnatiensis (assembly GCF_900452415.1). Lineage (NCBI taxonomy): Bacteria > Pseudomonadati > Pseudomonadota > Gammaproteobacteria > Legionellales > Legionellaceae > Legionella > Legionella cincinnatiensis. The sequence continues at coordinate 3,459,283 of NZ_UGNX01000001.1, read as the reverse complement.
ATATAGTTACGCAATTGTTTCAAAGCTTGTGCACGATGACTGATATTATTTTTAAGTTTAGCAGGTAATTGTGCCATCGTGCATTGATATTCAGGAAGATAAAATATGGGATCATAGCCAAAACCACCATCACCAGTGGGTATATCATGAATAAATCCCTTACAAATTCCAGTTGCGATGATTGGTGTGGGATCTTTTGCCTGTTGGACTAAAGCAATCGCACAATAAAACCATGCTTCTCGCTGTTCATTAGTTAGCTGAAGCATGTTTTCTAATAAAAGATTAATGTTTTCAACATCGGTTGCATGGTTGCCGGCATAGCGAGCAGAATAAATGCCAGGAGCTCCATTTAAAGCAGGTACTACTAAACCTGAATCATCCGCTAAAGCAGGTTCATTTGCATACAAGCTGGCATGGCGTGCTTTGATTAAGGCATTTTCTATGAAGCTTAAGCCGTTTTCTACAGCATCTGAAATTCCTAAAGTGGTTTGAGGAATACATTCAATAGGATTTAATAAAGCATTTAACTCTTTAATTTTACCGGAGTTGCTGGTAGCAAGAACAATTTTTTTCATTATTTTTGGCCGTAAAAGTATAAAGATATAGCTGTAAAAGAAGGGAAGGTCTTGGAAGACGAATTGTCAACGGCCCTTACTAAAAAGTTAATTGTAACGTGCCGAAAAGAAAATAGAAATTAAATTTCTACAAATTTTTCTGGATCCATCATATTAGGGCGTGTTAACACACCTTAGGGATCAACCTGTAATTACCTCAGAATTGATTTTCCAATAATGTGCTATATTTACTTTTTTTGAACATAATTATGAGCAAAAATCATCCTATATTAATGGCTTTATTGCAGCTTATAGACTAAAATATTGATTTTATTGAGGAGCATGATGATGCCTCTTACTCATCTGTTATTAGCTCTCTTAGTCGTTTTAATTTGGGGGGTAAATTTTCTCTTTGTTTCCTTTGGACTTGAAGAAATTTCACCTTTGTTGCTCTGTGCCTTACGTTTTTTATTGTCGAGTGTTCCTGCTATATTTTTTGTCAAATTACCTAATTCTTCCTTTAAAATGATTGCCTTATATGGTTTTATTATGTTTGCGTTACAATTTTCATTTCTATTTATTGGAATGAATGTAGGTATGCCCGCAGGAATGGCATCTTTACTCATGCAAACTCAGGTTTTTTTCAGTATGTTTTTTGCAATAATTTTTTTAGGGGAGCAGCCAAATACAGCCCAGATTATAGGCGCATTAGTTGCTTTTACAGGTATTGGGTTGGTAGCTATGCATTTTGATAGTGATATGTCTGTAGTCGGATTTCTGTGTATTCTTGCAGCTGCAGCAACTTGGGGGATTGGTAATCTCATTACTAAAAAAATTAAAGGAAACAGTAATCATATGATGGCTATTATTGCATGGGGTAGTTTTATTGCTTGTATTCCTATGTTCCTTCTTTCTTGGATATTTGAAGGATCCTCCAGTTTTGCTTATACCTATGAAAATCTAAGTTGGCGTGGAACAGTGTCATTATTTTATATAGTTTTTGCTTCAACTTGGATAGGTTATGGGGTATGGAATTGGTTAATTGCTCGTTATCCAGTAGGTATGGTTGCGCCATTTACTTTGTTGGTTCCTATTGTTGCAATTTTAAGTTCTGTTGTGGTGTTGGGAGAGCCATTTCAACTTTGGAAGTTAGCTGCCGGATTATTGGTGATAGGTGGTTTATGTATTAGTACACTTGGAGCTCGTTTTTTTGTCCCTAAAGAGCAATCTGAAATAGCCTGATTTAAAAGCCAATTTATCCCTCCTTTAAAGCAGAAATGATATATGATACGTATACATTGCAATAATTTGGTAATTCATCGTGATTGAATCGAAAACCGTGGTGTTGTGTGCGGATGATTTTGGTTTGAATTCTGGAGTCTCAGAAGGAATTTTAAAATTAGTGCGCAAAAAACGCCTATCGGCGGTAAGCTGTATGACCAATATGCCTGATTTTGTTTCTTATGGGCAACAGTTACTCGCCTTAAAAGATCAGGTTAAGATTGGTTTACATTTTAATCTAACCGAGGGTGATTTAATCGTTCATCCACAAAAAAAATGTTTTAGTCTGAGCGAGTTATTAATTAAATCGCATATGCATTCCGTGAAGTTATCTTTTATTGCCCAAGAGTTTTTAGCGCAATTGGAGCAATTTACAGGAATCATGCAACGGTTACCTGATTTTATTGACGGTCATCAACATATACATCAATTTCCGGTGATAAGAAAAGTTATTTTGGATCTTTATGAGCAACGATTAAAAGACAATGGAACCTCTATTCGTTCCGTATGGCCATCCATTAATTTGCCTCAATATCGGTTAAAAGCAAAAGTGCTTCATTTAACTGGAGGTAAAGCTTTAGCTCAACAATTAATCAAACTCAATATACCTCATAATCGTTACTTTTCAGGCATTTATGATTTTGCGGCCCATGCGAATTATCGAGATTTATTTAGGAAATGGTTATGTTTCGCAAAGGAAAATACGCTAATTATGTGCCATCCAGGGGATGGAATAAATACTACAGACACTATTGCTCCTGCCCGTTTTAAGGAGCTGAATTATTTTTTAAGTGATGATTTTTTAAGCGATTGCGATGAATATCACGTTCGCCTTGCATATCAATATTAAGAAGATTAGCTTCCGTTTTTTGTATGTATTATCATTTAGGTAGGTAATCTGGATTAACGAAAGGAGAAGTCCTTGAATGATATTTTTTGGATCTCTTGTGGAGCAGTTATTGGTGCTAACTTACGTTATTTAGTGAATCGTTTTTCTATTAAGTATTTGTCAGCAGATATCCCCTATGGAACTTTTCTCGTTAATCTTACCGGTAGTTTTATTCTCGGTTTTTTTCTTGTTTGGACTTTGGAGCGTGTAGAAGTTGATCCAAGATGGAGATCATTTGTTGCTGTTGGATTTTGCGGTGCTTATACAACGTTTTCCAGTTTCAGTTATGAAACGTATCGACTTATAGAACAAAGTGATTATGCACTTGCTGCACTAAATTTTATTTGCAATAATCTTTTTTCTTTACTTGCAGTAATTGCAGGCATAGTGCTCGCACGGGTAATTTAATATGAACCATGTAAAAGTTTCTGTCTATATTAATGAAGGAGATAAATGGCAGCATCGTCCCTTACATCTTGAATTATTAAATATGCTTGATGAAAATGGGGTTGCAGGTGGAACGGTGTTGCGTGGGGTTGCTGGATTTACTTTTAAGGCTCCTATTGTATCTACATCATTGGTTGACATTGGAAGCAAGCTTCCTTTAATCGTACATTTCGTTGATACCCTTGAAAAAGCAGAATCGGTATTACCTAAACTCAAGGAAATGGCCAGTGGTCGGCTTATTATTCGTGAAGTTGTTGAAGTGATTAGTGGTTCACATTTTAACAATAGAAGGTAATAGCTCGGCTCTTGCCTGAAGCTCCCTCTGGCGACGCGAGATATTCACTGCTCTAACGACAAGCCCAGGTGCGCGAAATAATAAAGCTATAAACAGAAACCAATCCCAATACTAGGATTAAAGCCAAGAGATAATTGAGTGTAGTGTACTCTAGAAGCAAAAAGAAAAGTAGTTCATTGATGACTCCCGCAGAAGATGCGACTAGGAAAAAATGGGGCAAACTTAATCTTTTCTCGTCATGTAAATGGGAAAAAGTGAAATATTTATGTCCTAAAAAACTGACATTAAAGGCTATTAAAAAGGCAAATATATTGGCGATTAGTGCTGGGGTGTACAAGAAATTAACCAAAATAAATACAGTGCAGAGATGGACTAATGCAGCTGTTCCACCAATTCCAAAAAAATAAATCAGCCTGTGCCTTAAACTAAGAGATGTTGTCGTCAAAACTTGATTCCTCATCAATAATATAGTGAGGTCTGTGTTTGACCTCATCAAAGACACGCCCTATATATTCACCTACCACTCCTAAAGCAAAGAGCTGCAACCCACCAAAGAAGCTAATGGTAGTGACAATAGTAGCCCATCCTGGTGTTTCTTTACCGAAAATTAAGGTGCTGAGTATAATCCAGATGCCATAGAGTATTGCGAGTGTGGCAACGCTAATTCCACCTATAGCAATCATACGTAGTGGGAATGCAGTAAATGATGTAATTCCAGTAATCGCTAAATCCAATAGCGAATAGAAGTTCCATTGCGAGTTACCTGTTTTCCGTGGCTGCACTTCGAAAGAAATAGCGATTTGTTTAAACCCAACCCAACTGTATAAACCTTTCATAAAGCGATTACGTTCAGGTAATTTTTGCAATGCCTTTACTATTTTTCGATCGAGAAGTCTAAAATCGCCCGCATTTGCGGGGATATTAATTCGGTTGATTCGTGAAGTAAATTGGTAAAATGCTTTGGCGCAAGTTCTCTTTAACCAAGACTCATGCGTACGGTTTTTGCGAACAGCATACACCATATCATAACCTTCTTCCCATTTAGCAATGAATTCACTTAAGAGTTCAAGAGGATGTTGGAAATCGGCATCGAGCAAAATAACAGCATCTCCTTGTGCATGGTCAAGACCTGCGCTTATGGCGTTTTCTTTACCAAAATTACGGCTAAAACGAATACAGCGCAGAGCGAAATGAGCTCTTAACTGCTGAATAATTATTGGTGTGTTGTCTTTACTGCCATCATCCACAAGGAGTATTTCATAAGCATAACCTAATTTTTTTAGGGTATCAGTCAGGGCAGTAATAAACTCAGCAATTCCGGCTTCCTCATTAAAAACTGGAACGACGCAGGAGATACGTTTTGTATGATTTATTGATTTTGACATGTTCGGTTTAAGGAACAACTACTATGAAAAGAATCTATATTAACCTGAATCAAGCATTCTCGTAAGTGGATTGAAGTTTTTTTTCGCCCTTAATGAATTTTAATAACCGAAACTGTTACTATAGCGCCAATTTTTGATTTCAGTTTTGTGGAAATCGTATGAAGCATGTTGATTTTGATATAATGTTGCGCGATCAAAAAGGTACATTTTTTCTAAGTGAAGAAGTTGCTAAATTTTTATTTAAGCAAAAAGAAGAGGTAAAGTTTCTTTATTCACGAGAAGATTATTTAATTTCAAAAAAGTTATCAAAATTTAGTCCATTTAATTCACCCAAATTTTCATTGAGTCATAATTTAGTTTTATCAGGTAAAAATCAATGGCATATCCTTGATAATTCAACTCGAGGCAAAGGCGGCTTCGGTACTGTCAATGGATCAAAATATAAAATCATGGTCACTTGTGATCCTAATAAAAAGCGTTATCAAGCCCAAGTTATTCCCGTAAATGATGTAGTTAAAATACAAAAACCTAATGATGCGCTACCTTACAAACAGCTTTTGCAAAGAGCTGCAAAAGAAGCACTAAAACAAAAAAACCATGGCGTAAAAGTTGCAGCAGTTATTGGTGCTGGAGATAAAGTCATTACTGTTGTTGAGGATTGTGGCATTAGTCTGGATAAATTGTTGCCCTTTACTCCGAACAATAAATATTCATTTTATTATCGACTGCAAGTTGCCGCTCGAATTGCAAGTGAGATGCTATTATTGCAACAAAATGGGGTAGTACATCGCGATCTTAAACCGGCAAATATTTGCTATAAAAATCTTGGCAAAGAGCAATTCCTTATAATTTTTATCGATTTTGGTTTGGCTGAAGATGCAGACTCGAAAAACAATTTCAACTCTTCGGGAACGCCTTGCTATATGGCTCCAGAAGTTCTTATGTATGACAGAAGCACTTATCAATCCGATATGTATGCTTTAGCAGCAATACTGGGCGAAATATTTGGTGCTACACATATCATGAAATATAAAGAAGCAGTCAATACTCGCGCAGAATTAGCTTATGCTCCTTTTTGTTTTGATGGTTTATTTACTGGTTATGATGTTTCTGAGGTAGATCCTTTTCTTTTGAAAGATATCAAAAATCTATTGTTTCGTTTACAAAGTAAAAAAGCAGGAGAGCGTCCTACAATTAATCAAGTCAATAAATTTCTTATAACCCTACCGGCTAGGTTAGATGCATATAAGATTTTTAATAATAACTGGGCGGTTTTGGTGAAGCGCTTTGAGGAATTCGAAGTGTACCATCAATACCTGAATTTATTGAACACCAAACATCATTTAACCAGATTTACAGACAATCTGTTTAATGAAAAAAGCGTTCGAAGTGATGTGTTTAATCGAAGAATGCTCTTAAAAAGGATGGTCATTTATAAGGCGATCGCAAAATTTACTTTACCAGCGTCTCATTATGAACTATCTGCACGTTTAATGAAAGAAAATCGTAGCGTAGATATTCATGATATTGATCGCCCTTATCCTAATTTGGAACAGGTGATTTATTGGTTAGAACAGGAGAATTTGAAGTTTAAAAAGGCACTCAATAGTTTTCATACTTATGCCAAAGAAGTTTACGATGGCGAAAAATTAACAAAAAAATTTATCAATACAAACAGTACGGGAATGATAAAAATTGCCCGAATTTTAAGCGGTTCAAGCTCGCCTTTAGCACAATTACAACAGCTGCAACGACTAGGACAAGAAAAAACAGAAAAGGGATTATTTTATTTTTTCAGCCACTCTAAGATTTTTGGTAAAGGTCGTCATGAAAATATAGAGAAACTTTATCAAAAACTTGCCAAAATTGATCCCGAAAAAGAACAAGAAGAGTATTTGGCAAAAACTCAGCTCGAAGAAATTACCCAGTTTATTCAGAATACCAATTCTTTTACTTATTAATGTTTGTTGACAATACATTGTTTCTATACGTCCAGTGCTTTATACCTAGTGAAAACATTCAGTTAACGTAAGCTTGAGATAAGCGGACGTGAATTTACTGTGATCCGTTCGGGCTGAGGAAACACATAGCGTTGTCTCGAAGCCTTTGTAGGAACTTTCAAGTCCTGTGCTAAGTCTTCGAGACGGCGTCAACGCCCCCTCAGCCCGAACGGATCGTGTTAAAGATGGATTTAATGACATTATTATTTATAACTCACCTATGCTTTATACCTGGTGAAAATATTAATTAACGCAAGCTTGGGATAAGCGGACGTGAATTTACTGTGATCCGTTCGGGCTGAGGAAACGCATAGCGTTGTCTCGAAGCCTTTGTACGAACTTTCCAAATCCTGTGCTAAGGCTTCGAGACGGCGTCAACGCCTCCTCAGCCCGAACGGATCGTGTTAAAGACGGCTTTTAATGACATTATTATTTATGCTTTATACCTGGTGAAAATATTAATTAACGCAAGCTTGGGATAAGCGGACGTGAGTTTACTGTGATCCGTTCGGGCTGAGGAAACACATAGCGTTGTCTCGAAGCCTTTGTAGGAACTTTCCAAATCCTGTGCTAAGGCTTCGAGACGGCGTCAACGCCCCCCTCAGCCTGAACGGATCGTGTTAAAGACGGCTTTTAATGACATTATTATTTATGCTTTATACCTGGTGAAAATATTAATTAACGCAAGCTTGGGATAAGCGGACGTGAGTTTACTGTGATCCGTTCGGGCTGAGGAAACACATAGCGTTGTCTCGAAGCCTTTGTACGAACTTTCAAGTCCTGTGCTAAGGCTTCGAGACGGCGTCAACGCCCCCCTCAGCCTGAACGGATCGTGTTAAAGACGGATTTTAATGACATTATTATTTATAACTCACCTATGCTTTATACCTGGTGAAAATATTAATTAACGCAAGCTTGGGATAAGCGGACGTGAGTTTACTGTGATCCGTTCGGGCTGAGGAAACGCATAGCGTTGTCTCGAAGCCTTTGTACGAACTTTCAAGTCCTGTGCTAAGGCTTCGAGACGGCGTCAACGCCCCCTCAGCCCGAACGGATCGTGTTAAAGACGGCTTTTAATGACATTATTATTTATAACTCACCTATGCTTTATACCTGGTGAAAACATTCAGTTAACGCAAGCTTGAGATAAGCGGACGTGAATTTACTGTGATCCGTTCCGGCTGAGGAAACGCATAGCGTTGTCTCCAAGCCTTTGTAGGAACTTTCTAAGTCTTCGAGACGGCGTTAACGCCTCCTCAGCCCGAACGGATCGTGTTAAAGACGGATTTTAATGACATTATTATTTATAACTCACCTATGCTTTATACCTGGTGAAAATATTAATTAACGCAAGCTTGGGATAAGCGGACGTGAGTTTACTGTGATCCGTTCGGGCTGAGGAAACGCATAGCGTTGTCTCGAAGCCTTTGTACGAACTTTCAAGTCCTGTGCTAAGGCTTCGAGACGGCGTCAACGCCCCCTCAGCCCGAACGGATCGTGTTAAAGACGGCTTTTAATGACATTATTATTTATAACTCACCTATGCTTTATACCTGGTGAAAACATTCAGTTAACGCAAGCTTGAGATAAGCGGACGTGAATTTACTGTGATCCGTTCCGGCTGAGGAAACGCATAGCGTTGTCTCCAAGCCTTTGTAGGAACTTTCTAAGTCTTCGAGACGGCGTTAACGCCTCCTCAGCCCGAACGGATCGTGTTAAAGACGGATTTTAATGACATTATTATTTATAACTCACCTATGCTTTATACCTGGTGAAAATATTAATTAACGCAAGCTTGGGATAAGCGGACGTGAGTTTACTGTGATCCGTTCGGGCTGAGGAAACGCATAGCGTTGTCTCGAAGCCTTTGTACGAACTTTCAAGTCCTGTGCTAAGGCTTCGAGACGGCGTCAACGCCTCCCTCAGCCTGAACGGATCGTGTTAAAGATGGATTTAATGACATTATTATTTATAACTCACCTATGCTTTATACCTGGTGAAAATATTAATTAACGCAAGCTTGGGATAAGCGGACGTGAATTTACTGTGATCCGTTCGGGCTGAGGAAACGCATAGCGTTGTCTCGAAGCCTTTGTACGAACTTTCAAGTCCTGTGCTAAGGCTTCGAGACGGCGTCAACGCCCCCTCAGCCTGAACGGATCGTGTTAAAGACGGATTTTAATGACATTATTATTTATAACTCACTTTAATTTAACGTTATTTATGGATAAAGAGTTTATTTAGATCCAGTCTTCCTCTCGAACCGAGACGTTAATTTAAAGACTCGTGATGGATTTTAATCCAAAAAGTACTGGCTTTTTGAGCGCCCATCTCAATTTGATGTTTCGCTATGTCAGCATTATTGTGACATAAAAGACGTAATTGATCGCCATGATCGTCATCAGCAACTAAATGGGTCAGTATAAATTTACCTTGCTCTGGCCCGATATTTAAGCGCACAAAATGAGGCATAACACTAGTTTTTAACAGGCGAGCTACATTTTCCAGCACATATAGTGCGCCGACATATTGATATTCTTCTTCTGAAGAAATATTCATCCAAAACTGATCAAACTCTAAAACAACAGATGGAGCTTCAGGCACAGGTTGTTTACCAAAAGTTTGTAAATCTCCTTCAGCGAGACGATAATGATATTGTTCTTCTCGTGCCAATTCAGCAAATACTTTTTTTATTTCTTCATCCTGGGCTTGCTCTGCTGCATGCTGGAGTCTTTTTCCACTGTCTCGAGTGTAGTGGTACATCATTTCAAGAAAATTCAGATACTTATTAAGATCAATTTTATCTAATAGAAGAATAACGCTGTCTGCCATATTTTGACAGTAAGTATCTAGTAAATTTATGGTTTGACTTTGGGATTTATTCATTGAGGATCTCCTAAATTCATTAAGGGGCTAATGTGTTGGCAATGACGTATTATTCGGGTTTTAAGTGCTTTTTGAGGGCCAGATAATTCATGAAGACATACTACTTGTCTATCCAGCCAATATGCTTCTACTGATTTTGTAGTATAGACTGGGGTTAACTCAATTTTTTTAATCAAAATTTGTTGCTCTTTTTTGACCAACTCAAGTTTAAAAATAACGCCAGTTTTACAAGGTAAAGTTGGCATAATTGTTAAAAAATTCCCTAAAGACCAAGCAATAACCCCAAATCCCTTAGCGCCGGGACGTTCTACTTGTAGAGGGCATTGGACATCCATTTTGTTGATAGAAACCATTTCTACCGGTTGTACTACATGGGGTGAATGGCCCAAAATTAAATCAACACCAAGTTCAATGAGTTTCAACGCATGTGTTCTTTGCAATGCATCAGGCCAATATTCATATTCATAGCCCCAATGAGGTGAAAAAATAATAAACTCAGCCCCTTGAGCTTTCATCTTTTGAATGTGTTCAGCAATTTTAACCCAATCCGGTTCTCTATGAGGACAGCCAAATAAATGAATTGGAACCCCTTTAGGTGGGGGTTGATTTGTTTTTAAATGATTAATTGCGAAAGTGGACGCCATAAAACCAATTTTTATTCCTTTGATAGTGAGAAGCATAGCGTCTTCATTTTGATTCACTCCCCCAAGACAATGGAAATGAGTTCCTTGTTCCAGTATTGAGTTTCGTGTGGCTTGAAGACCTTCTTCTTTTTGATCAAGTGCATGGTTATTACAAATAGAGAATACATGTTGGATGTGGGAAGGTAAAACATTCCAGCTCGTTAAATAATCCTTAGGTGCATTATAGTGAAAAGTTTCATAAACCCACTTAGGTACTTTACGTGCAGGATCGATTGGGGTTTCAAGATTTGTAAGCGTAAGATCTGCATGAGCTAAATGTTGTTTTACTCCAGCGGATAACGCATTGAGCCAACCACTACGGATCCACATCATATCTCCCATTGCACAAAGTGTTATGGCTTGTTCGTCCGATACAGTGGGCCATTGATGTTGTTTTAGCCATTGATGCATCGCTAAAAAATGGTTTTTGTCTTCTAGGGTATTTGGATGATACTTATGATCCAAACTTTTAAGAATATAGGCTAAATCTAAATCAAGTCGCCATAACGGCCAACGTTGATATTCATAACGAATGGAATGGTACCAGCGTGTCGTCATTGCTAATTCTCATTTTGAAATTTGAATGGGTTGAATTTTCCTTCGCGATGAACTACTTCAGGACCTCTAATTAAAGCATGCCACCATATTTTGTAATAACTTGAAAAAAGTGAAGAGTGGTTCTGTTGGAATAATTCTTTGAGATGAGGATGTAATTGCGGCAAATTATACCCTGGTACTCCTGGAAATAAATGGTGTTCCAAATGATAATTTAATCCGTTCCAGAAAAAGGTAGTGAGAGGGTTACTGGTTACCGTGGTGGCAGTTTTTAGCGGACCTCCTTGCCAATCATTTTGAAAATGGTCTGCAACAGACTTCATTCCATTCCATATTGAAGTAAAGAATACAGGAATCAGCCATGTTTGATAGGCTAAGTTGGTCAGATTTTTTTGAACCAAAAGAAGCCATACTAAGATTTGCGCTAATATCAAGAGGCTCAGTTGAAGAAAATGTTTTCGTAATTGATGCCGTTTATAAAATTGGAGTGGATAAAGCACATTAAAATGAATAATCGCTAAGGGAACACCAAATAAAAAGACTCCATAATACAAAAGCACTAAGTCCCAGCTTTTTGTTCCTGTATTATAAGCATCAGGGTCTCGTTCGGTTCTATTGTAACGGTGGTGCAGTAAGTGCCCATGTCTAGGAGGATGGTATAAAACAAAAAATAAAAACGACAGCACATGTCCAATCAGGCGATTTTGCCATCGTTTAGAGAATAGAGTATGGTGCCAACTGTCATGTACTAATTGCACTAATCCATTAATGAAATATCCTAAAAAAAGCCACAGAATAATTTTTAAACCTATAGAATGCGTTTTTAGAATGCAAAAGCCTAAAAAGCACCAGATAAAAAATAAGAGGCTGAGTTTTGTGATGACGTATATGCTTGATTTTTGATGGGCTCTTTGGAGCACCGCTTGAGGTATCCCCCAGGGATATCTTTTATTATTCATCAGTATTCCTTTACGTTTTGATTAAACCAATATAACGTGGAGCCGATTTTTTATAAATTAAATAGGAATCGCCAAAACGTTGTGTTAAAAAATGTTCTTCTTCCAAAACCAACAAATGAATCAGAACGATGATCGTCATTAAAGCAATCCAAACTGGCCATATGAGGCTCCAAAGCGATACGCCAATTAAGTACAGTATCGAAAAAAAATAAATTGGGTTTCTTGAATATTTAAAGCATCCTTTAGTTTTCAAAATATTTTGCGATTGCTCTTTTTTTGATTCTTGGCCGACACGAAATGCTTCGCCCATTTGATATTGGCATACGAGCATTCCACCTAACCCTATAATCGCAATACCCCAGCCATAAAGTGGGCTGATTACCGATAAAGGCCAATTAAAGCAACTGCTTCTAAATTCTTGCGAAAGAGCATACAAACTAATACAACTAAACCATATAAGTACAGGCAAAATGAGCCATTGAGAAATTAAATGATGTCGATTATGACTTTTTTTCTGATAACAGATAAGAGGGCTTTTACCAAAGCGCAACCAATAGCACATACCGGTTAGTCCTTGTCCGCTGAATAAATGGAAACTGATAAATGCTAAATAAATATAAGGATGATGAATTATTGAGAGCTGGTTCATAATGATATCTCTGATGAACCGTATTGCAATTGTAGCCATGAGCTGGCTTCAAAACAAAAGTGTTGCATTTGTTCGTGACTCCAAATCTTGTCAAAACAGGTATTATTGATGTAAAGCGTCTCTTCATAAACGAAACTATTAGAACCCCAAACCGGCGTATGTGCTTCGAGATTAAGTACCTTAATGGGAGATGGTGGCTTAAGATAAGAAGTTACGTCACCAAAATGAGTAATCACCAGAGTACTGGAGCGTTTATCGGCTAATAATTCTTCTCGTGCTGCATTCTTTAATTTTTTTTCAGAACAGAGGTGGCTTATTAAAATGCACTCTAAAGCATTGCAAAGGTAAATTCGTTTTAATAGTAAGTGAGTGAGTGTCTTTCTGACGAGTAAACCTAGGTGTTCTGGTCTATTTTGATGTATTTGTTTTATTACTTGAAGAGGAAGCTCAATCATGATTGCTGCACAGCCGTTTTCAATTGAATTTTTAGGAACCATCCATATCGACCTGAGATCGACCGGGATACGAAAACGAATTAATCGATTCTCTTTGGTGGATTCGGTGCGATGAATAGCCGCTAAAATGGCAGAATAAAATAATTCGGATGAATTATAATTTTTTAAATGAGAAAGGCTAAATTGTATACTTTGAAGATAAGGCATACCAATTTGGGTGCTTTGATGAGACAAAGGGCTGGCTCTTCTCGATAATTGTCGGTATTTGGCTTTAAATAGATTGGGCAATACTTTTTTATTTTTTAGGCAATATTGGAGAAATTTTTTATCCGTCATTTGGGGGGCTGACAGGTTTTTTTGGCTTGGCGAATGCTGATTTAATTTACAGTTTAATAAATCCCAAAAACGGGCTACAAAATGGATTAAAGATTGACCATCACCTGCAGCATGATGAATCTGAAACGCAATGATCCAGTTAAATCCTTCCTTATTGAATATTTTGCCTATGGTAATACGAAAAGGTAAAGAGTGTTCAAGATCAATAGGCGTTTGGATTAATGTTTGGATTCGTTCTTGCTTCTCTACGGGGATCTCATCGAACCGATAAGAATCTGCTCTTTTTTGCGAGTCAGGTTCAATGATCTGCCAACCTTTACCTGATTTGGACCAGATGGATTGCAATCTTGGTGTTTCATTAATTAATGCATTCACACAGGAAAAAAAAGATTCTGAACAAGGAACTTCTTCAACAGTATAAAATAAACTATTCCAAATGGGGCAAATGGCGCCATTAATTTTCATGAGTAGCCGATCTACATAATTTGCAGAACAAGTTTTTGCCATTGCTCAACCTCTTTTAGTGTATTGGCATTTGCGATTTTAATTTCTTCACACAAATGTACCAGGGTATGTTTGTACTTTGTGACATTTTGAAAAATTAACTCATCAGATTGATGTGTATGTGGCCGCAAACCGCAAGGGATATATCCTGATTGAATTAATATAGGAAAAATACCATGAAGCAATTCAGGATCTTCTAAGGGTAAATGAATCAGATCGGTACGTAACGGACTTGGAGAACAATGAAACTCAAAGTGAGCACTCTTTTGCACAAGCCGTCTTTGTAAGCCAATGTATGGGTTTGTTTCCATGTTTTTTAGATGAAACGGAGACTTTTCTTGTGAATGCAAATGGAATGGATGAATCATTCTTGGCAGGCCTAAATTTTGATAAATATTTTCTAGCCAAGGTTTAAACAATGCAGGTATAAAGATCTTTTTTTCAACTTGCTGAGGTTGTAATACTGTAGTCATGAGTAATGCATGCATTTTATTCGAGGGGCATTTTACTCCTTTAACTGCTTCATTTTCAGCATACCCGAGAATCAATCCGCAGTATTTTGCATTCATCAATCGAGTTGCATATCGCTGGGCTAAAAGGTGCAAAGTTGAGTTATGCTGATGAACGAAATGATATTGAGCAGCAAGCTGCTGGAGGGCATTGTGCCAGGCTTTTGGTGTAACAGTAGACTTGAATTTTTTGACTCCCCCAGAGATTCTAAAAGAGCACCCAGATTCAACATAGTCACTATTTTTTTCTTTATGCCAAAAGGCAGTATGAGCTAATAAACGGCCTTGGGAATCGAATTCACCATAAGAGGTGATTTTATTGCCATGAATTAATGTTGAAAGACCTCCAGGCTCATATAAAAAAGTATATGAATAACTATTTCCATAAACTTTGTATAATAGTTTGATAAATTCTTCTTCGTCCTTAGCGGTCAATTGACGAATAAATACCTGAGATTCTAATTTTGAAGCGTTAAGAGCAGAATAAATCATGAAAACTCCAATTACATCTCAGCTTTTATCACATTCATGATAATGTCTTTTTGAGTGCGTAACGAAATGATGTAATGGGAACTTACATCTTGTCCCGCGATTAAATTAAAATCAAATTGTTGCAAAAAAAGTACGGTCATTAACTGTAACTCCAATAATGCCAAATTGTTACCAATACATACTCTAGGGCCATTTATAAAGGGTAAAAAAGCGTATTTGTGTTTTAATTGATGATCAATAAAGCGATATGGATCAAAGCCTTCAGGGTTAGACCAAAACTCTGGGTGTCGATGAATCATGGCAATATTAACAATAATCATGGAATGAGCTGGGATTAAATATCCATCAATCACATCGTCGTTGAGGCAATATCTTGGCACAGCCGGAAAAGACGGAAATAATCTTAATACTTCCATAACTAGAGCTTTTATTAATGGCATTTGTTCTAAATCGTTTACCTCTAACATTTTATTTTTAAGAACGGAATGTATTTCTTTGCGCAAATTTTTGCGCAGATCGGGGTATTTAGATAAAGTAATAAACAGCCAGTTTAGTGCGTTGGCCGTCGTTTCATGGCCGGCAAATAACATTAAGGCTGCTTCTGAAAATAATTCCTCTTCAGTGAGTTTGGCTTGAGTATGAGGACAGCGATGTTTTGAAAGCAGCATAATGAGATCGGGTTTCATCGTGTTGCGTTCTGTATTGATAATGGTTTTGATAAGGGTCTTTAGCTCTCTATGAGCTTTATGAAAGTTGCGGTTAAGACGAATAGGTAATGATAAGGACAAGGGTTGCCTTTTTTTAACCAAAAGATCGCCAAAATAAGTTAATAATTCGGATAATTGATTGATTTTTTGTTCACTAATTGCGGTACTAAATAATAATCGGGTAATGACTTTTAGGGCAAGGGATGTTGTCAACGAATTAAGGCATAAATTTTGACCGATTTTAATGGAGCGTATTTCTTCATGAATCACTGCGATAATATCACTCCCCATTTCTGATACAGATTGAGGTTGAAATAATCCAGCAATCATTTTTCGACGTTCTCCCCAATACGCCATATTGTTGGTGGTGAGAATATTTTGTCCAATAATGTGTTCCGCTAATTGATAAAAATTGTCTTTTGGATAGTTTGTGATATGGGTATGAAGGACATGTCGTGCATATTCTGGGTGATTGATAAAGAAGATGCTCTGAAAACCTATCTTAAGCTGAGCGATATCACCGGATACGGTGTGGAGACTAGTTAAAAAGTCAAAATTATCCTTTTTGAGTTGTTGTAATTTTTGTCTCAAGGACATCTCAAGATAAGGAACTTTCTTGGTTGCAAAGTTCTTTTTTCCGATATTACTATTCATTATCGTACCCAAAAAGTTCAAGGTAATCGAAATAAGCTAATTGAGCCTTATTTTTCTTTATAAATCAATTCGATTTTAAATATAATCTCATCTTTTTCATTCTCCTAATATTTTTCATTGTATTGGAAATGACTTAAATCCATATGGATTACGTTTCTCTCCATGAGCTCTTTTTTCAAAGTGCTGATAATCTTGAAGGTCATGCCAATCACCAGCCCAATCCCATCCATGTTTTATAAATTGCTGATACACTAAACTATCTTTGGTAATTTTTCCGGGAGCGGGTTGGGTGCGGTCTGCATAACGTATGCCTTGGGGAGGGAGAATGGTTTTGCCTTTTATGTAAGGATTAATCAATGGATTAATATCAATTGCGCGACCATAACTGTGTTGAGAATATTCTCCCGGACGATTCGTGACTGGCCGGCAATTAAATGCAGAAGTATTATTTGCCACCATCGAAGCATTATCATCTCCTTGAAATACATCCATGAGTTGCATGCTTTGAATAGGGAATTTATGTTTAAATAGAACTTTAAAAATAGCAACTATCTCATGTGCTAATTCTTTGTTGATAATTAAAGTCCCCATATGGGTTTTATTATCAAACCCCCAATAAGAAAGCTGGACATAAGCTAAGTTCTTCATGGTTACGGGACAACCTTTGCGCCAAGTAAATTGGCACATTTGTCGTTGAATTTTTTTGGGAATAGGACGAATCCTGCTTTTAAATAAAGTATTTTTCTCTGTTTTAGCAAAAAACCATGCTGATGACCGAATAAAAATCAATAAAAAATAAATGAATCTCATAAGGTTCATATTTGCGAATAATTTTTACAATAATTATAGGCTGTTCTATTTACTTGAGCTACAGCAGGTTAACTGATAGCTGAAGAGGTTATATTGTCATATTGATCTTTGAAAGATTTAATTGTATTAAATTTGAAACAAATGTATCATAAATGCGATTTAAATATTGGAGAGAGTGATATGCCATTATGGGAAGTCTATGCAGAAGCGGCTAGAGATTTTGATAAAAGAGCACAAGAAGTAACCAGCAAGGCACAAAAAATTCTGTCCAAATATCCTCATCATTTTGATGATGAGATTTTAAGCGCTGCAGTGCGGTCAATACTGAAACACAATCATATTGATGCCTATCAAGAAGTTACAGAACTGGAATGGAAAAGAATACTCAATGAAAAAACACTTTTTAATGAGATTCTTGCTTATTATTTTGCCATGCTTGATGAGCAAATCTTTAGACAGGCAAATTGGCTTAAATCAAATGATGTGCCAACAGAAAAGAATGATATTGAGTTACGCCAAAATTTTTTGAGTAAATTATATGCTATTCGCAATAAAAAATTTGAAGGCCATACTGTTGAGGGGGCAATTCAATTTAAGTTAAACCAAATCAAAGAGTTAAGTGAAGTTCTCTTAAAAACGGATATGGAAAACCTTAAAGATCACCATTCTCTAAATATTATCGAAGTTATTAGCAGTATATTAAAATTATTTTGTATGAGCATTTTTTGTCCACTTTATTTCGATCCTATCATTTCAAATAAATGCGATATGGGAAATTCAGTAAGTACTTTGTGGTCCGGAAAATCATTAAATAATGTTCATATGGAGCATTTAAAAGCTAAATCGGAGCAAGTGGAATACGCATGTAAAAAAGTGAGTGAGTTTTTAGCAATGACACAGGATGAGGATGCTGAAGAATATCAAATGGTGTTCTAATGTTGCGGCATACATTATCATGGTTCTCAGTACTTTTAAATCTTGGCAATGCATATTAAACTTTGTTCCTTTTTAAAAGTTAAGGGCATGGATGAGGACGAGAAGGAGTGCATTATTAGCATTTTTAGGATTAATGGTTATTTGGGGTTGGTCAAAAAATGCGGCGTGTGCCCTTGAGCGTGATTTTCAAACTTGGCTCAATCTTACCACTATTGGTAAGTTTTATAGTGATGATAAGGTATTTAGTCACTTACGCTATTGGTTGGAAGGGCAACAACGTTTAGGTGCTGACTCGAGTCGTTATTCTCAGATTTTATTGCGACCAGGACTCGGTTATGCCTTAACGGAGAATACAAGCATATGGCTTGGATATGCCTGGATCTATTCAGGACCGCCAAATACTTCAAGTCCATTTGAGGAGAATCGAATTTGGCAGCAACTCTTATGGGTTAAGTCCTACCCATCTTTTAAACTTACGAGCAGAACTCGTACAGAGCAACGTTTTCTGCAAAATAATCCTAAAACCGCTTATCGGATCCGAGAGCTTGTCAAAATTTTTGCTCCCATTAAAAATAATGATCGATTAGCTTTTGTCACTAGCGATGAGATTTTCATTCATAAAAATAATTTTGTAGGTACCAATAGTCGCGGTTTTGATCAAAATCGATTTTTTATTGGTTTAGGCTATGAAGTGAATTCCTTTGCAATAGCTGAGATAGGTTATATGAATCAATATATTCGACGTTTTGGAGTGCCCAATTTTCTTGCGAACATCCTTGCGGTAAATTTTTATCTAAGTTTATAAGTGGAATAAGAGGATTCATCAAAATTCAACTCTCAGTGAGAAAAGATAATAATCGCCCAAATGATAATTGCATTAATGATTGAAATCAGAATAGCAGCTGAGCCCATGTCTTTTGCTCTTTTAGTGAGAGGATTCCACGCCAGATCAATTCGATTCAGGGTTGTTTCTATTGCGGAATTCAAGAGTTCGGCAATTAAAATAAGGAATAGTGTACCAATTAATAAAGCGCGTTCAACAGCAGTGTTTCCTAAAAAAAAAGCGCATGGTAACGCAATGGCGGCGGCCAATAATTCAAGACGAAAAGCAAATTCATTTTGAAAGGCTGCTTTTAATCCACATAGGGAATAGCCTGTGGCTTCTTGTATTTTCAAAATTGCTTTAATTATGAATCTTATCATTTAAGTCTCGAATTCTGTTACACTTTTTTGTGTTTCGAGATTACTATAATTCTGTGTTCAATTTCTACAAGATTTTACTTTATAAGATCTATGTTACAATTATTGATTATTTGTTATGGAGAAATATTGTGCAAGAGTTTTTATCAATAAGCCTGCTCATCATGTTAGCGGCAATTTCTCCAGGCCCAGATTTTGCTCTTGTGACCAAGAATGCTTTGCTTTACTCCAGAAAAGCAGGAATTTATACTGCTCTTGGCATTTCTACCAGTCTCATAATTCATGCAAGTTACTGTATTTTGGGTTTAGCTCTTGTTATTTCGCAATCCCTTCTTGCTTTTAGCATTATCAAATATTTAGGCGCTGCTTATTTGATTTATATTGGCATTAAGGGTCTATTCGCCAAACGAGAAATGATGAAACTGGATTCGGGACATGTGGATCATGGGATTACGAATTTGCAAGCCTTTAATCAAGGACTTTTTTGTAATCTTTTAAACCCTAAAGCAATCATGTTTTTATTGGCATTTTTTACCTTAGTAGTAAAACCAGGGCATTCCATTCTGAGTGAGCTGGCCTATGGAATTGAAATTGCCTTAATTCATATGATTTGGTTTTCCAGTCTTTCTTATATGCTGACCCATCAATATGTCAAAACCAATTTAAATCGTTTGCAATTTTACATTGTAAAAATCATGGGGGGACTGCTGGTGGCATTTGGGGTGAGAATTGCAAGTTTGAGTCATGCAACAGTGCTTCTGCGGTAATTTTAGATGAGTGTAAGGTGTGCCAGAGAATAATTACTCCAATGAATTTTTTATTTTAATTGATAGAGAAAATACTTAACTTTTTGTGTTCATTAACAAATAATAGAGAAGGTTTGTTAACAGGGAATGATAAATGCACTATCAAATGGAAAAACCTCATCTTCAATTAGCGATTATGTCGCGATGGTATGTAGTATCTCGGGCATTACATGCAGTGGCCCAGTTAGGCGTCGCGAATTATCTATTATCTGGACCTAAATATATTGATGAACTTGCAAAAGCTACGGAAAGTAAACCTGAATTATTGGATAGGGTATTAAAGTTTCTCTGTTCTTATGACTTGTTTCATTACAAGGATGGCCTTTATTCTTTAACCGAATTATCCAAGGTACTTTGCGATGAAGATCCGCATTCTATACGCGATGTATTGTGTATGGTTGATGACAGTTGGTGGCAAGCTTTTTCTCAATTAGAGGCAAGTCTTAAAACTGGAAAGCCCGCATTCGAAATCCAACATGGCGATAATTTTTTCCATTACCTGAGTCAAGATGCTGAGAAACAACATAATTTTGATAGAGGAATGGCTAAACTTTCTACTTATGATGATGCATCGATCGCTGATGTATTTAATTTCTCTGTATTTTCGACTCTAATTGATATGGGGGGCGGGCGAGGCGGTTTAGTGAAAGCAATCAGTAACAAACATCCTCATGTTGGGGTTATTGTATTTGATACGCCAGCAGTTATTGATCAGCTGAATTCTGCAGATTTTTCTCCTAATATCAGTCTCCAAAAGGGTGATTTTTTTGCGACGATACCAAGTGCAGATGCTTATATTTTTAAAGGTGTTTTACATGATTTCAATGATAAGATGATGCATCAAATATTAAGAAATTGCGCGCAACAAATGCCAAAGCACGCAGCCTTATTTATTGCTGAACAAGTCATGCCTGATGACAATCAGCCTCATCCCAATAAGACAATGGATATCGTTATGATGGTATTGTTGGGCGGTCGTCAGCGCACTTTAGCCGAATGGCAAAAATCGATTGAACCAGCAGGTTTTACTTTTAAAAACAGTTACGTAACGAACAGTTTGTTTACGTTGATGGAATTTAAGCTAAAAGAGCCTCAATAATGAGTGGTACTAAATGCTTATAAAGTAAAGATAGGAAATTTTTTAAAGAATCCGATATAAAAAATTACTCACTTTTTATATCGGACTCCCCTTTAATTAAAATAGGAAGAGCTCGTTTTATAAATTTTTATTTAAACATTTATAGGCTGTGGTCTTGTTTCTTTTTGAATATAGTTGTCTTTCTTTTGATTACGGTAGTTTTTCATTAGCTTAAGAAACGCAGGCATAATAAGTACTTTCAAGAGTGCGAGTGCAATAATCATATTGATATATCTCTAAGTTATGTATAATTTTATCTACCTGATCGATAATAATACTACAAAAAGATTAAGGTTATATTAAGCAACGTTCCATAAAACAATTTTTTTTGCATTCGTTGGTTTATTGTTCCGAACAAAATCGCTTCAGGGTATTTTGTAAAAGTGTTGTCACCGAATCTAAAAGAGCAGACTCTTCAGGTAAAAAGATAGTTCTTAATATTGGGGGTTGAACACAATAAAATACCATTATTTTTAAAACTACCTCATTATCGATTATCAATTCTTTTTCCAGCTGATAGGGTAACTTTTTTGCATTAGGCTCTGAGCTAAAATTACCCCACTTACTTTCTATTGTTGCAACCATATACTCTGGAAATTGAAACGCTTTAGGTAGTGCGTGAACCACTCCTCTGAGTAATTCTTCTTTACTCGATTTTCCTAAAGCAATTAAATTGGAAATGGTGTATAGACATCTAAGTTCTTTAATACGCTCACCTAAGTCATGCATTAATTTTTTTCGCTCTTTTTCAAGTACCTTCCGAAAAGTAATATTTCTAACTACCTGGACCCATGAATTAGGAAATAAATCAGAATTTATAGGTGATACACTGCATTCCAACCAGATTCCCTTTTCCGTCTCAAATTCTACGGTATATTTATTTCTTGAAGTAGAAAGTTTGGAACAGACAGGACAATCTTTTTGGTCTATAGATTTATTATGAAAAAGTAGGTGGGATGATAATCCTACTAACTCTTCAGCTTTTTTATGAGCCGATTTCCCTGCGGCATTGTTCGCTTGGAGGATAATCCCTTCGGATTGCACAGAAAAAGTAGGATCCGGGATATTGTTATAGGTAGTAGCTGTGCGTATAAACATTGCAAACGGCCGACGTAAAGATTCTATTACCAAAGCGATATAGATAAACCAGAACGAAAATATCCTGAGCAGATGACCGATTAAATATGCGATATCATAAGAATTTTTATAATAGGACAACAGGAATAATGACACAATCAAAGTGATGATGCATAAAGATATATAATGTAATGTTTCTTTAGTCATCATTCTTTTTTCATGCCAAAGCAGCATCAATGCTGTAATAAAAATAATGATAACTCCCCATTCACAATATGCTTGAAACCATGTGGGGCCAAAGTATTCAATATAAACTGTAGGAAAATGGCCTGAAAATATGCCTATAAAAAATAATAAAATGATAAATAAGAAGCAAAGATTAATAATCCAAATTTTTACGGTGTGTCTAAAAAAATAGGTTGCTAGAAGAAAAGTAATCGCTTGAAGAAAACGAGCAGATATCCAAAACTGAGTACTTAGGTTATTGCCTCCATGAGGTAATAAATTCATCCCCTTGTGAGCTAAAATATGACCTATATCCAAGACAGAAGTCCAACCTGCCGCCAGAGCAATTAAAATCACAAATTGATTTTTTATGAATTGGGAGGTTGTGATCGCTAGTATCATCGCGGTTAGTCCAATAAATACACCAACTAACTCAGCGAGAGTATGAAAAAGAAGTACATTAGTTTGGTATCTAATTAAAACACAAACCAAAGATAGAAAAACAGGCGGCAGGAATATCCGCCACAGAGGTAGTTTCTCCGGGATATACGTAGTATAGGTTCCCCTGATAATATCCATAGAATTCTCTCTATTTTATCCCGGTTTAAAACCTATGTAAGTCGAAACAGAATATAGGTCAACAGCAACGATAGTTAATTGGTCAATTATAATTTAATTTATTGACGGTTTTTATTATTTTAAGGTTTATTCTTCAATATACAATAAGTTATGTGGTTCTACTTCCTATATATTAAAGTAACCATTTTTTAAGTCTGCTTCAAAATCATATGGCCAATTAGTTCGGTATAAACCATATCGCTTTTTTATAGAATCTCTTTCGATAGTTATCCAAACTTGCGTACCGACTATTTGATTTGGATCGTAACTTGAGCCATTCTGTATGGTGATTTTAAACTCATTAGCAGAAAGTCCGTTCCGATATAAAATGTTTTGAAAATCTTCTTTTATTATATTCTCTCCGCTAAACATTATTTATTCCTTAAATGAGTACCTGAAATAATTATAGTATCTCTACATAAACTGAGTGCTACTTAAATTTTTCAATCAAGCATTTTTTTAATGTTCATTAAATTGAGTAATCCAAAATTTTTGCGACGAGCTGGTATTGTTAGGAACGGGAGCCACTACAATGGTCTGTACCAACGAGGGCTTGAAGGGACCAGCGGCTGTTGCCCATTGATACGTTATTTTAAATTTCCATGAATTTTTGCTTTGTGCTTCTTTTTTTATTGTATAAGAGGTAATCCATGGACTAGAAACCCCTGAAACCCAATAAGGCCAACGATCTTTATATTTATTTTTTAATCGATTAGAAAACAGCATAAATTGTACAGCACCATTGCGATCTTTATTGGCTTTTGCAAATAAAATGGCAACTTCATCTACTTTTTGTGGTGCTAAGGCTTTTTCCAACATGGAAATTCGCGCGGCGTCTGATTCCAATTGGGACACGGTTTCAGTAATACTATAGGCCGAAAAAGAAAATAAAATGATGCAACAGCTCAATACGACGCATGATTTTGATATTTTCATATTTTTCTCTGAGTTTTCAAGTTAACCTGTTATTCTATCGCTAATTATTCATAAATGTCATGGTTTATCTCCTTTTTCCGCATAAAGGACTACATTAATTGATGTCTTACGCCAAAGATAGATTTGACCACCTTTACAGTCATAGATACACTTAACAAGAGAGTACAAAGTATAAGCTCCAATTATGACGAAACTATTCACCTCACAACTTCATCCTCCTACTTCATTTACTGAGGCTGCCTTTTGGTTCATTTTCCATGGAGAAGAGCTTCTGTTGAAAAACAACTCTATCCCTCGTTTTTTTAGCACCAATGAACTTCCTCTTATAAGCGAACGTGAAATTTATTTAGGAGTTTATGGGACTATTCCTTGTTTTTCTGTAGAAATTGATCAAAAACCCACAGTTTTACCCCCTGGTATGGAGTTTCAACATGTGCGTCAATCTCATGAAATTCTAGAGGATGATGAGTTGTTTCGATTGATTACTCGCGCAAAACAATTATTGCATTGGGACAAAAGTACTCAATTTTGTGGATATTGTGGTCATAAAACCCAAGCGAGTACTACAGAGCGAGCCAAAATATGTCCCACATGTCAGTCATTAATTTTTCCCCAAATTGCTCCGGTTATGATGGTATTAATTTGGCGAGACGATGAAATCTTACTTGCACGCTCTCCCCACTTTTTACCTGGAGTCTACAGTATCTTAGCTGGTTATGTGGAACCAGGAGAAATGCTGGAGCATACGGTGGTACGTGAAGTAAAGGAAGAAGTAGGGCTCACAATTAAAAACTTACGTTATTTTTCTTCTCAACCTTGGCCTTTTCAAAGTAATTTAATGCTGGGGTTTATTGCTGAATACAGTCATGGGGAGATTCAAATAGATGCCATTGAAATTGAAGATGCTCAATGGTTTTCTATAAAAAAATTACCTCAACTACCAAAGCCTATAAGCCTCTCACGACAAATGATTGATCAATATTTAGCAATGCATCGATAACTGTATTTGAAATAACACTTATTTTATAGTGTATTTCATTAAAAGTTTATGCAATCAATCTAGCCAATCATAGATGATTAGGTTAAAGTAGGATGCTCCGTTAATTTTTCACCTAAAGGAATAAGACGATGAAAATTTTAATAAAATCACTTCTTTGTACTGTCTTTTTGAGCAATATTGCCTTTGCTGATGACCTATCACAATTTAATACACAAATCCAAAATCAGATGAAACAAATGCAAACTCAACAACAACAGCAGGTGCAACAACTCAATACTCAGCTGCAAGCGCAAATTAAAAAAGTGCAGGCTGATTTACAACAACAAATACAAACAATGAATACTCAATTACAAAATCAAATAAAAACGACACAAAGCCAATTACAAACACAAATTCAAACTGTAAATAGCCAAGTACAACAATTACAAAAAAAATAAAGTAATACTTATTCCTTAATTCCCGCAAAAAGCGGGAATTCTTGGTCCCTCACATTTTCTAACTTACCTTCAGCAAAAACTAAATTCCGGGTATATACTTAATAAAGAATGGGCTTATACAAAGCTGCATCCAATTAATTTGTATGCTGTAAGGGAATGAGGGAATATGGCAAGACGACAGGAAATAGACTATCAAAAAGTTGCCACAGCCGCAGAAAAAGTTAAAAAGCAAGGTCGAGATCCTTCACTTCTTAATGTATGCGAAGAGTTAGGAATTATTGCGCCAACACCAAACCTTTCTTCGCTACTTGAAAAGTGGTATCACACTCAACCTGAGTTTCAACGCTCTATTAATGTGCCACTTTCAGAGAACATTAATATTAAGGCCCATGATATTCTTGAAAAAAATCTAGAATTAGAAAAGTCTTTATCTCTATTACGAGCTACTCTTGAATCTACTGCTGATGGCATCATGATGGTCAATGGGCAAGGACAAGTCGTAGATTGGAATCAAAAATTTGTAGAAATGTGGCGCATTCCTTCTCATATGCTGGAATCAGGAACAGAAAGTATTGGATTTGAATATATCTTACAGCAATTAAGTGATCCAGAAACAGTCATTGCTGATGTAAAGTACCTGTATGAAAACCCAGAATGGCAAGGAGAACTTCCTGTTTTACACTTTAAAGATGGACGAATTTTTGAACGATTTACGCAACCACAGCGAATTGGTGCTGAAATTGTAGGGCGAGTGTATAGCTTTAGAGATATCACTCAGAAATTGCTGGAAGAAGATGAACTGCGTGTTAGAGAGCGGGCTATTGAAGCAAGTACACTTGGTGTAGCGATCTTTGACATATCCAAACGCAGCATGCCTATTATTTATGTGAATAAGGCCTTTGAACGGATTACTGGATATAGTGAAAGACAAATATTAGGACAAAATTTTTCTTTTCTTCATAGTAGTCAAGTAGAACATGTAAGTCATAAACGACTTAATTTTGCCATAAAAGAATTACGTGAGGAAACAGTAGAAATTGAATGTTTTAAGCGAAACGGAGAGGTATTTTGGGCTGAAGTAAGCGTAGCCCCAGTTAGAGATTCATTCGATAATGTCAAACATTATATCTGTATTCTTAACGATGTTACTCAACGTCGGGAAATGGAACAACAATTGATTCAACAGGCAACTCATGACTCACTCACTGAACTACCCAATCGAGTGTTATTAATAGACCGTGTGGATCAAGCAATTTTACAAGCCAAAAAAAAAGGATCGATTCTAGCTTTTTTATTCTTGGATTTAGATCATTTTAAAATGACTAATGATACTTTAGGTCATAGTATTGGTGATAGACTCTTACAAGCGGTCTCCAATCGTTTACTTATTGCCACTAATGATTTTGATACAATATGTCGCTTAGGTGGGGACGAATTTGTTATTTTATTACAAGATATTGTTACAGAGCAGCAAGCGCAACAAAAAGCGGAAGAAATTTTAAGATCGATCGCAAACCCTATTCGAATTGATCAACATAACTTAAAAATAACAGGGAGTATAGGTATCAGTTATTATCCTAAAGATGGAGATGATTACGAATCTTTAATGAAAAATGCTGATCTATCTATGTATCATGCAAAAGACAGTGGTCGCAATACCTATCGTAGTTATGATAAAGAAATGAACATGCGCGTCATTAATCGCATGCAGCTTGATAATGCTTTACGTGATTCCTTAAAAAGGAATGAGTTTCATTTGCTTTATCAACCTCTTATCAACTTAGCAACTAATAAAATTATTGGCTTTGAAGC
This sequence comes from Legionella cincinnatiensis, assembly GCF_900452415.1. NCBI lineage: Bacteria > Pseudomonadati > Pseudomonadota > Gammaproteobacteria > Legionellales > Legionellaceae > Legionella > Legionella cincinnatiensis. The sequence continues at coordinate 3,432,048 of NZ_UGNX01000001.1, read as the reverse complement.
ATTATTGCGATGGCATAGCCATATTTTAGGGGATGTTTCTCCCAGTGAATTTATTAGTATGGCTGAAGAAAACGGTTTAATTCTAGATATAGGTTTATGGGTCTTGAAAGAGGCGTGCAAACAATTAGTCAGTTGGCATCATCAAGGATATAGCCATTTAACGATGGCAGTAAATATTTCTGGTCGCCAATTTCGTCAGGCTCATTTATCGGAAATCATTGAAAAAACGCTTCTCGAAACGGGTTTATCTGCCAAGTATCTTGAGTTGGAGCTTACTGAAAGCTTGCTTGTTGATAACGTCAAACATGCTGTTGAAACGATGTATGAATTAAAAGACATGGGCGCAAAGCTTGTCATCGATGACTTTGGAACGGGCTATTCCAGTTTATCTTATCTGAAACAATTTCCCGTTGATAGATTGAAAATTGATCGATCTTTCATTAATGAATTAGTAAATCGTGAAAATGATGCCGCAATTACTCGAGCAATTATCAATCTCGGCCATAGTTTGAATTTGGAAGTATTAGCAGAAGGAGTGGAAACAGAGTTGCAGCTTGAATTCATCACCCAACATGGATGTGATTACGCACAAGGATATTATTTCACTACCCCTCAAAAAGCAGAAGAATTACAAAACTTTATCATTCAACATATTTGATTTTCCCCAATTTTCTTACTTTTTCAAAGTCGGTATGATTTTTGCTTATAAAAATGAAGACGCAACTTTTATGAGTATTTTCTATAGAGAAATAAATAAATCACTGTAATAAAACCATATCCTAGGAGCAATGCAGCACCCCCGGTAATTTTGTGCTGGAAATTATTTTGGGGCGTGTTGCACTATACCCAGGCTTACGCTTAGCCCAAGGAGATTGGCATGAGAGAAGTTACTATTATTGGTTCAGGTTTGGCTGGAACTTTACTGGCACTTTATTTGGCAAAAAGAGGATACAAACTTGAAATATTTGATTCAAGACCCGATCTGCGTTCAATGAAAACGGATGATGGGCGCTCGATTAATCTCGCTCTTTCATGCCGTGGCATTACGGGTCTAGCAGGAGTTGGTATTCTACCCAAGGTAGAACAACTCATGGTTCCTATGCATGGAAGAGCAATTCATGAACTTAATGGAGAAATTAAACTTCAATCTTTTGGCAGACACCAAAACGAATACATTAATGCCATTCAAAGAAACGAATTAAATAAGTTATTACTTAATGAAGCCGAAAAATTTCCTTCAGTTCATTTTCATTTTAATACGAAGCTAACTGAATTAGATTTGGAACGAAAAATTGCCGTTTTTGAATTAAAAAATCATACGATCTTAAAACGAAATTATTCTTGTTTAATTGGAGCAGACGGAGCAAATTCCTGGGTTCGTGAACAATTAAAAACAAAAGGCGTCATTAAAGCATCGCGTACGTTTTTGCCCTATGGTTATAAAGAGCTCTCTATTGGGGAGCCTAGACAAACTCATTTAATTCATGAACATTTACACTTATGGCCTAGAGATGCTTTCTTATTATTAGGTAATCCAAATCTTAATCAATCCATCACCGGTTCTTTATTTTTACCTTGTGAGGGTAAAAATAGTTTCGCTGAATTAGACAGTGAATTAAAAATTAATACTTTTTTTAAAAAATCATTTCCTGATGCATTTCCCGAAATGCCTAAGTTATTGGAGGAGTTCACAAGACATCCTACTGGAAATATGAGTACTATTAAATGTGATCCTTGGTATTACCAAGATCAATGTTTGCTTATAGGTGATGCTGCACATGGTGTTGTTCCTTTTTTTGGTCAAGGGATGAATAGTGCCTTTGAAGATTGTCGTATTTTAAATGATCTTTTAGATCAATATAAAGATGACTGGAAAAAAGTAATGCCTGCATTTTATAAATCCAGAAAAGTAAATACTGATGCGGTTGCGCAAATGTCAATGGACAATTTCCATGAAATTCAAACAGACATTAGAGATAAGCGATTTAACTTAAAAAAACAATTGGAACAGGAGCTGATGCATCGCTACCCTAAGCATTATGTTTCAAAACATGTATTGGTTATGTTTACTAATACACCTTATGCGGAAGCCCAAGCTCATGGAGAATTACAAATGCAATTTTTAAATTCAATATGTGACAAGGTGGAGAAGATCGAAGATATTAACTGGAACCAAGTGGAGAATGAATTGAAACAATATGACAAAAAATTGACTAAAATAAATTAATTTTTCAAATTAAATAGAAAATTCAAGGGGATTGCTTTGTCAAAATTTTGACATAGGGAGATTTTTTTTGTCATTTTATCCGTTTCAGAGGTTTAATTTTGTAAAAAATAAAGCATAAATGGCACTTTATGAGTGATTTATTAGAAATAAAGAATAAAAAAGTTGGTATGCAAGATGCATTAGTAATAATGTCCAACAAATTATTTCGCATGGAGATGTATTATGAAAACCATACAAGATTATATTGATTCCAAACAACAAGAATTTATGAATCATCCATTTTTTACAATACTGGAACAATTGAAAAGTTTAGAAGAGTTAAGCTATTTTGTCCCTGAACTCACTTTCTGGGCAATGACTTTCCAAGATATTTTAAGAATAAATGAAGAGCGTGTGAGCGATCCTTACTTGAAAAAAGTAGCTCGTCACCACAGGCTCGAAGATGCTGGCCATGAAAAATGGTTTCTGCATGACAAAAAATATATGGGAGCAGTCACTATAGAACCATCATGTGATACTAATGATGTCAGTTGGCTTTACAGTAAAGAAAGTCAATTAACTCGCGATGCTGCTTACGCTATTTTAGCTGAAGTTTATAAAGCAAATGATGAAATTTTAAATATTGTTCTCCTTTTAACAATTGAATCATCTGGTCATGTTTTCTTTGAAAAAGTATCAAAACAAATGAAAAAAACAGGACATGACAAGAACTTGAAATATTTCTCTACCTCACATCTAGAAGTAGAAATGGCACATGCCTTATTTGAGGAAGAAATGGAACGCTCCTTGTTTTCAAGACAAGTACCTATTCATACAAGACGTGAAGCATTAAAAATGGTTGACCGTTGTTACGATGCATTTAACGCTATGTTTGATGGATTGATTATTGCTTGTAATCGAAGACTCGAATTGGCCAAACAAAGGAATTATCAAGATGCTGCAAACAAAGAACAAGTGGAATTTATTTCAGATAAAGCTGTGTAATCAAAAATTAGGACAAGCGCTGCTCAATGATGAGCAGACGCTTGCTTCATTTTGTGAAGATTTTGGTAAGCTCACTCACTCTAATCCTATAGCCGTCTTTGAACCCGAAACAACAGAGGCCGCCCAATTATTAATCCAATATGCCCATGCAAATAAATTACCTGTGACCCTGCGTGGGTATGGAATGAGTCAATCTGGACAATCTCTTGCAGTACCTGGAGGTTTAATTCTTAACATGAAACACTTTGACTCCATAGCAGAAGTAAACCCCTATTCCATATGGGTTGAAGCGAATACTTCTTGGAGCACTCTATTAGAAAAAACATTGCAGCAATCATTAATTCCTTATGTAGTACCTAATAATTGCAATTTGTCTGTTGGCGGGGTGATTTCTGCCGGAGGTATAGGCGCTTCTTCATTTAAATATGGAAGTGTGACTGCACATGTCAACGCATTGGAAATTATACAAGCAAATGGAGAGTTGATTCAGATTGATAGCCAATCTGCGCTAATGCAAGCCTGCTTAGGAGGACAAGGACGTTTTGGCCTTATTACTCAAGCATGTATTGCGTTAAGATCATGTTGCAAATTCGTCAGAACTTTTTTTTTGGTTTATCTCGATAAAGAAAGCTGGCTTAATGATTTACATTTATGTAGAACGAAAGCAGATTTTGTAGAATCCTTTTGCACACCCGCAATACAGGGCGCAAAATTATCAGAAAAAGGTCGTCTACCCTTTGCTCAATGGCTGTATGCGCTACACGTATCTATAGAATATGATGACGTTGTTCCAGATTACCGTAATTTAGGATTACGTCCCTGGCGTTTATTACATACTCAAGATGAACCGATGCACTCCTATTTACATCGCCATGATTCACGCTTTAGTACGATGAGAGCAACTGGGCAATGGGACTTACAACATCCGTGGTATGAATGCTTTATACCTGGTTCACAATTAGAGAGTTTGGAGGAGTTGCTGGAGACCTTACCCATACACTATGCCCCTGTAGTCCATATTGCATCTGTCGCTCCAGTTTCTCCGGCAGGTTTTTTACAACTTCCTAAAAGTAATGATATTTTTGCTTTAATGATCTTAAATCCGGGCTTGCCCACAGCATTCATTCCTAGTTGTTTGCAAACCATTAAATATTTGGACTCAATCTTTTTGCCTAATGGAGGTAAACGTTATCTTTCGGGGTACTTAGGGGAATCCCCCAAAAAACAATTTTGGAAAAATCATTTTGAAGAACGATACGAAGATTGGATTGGCTTAAAAAAGCATTATGATCCGCAAAATATTTTTTGTTCTTTTTTGCACCGTTATTAAAAGTTGGCCTGCAATAGCATACTCATTTTTGTAAGCCATGCCTAAGCCTCCAAAATTGAGAGATCTTCCCAAAAAGTTCCATTTTACACTTAAGCTCGTTCGGGCTGAGGAAGCGCAAAGCGCTGTCTCGAAGTCTTAAGAGAAGCATCCCAAGCCTTCGAGACGGGGCATTATGCCCCTCCTCAGGCTGAACGGCTTTAAATAGTGATTGGCCTCCTTTTTAAATTTCGTGGAGATAGAGCACGTCTCGAACCGAGATATCCCCAAAAAATTAAAACTAAAAGATTATTTTTCTCGGTTCTCCCCTTGGGTCGTTCGGGCTGAGGAAGCGCAAAGCGCTGTCTCGAAGCCTTAAGAGAAGCATCCCAAGCCTTCGAGACGGGGCATTATGTCCCTCCTTAGGCTGAACGGCTCTAAATAATAACTGGATCTTCATTTTTACGAACCATCCCTAAGCATCCAGAATTGAGAGATCCTCCCAAAAAGATCCATTTTACACTTAAGATCCTTCGGGGTGAGGAAGCTCAAAGCGCTGTCTCGAAGTCTTAACAGAAGCATATCAAGCCTTCGAGACGGCGCATTATGCCCCTCCTCAGGCTGAACGGCTTTAAATAGTGATTGGCCTCCTTTTTAAATTTCGTGGAGATAGAGCACGTCTCGAACTGAGATATCCCCACAAAATTAAAACTAAAAGATTATTTTTCTCGGTTCTCCCCTTGGGTCGTTCGGGCTGAGGAAGCGCAAAGCGCTGTCTCGAAGCCTTAAGAGAAGCATCCCAAGCCTTCGAGACGGGGCATTATGTCCCTCCTTAGGCTGAACGGCTCTAAATAATGACTGGCTCCTCATTTTTTGCAAGCTATCCCTAAGCATCCAGAATTGAGAGCTCCCCCCAAAAAGATCCATTTTACACTTAAGATCGTTCGGGCTGAGGAAGCGCAAAGCGCTGTCGCTAAGCCTTAAGAGAAGCATCGCAACCCTTCGAGGCAGGCTGAATAGCTTTAAATAATGACTAGATCCTCATTTTAAATTTTGGGGGGATATCTCAGAGTCAGAACGTTCTCACATTGAGGATTTGAGCTGGATTGCTTCACTTCGTTCACGATGACAACGGATTTTTATCCTGACATTGACATACACCGTGAACGAGTAAGCTTTATGTAATACTATTTGCTTACGTTAATAGCCAGAAAGTCTTTAAAAAAACTTAAAAACAATCTTTGTTGCTATTTACATTCTAGCCACAAAACCTTCAACAGATTCATCGTTATGGAAACGAACTATATCTTGTTTTGCAAAGCCCTGAACAGCGGTAATAACAGGTCTGGTGATCAAGCTTAGCGCAGATTTGAGGAAGCTTGCGACAGAAAGAACAAAGCTTGCAGCGGAAAGTAATAATAAGTTTGCTGCATTTTCTTTGTGATCTTCACCATCTTTTTTTGCTAAGTTAAAATGAATTGCTAATGCGTGAGCACCTTCCCATGCTGCAGCGGCCAATGAGGCAATAGAAAGAATCATTCCCATTGCAGGTAGTGCAGTTGCCCCAACAACTTCATCCATATAATCATGGCCATCGCGTAGTCTTTCAAAGATGTTTAAGCGTTTTAAAGCTTCATCACTAATTAAATTTAATTGCTCTTCCAGCGTCTTTGTTTTTTGCATTTTTTCCCAGGCTTCTTTAATTTCCTGTTCTAGATAATTAAGATGATCCGAATAATTTTGGAAAAAATTCTTTTTAGGATTAGGTGTTTTTGACTTTTTGAAAAACTCGGGCATATCTCTCTCCATTTTTGGATAACTCGAAATAAGTTATCTCATTAAGACAAAAGAACAACGATTATACACTAAGGTTTTATTTTAGTCGCCAATGTAATAATAAATTGTTAAAAAATCACTTAAGTTTTTAATATCCATAACCATTTTTGGCATGTATCGAGGGCATTTTCATGCAGCTCATGCTTACCTTAGATTTTCCTCAAAATTTTTTAATCTAGTGACTTAGAATCAGCGCATAAAATAGGCAACTTAGAGTAAATTGTCAACAGGTACTGTTAGGGAGAGTAATTTTCAATTAAAGTGTATTCTGCTAATTTGGAAACGATTATTTCTGAATTGATCAGAGAATGAAAATGCTTGCGGATCAACGCCGCAATATGAGCCACCAATCGATGAGAAGACATCACAGAGAGATGACCGTGTCTATCTAAAATGGTTAACGAATTTGGATGCTTTTTAACATATTCCTGAATAAATCCGGATTCTCCAGGCACAATAGCATCTTCCGTCGCGATGAAAAAATGATAGTTACTTAATGAATTATCTATTATTTTTTTCTTTAATTGGATCAGAAAATTACTGTCAATTTCCATTTCCCTTATTGAATCGGAAAACCAAGACAATGGTTTTATCGCAAGATAAGAGCCATTAAATGGCGTACCCACTGTCATGATGAGAGGTACTTCAATGCCGGCTTGTTGCGCCAAAAATTCTGCAAAATAAGAAGCAACCAATCCTCCTCGGGAATGAGCAATCAAAATGACTCGTTTATGCTGGTTTGCCTTTATTTTCTCCCTGAGTTGCTCTGCAAAAAATACAATACTTTTTCCCTGATACCGTTGATCAAAAGAAAGCAGATTTAAGGTGGAAATTTCATTAGGAAGTCCAGCGCGAATCAAACGATCTGCAACAAGTTGAAATGCTGAGGATTGATCGGCTGTACCATGAATAAAGTAAACTGCGGTTTCTCCATCTGGATTTTGATCCTTCTTATAGGAAGGATTCTGATATGTTTGGTCTCCTGAGGGGGACGTTAGCCAATAGTAGGTATGAGCGAACATACCTGTAGTTGCGATTGGTTGTTGTGCTTTTGCAGTGTTGAGGACGCTTTTTAGCATATTTAAATTCCTTTTTATTGGAATACCAAACTTCATTTTTGGTATTTAGAGTGCAAATGGAAATAATATGAATTATTCATTGCTCACTATGAGGATAATTTGTTCTGTCTATTTGTCAATTTTAAATCTTATAATATTGTTATTTGATATTGTCAGGAGGTGTTGTCTGCCAATATTAAATAACAATGTTTTTCCGTTGCTAAGGTGGTACATATTTTTTTAAAGGATTAGCCTCTATAATTTAGATATGAATATTTCTATTTATCAAGGATAAAGTATGTGTCGTTTGGTAGCATACATGGGACATAAATTGCTGCTGGAAGATGTCTTAGTGAAACCCTCAAATTCACTGATTATGCAAAGTTTACATGCCAAGGAGTCTCATGTTAGAACTAATGGTGATGGTTTTGGGCTGGGGTGGTATGTTCCTCACTTGGGAAAAACCCCGGGGCTTTTTACCTCAATATCTCCAGCATGGAATGATAGAAACCTCCTTAACCTATGCCGTAAAATTGAATCCCCATGTTTTTTTGCGCACGTTAGGTCTGCAAGTGCAGGTGGAGTAACAACTTATAATTGTCACCCATTTGTTCATGGGGAGTGGATGTTCATGCATAATGGGACTATACATGATTTTATTTTGCTCAAACGACATCTGCGCCATCTATTAGATGATGATATTTATCATTGGATACAAGGAGAAACGGACTCTGAACATCTTTTTGCTCTGTTTTTGCAATTAGCTAAGAATAGGGATCTCTCTCAAATAAAGGAAGTAGCGGCTGTATTTATGGAAACCCTAAAAATAATTAATGGTTTAAGCAAACAATATAGTAGTAATGCAGGACCATCTTATTTTAATGTTTGTTTAACTAATGGTAAGAGCATGCTTGTTTCTCGCTATTGTAATTCAAAACGTCACAAACCAGATAGCCTTCATTATCTTACTGAGAGTTCATTAATACGTCATGCTCAACGTCCGGGGTTAAAAAAAATTAAAAATTACCCTATGGCTCTGGTTGCTTCAGAGCGGTTATCGGCATTTAATTCCGAATGGTTTGATGTACCCGCCAATCACTTTATGTTAGTAGAAAATTATGAAACAAATTTTATAGTGATTTCCTAGACAGTCAGAGCTTAAGAAATAATTTTTACTTTAGATCTAAAAATAATCAATTACAGTTTGCCTGAGTAGCTCGATAATAGTCTATTTTTTAAACATATTGGAATGAATGAACTCTATCTTATTCAATTTTACTTAATAATTAGTTAATTTTTTTAGCATATAATTTATCTTCATGATTTTTTTTAATCAAAAAGATTAAATATTTTACATTAAAGTGAGTATGAATATTATGAGAGAACACTTCGAAAAGAAAGGTAAAAATAAATACACGTCTAATTCTATCTCCTCAAAAAATGCGGATATCTGTACTTGTGCCTTATGTATGAAAAGTAAATTATCCTCTGAAGTAGTAAGAGAGCATTTACATGGTTTGCAGTCTACTATGGTCGATCGACGAAACCCAGATATTCCAGGAAGCAAACCGCTAATGAAAGCTGCAAAAGCTCATGCTATTCTTAAAGCAGGTACAGAAATCAATATGTTGGATGCGACTGGAATAAGTGAAACTGATTTACCTTCTTCTACAGGTTCGATTCAGATAACTCCTCCACAAGAGTTAACCATTAAGGCTACTTGGAAAAATAAAAACCAGGAGCAAGGCCTAAGCGGGCGTAATGCCAGTGTTTTTGGCAGTTTGGGAGTATTGACCATCCCACCTGACATTAAAGTGATGAATATTCCTAAAATGAATGCACTGGCTGTGCCTGCAGCATTTTTAGCTAAATACGGTGCGGAGCTTATTCCCCTAGAAAAATCATTTACTCTCGATGCTGTAACGGACAAATCTTTAGAAAATCTTTATTTAGTGGAATATCAATGGGACGCAGATTATATTCAAGACTATGTGATGAATCAAAGAGGGGGCGGTGGATTATTTGTAGAAACTCATCCCTTTCCTCATGTTTTTACACCACTCTCTCCTGAGTGTAGTGGTGCATTGATATTGGGAGTTGAGCGTGAGGATGGGGCATTTGATTTTGCCGCTTTTGAAATACCATTTGGTTATACTATGAAAATTGGTAGTAATGTAATTCATGGCGATTCATTCTTTGTTGGACCTTATGCAATCGCATTAACTGAAACTGAATTAGCTGATTCAGTTCTTTTAAAGCAAGACACACCAGCTCGTGATATACAACGAGTCGCTCAAATTCCTACTAAAACATATTCCCTTCCTTTGTTTGAAGAAAATAGGTTAGCTTCTCAGGTAAATCATAAAATGATGGTTGATAAAATTCGTCATGAAGGGGCTTTTGGAAAAGATATAGGCTTTTTTAAACAGTTGCCTAAAGATGTATTAAGTAAGGTTCGTGATTTATCAGAAGATTCTCAGGAGGCTTATGATCAACGTTTTGGCTTGGTTGTTTCTAAACCTAAGTAATTTTCTTAAACGAACTTTATCTCATAAAGCTTGTTTCTAGCGAAGGTGAAGAGGTGACGGGATCAAGTTCTACATAAAACAGTTCGATATAAAAAATTAACTTATTTTTTATATCGAATTTGCGTGACTGTTTATTATCTCATTGAATATCCAGCTTCATCTGTATTAGCGAGGCAATTTTTCAGATGAAGAATAGCATTATCCAGAACTTTCATTGCTGACTTATTTTCTCCATCTCCTTTTCTACCACTTTGATGACCGCTATAAGATTTTACTCCAGAAAAAGATTGTAAATTATTAATAATTTCCGTCAAATTATGTCCATAACTTTTACTAATTTGTTTGGCGGAGTCTTTTCTATAGACGCATATATTATCCCAAAGATTCTCTGTCTTTGCTCTCAAACTACTATCTTTTTTTGCAAACATATTTAGTCCTAAAAAATAAATGAGGGATAATTATGCAACACAATTGTTAAGAAAAACTTAGCTTAACTAAAAGGGGATACGTGTGTATTTAGAGTTTTCATTATAGATTTTCAATTCCAAAACATTTGTTTTCTATTGGGCGTCAGTTCAATATAAAAAATAAAGTGAGTTTTTTATCGAACTCAACTTTATTTTATGGTTAAAATATCATTTACTATGATTCCTAATTTGAATCCAGTGGATTATCCAATACTTTATACTTTTAGACGTTGTCCGTATGCCATTAGAGCAAGAATGGCGCTTGCATACTCCCAAATTAAAGTAGTGCAACGAGAGGTTATACTGAAGCAAAAACCTCAGGAAATGCTTTTAGCCTCGCCAAAAGGAACGGTCCCTGTATTAATTTTAGAAGATGGTCGTGTCATTGATGAAAGTCTTGATATTATGAGTTGGGCCTTAACCCAGTATGATCCTGATGGATGGTTATGTACTGAATTAAAAGATAAGAGTGATGAATTAATTTATTTTAATGATGTAAGGTTCAAACCTATTTTAGATAATTATAAATATTCACAACATTGCAATAATTATGATCCTCACTATTACAGAAATGAAGCTAAAGAGTATTTTTCTAAATTAAATTTATTATTAATAAATCACCAATTTCTTTTAGCAGATCATATTTGTTGCACTGATGTCGCTTTATTTCCATTCATCAGGCAATTTTATATGGTAGATCAACAATGGTTTGAACAAAGTGAATATAAACATCTTTATGCTTGGTTACAGTTCTTTTTAAATTCAGAGCTGTTTCTTTCGGTGATGAAAAAGCTACCTTAATAATTTTGAACTACAAGTAGAAGAGCTTTCAGACGTGATTGTGGACGATGGAGTTTCACCAGTATCAAAGAACCTTGTTGCTTTTTTGATACCCTGATTCTCGTTAAATGGATAGGTTCTTCCATCCCACGGAATGAATGCTTTCATAGATTCAAAATAACATAGCGTTGGCACATCGAGCTTTATTTTCTGATTTATATATGGGGCAATTATTTCTTCAAGCGCTGCGGTAATCTCTTGATGTACTTTTTCATCACTAATGTCTTTATAACCATAAGCTAAGGTAATGTGAAAAAAAGAGGGAGTCCGATCTTCAATGCCAAATGTTTGAGCAAATTCTTGGATCATTTTTTTTTGATTTTCTGGTAATGATAAACGTAATTGTAATGCTCTTCCGAATTGAACAGCTTCAATTGAGGCTTCTGGTGTAAATTCATGGGTCTTAAGTTGCATAAAGATATTTTGGAAAAATTCAAGCTTATCCGTGATAAATTTAAACCAATCCAGATTATGCTCATTTTTGGTATAGAGATTACAGGTAGTCATGTGATAACTCTCATCGGGTAATGGAGTATAATACTGAGTTAGTAATGTTGAGCTTGTCAGAGATTGATGTATTCTATGTAAGAAATCATTTTCTTGAGACGTTTTGAGGGTTGGGGCAATAATCGTTACCCCTGGAAATTCTATATAGCTTCCTGTTGCGTCTATTTTGTCAAACATAATTAAATCCTCAAAAATAACATATTTTAGACTGTCCTGAATCTAGGATATAACGCTCAAGAACTCGATTATAGCACAACCCTCAGGAGGGGATAGAAGTATAGCTACGTACATGACAAAAAATTTGTCATGTACAAAAGTATTATAATTAAAACTCTGGGTGTCCTTGGTACGTACTCTTCCTGTCTTGCTTTAACCTACATTATTCAGCGTGACACTAGGAGAATTCTTTGCTGCAGCCGCAATGGTTTCATGATGCATACGCAGATTTGCCAGATAAAAATCTTTATGCTCTTTTAAATTAAAATCTGCAACTAATTTGTATTTTAAATCTTGTTTCATTTTAGGATACTCACCACTTATAATTTCTTTTTTAATTGTTTCAACAATTTTAGTAAATAAACACTCGCTTAAGGTGGACATTTCGATATTATTCATAAAAATCATAGCTAATGCTTTAGAATTACAATTTTCTTTAAGATAATCCTCAATCACTATACGTCTTGATGAGCCCCAATAGCTCCCCCATGTTTTTCCTTCATATTGTTTTAATGCAGACTTAACCAGACTTTGAAATGATTTTTCCGTTAAACTATCCACCCAATCATAAATAGCTCTATAGACTAATGAGATACCCACATTACTAAATGGATGAGTAAATTGTTTATCTTTCTTTGCAAATAACACTACATCCCGAGTAATATCTACTATGTTTTGTGCAAAGCTTTTATCTTGAATCGCAAGGTTAATATCAGGGATAAAATGCTTGCGCAACATTAAAGGGGTAAGGTCTTTTACGAGTAGTTGATTTAAGGCGCCATCCTCTTGAGAGCCTGAGCTTAAAATATATGCTAGTCGATTATCACCACTTTCATTTTTACTTCTTCTTAAATATTCTTTAACGGGTTCTGTTCGTTGGCGAAATGAAAGAGTAGACACCAAAGGAGTATATTTTTTATCAATTATCTTATTAATATACCGCTCTAAAACTTCTGGGGGTGTATTCTTTGCCCAATCAAATAAAGAATTATGATATTTCTTCTTTACATCTTCTTGTATCAAAGGAGAAACTTTTTTTGAGGGCACTGCTTTTTCTTGGGAGCTCTCTATGAGAACAAACTCTTCATTGTGTTCTAATTCTTCTAGATCCTCATTTTGCTCTAGTTCTTGGAGATGCTTTTTACTTTGTTCTGGTTTTTCTAATAGGCTCTCATTTTGTTTTAGTTCTTGGGGGCTATGTTTCTCATTATGTTCTGGTTTCTCTATGAGACTTTCATTTTGTTCTTGCTCTTCGAGAGGTGTTTCTTTTTGTTCTAATTCTTCTTTAAGCACTCCTTTTTTCTCTAATTCATTTAAATATAGAGCAAGTGAAAAATCTTCATCTAAATTTAATTTTGCTTCTTGTAATTGAAATTCCTGCTCTATTTTTTTTACGTCTTCAGGATGATATTCATATGCAATTTCTCTATATCTTAAGCGATCAGATATATCTTTTTCAGTAGGATTTTTAATTTCACTTAATGCCTTAAATAGTGATAAATAATAATCACCACGTAGCGTTAATAATTCAAGTTGCATGTCATCATCACAATTTATTAAAGGATACTCTTCCAAAGCTCTAATATTCATGACACAAAAGGAAATAATTTGATAATTTTCAGCATTGGATCGTTCTTTTAAAGCGTACAAACGATTAAGTTCTAATTCATTCCTAATAAACTGGGCATCTTTCTTTAGCATACAGTATTTCTCCTGAAAATTAATCTCACGAACTAAGAAGCTTTCCATCGAAAATTTTGTGAGTCTTCTTAATTTAGAAAAGACAGTGGAGTGCTATGCAAACCAAGGGAATTGAAGTTGCCGAATTTTTTGTTCATCGTAGTGATCACTACTGTTCTTCACAAGACAAATTAAAAATCCGTCATCTTCAATACATTATCTTGTTCGTCACGAACTCAACTAGGCTTTGCTGACAATTCGTTCCTATCTCTGAAGGAATCAATTGTCAACAGACTGTTTTATGTTTTTTATGTTACTTTTTGATTTTTATTGACCTCCAAAGCAAGCATCGAGTGTTACGGCATTGTCCACAGGAAGCCAGTGGCCATAGTTTTCTCCATGCCAACGGCTGGTTTCTTCAAGTTTTGCTTGAACAATTTGTTGTGTGAGCCCCTGACGTTTTATCCAATCGTCACATCGTTTTTTTACCTGTCTACGGATTTGGCCTCGCATAAAAGAGTAACGACAAGGATTGAAGGCTTCATTTAAATTATCTGAGAGATAAGGCTTAAGCAGGGTTTCTCTGTTGACATGTTTGGAAAATTCCCATTGACCTTCATTTAAAACTAAAATGGGGGGAAGAGTACGCTCCCCAATTTTCACGCTTTGTGCTAGATTCATATAAAATTTCCAGCCCGCGTAATTTCCTGCTAAGTCTGCATTGGAATAAACACCGTTGATCAAGGTCCCAAGATAAGTTTGTTCAAGGATTTGGCCATATAAAACAACAGCTGCATGAGCTTTTTGGGCAGATTTTCCATGGTCCAGGTAATACATATAAATTTTGTAGTAGGTATGGCCCATCATGAAAAAATGACCTAGCTTGTCAGTACCGAAATAATAACCATACATATTAATCGTCGGCGCAAGCCCAATTACAAATAAAGGAGACTGGGAAAAAACGAGCCAATAAACAGTTTTCCAGGGTAGGGCTTCTTTATAGAATATGGGTTTTGATTCTTTAGGAATACGGCGTAACCAACGTGGAAAACCTGGACCAGTATGCTTGTAGACTAAATCTGCGAGATAGGTTCCATTCTGGCGCAATGCCAATTGAGATGCTGCATGCCGACTACGCTGAGCTCTTGGTAGAAGCATTTGAATTTCTGAGTTAGTTTGAGCGATAACTTGTTTAATAACGTCGTAAAGTCTGCTACTTGTAATTGGGCCAATATCCTGTAATTCATTGGGGGGAAGGGTAAATTGATCCGTTTCTTCTGCTTGGGTTTCTCGTATTGTACCAATAAATAAAAATACAATTAAAAAAAAGATCCTTGTAAAATACATATTTTTCTCATCCTGAATTGAGTCTGACATTAAAAACAAAATCTATCCGCCTGTCTAGAAAAATCGTTCAAGAAAAATAATTTTCCGTATCTTCATATTCAATTGATTTAATGATTGTTATGAGATAAGGCGTCAGCATTTGCTGCAATTGCCAAGTAATAAGAAATTCTGTTACAGGAAATTGTTATTATTAGATACAATTGCATTATGAAGTAATGAAGTTTAACTACCAAAATTTTACAAATCAGTTGGCAGAGCTTTTATTTGAATATGCTGAAAAAATACCTGTGCCAACAGAAGATATTCATGTTTATCAACGTACCGTAGAAAAAATGCAAAAAGATCCCAGATATATTGCTTTGATTGAACGTTTATCCTGAGTTTGGTGAGTAGCTCATTTTGCAGCGGGAACCCTGAAATTGCCTTGCTTTAGCATCTGCAAACCAACTAACAGATTCTCTATTAATTGGTTTAGAAGAAAGGGATATTAAGCAGATGGGTTCTACTATGTTTACTATGAACCCATCTGTTTTTTCCTGGTTCAATCAAATATACATTGAATTTCGGATTTCTTCGAAGCGAGCATTATCTTCTTCTTTCATTTTTTCAGCAGCTTCTAATTCCTCTTGCTCTTGTTGTTGCTGAGCCTGTAGTTTTACGAGTTCAATCATATTCTGAGTTTTTAACTCTTCTAAAATACCAGCTAATAAAAGTTCAGTAGGTGTTTCCAATTTTATTTCTTGGGTGGGATGTTGTTCTTTTTTTGTTTTTCTTGTTTTCTTTATTCCTGATGAATGGGAGGAGTGTTGATTAAAAAAAAGTTGATGGTCCTTATTGGAGTAAGGGTGGTTTGTTGTATGAGCTCCATTTTTTTGGCGAGTATTTGCAGCTTTCTTGGTCATAGCAATCTCCTTTTCCGTATGAGTCTCCTTTAGATTAATCTAAAATTTGAGTGGAATGCAAATGTTTATTTCAAAATTAACAAAATTTATATTTTTATTGTCAATATTGAACATCAAGCGCAAGAGATTATCTGATTTGCTATTGAAAGCTCAATCAATAAATTGAAATTATATTCATTTTATTGACAATAAAAATCAAATAATTTATATTCATAAAATGAATAAATTTTGGATTGGTATTCATATGGGTAAGTTTGTTAATTTAGCATTGCTCCTGTTTATATTTTTTTTATCTTCATGTAGTTCAAATAAAAAAGAAAAATATCTGCATTTTGTTACATCAGCAGTATATCCACCTTTTGAATATAGTGAACATGGAGAAATTAAAGGTTTCGACATTGATTTGGCAAAACTTATTGCTAAAGAACTTGGGAAAGAGGCTGTTTTTGATAACATGCAATTTAGTACGGTTCTACCTGCAATAAGCTCTGGTCAAGATGATATTGCTATAGCTACAATCACTATTACCGAAGCTAGAAAAAACAATTTTGACTTTTCTGAACCTTATTATTTTGATGGTATAGCTTCTGTGTATCGTTCAAATCAACCAGTCATAACTCAAAACCAACTTAAAGGAAAAAAAGTAGCGGTCCAACTGGGCAGTATTATGGAGATCTGGTTGCGAGAAACTTTTCCTCAGGTTGAAACTACAGTATTGGATAATAACAATCAGGCGATTGAATCATTAATTTCAGGTCGTGTCGATGTTGTTTTAATGGATGGGGTTCAGGGTAAGATCTTTAGCAAAAAGTATACAGAATTATCTTATTCCTTAATTGCTAAAGCAGATTATGGCTACGCTTTGGCGGTCAAAAAAGGTTCTCCACTAACAACAAAGATTAATAAAGCGCTACAAAAACTTAAAGCAGATGGCTCAATCCAAAAACTAGAAACTATCTGGTTAAAGGATTCATAACGAATGAATTAAAAAAATCGTTATAGCCTAAGACCATAGAAACAATGTTTATTTACTGATTTAATCGAGGAGGTTAAAATGTCCCTTACTATTCCAGTGAATCACACTATAGTAGAAGACAATCATTCGCAAACTATTAGCGAAGTAACAACCAATACTTTCGTGATTAATTTACAACAGGCGATTTTTGATCTTGAAGTAGGGGCCCAACACACATTTACCACCGATCCCACTGGAGTAGGTGATGCATCATCTATGAAAAAAATCAAGCATTTCCTTACTGGAACAGAATTAAGCACAGAAGAATTGAAACGTATTTTAGAGAAGGCCAAAGCACTGAAACAAACTCCTTCCTTTTATTGCCAGGCTTTAGCCAGTAAAAGCCTGGCCATGATTTTTGAAAAACCCTCTTTTAGAACCCGATTAAGTTTTGCAATGGCGATTCAAAGTATGGGAGGAATTGCTATTGAAAGTTTAGGTAATACCAGAAAACAAGAAACTCCAGCAGATATGGCAAGAGTTCTAAATGGTTATACTGATTTTATTATGATGAGAACTCATGCTGATGAGATTTTGCAAGAAATGGCTGTTCATGCAAAAGTACCTGTAATCAATGGTCTTTCAGCTTTACATCATCCATGTCAGATTCTCGCTGATTTATTAAGTCTCTGGGAGCATTTTGGTTCACTTGATGGTCTTACTGTTGCTTATGTTGGGGATGGGAATAATATTCTTCATAGTTTGATGTTGCTTGCACCTCAATTAGGGATAACAATTAATTATTGTTGCCCTGAATCTCGCCAACCTAATAGTGCAATTATAGAACAAGCACATAGTATTAAAAACGGCATGATTTATAGTTTTTCAAAACCTGAAATGGCCGTTAAAAATGCTGATGCAGTATATACTGATGTATGGGCCAGTATGGGCTTTGAAGCACTGGATAATAGTCAAGTATTTCAAGGATTCCAGGTCAATGAATCTTTAATGTCTTATGCGAAGTCAGAAGCAGTATTTATGCATTGTATGCCCATGGAGCGAGGAAAAGAAGTTTCTGAAACTTTGCCAGACAGTCCTGCGTCAATAATCTTTACTCAAAGTGAAAACAGGCTGCATGTGCAAAAAGCATTGCTGCTATTTTTAAATTTATGAATATTATCTTCCTGAGTTGAGTTATGATTCCATTCTGTTCGTAACCCACTCAGAGTAAGAGGTTTGTTGCACCTTTTTAAATTCAATCGTTTTCAAGATCCTTTTTGATGATTAAGCTATTTATTACTATGATCCTGACCTTGAATAGATAAACTTTTTGTTTTGATAAGAAGGTCACTGAGATCCGATGATTGGCTGAGCCATTGTCGAAGATATTCAACAAACTCCCAAATCAGGCGTTCTTCGCTGCGTTTTTTTAAATAAAAAGCATGAAACTCAATATCTATAGTAAAATCGCTGAGTTCAACTACAGCTAATTTATCATCAAGTAATCTTTCATAAATCAAACACCAACTCTGCCCATGTTCGACTGTCTGGATACAATTATATACCGTATTTACCTCAGCGATAATTTTAGGTGAAATACCTTTTTGTGCGACCAACACGTTAAATTTTTGGCGCAATATACTGTCATTCGTTGTTAAGACCGCATCGTATTCTGCCAATTCAGTTATCGAAATAGGAGTGTTACGTTTCGCTAGAGGATGAGTAATAGATACAACAGGTAAAACCCTTTCTTTCCATAGAGGTATAGAAGTTATATTCGCAGGACAATTTCCTGTATAAGGTAAAATGAAAAGGTCATAATTTCCACCTGACAGACTTGTATTCAGATCTTTGCCCGGAATTATTTTATTAATAATAAAATAATTTGTTTTCAGTGCAAGCATATAATTGATAAATTCGGCAAATACGGAGAGAGAAACATAAGGATTAAGTCCTACATTAATCGTTAATTTAGGCCGGCTTTTGCGATCATTATGCTCCGCTTTCATCATTTCATTATAAATACCAAGTATTTGGCGAATATAGGGAAGAAAAGCCTTTCCTTTCTGAGTCAACTCCACTCCATAGGTAGTATTTACAAAGAGCTGACTCCCTAACTCCTGCTCTAATTTTTTAATACGCCTGCTTATAGTAGGCTGAGAGGCATACATGTGTTTTGATGCTAAGGATGTTGAATGATATTCAACAACAGCAAGAAATGTTTTCATATCGACTATGTTCATTTAAGCCTCCTGGTTTTTCTCTCTTAAGAGATTACCTTGCTTACTGCTATAATTCATTCTTATTAATAATATTAGCTAAAAAAATTGCAACTTTATGAATATGTTACAAACGAAACATTTCGCATTCTCTCATGATAGAAAAATTAGCCTTGTGGTAGAGCTCATGCATATCAATCACAAAATTACTACTAAAATACTTTTGATGCAAATAATATAAGCCAATAATATGTAAGCAATTTTGCATTCCATTTTTAAATGTGATACAAAATGCGGCTCGCTAGAAATCAGGGATATATTGACTTGAAGTTTCTAGTTTTGTATTAAAGAAAGAGTTACCCATTCTAGGGTTTGTTGGCAATTCAGTTCTCGACGTCCTGCGGCTTATCTGCGGGATCCAGAAAGATCTGTATTTGAGCAATAAACTTCATCAAGATTACTGGATCCCGCAGATAAGCCGCAGGACGTCGGGTCTTGGAAGACGAATTGTCAACAGACCCTAGTATAAAAATTTTTATCCATCATTTTATTAAATATGAGTTATTGTGAATGAAATTAAATTAATCATCTGGGATTTAGACGATACCTTGTGGAAAGGAACACTAGCAGATCAAGATGATGTAATCTTAAACCAAGATGTGATTGCAAGAATTGAATATTTGTTAAATAGAGGTATTGTTCATTCTATTTGCTCCAAAAACGATGTAAGAAAAGCCGAAAAGATGCTCAAACAGTTAGGCATCTATGAATTCTTTATTTTTCCTAAAATATCTTTTGAAGATAAAGGATTGCGAATAAAAAAAATTATAGAACAAGCACAACTTCGTGAACAAAATGTATTATTTGTAGATGATAATGAATTTGTTCTAAGAGAGGTCCTTTTTCACAACCCCAATATTGCAGTTAAATTAGCCGACCAATTTATGCAGGAAGATGTAAGTAATTGGGGGAAAAATGACAGTAATCGCGAGCGCTTAGCACATTATAAAATTCTAGAAAGGAAAGAGAAAAATAAAATAACATTTCTTGAAAAAAATAATGATGAACACGCATTCTTGAAAGAATGCAATATCAAAATTCAGCTTATCCCTTTAGACATCAATGATCATGAGATTGAACGCGTGATAGAGCTTGTGAACCGTTCAAATCAGATGAATTATACGCGATCACGAATTAAGTATGAGTATTTATTTACTTTATTTGAATTAAAAAATGGGAGCAATTTTAAAATCCGGGTGGAAGATAAGTACGGAGATTATGGAGTTGTAGGGTATGTTTGTATTTTAAATAATACCTTATTTCACTATGTGTTTTCATGTCGTATTCTAGGAATGTGCGTTGAAGCAAGGATGTATCAATGGTTAAAAGCAATGTATCCCGAATTAAAACCTTCATTTAATATTTCTAAACTAAAAAATGTGGATATAAATCTGGACTTTATTGCAATTAATTTGCAACAAGAAAGTGACGAAAAAAAATCGACTCCCAATAGTAAAAAAGTTTTAGTCAGAGGTCCATGTCTTGCCAATGCCGTTTCGTTTCTTCTCAGTGAACACTATCACGTAGATGAGGAAATATTCTCATTCTTTGAATATGCAAATTTACATTTTTTACGAGAAAATTTAGAGGGCAAGCAAGATACACGTTTTGATAAAACACGAAAAGCCATAGAAAGTAATGAGTACCATATGATCGTTAATTTTCTTGAAAGCGATTATTACAGTGGGAACTATAAGATCCAAAGCAAAAAAATCCCTGTCACATCCAGTTATATTTTCTGGAAAAGTTTGAAAACGATCAAGCAGGACAATCAAGTGCTGGGAGAACATATTAAAACAATGATGATTAATGGGATGCGTGATATTAAACGATTTAATCTTGATAATCGTTTTTCTCCGTGGCCACGAATTGAAAAAATTGTTAATGCTACATTGGATTGGTTCGGAGACCGTTGGCGAAAAATTCTCTATCAGTTCATTTTTTATTTTGTATTTAAAAATTACCGTGGCTATGTTTCTGAAAAGCAATTTGAAAATAACGTACTTTGGTATATTGGTCTTTTTCCAGAACATGTAAAACTGTTATTTATTAATCCTCCTGAAAAAATACCATTGCCATTAATGACCCAAGAACAAAACGAGAGAATTGTTAAACGCACTGAATTGCTTAATAAGATTATGAGAAATATTGCGAAAGAAAAGCCCAATGTATTGCTTTTGGAAATGGATGATATTCTTGATCAAGAAGATATCGTAGATAGCTTTTCTCATTTAAAAAGAAAAGGATACATCAAGTTATCTCAATTATTGTTAAAAACCGCGAAGTGTTCTTTTGCTGGAAATTAATCAAGATCAAGTGGCTGTATCAATCACGGCGTTTTAAGAGCGCTCCCCCTCTGCGTAAGCAGTACGATTTGTTATTTTCTAGACCTTCCGTTTTCACGGAAGGTGACGTTTAGGGGCGCGTCACCCTCCGCAATAACGCCGCGAAAGCGATGGTGACTAAATTTTAAACACTTACACAAGCACTTACAATTTTCTTCTTAACCCACGATCGAAGAAACCAGAATATCATATTTTGAAAATCTCATGGTTACTGAAGGTTCTTCCACATAACAACCGTCATTCGGAATCAGAACTCCATAAGATATGTTTCCATGGAACTTAACACGACAATAATAAGTTGCTTTTTTATTGACAATGTTATTGAGCACTGCATTCACTGGAATATAGCCATTTTTGGCTGGAACCCAAGTTTCCACTTTTTGTGGTGCAGGTCGTAACGGAGGCGCAGGTACGGCTGAGTAGTTGCTAACGAGGATAGTATAATTATAAGGTCCAGGGTAATAATATAATGGAACAGAATAATAATAGTCTACATAAACAGGCGGTAAAAAGAATGCTGTTGTAAATGTTGCTCCAAATAATGCGCCATAGAAAAAGCTATTCCCCCAACCCCAATAAGGTCCTGGTCCCCAATAGGCTTCTCCAGCCCAATAGCTACCATGCCAATAGTTGCCATGCCAATAATTGCCATGCCAATTGTTGTGGTTTATCCAATTTGCATTGCCAGCAAACTCTTTGTTAGCGTACCCGCCATGATGAAAGCCATCAATATGACCTATTCCGGTTGATGCTTGATTAAAAGGACGAATGGTTTGTGGGTGATGTTCTTGGAATGGATGCATGGTCCCATAAGAGGAGCCTAGTGAACCATGATAGTATCCACCTTCCCGATAGCCTCCTGAAGATCCCCAGGCAGGATAACTGTTATTGTGGTGATACATCCCTGCAGATTCACGAGAGTAGCTACCCCATTCAAATCCACCACCTTGTCCATGAAAACCCCCTCCACCATGAGCCCAGGCAGAAGAATTTCCTGCAGCAAAAAGGATGCAGAAAGTATTGATGAGGGACGATATCTTAGCGAATTTTCTTCGAGGTTTTTTTCTTGAATTGTAAGCAAGATCAAGTGCTTCTGCTAAATAGTCGCAGTTTTGATCAGTCCTCGATAAATGGGTGTCACATGCGCATTTCTCTGATTTTTTATACATCATAGTTCTTCCTGTGCCGAGAGAATGTTTAATATCCAAGAGCATTATTCCAAATACATTGTGGTAGACGCAATAGTTAATGAGGGAGTTTAAGTCGGAATGGAGAAACTAAGTGAAGGTTGTAGTTTTGGTTGAATATTTGTTCATATTTTAAGAAAAATTCTTTGACAATTATTTATTGAAATGGTAGTTTTTGCGCTTTAGATCAGGAATCAGAAAATAAACGGAGTTACTCAATAAAGAGCTGGAGTCTCTTCTATTCCAAGTTAAGGATGATGAAGCCGATGTCCAGTGTAATTAGTGAAATAAAGGATACTGAGTTTACTGTTTATCAACAAAAGTGGGATTCGCGAAGTTCGGTTCGTTCACGCCCAGAGAAGTATATAGATTTTAGTCTTGAAGGTTATTTTTTCCCCAGTGACAAGCAGCCCATTTTACTCAATGAAGAAGTTCAAGCATTAGGTGAATCAATCAAAAAAGAAATACTTCTTCAGTCATTTTTCAAATATTTAAATGACATTATTCATCTTGAAGTCAAACTGATCAATAACGCGTGTCATCTTATCATTTATGAATCATTGCCAGTAATTTATAGTGAAGACACAAAACTCAATGCTTATACAGTTTTGATTGATGAGTATTATCATGTCTATGTCGCAAAAAACATGATGATGCAACTGGATAGACAATTTCCAACGCGAAGAAAATTGAATTATCCAATCTCTGATTCTTATAATGCAGTACTCCAAATTAAAAATAGTTTGCCTTGCAAATACCATGCTATTTTTGAAATATTAGCTGTATGTATTTTTGAAACGACTTTAGTTCGTGAATTGGTCGAATTTTTTAATAGTCCTAGTGTACATCCTTCTATTAAATTTTACGTTAATGACCATATGAATGATGAATCGCGACATTATGGTTATTTTTATGATTTGTTGGCATATACCTGGGCAAATCTTCCTCAGGATTATCAGGAGTGTATCGGGGAGCATTTGGCTTCCTTTGTTAAACTCTATTTGCATATCAACTCAGATAAACAATTCAATTTGGAGTTACTTAATTCTCTTTTTGGAAATGAAGAAAAAGCCGCAAAGCTTGTGAATCAATTGTATCACGGGTTTGAAATTACTCCAGAATTGCCCATAGTGAAAAATGTCATTCAGGTATTACAAAAAACGGGTATTTTAGATCATGTTTCAGTAAAAAAGAGTTTTAACAATTTAGCTTTAATTTAATAAAGGATTAAAAATGAGTGTCGCTATTTCCCATCAAACAGTAAGTCATGTTCCTTATGATGAAACTACCAAGCAACTAGTAGCTTCTACCAAGAGTCGTCTGGAAAAAAGTGATCATTTATTTTTGCCGCTGCATGAAACATTAGAATTGTTAAATGAATTGGCGTCTTTTAGTTTAGGACGATTTTTGTTGCATAATCGCGGACTCAATGGATATTGGACTTCCTACATTTTTCGTAATAACCCGGATCAGGAACAAGCAATAGAGTTAGAGTCATGGTTGTTAAACAAGTCGCTTTATGTGATGGCGCGTGAGCGTTTTTATACATTTCAGGAAGAAATTAGAAAAAGACTAAAATCTAATATGACCTTAGCTTCTATTCCTAGTGGTTTAATGGATGATTTGTTATTTCTTGATTATTCTTCTTATCACAATATCCATCTTGTGGGTATTGATGCGGATTCCGAATCTTTAAATTTTGCGCGTCAAAATGCGCATGAACAAGGTTTTTCCAATGAACAAATTACTTTGATGCAAAAAGATGCATGGGATTTAGCGATTGAGTCGGAGTTTGATCTGCTTACAAGTAATGGATTAAATATGTATGAATCTTGTGAAAAGAGATTAGTTGCATTATATCAAAGCTTTTATAAAGCATTGAAACCTGAGGGAACGTTAGTGATTAGTTTTATTCCTCCACCACCACAGAATGTTGAGTCTCTGATCTCCCCTGAGAATTTTCTCAAAGAACGAGCGATTTTCGGTGATATTGTCCAAATTAATTATTTGAATTTTTGCACGGAAGAGAACATGAAAATTCAACTTCAGGCTGCTGGTTTTACAATAGAAAGCATTCAATACAATGAGAAAGGGATGGCCCCTGTAGTTGTTGCTAAAAAATAATTTGGATGGACCAAAATGGAGCTTTGTTTGAACGAAGACATGAAAGAAAATTTTATGTCTTTGTTTAAGAAATCAAGCTAATGCAGAACGTATAGAGTTTTCTTGACTGGGTATTGATTTAATTGAGCGCTCGAAAATACCTGTAAATAATATCCCCCCAATTAAATCGAAGAGTCAATTTTTTGGAGAAAAGACATGGATTTTTTCATGTTTTTTCTTCAAATTTCAATCAGGGTAATAGTGATGAAAATATTAAAGGTCTTAATTAATTTAAAAATCAATAAACTAGTCCAATCCTTTATCGATTATCTGATTGATGCTGGACATTTTGTTTTTGTGAATGCGCATTGGGTTGAAATGCAGGCAACATGGATTGATAAATATACCCATAATTTTAGGGTAGTTAGTGAAGATCAGTTAGAGCAACTGAATGTTAATTATGAGTTACATTTAATGGGTACCTCAAAAGGATTAAAAAATGAGTCCATTATTCTAGATTTTGAACTGACCACTGATCAAATAAATCTTTTCTCGTTTATTGGCAAAAATAATGCGCAAAAACAAGTAGTCAATAAGCAAATAATTAATCCTTATCATCAGCAAGATCCTAATTTTTTACCTTATATAAATAGAGAATTAACAGAAGTATTCATCGACACCATTATCCATCTTTCTAAATATGGAGAGAATGAATTAACTCCTGTGGCTAGAGTTCCAAAAGCTAATCAATTCGTAGCATTGCAGACTTATGAATATGAACTTGTAGCCTTGAATCAATATTATCAATCGGTTCAAGGCAATGAAGATGTTTTTTTAATTGACGCTCATCCCCAAAAGATAAAGGCAGCCAGAAGTAGCCAATGTTGTCATTTGCCCCAAAAAGATTATTTAGAGCTCTTCACACTTTATTTATTACAATTATTCAATTCTAGAAAAGATGGTATCTACACTTATGATCTATTGATTGCTAGCAATAAACTGACCAAATTTGTTCCATGTTATTTCAACGACGATTATTGTTCTTTACAGAGCCATTATCAGGATCCACGTTATGAAGTGATTCATAATAAGTTTTATGCAGTTACACCATCAACTCATTCTTCTGTTTTGGTATCCTTTGATGAGAAAAGTCAAGAACACGATGCAGTCGTATCTATCCATTATGATTCGCAATTAGCACAAATTACCGTAAGTTACCCACAACACCTTCATTTTTTTGCCTCATTGCCACAGATTGTGGACCAATTTTTAGCAGGGCTTGATTCTTTTATGCAAGGGCGAATGCGCTTAGGTCATTTTCAACAATTGGCTTCTGCATCCTGGTTAATGCCACAAAATACCCAAAAAACTTTTCCGCAAACATTGATTCATCAATTGTTTGAACAACAAGCAGCGTTATTGCCTCATAATGTAGCGGTAAGTTGTGGGGAAATCTATTTAACTTATAATGAGTTAAATGAACAAGCCAATCAGTTAGCGGCATGGATTCATACCCAAGGGATTGCTGAAAACCAATTAATCGTTCTTTATATGGAACGTAAGGTCGATTTGGTTGTTGCGGTTTTGGCGGTGTTAAAATCAGGTAATGCTTACGTTCCTTTGGATCTGAAATACCCCAATGAACGTGTGGCAACTATTATTGAAGATTGTCAGCCTGCTTTAATTTTGACTCACGGCTGTTATTACGAAAAATTAAAACAAATCACGCCAACAACTCCTTTACTTGCTTTAGATGCACCAGACATCAGGGCGCAATTATGTTCCTTTTCTCAGGAAAACTTAGAACCTTGTAACGATGTGACGCATTTAGCTTACGTTATTTATACCTCAGGAACAACAGGAAAACCTAAAGGGGTTATGATTGAGCATAGGGCTTTGGTGAATACGATTTCTTATTTTGCCGAGACAGTCAAATTTAGTGCAACAGATAAATTGCTTGCTGTGACTACTATTGCTTTTGATATTGCGGGTCTTGAATTATATATGCCTTTGATTTGTGGCGGTGAAATCATTCTTGCTCGTCAACAAGAAGTCATGGATGCACCACGTTTACTGCAAATTATTGAGGAAAAACAAATAACCGTGATGCAGGCAACACCATCATTATGGCATCTGGTGGTTCAAGCTTTAGGGGATAAAACTTTAGCAATTCGTGCTTTGTGTGGGGGTGAAGCCTTAAATGAAGTTTTAGCCACCGCATTAATGCAAAAAGTTTCGTTTTTATGGAATGTTTATGGACCTACTGAAACAACGATTTGGTCTACTATTAATTTATGCCGGGAGACAAACAATCCTTCTTTTATAGGGAAACCTATAGCGAACACGGAATGTTATGTTTTAGATGAGCATTTGTTGCCATTACCTGTTGGAGTAATTGGTGAGTTATACATTGGTGGTGCTGGATTGGCTCGTGGTTATTGGTGTCGAGAAGAATTAACCACACAACAATTTCTTTATCATTCATTTACTGATTCATCGCAGGCCTTTCGTTTATATAAAACAGGGGATTTGGTACGCTGGACCTCTGCTGGTGAACTTGAGTTTCTTGGTCGTAATGATTTTCAAGTGAAAATTCGTGGGCATCGCATTGAATTAGGTGATATAGAAAGTGCCTTAAATGAGTTCGCTGGAGTACAACAAAGTGTAGTCGCGGTAAAGACGATGCAGGATGAAGAGCAAGCGTCACAAATCAATCACTATTTGGTGGGGTATTATGTTGCTCCTTCTTGTATAGATGAAGAAGCAATACTTGTGCATTTGGCAAAGAAAATACCTGATTATATGATGCCCAACATGCTTATGCGCTTGGAAGGAATTCCATTAAATCCTAATGGTAAAGTGGATCGCAAAGCTTTGCCTATACCTAATTTTAATAGTTCTGCTTTTATGGCACCTAGAAATGAATTGGAGATCAAGCTGTGTGCGATCTGGGCTAAAGTTTTAGGGTTGCCTGTAACGCGCGCGAATATACTGGATGATTTTTTCCGTTTAGGTGGGAACAGTATTTTAGCCATTCAATTGGTGAATAAAATCAATCATGAATTGCATTCAGATATTGCGATTCGTGATGTATTTATAGAAAAAAACATTGCCAATTTAGCGCATCGTGTGGAACAAAGTCTAGGTAGATTTATTTATAAAGAGTATCAAGTTCAGCCTATGGATAAGAGCAATCTTTATCAACCTTTTCCGCTTAATAATGTGCAGCAAACTTACTATTGGGGACGATTTGATCATTTTGAGTTAAGTAATATTTCTACCCATGTTTATACGGAATTTAAATATATAGGGTTAGATGTAGAACGATTGCAAAATGCCTTCAATCAGTTAATTCAGCGGCATTTGGCGTTAAGAACTGTATTTATTGAGGATCAGCAATGTTTTCTGGAAGAGGTTACGCCGTATGCAATTGCTTATTTTGAATTAAGTACAGAGGCGGAGTTATTGGCTATTCGTCAGCAATTTTCCCATAAAGTATATTCGCCAGATACTTATCCATTATTTGATGTGTTTGTCACTAAATTCAATGGCATTTATCTACTGCATGTAAGTTTTGATGCCATCATCATTGATATGAGTAGTTTTGAAATTCTCTTTACGGAGTGGATTACGCTTTATGAGCATCCTGAACATCGGTTCCCAACATTACAGCTTAACTTTCGCGACTATATTCTGCAAAGTGAGCGATTAAGAGCAAGCCTATTATTCGAGCACGCTCAAGTTTATTGGCAAAAGCGTTTGGATGACTATTATTTGGAAATGAATTTACCTTTGATTGCGCGTCCATCACAGGTGAAGTACCCACATTTTCAACGAATTAGTAAAATAATTCCCAAGCTGATTTGGGATAAATTAACCGCCAAAGCGCACCATATTGGAGTTAGTCTTACAGCACTGGTTTTAGAAGCTTATGCGCGCACCCTTTGTTTTTGGAGTGGGCAAAAGCAAGTAGCAGTTAATTTAACTTTATTTAACCGCTTACCCTTACATCCTCAAGTGAATGATCTGATTGGTGATTTTACTGCTTTGGAACTTTTTGCCTATCAATATAACACTTTAGAAACAGTCAATTCTGTACTTGAAAAAACGCACCAACAGTTATTAACAGATCTTGAACATAATTTATTTGACGGTATTGATTTCCAAAGAATGCTTCGACAACATCATTCCATTCCTTCGGATACTATTTTATCACCGATAGTCCTAACCAGTGTCTTAGGGGGAGCAAATCAAAGCAGCTTATTTCATCTGCCTATGAATTCTTCTTACCAAGGCATTCATTATGCGATTTCACAAACCTCACAAGTTTGGTTGGATAATAAAGCGTATGAAACCCATGAAGGATTTATTGCGGAGTGGGATTATGTAGAGCAGCTTTTTGCCCCGCAAACCATACAAGCCATGCATGAAACGTATTGTCAATTAATTGAAGCATTAGCGCTTACCGATTGGGAGCACGACGTATTTCCCGCTGCTGTTTTACCCAAACTGCATACACAACTTATTAATGAGGCCAACCAGTATCCCCGAGCGTTCAGTGAAGAGACATTGGTGAGTGCTTATGAGCGCTCTTTAGAAGTAGCGGGATGTTCTGAGTTAATCGCGGTGATTGATGCAGGGAAAAAGGCAGAGTATAGCCATGGTGAATTATGGTCAGCGAGCGAACAGGTGGTGGCGTCTCTTTTAGCCACAGGCAGTCAAGGCCGCTTAATTGCGGTGCTGAGTGAGAAGGGTTACAGCCAGGTTGTAGCGACGTTATCGATTATGAAGGCAGGCTATGCGTATTTGCCGTTGCATGTAGATTGGCCGCTAGGACGCGTGCATGAGGTATTAAAGCAGGGAGGAGTCGAGTTGGTGTTGGTATCGCGCAAGATGGCAGCACACGAAGAGACTTATGCTTCCCTAGTTAATGAGTATGAGGTTTTGATTATCGAGGACGCATTGGAGCATGCTGTGGATTTGGGTTTAGAAAAGCCCAAAGTTCATGCCGATGATGTGGCATATGTCATTTTTACCTCGGGTTCGACAGGCAAGCCTAAAGGGGTGACGATAAGTCATCGCGGGGCATTAAATACGATTGAAGCGGTGAATGAACGCTTTGGGGTGAGCAGCAAAGATAAAGTATTGGCTTTATCGGAATTAAGTTTTGATTTGTCGGTTTATGATATTTATGGGTTGTTGCTTGCGGGCGGTTGTATTGTATTTCCCGAGCAAGAGCAAACCAAAGAACCTAAGCATTGGTTGTCTTTGATTGAGGCGCATCAAATCAGTTTATGGAATACGGTGCCGCAGCTTGCTGGATTGTTGGTTGATGAAGCAGAAGGGCCATTGCCCTCTTTGCGGGCGTTTTTATTAAGTGGCGATTGGATACCGGTGTCGCTGCCGAAGAAGCTCAAAGAAAGTTGCCCTGAGGCGACGGTGATGAGTTTGGGTGGTGCGACTGAAGGCAGTATCTGGTCGATTTGGTATCCCATCGAGGAAGTGAATCCTAATTGGAGTAGCATTCCTTATGGAGTGGCCATGCCCAATCAGCATATGTATGTGCTTAATCAAGATGGAGCACATTGTCCTGTGGGGGTTATGGGTGAAATCCACATCGGAGGAATGGGGGTTGCGTTAAATTACTGGGGTGATGAGGAAATTACCCAACGTCAGTTTTTTACGCATCCGCAGTTAGGAAAAGTGTATCGCACCGGTGATTTGGGGCGGTGGCATGAAGATGGGTATATGGAGTTTTGTGGCCGTAATGATTTTCAAGTCAAGATTAATGGATATCGTGTTGAATTGGATGAAATTACCGCCAAAATAGAGCAGATTAAGGGCGTGGAAAAGGCAGTTGTGGCTCTGCAAAAACATGAAGGAAAAACGCATTTGGTGGCTTATTTATTGCCAGAAAACCGCAAGCAAGAAAGCTCCTTGGATAAAGATCTTTTCAAATTAGAACAACGTGGCTTGCTGGCCAACAAGCATATTTCTTATCAATTACCACAACCTATTTTAGTAACTCATCCTAATCGACGCAAAAGTTATCGGAATTTTATTAGTACACCAATTGACAGTACATTAGTGCAAAAAATAGGTAATTCCAGCCTGATGATGCAAGCAGAGTGTAAATATCGTCTTGCTCCGATTGATATCCAGTCCTTAATGCGTGTGTTGGCAAGTATCGCTGGACAGCAAGTAGCCAATAGAGCATTGCCCAAATACCAATATCCTTCTGGTGGGAGCTCCTACTCCGTGCGTTGTTTTGTGAATGTTCCTGATAAATTACAGGATTTAGAACAAGGATTATTTTATTATCATCCCTTAAAACAGGCTTTGTGTGCTACCGACCTAATGTCGTCTGCAGACGACATTGAGTTCCACTTTGTAGTGCATTGGCCAGCAATTCAACCCTTGTACGCTGATTTATCTAAAAAGCTCGCTTATATTGAGCTAGGACATATGCTGCACTTAATGTTGTCTTCTCTTTTAGTAGAAGGTTTTTCGTATGCGCTTTCTATAGAGGATAAGGTTTTGGATAGTGACAATCACTTATTGGCCAAGGTGAAGTTGACTCAGGAAAAAGCTTTTTTTCCATGCTTTTCGCTTGGCTTAAAGTACTTATCCAACCAGAACCAAAGCTATGTAGATGAGACGCAAAACTCGGTTCTTTCTTTACGAGATTTTTCCATATTTACGCAAAGCAGTGAATTTGGCCAACTGTTGCGTGCTAGTCAATTGATGATCACTGCTGAGGGGGATGATTCTTGGCAAAACTACCTGATGGCTGGTTACTCATTTCAAGCAATCAGCCAGTCTTTATATGCACATAACATAGGTAGCTGTACCTTAGGCTTTACCCCTTATGCAGGCGCTTTATATGCCATGGTATTGGGAAGCATTGAGGCACAAGAACAAGAAAAACCAGAAAGTGCGCCCCCCCTTATTTCACTAGAGCAGTTGATGAATCAAGAATTAAGTCACTCTTTGCCTGATTATATGTTGCCACATGCTTATGCTTTATTGGATGTTTTGCCTTTGAGTGCTAATGGCAAATTAGCTAAAAATCAATTGCCTGAAATTACCATAAAACATGAGTATCAGGCTCCAGAAACCGAGTTTGAATGGCAGATGGCGAGCATTTGGGCAAAAATTTTGTCTTTATCTCCTAGCTCAATTGGCCGCGTAGATAATTTCTTTGCCTTGGGCGGTAATTCGCTATTGGCGATGCAATTAGTAAGGCAATTAAATCGTGAATTGAAACTGAATATGAAATTAACTGATTTGTACCAATACAGCACACTGCGTGACATTGCCAGGAATTTTTCTCCTGCACAAGAAGAGGTACGTGAAGAGGGAGTTATTTAATGAGTGCAACACGTTTGTTATATCAATTGCAAGAGTATCGTATTCTGCTCTGGAAAAATAATGAGGGTAATTTAGCGTTTAGCGTGGATAAAAGTATTGGCTTTTCACAAGAATTGAAAGAACAGGTAAAACACTATAAAACTGAATTATTGTTTTTGTTGGAATACAATGACATTCATTCAGAAGAACAAGCTAAGTGTTGTAGCTTTTATAAGATACCTGAGCAATTAAACAAGCAAGTGCTGCAAACCATTCAAAAAGGAATGTATTTACAAACTACTTTGGATGAGCAAAAAGCTACCTATACCGTTCCTTTGTTTGTGTTTTTTAAAAATGCTAATCCCGATGTATTAAAGCAGGCAATTCAACACCTAGTGAACAGAAATCCAATCTTAAGGATGCGTGTTGTTGATGGATTTGGTTATGAGATTCTCCCTGAAAATAGCGTAACAATTCATGAATCCAGTATTAGCGCACCACAAATAACCCTGGTTTGTGAGCAAAAAGGACGAAGAGCTTTTGCTGTGGATGATGAGCCCTTAATTCATTTGGAATTAATGCAAATTAGCGACACTCAAGACTACTTAGTTAATTTAACCCATCATCACATGTTATCAGATGCTTATTCTGCTGATTTAATGATCAATGAACTTGTGGATCAGTATCAAAAAATAAGTAAAGGATTCGTAGCGAAACATGAACGTACGTTTCACTATTTTGATTACACGTTTTTTCAAGATTATTCTTTAAATACAGTACCTTATCAGCACGCCATTCACCGACTAGCGCAGCAATTAGATGAGGCTGAGCCTTTGAATTTATTAGCGCGTAGCACAGCTTTAGCAGATAATCGCGCTGGGTTTCATGAGTTTAGATTGGAAAAACAAACTTATAAACAGGTGCAGCAGTTAGCCCTTGAGCATGAAATCAGTGTGTATTCTTTATTGTTAACTGGTCTGTATCAGGTACTCAGTACGTATTCAGGTGGACAAACTAACTTTCCGATTGCCTTGACTGTTTCAAACCGCTTACCAGAAATGAATCAGGTTATTGGTCCTTTTATCAATACATTACCTTTAGTTCCTGAGTATAAAAAAGAGGAAACAGTTTTATTTCATGCGCAAAAAATTCATGAGGCGATTTCTTTTCTGAATACACATCATCAGATAAATTTGGATGTTTTGGCACAACATTTAAAGCGAAGTCATGAGGACTTACCTGCTTTGCTGCAGGTATTGTTTACTTTTCATAATTTTAAACAAGTACTGGCGCCAGCAGTTGCAGAGTTTGCACAGCCTATTTTATTGCCCGATTGTTACGAAAAATTTGGCATCTCGATTATCGCCAAAGAGTGCGATGAGGGTATCTATTTTACCGTGACTTATTTTGCTAATCGCTACGAAAGTGGATATATCACACAGTTATTTGAGTGTTTTACCCATTTATTAACGAAATATGGTGAAGGTGCAGGACTGCAAAAAATATCCTCTATTCATTTATTAGATGAATGTTTAGAGAACCGTATTGTTCATCAATTGAATCACACAGAAGCGTATTTTCCGCAACAAAAAACCATTAATCAGCTTTTTGAAGAGCAAGTTGCACGAACTCCAGAGAATATTGCTGTTGTTTATGAGCAGAATCATCTCACTTATGAAGTATTAAATAATCGTGCAAACCAACTGGCTCATTTTTTACGTGAGCATTATGCTTTAAAGCCAGATACGATGGTCTGCCTTTGCCTGGATCGTAGTGAACATATGATGATTAGCATCCTAGCGGTGTTAAAGGCTGGGGCTGCTTATGTGCCTATTGCTCCTGATTTTCCCCAAGCACGAATTGAGTATCTGATTCAAGATACTCAGACTCCTTTGCTGTTAACCAATCAGCACCATCAGTCCTGGTTAGCGTCTTTTTTAACGTTACCTGTGCATGCTGTAGACGAAACGAGTTTTGTCCAGCAACTTGCCAAACAACCTTGTGACAATCTTGCTCCGCAACATACCAGCGATCATTTGGCTTATGTAATTTATACCTCCGGTACTACAGGACAACCTAAAGGGGTAATGGTTGAACATCGCGGCGTAGTGAATCGCATTCATTGGATGAATCGCCAATATCCGCTGAGTGAGCAGGATAAAATCATTCAAAAAACACCGTATGTGTTTGATGTTTCTGTTTGGGAGTTGTTATGGGCGCATTGGTATGGTGCTTGTTTGGTTTTTGCCAAGCCTGAAGGGCATAAAGATGCAGATTATCTGTATGACTTGATGCGCCAAGAAGAAATTACCAGAGTACATTTTGTTCCATCGATGCTTAACGTCTTTATGGATGCATTGGATTTACGCCAGGGCACGATTCCTAATTTACGGATGATTTTTTGCAGCGGAGAAGCGCTCAAATTAACGCAGGTAAAACAAGTTCATGACTTATTGCCCCATACTGAGATCCATAATCTCTATGGTCCAACAGAAGCATCCATTGATGTTTTATACGCTGATTGCAGCGACAAGAGTATTACCGAAATTGTTATTGGTAAACCTATAGATAACACCACGGCCTATGTTTTAGATGAGTACATGAATCCATTGCCTTTTTATGCTTTGGGTGAGCTTTATATCGGTGGTGTGGGCTTGGCGCGTGGGTATTTAAATCGTGTCGAGTTAACCAAGGAGCGTTTTGTTACTAATCCGTTTCAATCTTTAGAACAAAAAACAAAAAATTACAACAGCCGTTTGTATAAAACAGGGGATATAGTCAGTTTATCTCCAGATGGAGCAATTGCTTATCATGGTCGCAATGATTTTCAAGTGAAGATCCGTGGTCATCGTATTGAGTTAGGCGAGATTGAGCAAGCGTTGCTTGCTTGTCCGCAGGTGAAACAAAGTTTGGTGGTGGTGAAGAAACAATCGGGCCAAGCGTATTTGGTGGGTTATTACGTCAGCGATGCCGAGCAAGACGAGCAGGTGATGCTGGAGCAATTAGCAAGGCGCTTGCCGGAATACATGGTTCCTACGCGGTTGGTCCATTTAGATTCTTTTCCCTTAACAGCCAATGGCAAGTTGGACCTAAAAAATCTTCCAGAGGCAGCCCAAGGTCAAAGAAGAGATTATGAATTACCGAGTACCGAATTAGAGCAGCAATTGAGTGTTATCTGGAGTGAGGTCTTAGGGATAAAAGCAGGTGGTTTGAGTGTTCATGATGATTTTTTCCGCTTAGGAGGAGACAGCATCATCAGCATTCAGCTCATCAGCCGCATACGGCAACGCTTGCAATTGCAAGTAAGTGTAAAGGATTTATTTAGCTGCCGCACGCTACGTCGTTTGCATGAGCACCTGGTAGCGCGTTGTGAGCCGGAGTTGGGCGTATTGGCCTCAGGTGAGCAAGGATTATTGAGGGGGTCGGTAGGGTTATTACCGATCCAAGATTGGTTTTTCGCACACTCTTTTGCGAAAGGTTGGCATTGGAATCAATCTTTTTTAATTAAAACTCCTGCCTTGGATGTGGGCCGTTTGCGTTCTTGTTTGCAGCAATTAGTAGCTCATCATGATGCATTTCGGCTTCGTTTTCGCGAACGAGATGGCACGATAGAGCAATATTATGATGCAGAGAGTGCCTTTGCGGGTTTACAGGTATTGGATGTCAGCGGTGTTGATGTGGCTGCATTAGAAGAGCAGATGACACTGTGGCAGTCGGGGTTTAATGGAACAACAGGCCCGTTGTATTGTGTTGCCTATTTGTCAGGTTATGCGGATGGAAGCAGTCGTATTTATGTTGCTATGCACCATTTACTGGTTGATGCCGTGAGTTGGCGGATATTGGCTGATGATTTACACCATCTTTATGAGGGGCAATCTTTAGGGGCTAAAGGCAGTAGCTACCGCCAATGGGTTGACGTGTTGCAGGATTATGCAGAGTATCATGAGGACGAGCGTGCTTATTGGCAAGAAGTGGTTGCTGATTTAAAAGAGATACCTGCTTTAGAGAAACAGTCCGTACTCAGTGTTGCCGAATTGGAATTGGGCGAGGAATTCACGTCCTTTTTATTAAGAGAAGCGAATGGTGCTTATCATACCCAAATCAATGATTTGTTACTCACCGCATTGGCTTATGCGTTAAATGACCTCAGTGGTGAGAGTGTACATCATGTGACTTTGGAGGGGCATGGTCGCGAAGACATCGCTGCTTCCATTGATGTGACACGAACTGTGGGTTGGTTTACGAGTTTGTATCCGGTTCGCCTTGCGTTGGGTGATGATTTAGGTCACAGCATCAAGAAAATTAAAGACAATATACGGCAAATTCCTAATAAAGGAATTGGTTATGGGGCGTTGTTGGGTTATGCCATTGCCCAGATGCCCGTGGTTAGTTTTAATTATCTGGGTCAGTTTGAGCAGCAATCTGAATTTTGGCATGTAGTTGATGAGCCTTCTGGACAGGCCATGCATTCGGAGAATCAGGACTACCACCTAATCAATATATTAGGGATGATTGTTGATGGCCGATTAAAATTGAGAGTTGATGCACACTTGGATGAGCAAAAAACCCAACAATTACTGCATGCATTACACCAGCATTTACATTCTATTCTAGCGCATTGCCAAAGTCGTCAAGACAAACCGCAATATACACCAGGTGATTTTAAAGGTGTTTTAAGTGAAGCAGATTTAGCAGCTTTACCTTTGTTGCCCAGTGCTGAGCAATATGTTTGGTTCCCAATGACCGAAATTCAGAAAGCTTATCTATTGGGACGTTTAGGTGAATATGAAATTGGTAACGTATCTAATCATGTCTATAGTGAATATTATTACCCTTCACTTGATGTCCCCAAACTTGAAACGATCATCAATTATTTGATTAAAGAATATCCTGTGCTACGTACGGTTTATTCTTATGAACAGTTGCAACAGCGATTTTTATCATTGGATGAAACGCCTTATTATTCAATTAAAGTGAATGATTATCGTCACTTGACCGGCGATGAAAAAGATTTACAACTCATTCGAGAGCGTTTATCACATCAGGTTTATGATCCGCAAGCATTTCCTTTATTTGCTTTTGAAGTCACTCAGTTTCGCACTATGTGGGTGCTGCATGTGAGCTCGGATTTAATTTTATTGGACGTTAAGAGTCGTTTATCTTTTTTCAGCGCAATCAGTGCATTATATCGTAATCCAGAGCAACAAATCACATCGCCTAGTATTTCGTTTAAAGATTATCAGGAATACTACCAGCTATTAAAGCATTCAATTTGGTATGTGCGTGATAAAGAGTACTGGGAGGGTATGCTTCCATCTATGCCTTTACGCCCAAGTTTTCCGTTTAAACAGGCCCCTGAGCAAATTGAATATCCTACCTTTTCAGCCCATACTTTGCTCGTGGATAAAGAAGATTGGACTTTATTTAAGCAAAAAGCCAGTGATTATCAGGTATCTTATTCTTCCGTTTTGTTGAGTTTGTATGGCAGTGTACTGGCTTATTTCTCAGGACATAAGGAATTTTTGATCACCCTGACGCTATTTAATCGTTATGCCATCCATGATGAGGCTAATGCGATTTGGGGGGATTTTACGACGACTGATTTATTCCATTTTAAAGATTTAGGTAAAAACTGGATTGATACTTTTGAGCGTACGCATCAACGTATGTGGGATGATATCAATCACGCACTTTATACAGGAATGGAAGTGCAAAGGGCTTTAAGTAAACTACATGGACTGGACGCCACTGAAGCTGCGTCACCGATTGTATTTACTGGGGTGGTGGGGAATAAATCACACCACTTTGACTCAGAAACCTTCTTACAAGCAGATGAGTTCAAAGAAAAACGCTATTGGTGTGGGCAAACGTCTCAGGCATGGATTGATTTGCAGGCAGTAGAAACAGGTGACTGTTTTATGAGTAAGTGGCTGTATGTCGATCAATTATTTACCGAAGATTTTATCGCGACTTTGAATCAAATTTACTGTAATTTGATTAAGGCTTTAGCACATCAAGATTGGAATCATTCTATTGATTTATCTCACTATTTACCCAAGAAACATCAAGAAATTATTGCTGCTGCCAATCAGTATCCCCGAGCATTCAGTGAAGAGACATTGGTGAGTGCTTATGAGCGCTCTTTAGAAGTAGCGGGATGTTCTGAGTTAATCGCGGTGATTGATGCAGGGAAAAAGGCAGAGTATAGCCATGGTGAATTATGGTCAGCGAGCGAACAGGTGGTGGCGTCTCTTTTAGCCACAGGCAGTCAAGGCCGCTTAATTGCAGTGCTGAGTGAGAAGGGTTACAGTCAGGTTGTAGCGACGTTATCGATTATGAAGGCAGGTTATGCGTATTTGCCCCTGCATGTAGACTGGCCGCTAGGACGCGTGCATGAGGTATTAAAGCAGGGAGGGGTCGAGTTGGTTTTGCTGTCGCGCAAGATGGCAGCACACGAAGAGACTTATGCTTCCCTAGTTAATGAGTATGAGGTTTTGATTATCGAGGACGCATTGGAGCATGCTGTGGATTTGGGTTTAGAAAAGCCCAAAGTTCATGCCGATGATGTGGCGTATGTCATTTTTACCTCGGGTTCGACAGGCAAGCCTAAAGGGGTGACGATAAGTCATCGCGGGGCATTAAATACGATTGAAGCGGTGAATGAACACTTTGGGGTGAGCAGCAAAGATAAAGTATTGGCTTTATCGGAATTAAGTTTTGATTTGTCGGTTTATGATATTTATGGGTTGTTGCTTGCGGGCGGTTGTATTGTATTTCCCGAGCAAGAGCAAACCAAAGAACCTAAGCATTGGTTGTCTTTGATTGAGACGCATCAAATCAGTTTATGGAATACGGTGCCGCAGCTTGCTGGATTGTTGGTTGATGAAGCAGAAGGGCCATTGCCCTCTTTGCGGACGTTTTTATTAAGTGGCGATTGGATACCGGTTTCACTGCCGAAGAAGCTCAAAGCAAGTTGCCCTGAGGCGACGGTGATGAGTTTGGGTGGTGCGACTGAAGGCAGTATCTGGTCGATTTGGTATCCCATCGAGGAAGTGAATCCTAATTGGAGTAGCATTCCTTATGGAGTGGCCATGCCCAATCAGCATATGTATGTGCTTAATCAAGATGGAGCACATTGTCCTGTGGGGGTTATGGGTGAAATCCACATCGGAGGAATGGGGGTTGCGTTAAATTATTGGGGTGATGAAGCGATTACTCAACGTCAGTTTTTCACCCATCCGCAATTAGGAAAAGTGTATCGCACCGGTGATTTGGGGCGGTGGCATGAAGATGGGTATATGGAGTTTTGTGGCCGTAATGATTTTCAAGTGAAGATCCGTGGTCATAGAATCGAGTTAGGCGAGATAGAGCAAGCGTTGCTTGCCTGTCCGCAGGTGAAACAAAGTTTGGTGGTGGTGAAGAAACAATCGGGCCAAGCGTATTTGGTGGGTTATTACGTCAGCGATGCCGAGCAAGACGAGCAGGTAATGCTGGAGCAATTAGCAAGGCGCTTGCCGGAATACATGGTTCCTACGCGGTTGGTCCATTTAGATTCTTTTCCCTTAACAGCCAATGGCAAGTTGGACCTAAAAAATCTTCCAGAGGCAGCCCAAGGTCAAAGAAGAGATTATGAATTACCGAGTACCGAATTAGAGCAGCAATTGAGTATTATCTGGAGTGAGGTATTAGGGATAAAAGCAGGTGGTTTGAGTGTACATGATGATTTTTTTCGCTTAGGAGGTGATAGCATCATCAGCATTCAGCTCATCAGTCGGATACGGCAACGTTTGCAATTGCAAGTGAGTGTAAAGGATTTATTTAGCTGCCGCACGCTACGTCGTTTGCATGAGCACCTGGTAGCGCGTTGTGAGCCGGAGTTGGGCGTATTGGCCTCAGGTGAGCAAGGATTATTGAGGGGGTCGGTAGGGTTATTACCGATCCAAGATTGGTTTTTCGCACACTCTTTTGCGAAGAGTTGGCATTGGAATCAATCTTTTTTAATTAAAACTCCTGCCTTGGATGTGGGCCGTTTGCGTTCTTGTTTGCAGCAATTAGTAGCTCATCATGATGCATTTCGGCTTCGTTTTCGCGAACGTGATGGAAGGATAGAGCAATATTATGATACAGAGAGTGCCTTTTCAGAGGTGCAGGTATTGGATGTCAGTGGTCTTGATGCGGCTGCATTAGAAGAGCAGATGACACTGTGGCAGTCTGGGTTTAATGGAACAACAGGACCGTTGTATTGTTTTGCCTATTTGTCAGGTTATGCAGATGGAAGCAGTCGTATTTATATTGCCATGCACCATTTACTGGTTGATGCCGTGAGTTGGCGGATATTGGCTGATGATTTACACCATCTTTATGAAGGGCAATCTTTAGGGGCTAAAGGCAGTAGCTACCGCCAATGGGTTGACGCGCTGCAGGATTATGCAGAGTATCATGAGGACGAGCGCGCTTATTGGCAGGAAGTGGTTGTTGATTTAAAAGAGATACCTGCTTTAGAGAAACAGTCCGTACTCAGTGTTGCCGAATTGGAATTGGGCGAGGAATTCACGTCCTTTTTATTAAGAGAAGCGAATGGTGCTTATCATACCCAAATCAATGATTTGTTACTCACCGCATTGGCTTATGCGTTAAATGATCTTAGTGGTGAGGCCGTTCATCATGTGACTTTGGAGGGGCATGGTCGCGAAGACATCGCTGCTTCCATTGATGTGACACGAACTGTGGGTTGGTTTACGAGTTTGTATCCGGTTCGCCTTGCGTTGGGTGATGATTTAGGTCACAGCATCAAGAAAATTAAAGACAATATACGGCAAATTCCTAATAAAGGAATTGGTTATGGGGCGTTGTTGGGTTATGCCATTGCCCAGATGCCCGTGGTTAGTTTTAATTATCTGGGTCAGTTTGAGCAGCAATCTGAATTTTGGCATGTAGTTGATGAGCCTTCTGGACAGGCCATGCATTCGGAGAATCAAGAAACGCATTGTATTACTTGTTTTGGCGGGATTCATCAAGGTCGTTTAAGAATGGTATTTCGGACTCAGCTGCCTCAAGAAGTAACCGATCGCTTGGCCTTAGTTTATAAGAAGCAACTCTTGATGATTCTTGAGCATCAACGTTCTTTAGCGCGTAGCTTTTTAACCCTAAGTGATATCCATCATTGCGTGAGCGCTCGTTGCTTGGATAAATTACAGCGCGACCGCGAGCTGGATGGGGTTTATTTGGCGAATAGTTTGCATCAGGGTTTTATGTATCATTTTATGAGTCAAGGACAAAAGGATGAAGCCTACCGCATGCAAATTGTCTGGTCTTATGATCGTGAGCTGAACATTGATCTGTTGCAACGCGCATGGGGTTTTGGACAACAACGTTATCCTAGTTTACGGTTGCGCTTTTTGGTCGATGAAGAATTAGTACAAGTTATTGATAAAACTGGGTATTTGCATTGGCAGTTTATCGATTTAAGCCAGGACAAAGACAATCAAGATCTTAAAATACAACAGCTCATCCAAGAGGATAGGCACAAAGCATATGATTTGACCCAAGGGAAC
The DNA here is from genome assembly GCF_900452415.1 of Legionella cincinnatiensis. Lineage (NCBI taxonomy): Bacteria > Pseudomonadati > Pseudomonadota > Gammaproteobacteria > Legionellales > Legionellaceae > Legionella > Legionella cincinnatiensis. The sequence goes on along the minus strand of NZ_UGNX01000001.1, from coordinate 3,390,377 downwards.
TTGTTTCGAATTCAGCTGATTAAACAAGAGGAAACATCTTATATCTGTATTTTTAATGCACATCATGCCATTATTGATGGCTGGAGCGGTCCCTTATTACTTGGGTTTGTACATGAAATGTATATGAAGTTGTTTCGTCAAGAACGTATTGATTTTACGGTAGATACAGCTTACGCACAGTCGCAGCATTTTTTACAAGTTCAAGAATTAGAAAATCAGTCGTTTTGGCAACAGTATATGGGCCAAATAGAACATAAAGCGGATTTAAGTAACCTTCTGCAACAGGGTAAAAAACAGCTTAAATTAAGCGACTACAAATACATCATTCATCAATCAGAACAGACCATTTGCATAGCTCAAGAACGCTTTAAACAGATTAAAATGATGAGTCAAGAACAGGGCCTCACTTTAAATGCGATTATTCTTTATGCGTGGCATAAAGTAATGCGCATTTATGGCAATGGTAAACAAACGGTAGTAGGCACTATTGTTTCAGGGAGAAACATACCTGTTGATCAGGTGGAACACTCTGTAGGGTTGTACATTAATACGCTGCCGATGATTGTGGATCACACCCACCATGATGGCCTTAGTGTGTTAGAGGCCATTCGTAGTGTGCAGGAAATTTCTAATGAAATAAATCAACGAAGTGCGATGAGTTTGGCTAAGTTACAACGTCAGGGGGAGCGCTTGTTTGATTGCTTGTTTCTGTATGGGAATTATCCTAATCTGGCGGTAGAAAATCCAGAAAAGCAATTGTCTTTTAAGATCCAAAGTACTTTTGAAAAACGTGATTATCCTTTATCGCTTGCTGCAGATGAAGAAGAAAGCCAGCTTAGGATTAAACTTACTTATGCTGGCGAATTATTTGATTCATCACTGATGACGCAATTGCTGGCAACTTTAAATTATTTGCTGGATCAAATTGCTCGAAATCCTTTGCAAAGGGTGCATGAATTAAATTATATGGAATCGAGGTTGCCAGAACCAAGCAGTTCTCCTGTTTTATCGCGCACTTTTATTGATTATTTTGAAGAACAAGTTTCTTTGCATCCTGAGCGAATTGCCTTGGTTCATGAACAGACTCAGATCAGTTATGCTCAATTAAATCAACGCGCCAATCAGTTAGCACATTATATTCGCCAACAAACTACTCTTGAAAAAGACAGTTTGATTGGACTGTGCCTGGAAAAAAATGAGTATTTAATGATTGCATTATTGGCAGTACTCAAAGCAGGCAGTGCTTATCTACCCATAGATCCTGCAATGCCTGCGCAACGTGTGCAGCATATTCTGGAAGACAGTCAAGCGAAACTTGTTTTAACGTGTGGTGCAGTAAGGCATAAATTCCCACAGGCGGTAATTTTAGATGATCCTGATGCTGCTTTCGCGATAGCACAACAAGCGACAAGCAATGTGCATTGGCCGCTAAAGCCTGACGATTTGGCTTATGTTCTTTATACATCCGGTACTACAGGACAGCCTAAAGGAGTAATGATTGAGCATGGAGCTTTTTTGCAGACTTTAGTGTCGATGCAAGCTGAATATTTTTCGGAGCAGAAGCCACTTAGTACCTACAGTATGACTCATTTTGTGTTCGATATTTTTGGTTTGGAATACGGTTTGCCGCTGCTTACAGGAGGTAAAGTAGAATTGGGTAATCCCCTATTTGATGTCTTAGAGTGTGGCTCCTTCGATTTTATTCAAATGACCCCCAGTGTGTGTGAGTTAAAATTAGAGTCTTTGCAGTATTGCGAGTCCACCACATTTTTAATTGGCGGTGAAGCACTTGCTCCGGAGTTATTAGCAAAAGCATTAGCTAAAGCACAGAGGGTGATTAATGTTTATGGACCTACTGAAACGACCATTTGGTCCACGGCAAAATTATATTCTAGGGTAACTAACCTCCATCCTATGTCCTGCGGACAAGCCGTGCGGGACGTAGGTAAGGGAGAGCCGTACTCTAAGCAAAATGCACCAATAGTGAGTATTGGTAGGCCTCTTCATCATGAATCGGTTTATGTATTAGATGATTATTTAACGCCCATGCCGGTAGGAGCTATTGGTGATCTGTATATTGGCGGGGCATGTTTGGCTCGTGGGTATTTAAACCGCCCTGATTTAACGGCGAAGCAGTTTATGACGCATCCATTATATAATCGCTTATATAAAACCGGGGATCTGGCTAAATGGTTGCCTAATGGCGAGTTGGCATTTATAGGGCGTAATGATTTTCAGGTAAAAATCAGAGGTCACCGTATTGAATTAGCTGAAATCGAAGCGGTACTGCGCATGCACCCACAGGTAAAACAAACGGTGGTGGCCGAGTTTGCGCAGAATTTAGTTGCTTATTTTACTGCGTCTGAATGGGTGGTTGAAGCGCAACTTCACGACTTTTTAAAAGAACAACTACCCGATTACATGTTGCCCCAGACCTATATGCAGTTGGAGCAATTTCCACTAACGGTTAATGGTAAGTTAGATAGAAAAGCACTACCTAAGCCAAATTTGACCAAACGTGCACATTATGCACTTCCTACCACAGAACAAGAAAAACTTTTAGCTTCTTTATGGGAAGAAGTATTAGGTGTCAGCAAAGTAGGTGTGGCGGATAATTTTTTTGATTTAGGAGGGCACTCCATCTCCTTAATTAAGCTCTTTAGCAAATTACCCGCAGCAATCAAAGCACGGATTACGGTATTGGATTTATTTAAATATCCTTCAATTAGCGCCTTGTTGGGTTATTTAGCTGCAGACAAACATTCAGAAGAAATGGGAGAGAAAAGAATACAGCTTTCTTTAAAACGGGATGATATAGCCATCATCGGTATGGCGGGCCGTTTTCCTGGTGCTGATGATTTAGAAACATTTTGGTTTAATTTACAAACTGGCAAAGAAGGACTCACTTATTATTCGCGCGAAGAGTTACTGGAGCAAGGATTAGATCCTTCTTTAGTGGATCATCCGAATTATGTTAAGGCCCAGTGTAAATTAAGTGATATCAAATGCTTCGATGCTGAATTTTTTAGTTATACCGCTTCGGAAGCGGAGATTATGGATCCCCAGCATCGCTTATTAATGCAATGTGCGTGGCATGCATTGGAAGACGCGAATTATAATCCACATCACTATGCAGGGGATATCGGACTTTTTGCCGGTTGTGGGCAAAATAATTATTTTAGTGATCATGTGTTACCGAACCAAACTCAAGATGACTTATCACGGCAATTTCAATTGATGATTCATCAGCAAGCCAATTTTTTGTGTACCAAAATTGCTTATAAATTGAATTTGACTGGACCTGCAATCACCATTCAGACGGCATGTTCCACTTCTTTAGTTGCAGTACATCAGGCATGTCTGGCTCTAAATGCTGGTGATTGTGATATCGCCTTAGCTGGTGGGGTGTCTATTGGTCAATTGGAAAAGCAAGGCTATTTATATCAACCCGGATTGATTTTTTCGCCCGATGCCAAATGTCGTGCTTTTGATGCTCAAGCTCAAGGTACTTTCGAAGGCCAGGGTGTTGGTTTGGTAGTATTAAAGCCATTGAGTAACGCTTTAGCCGATGAAGATTTTATTTATGCAGTAATTAAGGCTTCTGCCATTAATAATGACGGTCACCAAAAAATTGGTTTTACTGCTCCTAGCCCTCAAAAACAGGCTGAAGTCATTACATTGGCACAACAACGTGCCGCGTGTTCACCAGATACCATCAGCTATATCGAAGCACATGGAACAGGAACTGCTTTAGGGGATCCTATTGAAATGGAAGGACTAACCCAGGTTTTCAAAGATTCAGGCCTTGCATCTGGGGCGTGTGCTCTTGGATCAGTGAAAACGAATATAGGACATTTGGATGTAGCAGCAGGTATTGCCGGATTAATAAAAACGACTTTGTGCCTTTATCATAAGCAATTAGTTCCTACTCTGCATTATCAGTCTGCGAACAGCAAAATCAATTTTGCTGCCAGTCCTTTTTATGTCAATACCGTTTTAAAGCCTTGGACTCAAGGTAATTGTCCACGGCGTGCAGGAGTCAGTTCTTTTGGAATTGGTGGAACCAATGCTCATTTAATTCTTGAAGAAGCACCGTCTGAGGCGAAACAAGAACGAGAATCTCCTGTACTTTATCCTTTTGCCAAAACAGAATATTGGTTACCTGCTGGAAAAACTGCAGCAGTTGTCAAGTCACCAAATCAAGCAAGTAGGGTTATTGTTCGTGATCGTGAGTATATTATCTCTGTTTTACGAGGTTTATGGACTACGTTATTGGGTATTGAGTCCTTTAAAAATAATGAGGATTTTTTTGATTTAGGGGGTGACTCACTGGTTGCAGTGCAATTGAGTGCACAATTGCAACGACAATTAGGTGTGCACCTGGAGTTAATGTCCTTAAATCGAATTACTATTGATGGTTTATTGGCATTAATCGAAAAAGAACAAGAAAAAACTGCTAAAGCGCGCTCGCCGGTAGTTTTAATTAAAGCAGGGAAAACGCATGAAAATAAAATACCCTTAGTGCTCATTCATCCAATCGGTGGCGATGTTTATTTTTACCGCGATCTTGCTAACGCACTCCCTGAAAATCAGGCCGTGTATGCATTACGTTCGCCTTTATTGGATGGGGGGACACCCTTTGCCAGTATCGAATCTATGGCTGCTGCTTATCTGCATCATTTACAGCAGTTTGGCTTAAAACCCCCGTATATTTTAGGGGGTTCATCGTTTGGTGGCGCAGTAGCCATCGAAATGGCACGACAATTGGCTCAAGCGGGACAGTCAATACCCTTAGTAGCACTTATTGATACGCCAGCTTATACCCATTTACCTAAATTGATGAGCCAAGAAGAAATTCTTATGTATCTAATGCAACATGGATTAGGTAATTTGCAGATTTCAGTTGCTGAATTACAGGCACAAAAAACTTTGGAGCAGAAAATAGAGTTTATTGCGAATCGAGCCAAAGATTCTGAGTTAAAAGAATTATTATCCACAGAGTTTTTGCCGCGATTTTTGCATACTTGGCAAGCGCATGGGCAGCTTTTGCATCAGTATCAGCCAGATCCTTATCCAGGTAGAGTACTCTTTTTTGCCCATACTGAGGTTATTGATGATTTTCCTGCCCATCAGGAAGCGCATTGGCAGAAATTGGTTCATGGATCTTTTAAATCTATTTTGGTTCCAGGTACTCATATTACGATGAATGCTGCACCTCATGTAGAAGTGATTGCAGATGCTCTCGTATTTGAACTCAAACAGAGATACTATAGCCTGGAATTATTGGTTGAGGTTGAGGCATGATTGCATTAAATCAATTGGGTATGGCTTATGGCCAACGGCTTCTTTTTTATGACGTAAGTCTGAATTTGAATTCAGGGTTTTGTTATGCTTTGGTGGGCGCAAATGGTTGCGGAAAATCAACTTTTTTTCGGCTGATTACTGGAGAAGAGGAGTTGACCTCCGGAGAAATTATGATGCCTAAGGATGCCACCATTGGTTGGTTGAAGCAGGATCAATTTCGTTATGAAGATACTTTAATTAAGGACATTGTCTTACAAGGAAAGCCAAAACTATGGCAGGCTTTGTCAGAACGTGAGGCCTTATTGGCAAGCGATACTTGGGATGATGAGAAAGGTTTTCGTTTTGCCGCATTGGAAGAAATTATTGCGCATTATAATGGTTATTCGGCAGAAGCAGAGGTCGAAACGATTTTATTAGGTTTAGGAATTGCTAAAGATTATCTGCAAAAACCACTTAAAGCATTGTCTGGTGGCTATAAATTGCGTGTTTTATTAGCGCAAACCTTATTTCAACATCCTTCTGTTTTATTACTCGATGAACCAACAAACCATTTGGATATTTTATCCATTCGTTGGTTGGAGAAGTATTTAAAAAATGAATATCAAGGATTGGTTATCTTTATTTCTCATGACATGGAGTTTATTGATAATTTGGCGGATTATATTTTAGATCTTGATTACGGTGAAATCAGGCAATACCGCGGCAATTATGAACGATTCCTGACGGAAAAAAATCTGCTAGAAGAGCAAAAAAATCTTGAAAAAAAGAGTGCTGAAGCCAAGATTGCAGAAATGCAAAAATTTGTGGATAAATATAAAGCCAAAGCTTCTAAAGCAGGACAAGCACGCTCACGCATGAAGATGATTGAAAAAATTGAAATTCCTGATGTGAAGCACTCCTCTCGGGTTGCACCCCATTTTCATTTCACACCTAAAAAAATATCTGGAAAACATGTAATTAAAGCAGAGCATTTGAGTAAATCGTTTAAGAATAAGACCTTATTCACGCATCTTGATTTCAAAGTAGACCGTGGTGAAAAGGTAGCAATTATGGGGGTTAATGGAATTGGGAAATCTACTTTAATTAAAATCTTGACGGGTATGATGCAGAGTGATGAAGGTCAAGTCATTTTAGGGCATGAAGTACGCATGAGTTATTTTTCTCAAGATCATCATGAGCTGCTCAATCGACATGTGAGTGTCTTTCATTGGTTATCTGATGTAGTGAGCGGCGTGACCGAACAGCAGATACGTAGAGCACTTGGTCAAATGTTATTTGTGAAAGAAGATGTAGATAAGGATATTTTATCACTCAGTGGAGGGGAGGCTGCTCGACTCTTGTTGGCCAAGACTATTTTGGAATCACCTAATTTGTTAATTCTTGATGAGCCCACGAACCATATGGACTTGGAAACCATCGAAGCTTTGGCGCAGGCCTTAGCTCAATATAGTGGAACCGTTGTTTTTGTCAGTCATAATCGACATTTTGTTGACAAAATTGCAACGAGAATTTTATATTTCGACCCACAAACAGGTGTTCGTGATTATAAAGGATGTTATGTGGATTTTGCTCAGCATTATATGGAGTAAATATCCTTATAGAACCATCATTTTGAAGGAGTAATAATGCAAAATCGATTTTTACCATGGTTATTTTTGCTGTCGTTAATTAGTACTTGTGCTGAAGTAGATATTTCAGTGCCTGGATTTCCACAGATTGCGCAGTTTTTTAATGTTTCTGAAAGCGTTATTCAAGCAACAATTACCTATAATTTTTTAGGCTATTTTCTTGGGGCTTTGCTCTATGGTCCTTTGTCGGATAGTTTTGGGCGAAGAAAGATGATGTTGTTTGGCAATGCGATTTTATCAATAGGTGCAGTGGGTTGTTTTTATGCGCCAAGCATTGATTTTCTTTTAATGTCTCGATTTATCCAGGGTATTGGCGCAAGTACTTCAGTAGTTTTAGTATTCACTATGATTGCTGATTTATACCAAGGTGAAAAAGCGATGAAACTCATCGGCATGATGAATGCCGCATTATCAATCATTATGGCTTGTGCACCTTTATTGGGAGGAGTAATTAATCAAGCGATTGGTTGGCGAGGTAATTATGGCACTGTAGCAATGTTTAGTGTATTCGTTTGGGTTTTATTAGTGTTTTTATTACCAGAATCAAAGACGCAATTAGATCGTTTTAACACCAAAAAAATGCTTGGCGATTATAAGCAATTACTCACCAGTACCCAATTTATTACCGCATCTATGGTTCCTAGCTTATTATTTGCTGCATATATGTCTTATATAGTTGGGAGTGCTTTTTTATACATTGAAACATTTGGCTTAACTATTTTAACTTTTGTGGTACACCAAGCAATTATTGTCGCTTCTTTTGCCATAACCAGTATGTATGCCAGTAAAATTATTCCCCTATTTGGCCCAAATAAAACTGTAAAATATGGTGTTGCTTTGAGTTTTATCAGTATATTGGCTTTTGTGGTATTAAGTATCGAAGGTATAAGCTCCGCTTATTGGACCACTTTACTTATGTCTTTATTTGGGATCGGTTTTGCCGCTTGTTATCCGATTATCTTTTCCAATTCTTTGTCTCTATTCCCCGTATTACAAGGTCCTGCTTCTTCCTTGATCATGGGATCTAGGGCTTTGTTGGTTTCTGTGTCTACGGCGATCACCGGTTATTTGTATAATGGACAGCCCTTGATGTTAGCGTTGTCTGTTTTCTTTGGTGTGATCATCGCGAGCTTGTTTGCTTTAAGTTGGTTAAATGAGAATCAACCTTCGGAGGAAGTTCCTGCGTGATTCTAAATGAATATTGCTCTTCCGCTCAATGCTCTGTCATTGGCGGAACTATTACTTATACAATTGCCAATGAGCACGCAGAAGGCTTGCCGCTGATTGTGGTTCATGGGGGACCTGGAACTCCACATAATTACTTAGCCTCCGTAGCATCGTTTCTTCCCGAGAGGCCGGTTATTTTTTATGATCAGCTGGATTGTGGTTTGTCTGCTAAAACGAATAATCCGCAATGGTGGCAATTAGAGCGTTTCGTAGATGAAATCGAAAAATTAAGACAACATTTGGGACTTCAGCAATTTAATCTTTATGCACATTCAGCAGGGACCATGTATGCTTTTGATTATGCATTAGCTTATCCTGATAAGCTTGTCAATCTTGTGTTGGCGTCACCGGTGTTGAGTGTCAACGCTTATTTAGCCTTCATGCATGAATTGCTTGCCACTTTTCCTGAGCATATCCAAACTGCTTTTAGATTAGCAATTGAACAGAATAAAACCAATACACTGGAGTTGATGGAAGCAACGGCGTATTTTGCCGAGCATCATTTATGCCGTTTGCCGATTTGGCCAGATGAAATGTTCGAGTCTTCGGTGAATACCAATACTCAATTACGAGATCATATGTGGGGATGTAATGATTTTTTAATAACGGGAAATTTAAAAGAGTACGAACGATTGTCCTGTTTATCAGAATTTAAGGTGAGAACCTTAATTACCGTTGGGCAGCATGATTTTATTTCACCGACTTCCTGTAAAAAATATACAGAATTAATGGATAATGCTCAATTGGCAATTATCCAGGATGCATCACATAATCCTCACTTAGAACAGCCAAGGTTGTATGCAGATGTTTTGTGTTCATGGTTAGAGGGCACACAAAAGTATTCGTTTTGAATCGAGTAATAGTCTAGCTGCTTAAAGGTTTTTCGTTTTCGTAAGCGGAAATATATTTCCAGAGGAGCATTGGTCATCAATATGGATCCCCGCTTGTGCGAGGATGACTACAAATTCCTTAAGTCAATGGCAGTGGTGGTGAGTCAATACTCACCTTGTTGGAATAGAAAAGTACTATAGCGTATTCTTGCTGCTTGGATGAGTCATTCTGTATCTAGTCTCTTCTAATTGATCAATCTGTCTATCTAATGACGCAATTTCTCTATTATTGCTATTATTGGGAGCAAAATAGGCAGGAGGTATTCCCACTGGGACCCCCATGTAAAGGACGCCTCCGCAAACTTGAGCAATATTGGGTGAAGTTAGTCTTTTTCTTTGTTTTTTTAATTGTTTTAATTGGGCGTCAATTTGTTTAAGAGAAGTATCTTCATGATGAACTTCTTGTTTTTGTGCTTTATCTTCGAGGTTGTTATAAACTTTTTTATTTTTTGATCTACCAAAAAACTTCATCTTTTACTCCTGGAACGTCGTTATTATTGTTTTAAATGTATTCACACTGATCATAATATTTTTTATAGAGTTTTGTCTATTTTTGAAAAAAAATAGTAAAGGGGGCAATTTGAATTGAATAGCCTATGGAACTGTAAGTTTCACAACTTCTATTGAGAAATCCTATTTTTTAAATCAGAACTCAATATAAATTCTTTAAATAATTGGTTTATATAAAGAGCAGTTTTGTCTTTATGATAAATCAGATAATACTGATTATCCGTGTTTGACCACTCTGGCAATACCTTGATTAGAAAATTATTTTTTAGCGCATCAGAACATAAGTAATAGGGAAGAAAGGCAATGCCTCGATCAAGACAAGCCATTTTATATAAAAAAATTAAAGAGCTACTTTCAATCACTGCATTTTTAATATGAATTTTAAAGATTTTCTCTCCACTTTTTAAGGGCCAATCACCCAGAGAACTATGCTTTAACAAAGCATGTTCCTTTAGATCTCCAGGATTTTTAATGGGCGCATGACTGGATAAGTATGCGGGAGAAGCAACGAGACAACGAGGTACTTTGCCAATGTAGCGGGATACAAGTGTTGAATCAGCGAGCTTTCCTGTTCTGAAGGCAAAATCAATTCCATGTTGGGTTAAATCCATGAGTTGATCTGTAATTATTAGGCGAGTTTTTATTTGTGGGTAAAGCGAGTTAAACTCACTTAATAGCGTTGGTAATAATTCGATACCCGTGATCTCAGGACACGTAATGACTAGTTTTCCAGAAGGGGCTTTCGCATACTCCCGTAAATGATTTTCCGCATGTACAACTTCATTTAACATGGTTTGACAATGTTCAAATAAAATTTTCCCCCCTACAGTGAGACTTAACGATCGAGTAGTTCTTTGGAGTAGCTTAATTCCAAGAATACTTTCCAGTTGGGAAATCTTTTGACTGACCCAAGCTTTGGAGATACCAGCCTCCAGTGCTGCTTGAGTAAAACTTTGATTTTTTACTACCAAAGCAAAAATTGCTAAATCATTAAGATTCAATTGATTGTTTGTCATAATGAACAATATGTTTTGATTTTTCTATCTAATCAATTAATTAGCTAATCTATACCATTAACTCCTTACCTACAACTTCAAGGAGCGATAATGCGTTTTATTTTATTTTTAATTTGTTCATTATTCATTAACCCTATATTTGCTAAAGTAATTAATTATGAGATGGAGAGTTTTGCAGATCTTACAACTTTATATGAGGAAGTGCGAAGCGATCCCAAATCAACCTTAATGGTTTTTGATTTAGATGATACCTTAATTACCATGACTCAACCCTTAGGCAGTGTGGGTTGGTGGGACTGGCAGTCTGAATTACAAAAAACTGGAAAGGATTCCGATAAATTATTTACTACTGACTATCAACAATTGGTGCGTATTCAAAATATCTTATTTCAATTAATCAAAATGGAGGTGACTGATCAATATGTATTGCCTTTTATTAAGAATGCAACAGATCAAGGTGCCAGTATTATGGGATTAACGGCTCGTGGCAAAGAGCATTTAAGTGCGACAATGATGCAACTTAAAGACAATAATTTCATGATGGGTGATAAACTTTTGTTCCAAGAAAAAGGATTGAAATTTAAAAACAATAAAACATCACTTGCCGGTAATCTTCATTGTCCGCAATTTAGCAAAGAAGTTATTTATCAACGAGGTATTATGTTTCTTGACGGAGAAGATAAAGGGCAAGCACTACTGTGTGTTTTATCCAAAATAAAAACAGAGATTAAAACCATTATTTTTGTTGATGATGCAAAAAGAAATAATCTCTCTATGAATAAAGCGTTCGCGGATCGTAATGATGTACTGGTATTGAATGTTCTTTATACTAAAGAGAATGCTAAAGAATTAGAAATTCAAAACAATCCATTCCTACAACAGCAGATATTTAAACAATGGAATCAAATTAAAAATCAAATTAATGATACAATTATGCAGTCTAATTTCTAAGAAATATACTGGAAGCAAAAGCGCAAACCTTTTCTCAAAAAGTTTGAGAAAAGGTTCTAGAGCATTTAGTTGGTATTAAGAATTTTTATCGCAAAAGTGTCTTCTGGATACTCAGTTTTTTCTCGCATATTTTCCAAGCTGGTAAAGAAATTAAATGTCCAATTTCGATCTTGATAACTCGTTGTATAAAGTCCTGTTGTGGTACCGGCATCTCGCTCAAGAAATCCTTTTTCCGAATCAGAGTTTGCGATATTAACCAAGGCATGAATTGGATTGGAGGCATCTTTTTTCACCAAACATACACCTTGATTTAAACCTATATCTTCAAAATCACAATTAATGATGCTGTATCTTTTTTTGCTGGTCAATGCACGAATAAGTAATTGAATATCAGCAACTTGAGTGCTTACTCTAATTTCAAATACAGCTTTGTCTTTATTATAAAGAATATTGACATTGTTCTTATTTAACGTGTCATCATATTCGTGCAACAGATTTAAGATTGCTTTTTTTTCGCTTTGGACCTTAACTTTTTTAGCATGACATCTTAATAGGAGCAGATACATCACATTCTGTTTTGTTTGTGGTTCAAGTTCTGATTTAAAATCGTCAACATCATCTTGCATCGCGATTACATGTTCTGTTGAGGCTAAACAAGAGACGGGTAAAGTAGGTGCTTTTTGGACTCTCGTAATGAGAAGATGATCTTCATCAATCTTCCGTTTTTTAACCATGGACGAATTTACTTCAATTTTTTTTCCCTTAAATAGATACGCTGAATAACCTGATTCTCGCGATGTTCGCGAGGGAGTTGTTGAATGTTTTTCCATAAACGTATCAATTTTTCTTTGCTCCTTTTCATCTTCTATCGGAACAACTTTTTTACTGACTTCTTTGTAATAGTGTTGCTCATACTTGCTTAATTCATGTTTTCTTTTCATATAAATCTCTTGATTAAAATAAAACAAAAAGAATAATAATTGCTCACTATTGTATTGGAATAAGATTAAGAAATTATTAAGAATGATTTTTTGAGTTTATTTCACACTATTAAAGTGATAACAGTAACTAATCATCAATAAGCAGCGGGCTCTACTTAATCATAGGGATTAAGAGGATACACTTAAGGAATAGGAGCTATTGACAATTCATTTTATCTCCAACACATAGACAGGAGAGCCTAATTGTCAACAGATCCTAATTTACAAACCCCCCATCGATACTGAATAATGAACCGGTGATAAATGAAGATTTTTCCGAAAGTAAAAATTCAACAAGATTGGCAACTTCGGTTGCGCTACCTACATGTGACATGGGTTGAGCCGATTTTAATGATTCATAAATTTTTTCCTTGGGAATTCCGGATTTAGCTAAGTAAGCACTTACAGCAGGATGGTATAAGATGTTTCAATGGCTCCTGGGCATACACAATTGACTCTAATAACGTCAATTATGGATAAGAGATCGGGTTATTCCTTCGACCCGTTCGGGCTGAGGAGGCGCACCAGCGCCGTCTCGAAGCCTTGGCAGGTACTTTCGACCCCGATGCCAAGGCTTCGAGACGGCGTAAACGCTTCCTCAGCTCGAACGGGTCGTGATAGATACTCGTTATAATTATATCTTTATTCATAACTGACGTTAATATTATATTTTGCGTAATCAACAGCCGTGCTTTTAGTCAGTTTAAAGTAAATATATTGAGTTTGATTGATTAAGATTAGTGAAGAAATTCTTTTTTTCATTGCACCCTTAATTACTTGTTTCCCAGATTATATGAAATTGATTTCCCCATATAATGCTGATAAACTACATCATGTATAGTTTTTAGTCAAAAAGATAATATGAGTCATGCACAAAAAGATATTTTTACCCCTCTCACTTTAAGTGATTTTTTACGCCTGAACTTTTTAGAGGAGATGACTCTTAAGAGTATTAAAGAGGGTACATTCGATGAGCCAAAGTTTTTCTCTACTAAAAAATCTGTAGCCGATATTGGTTTTATTACTAAAATGGCTCATGCAAGCCCTGATTTTGCCAGTATGTGTAAAAAGGATAGTTATAATAAATTATGGAGTACACTTTATTCTGAGCTTGGATTGATTGTTTCTTTGATGGAAGAAAAACAGGTAGCTTTTTACGAGTGTTCTAATATTGATAACTTTGAGATACTTCGAGGAACGTATTTATTTTATCTTTCTCAACAGATAAGAGCTACATTGCCTGATGGGTTTTCAAGCAGTGAACTGCGTTTATTAAAAGAAGCAATGCGCTTTAATTCAGTTCATGCGGTACAACGATATAATATCTTTTTATACAACAAAGTTGCTCATGGACAATTCGAAGACGGTGAAGATGCCAAAACATTGCTCATGGAAGCGATTAAAAATTCAAACTCTAAATCCCTTTTAAAAACTTATGGAAGTTATGCCTATATGCTTTTAGCCGAAGCATTTTATCAATATGCATTATGGGCAAAAGATCAGGAGAGTATGTCTGCATTTCGTCGGGCCTTACAATCGGCAATCGCTTCTTGTGATAATGCCACAAAGTACTTAGAAAAGAGCCAATATTTAATCCACAATGCCAGTTTTGGTAAAGGACTTGGTTTCAGTAATTCTTTGGGCATTGATTCTCCTGTGGAAGCAAAAAAAATACTCGAAGAATTTTTGGAGACTACTTTGAAAAATGCTCTTGATGCTCCAAAATTTACCTCCCCTTAAGGTACAGGGGGAGGTATATGGAACGCTCTGGGAGTTCAGGAAATTCGTCGATCCCAGTAATTATGCTCCCGAAAAATTATGGGGTTTGAGTTCTGGTGACGCTTTAACCGAATCTTTCGCTGGATGAGTCGTAAAAAATCCACAATAAGCTCGATCAGTGGTTTGTTCTGACGCGGAATTTTTTGCTGTCCCGTGATCAGAAGCTAATGGAGCTTGAGAAGTAGGCGCGCATTTCTCTATCCAGCTTTGGTAAAAAGCTTGTAAACGCTTGAGAATATCTTCTTCTGATCCTGCATTATGCTTAGAAACTCTCAACATTACTCTTTGCATGAAGTTGGAGTTAAAATAATTTTTCTTTGTTGCTGTGCCAACATCATGTCCCGGATGATTAAATACAAATTCCATGTTTCGTGTATTTAATGCCTCTGCTAAAATCTTTTTAGCTGCTTTGTTCATACGCTCCATTACATCTGGACTTAAGTCATACCACGTGCATGCAGATAATTTAAGCTGTTTGCTAGGTTCATCTTTGTTGCATAAGACAATATCTTCATCAGTAAATGTGTGGCGATTTTTTAGAGCATGAGTAAATTTTTCGTACTCACTCCCTCTCTTAAAGAACGTCATTTTAGAGTTAATTTTATCTTGAGTGAACGCTGTTTGCATGACTTCTTTTCGAGTTCCGGTGTTTGTTTTGCGCTCAAGAATGACATATTCTTCTGTGGTTTGCTCCTCGCCACCCTCTGGGTTTTTCTTTGTAAAACGTCGTTTGGCAATGCCATCAAATTCCTGTTCTTGTTTTGGCACTACAAGAGGAATATGGACGCTGAATGAACGATGCATACTTATCGCCAATTTATAGGCATAATCTTTGACGGAGCGCTCATATAAAGAAACATCTTGAGCAGAAGATTTCTCATGTAGAGCAATCCCACTTCTTTGCAAAATATCATCTGCGAGTTGTTCTATAGTTTCCTCAATTGTT
Organism: Legionella cincinnatiensis; assembly: GCF_900452415.1. Classification (NCBI taxonomy): domain Bacteria; kingdom Pseudomonadati; phylum Pseudomonadota; class Gammaproteobacteria; order Legionellales; family Legionellaceae; genus Legionella; species Legionella cincinnatiensis. Next base: position 3,375,146 of record NZ_UGNX01000001.1, on the reverse strand, counting down.
GGCTCTTCCTCTGCTAAAAACTCAACATGAGCTAACTCAACTGCATGTCCAAATGGTTCTAGACTATAAACAATAGGCTTTGAAAACTTAAATGCAGATAAATTGTTATACCACCATTGTAATGTCATATTGCAAAAGAAGTCATTTTTGGAGTCAAGAGATGTTAGATAAAGTTCTTCTAATGCATTGGAAAGTTTTTCATTTTTTTGTTCTAACTCTTTTTGACGCTCAGCTACTGTGTTTTTTAATTGGTGCAAAATTACAGACGAATTCTCAACATTTCTTATAAATGATGCGATATTTTCTTGCAGTTGAGCGGTTTTAATTGTTTCAATTTCTTTGCTTAATTTTGCTGTATTAGTTTTAGAAACCTCTAAAACAAGTTTTCTTATCTGATGACGTTCTAATTTTCCTTCGCGACACTCTTTTTTCTGCTCTTCATCAAACTGATCAAAATATTGGGAAAAGGCGGTTTTCTCTTTAAGTAAATGATCAAGATTAGTACCTGTAAGCGTTGAAATTTGTTTAATTGCTTGCTCGCATAATTGAGCTTCAAACGCTTTTTCGTCGCTTTTTGCCTTTAATTTTTCCTTATGATTTTCTGGTTCAGCAGATAAGGTTTTTTCAGCACTAAGAGATAAAACTTGTTGAATCTTATCAAGCATCTGATTTATTTTTCCTAGATTTCTTTCCGCGTTTGATAAAGAACCTGCATGTTCAATTTTTTGCGCTCTTAATTTTTCCAGATCAACATTCAGTTTCTCGAGGATTTTTATTAAAGATTTATAGTCTTCAATTTGGCATAACTGCTCTTCCATTTCTATAATATGTTCACGAACAGGTTTTGTATCGGAAAAACTTTTCTCAATGACTTCTTTCTCTTCAGCATCTTCATAAGGAGCTGGGTCGAGTAGTGCTAATGGTGTTTCTATAATATATTCTGTGTCTATGTGATTATATTCTGTCTCCAAAGCACGTTGCGACAGCTCAAAAGATTCTTTAAGGGGCGTTGAGGGATCACACAACACATCATTCCAGTCTGTCCCTTCTTTAATTGGGGCTACAAGAAACAAATCTTGGCCGATTTTAAAACCTGCTTTAAGAAAATGTTCTTTTGATTCTGAAAGTTGCTGTTCGGCCTCGCGATTCCCCTTATCATTATCAGCAAGCCATACTACCTGGGCTCCTGGCATAAGTGAGGAACGAATGTAAGGAATAGAACTAGCGAGTTCTTTTATCCCAAGTGATGCGACAACAGTAAACTCTTCGGGAATAACGGATAATAATGAAGCAGCAGTTTCCACTCCTTCGGCAATATAAATACGAGTCAAATCGGTACCTTGGCGAACCATGGCAACTCTGCCAAATTTATCCATATGATGCCTATTTTCAATGACTGTTTTAGCATCGTTTCCAGGAGATGCTTTTTGGCCTTGCTCATCTAAGCGAACCAATTGAACGCCAGTCAAAATATTTCTTGAATCATAAATAGGGGTCACAAGACTATTGGATTGTTCATCATATTTGAAGGTGGTGTGCTCCAAAGATGCTGGTGGAATATGGCGATGCTCCACAAGATATTTTTCTGCTAATGTCCCTGCTATAGGTGTTGCAATCTCATCATATAGAGATTGTGCTTGGTTTTGTTTTTGACTCCCTTCTGAAATGCTATTTAGTTTCTCGTTAATGCCTTTATCATTCATAAAATTTATCTCTGAGCTTGCTATAAAATGATTCATAAAATTATTAATCTAATCACAAGGCGAATAGATTAATTAAAATTTATTCTGGAAAATTGTAATTGAATTAACTTAACAAAATATTAATTTAGTACATTTTTATAGGATAAATTGTTTTTATCTTGAAAATATAGCGCAATACAAAAACATTTAGTAAAATAATTAATAATATCATTGTATTTTAGAGAGCAATAATAAATATCAACTTGATTCAGTGACAACACCAAAAAAGAGTTCAATGGATATTAGCATTCAATCTATCTTGGCAGTATTCAACGAGAGGAATTATTCTAAATGATTGCAGAAAAGTTAAACATCAAGTTTGATATTAAGCGCATTCAAAATTATTTTAATCAATACGTCAAACATCTGGATCCGGTTCAACAAAATGAGATGTTTGGTGGGTGGAGTATCCTAAGTGCAAGTGGTGATTATCGAGATGGTTTTCAACAAACAGAAGAGCGCTTCTACATTTTCGATCAGGTGAGTGGTGAATATAAGTTTGACTATGAAAGAGCCAATCGTGAAATTGGTTATATGTGGCCGAAGATGCATATTAATCCCACTCAAGTAGGTACTGAATATATTGCCGAAATTATCGCGACTATTTACAAATTAGGACTCCAACCCCATCATGCTCGTTGGACACGGATTTCGCCGAACGGAACCACTATTTGGCATCGAGATGCATGGGAAAATTCCTACAAAGTTCGATTGCACATTCCTGTGATCACCAATCCTGGCAGTGAGTTTGAAACTGAAGAAGGTACATTTCATATGCCAGCTGACGGGTCTTGTTATCTGGTTGCGGTTAATTGCTTACATAGAGCATACAACCATGGCAATGAGGATCGTATTCATATCATCATGGATGTAATTGATGATGTTGGTATCAGCCAATTTCATCGGACCGCCAAATGCCGTCAAACAAATAACCGTTTTATCAATGGGCCTATTTCTCGAATAATTAAAAAAATTTGGGGTTCTTAGGTCGTGACACCCAAACTTACGTTAACTTAACGTGAGTTTCGGATAAAGAATTTATTTAGATCCAGTCTCCATTTCGGCCCGTTTGGGCTGAGGAGGCATGTATGCCGTCTCGAAGCCTTAACACAGATCTTGAAAATTCGTGCTAAGGCTTCGAGACAGCGCTACGCGCTTCCTCAGTCCGAACGGATCGTGATAGAGACTCGTTATAATTATATCCTTATCCAAAACTCACGTTAGCTTAGTGCCATTACACGATAGAGGCTTCTCGATTACATTTAAAAGATAACGGTTTTATTGCCATATACAAATATTCGATCTTCTAAAGCAAGCTTTAAGGCTCGAGCTAAAACTACTTTTTCAACGTCTCTGCCATATTGTTGCATGCTTTGCCAATCGTAAGCGTGATCAATATGAATTACATCTTGCTCAATGATGGGGCCTTCATCCAGATTTTCATTGACGAAATGGGCGGTGGCTCCAATAATTTTAACGCCGCGATCATAAGCCTGTTTGTAAGGATTGGCTCCAATAAAAGCAGGTAAGAATGAATGATGAATATTGATTATTTTGCCGTGATAGTGTTGGGTAAAATTGGGTGTTAAAATACGCATGTATTTAGCTAATACAATATAATCAATAGAATCAAATTGCTCGAGGATATGGATTATTTGAGCCTCGTGTTCTTCCCGGGAGATATTGTCAGCACTTATATGATAATAAGGAATATTAAAATGACTGCATAAGGGAAATAAAACATTATGGTTCGATAAAATACCAAGAATATTGGCATCTAGAAGCCCTTCTTGATAACGAATTAAGATGTCACCTAAAACATGAGCTTCTTTGGTAGCCATAAGTACGATATTTTTTTTATGGGGTGGTTTAATGATTACCATGGTATCTTGCGGCATTTCATTTATTAATTGGTCATATAAAAGTGATGCATCAATTTCCCCAGCCACCACGGTACGCATAAAAAATTGACGATTCGCATTATCTACAAATTCATTATTGGTGATGATATTTAGTCCATGCTCATAAAATATCTTCGCTGCTTTATATACAAGACCTGCTCGATCTGGAGCTTGGATTAAAATACGATATTGATTCACGATGCATCTAACTCCTCTAAAACCTAAATTATATTGAATAATATTCAATTACTTTGTTTTTGAAATCCTTATCTATGTGGGTAACATGATTTAACTCAAAATCAGTTCGAGTTTCCATTTTCTTATTATGTGTCTTATTTTTACTTTAATTTTTTTATACTTTTGTGAAGACATTTCTTATCTTCATTGCTTCTTGTTGCTGAGATTATATCTCTGTATACTTGCCAAAGTGAACTTGCTTTTTTTCAAAATAGCAGCAGAAAGCACGAACAATAAAATCCCTCAGGAATAGTATTAAGCTTCCAAAATTAACAATGATTAACAAAAGGACTTGATAATGCAAACTAAATGGCAAGGCATAATCCTGCGCTTCTTTCTTTGTGCAGCAGTTTTTTTTACGAACAGTATTTCTCAAGCGGGAATGCCAGTGTGGACATTCACTCCCAATCCTGCTTTTCCTCCTAATGTATCTCTGACTCAGTCTGGATATGCTTATGTGCAATATACAGTAACAAATCAATCAAGAAAAACAAAAACTTTAATTATGAATTCCATCCCCGGCGTTACTCAAATGACCACGCCAGGAAACTGTTCTAATCCCTTTACGTTGGCCTATCAACAATATTGTACGTTGACTTTGTTTGTGGATGGTAGTCAGCTCGTTGGTAATATTAAAGGGGGTCCAGCTGTGTGTGAACAAGGTAGTCCCTTGCAATGCTATCAACCGACTAATCCTTTAGATATTACTGTGCGCAATGCACGTTTTGTAATTACCCCAAGCGCAGGAGCAAATGGGACAATTTCACCGGGTAAACCACAAACTGTCGTTGCAAACAGTAGCTTGCTTTTTACAGCGACACCTAATAGTGGTTATCAAGTTTATCAATGGTATGTGGATGGTAACCCTGTTCAATGGGGCGGTTTAAATTTTAGTTTAAACAGTATTACTGCGAATCATACCGTTGAAGTCACATTTAATCAGGCAGCGACTATCTTTGGTGGAGCAGAGAATGGGCAGGTGTATTCTTCCAGTGATAATGGTCTCACCTGGACTGGGACTATTCCGGCACCTGGGCACGCGGTTAACAGTGTTTATGCCACCAGTACAGATATATATGCAGGAAGTGCAGACCATCACGTTTATCGTTATAGTAATAGTAGTGAGGGCTGGGATCAAGGCAAGTCTCCAGATGACTCTGAAGTATTAAGTGTTTTTGTGACTACTGAAAATATTCAAACGACTATTTATGCAGGTACAAAGAATGGCAATTTATTCTATTCTACGGACGATAGAAAATCGTGGATAAATCGCTCTTTACCAAACGCCATAACTGCTGTTAATGGCATCTATGTCACAAATAATACAATTTATATAGGCACTACAGACAGTAATGAGGGGCATGTTTATTACTCATCGGTCAATGGGGGTAGTTGGACAAAAATTCCTGGCCCTGCGAATGTTGAGGCTATACATGATGTTTTTGTGGTTAATACGTTACTCTATGCTAATACTGCACCAATTCAAATACCACCAGATAGCGATGGAAGAGGTCCACGTGAATACGTTTATACTTATGATTTAACCACAAATGGTCCTTGGAGTTCTTTTATGGATCAGACGGTCTACAGCTTCTTTGTGAGTGCTGATGGCACTACAATGTTAGCAGGTACGCAAGATGGTTTCGTTTACTCATTAATGACCGGCGATTTATATGGATTTATAACAGACACCAAGATTAATAGCGTTTTTTTGCTAGGTGCAAACTAAGTTTATAGGGAGATAATTCATGTTAAAGCTAAAATCACTCTCGTTGGCTTTAGTACCATTTAGTCTAATGGTAACTCATTCCTACGCAGAAAAGTCCAACATACTTGTAAGCTTGCCTAGCCCAGGATCTGCTTTAGTACAAAAAGCAACATTTATAAAACCAGTTGAGGCCCATAAAAAATTAAAATTTATTGTGTGGTTAAAGTTAAGAAATAAAACTCAATTGGATAAATTAGTGGAGGAAATTTATGATCCCAATAGCCCTAACTATCAACACTATTTAACCCAGGATATTTTCGAAGAGCAATATGCACCGACTAAAGAGGTGGAGCATACCCTACAAGAATATTTCATCGCTCAAGGTATGCAAGCAGATCTTGTCAATCATAGTGTGCAAGTAACTGCTTCTGTGCGGCAAATTGAAAATACTTTGCATACAAGTCTAAACTATTACCTCTATGATCATGACACAGTTTATGCCAGTATGAGTAAACCCTCGTTACCCTCTGAAATTGCTCAATACGTTGTTGAGATTACTGGGTTAAACAATATTCCACTTTACTCCCCTAATTATGCATCAAGCCAGATGAGTGTCACTGCTCATGATGAAACATTCATTTGGGATTCATTAATCCCCAGCGCTATTCCCACTACAACTTCGGTGCATGGGTTTTCTGGGGAGCAGTTACAATACACCTATAACATCAATAATATCCCTCCTGTAAATGGCACTCATCTGGATGGGAAAGGACAAACATTAATCATCGTGGATGGATGTGGTGCAACTCAACCCCAACAAATTTTGAGTGATGCTAACCAATATTTTAGTGCAAATGGCATAAAGCCTTTTTTTACTTCTGGCCCATCACGAAATTTTGTAATGCTTAATCAAAATTTCACACCATACACTACCTTATGCACACCAACCAGACCGGGAGAATATGGTTTTACTGGAGAAATTGCTCTGGATATTGAATCTTCTCATACCTTAGCTCCAGAAAATAATACGGTATTAATTGTTACCGATGACAATAATCAAGCAGTAGCTTTGCAAAATGTGATTGGTTATTTAATTTCTCATTACTTCACTATTGCTGGATTTTCTAACGCATACGTTATCTCTAACAGTTGGACTAGTTCAGAGTCAGCAAGCGTTGATCCCAATACATCAATGGAACAATCGTTACAAACTGCCGCTGCATTTGGAATCAGTGTGCAATTTTCATCCGGAGATTGTGGTGATAATACGTATACCAGCCCTCGTAAAGGCGCAGATGGGAAAATAAAATGCCAAAATAAAGGGGATGCAAAAACCGTGAATTACCCAGCAAGCTCTCCTTACGTTACAGCTGTAGGCGCAACTTCCGTGTTTGTGGATACCAACTACAATTATGCTTTTGAAAATGTTTGGGGAACTTATGATGTTAAAAAGGACGGATTTGTTTCAGGTACTACAGGAGGTATTAGCCAATTTTATCAAGCCCCAACTTGGCAAAGTTCGATCAACTCGTTTTATGCGGGTGGTTATGGCCATATAAATGATGCAGTAAATACTGTGTGCGGGACAGGAGGTAATCAACCTTGTCGTGCAGTGCCCGATGTCTCGATGTTAGGAGATCCAAGCACAGGTCTAAATATGGTATTGGATGGAGCTTATCTACAAAATGGTGGTACTAGTTTAGCTTGCCCTTTATTTTCTGCTACAATGCTTTTAGTCAATCAAGCACGCGCCTTATTAAATAAGCCTCGTATTGGACATACAGCACCTTATTTATATCAAATGAATTCTATATTACGGTTCAAACGTGCACTTAATCCCATTGTCCCGCCGGTTAAAGTTATTGATGGGGCAACTGCTCCTGATCCATCGACCTATCCAAAAGCTCCTTCCACAGCTTTTGTCTTACCGAATAAACAAGGGGATGTGGATATTTGGGGATGGGATTCTTCATTAACCATTGCTCCAGAAAGTCAATTTTGGAATGATGCAATTGGAGTAGGCTCACCAAATCTTCCTAACTTTGTACCTTTGATGGCAAATCTGTAATTTGCTTTTTATGGAAAATGATGGCGTATTGCTGATAGTGCGAGTAGTCCGCATTATCAGCAAAAGTTAGCGTAAGCACTGCTTTTCACTTCTTCTATCAATTTTTATGATAGATTGTTGTTGCATGAGGAGGTCGATGCTCATCGGATTGAAACCCATCTTTATCGGCCCCTTTACCTTTTTTAGTTTCCGCTTTATTTACTCGTTCGATTTCTTGTTTTACAGCTTTTTCCATTCGGTCGTACGCTTGTTGCGTTCCTGTTTTAATTCCCAACAGCTCAGCAAATTTGCTAATAATACTTTGGCTTCTACGCGTATCAAACAATTTGTTATGTGCAACGCGATGGACCGTAATTTTATCTAAAAGAAGGGTGAGAGGTAATTGAGGTTTGCCTGCTATTTCTTGATATAGATGCTTTAATTCCTTAAATTTGTCTCTGGTAGCGTCTGCTTGAGGTTGATTTTTAGGTAAGTTCTCAAGCTTTTTATAGAGCTCTTGCAGTACCTTCATTTGAGTAGGGTTTACCTCAAAACAATTTGGCGGTTGTGGAAGAACATAAAATGTATTCGCAGTTGGCTTCCCACCTACTAATTTTGTTTTGTAATCAAGCCCAATAGCAAATAAAGCAGGGACATCTGGGGGATAGTGCAACGTATAATTAAGAAGGGCGCGTGCAGTTGTACGGCAAGTGTTAGATGCTTTAATTTCTTTGGCACCACTAATTATCTCTTGATGCAAGGGCTGGTTATCGTTAACGTGTTGAGGTTGAAAAGTATTAATTGACTTGTATTCAAATGTTATTTTTCCTGATTCTTCTTGAGTAGGAAGGTAACAGTTGATACCACTTCTAAGCTTGTGCACTCCTTTTTGAGGATAAGTCAACTCCCTATATTTTACATTAGGTAATTCTCTATTCTTATAGTGCTCAAGTTGCTCGTTATGGATCTCTTTTGTGAGTGCCAAAAATTCTAAATATTGTTCATAGGTAATGGAGTATGATTGATAACTAATGTCTGAAGTAACATTTTCATTATCACTGAGGCCCTCATCCATTAATGAAGCCTCGGTGTGAGTGCCTACCGCTTTCCCAAACATAGTAAATTGTTTACCGCAACTTGTACCAAAGCTTGGATCTATAAGATTTCCCTTACCTACCCTGGCTAAAAGTTGGGGTTTGTCATCGACCATGACCCCTAACATAATAAAACTATGAATCCCTTCTTTTGCAATAGTTATAAAAAATTCGCTATCTTTATCTACAGTAATTGGCATAGTTGATCCTAATATTGAGCATATAAAAATGTTCTATAATTGTTATTGTAGATCAATTTATATTCATTTGGAATACATAGGTTACCATATGGCTAAAAAGATTCTTTTTGTTTTTGGTGGTACAGGCGTTAATGCACAAATGATCCGTGATTTCACCGAAGGTAAAACTGAGGATACTGGTGAAACTTTTAATGATGATGTGATTCGGGTGTATTTTAATGGTTGCCAAGATAAACATATTGGGGGTCATTCAAAACTTAAGGGATATTTAGATCCAAATCTTGATGTTGTTGCAAATAAGGTGCGTCACGCTTTTTCTAAAGACGATGTTGTTACCTTGAATCTTGTTGATTTAAAAAAGGAGTTTGGCAGTTCCATTATTATTGAACCAAAAGAAGGATTAACGGATGTGGTAGAAGTAGATGACATTACTTTGAATGGTTTCAGCCGTGGTGCAGTTGCTACTTTTGCAACTGCTCGAGCACTCGATGATTTAGATACTCCTATCTCACTTTTAGCTGAAGATCCAGTTCCTGGTAATGATCGTGAAAATACGTATAAACACGATTCTTTATATGCCAAAAATTTCGATTTGAGTCATTGCAGAAATATTGCTCGAGGAGAAATATTGCTTGGAACCTATTCGAAACATAATAAAGGCTGGGAAAATAAGTGGTTTAGACAAATGGCGCCAAAGTTTAATACGATCACTGATAGTCATATTTTTATGGTTCCCAAAAAGATGCATGTCGAATTTAATCGAAGAGCAACAACATATACTTCAAGCTTTTTATATAATAGAGGTTTAACTACTACTAGTCTTGCTTGGAGAGAAGAGAATGACCGCGCCTATGTAATTCCCAAAGTAGAGCAACAAAAATTTCATTTTGGCGTTGTAGGTAGGGCAGAATATTTACCTTCCTATAAAATGAGTGTTCTTCGAAGTCTGAAAAGCCAATATGACCCCGAAATTTTTTGCCCTATAGGTGAGGGTAGCAAATTTAAATGGGGGCAGGCGCTTTTAGCATTACATAATGCAACTATGGATGAGGAAACTTTTAAGATTTTATCAAAAGCTGTTTTAAAAAATACAGATAAAGGCAAAGGATTGCGCGAATTTATCGTGGAATTTGATAGTATTGTTCAATACAGTAAAGAGCAAAGTACTTTAAAAGCTGATCACAGACGAACAATGGCTGAATTAGAAAAAAATACATATAAATTAATCGCAGACTTTTATAAATTAGAAAATCCAAGCTTGAAAGAAAAAGAAGCTCTTGCACAAGCAATACAATCAAATATCAGTCTTTCAAAACGTGATCTACCCAGCAATGTTTATGATAAATTAAAAGAATTAACCACAATTCTGTTAGTTGAAAATACCTTAGTGCATTCACATTTAGTAAAATTTATCGATGAAAATGAAACTTTTTCTGCAAATTTACTTACTGCCGATCAACCCGCGCTCGATGGTGCTGTAACGAACGCAGAAGAATTATCGCAAAAATTATTTCATAGTTCTGTAAGACAACGTACAGTGATATTTGAACAAGAAAAGAAATCTCTAGGAGAATTTATAACCAATGCGGCTGATTTAGCAAATATCGCTTCATTTTTAACACCGAAGCAGTTAAAAGAGGTACTTGAGATAAATAACAAAATTACAACAATGGCTGATGTACTTTTGCTCATGAACACACTTCCTACATATGAACACCGAAAAATTATCTATCATGCTGTTAAAGAAAATTTAATCGATATGAAACCTACATTGGATGAAGTAGTAGTGCTAATGGAATATCTATCCGATAAAAAATGTCAGGAGCTTTGCCGGATATTACCAATTCAAGAATTGGAGTTGGTAGATTTAATACCTCCAAATGACTTAATGAGACAGAAACTTACTGACAGTAAAATCACGCTACTCAAAAAAGTATTGGAAGTTATGCCTGAAGAAACAATATCATATGGTGTACATAGTCGATAAACGAGGAGCACAAAAAGCTTTATAGAGAAGTCATGTAAATAGCAGGACCTCTTTAGGGGTATGGATAAAATCATGACAGGGAGTCATTGTATCAAAAGCATAGGGACGTGTGAAAAAATAGATGAATAAAAATTTAAGTGCTTTAAGTTTACTTTGGATTTCAATTACCAGCATGATAGGTTCAGGTTGGTTATTTGGTGCTTTATATTCTGCACATTTTGCTGGTCCCGCCGCTATTATAGCTTGGCCATTGGCAGGTTTTTTACTTCTATTTGTAGCATTATCCTATGCTGAATTAGGCACAATGTTTCCACAATCCGATAGCTTGGCTTGCTTGCCTTTATATACTCATGGGCGCTTAACCGGGATCATCATGAATAGTATGACTTGGTTTTCTTTGGCCATTTTACCTGTCATTGAAACTCAAGGTGTTCTTCAATATGCCAGTAATTACATTCCAGGGCTAGTAACCCATAATGGGATTTACTATAAGAATACTCCCTTGGGTTATATGTCGTCCTTGGTTGTATTAATGAGTTTTGTTTTTTTCAATTATTTCGGGATTGGTTTTTTTGCCCGTCTTAATGCAGCATTTACTGTTTGGAAAATAGTTATTCCTGCGCTTACCATCACAAGCTTAGTCACTATGAGTTATCACTCCAATAATTTTTTTCAATACGGTGGTTTCATGCCTTATGGTGGGCAGGGCATCATGGCGGCTATGTCGAGTGGAGGGATATTATTCTCCTTATTGGGATTTAGACAAGTAATTATTATGATGGGAGAACTCGAAAAACCAGGGCAATCTGTTCCTCTGATTTTGGGTGGTTCATTATTATTCGTCACTTTACTTTATACAGGGTTACAATGGTCCTTTATTGGTAGTGTTAGTGAACAAGCGCTTGCAAAAGGTTGGGTGAATTTATCGTTTACTGGTGATGCAGGCCCATTTGCAGCTTTGGCTGCATTATTGGGAATGATTTGGTTGAGTATTTTATTATATGTGGATGCTTTTGTATCTCCTTATTCAACAGGTTTGGTGTATTCAACAACAGCAGCGCATATGTTAAGCAATATGGGTTCTGTGGTTCCTACTCCAAGAATTCTTGCTAAACGTAATAAATATCACGTGCCCTGGGTGAGTTTAGGCGTGAATTTTTTACTTGCTGCTTCAATGTCATTTGTGTTGCATGGATGGCAGGAGATGTCTGCTTTTCTTGTGTCCCTACTGATGGTTAGTTATTCCATAGGACCTATAGGAATTGTTTGTTTACGTAAACAATTACCTGATTATAAAAGGCCTTTTCGTTTGCAAGGGTGTAGCGTTATTGCTTTTATTGGATTTTATGTTTGTACGGTTGGTGTTTATTGGGCCGGCTTTCATAGCGTCCGCAAGTTACTGGTGATCACTATTTTGGGGTTAGCAGGTTCTTTTCTTTATTGTTGCATCAAAAACACGCATCGAGATCTTGATGGCAAACATACACTTTGGTTTATAGTATATCTTTTAGGGCTTAGTATTTTCTCTTATCTTGGTAATTATGGAGGTAAACTTATCCTACCTAGGTATTGGGATTTAGTATATTTATTATTTTTCAGTTTGATCGTGTTTGTTTTCGCAATATTCTCCAGAAAACCCAATCCACATACACAAAAATTGGTTACAAAAAAGGTTAGATAGGATATTCGTTCACTATTGATTTATTTGTTTTATATTCAATAATACCGACAGTTCCTTGGGATTATGTAATACATCAGCCAAGGTATAACGCTCTAATACTTCCATAAATGCAGCCTGAGCTTCATGTAAAATACCTTTTAATCGACATACTGGAGCAATACAGCAGTTTGCTTTTTCTTTATTAAAACAAGGGACTAAATCAAAATGAGGCTCTAGTTGAGCAATCAGTTGACCCAAATTAATTGTTTCGGGTTGAACTGCTATTAATAGACCACCACCCTTACCACGACTGGTTTTAATCAGCCCAAGTTTGGCTAAGTTATGAATGATTTTAACCATATGATTATTAGAAATAGTGTAGGCATTAGTAATATCTTTAATCGTGCATGATTCTTTTCTCAGAGTGATATAAATCAAAGCGCGCAAGGAGTAATCAGTAAATTGCGTGAGTTGCATTATTAATTCCTAATAGTTAGTTGACTCTGATTATTTCTTTTTATAAGATGCATTGCAAATACATCTTTAAGGGGGAGCTATGGATAAATCGTTATTTGAGCGTCTTGGTGGTCAAGAGGCAGTTAATAGTGCGGTTGACATTTTCTATCGCAAAATGTTGACGGATGAACGAGTAAGTCATTTTTTTGATGACATTGATATGGAGCAACAAATCTTAAAGCAGAAAGGTTTTTTAACTTTGGTATTCGGAGGTCCCAACCACTACAGTGGAAAAAATATGCGTGAAGGACATGCTCATTTACTCAAACGTGGATTAAATGATACCCATGTAGATATAGTTATCGAACATTTAGGTGCTACTCTTAATGAATTAGGAGCGGGGGCAGAAGATATCGAACAAGTGGCTGCTATTGCCAATAGCGTTCGGAATGAAGTATTGGGGCGCTCATGAGTATCATCGACTTTAATAATCAATCGTATCGCTTAGCACCCCAGGAAAATGTGTTACAGTGCCTTTTACGCCATGGAGTGGATTATCCTAACTCATGTCAGGCTGGTATTTGCCAATCTTGTTTGATTAAAGCCAAGGAAGGTGTAGTTCATCCTTCCTGGCAGGAGGGATTACCGGAGACCCTTAAATCGCAAGGTTATTTTCTAGCATGTCTTGCAAAACCAGAAGCAGCACTTCAGGTAGTACCACCTGAAAATGCTGAGTGTGAAGTAGATGCAAAAATAATAGATCTTAAACGACTTAACCATAATGTCATGCAAGTCAAGCTTAGTGTAGATAATCTCGAGGGGTGGATCCCAGGCCAATATCTGAGTCTGATTAATCCCGAGGGCATCATGCGAAACTATTCAATCGCCAATATCCCTATCCAAGAAGGATTTATTGAGTTACACGTTAAAATTTATCCTAATGCGAGTATGGGACAATGGCTTTTGAATAAGGCAACAAAACATCTTGAAGTCAAACTTAGAGGTCCTTTTGGTCGTTGTTTTTACTATAATCCAGATCAATTAGTTTTTGATATTTTATTAGCAGGAACAGGGACAGGACTTGCACCACTTATTGCGATTATTAAAAGTGCGCTAAGTCAAAACCACCAGGGGTTAATTACATTAGTTCATGGTGGTCTTGTAGATGAAGATATATACTATCGAGAAGAGCTGGAAATGTTATCAGCGGTGTTTAGCTCTTTTGTCTATGACCCTTGCGTGCTCCAAAGTCAGGGGTGTTATCCAGAAGCATCCATAGAAAAACGAGCCTTGATTCATTTAAATGTCTCGAAAGCAACGCGTGTCTATGTTTGTGGCCCTAAAGAGACAACCAATAAATTGAAAAGGCAGATTTTTCTCGCGGGTGTGCCTTCTCAGTCTATATTTAGCGATGTGTTTTTGTGAGTGCCATTTAATGTGGCACCTAAGTGCTGCATTAAATGTTAAGATTTTTGTTTAGAAATATCTTCAAGTTTAAAATTCAATGAATTTTTTTCGCGTAAGGAGAACAACCTTGTTAGGCTGATTTAATGAGATTATTGGTTTTAACAACAGATCTAAAAATTACCTATAATTAATTAAAATCCAAATGTTATAGTACGTTATGAAATTAAATTTGACGACTTTTTCAGAAGAGCATAAAAACATTTTGCGAGCTCAAAGAAAGTTAGTATTGGAAACACTCGATGCAATCGCTGCTTATTTAGTAGAAAATGGTGATGTAGAATCAGAATGGCGAATGATGTTAAATAAGGAATACATGATAAATTACTATGATGTAATCCCTGATAAAGGTCCCCTCCGAACCCATGAAATTGATTTAGAACTCTCTGTTATTTATGAAAATGGTTATGTAGAGATAAAGATATTTAAAAAAGATGTTCTAAAAGCTAATGATGCGCTCCTTCGAATTGTCTCTAGTAAATTGAAAGAGAGAAAGGCAAAATTAATGCACATGACAGAAGAGGCTTCTCCTGAACAACTTCAACTAATTAACGCTCACATAGATCACACAGAGAGTTTAATAAAAAAATGCTTTAATTTAAAAATCAGCAGTCAACTTCTTATTACAGAAGTCGGAGGATTACATTTTATTGATGAAATTCTTACGCAGATGAAAAATAATGAAATTAATAGTTTTACTCCTGAACACTATACGCAATTCAAAAGGCATATGGATGAATTAAAAGAACTTGTCCATTTGTATTCACCCACAAATAGTCAAGAGGATTATGCGTCGCTTTGCAGTAGAAAAGATATTATTAATAAACGGCAACAATTTAATAAATCTTTTAATATTTGCAAATCATTATTACATTCTTTCTCGCAGGAAGGAATATTAGCTTCTGATACGGAGCAATCAATTCTCATGAATTTTAATAGTTTGCAGCATATGTTTTTTGCAAAATGCGATGTATATTTTATGGTTCTAACGTAACAAAAAGTATTTCGAGCCAGTTAATCAATGTCATGAAAGAAAGCTATCCTGAGAAATTTAGCTTACTTAACGTCAATTATGGATAAGAGATCGAGTTATTACTTCGATCCGTTCGGGCTGATGCGCCTCCTCAGCTCGAACGGGTCATGATAGAAGCTCGTTATAATTATATCTTCATCCATAACTGACGTTACTTAAGGACTCCTGTGTTGCAAAATCAAATTTTTAAAATGCATAATCTTTTTGTGCAAACGCTTCAAAAGTGGGATAGCCACTGGATCTATCCATTCAACCTACTCAAATAGGTAAGTTTTCTACAACAAATTGATGGAAGTTTTATTACTCATCATTTACTGTTATGCTGACAAGCCACAATGGGTTGAGATTATCGGTATGTTAAGAGAGGATTCATTTAAACCAAGATGGTTACCATTAAAAGCGATTTCTTATTTTCACAAAGCACCTATTCGTTTTATGAGTCAAGTTGCTTATCGTTATGGAGATACAGCAAGTTTCAAATTTTTAAATCAACGTTTATGGATAATTCGTCAGCCAGAGTTAGCTGCTACTTTAGTTAAAAATAGCGATCTAGCAAAATCACCACTTATTTTTAAACAACTATATCCTGTTACTGGTCGGCAGGGATTAGTTCAGCTGGATAATAGCAGCTGGCAACTTAGGATTCCTCCGATTAAGGCCCAGTTTTCTATTCAAGGTCTGAACGATTTTTTACCTGTGATCATCAATAATATAGAAACCGTTTTACAGCAATTGAACAATGGCCCCATCAATATCTATCCTCTCATTATGAAAATGACTATGAACAACATATTGGCAATGTTGGGTATTGAGGGTAGGTCAGATATAACAGCAATTATTAATGATATGTTGGTATTAAACAAACTCTGTGGTAACCGCATGCGGCAACTAGTTCGGTGGCCTTTATTTTTGCCGGTACAGTCACATCGAACCATAAACAAGAGGGCTTATGCGTTGAGGATTAAATTAAATCGTTTGCTACAAACATCAAGCCTTCGTGCTAACTCACCATTACATCAGTTACAACAGTATTGGTCTAGCAGTGAATGTATCGATCATTTAAGTACCTTTTTGTTTGCTGGTTTTGAAACGACATCAAGCTCTATTATCACTGCTTTGTATTATTTGGCTCAAGATCCAGAGTTGCAAAATGCAATACGAGAAGAAGGAGTTTATACCGGAAAATTGTCAGTACAATTAATGAGGCAATGGTCTTGGACGCATGCGCTTTATTGTGAAACACTTCGGATGTACCCGCCTGCATATATGCTGGCTCGCCAGCCGACAATAGATATCCACCACGATAACATGATTTTTAAAAGTAATGATTTAATAGTCGTCAATATTCATGGCATTCATAGGCATGAGCATTATTGGTGTACGCCCCGATCATTTGATGTAAGGCGCCATTTAAACAGCTCTCCATTTGCTAATAAAGCATTTATGCCATTTGGATTGGGAAAACGAATTTGTACTGGGCATCATTTGGCGATGACTGAAAGTATGTTGACCTTGTCTTTAATCTGTCAACGTTTTCAATTAACTACTCCCAATATTATCAAACCGATGATGAATACAGAGATTACACTTCATCCAAGGAGTCAAATATGGTTGAACTGCGAGCCTTGCTAAATCAGTGGCTGTGTGACTATTTAAAATTGGATATGGGCAGAGATGAGCGTTTATTTACTCAATTTTTACCTTTGGGCTATACTAAAACGACCTTATCTTGCGTCAATGTTTCTTTTTATGAACGATGTCAATTGACCAAATGGATGGTAGGTGCACTTATCACTTTAACTGATGATTTCACTGATAATCCAGCATTTAGGAGCATGTCGTGGGTAAAAGGATTTATTGCAGCCATCCAAGATGGCCGTTCGATTTATCCTCTGTCTGCTAAACAGCAACAAGCATTGAAATTGTCTTGTCAATTATATGAATGGATACAACAATCGATTGCTCAAATGACACTTCAACCAAGGCTTATTCCCTTAATTGAATTTGACATGCAACAATACTTCCTAAACATGCATTTCAGTGCTTTTCTTAGCAGTGAACCTTTATTGATTTGTAAACGAGAGTATCTATGGCATGCGCCTCATAACATGGGCATTGTTATTGCAGGAATGGTGGATTTGGCCTGCAGTGATTCCATTGAATGGCAAGAAATGGCGGCTATGCGTGAAATATTTTATAGCGCACAACGTTGCGGACATATTTGTAATACTTTAACTACTATGGATAGAGAAATACAAGAAGAGTGCATCAGTAATGAAGTTCTATTAAGAAAACTTCATGGAAATAATGGGAGTGAAGACGATATTATGGAATTTTTAAAGCAGGAAAGAGCAAAACTGTATCAAGAAATACGGGATAAATCGTTAAAAACATTCTCAATAGAGAACTATGTGAAAGGATTTGAGCAGTTACAAGCATTGCATGATGATATGCAAGGCGTAATATGAGCCCATCATTTACTATTATTGGCGCAGGCGCTAGCGGGTTATTATCAGCATTGGTTTTAGCAGAACGTGCTGAAGAGATTTTACTCATTGATCGATATTGGCCTGATCCACAAGGGGGGAGTCAAGGAACACCTCAAAGCCGTCATTTGCATGTATTGTTAGCGGAAGGACAACGACTACTGGCTTCTTTATTACCAAAAGTTTGGCGAAAGCTAACTGTTGATTTGCTGCCGTTGGTGGATTGGGGTAAGGAAACTTGGTGGAAAACTCCTCAGGGACTTCTTATACCAAATGATTGTGATGTAAAAACGTACCTATTTAGTCGCCAATGGTTCAATCAGGCTTTATGGTCTGAGTGCCAGCAGTTTAAAAATATAAAGACATTAACTGCAACAGTGGATGATTGGCAGGTGATTGATGGAAAAATAAAGCGATTGCAATTTAAAGATGGCAATTATATATCAATTGCAGGGAATGTCATTGATGCACGGGGTAGAGCGTCGGACTTGCAAAGGCAATTGCGACTCAAGTCTTTAGAAGTTAAAAATCAATATCGATATTTTTCTACCCGATTGCAGCAAGATACTTGGCAGACTAAACTTGTGGCTCAACAAGTTTATATTCAAGCTTGTCCTAAAAAAGAACCCATAGGTTTGGTATTGTCTCCCATTGAAGGACAGGAAATGATTTTGACATTAATTGATACCACTGGCACCGTTAAAACAGAGGTACAGAGACAATTAATAGTAAACAGCTTATTCGAAAAATATCAATTAGGTTCTATTGATTGTAAGTGTATGAATTGGGTGCCCTATGCTAATTTGAATAATAAGCGCTTAATCATTGCGAGCAGGAAGTGGCCTCAAAATTTGTTTGCTCTTGGTGACAGTATTTGTTACCAGAATCCTGTTTATGGGCAAGGTTTAACCGTTATACTGAAGCAGATACAGCTATTAAGACAGCCTAATAAACTAAATTGGTTAAGTCAAAAACAACTGCATCAATGTAATTGGTTGCCCTGGTTAATGTCTTCTCATCAGGACAGGGGGCATGATAAGGACACTACATTTCAATGGTTTTTGCAAAAACTATTAAAACGGGCAACGATTGATCCTGCCGTTGGAAAAGCCCTTATTCAGGTTCTACATCAAAAAATAGGGCCATGGCATTTATTAAATCCTAAATTTTTGGTCAAACTTATGGGGAAACATCATTATGATTAGACTATATCAGTATCCGGGTATTTGGGGGATGCCGAGCTTGTCCCCATTTTGCAGCAAAATATTTTATTTCCTCACCTGGACAAACTTACCCTTTGAAGTGATTCAGGTTTCTAATCCGCGTAAGGGACCTAAGGGTAAATTTCCTGTGATTGAGGATAATGGCTTATTGGTGGCTGATTCAGAATTCATCATTGAGCATTGTAGACAAAAATATGAATTAGATATTGAAGATTATATAGATGATTTACCTATCAGACGGTTAATTGAAGAGCATCTTTATTTCATCATATTATATTCGCGATGGATTGATTCAGAAAATAAGATGCAGATTGAAAAGGCGTTTAAACCTTTTTTTCCTAAGGGGCTAGGGAAGATAGTGTTATCTATCATTCGTCTACAACTACGAAAACAAGGCTATTTTCAAGGGATTGCCCGACACAATCGTGAGCAAATTTATCAAAAAGGCATTGATGATTTACAAGCAATTGAGCAGTTTATCATTCATCGTCAACAAGGCAAATGTCGCGTTATTGATATGTCATTATATGCTTTTTTGCAGGTTATCCAACAAACACCTTTGGATATTCCTATTCGTTCTTATGCAATTGCGTCAGAAGCGATTCAAGAGTATTTATCCTCTCTTAGCAATCAATTTCAGTATTAAAACTTTGTTATAAAAATAAAGGAGGGCTATCAAAGAGGGGGGGGCTTTGTTGAGTTCACTATATTGGATTCTTGGTAGCAATTGAAAAAAAATTTGGTATATTGTTAAAAAGTAAAAAGGAATTTATCAATGGAAAATAATAGCTCACGGCATCCTTGGAACGCGCGATTTATTGTCGGAATTATCATCCTTCTTCTAACTTTTATCGGCTTAATCCTGACTAATATGAAAGCGGAAAGCGCATGGCGATTTTGGCAGATAATTACAGTTATCATTGCTCTGCTTGCTTTAGGACTAAGTTTTTATCTGAGGCATGTGAAGAAAATACCAACGGCGGTTCTTATTTGGCATGAAGTTTTGCATTGGTTGGGACTAATGGGGTCCGTTTATATCATTTCAATGTATGTCAATATAGGAATTATAAGTCCATTTATTGGAGCATTAGGAGTTCTCGCACTTCTGGCACAAGCGATTTTTTTAGCGGGTATTTATATTGAATCAACTTTTCTTTTTATTGGAATTGCACTTGGCCTGTTCGCAATAAGTGTTGCTTGGATGGAAACACATCTATTTCTTCTCATTATTCCTATTTTAATTATTGCTATTTTAGTTATAGCTTATTTTGCTCGGCGAAAGAATGCATAGCTTCTGGCATTGATAAAGTGGAATCATTGGAGGTAGCGTTCTTTTCAAAAAAATTGCCGACGCTCATGTCGATGAAAAGGGAGAAGTGATCGTCGCAGGAATAAAAAGAAAAGGGTAGTTAGAAAGGATAAATCATTATGCTAGCCAAATGTTCTGTTTTTATTGCTACCAGTCTTGATGGTTTTATTGCTAGGGATGATGGATCTATTGATTGGTTAATGAAAGCGAACACTCTTGTGCCGCCAGGTGAGGATGGTGGCTATAAAGAATTTATATCGACAGTCAATGGACTGGTTATGGGAAGGCATTCATTTGAGAAGGTATTATCGTTTGAATCTTGGCCATATGGTGATCTCCCAGTAGTTGTAATGAGTAGCCAATCTATAGAAATACCCAGCCATTTAAAAAATAATGTTTCGATGTCTTCTGAAACACCAGTTGATTTAGTCAAACGGTTAACAAATCAAGGTTTTAAACATCTTTATATCGATGGAGGTATTACTATCCAGAACTTTATTGTTGATAATCTGATCGATGAATTAACGATAACAATCGCTCCTGTATTGTTGGGATCTGGTCGCTCTCTGTTTGGCCCATTGACACATGATATTGAACTTGACCATATTGAAACCAAATGTATTGGCGGCGGTTTTACGCAACTGAAATATCGCATTCATTCTATTGCAGATACCGAGGCTGTAAAGGAAAAAAATAAGAATAAAGTATCTCTTGTTTATGATGAAATGATTGATTGGTTTGATAGCCATCGTAATAAAGAACTTGATATGGAACAGTTCTATTTGGATTTTTTACAAAATCATATTCCCTCAGGGGGCAAAGTATTAGATGTTGGTTGTGGTACTGGTGAACCAATAGCACAATTTTTGATTAAAAAAGGTTATAAAGTAACAGGTATTGATGCCAGTAAAAAAATGATTCATTTATGTAAAAAGCGGTTTCCCAATGGAAAATGGCTTCTTGCTGATATGCGCACTCTAAATTTACAAGATAAGTTTCATGCTGTAATTGCTTGGCACAGCCTTTTTCACTTACCTCATGATGATCAACGAATGGTATTAAAATCCCTTTCATCCTTGGTGGAACAAAATGGTTTATTAATATTTACCTCAGGATCTGAATACGGGGAAGTCTGGGGTGATAACGGAGGGTATGATTTATATCATGCATCTCTTTCTGCTGAAGAATATACTCAAATACTTCTAAATTGTAATTTTAAAGTACTTATACACAACGTTAGCGATCCGAAATGTGGGGAAGCAACTGTATGGGTTACACAAAAGAAAGAATAAAAATGACTAAAAATACTTGCTCGTTAGCAATTTATTAAATGAAACATCAAAAAAATGATTTCTCCACAGGTTTTTTTCCTAGGAATCCATGCAAACATTAATGGCAACACTTATCTCTATTACCCTGTTGTTAACATACCACAAGAAATGCCTGTCACGGTTTTTCTTAAAAGAGGTAAATCCTTTCTTTTTATGGCCTCAATCTGAATAAGATTCAAAGGATGAACCATAGTTGATCTTAATTGAATACTTTCTCCAAGCCAGGGTTGATGAAAACAAAAATCTTTTTCCCCCGTAATTTGATGGAAAAATAGGATGCTTGATTCTAGCTCTGATTGAAAAGGTTTGAGATATTCATTGGAGCCAGTTAATTGATACAAGTACTGTTCCCAGATAGGGAGGTAAACTTTAGAAAGGGTTACTCCTAATTGTTTTACAAAGGAAGCAAAAAGAGCATTTTCTTTATAGAGATTCTTAAGCCTATTTTTTCCAAGCTCATTGAGCTCTAACCACGTGGAACCAACACCCCACCAAGTTGGAAAAAGAAGTCGTGTTTGAGTCCAACATAGAATCCATGGGATGGCACGAAGCTTTCTTTGATCCGGTCCTGATTTTCGTTTGGTCGGACGAGAGCCGATCTTCAACTCCTTCAAAAAATGATAGGGCGATGCTTGTTCAATTACCAACCAAAACCATTCGCTTTTTATCAGCGTTTTATATTTTTGACTGACTTTTGTAGAAAATAATGATAGCTCCTCAGGATAATCATTATCGCTGTTTTTATCTTGCTGTGAATAAATATCAATGAATTTGTCAATCTGACTTTTGAGTATAGAACTTGAACCAAAGAGCCGTGCAACCATTTCTCCCTGAATAGTTGCTTTATAATTCGCCATTATTTCCTTGGACCAAGAAGCAGTTTGTTCTTTAATATCCCCACCTCCTCGCTCAATACTGCCACCCGAACCATGAAAAAAAATGGGCCGAAGGTTCTTATTTTCGAGTGTAAACTGAATACTTCTTAAGCTTTTAGCAATCATGAGCCGGGAAGGTAATACGCCATTTTCTTTAGAAGAGTCAGAATAACCTAGCATGACTTCATAGTTACCATCCCATTGTTTAAGATGCTTCTGTCTAATATCTTCAGTGATTGAATTATTTAAAATTGCATCAGCATTGGTGAGAGCAAGTTGATTTTCAAATAAAGGTACAACAGGTAGGGTATAGTTTTTAAAAACTTGTTTTACTAACTTAATTCCATTTTTTATATCCTCAGCAGATTCAACCATGCTGAGAATAAAACCTCGTATATAGTTTTTGGGATCAGTCCCGTGGGTTATGGCATAGACTTGTTCCAGCATATTGGTGATCGTGGTTTTTTTTATGCTTGTTAAACTTTCTTTGACAATGGCTGAATCTTCTCTGAGTTCTATGGGTATGACCAAAGCGGGATAAAGCTGAAAAATGCTGGAGATAATGGAAAATTGTTCGAGTTTGAAATTTAAAAACTTTAGGGTCTCTCTCTGTATCGCAGTTAATTCTTTTTTGAATGCAGAAACTTTTTCATGATCCCTAGGTTTTATTTTTCTAAGATCATGCGTTTTTCTAATAAGCTGATTGATCTGACTCGCCAAGATTTTGTTTGCATTTAATGCCGTTGAGAGTTTGACAATTTCGAGTACTTCTTTTAGGCACTCCTGAATATAGACAATAAAAAAGGATCGAGAAAGCTCGAGACTTTTAACCATAATTTTTTCATTAACACCTGAATGCCCATCTTTATCACCTCCTACCCAAGTGCGTAACTGAATGGGGATGCCTTGGGTGAAAAAGGAATGATAAAGTTTGATATTGAGTGGATTGAGTGCATATTGATAGATGTATCGAGCTTCGTCTTCTACGCTTGGTTTTTCATGAAAGGAAATATTAATTTGGAGTGAGATTTTAAGCATTTGATCCAGGTGGGATTCATTCATCAGGTAGGGGGATTTAAGAACTTCGACAAGATAGTCACGAATTGCTTTGAAAAGTTTTAAAAATTCATTGGTACGAGCTTCGGTTGGATGTGCTGTTAAAACATAATGAATACCTTGAGGCTTGTCAGAATAGATTTTTTCTTTTCTTTGGTTGATACGAAAAATGCGGTAGGCACTTTCACAGGCATTAATGAGTTCCATCATGAGCGAAAATCCATGAGCAATTTGATAAAGTTGATTTCTATCAAGTTTAGACAGCTCACTTTGAAGACTAAGAAGTGCATTTCTAAGTTCGAGTGCTTTACTCCCAATTGTATCTTGCATGGATACTCGAATTTGCTCAATTATTTCGTATGTTTCTTTTCCATAAACCTCTGCAATGGCTTTCCCTAAACGAGTAAGCGACCAAGAAACCATATGGCTGAGTTCTCTTGGCAGATGGGAGACATTTTGTTTCATCGAAAACTCCAATTTCTAAGAGAATATCTGGATTGTGTGTTCTTGGGAAGCACCACCCGCTTTTGAGTGAATCTCAAGAAGACCCTTCTAATTAAATCCATTGAAGCATGTCTTTACACACGATTGTAATATACTTATATATACTGGAAAATAATTTGTTTTACTAATTCTCTTATTGCCATCACTCTCAAAAAAGTTTTCGTTAGTCCTAGGTAACGTCCCTAAAGTTTAGGGGCGTTACCTACTCTTATGGAGCGAGCGCAAGCTTTTTCTTTTCATCGCACACAGATAATGTTTTAAATGCAAATCATTTATTAGGGTTTTTGCTAAAAAATTAAGGTAGGTATTTATGTAATTTGTATAAACTTATCAAGTATATTTTTAAGATGAACCTTAACGTTAAAACAAAGATTTAAACGTTCATTATATTGCTAAAAAGGATATTGAGCTTTTTGCCATTCAACACTAAAGGGAATTACTAAAATAAAAAGAAAACAAAATAATATAAAAAAAGAACATCCGGAGATTGAGAATATTAAAAATATCTGTGCAAGTATTAAAGAATCTCAAAAAGACATACAACCACCGCAATAACAAAAAGAGCAGCCAGGGTTGCGAAGCGATTTCCCTACCTCTCAAAACTGTTGTTTGATTCTTATTATAGTTTTCTTTAAAACAGTTCCGTGTAAGGTTTTCCTTAATCAAGTGGAATTCAAAATCTATAAAAACTAATCTATAGTTTATTCAATTTGTAGTGCTATTTAGGAATGATAGGAGAATTCAATTCATTACAGGAGGAACAAATAATGCCAAATGATGGAGACAAACCTCTTGTGGTTATAACAGGATCTGTAGGTAACTTGGGCGTCGCAATTACAGACGCATTGCAAGAAAAATATCAAGTTATTGGATTTGATAAAGAAGGGACTGATTGCGATATTCCATTTGACATCACATCAGATTCCTCAGTATCACAATCATTTAATCTATTTAAAAAGAGATACGGTAGTAAAATTGCGGCAGTGATTCATTTGGCTGCATATTTTGATTTTAGTGGGGAAGAATCGCCACTTTATGAAAAAGTAAATGAACAAGGCACTAAAAATTTATTAAATGCGTTGCAAGAATTTACAGTAGAACGTTTTATCTTTTCAGGTACTATGCTGGTGCATAAAGCCGGTACACCTGGTGAAAAGATTAATGAAGAAACCCCTTTGGCACCTAAATGGATTTATCCTAAATCAAAAGAAAAAACTGAAAAAATCATTCAGAAATACCATGGAAAAATTCCTTATTTAATTTTAAGACTCGCAGGTCTTTATGATGATAAGACATGTATTCCCACACTTGCACATCAGATTTCTCGCACTTATGAGCGAAAGCTTAAAAGTAATTTATATGCAGGGGATCCTAAAGCGGGTCAGTCTTTTATTCACCAAGACGATTTAGTTCGCCTCTTTGTTAAAGCAGTTCATTATCGCCAGGAATTAGCTGAAGAAGAAATTATTCTTGCAGGAGAGGCAGAAACAGTAAGTTATAAACACTTACAAGAAATGATTACTGAGCTTCTGCATGATGAAAAAATGGAGTTATTCAATATCCCTCGTCCAGTTGCCAAAGTTGCATCCTGGATGGAAGAAAAGTCTGAGCCTATTATTCCTGATGATTTTGATCAAGGAGAAAAACCATTTATTCGCCCTTTTATGATTGATTTAGGTTCTGATCATTATGAATTAGATATTACTAAAGCGAGAGAAAAACTTCACTGGCGACCAAGCCATCATATAGAAAAAACAGTACCTAAAATAATAAATGAATTAAAAAAAGATCCTAAAAATTGGTACAAAAATAATGGAATTACACTGCCAGACTGGATGCAGGCGCTTGAAGAAAAAAATCCTGAAATAATTCGTGAACGTTATGAATTTGAATTTCGTAAAGCCCATCAACAAAATCTGTGGGGACATTTTTTAAATCTTGCCCTTGCTTTTTGGCTGATTACTGCGCCATTTATTTTAGGATATCACTCAAATTCTTTAATTATTAGCGACATGCTTACTGGTTTTCTTTTAGCGGGTGGTTCTCTTTTATGTTTGTCCTGGAGGTTGGCTCCACTGAGATGGGTTTTAGCAATCCTTGGGGTGTGGCTTATCTTCGCTCCATTAATTTTTTGGGCACCTACTGCTGCAGCTTATTTAAATGATACTTTGATTGGAGCATTAATTATTGGGTTTTCAGTATTAATACGTCCCAATATAGGTATTTCTCCTAATGCTGCATTAACTGGACCTATTATTCCTCCTGGATGGGATTTTTCACCATCAAGTTGGGTACAACGTATCCCAATTATTATGCTTGCTTTTATTGGTTTTTATATTTCACGCTACATGGCGGCTTATCAACTAGGCCATATTGATTATGTCTGGGATCCTTTCTTTATTGGAAAGCCACAAAATCCCCAAAATGGTACTGAAGAAATTATTACTTCCTATGTTTCTAAAAAATGGCCTATATCTGATGCAGGACTTGGAGCAGTAGTTTATCTCTTCGAAATTCTTACTGGAATTATAGGGGGCACGAATCGTTGGCGTACCATGCCCTGGCTTGTCTTGTTATTTGGTTTAATGATTATTCCTTTGGGTGCTGTTTCCATTGCTTTTATTATTATTCAGCCCATTTTTTTAAATACCTATTGTACTCTTTGTTTAATCGCTGCAATGGCTATGGTCATACAAATGGCGTACTCTGTGGACGAAATTATCGCAACATTGATGTTTCTATGGCGACGCTGGCAAAATGGAAGGCCATTACTACTTATTCTTTTTGTTGGGGATACTGATGAAAAATATAGAAAGGGGAGGGATGAATCTTTAGATGATTTTGAACAATCACCCATCAAAATCCTTAAGGTAATGTGGGGTAAAGGAATTACATTACCTTGGAACTTGCTCTTGTGTTTGTTAATCGGACTATGGTTAATGTTTTCACCTTTGCTCTTAAAGGCTACTGGGGGAATGGCAAACATGACTCATTTATTGGGGGCGTTAATTATTACTGTAACGATTATTTCTTTTGCAGAAGTAGCGCGTGCAATTAGATATATCAATTGGCTTTTTGCTGTAGTTCTTCTAATCATACCGTTCATACCATTCATACCGTTTATTTACCATGCCAGTCTGATACAAATAATTTCAAGTATATGTTGCGGTCTTTTACTTTTTTTCTTAACTATTCCACGAGGAAAAATAAAAGCTTCCTATGGGAAATGGGATAATTTTATTGTATAGGTTCTATCAAGAATCTCCTTTTCTTTATAAAAAAAGAAGAGGAGATTTTATTCTATAATTAAAGTACCTATGAAAAAAGGATTGACCATGTCTGCTGAAACATATCTTTCCAAAAAATTGCACCGTTTTGATTTAATTGACTATGTATTAGTTATGATAGTTTATTTTGTGGTGGGATTATTAATATTCTCCATTTATCCTCCTTTAAGAGGTATTGACTGGTGGTTCTATTTATTATTGTTAATTATTGGTATTTTTCCATTAATTATTCATTTGGTATCGCGACCAGGAGATACATTGAAATCTAAATTCCATTCTTGTGTGAAGACTAATACTCCAGCTTTGCAGGTATTACTCTTTCTTGGGATGTTCTTTTTTTCTTGTATTATGGAACTCATTTTTCCAATATTTGATCAAGTACCATTATGGGTGTATTTGATTATAATTGTCATTTTATCTCTGAAACCCTTACAAAAAACCTGGTTTTGGTAAGAAAAAAGCATAGTATTATCCATACTAAATCGATTAGAAAAACTAAAGCCCACATCGCCCAAAAGCTTGCAAGTATCACTGAATACAATAATTTTACTGTTATAGCAGTAATTAATGGTGATTTTTTAAGGCTATGTATTTAAAATACTTGAAAATTTAAAAAATTACTGTCATGGCAGTAATTTTATGATTTAATTAAAAAAATCTAATCGATCACATCGTTCATCTAACAATTGAAGATATTTTTCTTGCATTTGTTGAGATAAATAGCTGTAACCAATCAGTTGACGCCATCTGGGTATTACTTGCTGGAATTCTTGTATTATTCCAGCAATAACCTTCTGGTTTAATGAGAGTTGTTCAACGGCCAAATATTGAAAAAAATCACGTTTCGTTAAATTATTTTTTCTGCCTCTTAAAGGCAAAGCCATTTCTTCTTTGGCATTTTTTAAAGCGATGGTTGAGTTAAGTAAATCATATGCAGGTGATAGAGAAATTTTTTTATCCTTTGTAATTAGGGAAAAATTTTTTAAATGCATGTCTTCATTGCCGATTAGGAAGTTGAATAGTGTCAACTTAAATAATTTAACGAATTCAATTTTGGGGAATGTACAAAATTTTCCTATGACAGTAATTACTTTTTCCATGGAACTCTGATATTTTGTATGGCGATCTTCGCCTGATAGCTGTGCAAAATCCTCTACTGCTAATTTTTTATTATGCCCTATTCGGTCAAATCGTTTAATGAAATACGTCATACTGTTGTCTTTAGAATACACTAAGCCATGGACAGGGACTTCGAGGCCAATAGTTTTTGCTAATGACATAGTAATGGCTTCATTTTCTGGCAACTCAGGGAAATTGTCACTTTGTGGTTTTAAAATATAATGACCATTTTGATCAACGATTTCAAAACATCCGGCTTTAACTTTTAATTGTGCGCTTAATTTCTTTTGAACACCTTGAATCGACATTTTTCCTACACGGTCGAGTGCTTCTTGTCTTTGCTCATCAGCACTTAATTCTAAGGGACTAAGTATTTTTAATTGAGGTGAAAGCAATCGTAACCCACGTTGTGAGTAGCTTTCTTGGTCATTTATGATTTCATAGGTAATAGGGCAGTATTTCATCTTAGTTCCTCAATAGTAACTGCACCCACAACGTCGTGTCCAACTATCATCAATTGACCAAAGTAATCATTCCTATCAATTTTATATTTTCGTAATAGCGCTTCAAGCATAATACCTTCTGGTAATAGGCCCTCAAAAAATGGAGGAAATATATTGAAGTCGTACACCTTATTTGTTAATGGCATTGTAAGAGAAACTGGTGCTCCCTGATAATCATCAAAGTAAATAAATTGATATTTTCCATCTTTTAATTCTTCTAATATCCCAGCTTTAGTTCCATTAACCAATACGCTTGCTTTTCTCATGAATTATCATCCGTTGTTTGTGAAAAAGGTGTTTCAAATTTCATTCGAATATTCAAAATATCGAGTACTTTTAACAATGTATTTAACTGCACTGTTTCTTTACCTTTTTCAATATCAAATATAACGGTTTTACCTACACCAGCTAATCTGGCTAGTTCTTGCTGTGATAATCCGCTTTGTTTGCGGCAATAATGGACTATCTTTGCAATCTCATTAGGGATCATAGTGCACTATAAATTAAAGGTTTATTACTTTTATAGCAGTAAAAATGATGAAATGAAAGTTTTCTAGAGGTATGTTATAGCATAAATACAATAAATTTACTTCTGTGGCGGTAAATAATGATGATTTAGGAGTTAATGTATTTAAATTGCTTAAAAAAATTTAAAAATTACTTCTATAGCAGCAATTTTGTGTTTAATGATTCTACTTAGGCTATCAATCTATTGGGTAATGAGCCCTGGATTAGAAGTGGGTGAGAATTAAAGTCAATTGATAAAATATATTCCTGCCAGCGGCCAGGCTAGGCACGCTGAGGCAGGAAGCCAATTATACCTCTTAACATAAAGCTCTTGCTGGTCTATGTTCTGCATGGCTTATTATTTCGTGTAGTTGTTTTATGCGTTCGTTTAAAATAGCAACAGCTTGCTCATAACCGGGAGCTTGCGTTCTTCCTAGTCCTGAATAGGCAGTAGCTTTTCTATGCGCGTTTAAGAGTAATCCAAGATCCTCTATCGCTTGTTCATAGGTGGGATCTTCTGGTTTTATAATCGTTTTGAACACTCCTGCAGCAAGTGGACGAATAAAACTCATGTTAATATTGAGTAGTGCATACCGGCGGTCTTCTTTTTGGCGCTCTGAAAAAATTGATTTTATGTCGTGTAAGCACTCTTTATTTTTATCAAGAAGACGAGTGTATTCTTGGAGACTACCTGAGGTAATTGCCAGTTCCGGAGCCATCGCTTTTCTCATATAGAAAGAACCGGAGATTTCCTCTTCAGACAATGATCGTTTAAAGCAGCATTTGGCAGGGCCAAATTTTAAAATAGCCATACTATTATCTGCAATAATAGGTATGGCTTTGGTCTTTCCTTGATAATCTAAAAAATGATTTTTCAAATAAGCTCCGATGCTGGATTTGTTATCTCGAGTAAGTTCTATTTGTTCAGGGGTTAGAATGAGTGTTCCTATAAGAGCTTTAGGTTCGCCATCCACTGTTCCGACTAACTCTTCATCGTGGTGATGGTGATAATGTAAACCCCAGGCATCCACGGCGTGAATTTTCAAATGTTGAGAAGGCTCATTAGGGTGATGAATAACCAAAGAAAAAGGATCGGCATCAGTTAGAAAAGGATGAAAATCTTTAAGTTCTATTGTAATGTCTGATGTGTCCTCTATCCTTAGGATATGTGGTAATTTTCTGTAATACAATTTGCCCGTGTAAGATAATTTTGACGTTTTAGGACAGGCCGGATTAAAAGGAATTATTGTGTTTTCTGCAAGGTTAGCTGGTGCAGCCGCTGGTTCAGGATGAAATGTCCAGCTTGTTTCAGAGATATTTTTAAAATAATAACCCCATCCTAATTTGGGATCTTTACCTTGAATTCTTAGTTCCCGTGCCTCATCGCCCTGTCCTGTCAAGCGAATACACACATTATGGGTAAGATTAGGGAGTATCTCATCTACTGAGTGTTCCACCCATCCTTGCAAGGGCAATTTCCGAATGCCATGTCCAAGAAAAAAACTTCCCTCTGGACCATCGGGAGGCTCAACAACAGGAATATCCGTATAACTTACTTTCAGCCCTGGACAAGCGCCATTAATTTCATAGTCAATCATCCGGGTAAAAAAATGCAGTTTTCCTTCTGCGTCTATGGCAGAAAGAAAAACAGTGGAGCCAGCTGCACTGATAGACTGACCTTGAGTACCCTGGGGGACAAGAAATCCTCTTGAAAAACTGGCCGGTAAGCCTGTATCCCAATAGACTATTTTTAGTCCATCCTTATCCAACACGTAAAGGGTTGGTGTAAATCCAAAATCAAAATGGATTCCGTTTGCATCGCTAAAGAAGGAAACGATTTCATTTGGGTGGATAAAGTCAGTTCTTCGTATTTCGGGTTTAGTACGTACACTGCAGCTAAAAGCCCAAGCTCGCCGATCGTGAGGAAGAAAAAGCTTGTCGCTACTTATAAAATCGGGAGCGCCTAATATATGCTCCCAGTGAAGAGGTCTATTGTTTTCGGTTGGTTTGTAAAGGTACACACGATCTAAATTCGAAACCGCCACCACGATATCGCTTGCAACACCAATCTCAACAATCTGCTCCTCAGGAGCAAGAAGCGATTCCATATTTTTGTTATAGGGTATCCCTATATCATCAAAAAGTTTCCATTCCAGAGCATCGAGATCATCCTTGATTGAAACAAGATCGCCTCGAACTAAAGCTTTGGGATCTTCAAGTGTTCGTGTCCGCAGGTAAATTTTTCCATTATTTAATAAATAATCAAAATTAAAAGTGCTGCCTGAATGATGATTAGGAATGGGGCTGATCAGGCCTGATGGGAGAGATGGCAATGGTTGGTCTAAATTAGAATTTGGCATGTCCTTTTCCTCATTCAAATAAAACATAACCTATTGTCTTTATTTTTTTTTGTCAAACGTTTTGATGAAAATGATTTATAAGATCTCGAAAAATATCTGGATTAAAAAAGATAAAACTTGTCGGGCCTAGCAGGAGGAGGTTCTCCTGGAAAACTTAAAAGAGCTAAAAGATTATCCAGATGATGTATTGTCAAAACCTTGCATCCACTCTGGAGTTGAAAACACCTTATAAAAAGGGTAGATTATCAGCTTTTCAAGCTGTTCCAAGAGGTTATTCGACTATTTTACCTCAGATGAGGTAAAAAATGAGATGAATCAATACATGACAATGAACTCACTAAGCCACCTTAGGTGAGATTATTATTCAAAAGTTGTGTCAAAAGGACAACTGAAGTCACTGAATTTAGCACTGAAGATCTAGAAATGGCTTTGTGATTTTTTGTGTAGAGAACCCTTTTCGTGTCAATGATTGTCACATCTCTATTACGAGTACTATTGAAATTTTAAATGGGTAGCCGTGGCAGCAATTACGATTTTAATTAATTTTAAATTGGAGAGTACAGGTGAATAATAAAGTTGTAGGAAAGCCAACTAATTGGTTTCGGCTATGCAGTATTGCTTGTTTAGGTTTATTAATTTGTGTTAGCAAAAATGCAGTTGCAGAAAATATCTTTACTTTAGGTCAAATGGCTTCACAAATTACAAATTCATTTGAACAGCTGGCTAAATTAATTACTGCTGGTTCGTATATAGCTGGGTTAGGTTTCTCTATCAGTGCTATTATGAAATTTAAACAACACAAAGATAACCCAACCCAAATTCCGATTGGAACACCAATAGCTTTGGTATTTATTTCTGCTGTGTTATTGTTCCTTCCTTCTTTCTTAGGAGTAGTTAGTTCTACAATGTTTGGTGAAAGTGGTGGTGAAGTAGCAGGACCTAAAGGGACCGTTTTTGCGAGCGTAGATCAAAGGTTTGATTTTCAATAACTATGGAATATTTTGCCTGATCTTCTCCTTTAGGAGAAGATGGGAATATTTTAAAATTGTTTCCCTAGCAGAAGCTAATAACCTAAATAAGTATGTTAAATACGCTACGTATAATGCTGCTAATACTAAAGTCAAATATTTATTTTAGATATAAGAACTTTATAGGGTTAATTAGAAATCATAATCAAACCCGACAAAGGATGGTTTAATACGATGATTGCAGTAAGATAAAATGACAGAAATATGCAGAGCATCACGTGAATACAAATCTCTACAAAAATCCCTTCCAGCAAAAAAATTGAAACAAAAATAATCGTAAAGGTATCAATTAAGATCATTTGCAGTATTAATGTTGAATAAAAATTTCAACATACAATCAGCAAAGTAAATCTTAATAAGAATCATTATCAATTGCAATTGACAATGATTCTTATTATTGTTAGAGTACCAATATTGTTCAATGTATGGCCGAGGTAGTGATTGCATGGGCAAGCTAATGGTGCAGGATCAGCTTTACACGAATAAAGAAATTGGTCTGGTGTTAATTACAAATCGAAGTTTTTTGGTCAATCTGGCAACCACTATTATTGGTAGTCACAGTTTGTCTGAAGATGTTGTGCAGGATGTCTATATTAAGGTCATGGAAAATAACGGGACCGAGCCGATACGTCAACCTTTGAGATATTTAGTGCGCATGGTGCGTAATTTAGCCATTGATTATACGCGGCGCAGAGCTTTTGAATGTCGTCTTTACGTTGAGGAAGACGATGGGATTAATGTGCCGTCACTTTGTAGTGAACCAGAAATACAAACAATACAGCATGATTTGCTTGGCCGAATCATTAGCATGTTAGCTTCCTTACCGTTACGTACGCGTACTGCTTTTGAGATGGTGCGCTTTGATGATTGCACGTTGAAAGAAACTGCAGCTAAGTTGAAAGTCTCTCAAGCTCTAGTGCACTTTATGGTACGTGATGTAACCCAACGATGTTTGCATTATGTGTAGGATATCGTCGCTCATGATCTAAATAAAATAGAAAATGCATATGTATCTACATAGGCATGATCAATATTGTTTGATGAGGAATTTAAGATGAGTTTTGATAGTGAAGATACCCTGTTCCACGTGGTGATTAACCAAGAAGAACAGTATTCTATTTGGCCTGATTATAAAACCGTGCCACCGGGCTGGCGCACCATAGGCTTTAGTGGAAAAAAACAAGAGTGTTTGGCATACATTGAGCAGACATGGGTTGACATGCGGCCGCTTAGCTTGCGCCAGCATTTAGCAGCACAATCTGCGGACAAATAAAACTTATCTTTATTTTTCCATATCTGGTTCCAGATGGCTGTGACGTTACTCTTGTAACATTGAGATCAGGGCGGTTGTGCATATGAATGAAGAAGTGATCGAATCGGTAGAACTCAACATTGAACCAGGTTTTCCATTGTGCGTGAGTCCGCGGATACCTGATGTTCGTTTTTCGGATGTAAGGGCGCAGTTAACAGCATTAGTCCGTTCACAGCTCTTGAAAATCGGAGCTATTTTATTTCGTGGCTTTTCCAATGCGGGAGCAGAGGAATTCCAGACGTTTTGTGCCTCATTTGGACACTCTTTACTCAATTATGAGTTTGGCTCAACCCCCCGTAGTAAAATCAATGGTAGGGTGTATACCTCAACTGAATATCCAGCGCATCAACATATTCCACTTCACAATGAGCAAGCATATACACGTGAATGGCCAATGAAAATTTGGTTCTATTGTGCGCAAGCAGCTCCTGAGGGAGGTGAGACACCAATAGCGGATAGCCGTACCATTTACCGCGCTATTGACCCAAAGATTCGTCAGCGTTTTACTGATTTGGGTTTAATATATGTACGTAATTATGGGCACGGTTTGGATTTGCCTTGGCAGCAAGTATTTAATACTGATAACTCAGACGAAGTAGAGTCATATTGCAATAAAAACCACATTGAATTTATTTGGTTAGATGATGGTGGATTGCGTACCTGGCAACGTTGTCAGGGTATTGCTCACCACCCTTTCACGGGCGAGGCGGTATGGTTTAATCAGGCACATCTTTTTCATCTCTCTGCCCTCGATGCAGATACCCGTGAAGCTTTGTTGGAGAGCGTAGGAGAGGCGTATGTGCCACGTCATGTTTACTATGGTGACGGTAGTCCTATTAGTGATCTGGAATTGGATCATATCCGTGCTGTATTGGCACAGCATACGGTTATCTTTCCTTGGCAGGAAGGTGATGTCTTGATGCTGGATAACATGTTAAGCGCACATGCACGTTTACCATTTAAGGGGCCGCGCAAGGTAATGGTTGCAATGGCGCAAGGACATGGGGCGGATTTTATATGAATAATCACGATATAAATAGGCCGGCATTATCTGGACGACACCTCACCGTATCTTACCAACATCAAACGGTACTTCAAGATTTGAGCCTAGACATCCCAGCGGGAAAAATTACAGCTTTGTGTGGACCGAATGGATGTGGCAAAACTACTTTGTTGAAAAGTTTGGCTGGACTGCAATCCTTGGTGCAAGGAGAAATTTTAATCGAAGGGCGCTCTTTATCTTCCTTTAAACGACGCGAAATCGCGCGAATTTTGACCATGCTTGCTCAATTTAATCAAATACCCGATGGACTTACGGTAGCAGAATTAGTGGCCTATGGTCGTTATGCGTTTTCTACACTATTTTCCACGTCTTCCGACACTGATCATATTGCCGTATCCAATGCCATGGAGACAATGGATCTTCTTGCTTACGCCAATCATGAAGTAGCCACCTTATCTGGTGGTGAGCGACAGCGAGCTTGGATTGCGATGGCATTGGCACAAGAATGCAAAATTTTATTATTGGATGAGCCGACTACTTATTTAGATATTCATCATCAGGTCGATGTTTTATGTGCCTTACGTCGTCTTAATCGTGAGCATGGTTTGACCATTGTATGGGTGTTACATGAACTCAATCAGGCTGCGGCATTTAGTGACCATATTGTGTTGATGCGTTCGGGACGTATTTTACATCAAGGTACACCCGATAAAATGATTCATCCTCATTATCTTGCGGATACTTTTGGTATGCCCATGGTACGCTTGGATCATCCTGAAAGCGGGAAGCCGGTGTGTCTGCCATCTTATCAATCCAATACTGAATTTTGTGTAAGCGTATGAGTTCTTTAGCCTTATCCGTTTCACCTATGAGATCCCGTATCCTCACACAGAGAACTTTAATCGGCTTTCTTGTACTCTTGATATTGTCAAGTATACGTCTATGGCCAGAGTTACGGATTATCTTCAGTTTAGATGAGAGCGAGACCGACAAGCATATCGCTCAACTCTTATTTTTCAATTCACGGCTACCCCGTGTTTTGGCGGCTATAGTTTCTGGTGCTGCGTTAGGACTATCTGGGACGTTATTTCAAGCAATTACGCGTAATCCGCTGGCTGCGCCTGATTTATTAGGTGTGACTGGAGGCGCGCAATTAGGTATTTTTGCTGCCATCATTCTTCCTGCGCTAGGAGGAGTTGCAAGTGTACCGCTTCTTTTTGCATGTGGTATGCTAGGTGCTCTTTTGGCGATATTTGCCGCTGGTGGTTGGCAAACGTCTGCGTTGCGTTTAACTCTGGCAGGCATGGCCTGTTCACTCTTGTTCTCTGCCATCAGCCTCATGTTGATGACTATTTTTGAAGAAGATATTACTGGTGTGGCTTTATGGAGTAATGGTCTGTTATACCAACCAGATGCGCATGGCCTACTCACCGTGATGATGTGGTTTTGTCTCCCATTATTACTATTACCCTGGATACTCAAACCGTTAGAAATCAGTACATTGGGCGATGATACTGCACGAGCACTAGGCGTAGCCTTGCGTCCCCTACGATTGATAACATTATGGATTGCTACTTTATTTGCAGCAGGTGCTACCGCTATTGCAGGACCAATGGGTTTTATCGGTTTAATTGCCCCCAATCTTTTACGTACTCAAGGTGTGCAGCGTTTATCCCGCTTATTACCGCTGGCAGCAGTATGGGGAGCAGTGATTTTATTGGCAGCGGATAGTTTAGTTATGAGATTACAGTTAGATGCAACGCTGTCTACTGGTGTCATGATCGCAATGGTTGGTACCCCAGTATTGCTGTTTCTGATCCATCGTCATCGTGCATTAACTGGAATGATCTCAACATCACATAGTTGGTTCCGTTTCCAACTATCCTTTAAGCGCTGTGTGTGGGTATGTAGTGTGCTTTTGCTTTTATTAATTGCATTTGCCGCTATCTATGGCGAAACTTGGCTTGCTCCTAATAAATGGTTAGAGCATCACTTGGTGCTTGAGCTGCGCTTAGCTCGGGTGTTAACCGCGCTATTAGCAGGTGCTATCCTCGCTGCGAGTGGTGTGTTATTACAAAGTGTGGTGCGTAACCCACTGGCGGGTCCCGAAGTACTCGGTATTATCCAGGGTAGTGGACTTGCTATTTTGCTGATGATGGTTACGACAACCATGCTTTCACGTGGTATGCTGCTGCTCGTTTCTTTATTTGGTGGCACCATAACTTTAGGACTGATCTTACTTTTTAATCGCCGCCATCATTTAGCCCCATTGCCAGTTGCATTGACTGGAATAGCTTTGGGCGCTCTCTATGCCGCTTTGTCACAATGGTTGGTGGTGGAAAACAGTGTGGAGCAAGCACGTTTTTTAGTATGGTTAGTTGGTGGGACTTATGGTCGCAGTCTAATTGATGTCCTTTGTCTATTACCCTGGTTTCTTTTTGCTCTTCCCGTCTTATATTTATTAGCGCGACCATTAGATATGCTTGTTTTAGGGGAGCAACATGCAGCAACGCTTGGCATTCCTGTGATTCGGGTGCGTATGCTGACCTTAGCTTTAGCTACTGTACTTGCATCTGTGGTTGTGTCTGTAGTTGGGCCTGTTTCATTTGTAGGATTAATGACCCCGCATCTTGCACAGATGTTGGGATTTCAGCGTCATCGCCAGCGCCTACCAATCGCCATGCTCCTAGGAGCACTTGTGCTGGGGGTGGCTGATGTTGCAGGTCGGAGTGTTCTCGCTCCAATTGAAATTCCGGCTGGCGCCATGACCGCGTTAATTGGTGCTCCCTATCTATTAGCAATGCTGATCTTAGGACAACGTAAGAGGAGGTATGTATGAATCAAGCCCTTCCTTCCTACAAAGCAACACATAATCTTGCTGAATTTTTGCCAGATCAATATGCCTCCTATTGCAACAAAATATATCTGGGTGAGCCTTGTGTTCATCAAGATGCAGATAGGCTGATACCAGCTTCTCATCTAGCTGAGCAAAAAGAATATCTTTTAGCAACGATACGACAGTATTATGACGGTGATGATGTACGTGCTCTACTCTCACAATGGTCTAAGTACTATTTCAGTCTGATTATTCCTGCCGCGGTGGTTGTAGCGTTGGTACTGCGTCGTTCTTTGAATATGGCTTTAGAGGTAAGCCATTTAGTCTTACGTAATGGTATGCCGCATGAATTATGGTTACCTGAGGATGCGCTCGGTAAAGTTAACAACGATCCTGCTGTTCGTTATCGTTCCTTGTGTCTGGAACATCTTGCTCCGCAGATCAATGCTTTAGCAGCCACGGTAAGAGTAGCACCACGCGTGTTGTGGAATAACGTGGGCCATTCATTAGAGTATACCTTATCTACATTAGGTCTCGATGAGTATGCTAAACAAGACATAACTTTTCTCTTCGAAGGCTCCAACTTTTTTGATAGTAACTTGCCTAATCCCTTACGTCATGCCATCCGCTATGTGCAACCTCCATCCTCACAATTGCCGACTCCTTTGCGAGTGAGGCGTGTATGTTGTTTGCGTAATGAGTTGCCTGGAGAGGAAATGTTGTGTACAAACTGTCCTTTGTTGTTAATCCTTCCTAGGCCAGCATTGGATAGGCAAATCCAATTAATACAAGCATGCGAGGCTGAATGAAACGTATTTTTTGCATGTTTTTACTTATTTGGCTCGTTACCTCATATGCTACAGCTTCAGATAACGTTATCAGTATCCGCAGTGCAGTCCTTCCTAAGCAGCCTAAACGGGTGGTGGTGCTGGAGTTTATGTTAGCGGAATCCTTAGCTACGCTTGATGTTACCCCTGTGGGTATGGTTGATCCAGAACGTTACCGAGAATGGATAGGCTACGATTTACCACGTTTCACTCACGTAGTGAATGTGGGAACACGCCAGCAACCTAGCTTGGAAGCGATTGCAGGCCTTAAACCTGATTTAATTCTTGGGGTAAGTTTTCGCCATACGGTGCTCTTTGATGAATTAACTCGTATTGCACCCACAGTGCTATTTGAATTTAACGCAAGAGATCTTCAAATCAATCAACTGCAGCACATGATGAACGTATTTTCTGCGTTAGCAACTATTACTAGTCATGATTCTGCCGGACAGCAGGTGAAACATAAACTCCAAAACGCTTTAGCTGCTGATCGTGCTCGTTTGGCTGTTGCCGGATTAAATGGCAAACATATCGCAATATTACAAGAACTTGGTTTGCAAGATCGCTATTGGGCTTATACGACTAATAGTATGGCAGGCGGGGTTGCTCAATCTTTGGGAATATCGCTATGGCCGAATTGGCCCACAAAGGAAGGAACGACTTTTGTCACGCCCGAAGATTTACTGAAGCAAGCCGATTTATCGGTACTCTTAATTAGTGCCACTGGATCTGAGATAAGTTTGGCACAAAAACTCATTTCACCGATATGGCCTTTCGTACCAGCCAATGAAAAAGGGCGCATTACATTGATACCCCGAAATATCTGGGGATTTGGTGGACCGATGTCAGCCATAAAATTGTCGCAACATTTAACTGACGGGATGTTAGCGGCTTATGCAAACACCAATAATGAATGAACCATAAGTGAAAGTGAATAATGATAAAAATTTTTTAGGCTCCTCATTTGAAAAACTAGTGATGTGATTCGTCTTTAATATGTAACCGTGATTTATAGCGGTAAAATACGAGAATGCTAATGATTTTAAGCGAACGAGATACCCATCTTTTATCCCATGCCTCAGCATTTATTCCTATCCATCATACGTTAGCAGAGCAAGCCCAGCGTTATGGTGAAAGGCAGGCATTGATTCACAGTTCGGCCACGTTGAGTTGGTCTGATTTAGAGGTCTGCGCTAATCGCCTTGCTCATCAATTAATTGCTTGTGGGGTGGGAGCTGAGATTCGAGTGGGTGTGAACGTAACGCGTTCCCCGCAAATGATTATCGCGATGTTGGCCGTATTAAAAGCGGGAGGTGCTTTTGTTCCTTTAGATCCCGCTTATCCCTCTGAGCGCCTTGTTTATATGTTAACAGACGCAGGTGTGAGCCACCTTTTGACGGAGCGGGCGCTGGCCAGTGGCTTGCCTGTTATTGAATCCCTGAAGGTATTGTTCCTTGAGGATCCACGTACGTCTTATCCGAGCACAGATCCTGGGGTGGCAATCCATCCGGAGCAAAGTGCTTATGTGATTTACACCTCGGGTTCCACGGGTCACCCCAAAGGGGTGACTGTGGCTCATGAGGCTTTAGCCTATCATTGCCAAGCTATTGGTGCTTGTTATGATTTGTCTTCTCAAGATCGAGTCCTGCATTTTGCTTCAATCAATTTTGATTTAGCCCATGAATACTGGTTGATGCCCCTGTCGTATGGTGCAAGCCTGGTCATTACGGATCAGACTTTGTGGGGAGCCCAGGAGATGTGTGAGCAGCTCCTGCATCATGGTGTAACGGTAGCCGCTTTTCCCCCCAGTTATCTCCTGCAGTTAACGCAAGCGGTGCAGTCAAGAGGGCTCAAACTCCCCTTACGCGTTTTGGCTTTCGGTGGTGAGGCATTGTCGAGTACCCATTTTAACCAAGTCCGTGCGGCATTTAGTCCTGCGACGTTAATCAATGGTTATGGTCCAACGGAAGCCGTGATTTCCCCGATGCTGTGGATTACTACGCCAAAGAGCGAGCCAAGCAGCTGGCAAGGAGGGGCTTATTTACCGATAGGTACACCTGTTGGTGCCCGTAGCGCATACGTGCTCGATGCCTCGTTAAATCCACTGCCTGTGGGGGTTGCTGGTGAACTGTATTTGGGAGGAGTGCTGTTAGCGCGCGGGTATCATCAACGTGCAGGTCTGACTGCGGAACGTTTTATTCCCGACCCTTGGCACGTAGGTGGACGTCTCTATCGCACAGGAGACCGTGCCCGTTGGCGTGCTGATGGCAGTGTAGAGTATTTAGGCCGTGTGGATAATCAAGTCAAACTACGTGGACAACGTATTGAATTAGGTGAAATAGAAGCTCAGCTTTTAGCCTGTGCTGAAGTATGCGAGGCAGTGGTGGTTTTACAAGGAGCGGGGGCTCAAGCACGGCTAGTGGCGTATGTGGTGCCGTACTGCGCGCCGCTTGATTGGGCTGGATTACAACAGCAGCTCGCCCAACGATTACCTGCTGCGATGTTACCGAGCCAATGGGTGGAACTGAGTAAGTTGCCGGTGAATGGCAGTGGCAAATTGGATCGACATGCGTTGCCGATACCTACCTCTGAAGAGGATGTTCGACCCTACCGTGCACCTCAGAGCGCCACAGAAATCAGTCTGGCAGCCATTTGGGCGGAAGTACTACAGGTGGCGCGTGTGGGACTTGATGATCATTTTTTCATGTTGGGGGGACATTCGCTCACGGCGATGCAAGCCATTATTTTGATTCATGAGCGATTGTTGATTAATTTTACACTTGTTGATTTTTTTGCTCATCCTGTGCTTGCCGAAATGGCGAACCTGTTGGAGCTTGCAGCGGATGCCGCATCTCAAGCTGAAGCACAAGATTTACTGGATATGGATGTGTTATTACAAGCGCTGGAGAACTAATTTAATGTCACTCAATAAATATGATATTGCTCGTCGTTTCATTGCGTTACCAGCAGAAAAGCGCAGTGCATTTTTGCAGGTTTTAGCACAAAAAGGTATCGATTTTTCGCGTCTTCCTATCGTACCTGCCGTGCCAGCAGATAGTGCTATGCCATTGTCGTTTGCGCAGCAACGCATGTGGTTTTTAGAGCAGATGCAACCCGGTCAAAGTGCTTACCATATTCCTGCACTGTTGCAGCTAGATGGTGTATTGAATCGAACTGCACTAGATGCTAGTTTTAACGCTTTGATCGCGCGCCATGCGGCGTTGCGTACTACATTTCATGCACGCAGCGATGGACAGGCCGAACAACGTATATATGAGGCGGCTTCACTAAACATCATTGAAACTGATCTTTCCACTTTATCTTCCACACAACAACAGAGCGAACTTGAGCGTATAACAGAACAGGAAACACGACAAGCCTTTGATTTAAGCACCGGTCCTTTGTTGCGCGTCCATTTATTCAAATTCAATGCATCTGTGCATTTCTTGTTATTAGTACAACACCACATTATTTCTGATGGTTGGTCTGTGGCTTTATTACTAGAGGAATTTGCACTGTGTTACTGCGCTTTTGTACAAGGAAAACAACCCAATCTACCCGAATTACCGATTCAATATAGCGATTATGCACTCTGGCAACGCCATTGGTTGGATGCTGGGGAACGCGAGCGCGAACTTGCATGGTGGCGGGCAACCCTGGGTACTTTAGTTGATGAATCTCCTGTGCTGCAATTGCCGACCGATTATCCTCGCCTAACCAGTCCTAGCTTGCGAGGAGCGCGGCATACTGTAGTTCTGGATGAAGCATGCTCGGCTGCTTTGCGTACTCTAGCTCAAAATCATGAGGCAACTTTGTTTATGGTCTTATTGGCGGCGTATCATCTGTTGTTATGGCGCCTGAGTGGGCAGACAGAAATTTGTGTTGGAGTATCTGTAGCGGGTCGGACGCGTCGTGAGGCAGAAAATGTGGTGGGTCTCTTTGTTAATATTCAGGTATTGCCCGCTCAACTTAAGGGAGAGATGCGTTTTACGGAGTTACTCGCCCAAATCAAAACAGCGGTATTAGGTGCACAAGCTCATCAGGAGTTGCCATTTGATGTCTTAGTAGACGCGTTAAAAATTAAGCGTAACGTCAGCTATAATCCCCTCGTACAAGTTAAATTCACGCAACAAATTGCTTTGCCAGAACTCATTGATTTACCTGAGTTGACCGCAAAACTACGGCCGTTACCTGATCACGCTGCTCGTTTTGATCTGTCTTTAGATGTCACTGAATGCACACATGGAATCGAGGCGATATTTAATTATGCCACCGATTTATTTGACGCAGCCACGGCGGAGGGTTTTGCTGATAGTTATGTGAGTATACTTAAAGCCGTTGCCGCCACTCCTGAAATTTATCTTGCTGGTTTACAGATTCCTTGTCAGCCTGCCGATTTTATGTTGCGTGGTGAATCATTGCCGCACCCTCCTACCTCTATTCTCTCTGCATGGGCGCAGAGTGTAGCGCTACAAAATCACGCCATTGCCGTACGTGATGAAACCCAGAGCATTAGCTTTGCTGAACTGGATAACCAGTCTAATCGTTTGGCACGTTTTTTACAGGCACATGGTGTGGGAGTTGAGCAGCGTGTGGCAATATGTGCAACACGCTCAGTACCTTGGGTTATCGGTATACTTGCTGTGTTAAAAACAGGGGCTGCTTATTTGCCGCTTGATCCTCAGCTACCACCCGCTCGTTTATCCTTGTTATTGCGCAATTCCGGGGTGCAATGTGTGTTGACGGATGCAATAGGGGCTCAGGCTGTCATAGGAGCAGAAATGCGGGTAATTTCCCTGGAAACTGAGCCAACATGGACTAATTACGATACAACTCCATTGACAAAATATCCTCCAGCCGATGCAGCAGCCTATGTGATTTATACTTCGGGTTCTACTGGCCAGCCCAAAGGTGTTGTAATCAGCCATCGAGCGCTGGCTACTTATGTGAGCGGAATGTTAGCACGTTTTCAGCTTCCAAAAGACAGCAGCATGGCGCTGGTATCTAGCGTTAGCGCGGATCTTGGGCACACTATGTTGTTTGGTGCCTTATGTTCAGGACGAACACTGCATCTTCTCTCCGTAGAACATGCTTTTGATCCCGACCATTTTGCTGCTTATATGGACGCGCACCAAGTTGGTGTATTGAAAATTGTGCCAAGTCATTTGCAAGGCTTACTTGCTGCTGCTAACCCAGCTGCGGTGCTGCCACGTCACGCCTTGATCCTGGGAGGAGAAGCGCTACCATGGTCACTGTTAGAGCGTGTGCGTACATTGCATCCGAATTGCCAGGTATTTAATCACTATGGACCCACAGAAACAACGGTCGGTATTTTAACGCAAGATGCAACACAATCTTCCAAAGATATTAAAGGGGCGAGTGTG
Organism: Legionella cincinnatiensis; assembly: GCF_900452415.1. Classification (NCBI taxonomy): domain Bacteria; kingdom Pseudomonadati; phylum Pseudomonadota; class Gammaproteobacteria; order Legionellales; family Legionellaceae; genus Legionella; species Legionella cincinnatiensis. Next base: position 3,330,667 of record NZ_UGNX01000001.1, on the reverse strand, counting down.
CCTTTAGGTCGCCCCTTACCTTATGGTGAAGCTTATATTTTAAATAGTGATCTCAATCCTGTGCCACGTGGCAGCACTGGCGAACTCTATCTTGGGGGCCCAGGTTTAGCGCGGGGGTACTTGGAACGTCCAGACTTGACAGCGGAACGATTTATACCGCATCCATGGGCCGATGGGGCACGACTTTATCGCACTGGTGATCTCGTGCGGATGCTACCTAATGGTCTATTGGATTTCTTGGGTCGAGTGGATGATCAGGTCAAAATACGGGGTTATCGAGTTGAACTCTCTGAGGTTGCTTCGGCTCTACGTTCTTTACCCGGCGTTGCTATGGCAGAAGCTCTCTTTACAGTACTCAATGGTGATACGAATCATCAGCAATTAATCGGTTATGTTGTACCTGATGTTGGTAAGCGATTGGTGGTGGATGAGATAAAGCAAGCTCTGACACATCATTTACCTGATTACATGTGTCCTACCTATTTTTTCATACTAGAGAACATGCCTCTGACGGCTAATGGTAAGGTAGATCGTAAAGCACTTCCTCTACCCAACAAGAACACTTCATCTATCAATTTGACTAAGCAGAATGCTTATTCAAGAAATGAGCAGATCTTGCTTGAAATTTGGCAAGCGGTATTGGGAATAACAGCAGTTGGACTGCACGATAATTTCTTTTCCCTGGGAGGTGATTCAATTCTAAGCCTACAAATCATCGCACGGGCACGCAAACAAGGTTTGAAGTTAACACCAAAGCAGCTATTTGAACAGCAAACCATTAGTGAATTGGCGCTCGTGGCAACTGCTATTGATAGTTCATCGGCCAAGGCCTTCGTTACCTCGTCGCGTCCATTTACTCAGGAGGTTTTATCACTAACTCCAGCACAATTGCGATTTTTTACGCTGAATATTAGCAATCGTCATCATTGGAATCAGGCTTTGTGTTTTTCTTTAAGAGAGCGTATTGATCCAGCCTGTTTGCAGCGCGCTTTCATTGCTGTACTTGAGCAGCACCCGAGCTTGCGTTGTTGCTATCAAGATCAATATGGGCGTTGGCGTGCCTATGTCATGCCACTATCTGCGACAGATATTCTTTGGTTACGGCCTTGGACGAGTGAGACACAATGGGCTGCTGTATGTGATGAGGCACATCGAAGTCTTAATTTGGATAGGGGCGAATTACTGCGTGCGGTATTAGCCGAATCTGCTGATGGCACCCAATTTTTGTTTATCACGATTCATCATTTGGCTGTGGATGGTGTTTCATGGCGCATACTCATTGATGATCTTGATACGGCGTATCGTCAACTCACACATGAGAAATTGCTCGCACCTGTTTTACCAGCACCAAGTAGCCCCAGTAATGCTTGGGCTATGCGTTTGATGAACTATGCTAACAGCGATGCGTTGGCTGTAGAACTACCTTATTGGACTGCGTTAGCTGATGCCCCAATTGCTTTTCCACGTGATATCCCTGTTGAAACAGGACTCCTAAGCGATTCGATGCAAGTGGAGATGAAACTTAATTCTAACATGACCCAGCGATTACTCAATGCGACATCTGATGTTTATTCATTGCTGCTCAGTGCTTTGATAGATACATTAAGTCGCTTTACAGCCTGTGACAAAGTATTGATAGAATTAGAAGGTCATGGGCGTGAAGCGCTGTTTGAGGACATTGATTTATCACGTACTATCGGCTGGTTTACAAGCCACTTTCCAGTATGTTTCCAGGTGAAAGAACAGCGTGAAGCAACGCTCAAAGAGGTGCAAGATACCTTGCGTCAGATTCCTTGTAAAGGTATTGGTTTTGGCATTTTGCAGTATCTGGCATGCGCCGAATGGCGTTCTTTGATTACGGCACTCCCTAGACCACGCGTTACTTTTAACTACTTAGGGCAATTTGCTAATCACCCTACTGACCAGACTTTATTACACCCCATATTTGGTACTTCTGGTACTGAGCGTGATAGCAGTGGGTCGCTCACTAACTGGCTAGCAATTCATGGTCAGATTAACGCAAATGAGCTTGTACTTAATTGGGTGTTTAGTCGTAAGATGTATCGTAAAGATACGATTCAATGCTTAGTCGATGAATATCGTCAGGAACTCCTCTCTTTAATTACCCAAAGTGTTGCACAATCTGACAATATCCTGCAATCTAATCATTTTCCACTCACGCATTTAAAGCCAGCTGAACTTGCATCTTTACCTGTATTTGCACATGATATTGCTGATATTTATCCGGCTGCACCGTTGCAACAAGGCTTGCTATTTCATGCGCAGTTAACACCAGGCGATATGACGTACATCAATCAGTTATCAATGAGGTTGACTGATCCTGATGTTGCGCGTTTGGCCGCAGCCTGGCAAGCAGCTGTAAAGCGGCACGATATTTTGCGCACTGGCTTTTGGTACGAAGGGGTTAGCGTTCCCCAACAAGTGCTGTATCACAACGCACACCTGTCCTTGGACTACCATGATTGGCGTGGTAAAGAAGACTCCAGCGCGGCATTAATTGCATTTACGCAGGCTGAGCGTCAACGACCATTTGATTTACTTCGTCCGCCGCTTATGCGTCTCGCATTGCTACGTCTTACAGAACATCATTATCACCTAATTTGGACACGTCATCATCTTTTGCTCGATGGCTGGAGTACTGCACAATTGTGGAGTGAAGTTTTGCAACATTACGCGGGAACACCTTTAGCACCGTTGAGCCCATTACGTTATCGAGATTATATTGCCTGGTTAATTACTCAATCAGAAGAAGCGAGCCGTCGGTTCTGGCAAACACGCTTATCGCAACTCAAAGAAGTCACACGATTGGTACAACAGCGTCATCACAATATTACTGGCTATGAAACGATACAACGGCAATGGTGTAGTGCCAACTATGCACAAATACAGGAAGCAGCGCGTGCCGCACGCATTACGCTTAATACACTCATTCAAGGAGCTTGGGGTTTACTGTTGCAGCGTTATACTGGCCAACATAGTGTGGTGTTTGGTTCCACGGTTGCTGGGCGTCCTCCTGAATTAGCCGGAATCGAGAATGTACTTGGATTGTTTATTAACACCTTGCCAGTACAGCTTACTCCACTCGCTACGCAGACTGGTGGAGAATGGTTACGTGCGGTACAAGCCGATAATATTACCCTCCGTGAATACGCACATACACCGTTATTTGATATTCAACGTTGGGCGGGTCAAAGCGGGCAGGCGCTCTTCGATAGTTTGATCGTATTTGAAAATTATCCCGTAGCACGCGAATGGAACGAGCGTCACGCGACTTCTTTGCAGTTTGATCAATTAGCTAATGTCGAAGCAACCAACTATCCTCTCACGCTAGTGATTACACAGGGTGATACGCTGGCGGTGGAGTATGGCTTTGATCGCAGCTATTTTAATGCTGTAGAAATTGAGAATCTCCATAACCACTTTGCAGTACTGCTTACAGAGCTTGCCCAAAATCTAGATCGTCCACTTGGTACATTGTCTTTGCTCACCCATCAAGAGCAAACGCAATTAATGACATGGAACGCAACAGCAATGGGAGATACACTCGCATTCAATGCTATACATCGTGACTTTGAACGTCAAGCACAGAGCCAACCCGATGCAGTGGCCTTATTATTTGGTACACAGAGCATGAATTATCGTGAATTGGATCAACGCGCTAATCAATTAGCACATCGCTTGCGTGCACTAGGAGTCACGTCGGATGATCCTGTTGCGATATGCATGGAGCGTTCTTTTGAGTTGGTGATAAGCTTACTCGGTGTGCTGAAAGCAGGTGCAGCGTATGTACCTATCGACCCGCGTTATCCCAAGGCACGCCGTGTTTCTATATTGGCTGATGCACAACCTGTTTTGCTTCTAACACAAAGTACATTATGCGACGACATTGACGGGGAAGTACCATTATTATGTTTGGATAATGAAGATCTATCATCCTATCCGCAGGATGTTCTTGTCCTAGATCCTCACCCAGATCAATTAGCTTATTTACTATACACTTCTGGCTCCACCGGTCAACCAAAAGGAGTGGGCAACACACATGGCGCTTTGCATAACCGCTTACAGTGGATGCAAACACGCTATGGTTTAACAGAGTCTGACACGGTATTACAAAAAACTCCCTTTAGTTTCGATGTTTCTGTGTGGGAATTTTTTTGGCCACTTATGTTTGGTGCACGCTTAGCCATTGCTGCTCCAGAAGATCACCAGGATCCTGTACAAATAGCTGCATTAATCGAACAGCATACCGTAACTGTTCTCCATTTTGTACCATCGATGCTGCATGCGTTCCTCGCAAATGGGGTGGATTCGCGTCGCTTCTCCCAATTACGGCATATTATCTCCAGTGGAGAACCCTTATCTGCCAAATTAGCCGCGCACGTCAAGAACTGTTTGCCACATATTGAACTGCATAACCTTTATGGTCCAACAGAAGCTGCTATTGACGTTACGCATCGGACTTACCAGCATGATGATGTAGATTCAGTGCCCATTGGTCTGCCTATTCATCAAACGCAAATCCACATTCTGGATGATGCACTCAATCCTTTGCCTCCCGGTGTTAAAGGAGAGCTCTATATTGGCGGAATAGGTTTGGCACGTGGCTATCTTAGGAAAGCAGCATTGACAGCGGCCTCTTTTATTCCTGATCCATTCCAGCATGGGGCCCGACTTTATCGCAGTGGGGATTTAGCACGCTGGCGTGTGGATGGTGTCCTAGAGTACTTGGGGCGCATCGATGGACAAGTGAAACTGCGTGGTCAGCGTATCGAATTAGGAGAAATTGAAGCACAATTGTTGAGCCATCCTGCAGTACAAGAGGCAGTAGTGCAGGTATTTTCTGGCGAACAGTTGATCGCTTATGTGGTATTAAAACAAGAATGCAGTAAGCAGCTATTGCTTGACTACCTCGCAGCACATCTACCTCATTTTATGCTGCCGGCACAATTGATTTTATTGGAGGCGATGCCACTGAATTTCAATGGTAAGTTAGACCGCAAAGCATTGCCCGAGCCAGTTTGGCAAAGCGATAGCCAGGCTATACCGTTGACTCATACGGAACAACAATTGGCGGCAATTTGGTGTCAGGTATTGGGTATAGAGCAGGTCGGGCGTAGGGATCATTTCTTCCGCTTGGGAGGACACTCTTTATCAGCTACTCAGGTTATCTCACGGCTTAAGCAGGAATTACAACTGAGTATTCCGTTACGGCAGGTTTTTGACACACCCATATTAGCAGACTTTGCATGCATGATCGATCAAGCGGCTACGTGTCGCTTGAACGAGAACAAGCTGGATATTCTGGATGCCTTGTTAGATGAAATGGAGGCCCAATGAATGAGGATAAACTTCAGCAATTAGCGCGCAACTTTGCTGAACGAACACCGGCGCAACGTAAACTCTTTTTAGAACGTTTAACTGAGCACGATATTGATTTTAGCCTGATACCTATTGTGCCGCGTAGTGTAAATGGAGCAGATAAAGATCAGCTCCCTGCGTCTTATGCACAGGCGCGCTTATGGTATTTATGGAACTTGAATCCAGATAGCCCTGCTTACACTATGGCTGGTCGTCTCGCGCTCAGTGGTATATTGAACGAGGCAGCGCTAACCAAGAGCATGAATGCACTAGTGGCTCGTCACGAAGCACTTCGAACCACGTTTATTATGAATGCCACAGGAGAGGTACTGCAACATATTCATCCACCGGCGCCAGTCCCTATTCGTCGCTTGGATTTGGAAGGGGCTACCGAACAGGAAGTGCTCCAAGCAGCAGAACGAGAAGCATTACAGCCATTTGATCTGAGCACTGGCCCATTGTTGCGCGTTATGTTAATCCGTCAAAGTCCTCAGCAACATTTATTGCTACTGACAGTGCATCATATCGTGTCTGACGGCTGGTCAGCAGCACTTATGCTTGATGAGTTAGCGCAAGGTTATCACTCGGCGTGTCTTGGTATTGAACTTACGCTACCGCCTTTACCGATTCAGTATCCTGATTTTTCGCAGTGGCAGCGTCATTGGTTAGAGGCGGGCGAAGGGCAACGTCAACTGACCTGGTGGCGCGAATTCTTAGGTACAAACCACCCACAACTTGAATTGCCTGTTAAATACACTAGATCCACTGGAATTCCACATACGGCGGCACGTTATGAATTTACTGTTCCTCCTGAGCTGCACACACACGCACGTCACTTAGCACAACAACACGGTGTTACATTGTTCATGTTGTTATTAGCCAGTTTTAATGTTTTGTTATATCGTTATACTGGACAAACTGATATTCGTCTTGGCATACCTGTTGCAGGACGACAACGAGCGGAAAGTGCCAAGCTGATTGGCTTGTTCATTAATACGGTGGTGCTACGTACCTGTCTTACCGGCGAGATGAGTTTTGGCTCACTGCTGACACAAGTTAAAAGCGCCCTATTGGATATTGAAGCGCATCAAGATCTACCGTTTGAACAATTGGTAGAAGCACTGGACATAACTCGTCAAGCTGAGCAGCATCCTTTATTTCAAGTTATGGTTAATCATCAAGTGGCTCGTACTCCACTAACTTGGCCTGGATTGTTGGTTGAAGAGGTCTCTGTTGGAAGTGCTCTGGCGAAATTTGATTTGACCTTGTCAACCGAAGAAAAGGCTGATGGCAGTCTTTGGGGGGCTTGGGTATACAGCAGTGTGCTGTTTACCCAAGCGACGATAGCGCAGTTGAATACCCACTTTTTCGCAATTCTTAAACAATGTGTCGAAGCTCCAAATACCCTGTTGGCGCAATTGTCATTGCTGACACAGGAAGAGCATACGGATATTGCGCGTTGGAATGCAAATGCAATAGTTGCACAACCCGCATTTATCCCTATCCATCATACGTTAGCAGAGCAAGCCCGTTGTTATGGTGAAAGGCAGGCATTGATTCACAGTTCGGCCACGTTGAGTTGGTCTGATTTAGAGGTCTGTGCTAATCGCCTTGCTCATCAATTAATTGCTTGTGGGGTGGGAGCTGAGATTCGAGTGGGTGTGAACGTAACGCGTTCCCCGCAAATGATTATCGCGATGTTGGCCGTATTAAAAGCGGGAGGTGCTTTTGTTCCTTTAGATCCCGCTTATCCCTCTGAGCGCCTTGTTTATATGTTAACAGACGCAGGTGTGAGCCATCTTTTGACGGAGCGGGCGCTGGCCAGTGGCTTGCCTGTTATTGAATCCCTGAAGGTATTGTTCCTTGAGGATCCACGTACGTCTTATCCGAGCACAGATCCTGGGGTGGCAATCCATCCGGAGCAAAGTGCTTATGTGATTTACACCTCGGGTTCCACGGGTCACCCCAAAGGGGTGACTGTGGCTCATGAGGCTTTAGCCCATCATTGCCAGGCTATTGGTGCTTGTTATGATTTGTCTTCTCAAGATCGAGTTCTGCATTTTGCGTCAATCAATTTTGATTTAGCCCATGAATACTGGTTGATGCCCCTGTCGTATGGTGCAAGCCTGGTCATTACGGATCAGCCTTTGTGGGGAGCCCAGGAGATGTGTGAGCAGCTCCTGCATCATGGTGTAACGGTAGCTGCTTTTCCCCCCAGTTATCTCCTGCAGTTAACGCAAGCGGTGCAGTCAAGAGGACTCAAACTCCCCTTACGCGTTTTGGCTTTCGGTGGTGAGGCATTGTCGAGTACCCATTTTAACCAAGTCCGTGCGGCATTTAGTCCTGCGACGTTAATCAATGGTTATGGTCCAACGGAAGCCGTGATTTCCCCGATGCTGTGGATTACTACGCCAAAGAGCGAGCCAAGCAGCTGGCAAGGAGGGGCTTATTTACCGATAGGTACACCAGTTGGTGCCCGTAGCGCATACGTGCTCGATGGCTCGTTAAATCCACTGCCTGTGGGAGTTGCTGGTGAGCTGTATTTGGGAGGAGTGCTGTTAGCGCGTGGGTATCATCAACGTGCAGGTCTGACTGCGGAACATTTTATTCCCGACCCTTGGCACGTCGGTGGACGCCTCTATCGCACAGGAGACCGTGCCCGTTGGCGTGCTGATGGCAGTGTAGAGTATTTAGGACGTGTGGATAATCAAGTCAAACTACGTGGACAACGTATTGAATTAGGCGAAATAGAAGTTCAGCTTTTAGCCTGTGCTGAAGTATGCGAGGCAGTGGTGGTCTTACAAGGAGAGGGGGTTCAAGCACGGCTGGTGGCGTATGTGGTGCCGTACTGCGCGCCGCTTGATTGGGCTGGATTACAACAGCAGCTCGCCCAACGATTACCTGCTGCGATGTTACCGAGCCAATGGGTGGAATTGAGTAAGTTGCCGGTGAATGGCAGTGGCAAATTGGATCGACATGCGTTGCCGATACCTACCTCTGAAGAGGATGTTCGACCCTACCGTGCACCTCAGAGCGCCACAGAAATCAGTCTGGCAGCCATTTGGGCGGAAGTACTACAGGTGGCGCGTGTGGGACTTGATGATCATTTTTTCATGTTGGGGGGACATTCGCTCACGGCGATGCAAATCTGTACGCGCATCCAGAAGCAAATGGGGCTAATGGTACCATTACGTACCCTGTTTGATACTCCATTATTTGGTGCATTTGCACAACGAGTTGCTCGTGAATGTGGCGAGAGCAATACAGTAGTCCCCGGACTAATTCCACACCATCATCCTGAATATGCAATACCTCTTTCATTTGCGCAACAAAGCTTGTGGTTTCTGTGGCAGCTTGCGCCATATGATTCCGGCTATAACATTTTCACGGCTCTACGTTGTCATGGCAAGCTTGACCGCACCATTTTACAGCGTTGTATCGATGCATTAATTGTGCGTCATACTGCCTTACGCACTACCTTCAGCAGGAACGTGCACGGACAGCTTCAACAAAACATACATGCGCCAACATCTCTGTTAATTCGTGAGGATGATTTTTCTCACCATCCACCAACAGCACGCCTGGCGATTGCACAACGTGTAGCGACAGAGGAGTCACAGCAACCCTTTAATTTAAAACATGGCCCATTAATACGTCTGCGTTTGCTGCACTTGTCGCCTGACGATCATGTTATGTTATTATCCATACATCACATTGCTGCTGATGGCTGGTCGATGGGGATATTTTTTAAAGAACTTACGGCGCTTTATCGCGCTGAATTAATGGGAAGTACTATTGAATTACCCGAGTTGAGCATCACTTATGCTGATTATGCCAGTTGGCAGCAGCGGCCAGGCGTTGCACAAGCAAGCAGCTTGGCGTATTGGCGAACTCAATTGACCAATTTACCTCAACTGCTCTTGCCTTCAATCTCAACCTCATTTGGACACACTCCCACTTTGCGTGGTGAGCAATTATTGTTTCGTTTGGATCCAATTTTGCTGCAAAAAGCACGTACATTCGCGCAACAACAGGGAACCACTTTATCCATGTTGTTACAGACTATTTTTCATGTGGCACTCTATCGCCATACAGGACAGGCAGATCAATGTATTGGTACATTACTATCCAATCGTGAACACCTCACCACTGAGAATTTGGTCGGCCTGTTTCTTAATGCGTTGCCGCTTCGAGTATGCATTGATTCGACGCAAAGTTTGATGGTGCTACTTAGCATGGTAAAAGATACAGTACTTGGAGCACAAGCACATGCCGATGTGCCATTTATTAAGCTAGTGGAAGCTTTACGACCGCCTCGCAGCGCGGGTCGCAATCCATTGTTTCAGGTGCTTTACAACTTTTTACCTCCTAACGCCGACACATTGACATTACCAGACTTACAGATTGAAGAATTTCCTGTGCCACGCAATACCCTAGTATTTGATCTGGAATTTGACTTGGCTGAAAATGCGCACGGACAAGTGCGAGGAGCCTTATCGTATGCAATAGAGCGTGTGGACGCAGCGTTCGCGCATGCGTTATGGGAAGACTATCCACACCTTCTTGCCGCTTTACTTAATGCACCCGATGCATCTTTAGCAACACTGATCACACCCATTGCACCAGCAACGATCATTAAAACGAAACCACAGGAGATAGCACCACCTCATGTGGCACTCGAAGCGCGATTGGCCACTATTTTTATGGAGGTTCTTGGCCTTTCTATTATGTTAACACGCGATGATAATTTCTTTGCCCTTGGTTTGAGCTCGTTGGATTGTTGCTTTGTGGTGGAACACGCACGCCAGCAAGGAATTACATTGTGCGTTAACGATTTATTTTTATACCAAACCCTGGCTGAATTAGCGGCTGCACTAGCAGTATCTTCAGTTGCGCTAAAATCGCCCATATAAAAAGGACACCCATGTTGCACGAATTCGATTTACCTGGAAACATACATCTTGATGCCCAATGGCAAGCGCCAATGCTCAAGGTCAGGCTCAATGGACAGTTAGCACTACAAGTGCAGATCAGTGTTAATGAAGGGATTCATTGCCATGCAACCCTCATCACTTTGTTTATCCAAGACACTATGCAACAACGTTGGGCATTACTTGCCGCGCTACATAGTGTGTTTATGATGGAGACACAATTAAGCAAGTTTTATTTGCAATGTACCGATTATCCGCACGCTTTATCTGCTTGGCTGCAAAGCGGTTTGGTGATGAGTGATACCGATGGGCAGTTCTTTTGTACCCGAGAAAGCTTGGTGCAACAGCCCGATTTATGGCTGGTAGGAGCTTGCCATGGCACGTACCCGCATTCTTTTTTAATAAGTAACGGCAAACGTCATCCTCGTCGTCCACCACAACGTTATGGAGTAGTGTATCGGCGCTTTATTCCGTGGTTAGGGCAATGGTTGACGTTGCGCACCTTGGAAGCTGAACCTGATCTTGAATCCATTCATCATTGGATGAATACACCGCGGGTGGCCAAATTTTGGGGTGAAGAAGGTGATTTGAAGCACCATCAGGCTTTTATCGATAAGGTATTAACTGATCCGCACGTGCATCCATTGATCGCTTGTCTGGATGAGCAGGCATTTGGTTATTTTGAAGTGTATTGGGCTAAAGAAGATCGTATCGCCCCATTTTATGCAGTGGGAGATTATGATCGCGGCATACATATGCTAGTAGGTGAAAGCTGGGCACGAGGGCCCCAGCGTGTTGCGGCATGGTTACCGTCATTGGTGCATTACATCATGTTGGATGATCCGCGCACCCAGGTAGTCGTGTGCGAGCCACGTGCTGATAATGCGCGTATGATCAGCTACTTACAGCATTATGACTTTGCTTATTTGCGGCAATTTGATTTCCCGCATAAACGTGCAGCACTTATGCTGTTGGAGCGTGAGGTATGGGCGCAAGCTGATTGGTTTAATCCACCAATTGCGGCAACTGAGTTGCATCAGACAGTTGATTAACCTTATGTTGTTGCTCATCGCTTACCACTATCCCATTTTCCAATTTGATACAGCGATCAGCCAAATGAAAATAGCGATCATCATGGCTGATTGCTAAGACCGCTTTGCCACGCGCAGCAAGTTCAGGTAAGAGCTCTTGATAGAATACCGCTTTAAAAACAGGATCTTGATCCGCTGCCCATTCATCAAACAAATAAAAAGGGCGATCTTCTAGGTAAGCAACCACCAGAGCCAAGCGTTTACGTTGTCCTTGGGAAAGTGCTTGCGTAGAAAAAACACCATTCACGATTTTCACTTTATGATCCAGATGTAACTTGGCTAGCAAAGCGTTAGCACGGGCATCGAGATCGTTATCAACAGCAGTGATCCCCAATAACGATTCAAACAAATAAAAGTCAGAAAACACGGCGGAAAATAACTGACGATATTGTGTCCGATTAGCATCGGTAATGAGATTACCATCCAAACGTATCTCAGCATTTTCTGAGGTGTAGAGGCCGACCAGTAACTTCGCGAGCGTGGTTTTACCGCTACCGTTACCGCCGACTAAAAAGGTCAATTCACCGGGGACAAAGTTTAAGTTAATGGGACCGAATTGAAATACATCGTCTTCTTTTTCACGATAATAAATGTGAGTGAGTTCAGTTATGCTCAAAGTTTGGAATGATTTAAAAGAGGGACCTTGTATTTTTTCCTCGGCGGCAGGTAATTCGAGTAATACATCTTCAATGCGATTTAGAGATACGCGAGCGGCATTGAGCGTAGGCAGATTGTTGAGTAATCCATCTAATGGAATCAGCATGAACAAAAATACGATGACATAGCCTGCTAATACCTTAAAATCGACCACCCCAAACTGGCTGATGCCAAAAATAACCACCCCTAAAAAAATGTAGAATAAAAACAAAATCCATCCCACGCCCACTGCATAAGAAGCAAAAGCATGTGTACGATGCCGACGTACCGCATCAATTTCGGGATTGAGAGACTCCGTCATAAAACTCTGTGCCCGATCACGGTGTAACTTAAGTTCTTTTGCACCAGCAAACAATCCATTAAAATACTCAAATAATCTGTCTTGTGCTTGGCCTGCTGCTTCTAAAGCACGAATGGCGCGCGTATCTCCAAGACGGTAACCTAAAGAACCGAGGATCACTACTGTGCAGGCTAAAGCAAATACTGGCCAAGATAACCATGCTAAATATCCTAAACATCCAATAACAATTGAACCGTGCATAAGCAGATTGGGTAAAGCAAAAAACAGCATTGATACATTTGTGGCATCTTCAGTAGCAATAGATTGAGATCGCGCCACCCCTAGAGTTTCTACATCAAAAAAAGATGCATCTATTACTCGCTGAGCAATGTATTCGCGTATTTTACTCATTGTGTTTTGACTAAGTTGTGCAAACAGTACACCGCTTACAATTCGACTTAGTAAGGTGAGCACGGCTAAAGCGGCAAATTGCCCAGCTAGAGGAAGCAAGGCATCAGCCGAACGGGTAATAGCCTGGTTAATTAATGCAACCAGTGACACGCTCGCTAAACCGTTAATGATGCAGGCACATAGGGCAACCAGCAGCGTCCCTCTAGAACGAGACAGTAGCGATAACAATAACTGTGTTGCGGGTCTAACATTAAAGCAAAATAAATTTTTCATAATACTCAGAAGTCGATGTCTCTATCTATAAGACGATTGAAGATGGCAAATGGTTAGGAAAAAATTAAAAAATTTTACCTTTAATTTGAGTAAATGCGAAAGATTATCATTTGCATTGACAACGTAAAGACTTTTATGTAACCATCCACATCTAAATCTAAGTTGCTTTATTTCTGCTCAATGGAAAAAATAAGGCTGCAACCTGTTTTTGGAGTTGATCGTATGAAAAAAATATATGATATTGTTGGTGTTGGATTTGGCCCTTCAAATTTGGCATTAGCAGCTGCAATCAGCGAAACGAAGCAAAGCAATCTTACAGCTCTTTTTTTAGAAAAAGAGCCCATTTTTACCTGGCATAAAAACATGCTGCTTGATAATGCAGACATGCAAATTTCATTTTTAAAAGATATTGCGACATTACGAAACCCTTCAAGTCCGTATACCTTTCTTAATTATTTGCATGAACAAGGTCGTTTATCGAGTTTTATTAATCTGAAGAGCTTCTATCCCTCACGAATTGAATTTAATGACTATTTTTTATGGGTTGCGAATAAACTCAAACGCTATGTGCAGTACAATAGTTATGTTGTTGATATTATTCCCTATGGAAATAAGCCATTTAGGCTATTAAAGGTCATTATTGATAACCCACAAACGGGTCGCTTATCCATTATTACTAAAAATGTAGTGATTGCTACTGGAGGTAGCCCAATAATACCCAATTTTGTTACCAGAGCGCCTAATAGTCAACGCATTTGGCATACTGCTGATTACTTGGCAAATATAGCAAAATTTAAAAATAATACAGCCTGTCCTTATCATTTTAGTGTCATTGGGAGAGGGCAAAGTGCAGCTGAGATAGCCTATGATCTGCATACAAATTTTCCTAATGCAACGATTACCTGCGTTCATCGACATTTTGGTTATAAGTCAGTGGATGAGAGTCAATTTTCCAATGAAATATTCGATACAGCAGCAGTCGATCTGTTTTATTCTGCACCTGCTGAGTTACGTAATAAATTTTTAAATGCCTATCAGGATACCAACTATTCTGTTGTTGATAGCGAGTTGTTAGAAAAATTATATAAAATTAAATACGAAGAATCAGTTCTGAAAAAAGAACGTTTAAAGTATATGGGCTTTTCATCTATTGCACGTATTTTAGAGAAAGAACATAAGGTGGAAATTGCAGTTGAAAGTTTGTTGCATACTGATGTTGTAGAAACACTCAGTGTCGATGCAGCTATTTTAGCAACAGGTTATCAATTTCAAAATCCATCAGTATTGTTAAGTTCCATGGCAGATTATTTTATTTATTGTGATGCAGGTCTCCCGGAAATTAATCGTCATTACCGCCTTTCTACCACCTCCCAATTATTAGCGGGTATTTATACACAAGGTTGTAATGAGCGCACACATGGTTTAACTGATACGTTGCTTTCAATTGGAGCATTACGAGCACAAGAAATTCTGCAGCAAATTGAATCATCCAATGATGCCAACGCGGTTACCACACTGAAGACCACGTCTGTGTCTGGGTATGCACGAGGGGCCATTGCTGAAAATGGCCTGTACTGAAAATAACTCATAACTGGGCTTATATAAAGGAAATTGAACATGTACTTGACTGAAAATGAGTCGATGGGAGATTCTTCTCTAAAGATTTCTAAAGCGCACACCTCACCTGTTTGTTCTTATACAGAATGGGATTTACTTGAGGAGGTGATTGTTGGTGTTGTAGATGGCGCCAGGTTTCCACCCTGGCATATCGCCTTGGGTCCTGTTCTACCTGAAGCTCAACATGATGTATTTCGAAAGCATGCTGGACAGCTTTTTCCTGCCGAACGAATTGCTGCAGCGAATAAAGAGCTGGAAGAATTTATTCGTATTTTAGAGGTTGAGGGGGTAAAGGTTCGTCGCCCAGAACCTATGGATCATGCTCAATCGTTTCGAATGAGTGGGTGGGAAAGCACCGGGCTCTATAATGCGATGCCCAGAGATCTCTTATTGGTTATCGGTAACGAGATAATTGAATGTCCTCTAGCGTGGCGTTCACGTTATTGTGAGGTATTTGGATATAGGCCATTGCTTAAAGAATATTTCAAACAAGGGGCTAAATGGAGTTCAGCGCCGAAACCGGAGTTACGAGATGAACTCTATGAATATCAATGGACAGAACCCAAGCAAGGTGAGTCCGCACGGTGGATAATCAATGAATTCGAACCTACATTTGATGCAGCCGATTTTATACGTTGTGGGCGAGATATCATTGCCCAAAAAAGTCATGTCACCAATGAGTTGGGAATTGAATGGCTACGGCGTCATCTGGGCAATGAGTATCGGATCCATGTTTTGGATTTTGATGATCCACATGCCATGCATATTGATACTACTCTATTGCCCTTGGCACCTGGAAAATTACTAATTCATCCCGACCGTGTTCCAGTGGTACCTGAACTTTTCAAAGGTTGGGATGTGTTTCGATCACCACAACCAATTATTCCTGATGGACATCCGCTTTATATGACCAGTAAATGGATTAATATGAATATTCTGATGCTTGATGAAAAACGTGTAGTGGTGGAGTACCAGGATGAACCTATGATTACTGCCTTAAAAAAATGGGGCTTTACTCCTATTCCATGCCATTTTAGGAACTTTAATAGTTTTGGTGGCTCATTCCATTGCGCTACCTTAGATGTCCGTCGCCAAGGTACATTAAAGTCTTATCTGATTTAGGATATTTGGCAGGGATGCCTTAATGATTTAAAGGGTAATGAAGCTTAAAGACAGCCCTCATCAACATTTTTTTTGCCTTACAATGCTTTTTTAATCGCTAAAAGGAGAGGGGCTGTCCGTCGAGAAAAAGTAATAGGAAATATGGAAGACAAATATAAATGACGTCAGAAGTAAGAACAATAAAAACGAAAAAAAGTTCATACCTTAAAAAAGCACTTCAATTATTCAATGATTATTTTATTCATTCAGATCAAAAGTTAATTGCCTGGTCATTCTTTATAGGAATCATTCTGTGTGAAATTTCTTTATTTGCATTAGGCTCTTTGTTCATTCCATGGTGTTTTATGGGGCTTTGGACTGCTTGGATGGCGAAAGAACTTTCTGCACTTCTTTTTTATTGCGGTATTGTTGTTCTAACTTCTGCAGTAATTGTTGCTGTTACTACTCTAAAAGATTATTTAGCTGAAACCTTATCAATTAAATGGCGTGTGTGGTTATCATCAAAGTACATTAATAAGTATCTGTTTGGAGAGAAAAATTATTTAAACCTATCACGTGAAACACTGCATGTTGATGATCCAGAGCAACGTATTCAAGAAAACTTTAAAAATTTTATTCGATTAACTCTTTCCTTAAGCACGGGATTTATTCGTTCATCAATAGCATTACCTGTCTTGATTACTTTGTTATGGGTTGTTGGTGGTTCGGTGACATTGATGATTTTAGGAACTAATATATTTATCCCAGGATACTTGGTATGGTTATCCTTATTGGCTGCAGTAATACCAATGATTATTACTCCAATGTTGGGCAAATCTTTACCCGCATTAAATCAACAAAACGAATCCGCCGAAGCACAGTTTAGAAAAGATCTAGAGTTTGTTCATAATGATGCAGAAAATATTGCTCTCGAAGCAGGAGAAAAGTACCACAAAAATATTTTAGATCACGATCTCGAAAAAATATCTCAAAATGCGTTTCAACGATTATGGGTTAATTTAAAATTAAATGCTTTTCAGTTGGCTTATACTCATATTTCATGGTTATTCCCTTATCTTTTCACAGCCCCAGTTTATTTTGCTGGATTTATCGAATTGGCTCAATTCACCCAAATTAACTTTGCTATCAGCGAGATAAGTACGGCCTTAAGTTGGTTTTTTAACTCCCATAGTTTATTCAAAGAATATCAAACAAGTGTAGAGCGGATTACTGAGTTAGAAGAGGCGTTTGATAAAGAGAGCAGTGATGTAAGTAAAAAAAATATTCATATCAAAGAAAATCATTCAGAGCGATTAACTGTAAAAAATTTGACTATTGATTATCCGAACTCTTCAAGTACGCAACATATTATGAACAATTTAAATTTAGAATTTAAACCGGGCGAAAATATTTTAATTAAAGCTCCTTCTGGCTATGGGAAAAGCACATTGTTTAAAACCATAGGAGGTATATGGCGATATGGAACAGGAGAAATTAGCATTCCTCCACATCAAAAAACTTATTTTTTACCGCAAAAACCATCCATTCCACATGATTCTTTGAAAGCAGTACTTGCTTATCCTGAACTGTCTAATGCCTATACTGATAGAGAATATGAGGAAGTATTAAGTGCTGTGGGTGGAAATATGCACCAGTTTATTTCTGAACTGGATAAGAAAGATACATGGTCGAAAAGATTATCACTAGGCCAACAAGAACGAATCTCTTTTGCTCGAGCCTTATTAAAGAAACCCGACTGGCTCTTTTTAGATGAAGCTACTGCGTCACTTGATGAAGAAAGTGAAAAACAACTTTACTCTCTTTTAAAAAAGAAATTACCTAAAACCACAGTAATTAGTATTGCTCATCGCTCTACTGTGATGGAGTTTCATGATCGTATTTTGACTTTGCACAACCCTTCTCCAGAAACATCAGCAGTTTTAAGTTTGTAACCACCGATAAATTATTCTAAATACGACTCAAAGGATAATAATTATTATTCAAGTGAAAAATATTATCAAATGAGAACAATTATCATTTGCATTTAAATTCAAATTCGTTTAATTTAACTCTATTTCTGACTAAAGCATCAGAGGATAAAAAAGATAACGTACTATTAATCACTTTATGTCTCATCAGCGATGAGTGAGATGTATGTCTTACAAATTTAAGTCAGAAGGACTGCATTTATTTTAATAAAGAGGAGTAGATCAATTGGCTTTGGAAAGTGGGTGTACCCCATAGGCCATGAAGTAGAAGTAAAAAATAAGTAGGGGTAGTTTATGAAGTGCAAGAAAATAATATGGGCTTTAGTCTGTTTATCGTTGCCGCTCTATGCAGAGCAAGAGCAACAGTGGCCATATCAAATAATACAAACGCCACTAGACCCCTTACAAAAAACAAACGTTGATTTAACCTTAGATTTAAGTGAATTAGACATTGCCACCGCATTGAACCAAAATGAAGAAGCTTATATTGCTAGTGCTTCTAATGAAAGCCTGCTAGAGATGGGGCCCAAGATTAATAATTCAGCATTTAATCTTGATATGGGCTTTGTAAATATAGGTAATGAGGATAAAACTCCGTTTAATCTTGCTGCGGGACAATTGTACCTGCCCTTTGGACGTTATTCGAGCTCTATGATAAGTGCTCCTTTAACGGCAAATATGACACAAAACAAAGCAAAACCGTTCATTTGGGGATATAAGTATCAAGAAGACAGTGGACTCTTTGTTGCAGCCTATATTTATCGAGGTGATACCACTTTAGGACAATCAGGAGTAAGTGGTGCGAATGGGGGGTATCGTTTTAAATTGGATAAAATTACTGGAGAATTGGGAACAAGTTACATCAGTTCTGTGGAAGATGCGACGGGGATGCAAAATACAGAAGCAAATCCTGGAAGGTTTGGTGGTTTTGGTTCCTTATCTTATGGAAATGAAGCAAGTCGCAAGACCCCGGCTGTAAATGTTTATGGCAATATGGCTTATGAGCGATTTAACTTTGCAGTAGAATGGGTTGGTGTAGCTCAGGCATTTAGGCCAGAGGATTTGAGTTTTAATGGGCGCGGTGCAAAACCACAAGCGTTACACACAGAAATAAACATGACATTTAGAGCATTTAATAAGCCCTCATCTATTGGTGTTGGTTATCAATGGACTAAAGATGCCCTAGCTCTAAATTTGCCGCAACAGCGTTTTATAGGGGCATTTAATATTTCCCTGTGGAAAGATACCGTAGGAAGCATCGAATACCGCCATGATATTGACTATGGAGTAAATCAATTTGCTAATGGCGCTGCTGCTGAGGGCCTTGTAAATACACCTACCTGGGGTACCGGCAGAGGTGCAGACACTGTCTCTGCTCGAATTGGCGTTTATTTCTAGAATTTGTATGCCCAGCAGAAAGTAAAACGGACTATATCTCTGAGCCGAAGAAAGTGGTTAATAGGGTAGTGAAATTATCTGAGGTCAGTTACAGCGGATTGAGAACGCATGAATTTAAAATTCATCAGAAATGAATTTGCTTCATTCCGATGGTTTGCCTGCATAGATAAGTGGGTTCCCGGCTGCTAGCAGCCGGGCTACGTGTGCTCTCACTCATTTCCAGATTCAAATCAATCGATACTTACCTTGTTGATTCAAAAACCTCCTCATTTATGGGGAGGAAGATCTCAAAATTGTTCTCTCTAAAGTAGGGCTACCATTGGCCACTTCACTCAACCTCGCATCAAAAAATTTTGGTCCAGCTTGCCTAATTTTAGAATTATTAGGGTTGGGAGATTTTTCTAATGTTGGTAATGGAGTATTATTTTGAAGTGCATCTGGAGTAGAGCTTTGGCTCATTTTTTCTATTAATGGCTTCTCCAGCTGTGAAGGATATTGAGTCGATTTTTTTCTATCAAAAATAGTAGGCCAAGTAAAAGCTATCGATACGAATACCAAAATGACTGGCGACAATATTGCCATGGTAATGGTTAATGCAAGTTTTGCCCCTATTGCCTCTCCCAGCGTTTCACCAACATGAATTCCACTTCGGATTCCACCGGCAACAGAATAAGCAAGAGAATCACCTATCAAAGCACATAATTTGAGTATATTGATGGCTCCATATTTTATCTTTTGTGCTCTTGTTTGGTATTCTTCCGGTGGTTGATGTATTGCTTCAAATTTTTCTTTTAGATCGACATACGTTTTCGGGTTAAAGACTTTATATACTTGTGAAAAAGTATTAACAACCATGGTTGTCGAAGTACATATCATAGAAAGAACATGTGCTAAAAAGGTATCAGGATTCGCGCCTAAAGCATTAAAAAGTTTATTAACCCCTGATACAGTAGTAAACCAAGTTAGTGTCGCATAGACAGCTAGAAAAATCGTACTTACGATTCCTAATAAGACACATCGCAAAAGACCATAGGGTTTTTTATAATCTTCGATAAAAAGATTTTTAAATTTTGCATAATTTTCACGTATGCCTACAGCTTGAAACGAATAAAAAGAGATAGCGGCAATCAAAGATAGTCCAATCGTAACTATTAAAACTAGAGGGTTAGAGGCTATCATACCTGCCCCCAAAAAAGTGAGAAGCCCTACGAGGCCAGCATATCCAGAAATGCCCGCAGACATACATGCCAACAAGGTCACAATACCAAAAAATAATTTCTGACCTCTATCGAATATCGTTTTTTCTTTTATATTTTCTTCAAGGGTCGTAAACGTTTTTTGTTTTTTAGGATGAAAGCCTGCACTATCAAGCATGGCTTGTCCACGACTTAATAAACAAACTATTCCGTTACATAAGGAAAGTACTATCGCTAAGCCGAGGCCAACGCCAAAAGGAACTCCTAAAGTACTTAATAATCCCAGGCAAAATACCATACAAAGCGCCATGGAGGTAATGACTTTGCCAATGACTAATGGCACTCCTTTTATCAGCCTATTTCTATTTTGAATGGGGGTTCTTGTAAATTCTTGCCCATTGCTAGAGTAAGTAGCAATTTGTAAAACTTCTTGTTTAGATAATCTTTTTCCACCCGAAAGTATCTCTCCCCACTTAAAGGTAAGGAAGCTCCAAAAGTAGTGGGAAAACGGACGTTTTAGAATATCTGTTATTCGAAGATCCCCGTTTAAAATGGCTTGTTGGACTTTTTTCGATTCTTCTTCAGTAAATTGATATTGGTTGAAAGAAGCAATAATCCAATCTTTTTGAGTACGAAATTTTCTTCTTAAAACCATTATGACTTCAGGACGTTTATAAATAGCAAAATCGATTTGATCTTGTTCTAATAAACTAACTATTTCTTTCATTCCGACAAATCCCTTTTTAATACAAACTGTGTAGCTTATTTATAATTTCACAAAAATTCCATTTAAATTTTTAGAAATTAATTATCAATAGGTATGACAAAGCTATCATTTTCATTAGAAAGGATTTGACATACTTTGCGAGTTACATTCTAATCGTATTTTTTTATCATGATATGGACCATCATGGCATTGTTGAATTTTCTAAAACCTGCTCCTTATCTTGATGAAATTCAGGATAAAACTATTGTTAAACAACAATATCGTTATTGGCGTATTCGTACCTTTTATGGAATGTATATAGGGTATGTTTTGTTTTATTTTACGCGAAAAAGTTTTACCTTCGCGATGCCTGCATTACAAAGTTCCTTGGGAATGACCAAAACTGAACTGGGAATGATTGCTAGCATTTTAAGCTTAAGCTATGGCATCAGCAAATTTTTAAGTGGGATTCTTGGCGATAAGTCAAATCCTCGTTATTTAATGGCGATTGGGCTAATTTTGACAGGTATTGTTAATATTTTGTTTGGATTGTCTTCTACCTGGTGGCTATTTGCTATTTTTTGGGGATTGAATGGTTGGTTTCAAGGATGGGGATGGCCAGGATGTACTAAATTATTAACCCATTGGTATTCTCAATCCGAACGTGGTCGTTGGTGGAGTATTTGGAATACATCACATAACGTTGGGGGGGCATTAATTCCATTGGTTGTTGCTATGTGCGCGCAATATTTCGGCTGGCGTTCAGCCATGTTTGTGCCTGGGATGATCTGCATTTTAGGAGGTATTTTTTTAATCAATCGTTTAAGAGATACTCCACAGTCGCTCGGTTTACCTGCGATAGAGCAATATAGGGGAGATTTTTCTGGTTTATCAAATCACCACCACGAAAAAACAGAATTCTCAGTCAAAGAAATTCTTTGGAATTACGTATTAAGTAACCCATATATTTGGATGCTGTCCATTTCTTATTTGTTTATTTACATTGTCCGAACGGCCATTAATGATTGGAGCATGCTGTACTTAACGGAAGTGAAGGATTACTCCTTAATCACAGCAGGTAGTTGTGTCATCTGGTTTGAGATTGGTGGTTTTTTTGGAAGTTTAGTTGCCGGCTGGCTTTCTGATAAAATATTTCAAGGTAAACGCAATCCAATCAATGTTCTCTTTACTGCTGGTGTATTTGCCACTTTGTTGTTATTTACGTTGACTAGGGGATATACACCATTCATCGACTCTTTGTTTCTTTTTTTCTTTGGTTTTTTTATCTTTGGACCACAAATGATGATTGGTATGGCGTGTGCGGAGTTAGCACATAAAAAAGCAGCGGCGACTGCAACTGGCTTTGCCGGATTTTTTGCTTATTGTTTAGGTGCTGTTCTGGCTGGTGCTCCTTTGGGTGCAATTATCAAAAATTACGGCTGGGATAATTTCTTCCTCACCTTGTTTATTTGCTGCTTGATTCCATTATTTATGATGCTGCCACTCTGGAATGTGAAAGTCCATCCAAGGCGTAAATCCGAATTTTCAGGCCAATCTGAGTTTGCTTCGTGATTGGCTTCCCTTTTAGAGCTCCATTAAGAGTGGAGCGCCCTGGCTCATTTCTTGATGGTGTTAAGTGCTTAAAATAGTACCAAGAAAACCTGTCATTTAAACCCGTATTACAATTTTAAATAAGCTATGCATTTATTGAGTCGGCATCGTAATTCTCTGCTCATTTCCCCCCAATATACTAGTAATCATAACTCAGTGATAGGCATATTAGCTTATCACTTAGGGATTAAGAATCTTTTATTAAAAAAGGTGGATAGAAAATGTATAAAAAAACCAAACTTCCAGTATTATTTTTTGGTAAAGCTATTATTTTATTATCAGCGAATCAGTCTTTTGCTGATGCAAGTCTTACTATTACTCCAGCCCAGCCAGTACTACAAACCGTAACCATTGGGTCCTACTTAAATAGTGAGGGTGGCACTGTCCCTTTAGCCTATTATGATGGTGGTATTGAGTGGAAACTAAGTGCCTCTCTACCACTCCCTTCTGACGTTCTTCAGCTTTCTGGCAAGCAGTACACTTTTCTCAACGGTGTTGCCTGCTATAAAATGGGTCGCTCTTGTACTGCGATAGGAGCTTATATTACTAATGCTGAGGGCCCAGATGCGCCGGGTTATGCACCATTAAGCTATTTTTCGACTGATAGTGGTGCTCATTGGAAATTAAGCGCTACACTCCCTTTGCCGAAAGATGTAAGTATGCCAGCTGATAGCATACGTACCGCACTTTTCGGGGTTGCATGTACTGGATCAGGACAATCGCATTGTTCTACTGTTGGATATTACAGTAACAACACTGGCGCCACTGTCCCATTAAGTTATACATCAAGCAATGGAGGTAAGAAATGGGAACTTAGTGAAACACTCCCTTTGCCAACTGATGTGATCCTCCCAGCCAACAAGCAGAACAATATACTCTACGGCATTTCCTGTGATCCCAATGGTGAGTTATGTACGGCAATAGGGTCTTACACCAATAATAACAAGTCAACTGTCCCATTAAGTTATACATCAACAAATCGGGGACGCTCATGGACTCTCAATCAAACTCCTTTTCCTCTGCCAGCAGATGTTCCTAATACTAATCAGCTGAGTGAACTACGTGCTATTTCTTGTAATAACATGGGATTCTGCACTGCGGTTGGGTATTATTATAATAATAGAACAGGGGTTTCTCCATTAAGCTATATTTCGAGTGACAGTGGCGCTACATGGCAGCTGAGCTTGCCATTACCGCTACCCCCTGATGTAATCAGTCAAGTCTATCGTCAAAAGACGTATCTTAATAGTGTTTTTTGCAGTCAAACTGATTCAAGTTGTAGTGCGGTGGGTTATTACACCAACAAAAATGGTGTTGTGGCACCTTTAAGCTATACTTCTGTTGATGGTGGCTACTCATGGACTGTCAGCTCATCACCGCTTCCTCTCCCCTCTGATGCTGCGACCGGCATTCTTAGTAATAGTGGGCTGTTTAGTATTGTTTGTGATGCATCAAAAAACCTTTGTAATTCAGTTGGGTATTACAAGAAATCAGGCACAATAGGTATTGTTCCATTAAGCTATACTTCGACCGATGGCGGTATTACTTGGGAAGTTACTCCCAATAATCTCCAGTTACCTGCCGATGCTACCCCAGTAAATCAATTGTCTCGTCTCAATGGCGTTAATTAATATTAACAAAAAACTATAGGGTTTCTTTCTCGTGATTGATTTTATCAATCACGAGATTTTACTGACTGTAATTGGGGGGAACTAGGACTTGAACCTATGACCAACGGATTATAAGTCTGTAAAATATGGGTTTTAGCTACTTTTATCAAATTTTAAATTCTTTCAAAAACCTTTTAAAATCAACGTTTATAAGCCATAATTTGCTATATTAAGATTTATTTAGTTTTAAATAAAGTGTCTACATGGCGTCTACATGGAATTTTAGGGGTAAATTATGGCCGAAGCCGAAAAGGGTATTAAATTAACCAAAACCATCGTTGATAAACTCGAACATATCGCTGGAAAAACCCAAACGTTTTATCGTGATAATGATTTAAAAGGCTTTGCTTTAAGAATTACTTCAGGTGGTGTTAAAAGTTTCATCGTTGAAACCAGAATCAACGGCAAGGTTAAAAGAGTGACGTTAGGCAAATATGGCAACTTGACGGTTGAAGAGGCCAGAAAGCAAGCCAAAAGTCTTTTGGGTAGTGTGGCCAGAGGTGATGATCCGATAGCTGAGAAGAAAACCAAAAAAGTCCATGCCATGACCTTACAGCAGGTATTGAATGACTACCTCAAAGCAAGAAAAGATTTAAAGCCACGCACCTTAAACGATTATCAATGTGTATTGCATGAAGTAGTACCTGATTGGCTTGATAAACCTCTGGTGAATATTACCCGAGAGATGATTGCTAAACGTCATAGCAAGCATGGCCAGGTAAATAGTAAAGCACGAGCTAACAATGCCATGAGGGTATTAAGAGCTATTTTTAATTACGCCATGTATGAATATCAAGATGGCAACGGCCATCCAATTATCACCATTAATCCAGTCAAATACCTATCGCATACCCGGGCATGGTATCGAGTGGATCGAAAACAAACGGTTATCAAACCGCATCAACTTTCTGACTGGTATAAAGCAGTCATTATATTGGTGGAGACAGATAACTATCGTAACGCCTTACTGTGGCATGATTATTTTTTATTGCTCTTGTTTACTGGCATGAGAAAAATGGAAGCTGCCTCTTTGCGCTGGGAAGATGTGGATCTCAAATCCAAAACCATCACCCTGCAAGACACCAAAAACCACGAAATACACACATTACCTATGTCTGATTTTGTCTATGAGCTAATGGAGCGCAGAAGCCGAAATAAAACCAGTGAATTTGTATTCCCAGCTGATAGTAAAACTGGTTATATCTATGAACCTAAAAAAGCAGTAAATAGGGTGGTGGAATTATCCGATGTACCATTTACTTTGCATGATCTTCGTAGAACCTTCGCGACTATCGCAGATAGTCTTGATCTACCAGCTTATGCATTAAAGCGACTTCTTAATCATAAAATGAATAATGATGTAACTGCTGGGTATATCATGAAAGACGTTGAACGGTTGAGGAAACCCATGCAACAAGTAGCTAATTTTTTACAGGAACACATGACAGCGGTAGTTGAGATATGAACATCAATGAATTGATAGAACATTGGAAGCATATCTCACCGGTGATACGTGAGCCCGAAAATGCAGATGAATATGATCAGTTAGCTGGTTTTCTCGATAAATTGCTGGATATTGTTGGGGAAGATGAATCTCATGAATTAATCGGCCTGATAGATGTTATAAGTGCAATGATCTCCAAGTATGATGATTCTCATTTCTAATTGTTACGCCAGCTACTTTTATTTATTAATTTCATGAGCCTAAATCAATTTACAAATACCAATCTAAGCTCATAGATTATAAAGTTATGGTTGCTGATAAGACTCTATACGACTGGCTAATGCAATCACATTCTCTTTAATCTGAGGGCTAAATTCCATGTTTGCACACTCAAGTTCACGACTAAACGTTGGGTCATACCATTTTATTTTATAGAGATAGCCACTTTCTTTGGTTCCTTTGACAAGTATAACCGTCGGTCTATTTTGAACGTCATAAGAAACCAGCTCTTTAATGAGCTCAACACCTAATCCCGATAATTTTCTATTATGCTCCGAAAACGCGCAGCTACCAATTCCATTTTTATCAAAAAATTGTACCGCGCCATCCCATCCATCACCACCATCACCATTTTTTACTGATTTATATGCACCATAAGGAGCAAAACCAATGCTCATGTCCATCTCTTCCGGTGGAACACCAACAAATGTATATGCAAGTTTTAGATCAGTACTGGAATCTCTTATATGAGTGCTTTCTGCGGAAAGAACTCCATTGTATTTTTTCTTTTGGTAAGCTGCGGTATTTTTTAAATCTAGTAATTCCTTTGCTCTGGGTTCATTGTCATTAACATAACCATTTTTTTGTTGTTCATCGTTCATAACTAGATACTCTCGCATTTTCTTTGCCAAATG
The DNA here is from genome assembly GCF_900452415.1 of Legionella cincinnatiensis. Taxonomy (NCBI): domain Bacteria; kingdom Pseudomonadati; phylum Pseudomonadota; class Gammaproteobacteria; order Legionellales; family Legionellaceae; genus Legionella; species Legionella cincinnatiensis. The sequence continues at coordinate 3,304,000 of NZ_UGNX01000001.1, read as the reverse complement.
AGCATCGTTTGCATCTTTAATATTCATGCTATTAATATATTTGTTTGCAGTGACAATATTTATTTCATTATATTCAGGTATCTCAATACCTGCTTTAGCAAGAATTTCTTTGTTTTTTTTATTTATTTCTTCTTTTGTTAAAGCTTGCTCATTGCTTGCTATTACACTAAAAGAAAATAAAGCAGTGATCCCTGCTATTAATAATTTGCTATTCATTTTTATTCCCTTTATGCCTGTACTTATTAATAATCCCACCAGCCATTATAAATGCTACAGTCGCCAACAGATGTTGTATCAAATGGTACTCTTCCGTTGCCATAGTCACTTAAATAATGATACCCGGAAACAACCCATCTGTGATCGTTTAAGGGGGCTTCATTCCAATGAACAGCTGCTTGCCTCCAAGTAACAGCATATCCTGTATCAATAAGATGACCTCCTCCATAAATATTGGTATGAGTACTTACAACACGCCAATCATAAGCGTGACCAAGCCACCAAGTTATAGATTCATTATTGATACAATTTGCTCGACTATGGACAGTCGTAGCGGCTAATCCTGCATTTGCTATATTAATTTGTGATCCAAATAATAAAGCTAAAACGATTATTTTGCTTTTCATCTATCTTCCTTTTTCCATTTTAAAGCGTGGATAGGATAACGCAAATTTATAAAATGGACAGTGTGATCAAACTATTTTAAATAGAAACTAACTCCTATTGGATAAATATTTAAAATTATTTCTGGATTAATGGATAGAGTTGAAACCAGCAAGAAATGTTCAATTTGTATCATTTTAAATGGGGCCCGTATCGGACTGTCCCAAGAATTAGAGTTGTGACTTTTGTATTTGATTCACATGCACAATCATTAAATATTTTCCTCACTCTAGTCTCAATCAAGAAATGAAAATGGTATTGCCCAGAGATTATCTCCAAATGACAAACATTTATCTCCATTATAGAGAACGATCCCGCTAACCCAGTTTTTATCAGCTAAACTAGCCAGTTTTCTCAATCCACGGAAATCTTGATTAAGAATAGTTTGACTTGCTTTAACTTCAATACCAATAATCTTGCGTGCGTGATTTTCAAGAATAAAATCCACTTCCACTTGGTCTTTGTCACGATAGTAATAAATATTCCATGGCTCATTAGCTAGAGTGCACATTTTCAGTAATTCGCTATATACCCAAGTTTCTAGTAAAGCTCCAAAAGAAGATTTATCTTTTTCAATGCTTTCGATGGTAACTCTGTTCAGACATGCTAAAAGACCACTATCAATAAAATGAATTTTGGGTGTTTTAACTATTCTACTTAAGGTATTGTCATGCCAAGGTCTTAATTGATGTACTAAAAATAATGTTTCCAGTAAACCGACATACTTCTGCGCTGTTTTGGTATCTAAATTTAATTGCCCACCAATTTGAGTAAAATTGGTTAATTTTCCTGATTGTTGAGCCAGTACCTCCAGTAATCGAGGCATTTCTACTAATTTTTCTATTGATGAGATATCTTTTACATCTCGTTCTACTATTGCTTTGATATAAGATTTAGCCCAAGCATTTCGTCTTTCAAAAGTTGGTCTCGTTAACATTTCTGGATATCCACCTGTCAGAGCTTGTGAAATAATGTCTGATTGCTCTGAACGTGTTGCTTGATTTGGCCAGGATTGATCTAAGGCATATTTTATAAAGTGATTTTCTCTACGTTGGATTTCAGCCAGAGAAAGTGGAAATAAGGTTAATATTTCCATTCGACCAGCCAAGCTATCTCCAATTTGAGGTAATGCGAGTAAATTGGCTGATCCAGTTAATAAAAAGCGGCCGGACTGTCTGTTTTCGTCAATTGAACGTTTTATCGCACGGAGTAATTCTGGCGCTCGTTGAATTTCATCTATGATTGCTTTATCGATTCGATTAACAAAACCCACAGGATCTTGTTTTACTGCATTAAGAATATTGTCATCATCCAATGTGAAGTAGGGTAAGGAAGGAGAGTATTCTTTGACTAAAGTGGTCTTTCCTGATTGCCGAGGCCCGTTTATTAAAACAACGGGTGTATCCTTCATGGCAATTTCCATTCGACTTTTAAGTTGTCTTGGAAAATTATTTGTGTTCGTATTCAAGAAGGTGTCCTAAGTTTCGTCTAATATGGATTATGAGTTCGTCCATTATGGATTATACGTTCGTCCATTATGGATTGTATCTCCGTCTATTATGGAATATAGCTTCGTCCAAAATGGAATGCAAATGAATTTTATTCAATTTATTCAATGCTCATTTGTAGACATATAAAAAATATCCGGGACTAATGGGACAGATGGGGCATCCATGTCATTACTGGGCTAGACACGTCCCTAACTTATTTTGCAGCGCTGGGACGTATGGGACACAGATAAATCTAATAATACCAAAAGTTATGATAAATTCGCGAATTGCGAATTTATGACATGTTATATTTCATTTTTAGTATCAATCAATATCGTTCGATAACACATCTTTGAAATTGATCTTTTGTGCTTGACATTCTTTGAGGGAATACGAGATACTTTTTCCAAGCTTAAGGAGTAAGCCCGATGTTCCAACAAAATGTAGGCTGTTGGAAGTCAAAGGATTAGGAGAAAAGAATATCAATCAATTGTTCAGGGTGATACTGGATGATGCGTTGAGTTCTGTTCAAGGAAGATACATCTCGGCATTTGGCTGAGGTGTAAATAACTGAGGAATTTCCTATGACTTTAAAAAAACCATCCCGTTTACATCTATTAAACGAATTTGAATCTGCGCCACATTCTGCGCTTTTTAATCAACAAACGATTGCTGCGGTATTAAGCTGCTCCACCCAGTTACTTGAACGTAACCGCTGGGCTGGTGGTGTTCCTTATTTAAAAATTGGACGCAAGGTGTTGTACCGAAAAAGCGATGTGTTGAATTTTCTCCAACAACAAAAAATTTATTACTCAACCAGTGACGAAGGTCAGTTACAGCTCGTTGAGAACGCATAAATTTAAATTCGTCAGAATGAATTTGCTTCATTGCTATGGTTTGACTGTTGTTTGGAGAATAAAGTATGTCACAAAATCATGTTATTGAATTACCCAATACACTAAAGCTGCGTCCAGTTTTTTGCGACTATGCGGGTGGTCGTTTTCGATTAACTGCTGAGGGGTTAACTTTTATCGGTATTGATAAGGATGGTAATCCATTGCCACCTCGGTGGATATGCGCGCCATTGTATGTTGTTGCAAAGACCCGAGATGCTCAAAGTGGTGAATGGGGTCGTTTGCTGGAATGGCAGGATGATGATGGAATAACTCATCAGTGGGCGATGCCACTGGCTTTGTTGCAAGGAGATGCCTCCGATGTGAGGCGAGAGCTGGCAAGATTGGGGTTGAGTATTTCTCCCAATAGAACTGCACGTGATTTATTGACCTCGTATTTACAGGTCTTTCCGGTAGACGCGCGTGCTCGATGTGTTGATAAACTGGGTTGGCATGGCGATGTTTTTGTTACTGCTTCCCAGTGTATTGGACAATCAACTGAGAAGATTGTATTCCAGAATACCAATGCCATTGAATCAGCAGTGTCCATCAAGGGAAGCGTTGAAGAATGGCGAGACTCAATAGGTCGGCTGGCATCAGGCAACTCAAGATTGGTGTTTGCCATATCTGTAGCCCTTGCTCCGGTTCTGTCAAAGATTGTTGGTGAGGACTCAGGTGGTTTTCATTTCAGAGGCGCATCCTCATCAGGCAAAAGCACTGCATTGAGTCTCGCTGCCTCTGTTTGGGGAAACCCACAATCTTATTGCCGTTTATGGCGCAGCACCACTAATGGGCTTGAAGGCTTGGCGTCATTACACAATGATGGATTGCTGATTCTTGATGAACTCAGTCAAATGGATCCCAGGGAAGCAGGGGAGGCCGCTTATTTGCTAGCTAATGGTCAGGGAAAAACACGTGCTTCTCGGACAGGTACAGTAAGGCAATCTTCCCGATGGTCTTTATTCTTCTTATCTGCTGGAGAAGAATCTTTGACGGCTCTGATGGCAAAAACAGGACAGCGTATTAACGCAGGTCAGGAAATCAGGCTTGCTGATATTGAGGCGGATGCAGGGTGCAAGATGGGGATCTTTGAAACGATTCATGATCAACTAAGCCCAGCCAGTATGGCTTTAGCGCTAAAGAAATACAGCAACCGATATCATGGCGCAATCGGTATGACGTGGCTGAATCAAGTAGTCGTCAATCGACAAACAATCAGCCGATATATTACCGACACCATTCAAACCTTTGTTGATGCAGTGATTCAACCTGATGCAACAGGCCAAATAATCCGTGTTGCTAGACGCTTTGCATTAGTTGCAGCTGCTGGAGAACTGGCCAGTCAATTTGGTCTGACAGGATGGCAAAAAGGGGAATCGTTCCATTCTGCAAAGACCTGCTTTATTGCATGGCAGGATGCTTTTGGGGTTGATGGCCATCGCGAAGATCGCGCCATTATGGCGCAAGTACGCGCTTTCTTTGAATCTCATGGAGCCAGCCGATTTGATAGCGCCAACTCACCCAACAATGACAAGATTCTCAACCGAGCAGGATTTTATCATACAGATAGCGAAGGGTTTCGAATCTATATGGTGTTAACCGAGACGTACAAAAATGAGCTGTGCAAAGGCTTTGATCAACGCACCGTGACAAGGGTTTTATTACAAGCTGGCTGGCTGAAACCCGCCCCTGATGGTAAAGCATCACATAAGCCACGAATCAAAGGAGTTGGCACACCAAGATTGTATGTTTTTACCGGTAAAATTTGGGGAGGTGAATAAAATTGCCTATATCATCGATTTTTACGTTGAGCCCCGAAGGTGCGAATAAGACTCGTGAAGTTTGGCAACCAGCTCACTGGTTAGCTAACTTCACCTATCTTGCCCTGCATTTTGAAATTTATTTTGGAACCGTATTTTGGTAATTATTCGTTATATAACGATTAGTAACGAAGATAATCAAGAATAAACAGAAATAAATAATAAACTACCGAAAGTTACCAAAAGGGCTTTGCCAGTGACCGAAAAAAGTCGTAAATAAATAGAAATAAACGATAAAACTCAAAGGATTGATTAGCCATTTTACAGAGAGTAGATCATGAAAAAATCCTTAACAGAAAACTTAACGACTTCTAAACAAGTTCAACAAAAAACGAACTCCAGGAAAAATAAAGTGGAGTTTCTTGCGTTACGCGAAGATATTTCCGAAGCCTTGGAAAAAGGATGGTCGATTACCATCATATGGGAAACTCTTAGGGATGAGAGAAGCTTCACTGCAACTTACAATACGTTCCGGTTGTATGTGTTGAAATACTTGAAGGGTCAAAAACCAGGGTATTCTCGAAATGATTTACTTGAACATCGAGCTAAACAGTTAGTTGAAAAGTCTCCAATGAAGAAAGAGTCAACCCCAATACCCAGTTTTACTTTTAGTCCTAAGCGCAATCCAGAGGATCTATTCTGATTGCTTTGCCTTTATTAGATGGTCAAAGTATTTAACCTCAATTGTCCCTTCTGTCCCGCTTCATTACTTTAAATGTGGGGCAGCTAGAGCCTAATGCAGGAAAAGGATTCCCATAAGTCCCATTTGTCCCTTGCATTATCTATTAGTCTGCAATAAATCAGTTTTCAATGGGTAGATCCTCTGCTGCAAAGTCACAATAAATACGCATTTTAGATATAGGAGAATATATATATATTAGTTTAATTTGGGCATGGCCATGCTTTAGCAAATGCCTCACTTACAGATTGCCAGTCCTGTAAATAAAGACTTTCTGGATGATCTGTTGCCCATTTCATAAAAACCCAAACCATTTGCACATTTGATACAGCTAATTTTAAACCTGAACTGTCAGAGGGAGGGCAGCTTTGCTCTTTCAGTATTTCTTGAATATTGCTTGTAGTCCATCCATCATACAGTCCTGTTATATAACCTAAGCAATATCCATTTGGATTAATTGTACATTGACGTAATAATTCTTCGGCAGTGAGTGGAAATGTATTGGTAACAAAAATTAATAAAGTTAATAGAACAGATATGCGAAAATGAAATTTCATTTTCTTACCTTGTTATAATTACTTCTTTTTATTTTAGTACAAAAATTAAACTTGCATATAAGAATCGATTGGAATCAGACTTGATTGATTTATATTCTAAATATCCGACACATTCTAAATAAATTCCGAAATAATCAATCGAGTTGTCCCCCATTGGTCTTTTTGTTGGGGTAAGTGGCTTTTTTCAGTTGTTTGCAAGCGGAGTAAATACCATAAGCTATAATCAAATAAAAATGTATAAGGTCTAAGTTATACTCTGGGAGTTAATATTTTATGAAAAATCAAAATAAAATATTATTATTTGTAGTATTGGTAACTGTATTCTCAAGCAAATCCTTTGCTTGTCAATTTGATACTGATTGTAATCCTGGAAGTAACTGTGTTAAATCCTCTGGTAATATCTATGGAGTTTGTGCAGGTGGTCTAAGCCCAGGAAATAGTAATGATCAACAGCCAGTATACTCACCAACAGATCCAAACGGTACCACAGGTGACACTTGTTCGTTTGATACAGATTGTGGTCCGGGTTCAATTTGTTATAAGAGCAATGGCTCCATATATGGTACTTGTCTTCATAATTAGGACTGGGTAATCAACAAATATAAAAAAATCATAGCAACTACGTTTGTTAACTATGCTTTCTTATTTCAACTTCATTCAAATATCTATGCTATATAAAATATAACCTAAGGATTAATTGAGTTAATCATGGATATTTTAATAGGATTGTTAACTGGGGCTCTAGGTGGTGCTATGGTAACGGCTTGGAGCACTAACCATATAAATAAAAGAAATCAAAAAATAGCACTATTAGAACGTAAAATTAATAATCTTTATGGGCCATTATCTTTTTTACTTCTTTGTACAAAAACTTATATTGATAACTCCAACGGTTTAATAGAACAACATAAAACATATTTTGTACCCGACAAGTTTTCTCAACTTCCAGAAACTCAGCTCAAAATCGATGCAGAGTCAACTGCTACTCTTGATTTAAGCAATTATTACTTTGAAAAAGCAATTGACAATATTCAAATGATTTTTAAGTTGATTTCAGATAATTATTCCTTAATCGACGATGCAGAAGATGAGCGCTTGATAAATAATTTTGTTGGAATGTTCATTCGTTTGTCCGTTGAATATATCAACCCACGGGTTGAAATAGGGGAAATTCCACTTGAAATCCAAAAAAATAGAGGAAAAATGGGAACGATAGCAAATGCTTTTATAGAAAATATTATTGATAAAAATAAGTCACTAAATGATCAATTAAAAATATTAGTTAATCACAAATTATGCTTTTTAGATTGCAGTAATACAAGGAAGGACTAATGTTAGATTAGGCCGATCACATAGATTGCTTTATCATGATTTTAGAGAAATATATGAATAATAATTTAATAGAAGACTTTGACCACAAAATAAGGAAATATTTAGATTCTCTTAATTTACTTAATAGGGAGTGCGAGCATGTATTTCATTATTGCTCCTTGGAAGCTGGGTTAGGTATTCTTAAATCAGAATGCCTTTGGATGAGTCATCATAGGTATATGAATGATCCCAGTGAAATTGGTTATTCAATGGATTTGATTCAAGGTTGTATGAGGTCGAATTTAAATGGAGATGTGCGAGACAACGTCCTTAACTTTTTGGAAAAGCAAATTGCGGAAAACTACCATTGTCTGATAACTTCGTTTTTGGAGAGGGAAGATTATATGCCTGGCTGGCGGTATTATGCTGAAAATGGCAAGGGTGTAGCAATGAAATTCAAGAAAAAGGTATTTAGCGAAACAACATTCCCAGAAATAATTACTACTGGTCCTGTCATATACGATACTCTTCAAAGAGATATCATTAATAAAATTTTAAGCATATTTTTGATTTATTCACCAGAAAATCAAAAACTGCTCCAACTAGAGTTAGTTACTCAACTCATAGTGCTTATGCCTTTTTTTAAAGTAAATGATTATCAAGATGAATGGGAATGGAGGGCTTTTTCTATTAGAATATTCAATCCGATCCTAAAGATTTATTTACCTTCACCACCTCCGGATCTATTTCTAATTGATTCTCAATCAAAACCAATTTATCAAATCTTAAATTTTTCTTTGGATGATTTGGCAGGAATAACCTTTGGTCCTTGTTGTGATAGTGTGTATTCAGAAAATCAGTTTAGAAAAATATTTCTTCAGAAAGGAGTATCAGAAGAACGAATAAAGAATTTTAATTTTGGAGTAAGTACAAGAAGATATCGTTCATAATTATTTAAACTAGTCTCAAGTCACGATATAACCAAGTAATTCGCATACCATAGGAAAATTTTGATTTGAATATTACTTTAACATTGAGCTGATAGAGTCGTATTGGATTCCAAACTTCGACACAAATTCGACACGTAAAATTTAAGGTTTTATTGAATGGGAACAAAAATTTTTAGATCTCAACCTTAAGTTCCTTTTTATGTCTACATCGCGTCTACATGACTTTTTCGAACTTTCTGAAAACTACCGTAACTACTTGATTTTATTGGTGGGCCCACTAGGACTTGAACCTAGGACCAACGGATTATGAGCCCGTCAATGCAAAAATAACTAATTGATTTTATTATAATTTTAATCGCAGGAATCCACTACAATTGTCGTACGAAGTATAACAGAGTCGTACTCAAATACGCAAATTACCCACAATGGGTTTTTACAAAGTTATTTCAATATTGAAACCCATTTGACTTTACTGGGTTTCAATATTAAAATTATAAGTATGAAACTAAATAATGAAATGACATTGAAAGATCTGTTTGCAAGACCAGTCTTTTACGCCGCAGAGGCACGTGAAGCAGGCATCCATCCCAGCCGACTCAGCTATTATGTAAAAACTAATAGGATTGAACGCATTGGTCACGGTGTTTATCGAGGCGTTGAATCCACTATTGATGCGGATTTTCAATGGGAAGATCTTATTATTATTGCCAAAAGTATTCCGCAAGGCGTAGTCTGCCTAGTCTCAGCGTTGGCTCTCTATGAACTGACGGATGAAATGCCAAGAGAGCATTGGATAGCCGTTCCTCATTCTACAACGGCACCAAAACGAGATCATACTCGTATTGTTAGAATGCGTGATATGGAAACCGGCAAAACCATGTACAAAATAGGGCGGGAAACTGTTGTCATCTTTGACAGAGAAAGAACGATAATAGACGCTTTTCGCTATCTCAGTAAAGAAATTGCCATTAAAGCGCTTAAAGCTGCTGTGAGTGGTAGAGCGACAAAAAAATTGGATATTAAAAATCTTCAGCAGTATACGAGGCAATTTGGACTTAATCTTGAGCCTTATATTTTGACGGTGACAACATGAATGAACAAGCATTAAAAGCACGCTTAAAACATATTGGTAAAGAAAAAGGCAAGAGTTTTAATGAAATCTGGAAGCTATTAGTTTTAGAGCGATTTTTAGCTAGACTTTCTTGTTCTGAATATACTGATAAATTCATCTTTAAAGGCGGTTTGCTATTATCCTACTACCTGACTATCGGCAGAGAAACCATCGATATTGATCTATTAGCTAGACGGCTAAATGCAGAAAAATCCAATGTAGAATTAATCATGCAAGAAATCTGTTTACTCAATCTGGATGATGGGTTTCAGATGCAATTCATCCATCTCGATGATTTAGATCACCAACATATGAATTATCCTGGGTTTCAAGTAGGGATTGCCGTTCAATTTGGGGTAATGAGTGATAAATTTTTTGTAGACATTGGTGTGGGGGATGTGGTTGAGCCAATATTACTGGATTGGCCATCTTTTAGCTACAAAGAAATACCCTTGTTTAACGATTCCATTTCGCTGGAAGTATATCCAGTGGAAACTATTTTTGCCGAAAAACTGGAAACCCTCATTTCTCGTGGCGCAGCTAACAGCCGTATGAAAGATTATCATGATCTTTTATTACTTTGCCGAGAAGATGGGCTGCTTGATAAAGATCGCTTAAAAGATAACATTGCCCATACATTTCAAAAGAGAGGAACCGCATTTTCCATTCCAGTTCAATTTCAGGCTGATGAATTAGAGAGGATGCAATTTCTTTGGGCTGGGCATTTACGTGCTTTAGGTACTTCTCGAACTCAGTTACTTGGTATACCAGGAAAGATTGATGCGGTTATTAATCAACTAAATCAGTGGTTGTTAACCATTTAAGCTGATTGCCACAATTATTTAAAGACTAACTAGCTTGCGTGCTATATAACTAAATCAGTCCAACCCAGTTTTGTTATAACACCACGTTTCGATTATTATATTTTTATTTAATATTTTTCAACGAAGGATGCCCATTGTTATGAGTATAAATTCTCATCATAAGCAGCGTAGTTTGCCACGAACTCAAATCTTGGCTGCTCGAGCTTTTGCGTCAATTGAACAGTTCCTTCATATTGAGGCAGTGAGTGGCATTATCTTGCTTATTTCAGCCACAATAGCATTAATATGGGCTAATTCCCCGTGGGCTGATATCTATGCAACTATATGGCATACCTCTTTTTCTATTAGCTTAGGTCAGCTTCAATTTTCTAAGTCACTTCATTTTTGGATCAACGATATTCTGATGACCTTTTTCTTTCTCATTGTGGGTATGGAAATTCGTAGTGAGATGCATGAGGGTTCGTTAAGTAAAATCAAGCAAGCAATATTACCTGTTATTGCGGCCTTGGGTGGGGTCATCATCCCGGCAATAATCTTTCTAGCTTTTAATTTTGCACCAATACAGCAAAATGGATGGGCTGTCCCTACTGCAACTGATATTGCGTTTGCAGTGGGAATATTGGCATTATTAGGCCGCTCTATTCCTGGGGAGGTTCGAGTATTTTTGCTCTCTTTAGCTATTATTGACGATATTATTGCGGTACTCATTATTGCTTTATTCTATTCGGAAGGTCTCAATTATTGGGGATTTCTAACAGCGGGAATCGGTATTCTATTGGTGTTGGGTTTTCAGTGTATTGGCATTGGTTCAGCATGGAGCTATCTTATTCCAGGGAGCCTTATTTGGTTTGGAATTTTTATGAGTGGGGCGCATCCTACCTTAGCAGGAGTAATTCTTGGTCTAATGACTCCTGTGAGATCCAAATCCATGTCTGAGCGTCCTTTAGATTTATTATCACGTATTACCAACGAGCTTACAGGACGAGATATTAAATCAGAAGAAGGACAGAGGCAAAGGCATCTACTTCAGAGGCTTCAAGTGGCTAAAAGAGAATTATTACCTCCGGTAGTTCGAGTTCAGCAAGCATTACACCCATGGATTGCATATATCGTCATGCCATTATTTGCACTAGCAAATGCAGGTATAAATCTCAGTGAAGGCACTTATTCTGTTCCAGAGCTATCTATTACAGCTGGTATTGCCGTAGCGCTAGTTTGTGGAAAACCTATAGGTATCGTTGGAATTAGCTGGATTTGTGTTAAGTTAAAATGGTGTCATTTACCAGAGGGCGTGACATGGGGTGGTATTTGGTTGGTAGGTCTTCTTGCAGGAATTGGATTTACCATGTCAATGTTTATTGCCATGTTAGCTTTTCATGATATGAATTTTTTAAATGCCGCGAAATTAGGAGTACTGTTGGGATCTCTTACTGCGGCTATAATAGGAGTTATATGGGGTATAATGTATTTGAAACAAATAGCTAGGAAGCAGACGAAATAAACTAGTCTTTTTCCTTAATAAAATAATGCTCATATAAGCTTAAAAGTTTTTTACGATCCTCTTTTAGAGGAAGACTTTCATTTGCAGCCTCTTTGAGGGATAGTGCATGAGTGGTTAAAATAGATTTATATAAGTCATTAGTGATGTTTTTATGTATGGAAATAATCATTTCCATCATATGAAAGGTTGCATTCCTGTCTTTACAAACATAAGGTTGCACTCTACTAAATATTAGGTCACAAAACTCCTGAAAGGAAATTGGTTTAGTTATTAATCGTAATTTATTCTCAATATCTGCTCTATAGGCCGAAGGCTCATCCGTTTTTGATAATTTTTGTATGCTTGATTGCAGCCAATCCAAACAGGTCATAGCTGTGAAAGGATCATTAATCCCCGGTGATAAAGCACGAGCAATGATTTCCACCATTTCATCTACCAGAAAAAGGATGTCCTGCTCTTGATTGCGCTTGTGGCCTAATGCAAACACATCAGTACATTGTTTCTGCATATGCTCATCCACTTTTTGAGATGAAAAAATAGTAAGTAGAGTGGTGTCTTCAGTAATATAAGTTCCAGGCCTTACTTCTAATTGAATAATCAAATCATTCTTTGTAGCAATATCAATTAGTGAATTTCCCTCCAAGATACGAATGTAGCCCTGGGTAGTGGACTTTACAAGCGTTTTCCTTAGCAAAGACAAGTCTATTGATTTTTGAGTGTGTTCTTTGCCTATATTTATAGGAAATTGACAGCTGATTTGATTATTTAAATCCTCTCCGACTCGGGCTATCACATTAGACATATTAATACTTTCAGGGATGTGATGGATAAAGCTAATCAAAACAACCAAGCTGCTTATAGTGAAGATGATAGCCATCAGCAAAGATATTTGAGGAATAAAAACCTGCCCATTAATCTGTGTGATACCTTCTTTATTCGCATTAAACAGTGCTAATAAAATGAATAGGCAAAATAAAAACGTAGCAATGAACGTACCCAATGTGATTTGATTTGCTCTATCCCTCATAAAATTTGAAGTGAGTCTTGGGCCAACCTGACTGCCAGCAAAAGCAACGGCTACAATAGTCATAGAGAAGGTAACCCCGGCTACGGTAATCATAGACGTGGCGATTGTGGATAAAATACTGCGAGCTCCTTCGGGATTACTGGCATGAAACCAACCCCATTTTTCTAACCATTGCCAAACAAATATATGATCTAACCGTAAAGTTAAAACAGAAAGTAGGAAAGCAATGACGCACATCAGCAAAGGAATATACCAATAACTCGCTCGTAACTTAGAAAGAAAGTCCCGTATTTTTGATTTCATTCATATTCCTTGGACGGTGCTATTACCCTATTTTTTATAATTATATATTAAATCTAAAGAATTAAAGTTTAGGCAGGAATTTAGAGTTTGATTATGCAGATTAGGCCTGAGCTTTTGAGAGAATTGAGCAGAGATTCTAATAAATTAGAATTTTATTATAATGCGAGTAAAATGATTAAGTAATGCATTAAAGGGATTTATGAGATGGATATATTTAAAAAATATTGTGTGAAATTCTTTTTTTTTAGCTTCTTTTTATTATTATTTTTGGCGGGCTATCGTCAATTGCTAAAGCCTTCAGATATGGCATGGATTCCTGGTGGCGACTTTATAATGGGTAGTAATAGTTCCATGGCAAACCGAAACGAGCAACCTGCGCATAAAGTGCATGTAAATGGATTTTGGATGGATAAAACAGATGTAACTAATGCTCAATTTGCTTTATTTGTTGAAGGTACAGGCTATGTTACTACAGCGGAACAAAAACCAGATTGGGAAACAATTAAAGCGCAGGGGTTCTGTTGCGAAAATATTAATGTGCATAGAGCAAATTTATTCTGGGCGCAACTATGCAGCGAGCCCATAGAACTGTTCAAAAATAGTCTCAGTGTGTGACTGTTTATGTTGGCCTTTACGAAGCATGTGGTGTAATTCTATTCCGGTCAAGGTTGCTTCGGCTGAGTGGAATACTTTAAAGCCTTTCATAGGTTTAGTTATTTTTTTAACAAAGCGGTGATCCTGCTCAACGATATTGTTGAGATATTTGACTTGTCTAACCATTATTTGAATAGGGACGCCACCAAAAATAAACAATAAAACCAACTGAATATTGATGGTGTCTATGCCGGCTTTGTTTGCACCACCTTTATCCATAGTTACTTTTTCTGGAATACCGTTTGAACCGATGGCCTTAACAAAAAATGATCTGGCGGCTTGCTCATCACGTTTTTGTGTAAACATGAAATCAACCGTATTGCCTTGTTTGTCTACGGCTCGGTATAAATACAACCAAACACCTTTAACTTTAACGTAGGTCTCATCCACCCTCCAAGAACCACCAACTTGACGCTTATGACGTTGGCGGAAAGCACTTTCCAGCTGAGGCGAATATTCAACCACCCAACGATGAACAGTAGAGTGATCAATTTTCAAACCGCGTTCTAACGCTAATTCTTCAATATCACGGTAGCTTAATGAGTAAGCCAAGTACCACCGCACCAACATCAAGATAAGGTCTTTTTTGAAATGCTTCCATTTGAAACTGATCATTAGCCTGCTCTGAGAAAATTGGCGAGATTAGCATGTTCCATAATTTTTCGCGACAGAACCAAAAATTTGGAAACTCTAACAAAATCTGGAATTTCTGCGACAAAACCCATTGCTGCGTAATCCAAATAATAGGAAAGAAAAAGATACATCTCAAAACCGTAAGGTGATTAGTTTATGAGTCTGTGTCGATTGTGCCCCACAAAATCCCCACAATGGTTTTTGAGGGGTTGGGATAGTCAATTGTAACTTATTGATTTTACTGGCTTAAATTGGTGGGCCCACTAGGACTTGAACCTAGGACCAACGGATTATGAGTCCGCTGCTCTAACCAACTGAGCTATGGGCCCGAAGAGGGAGTCATTTTAAACTTAATTTACTTAATGTGCTAGTTTTTTTTATTTTTTTTAGCCTTATCTTATTTAAAAAATGAGGATAAGAGATTTAAGGTGCTCTTTATCCTCATTTATGAACTTAACCTTCATCGCCTTCGAGGAAACTTCTTAGTTTTTCTGATCGGGATGGGTGGCGTAGTTTACGTAACGCTTTGGCTTCAATTTGACGAATGCGCTCACGAGTTACGTCAAATTGTTTTCCTACTTCTTCCAGGGTATGGTCAGTATTCATTTCAATACCAAAACGCATCCGAAGGACTTTAGCTTCACGTGGTGTCAGTGTTTCCAAAATTTCCAGAGTCGCTTCGCGTAGTCCTTCGGCAGTAGCCATATCGATAGGAGATTCAATGTTGTTGTCCTCAATAAAATCACCTAAATGCGAGTCATCATCATCGCCAACCGGAGTTTCCATGGAAATCGGTTCTTTAGCGATTTTTAAGACTTTACGAATCTTGTCTTCGCTTAACTCCATTTTTTCGGCAAGTTCTTCTGGGGTTGCTTCACGTCCTGTCTCTTGAAGAATTTGTCGAGAAATGCGATTGAGCTTGTTAATGGTCTCAATCATATGAACTGGTATACGAATAGTCCGTGCTTGATCAGCTATGGATCGAGTAATTGCTTGCCTAATCCACCAAGTAGCATATGTAGAAAATTTATAGCCACGGCGGTACTCAAATTTATCTACGGCTTTCATTAAGCCTATATTTCCTTCTTGAATTAAATCAAGGAATTGTAAGCCTCGGTTGGTGTATTTTTTTGCTATGGAAATTACTAGGCGTAAATTTGCCTCAACCATTTCTTTTTTGGCACGGCGTGCTTTCGCTTCGCCAATAGACATTTTACGGTTAATTTCTTTAATTTCAGAAATGGATAAGCCATATTCTACTTCGAACGCAACTAATCGAGATTGGATGCGTAAAATTTCTTCAGTATTATCCTGAATACGATTCATATCAAGTTTTTTGCCGTATTTCGCAATAATTGTGCTCAACCACTCAAGATCAGTTTCTTGACCAGGGAAAGTATCTATAAATAATTTCCTTGGAATGCGCGCTTTTTCAATGCAAAGGCGCATAATACCACGTTCATGCTCTCTGATGTGATTACGTAATTGTCGGAAGTGGCGGGTTAAGCGATCTACTTGTCTTGAAGTGAGTTTAAGCTTTAAGAATGACTCCGACATTATCTCTAATGCTTTAATGGTTTTCGCATGAGTTCTGCCATGTTCCTTTAATGCAACCAGTGCTGCTTCATAAGTTTCACGTAAATCATCAAAGTAAACTTTCGCTTGTTCAGGGTTAGGGCCATCGTCAACTTCACTGATGCCCCCTTCACCATCTTCATCTTCATCGTCAGATAAAAGAATTTCTGCTTCTTGCTGTTGATCTTCGTCAAGCATGGAGCCAATGCTCGAAGCAGGAGCTATTTCATCTTCAACATCAGCAAAGCCGCTAATAATTTCATTAAGACGAATTTCTTGGGCATTGAAGCGTTCATAATCATCAAGAACAAGTTGTACTGTTTCTGGATAGTGAGCTAAAGACTTCAGTACTTGATAAATACCTTCTTCAATGCGTTTAGCAATACGGATCTCACCCTCACGGGTCAATAATTCTACGGTGCCCATTTCACGCATGTACATGCGTACAGGATCTGTAGTGCGGCCTGTTTCCTTGTCCACAGACGCGAGTACCATTGCCGCTTCTTCAATATCAGGCACTTCTTCAGTATTGAGCAGAAGCGCTAGTTCATCATCACCTGGTGGTAGCTCAAACACTTTGATATTCATGCCTTCTAGCATGCTAATAATGACATCAAAATGTTCCGTGTCGACTATATTCGGCAGTAAGTCATTGATTTGACTGTACGTCAAATAACCCTGTTCTTTTCCTAGGCTAATGACTTTGGTTATCTGTGAGCTTTGCTGTTCTTGATCATTTATGGTCATAGACACTTCTCTAGGGACAATTGGAAAAAATCCTAAAAAAACAACTCAACCCTTAGCATTAAGCTATTGATTAAGTTTTGATTGTTTTTTTAGGATTACAAAATCTTATAATTATAAACTGGGTAGCAGCAACATACCAGTAATTTTTCATTGCTTTTTTGGGGTTTTCTTAATTTTTTGTAATTAACTAAGTACAGAATTGGCTCAATCAATTATGTCTTTCTTTTAACATTTCTTGTAATTTCATTTTTTCTGCTTCGTTTAAACCATGCTGGCGTGATTTATTAATGAGCTGGCGTATGCTCAATTCTCGGTTTTGTTTTTGTAAAAAGAACATGATATCAATAAATTCTTTGACAAGCTCTAGTTCAGGTACTTGATGATCCCATGCTGCTAATTTATTGATAAAATCAAAATAGGAATGATTTCGCCACGCTTCAATCAATGTTGCGGTATTTGCTTTTGGGTTTAGGGCTAATTGGCTTAAGAGTTGAAGCAGTATTTCATGTTCCTGAGCATCTAAAAGTTCAAGATTCATTTGCGACATGCTTTGTGCATAAATTTCTGGATGCTGTAATAAAAGAGCTACGGCAACACGCATGGGGGTGCGTGTAATTGTCATCATCGGTTCTTGAGGAGTATTTTTAGATTGATCGGTAATGAGTTGATTAAGTCTATGAGGTTCAATATGGGTTAAGCGTGCAAGATCTTCTATGAGGATTTGCTTGTATGATCCTTCGCTCATCTTTTGTAAAAAAGGCTTGGCTAGATTAATTAGTTGAGTTTTTCCTGCAGGTCTGAGTAAATTCAGATCTTTTACTAAACTGTCAAAGAAGAGGCGATTTAGGGGAGTAGCTTGTTTTATTCGATTTAAGAAATTTTCTTTCCCCTCTTCTCTGACAAGACTATCGGGATCGTGGCCATCAGGTAAAAACATAAAACTGACGTCCAAACCTAGATTTAAATGAGGTAAGCTGCTTTCTAGCCCACGCCACGCAGCTTGTTTTCCTGCATTATCTCCATCGAAGCAAAAAATCAAAGACTTAGTATGTTTGGTCAGTAACTGAATATGATAGGTGCTCGTGGCTGTACCTAATGTGGCTACTACGTTTGTAATTTCATGCTGCGCTAGGGCTATGACATCCATATAGCCTTCAACAATAATGATATAATCTATGGATTTTTGTTGGCTTAAAACTTGATGCAATCCATATAACTCTCTACTTTTTTGAAAAATTACAGTTTCTGGGGAGTTCAGATATTTGGGTTTTTGTTCTGAGTCTAAGACGCGTCCGCCAAAACCAATAATACGTCCATGCCGATCATGAATAGGGAACATAATTCGATTACGATAGCGATCATAAATTTTTCCATCTTCATTTTTAATGAGCATGCCTGTTGCAATCAGTTCACGTTGATTGCGAGGAAATGCTTTTTCCAAGTGATGCCATCCTTCGGGTGCAAAACCCAATTGATAAAGTTTAGCTATTTCTCCACTTAATCCCCGATCGCGTAAATAATTAATGGCAGATTGTCCTTCATGCTTTAATTTTTTTCGATAATAAAGACTTACTGCTGCTAAAAGTTTATAAAGATCACGAGATGTATTCTCTTTTTCAGTTTGTTTTTCTCGAGGGATAGTTAAGCCAATACGTGTAGCAAGAGTTTCAATGGCATCAACAAATCCCTGATTGAAGTAATTCATTACAAAACTAATGGCATTTCCTGACGCGCCACAACCGAAACAATGATAAAACTGCTTTTTGGCAACGACATTAAAAGAGGGGGATTTTTCATTATGAAAAGGACAACAAGCAACATGACTGTTCCCTCTTTTTTTTAAGGGAACATAACTGTCAATAAGTTCAACCAAATCCGTGCGTTGTAGGAGATCATCAATGAATGGCTGAGGGATTAAGCCAGACATGGTGCTCCTTAACTTAATTTAGCCTTAATTAATATGCTAACTTGTGCCATATCAGCACGTCCTTGTAAATTTGGTTTTAACAAAGCCATGACTTTACCCATGTCTGCCATTTTTGTGGCACCTGTTTCTGCAACGGCATCATCAATCATCTTTTCGATTTTTGCAGCAGATAATGGTTCAGGCAAATAGTTCTTTAAGATATTCAGTTCAAATTGTTCTTGTGCTACTAAATCATTGCGATTTGCTTTTTCATATTGCGCTATGGATTCTTTACGTTGTTTACTCATTTTATCCAAAATCACCAACATGCGTTCGTCGTCCACTTCAATGCGCTCATCAACTTCAACTTGTTTCACCGCAGCAGTAATTAAACGTAATGTAGTGAGTAATTCTTTCTCTTTGGCACGCATAGCATCTTTAATGTCATTATTGAGGCGTTCTTTAATAGTCATTTTTAATTCCTTAAAAAAGAAAAAGGCCACATCCGATACAACACCTTAGTCAATTTATTTGTGACCATGCGCAGTATATGTGACCCTAGTAAAAATACAGGACAGAGAAAAATCCTATTTACGTCGGCGTTTTGAACCTTGTTGTCTCGCAGATGCGTCACGAGAAATTTTCTTTAAATGACGTTTTACTGCAGCTGCTTGTTTGCGTTTGCGCTCAGCAGTTGGTTTTTCATAAAATTCACGACGGCGTAATTCGGTTAAAATACCGGCCTTTTCACAAGAGCGCTTAAATCGGCGCAATGCGTATTCTGGGTTTTCGCCTTCTTTGACGCGAACGGTAGGCATTAAACTGGTCCTCTGGTTATTTGACTTATTAGGTGGGCAATTCTAGTGCTAGTTGAGGCACTCGTCAAGTTTTAAATCGATAAATTTATTAACGCTTAATCTATCTAAGGTATCTATATTATCACAAAGATCATTTTTTAATCTTCAATAAGAGATAGAAACCTTCTTACCGAATTAATGTGTTACAATGATAAGTTTGATTGAATCTTCATCTTTGGATTAGGTTTTTTTATGTTCGTTTTAGGCATTGAGTCTTCTTGTGATGAAACTGGTGTAGCTATATATGATTCAAATACCGGTTTGTTAGCACATGCGCTGCATTCACAAATTGAAACTCATCGAGTGTATGGAGGAGTGGTACCTGAACTTGCTTCACGTGATCATATCAATTACTTGATTCCCTTGATTGATGAAGTTCTTCAACAGGCTGGACTTGATAAAAACTCTTTAGATGGGATTGCTTATACAGCAGGCCCAGGTTTAATTGGTGCATTACTGGTGGGCTCTTGTTTTGCAAAAAGTTTAGCCTATGCTTTACAGATTCCCGCATTAGGTATTCATCATTTGGAAGCGCACGTATTGGCTGCAAAAATGGAAACGCCCTCTCTTGAATTTCCTTTTATTGCTCTTTTAGTATCAGGCGGCCATTGTCAATTAATTGAAGTCAAAGATTTAGGGGCATATCGGTTACTTGGGGATACTATGGACGATGCTGTAGGTGAGGCTTTTGACAAAACTGCCAAACTTATGGGAATTCCTTATCCAGGGGGGCCAGTATTGGCAGCACTTGCAGATCAGTGTGAATCAACTCCTTATCGTTTTCCACGGCCTATGACAGACAGACCTGGACTTGATTTTAGTTTCAGTGGCTTAAAAACATATGCATTAAATACGTGGAATCAAAGTACAAAAGATGAGCGCGCACGCTTGGAGATTGCTAAAGCATTTCAACAAGCTGTTGTCGATACGTTAATGATTAAATGTAAAAGAGCACTTCAACAGTCTTCGTACAGACAATTAGTGGTTGCAGGTGGTGTCGGAGCGAATAAGTCATTACGCACAGGCTTACAGGAATGGATTGAAAGTATTGGTGGAACAATTTATTTTCCTGCTTTGGAATACTGTACCGATAATGGAGCAATGATTGCTTATGCAGGATGCTTACGGATGTTAAGAGGAGAAAGGGACTCGAATTCTGGAATAGAAGTTAGGGCAAGATGGCCATTGGCATGATGTCAAAATTTCTTACCCTTTGCTTATAATTATTCTTCTTTTTGATCATTTATTTTAGGTTTTGATGGAGCAGATTTTTTTGGTGCTCTTGTTTTCTTTTCGGAGGTGTCTGCCGGCTTATTCTTTGCTTTAGTTGTTGTGGTCGTTTTTTCTATTTTAGTTGCTGTAGGTTTTTCGATTATGGTTTCTGTGATTGTCACAGTTTCTATTTCAATTTCTGTTTCTTGGGGAGAGATTGTTTGTTGTTTTCTATGGTGATGTACCGGTTTATGTTCTTCTTCCATGATTTCTTCAATAACATTTTGCCTTAGCTTGATTTTAGATTCTGTTCCATCCATTAAACGAGTAATGTTATCTTTGTGCTTATAAAGGATGAGTAAAGCTATAGCGAAAATGGGTAGGAAAATATCCAATTGTTGAATGAGTAAGAGTGAATAGAAAGGGGATAACCCAATAGATGTTATCGAGGCTAATGAAGAGTAACGAGAGAATTTAGCTACTAATAGCCAAGTTGCAGCAACCATAATGCCGACAAGAAAATGCAGACCTAATAACGCACCTATTGCAGTTGCAACTCCTTTTCCACCTTTAAATTCAAAAAAAACAGGATACATATGGCCAACCACTGCTGCTAAAGCAGTAAAACTAACTGTTACTGGATCTGCGTTTAACATTTTAGCGATGACTACTGGAATAGTACCTTTAAGAAGATCGGCTGCCATAACTAATGCGGCATATTGCTTGCCTGCCAGTCGTAAAACATTAGTCGCGCCAGGATTTTTTGAGCCTTCCGTGCGTGGATCAGGAAGCGAACACGCTTTGCAGATAATAACTGCAGAGCAAATAGATCCCATTAAATAGCCGAGAACTACTAAGAATATTGATAATATCACTGCTTGCTCCTTTTTTCGGAAAGTATTTTAATTATTAATTAATCTTTATTTACAAGCAAGTAGCTTCACTTTATACCTTAAAAATAGGTCCATTATTTATCAGGCTACAAGTATAATGCTTGCAGATCATTTGTATAACGTCGTCCTAAAGGAGTGATTTGCCAATGTGTTTCTGTCAAAGTAATTAATTTTTTCTTCTCAGCTATTTTAAGTTGGGGGAGTAGATCGGTGAGTGCTAGTCCTGTGGTTTGCGCAAATAGTTCTAAGGGAATGGTTTGTTCAAGACGTGTTGTATTGAGCATAAATTCAAAAAGAAGATCCTTTTTATTTACGGGTTCTATGTGGGCTAAAAAAGGTTTTTGAGGGTCTAAATATTCTTTTGGTTGACGGTGTTTTCGTGTTCTTAAGACTCCATTTTTAGTGGTGATTTTTCCATGAGCTCCTGCACCTATGCCTAAGTAATCACCAAATAACCAGTAATTTAAATTATGCCGAGACCGATGATTTGTTTGAGCAAAAGCAGAAATTTCATAACGTTCAAAACCCGCTGTTTTGAGTAATGCTAATCCTTCTTCTTCCAGGAGATAAGTTTCATCTTCTGAGGGTAAGGTAGGTTTTCTTTTATAAAATAGGGTGTTTGGTTCTAAGGTTAATTGATACCAAGATAAATGCTCTGGTTGGTGGGCTAACGCAGAACGTAAATCCTCTATACCTTGGAGCATGCTTTGTTGCGGTAAGCCGTACATAATGTCTAAATTAAGGTTGGTAAACCCTGCATTTCGTGCTGATTCAATGGCTCGGTGTGCTTGCTGACCATCATGAATGCGGCCCAATGCACGCAAATGTTCGTGATTAAAGCTTTGAATGCCTAAGGAAAGACGATTAATGCCTATTTGTCGGTAGTCCATAAAACGCTGTTGTTCCACAGTGCCAGGATTAGCTTCCATAGTGATCTCTATGTCTGGGGCAAAGGGCAAAAGGCATTTGAGTTCAGTGAATAAAGTTTCATAGGCGTGCGCAGAAAGTAAGCTCGGGGTGCCGCCACCAATAAAAATAGAGCAAATTTCCCGGATTTCAAAATGCTGTAAATCAGCTTTTAAGTCTGCAATAAGTGCTTGAATATAACTTTGTTCCGGCAAGATATCGGGGCTTTTATGTGAATTAAAATCACAGTAAGGGCATTTACGAATGCACCATGGAACATGAATGTACAACGATAAAGGGATCATTATTCTTTTGAGCTGGCTTGTTTGAACATGCAATAGTATACTTCGCTCAGTTACAATTTGAAGTTTTTCGCACTAGTGATGAGATAAAAACTTCAAATTGTAACTGAGCGAAGTATATCATATCGCGTGCTTTATCACAAAAATTATAATTATTCATTTTACTTTTCTTATAAATAGAATAAGAATTTGAGATGTTATACCTAATAAAAAAGGAAATCACATGGCGAATAAACGAGTAAGAGTTGCTGTTACTGGAGCAGCAGGACAAATTGGTTATGCTTTATTGTTTCGAATTGCTTCTGGGCAAATGTTTGGTGCAAATACAGAAGTCGAATTGAATTTACTTGAACTTGAAGCTGCTCTTCCTGCTTTGGAAGGGGTTGCTATGGAACTTGATGATTGTGCTTTCCCCTTATTAAAGCGAGTGGTTTGTACTGCGGATATGAATCAAGCGATGGATGGGGTAAATTGGGCTTTATTAGTGGGTTCTGTTCCCCGTAAACAAGGAATGGAGCGTTCTGATTTATTGCAAATTAATGGTGGAATATTTACCAAACAAGGCCTGGCAATTAATGATCATGCAAGTGATGATGTACGCGTGTTTGTAGTAGGTAATCCTTGCAATACAAACTGCTTGATTGCCATGCATCATGCTAAAGATGTACCCAATGATCGTTTTTATGCGATGACTACTTTGGATGAATTAAGATCACGTACTCAATTAGCTAAAAAAGCAGGTGTAGATATTACTGCTGTGACTCAAATGACCATTTGGGGTAACCATTCTTCTACCCAATACCCTGATTTTTATAATGCAAAAATCAATGGCGTTTCTGCGGCACACGTCATTGATGACTCTTGGTTGAAGGATACTTTTGTTTCTACAGTACAACAGCGTGGTGCTGCGGTAATTAAAGCACGCGGTTCTTCTTCTGCTGCTTCTGCGGCAAATGCTATTATTACTGGTGTAAATCATTTAGTTAATGATACTCCAACAGGGGAGTCATTCTCTATGTGTCGTAGTTCGCGTGGCGAGTATGGTGTTGATGAAGGATTGATTTTTTCATTCCCTTGCCGTCGTGAGCAAAATCAATTAAAAGTTGTTGAAGGCTTAAGCTTTAATGATTATGGTCGTGACATGTTTAACAAAACCCTAGATGAGTTAAGACAAGAACGTGATACCGTTAAATCTTTAGGTTTATTAGATTAGACACTATTTTTAATTCGAGTATTGCAGAAAGCCAAGCTTGAATTAAATGAGGTCATCTGGCTCTTATTTTCTATATCCTGTAGCTTGCTTGCGGGATATAGGCTTTTTATTAAGAACACCAGATTCTGTGCGGGGCTTATAATTTATGCTTTAAATGATTTTCTTCAGCCGCGGATAGGGGTGGTTGCTGGCGATTTTTGTATTCATCTGTTTGATAGATGCGAAAAAATTCAGAACGCTCCAAAATTGATTTGGCTTCCGTATTACGCAAAAGGGTAGAAATAGAGCGTCCGTTAGATAATATTTCATTGACTTTATCCACTAGTTGTTCTACTTGCGTAAAGGTGTTTGGATGTTCCTGTAGCAAATTAGGTAAGTACTTAATTATTGCGCTAGCTATCTGTTCATCAGTTAAGTAAAGAATGAGACGTGTATTTGCAATTTTAATGAAATCACTTTCTGATTTCATAATCAGCCGGAATAAAAACTCTGGATCTTTTTCTAAATGCGCTCTTAATTTTTGACTAAAGCCAAGATGTTCTCTATGTGCAATTAAGACAAGAGTTTGTTCACTTGATGCAAATTGAGTGAACACTTTTCCTGACTGGGTATTTAGCCAGGGAATAAGTTCAACATCTTGCTGCTTAACAGATAGGACATTAAAGGGAAACCTTGCTGAAGCCTTAGAATGAGGTAGAAATTTATCCCAATTAACTCGAGGCAATTGGTGTGTTGCCGCCATTAAATCAATCGAGATTTTTACAGCTTCGAAATTAACTCTTAATTTCTCAAAGTGAGGTAATGCCGCGCCTATTGCTTTTACCAAATGAATAAACGTTACTTTTTGTTCTACATTGTAATTGGTACAGGCCTCTTTTAAATGCTGGATTTCAGGATAAGTAAATTTACCGTTTCTCATTGGCACGGAATGAAATGCGGATTCTAATGCTGTTTTTAGCGAATAAAAAGGGTCATCCATCAAATTATCCTCTGTAGGCCCTTATTTAAAAGTAGTTTATAAAAACGCAAATGCCAAGATTTTTTGCAAATTGACTACGATGAGTCTCCATGATTCAAAAAAATACCTTAACTCGCGAGAGGAATGCCTTTTTGGGTTGTTAATGTGTTATGAATAAACACTCTGAGAATTTTTCTGTCATAATTTAATTATCTCTTAATTGAAATTACTCTATTTATCATTATCTAGGTTGTTCATAAGTAGCTCAATAAGATAAAAATAATACCTTTAATAGAATGTAATTGTGATTAATAAATAATTATATTTTGAAAATAATGTGATGTTGAGTAGGTTATTTTAACGTCAATTATGGATAAGAAATCGAGTTATTACTTCGCTCCGTTCGGGCTGAGGAGGCGCACCAGCGCCGTCTCGAAGCCTTGGCAGGTACTTTCGAACCCGATGCCAAGGCTTCGAGACGGCGCTGGTGCGCCTCCTCAGCTCGAACGGAGCGTGATAGAGACTCGTTATAACTATATCTTTATCCATAACTAACGTTATTTTAGAAGGAGAGTAACAACGTTTATTCTAAAGTTCTGCTAAAATAGGTACATTTATTTTGTACGGATGTAAACAATGCAGTCTTTCAAAGTGGTTTTTGTTGTTATTATTGCAATTGTGTTGTGGGCTTCGGCATTTATTGGGATACGAATAGGATTAACAGATTATTCGCCAGGTGCCCTTGCACTATTGCGATTTATGATTGCATCACTTTGTCTTTTAATTATTTACTACGGTTTAGGGATAAAAAAACGAGTTGCATGGAAAGATCGTATCCAGTTGCTTATTGCTGGAATGGCTGGAATAGGTATTTATAATATTTGTTTAAATTATGGTGAGCTTAGTGTTTCTGCAGGGATAGCCAGCTTTGTGATTGGTTTTATGCCTGTGATGACCGTAGTTTTATCGCTTATCTTTTTGCAAGAAAAACTAAAGCGTAGTGTTTGGTATGGCATCTTAATTAGCATATTAGGTCTGGTGCTGTTGATGGTTGGTGAACAATCAGTTCCAGGAATGAAACAAGGAGTTTTAGCGATTTTAATTTCTGCTTTAATGGGAGCTATTTTAACAATTGTGCAAAAGCAATTTGTACGTGTTTATCATCCAGTTGCGATTATTGCTTGGGTAATGTGGGGTGGGACTTTATTGTTGGTTATTTTTCTACCTGATTTACTGAGGCAAATTAAGATTGCCAATATTCAGACTACCATGGCAGTTGTTTACATGGGGATTTTCCCCGCAGCCCTTGCTTATCTAGCCTGGGGATATGCATTGAAATATTTATCTGCTTCCAAAGCGGCAATTACTTTATACGCACTTCCTATTGTATCTACTTTAATGGGATTTTTATTATTACATGAACAACCTTCACTTCTTTCTTTGATTGGATGCAGTATTACTTTGTTTGGTGCTTTTATTGCCAGTCGTTCTCAACTAGGAGCTTCTTTAGCTTATAAGGAACCTCTCAAAATAGAATAGTTTTCTTTATAACTTTAAAGTTGTTAATTAATCTCTGTAAAAAGCTTCAAACTGAGTTTATACTTTTTATTTTGAAGTTTTTGGCGAAATACTCATGGAATTGAGAATTGATAACACTCCGTTTAAAGCCCTATTCCAGTCTTTGGATTTAGGTTTTACTCAATTAAAAAATCGTTTATTAATGGGATCGATGCATACTGGTCTTGAAGAAGATAAGGACAGTTTGAATCGTTTGGCTCAATTTTACAGAGAAAGAGCCCTTGGAGGTGTAGGATTAATAACTACTGGGGGTTTTGCACCGGATCGAGTAGGACGTTTGGCTCCTTTTTCTGCTAAATTGACGAACAGCAAAGAACAGCAACGACATGAATTAATCACCCATACAGTGCACGAGGCAGGGGGTAAAATTATTCTGCAGGCTTTACATGCTGGACGTTATGGTTTTCATCCTTTTGTTGTCGCTCCCAGCGGAATCAAATCACCGATCAGCCCATTTAAACCCTGGGTGATGAGTCAATATCGAATTAAAAAAACCATCAAGCATTTTGCTCGTTGTGCTCGACTTGCTCAATTGGCTGGTTATGATGGGATTGAAATTATGGGCAGTGAAGGCTATTTAATCAATCAGTTCATTGTTACTCATACCAACCAACGCCGAGATGAATGGGGGGGGAGTTATAGTAATCGTATTCGTTTTCCTATTGAGATAGTGAGGAGTGTACGTGAAGCAGTGGGTGAGAAATTTATTATAGTTTTTCGTTTGTCCATGCTTGATTTAATTGCTGACGGTAGTAATTGGGAAGAAATTGTGATTCTTGCTAAAGCCATAGAAGAGGCTGGTGCAACTTTAATTAATACGGGTATTGGCTGGCATGAGGCACGGATTCCAACTATTGCAACTATGGTTCCTGAAGCTGCATTTACTCATTTAACCCAGCATTTAAAACCAGAAGTGAAAATACCGGTGATTACTTCCAATCGTATTAATACCCCTGAATTAGCCAATCAATTAATTGAGTCAGGTGTTGCTGATATGATCTCTATGGCCAGACCTTTGTTAGCCGATCCTCTATTTGCCGAAAAAGCCAAAAAAGGTGAAAGTGAAGCAATCAATGTGTGTATTGCATGTAATCAGGCTTGTCTTGATCGCGTTTTCGTGAACAAAACTGCCTCTTGCTTGGTGAACCCTCGGGCATGTAATGAAACTGAGTTGATTTATGAGGTTACTGCAGAACCCAAATCAATTGCCGTAGTAGGTTCTGGCCCTGCTGGGTTGGCTTTTGCCGCGGTTGCTGCTGAACGTGGGCATAAGGTAACTTTATTTGAAAAAAATGCACAACTCGGTGGACAATTTAATTTAGCAAAAAAAATCCCAGGCAAGGAAATTTTTCAACACACGCTGGATTATTTTACTTATCAATTACAGAAATTTAAGGTAACAATTCACTTAAATACAGAAGCAACAGTGGAGCATTTGCTGGATTTTGATGAAGTAGTTTTGGCGAGTGGCATTAAGCCGCGAGTCCCAGAAATTCCAGGCATCGATCATCCCAAAGTAGCCAGTTACATTGATGTAATTACTGGAAAAAAGGAAGCAGGTAAACGGGTTGCAATTGTTGGTGCAGGTGGAATTGGTTTTGATGTAGCTGAATTTTTAACTCATGAACATCAGGCTTCTAAAGAACAGTTTTATAATGAATGGGGTATTGATGTATATGGGAAATATCGAGGTGGGATTAAGCCTCCTGAAAGTACGCCTAGCCCACGTGAAGTTTATTTATTACAGCGCAAAAATGAAAAAATGGGTAAACGTTTGGGAAAAACTACGGGTTGGATTCATCGCGCAAGTCTAAAACATAAGCATGTTAAAATGATTTCTGGGGTGAGTTATGATGCTATTGATGATCAAGGGTTACACATACGCATTGATGAAACTCCCCAGGTTATAGCCGTTGATACCGTGGTGATCTGTGCTGGACAAGTCGAATTAACTGAACTATTCACCCCTTTAAAAGAGGCCCAAAAGAATGTCCATTTGGTTGGTGGAGCATATAAAGCATTAGAGTTGGATGCACGTCATGCTATTGATCAAGCCTGTCGTTTAGCTGCTCTGATTTGAGGTAATTGGTTAATACTTATTAAAGAACAGAGGCTTGGATGGATTCTTGCAATATGCCTTAAGAGACCCTCTACTGTCGCAGAGGGTGAAGTTAACTCACAATCCTGTACTGAGAGAATCATCTTGTATCTGTTCAGGGAGTATGCTTGTCTCTGGTGAAAGGCTGTATTTTTGCGTAAAATGTGACAAATTCAGCCTTTCGGTGCATGAGGGGTGAACGCTTACATCATCTTTCTGCTTTATAAAAATTCTATTTTATTTGCTAAACTCATCAAATGCTTCTAAAGCTTCTGCTGCATACATTAAAGAAGGCCCACCTCCCATGTAAACAGCCATCCCTAAAGTGTCTAAAAGTTCTTCACGAGTAGTTTGTAGTTTGATTAACGTTTGAGAGTGGAATCCAATGCATCCTGGGCATTGTTTTGCAACGGCTAAAGCCATAGCAATTAATTCTTTAGTTTTTTTATCTAAAGCACCATCTTTAGTTGCGGCTTGAGCTAGAGCTGAAAATCCAGACATCACTTCTGGCATTTCTTTGCGCATTTTAGCTAATTGCGTGCTGATATCTTTAGTAATATGAGTAAATTTATCTGACATTTGAACGAGCTCCTTTTTTTAATCACTCATTTTTATGGATTGTTCATAAACAACCTAGTAAATTCGAGTAATTATTTTAATGTAACGCCAAATAGGCGTTTCTAATTTAACTCATTATGTGATTTAGAAAAAGATCTTAATGATTGTTCTATAAAAGCAGCCGGTTTTTTCTAGGATGAGACAGCTCGATTTAATGTTTCTTTTGCTAAAGTTAAACGCCGCTCGACTTCTCCTAATTCGGCTTTTAAATTCAAAAGTGAGTTAGAGTCTTGTTGATGCTGTAATTGCGCTAAACTTTTGATCATTGCTTGCTGTTGAGTTGATAAAGCTTCAATCTCTATTTCAAGATCGCTTATCCATTGTTGTCGGGTACTTAACATTTTGATGCCAAAATAATTTTTCCCTTCTGGTTTATTTTTCCGATGATGTATTTGGCATAAGACCACTAACACATTGATCTTTTGCCGGATGCATTCCGCTAAGTAAAAAGCACTACGTTTGTTAGTTTGTTTGGATAATGCATGTATGTCTGCCTTAATTTCAGCAATAAACATTGCAGCAGTTGACTCTGAATTAGTACGAAATAATCCTCTAGGTACGCTATGGCTTAAAAAAGACATGTCTAAGCCATTTATCTTCCATTCTAATTCAGGTAATCGAGCAATTAATTTATTAAGCAACTCATCGGGTTCAAGGAGCATAAGTAATACCCTAATTAATCCAAAATGGGCTCCATTGCTGTTGTTTTCCCTTGTATCCATGAACTTATAAACGGTGGCGAACACATTAAAATTAAACCCCCAATTAGAGTCAATTCATAACGTACTAAACTACCTACATTAATACCGTCTGGCGGAATAAAACTTACCCCTAAAGTAGTGCATACACCAATAATACCTATGCCTGCAACAAATAACATTCCGGCTAATCCACCAGGAATTTTAAAGGGGCGATGATGTTCAGGTTCTGACAGACGTAATTTAATTGCGGCAATAAACATCATAAAATACATTAGCATATACAACTGAGCAGCCAATGCAGTTAATAGCCAATAAGATCCATTCACACTAGGCATAAATAAAAATAATCCTGAGAGCACTGTGACAATGGTGGCTTGAGTATATAGCATAACCGCGGGCGCTCCCTTTGCATTGGTACGCTGGAAATAATCCGGTAAATTTCCATCCTCGGCAGCAACCAATAATCCTTTCGTAGGAGCAATAATCCAGTTGCTTACCCCTCCAAGTCCCCCTAAAACTAACATGACTGCCACTACAGGCATCATCCAGGACATATGGTAACTTGAAAAAAATGCTTCAAACGCCTGCATAATTCCTGCTACTAAGTTAATGTCTTTTCCGGGTAACACAATTGCAATCGCTAAAGAACCAAGAATTAAAGTACTTAAAATAATACCTACTGAATAAATTAAAACTTTAGGAAAAGCATGTTGTGGATTCTTTACATCATTCGCATGAACAGTAGCGATTTCTATACCACAGAAGGACATAATAATTGCGGTAAGAGATACCCACATGGATCTATCTTCTAAGTGTGGCACAATACTTGGAATATCAAATTGAATCTGTAACGGATTGCCTTGAGTCATCCAAACTAAGCCTAGGCCAATAATTAACGACATTGGCAATAACAAACCAGCAAGAGAACATAAGTTACTAAATATAGCTGAGGATTTCATTCCTCGTAGGTTTAATACAGTAGTACCCCAAAATGAACTAACAATGATAGCCCATAGAAAATAAGGATTACTTGTTAATGCTGGATTAATTAAATAGCCAATTGTTCCTCCAACAAAAGATAAAATTGTTGGATACCAGATGACATTTTCTATCCATTGCAACCAAATGGCTAAAAAGCCCATTTTTTTTCCAAATGCTTGTTTGACCCAAATATAAATTCCTCCTTGTTTTGCCCATCCTGAGGCTAATTCAGCTGAAACCAAGGCAGTAGGAATTAGAAAAAATAACGCGCCTAGAAAGAAATAAAAGATTAATTGACTACCAAATAAGGCTGTTGCCGGCAAATTACGTATACTATCTACAGATCCAACTGTGATCATAGTTAAACTGAAAATTGTTAGTGAATGTTTTTTCTCAATCATCGCAGTCCTTCAGTGCAGTTTTTTGGGGCTTGCAGAAGCTTTATTATATAAAAAATAAGCTTAAGGAACCCTTAATAATAGGATAATAAATAAACAAAATGTTCCTAAATTTTATTTATTATGAAACCTAAATATCGGTTGTCTTGTAAAATAGCATGATTTAACCAGAAAATCTCTGCATTTTTTCTTAACGCTATGCCAATCAATAGGGCTGAATAAAAACAGTATTTGCTAGTATCATACCATCGCCTCTCTATGCTATAGTGAATACTTTTTTGGGCGTACATTATGTTTGAAACTTTAACTGAACGTTTAACTCGTACCTTTAAAAATTTACGCGGATTAGGTCGATTAACTGAAGAGAATGTACAACACGTTTTGCGTGAAGTCAGACTTTCGCTGCTTGAAGCAGATGTTGCCTTACCCGTTATTAAAGAATTTATAGAGCAAGTAAAACAAAATGCTTTAGGACAAGAAGTTTTAACTCATTTAAATCCTGATCAAGCTTTTGTTAAAATTGTGCATGACGAATTAGTTCATGTTATGGGCGATGAGCGTGCCGAGCTCAACTTCAAGACTCAACCTCCAGCTATATTTTTAATGGCAGGGCTACAAGGCTCAGGTAAAACTACAAGCACTGCAAAACTTGCGCGCTATTTAAAAGAATCTGAAAATAAAAAGGTAATGGTCGTGAGTGTTGACGTTTATCGACCTGCCGCAATTCAGCAGCTTAAAGTATTGGCAGAACAAATAGGCGTTGCCTTTTTCCCAGCAGAAGTCAATGAACAGCCCTTAATGATTGCTCGAAAAGCTTTGGAAGCTGCAAAAAAACAATATATGGATGTATTACTCATTGATACTGCAGGTCGTTTGCATATCGATGCTGACATGATGGCCGAAATTAAAGAATTACATCAAGCAGTAAACCCAATTGAAACTCTATTTGTTGTAGACAGCATGACCGGACAAGATGCTGCCAATACTGCAAAAGCATTTCATGAGGCACTTCCATTAACAGGGGTTATTTTAACCAAAACAGATGGGGATGCTCGAGGCGGTGCTGCTCTTTCTGTGAAACAAATTACCGGACAACCTATTAAATTTATTGGTAGTGGTGAAAAAGTAGATGCACTAGAGCCATTTCATCCTGAGCGCGTTGCTTCAAGAATTCTTGGTATGGGTGATATTCTTACCTTAATTGAAGAGGTTGAGCGCAAAGCAGACAAGCAAGCGAGTGAAAAACTAGCTAAAAAATTAAAAAAGGGGAAGAGCTTTGATTTGGAAGATTTTAAGCAACAACTACTGCAAATGAATAATATGGGTGGTATTGCTGGAATGATGAGTAAGTTACCTGGTGTGAGCCAAATGATGCCTCAGCAAGCAATGAAGCAAGTCAGTGAAAAAGCTATGGCTCAAACTATTGCTATTATTAATTCGATGACTCCAAAAGAGCGGCGTATTCCTAAAATTATTGTTGGTTCTCGTAAAAAGAGAATTGCGCAGGGATCAGGAACACAAATACAGGATGTTAATAAGTTATTAAAGCAATTTGAGCAAATGCAAAAAATGATGAAAAAATTTACTAAACCTGGTGGAATGCAAAAAATGATGCGTGGAATTGGTGGTATCCCTGGATTAAAAGGAATATTACCAGACGATTTTAAATAATTCGCAAGAATTACTTCACAGGGCGAATTAATTTTCGTACAATACACGGCATTTTTATGCTTAGTGCGATTACTAAGTATGTGTAACCACTCTCAAATAGAGGAAAACAATGGTCGTTATACGTTTATCTAGAGGCGGCGCTAAAAAGCGTCCTTTTTATCACATGGTCGTTACTGACAGTCGCAAACGTCGCGATGGCAGTTATATTGAGCGTATTGGTTATTTTAACCCTATAGCGCGTGGGCAAGAGATTCGCCTGCATATTGATGCAGAAAAATTAAGCCACTGGCAAAAAGTAGGCGCAAAATTATCTGACCGCGTTAGTGCATTGGTCAAAGAATTTAATAAAAAAGGCGAAGCTGCTTAATTAACGTGGATAATCAGAATAACTGGATAATAATTGCTCGATTTGGGCGACCTCATGGTGTTAAAGGTTTGGTTACGGTGCACTCTTTTACGGAACCCCGTGATAATGTTCTGAAGTATACGAATTGGCATGCCTTTATTGATAATAAATGGCAGCTTATTAAATTAATACGTGCTGAAGTACAAAACAAATCTATTATTGCCCAGATAGAAGGTTATCATGAGCGTGAGTTAGTAGCTCATCTTACTAATATAGAAATTGCAGTACACCAAGATCAGTTGGAACAATTGAAGCCTGGTGAGTATTACTGGCATCAACTTATAGGGATGAGTGTGATTAACCAACAAGGTGAGTCTTTTGGAACAGTCACTGAAATAATTCCTACAGGTGCTAATGATGTGCTGGTTGTAGAAGGTAATAAAAGACATTTAATCCCTTACTTACCTGGCCAATTTATATTAGATATTGATCCCAACCAGAAATTAATTACTGTTAATTGGGATGTGGATTTTTAAGTGGTGCTTCATCTTGGAGTCATTAGCCTAATACCCGAGATCCTTAGTGCGTTGAATTATGGCATATCGGGTAGAGCCATAGAGCAAGGGTTAGTAAAAATTGATTTCTGGAATCCAAGAGATTGGTCCTCTAGACCTTATAGACAAGTAGATGATAAGCCTTATGGTGGTGGCCCTGGGATGGTTATGATGTATGAACCTTTGCAGGGAGCTATTTTGCAGGCACAAAGTCAAATGCCAGGTCATTGTAAGACGATTTATCTAAGCCCTCAAGGCAAGGTAATTCGCCAAAATGACTTAAATCAGGTGGCAAATGAGAAGCAACCCCTGCTATTTATTGCAGGACGGTATGAAGGAATTGATGAGCGCATTCTTCAACAGTATGTAGATGAAGAATGGTCTTTAGGAGATTTTGTTTTAAGTGGTGGTGAGTTAGCAGCTACGGTATTTATCGATGCAATTATTCGCTTAATACCAGGCAGCCTTGGGCATCTTGGTTCAGCAGAACAAGATTCATTTATGAATGGTTTGCTGGATTGTCCTCACTACACTCGACCGGCAAAGGTTGATGGATTAGGCGTTCCACCTGTGTTGTTAGGTGGTAATCACAGAGATATTGAACTGTGGCGAAGAAAACAGTCTCTAGGTAAAACTTGGCTTAAGCGGCCGGATTTACTTGAAAAAATACAGTTAAATGACGCAGACAAGCAATTGCTTGTTGAGTTTAAGTTTGAGCACGGTGAGTCCTAGAAGATGAACCAATTTGAGGAGCAGTCCATGACTAATATTATTGATCAGCTGAATGCTGAGCAAATGCAAGGTAAAGAAATCCCTAATTTTAATCCAGGCGATACTGTTCTGGTTCAAGTGAAAGTAATTGAAGGTAACCGTGAACGCTTACAGGCTTTTGAAGGTGTTGTCATTGCTAAGCGTAATCGTGGTTTGAATTCTGCTTTTACTGTTCGTAAAATTTCTCATGGTGTTGGTGTTGAGCGTGTGTTTCAAACCTATAGCCCAATTGTTGATAGCATTACTGTAAAAAGACGCGGTGATGTACGTCGTGCTAAGCTTTATTACCTACGTAACTTGGCTGGACGTGCTGCACGCATTAAAGAAA
This sequence comes from Legionella cincinnatiensis, assembly GCF_900452415.1. Classification (NCBI taxonomy): domain Bacteria; kingdom Pseudomonadati; phylum Pseudomonadota; class Gammaproteobacteria; order Legionellales; family Legionellaceae; genus Legionella; species Legionella cincinnatiensis. The sequence continues at coordinate 3,268,974 of NZ_UGNX01000001.1, read as the reverse complement.
AATTAACTGGCAAAAAAGAAGGCTAGGGACTTTATTCCTTAACTCAAAATTTTGTTAAAAATTATTCGTAATCCCCACAATGTGGGGATTATCATTTATGTTATAGATAAAAAAATTCATGATTTTCTAAGCTCTTTCATCAATCACAACAATATCACCATCTGCTGCTTTTTTACCGCTTGGATACCAGAGTGTAAAGCAATTAGTAAACTGTTTAGTACTTAGCTTTCTCATCACGAGCTATCGTATCATCAACAGGAATGCCATTCTCATAAGTCAGAAACTGCCTTAACCACTCGAGCTTAAGTAAACCGAAATCTCTGATTGTTCCAGCCTTCACCTCCATAAATTGGAGCACTAATAATAAAAAATAATTTCAATTAGCGGATAGTGCTTAATTCTATAACACCACATTAGGTTACCAAATTGGATAAATTATACTCCTTATGCTATATCTTTAATAAGGGTGTGTTTTTAATTGTTAATTTGTATTTTAAATGAGGTGTAATATGCAAGATAAGCAAGATAAGCAACAAGGGTATAAATTTGAGAATCCTAAATTATTTTTTACTCTTCCATTCTCAATTATTACGTCAGCGTTTACGGGTTCGAAACCGCCGGAGGAATTTCATTGTCCACAGAGGAAAGCATTACATGAGCATTGTTCCAAGGTGCAGGGCTTTGATAGTTATACGGTTCCACCAGTAAATATTGAGTTGCATCATGAAAAAACACCTTTGACTAAAGAGTCATTTCAGGCTTTAAAAGATGATATGGATCATACAGCATCGTGGAAACCAACATTTTCAGATAAAGAACGCGTTCAATTTTATAGGGAACAATCGGAACATCAGACCAAAATTAGTAAAAGCTTTTTTGAGGCCGGTGAACATGAAGGAGCGTTCATGCATGCTAGATTGTCCGATTTCTTTTCATGTAAAGCAAAGACAGTTGATTTTGGGATCCGACTGGGTAATCAAATGGATCAGGAACTGTCAGGGAAAACACCACCGATAATAACTCAAAATTGGTAATTATAGAAATAGGGGGAATTTATGATACCTAAGGATACAATAATGGGCCGTCAAGGTCTGAGTTCAGGAGTGCATACAAAGGATTGTGCACTTCTTTCTTTAACTCCTAAAGAACAATTTTTTCCGTACTTAGTCGACATTGCTGAAGATATGCTTGATTTACCGGAGGAGGAAACGAAAAGATTACTTGATCCTTCTCTTCTTGAAAGCCATACAGTTCCCGTTTGTATTCCCCTGCTTACTAATCCTGATGATTTACTTTTGTTTATTAAAAATAATAGCAAGATATTATTTGATTTAATGTTAACTGCTTGGCCATTTAAAAACGCGCAATGGGGTTTTACTAATAAAAATAGTGCATTAATTGAAAATCTTGTTGATATTAAATATTTCCCAATAGTGTATAAAGCGATTACGAAACGGGTTAAAAATACGTTGGATTTATCAGTAACGTTCGTTGGTCCGACCAAGGCTTTGGTTGATTATATCATAGAGAGCTTGGCCTCAAAAAAAATGACTCGAAGTGAAGAGGAATTAAGAACTTTGCAGTTTACTCTAGCAACTGGAATCGCTATTGTCACAAATACATTAGAAAAATCAGCAAATCAGAGTACTGAGGACTATCTTTTGGCAATAAATGATTCAAAAAACTATCTAGCTGCTCTTAAAGATAAGAAAGTAGAAACTCTTTTTAATTTTTATTTTAAGAGCAAAGATGAATATCCTCCAAACAGTAGTGATGAATTTTTGCATGTTTGGTTTGATACAAAAACCTATCAGGGAATGTATATGTTTCCTGAACCAGCAATCGCAAAAAAATATGCTTAAAGTTACAGTGTTTATAGGATGGAGTGGAACGTTATTCCGATATGATGCGGACTTTTTCGATAAAAGTGTTATAAATGTTGATAGGGATTATATTAAGAAAATCCCTATAACATTTATAACCTCAAACTCAACCTATTCCAAGTTTAAATGATGTGTCTTCATCAAGAGAGTAGTGTTTTCTGAGATATTCCATCGCTTCTGGAATAAGTTCCTCACATGGTTTTACTCGTTCCCCACCATTAAGGTTTGCATCAAAGAAGCGACATTTTGATGCACTTTGCTTTCCAAGATATACTTGATGATATTTATCTTTTTGATTTAATTCAAATGTCATTAACATATGGTCTTTATCTTCTAAAGTTTTACTGACTTTTTCTGGGGTTAAACTTTTAAGAGAATGGTGTTCGTCTCGATGCTCTACCTTATTTTTATGAAAAGCATGATGCTCATCTTCACCTGGATTTTGGGCTCTAAAATCAATTTCTTGATTTTCTTCAATTATGGATTTCTTTAAAAATTGCTTACCATCTTGTAATTCTTGGGTTGGATCTTGTTTATTTAGTAATAAATCTAAATAGTGATTTGACATTGGTTGACACATCCCAACAGCTTCACCATCATCGTTAATGGCTTGCCCACTTTCCATTAACATATCAAATTGATTCGTAAATGGCTTGATGCCTTGCAGTCTTTTAAATAATTTTTCTAGCATGTAAAACTCCATATTAAGGTGAGTGAACAACAAATAATGTTGCACTTAATTAATACTTAAACAGACAACACTTATTATACAGAACTGTACAATAATAAGTCAAATTTATTTCCATTAGCACTAAAATTACCCTTTAATGATTTTGTGTTAGATCTCTTCATAGATGCTCAATGATACAGTAGTCGAAAAAAAATATGCATGAGAATATGCTAACGTTCCCATGCATGTTATTTGACACCTTAGAAAATAGTACAGTTCATGCTATTTTGATTTTGGATTTCTTGTAAATCAATTGTTGGTAATTTTTTTTCTAGTTTATTAGGCTGTATTAAAGAAACGAGCTTTAAATGCGTAGCAGAAATTTTACCATTATTATCGATAACATTACTTTTTAAGTTTAATGGAATTTCAGCCTTAATAATTAAAGGAGTATGCCAAACGGGATCTATACCTTCAATGCCATCCATAGAAGACATATAGGTAAAACTTAACTCTGAATGTCGTTTGGAAATTGTTAGGGCATATTTTTGAGCTTCTTCTGCAGAGCCAAATACCTTAACCTTTTCGCTTCCTTTAGGCAGCGCATTGATTATATCTTTCGTTGGATCCTCGTTATAAAGATATTCAACGCTACGTATGATGCCTCCTTTGATATTTTGCATTTCTACTATCCTGTTACTCACAACGTAAACTGGACTTTTAACTAATCCGGCTTCCTCTAAAATCATTTTTTTAATAAATTTAGGGGGCCGAGCGTCCTTGCTAATAACTCTATTAATAGACATTAATGTAGTTAAGGTTGCATTGTTTCTCGCAAAAATATCATCTTTAGCTCTCATGCTAATCTCCTGTTGTCTTACTAAAAAAGGTTTTTAAAACTAAGGAAAAGCACGGGATTGTCTATTTCCTTGGTTTATAAAACCAGAAAATCACGACATACCCGTTTAATGAAAGCGATTAAACTAAACATCACGCAAAGTGATGTCAGTTCTCTGACTTACTCAGAGAAGATATCATCATTATTTATCATAAAATGAGGCATTATAATATCATAATGATCAAACAAAGTACAGTATGTATTTAATTTAATATTTATGTTGAAAATTTAAGGCAAAAGTTTTCAAATGAATTTATTATTTCTTTAGGATTTTCAAACCACGGATAGTGTCCTGCGTTAGAAATTTCTTTCAGGAATATATTATTTCTTTGGTAGAGATTATTATTTTTAAAGAGTGATATAGGTGTAATATGATCATGAGATCCTGTGATAATTAGGGTTGGAATTTTCTGAGGTATCCAGGTGGCTTTATACTTTTTAGAATCAAAAAGTTCGGAGGATTGAACGTGAGCTGTATTATTAATAGGTAATTTTTCGAACAAAGCTTTTCCTTCACATAATGATTTTTCATTGATAAAGCAGTACTTAGCACAAGCTACTAAGAGTTGCCTTAAATTTTCATCATCTGGATTTGCGACATACTTTTCTTCAGCTTTAAGAATGGCTTCGTCTGTATGATTTTTACAGTATTCCACAAATGTCTCTTGCCATGATGAGTCTGGCGCAGAACCTATCAATACAAGACCCTCTAAAATATGTTCAAGTTCGGGCATAGTTTGAACATACATCCCAGGAGTAGAATGTGCTACTAGTATTACTTTTTTAAATGCTGTAGTGGCTTGGATAATTGCATGGTGTAATTTTGCGAGAGATTTATCTTTTAAAATATTTGAACCGTCATTAGGCAAATCTAAATGCCAAATAGTACCAGGGATTTTGTCTTTCAGTAATTGGGTTAAATCTGCGATTGCCTCTGAGCCAAGGCCTGGCCCCCCAGGAAGAAATAACCAATTTAGAGTATTTTCTCCGCTTTGATAAGACAATCTACCACCATCCAATGTCCATAAGTATTGTTTCATAAGACTAGTTACCTTCAGATAAATAATATGTCGAGCTTAGATTAGGGTATGTTGACAAACGGCTTTGCATCTTGCAGGGCTGAATGTTATGGATCAACAGCGACCCTATAAGCAGTGGAATCTAATGGTCAACAGACGCTAAACAAAATGGCTTTATCTTACTAAAAATGTGAACTTAATCACAATAAATAATACCTAAGATAAAACAGGAGAAATTAAACTTGAGGGGTCTCTGATTGTCCCGAAATCAACTCCCCAATGGATTTCTTATGCAAAACCAAATTAAAAAAACCGATTCCTATTCCCGTCACCCAACGCCAAGTATTGTCCAATGCTGATGGTGGGGAAAGAGCATCTAAATGCTCTTCTTCCCATTTGTCAGGGTGAAGTTCACGCAGTGCATTCACATATTTAGTAATTTCATCGGCTACTTTGGGCGTAAACTCAAGTTGTTCGTAGATGTAGGTAAGAAAACGTTTTGCCAAGCTTAATCGGGCAGTATGAAGCTCATCCTGTTCTTTTTTGGACCGCTCTAAGTGTAAAATATAATCTTCAAGAAGATATCTAAGTCGGGTAATTGCATGGATTTTATGAAAAATAACATTTACTTCATGTTTATTGCTATTATCTACCCACTGAAAAAACTCGATCTGTACTCCAACTAAACTGCTTCTGTAAAGCGATGGAGATAATTGTTTACTGCATTGTTCTATTAGCCGATTGATTTTTCTTCGAGTTACTTTGGGAGAATCTGATTGCACACACAAATTATGTTTATGAAAAACTATACATAAGAATAAAGCGACTATAATAGTTTTGAATGCATAATCTAATTTTCCTTGTAACGGTTTTGATTCTAAATCATATACTGCGTGTAAGAGCGCTAATTTTTTGGCATCTTCTTCTGAATAACCATTAGTTAACCATTCAAAAATCAAAGAGTTTGTTGTATCGTCTGCGTCTAAAATATGATCATTCTGAGTGTACTTTTTTGTAATAAAATCAACCCATTCTAAAAAAAGAAGATAATTCCCTTCACGAAGCGCTTTAAGATATTCGGAACTGGATGAAAGCATGGGTGTCCTTGACTACTTTTTTTCAATCATATCCTATAATTAAAAAACATAAACATGGAAATGGTGCACACTATGAAAAGGAAATGGTATGTGACTGTTGTTTTATCTCTTTTGCCCCTTCATTTATCCTTAGCAGCAAATTGTGATTTAACCCATTTTCGTTGGGAATGTGATTTGCCTATTCATGTTAAACCTAAACCAGCAGCTTCATCACTTGTATATTGTGGCAACTCTTACGGATATATAACGAAACAAGAATATGACATACTCGCACGTTATCAACGTGCTAATGTCAATATGGTTCTAGATATTAATGGTGAATATATAGACAGCCCTTGTATCGGGGCACAAAGGTAGTAAAATAGAACAAGAATTTAACGTGAGTTTCGTCTATGCGAACCTGGATTTACTTCGATCCGTTCGGGCTGAGGAAGCGCATAGCGCTGTCTCGAAGCCTTAGTACGAATTTTCAAGTTCTGGGCTAAGGCTTCGAGATGGCATGAATGCCTCCTCAGCCTGAACGGTTCGCAATGAAGGCTGGATCTAAATAGATTCTTTATTAGATCTTTGGCTCCCGTGGACAAGCCACGGGAAGTAGGCACAGCCCTTAACCGAACGTGAGTTTCGGATAAGAGAACGTGGTTTTATTTTGAGCCGTTCAGGCTGAGGAAGCGCATAGCGCTGTCTCGAAGCCTTAGTACGAATTTTCAAGTTCTGGGCTAAGGCTTCGAGACGGCATGAATGCCTCCTCAGCCTGAACGGTTCGCAATGAAGGCTGGATCTAAATAGATTCTTTATTAGCTCTTTGGCTCCCGCGGACAAGCCACGGAAGTAGGCACGACCTAACCGAACGTGAGTTTCGGATAAGAGAACGTGGTTTTATTTTGAGCCGTTCAGGCTGAGGAAGCGCATAGCGCTGTCTCGAAGCCTTAGTACGAATTTTCAAGTTCTGGGCTAAGGCTTCGAGATGGCATGAATGCCTCCTCAGCCTGAACGGTTCGCAATGAAGGCTGGATCTAAATAGATTCTTTATTAGATCTTTGGCTCCCGTGGACAAGCCACGGGAAGTAGGCACAGCCCTTAACCGAACGTGAGTTTCGGATAAGAGAACGTGGTATTACTTTGAGTCGTTCGGGCTGAGGAAGCGCATAGCGCTGTCTCGAAGCCTTAGTACGAATTTTCAAGTTCTGGACTAAGGCTTCGAGACGGCATGAATGCCTCCTCAGCCTGAACGGTTCGCGATGAAGGCTGGATCTAAATAGATTCTTTATTCAATGCTCGCGTTAATTTAAGAAATACTTTGAGTTTGAGATCTAGGTCTCATTATCACGCTCCCTTGTTTTATTGCAATGCATCAACTTAAAATACGACGAATATATGATCATTGAATTGGATGGTATCTCCATTGAAGTAACACGAAAAAAAATTAAAAACATGCACCTGCGTATTTATCCCCCCGATGGTTTGGTTAAAGTAAGTGTGCCCTTAAAGTTTAGTGAGCAATTAATTCGACAGACCCTACAAGCCAAGGGAACATGGATTCATAAACAACGTGAACGCATTCGTAGCCGCTCAATTATTGAAAGTGATGAGTTAGAAACAGGGACTACTGTACCTTTTAAGGGAAAGCAATATCTACTCATTATCCAGGAGCACCACGGCCCGGTACAAATTAAAATAAATGATGAACTGATGTATTACTATATCCAACCAAATAGTTCTCATGAACAAAAACAAAAGCTTCTTGATAATTGGTATCGATATCAAATGCAACTCTTAGTGCCTGATTTAATTCGGCAATGGGAGTATATCGTTGGTGTAAAAGTGTCTCAGTGGGGAATAAAAAAAATGAAAACACGCTGGGGCTCATGCAATACTAAAGCCGCGCGCATATGGTTAAATCTTAATCTTATAAAAAAACCTCAAATCTGCCTGGAGTATGTACTTGTACATGAATTAGTACATTTGCTTGAGCCCAGTCATAATAAACGTTTTTATCAATTAATGAGCAAATTTATGCCAGAATGGCGCCAATATGAATTTCTACTTGAAGGACGTGCACTTTGATCGATTCTGAATTACTTATCCATAATCTTTGTACCAAAGGATTCCATATTATTGAAGATTTTCTTGAGCTTCATCAATGCCAATTAATTCAAGTAACAGCTCAAGAAATGTATGCACAAGGATTATTTCGCGGGGCAAAAATTGGTCTCAATTTAGAATCTCATAAAAATAGGACTATTCGCGCTGATGAAATTTTTTGGCTGGATGAACATGAAGAAAATTCAGCAATACAAAATTATTTAAAACGAATTCAGCAATTAGCTCAGCTCTTGAATCAAGAACTTTTTTTAGGTTTACACGAGTTTGAAACTCATCTTGCTGCATATCAACCTGGGTCTTATTATAAAAAACATGTCGACCAGTTTGCTACGAAAAAAAATCGAAAAATTTCCTGTGTATATTATTTAAATAAAGACTGGTGCGCTGAATTAGGTGGTGAATTAAAGCTTTACAATCAAGAAGAACAATTAATTCAAGTTATTTTACCTCAAGAAAACCGTTTCATATGCTTTAATAGCGAGTTGCCCCATGAAGTATGCCTTACTCATCAACCTCGATACAGTATTGCTGGATGGTTGAAGACTCGATCCGATCTTATGTGTTAAGAATTCTACTTATCTTTTTAAGATAAAAAATAGACAATTTTGAATTGATCGCTGTTGTTATCAAATACGTAGTGCCGCTATTTTTAAATAAATAGCTATTTATTATTAATATTGTGCTAAAATAATTCTATTTTTAAAATTTAAATACTTGCTGTATTGGAGAGCATTTGTGAAATCTCGCAAAAATGTACATGATTTTTTTAGCACTGCCATTAAAAGTCCATCAGACTCCAAAATTGAGAAAAAAGTTCAGTTCATAAATGACGCTATAAATAAAACTCAGCATGAAATTAACACAATCCAAGAGAATATAGATAAATCAGAAATTGGAATAAAATTGTTACAGTTGTTTGAGCAAATACAAGTTGATGAACGAACTTTAAAATCAGTAATAGAAGAAAAGAAAGAGGGGTTGCAAGCATTAGCACAAGAATTACTTAATATACATAAGAAAGAATATAAAATTCTTGAGGAGAAATTAACGAAGCTTGACAAACAACTTAATGGATCAAAAGAGTTATTAGAAAAATTAAATCAACAATTAAAAGAAGTGTTGCAATCCTCTGTGAGCATTCAACCCTTCTAAGAAGCAATTGGAAAATTTTTTCAAGATAAAATAAGTCTGAACGTATAGGCTCATTATCTTCATGATGGATTAAGTTTTAAAAATCGGCGTAATTTACCGGAAGGAAGGTATTCAAACTCGGATACTTCAATCAATTTAACTTGAGGTTTTACAATACCTAGGTTACTTAATTGAGCACAAATATGATTTTGTAATTGGATCTTATTCACATAACCAGTAGTTAAGATTTTAATATCTACTCCATTTTTTGTTTGAATTACTTGATATTCACGAATATTTTTTTCATGTAAAAGTGGGGTTACAAAAATTAAGTGATGTACAAAAATATTTCCAGGATAAATGAAATCAAACTCAGGACGCCCTTGAGGTTCGGCAATAAGTTGATGCTGGATCCCGCAAGTGCATTTTTTATCTAGAAATAATAATTGGTCAGATACCTCATAACGAATAATTGGTAATGTATAGTTATATAAATTAGTAAAATAAAGTCTATAAGGGACAACCTCTTTGTGCACGGGCCTATTCAATTCATCAACAGGCTCAACAATGCACGCATCGTCGTTTAAATGCATTACTTCACTATCTGCACAGCAGTTCATTCCAAATAAACCTTCAGATGTTCCATAGGTATTAAAAACAAAGACATTTGGCCAGACTTTTTTTATTAATTCGCGGATCGGCTTATATAAAGGTTCTCCTCCAACACAAATAACCTTGGGTTGAATGAGGAGATGCTCTTTAAGCGCTTCGAGACATAATTTATGGATAGTGCTTGGCGTACCTTGTAAAATATCCGCTTGGGTCGTATTAAGATGAGCAATAATTTGATTAAGTGGCAATGTAATTGGAAAATAATGAGTTTTTATATTATCAAATTTGTAGGTTAACGAAAGTGAATAGATAGCATAAACAGTGTTAGTAACAATAACCTGAGCAATTGTAGTTTTTTGTGTGGGATCAATTAAAATTTGAGTGCGATCATGATTATAAAGGGGATGACGTATAATATATAGGTAATATTTATTCCATTCTTCCCAATCATAAATAAAAACACCTCTTGTCCCACTAGAACCACCACTAGCCAATACATGATAGCGATCATGAAGATATAAGAGATTATTGTGACGTCTCATTTTTGCAATATGTTTTTCAACCAGCGCTAATGAAAGTTTCCGATCAGTAACAATTGCATCCCAATTTTTCATGAAAGTAATTTTATCCATAATGGGAATCTCATTTAATCGTTCTTCCGTGAAATTCTCAACATCAATATGAGCCAATGCTTTTTGATACCATGGGGAATTTAACTTGGCATGGATGAGTAATTTCCTAAGTTGTTCATCTCGTATTTGTTGTAGTGTTTGGGCGGAACAAAAAAGTGCATCCTGATACTCTTGATATTTTGTGAGCATATCGCTTGTTTGCTGAATGGTCATTTGCTCCGTATTTTGGAGTTTATATGAACTCGGAGATAGGATAAGGGCTCGATTTAAGCGACGTATGAAATCAAATAAAGACACAGTCAGCTCCTTGGTCAATGTTTTCTCTTACGTGTCAATCCTTGCTTAATTTTTTCCAAAAGATCATCCATGCTTTTAAATTTTATATCAGGATATACATAAAATAGGGGTTGCTCTATGCCTCTATTTTCCATGAGAACAGGGATAGCCTTACTTCCTTCCAATGCTAAGACTGGTAGTGTATATAATTTAATTTTATTATTTTTAGTTCGCATAAACACCCCTATACCATGCCATGGTTGAACGGGGTCACCAAATGCTGTAGTTATTAATACTGCCAATTGTCCGGGTTTTGCATGAATGGTCCACCTAATATGATCAGGAAAACAGGTACTAATGGGTTCTTGAGGTAAATCTCTGTCACTGCGAACTTCTGCTAAATAACATATAGTAGCGTTCCATGCTTCCTGAATCATGGATTGTCGTAAATATTCAAAAAGCTTGGCTTGGGATATTTCAAATGCTTGGGTATTTGTAATAAATGTTTCAACTTGCTTAAAATCTGTTGCGGTTAATCGAGTATAAGGTTCAAATAAATGCTTGGTCAGCTCAACATAAAGCTCCTCATAATTTTTCTTATGAATACGAGCATAATTTAAAAGAGTTGTATAATTAATTGTATAGATTAATGACTTAAATAAAGGGATATACCGTCCTTCAGGATTGCATAATTCAGGGTCAGGATCCGCTTCAATCGCTTTATAAAGTGCGTGGGGCATGTCATAGGGATCCAATAATGGTTGCATTAAATTTAAATAAAAATCGTGTACCTGTGCTCTAATGGTTGCTTTTTCTAATTGCATTTTAGAGGGAAGAAAATCCAAAATAACCTCTTGATAATCGATAATTTCTATATAATTTGCGATATTTAATTTTTTTATCCACCAACATAGATGAGTTTGATAAAGATCAATTATCTCTTCAGATTCATTTAAAAACTGATTAAAGCGTCTGCCATCACAAATGATTGTAAATGAAGATAGTGATCTATTTGCATCAACGGCTTTTTTACGATAAATAGAATCAATGGTTTTGGCAATTTCATATAAACCAAGTAAAAAATTGATTTCCGATAAATCAGGTAAAGGCCCCCTAGATTTAAGTGGAGAAGAAGACTTATAAGGCAAGGCAGGAATAACCATTTTTATGGGTTTTTTCTCCTTCACCAATGTTCTTATTTTTTCAGATAAAATGATGCGTGAAGAATTTGCTTTTGAACCTTTTAAAAATTGACGATCAAACATCACTTCAGTTATTTCTTCGCTAATGCCTATATTGTCTGGCGACTGTAAGCCATAGTTTTTATAGTTCTTTTTAGCTCTTATTGAGGCAGCAGAAACTCGCTCTAAAATAAATTTCTCTGATGCCTGTAATAGTGCAGGGAGTAGATGTTCAAAAAATAGATTTTCGCTTATGGAAACAGCATTCTTGGTAAATTCTTGGCTGCTGTAAAGCTGAAAATGGGACTTATGATTTATTTCGTGCATAAAATGTGCACTGATAACAGCCTCCCGTTTTTTATTTAAACCAATCTGATAGGTTGATTCAGTGTTGTCTAGAGTTTCGTCTTTCATAAATTTACTTCAGTACATACAGATATATTGATTTAAATCCCTTATTTCTTGAAGAGTACGACAACCTGTTAATTTCATTACGGCCTCAAACTCTTCACGCAATAAAGTCAACATAGACTGAACACCTTTTGCTCCATCAACAGCTAATGCCCAGAGAACGGCTCTACCGATTAATAAAGCATCTGCACCTAAAGCAAGTGCTTTAAAAATATCAGTTCCTCGTTGAATACCACCATCCATCAATACGAGTGTACGTCCTGCAACCACGTTAACAATTTCTGGTAATACAGTAATTGTAGCCTGAGTTGTATCCAGTTGACGGCCTCCATGATTGGATACAACGAGTCCTGAAACTTTTAACTGACAAGCTCTATCTGCATCCAAAGGATTAAGAATTCCCTTTAGAATAATAGGTAGTTTGGTCAGGGATTGTACCCACTCGATATCGTTCCAAGTTACAGAAGGATCAAGCTCATGAGCAGTAAAATCATAAAGAACTTGATGACTCACTGTGCTTTTAAAATTACCAGTAGTCAGATGATTAGGAAGTACGAATTGGTTACGAACATCTCTGTCTCTTTTTCCTGTAATTGGAGCACCTACAGTAATAAGTATGGCTTTATAATTTGCTTTTTCAGCACGTTGAATTAACTCTCGTGTTAATGCTCTATTTTTAAAAATATAAATTTGTAACCAAAGACGCTCATTCTTTGAATCCGTTGCGATGTCTTCAAGCGCGACATTTGACATTGAACTGACAATCATGGGAATACCACAGGATTTAGCAGCCTTGGCTGTACTCACTTCACCTTGTTGATCTACTAATTGATGGAATGCTGTTGGAGCAATGAGCAATGGATAGCTTAATTCAACATTTAAAATTTTAGTCGATAAATCGACTGTTGAAACATCCCGTAAACACAATGGTCTTAAACTAATATTATCAAAAGCCTTGCGATTGTTTCGCTTTGTTATTTCATCACAAGCACCTGCATCAATAAAATCAAAAATTTTTTTGGGAAGTTTTTGTTTTGCTAACAATCTGTAATCAGATAATTTTACAGGATTCATTACTACACTCGTTTTTTGTTGAGCTGACTCTAATAGGGGCATTTCGTTGTTATCCAAATTGTTTCTCTTTAATGGAAAATAGTTCTAATTGGAAACTTAGCACGGTTTACCTCTTTATCCAAAGAATAGCGTTTCTTATTATTTTTTCCACTTTAAGAGCACGAATTAAATCCTTATGAGTTTAGAGTTGCAATGAGAGTATTACTCTTTATTAGATTGAAATTATGAATAATTTTTAAAAATTAGATCGCTTACATAATATATTTTTTGTAATTTGCAGAGAAATTTGATACAAATTTATTGAATTTTAATCGCAATCGATATTAAATGGACTTGTATGCCTCCAAGGAGAGGGAGAATTAGAATGGCAATTAGTAAAGAATTTTTTAGAATATTTGGTCATTTTGTTATGAATTACAAACAAAATGGCACACCCGCATTTTACAATTGGGCTAAAGAACATAATCACAGCATCATTAGCCATTTCTTGGAGGAAATTCTTTCTATTGTAACTTTAAATCAAGATACGCTTCATGATGCAAGTATTATTGAAAACTTGAGCATCACTATCCTTTTGTCTGCTAAAAGCAATCCTTATTTAATGAATTGTTGGATAGGCTTTCTTGAGGAATATAATACTGCTGCAAAACAATATGCTCCTATAGGCACTATAGAAATGAATATTGGTCCTTCTGGAATTTCTTCTGAAAACTTGATTCGCAATCTTAAAGACGCTTTAATTGCTCAGCAAACAGCTTTTGCTTCAACTCAAAAAATACATCAAAGTGAAATAGAACAACTAAAAAAACAAATCTCTGATCTACAGCAAGCAAATAATCAATTAGTGTTACAAAATGATCAATTAAAGACTCTAGTTGGCGATCGAAAGACTGTAGAAGAAATGCATGAACAAATAATAACCGCCCAAAAGCAATTATTATCTGTCTCTCAATTACTTGGTACACTTTATGAGACCACAAAACAAAAACCAGTTATTGAAATCCTTCCTCCTTTAACAACCACTCCGATTACGCTGACTGTCCAAACTGAAGAAACCGTACAATTATCTCGAGTAGTATCACCTAAAACTATTGAAAAAGACACAGTCATACACAATGAAATAAGTGTCATATCCGATAAAATAGAAACGCCTGCTCCAAAAGATCAACACCAACCCAAAATTCCCCCAACCCCAAAAACTCCTTTTATTTTAGAAAAAACATCAACACCTACAAAAGAAGCCAAAATAGAGACAAAGCCAATTTTGGCCAATCAAGCATTTTTTACGCCACTAAGTAATGATCAACTGCTTGATGGAATAAATGGAGCCCTAGAAAAAATGAAAAAGAGGAAACAAGCGCTGGCGCCACAACTCGATGAAGAGGAAAAAAAAAAATTATCCTTCCAGTGATAGCGGGCCCCCTGAGTTAGTGGCCCTTTTTAAAAAATTACGGGAAATTAGAACTGTTGTAGAATATGATGATGATTCATCATCAGAGAGCGCGACACTAGATCCGGATTGGTGACACCCTGCTTTCGAATAAATACGATTATTGTGTATAATGATATTTTTATTTTCACTTACCCTTATGCACGCTTTAGAAATTAAACAGCTGTCCAAAACTTATGCTAATGGTGTTCAAGCGTTGAAAGGTATTGATTTAACCATTAACACCGGTGACTTTTTTGCTTTGCTGGGCGCCAATGGTGCGGGAAAGTCAACTACCATAGGTTTAATAACTACCTTACTCAAAAAAACATCCGGTAACCTCTGTATTTATGGTTATGATTTAGAAAAAGAACCTGAAAAAGCCAAATCCTGTTTAGGACTTGTGCCCCAGGAAATCAATCTTAATATTTTTGAAACCTGTGAACAAACTTTATTAAATCAAGCAGGTTATTATGGAATTTCCCGAAAAAATGCACGCCCTCACGTTGAATCATTATTACAACAATTAGGGCTTTGGGAGAAACGGTATTCTATAGCACGCCATTTGTCTGGGGGTATGAAACGTCGACTTATGATTGCCAGGGCTTTAGTACATAAGCCCAAGGTATTGATTCTTGATGAACCTACAGCGGGTGTGGACATAGAAATCAGACACAGTATGTGGGAGTTTTTAAGGCGTACGAATGAGGAAGGAACAACAATTATTCTTACGACTCATTACCTTGAAGAGGCAGAGCAATTGTGTAAGAACATTGCCATCATTGATAAAGGAGAAATCATAAAAAATACTTCAATGAAGGCTTTATTACAAACATTGCGGCATCAAACTTTTATTTTTAATACCGAAGATCGCATTGATACTTTACCTGATTTACATCCTTTCAAACCATCACTCATTGATAGTACTACTATAGAATTAAGGGTTGATAATCACTTAAATTTAAATGACGCATTCGCGCTCTTCACCAAGCAAGGAATACGGATTCATAGTATGCGCAATAAAACTAATCGCTTGGAAGAGCTTTTTTTGGATCTCATAAAAAATGGCCATTAAAAAACAACTTATTGCACTTTATACTTTGGTTAGGCGCGAACTTGTTCGGATGTTTCGTATTGCGTCACAAGTTTTTTTACCTCCGGTAATTACAACCACACTTTATTTTCTTATTTTTGGCAGCTTAATAGGGCCTCGCATTGGTAATATTGATGGAGTGAGTTATCCAATGTTCATTGCTCCAGGACTAATTATGATGTCAGTAATTGTTAATTCCTATGGTAATGTATCCTCTTCATTGTATAGTGTTCGCTTTCAAAAAAGTATCGATGAGATGCTTGTCAGTCCTATGCATCATGGCCTTTTACTTCTAGGCTACGTTTTAGGGGGAGTATTTAGAGGATTAATTGTCGCTTTTTTAGTTTTTCTTGTCGCCAGTTTTTTCTTAACCATTGAATTAAGCCACTTGCCTATGACTCTGTTAGTGGTTTTATTGGTGTCTGCAATATTTTCACTGGCAGGTTTCACTAATGCCATGGTTGCCCGTAATTTTGATGACATTATGCTTATTCCCACGTTTGTGTTGACACCACTCACTTATTTGGGGGGGGTATTTTACAGTATCACCATGTTGCCAGAACCTTGGCAGAAAATATCCTGGTTTAATCCTATTTTATACATGGTTAATGCACTGAGAAATGCAATGATAGGCCAAAGTGAAGTAAGCATTTCTTTGGCTATAGGTATTATTTTTCTTATGTTAGTTTCACTCACAATTCTCAATATGATTTTGTTGAAAAAAGGAATAGGATTACGCGAATAATCTCATTTTCCTATGATAGGAACAAATCCTCATACTTAAGTTGGAAATCTAATAAAGGATATTGATAGGTATACATAAATGTTGGTGATGGTTGAAATTCTGGAAGTTTCATCATCCATCCATGAATAAAGGTAAAAAGAAGCTGTCGACTGTATTTGTAATCTTGTTCTGCCCCGGGTATTTCTATTGCCAAATACTTCTTCTTATTATTTTCGAACATTTTTTGCCGGATTGCCAGTTCTTGTTTCACGAAGCCGAGATCAAATTGCCCTATAATATCAAAAATGGGTATATTTATTTCAGGCTTTTTATTTAAAGGCTGCTGTATATGATAGGCCGAAAGCAGAATTAATCCTTCGATTTTTGGAGCTTGCGGTTTGTCGAAATAATCTAAAGTTTGCTGTAATTGTTCTCCGTAATGCAACACTACGATTTTCATGAACTTTTGCTGCCTTAACGTCATAATGACCTCAGGGAGTTGTTTCATCCAAGGTATGAAATTGCTTTTATCATCCTGAAGTAAAGTTACCATCCATCCATTTTCTGCTAATCGGTGCGCTAAATAATCCAATAAAGTGGAGGATTGAGAATGGCTTCCGCCATTAACAAGAAGTACGGCACCAAGTTGTTGTTTTTGAGAAAGCCAACAAGGCACATGAAAATGCTTACCATTAATATTAATCTCAAGCATATTTGTAAAAGCAGCCGAGACCATACAACACCATAGCAACATTATCCTTATTATGTAATTCATATCATCCTAACAGATTGCTACTGGAATAAATTTATAAAAATCGTCAACTTAAGTACGCCCGGATTAGACGCAGTTGTAATCGGGGAATTTTATGCCACATCCCCTAATTACGGCTTTGCCTAATGGCGGGCTACTAAGTGGTGGTTTAAATTTAATCTGAAAACACGACACCCTGTTGATCCAACATCAATCTTGCCTTTTCCGCTAGAATTTTATGTGCTAATCCAGTGGGATGTACCAAATCAAAAAATAAATAACCGGTACAAGTATCTTCTTTCATTTGAGGTTTAGCTGCGGCGGTCATTTTTAAGACTGACGTTTTAGTGATATTTTCATCAAATTGAACACAAGTGTTGGTGATATTAGTAAAGCCATAGTCTTGTGGACGGTCTATGACGTCTTCAAAAGCTTGATGCAGATCATAATAGAGCCATTCTACATCGGGATATGCCTCTTTAAAACTATCAATTGATTGACTTAAGATATGATTGTGTTGTTTTGCAAAGTAGGTCATCTCATCTATAGTGTCAAATTCAATCGCAGCAGGAGTGCGACCCAAATCGGGCAAATTTACTACCAGGATATGCTTCGCACCTTTTTCTACTAAGCGTTGTAAACTACGTGTAATTCCGAGATTAACATCATGTAGTGTTTTTTCAACTTCAGAAGGCAATCCAAGATAATTATTAGCACCTATCCATACTACAAAAAGGCTGTCTTCACTGGCTTTATCATTATGCGCCAATAAATAATTATTAACCTCTCTTCTTAAAGTAAATAATACATCATCGGCTCCTTCCTCTTCAGAAACACCAGCACCTCCGAACGCATAATCAAATAAATGAGCGCTAGGATTTTCAGGAAAATAAGAGGCAATCACATGTTCAATCCAGACCGGCCCATTAGAAAAACGACCCTCATAATAGGGAGGGGATTGTGGGATTTGTTTTTTCATAAACTCATACAAATTGCCATTATCAGATAAGCTATCTCCAAATATAACGATATTATGAAGAGGTGTTGCCGAAATAATCCCAGAAAATAAAAAAGCACTTATAGTTGCTAACAGTCTCATGAATACCCTTAATCTTAATCCTAAAAAAGCAGTAGCCTTTAATAACTATGACTGACTCCTGCACTGATTTTGAAGAGTTTATTTGATTGTTTTAAAAACAAAAACACCGGCATTATATTATGAAAAATCATTGATAAGCAATTTTTTTACTTCAACATGGAATATAAAATTTTTAATTATTTATCATAATGTTACATGAAATTGCTTATTATCTGGATCACTAAAGAAGATAAAATTATGCTTATTTGATGGACAAACTCAATAAAATAGTTGGATATAAAAAACGAAGTTATTTTAATATAGACGATGTATAGAGAGAGGCAATTAGCAAACATCACTCTCTGCTGTTGCAGAGGGAGGCGCTTTCCCAAACGCCACCTTCCGCAACAGAGGAAGGTCTAAAAAGCAACAAATCTTGCTAGAAATTTCATCTTACAACCCGCCTTCAATAGATACTCTCTTTTGAAGAGGGTGGCGTGAGTCTGGACTACTAAATCAAGCATTATTAATTAAAGTTAATTTTAATTGACGTCCGCAAACCCAGGCTTTGGTTAAACCACTCATGATTTCTTTAGGCATACCTTTTGGAAGGCGTACAATAGAATGATCATCAAGAATTTTAAGACCGGTAATATGCTTACTTTGTAGGCCTGCTTCATTAGCAATAGCGCCAACAATATTTCCTGGTTTTACGCCGTGAACTTTACCCACATCAAGACGGAACAAATCTTGTTCTATGTCACCCGATTTTTTACGGTTTTCTTTGGAACTTTTCTTATCCGAAGCAAAACTTTTTCGTTCGTCGAAACGCGAAAATGAACGTTCGAATTTACCATTGCGTTCGGCACGGCCTTCTTTTATTGGACGTGATTCTTTAGGTAGGGTCTGCTCTTTTTGCCATGGCATATCTTTATGTAGTAATAAGGCAATCGCAGCAGCAACATCGACTGCGGAAGCATTATTCTCTTTGATGTATTCTTCAATAATCCGTTTATATGAAATTAAGTGTTCATGTTCTAAACGTGCAGTAATATTCGCCATGAAACGTTGTTGACGTGTCACATGGATCATATGGTCTGTGGGCACAGCTACTTTAGTAATACGCTGACGAGTATGCCGCTCGATACTTGTGATAAGTCGACCTTCTTTAGGTGTTACAAAGAGTACCGCGACTCCTGAACGTCCAGCTCTTCCTGTTCTTCCAATGCGATGAACATAAGTTTCATTATCATGGGGTAAGTCATAATTAATCACATGAGTGACTCGCTCCACATCTAAACCACGTGCAGCAACATCTGTAGCAACTAAGATATCAATTGCTCCTTGTCTAAATTGGGCAATAATTCGTTCACGTAGCGCTTGGGTAATGTCACCATGTATGGCCATAGCGCGCAGTCCTTGTTGCTGTAATACCTCTGCTACTTCTTCAGTACTGCTTTTAGTTCGTACAAATACAATAACGCCCTGATATTCTTCTACTGCTAATACTCGTAATAATGCCTCAGATTTTTGATGTCCTGATGCAAATAAGAAGCGTTGTTCAATACTTTTGACAGTGGCAGTTTCTGCTCGTATTTCAATCGATACTGGATTATGCAAATAAGTGTTAGCAATTTGCCGTATACGATAGGGCATGGTTGCAGAAAATAAACCTATTTGTTTTTTTTCGGGTAATTTAGACATGATGGTTTCAATATCTTCAATAAACCCCATACGCAACATTTCATCTGCTTCATCAAGAATAAAAGTACATAAATTATCTAAATGCAAAGTTCCCTTATCGAGATGATCTAAAATACGTCCTGGAGTCCCAACTACTATCTGAGCCCCG
Source organism: Legionella cincinnatiensis (assembly GCF_900452415.1). NCBI lineage: Bacteria > Pseudomonadati > Pseudomonadota > Gammaproteobacteria > Legionellales > Legionellaceae > Legionella > Legionella cincinnatiensis. Next base: position 3,249,057 of record NZ_UGNX01000001.1, on the reverse strand, counting down.
GCTCGTAATTGCTTCAATTGACGGCCATATTCTTGACCACCACATAAAACTGCAACGGTGATACTGCGCTGATTAGCACTTAATAATTCAAATTGCTCTGCAACTTGAATCGCTAATTCGCGTGTAGGTGCTAAAATTAAAGCTTGAGTTCCATGCACAGATGGAGATAAATTTTGCAAAATTGGTAATGCAAATGCAGCAGTTTTACCGGTTCCTGTTTGTGCAAGAGCAATCGCATCTCGCCCTTCTAACAGTAAAGGAATGGTTTGTGCTTGGATCGGCGAAGGAGTAGTAAACTTCATATCCTCTAATGCTCTATTTAAGGCATCAGAAAAATTAAAGGCAGCAAAGCTGGTGATTTCTTGAGACATAAAAATCCTGATTGAGTAAAACGTAGCCTAAAAAGGCAAGGTGATATAAAATTTGAACATTATAATAACAAAATAAACAGGAAAAAGCACTATATTTTTAGCTGATGACGTTATTTGGGCAACACTGTAACGATACTCAGGAAAGGATTTTCCATGAAATTCCCAGATTTTTGTTATCCAGAGTTACAACGTTCACTTTAAATAGGGTGTGTTTACAATTTGGTTGTACAGCGCCTGCAGGTGAATTGTAAACACATAAATTTTCACAATAATGGAGTAGCCTTATAGCTGCTAAGATTGTCCCAATGCTGTAGAGACATGGGTCATTTCATTTTTAGCTGCAGTGTTTGGTTGACAAGGATAGCTTTTACTTGCGCCTAGCCAAGCTACTTGTGATACGGTCATCGAATCTTTATCACTTTGTTGACTTGACATGTCTTTATAAGTTTTCTGCAGCAGTTGACATAGAGTGGTTGCATTAAGCTCCACGCTTTTAGGGAGACAAAAAATAGGATTACCCTGATTTTTAGCAATTTCATTTGCTTGAAGCATTGTTTCTGCAATACTTTCACAGGTTATGGTTAGAACATGTCGCGCTGAGCGAGCCCAAGCTTGGGCTTGTGGATCTGCTTTAATTTCCATCTGGGGAATATTATCGGCAATATTCATGTAATTTTTTATAGTATCTGCATGGAGGCCGTGACAAAGAAATATAAAACTGATGAATAATATACGCATAATAAATCCTTAAATTTAAATGCCATGGGGTTTAATTAATCCCAGTTTAAAAGCAATTAATAAAAATATAAATAAACTAATAGAAATACTTATTCTAATGGTCAGTGCTCTGACTGTGCGTTTGGAGTTTCCGGAGTCACGAATGAGGAAAATAAGTCCACTTGCTAATGAACCAGCGATAATAATCATGGCCAAGATGATGATAATTTTAGTGATCATTTGTTATACTCCTGAAAATTGCCGTCAGATTATGGCCAACATTTAAACAATTGATGAACCATGCCTAGTTTAACCTGTTTTAAATTTCGTTTCACCCCAACTTGGTTGATGCTAATTCTCACCCTTTTGTTTTTTTCATTATTTGTTCGCCTTGGTTTTTGGCAAATTCAACGTGCAGATGAAAAAAGGAAGATGATTGTGGCACAAAAAACACAAGAACTGCAAAAGCCTCTTTTTTGGACTAAAAGTCAAAAACAACCCTTACAATACGAGCGTATTATACTGAAAGGGAATTATTTGCCGCAGATATTTTTATTAGATAACCAACATCATCAACATCAATTTGGTTATAATGTATTGTCGCCTTTGGAGCTTCTCGATGGTTCAATCATCATGGTTGATAGAGGCTGGGTTGCGGGGGAATTAAGTCGCCGAATTTTTCCTAATATTATAACTCCACATGGTTTTTTGACATTACAGGGTTCTGTATATTTTCCAAGTAAAAATCAATGGGTTTTAGGACCTTCTTTAGAAAAGAAGGGAAATAAAGTAGTTATCCTTGAACGCTTGGATACACAATTGATGAGCCAAGTTTTGCAAAAAACGGTCTCTCCGTTTATTATTCGCCTCGACAAACAAGATGCAAATGGATTTGTGCGTGAATGGGCGACTGTATCTATGCCTCCACAGAGGCATTTAGCCTATGCTTTGCAGTGGTTTGTTATGGCATTGGTTGTCCTGATTATATTTGTAGCATTAAATCTGAAGAAAAAAAATGAAAAAACAAATTTCTAAGTATTATATTTTATTATTGCTTGTTCTAATATTTGCAACTCCCGGAATAGCAGCTTTGATGTTTTATAAACATCCTTCCTGGTTAGGTACTGCAACAATTAATAAAGGAACTTTATTGAGTCCACCCGTAGCATTGAATTCTTTCAAAGAGGCAGCAAAGTGGCGTATCATTTTTTGGAACCCAAGTGTTTGTGATAAAGCATGCATGCAACAACTAGAGGTTTTAGCTAAGATACGTTTGGCTTTGGGACGTAAATTATATCAGGTTGATCAATGGTTGATTCTTAGTAATAAGTCACCCGCATTGTCTCAAGAACAACAATCTTTGTTAAGAGAAATAGATTTTCAGATGACGAAATTATCTGCAGCCGAAATTCATGCCAAAGGAGCATTGTTTTCCAAGGCAAAAATTTTTTTAGCGGATCCCAATAATTATTTGATTCTCAGTTATTCACCACAGGTTAATCCTGATGATGTATATAAGGATTTAAAGTTGTTGCTCAATACAACAGAAAACAAGGGCGATAAATCTAATGCAAAATAAACTATTACGCTACGTAGTAACCTGCGCCGTACTTTTATCTTTATGTGTAGTCATGTTAGGTGCTTATACTCGACTCACGGATGCAGGTTTAGGTTGCCCAGATTGGCCAGGTTGCTACGGACAGATGGTTCTTCCCAGTGCTAAGGAAAAATTGCAGGCTGCACAAACTCAATATCCACAAATTCCTATTGAGACTCGAAAAGCTTGGACTGAGATGGCTCATCGTTATGTTGCGGGTACATTAGCGTTATTGATTTTTTTTATCGGTTTTTATGTTTTACGTAAACGTTCCCACGGCGGTCATTTACCTTGGCATTTACCTGTTGCTTTATTAATTTTAGTTATTTTTCAAGCAGTTTTAGGTATGTGGACTGTAACTTTAAAACTCTTGCCTGTGGTAGTCATGGGACATCTTCTCGGAGGGATGTTAATTGTTGCTTGTTTAAGTCGATTTCGCCTTCAAATCAGCTCATTAAGTGGTCAAGATTTACCGCAATGGCGTCCTTGGATACGTTTAGGAGTCCTCATTGTTTTGATACAAATTGCCTTAGGTGGTTGGGTTAGTGCTAATTATGCAGGAATTTCATGTATAGGTTTTCCAACATGTAATGGAGCTTGGTGGCCTGATTTGCATTTTGCCCAGGGTTTTAATTTATTTTCTCCAGTAGGAGCGAATTATCAAGGTGGGTTACTTGAACATGATGTACGAGCGACCATCCAATTTATTCACCGATTAGGTGCAATGATAACCGCTGTTTATGTGATGATACTTTCCTTTTTTATTCTATTGAAAAGCCGTTTTAATTATCTTAAAACAGCAGCTGTAGTGGTGTTTTTATTGGTATTAATCCAGTTTACTTTAGGGATTCTTAATGTGATTTATTTACTTCCAATTACGGTAGCTGTAGCTCATAATGGGGTTGCGGCTTTATTGTTAGCTGCGCTATTTAGCACATTGCACTTTACGCGTAAGGGGCAGAACGATGCATGTTAATCCTATAGTGCAATCTACATCATCCGTTTGGCGTAATTATATTGAGTTATGTAAGCCCCGTGTTGTGTTACTGATGCTCTTGACTGTAGTCGTTGGTATGTATCTTGCCACACCAGGATGGGTGAATCTTTTTCTGTTGAGTGCTTCTTTGCTAGGCATTGGGTTATGTGCGAGTAGTGCTGCGGCAATTAATCATCTTGTTGATAAGCGAATCGATGCCATTATGGCCCGAACGAAAAAAAGGCCTGTAGCGAGCGGCCAAGTTTCAGTGCATCAGGCTTTATGGTTTGCTTTAATCATGGGTACAATTGGGCTAACTGTTTTAGTAGTTTTTGTAAATGGCTTAACTGCATTACTCACTTTTATCACTTTGATTGGATATGCTGGTATTTATACAGGTTATTTAAAGCGAGCAACCCCACAAAACATAGTGATAGGGGGATTAGCTGGTGCTGCCCCACCATTATTAGGTTGGACTTCCGTGACCAATCAATTGGATCCACAAGCGTTGTTGTTGGTATTAATTATCTTTATTTGGACACCGCCTCATTTCTGGGCTTTAGCGATTTATCGCTATGAAGAATATCAACATGCGCAAATTCCTATGCTACCCGTAACCCATGGTATCCAATTTACTAAATTGAATATTTATTTATATACCATTTTATTAGTGGTAGTAAGCGTATTACCTTTTGTTATAGGGATGAGTGGCTTATTTTATCTGATAGGTGCTTTAGTCTTGGGTGCGCGTTTCTTATTCTGGGCGTATCAATTATATCATACGGATAAGCCCGTTATTGCGATGCAAACATTTAGATTTTCAATAGTTTATTTGATGCTGCTGTTTGTCTTTTTATTGATTGATCATTACTTATAAGAAATATGTATGAAATAGTTCCATTATAGGATGTTGAGTTTTTAGGCGACTTATTTCATGTATGTTCCTTTAAAGGGGGAAAAATGAGTTTAAAAATTAAGGGTGTTACTTTTACTGTAGTTATTTTGCTGGCTCTTGCAGGGTTATTTTCGGGAATATTTGTAGGACAACATATTCATTTTAAAAAGAAAATTGATGTTAGCAAATTCAATGGTACTTATCTTGAACACCCAAGACAAGTCAATAAATTTAATCTGACAGGAATTGATAACAATACTTTTGATAATAATAGCTTACAGGGTAAATGGACTTTAATATTTTTTGGTTTCACTAATTGCGGCTATGTTTGCCCAACAACTATGGCTGAGTTAGCTAAGATGTATCGTATCCTTGAGGAAAAAGGGGTTAAGACTTTACCACGGATAGTTATGATATCCATTGATCCAGAACGTGATAGTCAACAAAAACTGGGCAATTACGTAACCTCTTTTCATCCTGATTTTTATGGTGCACGTGGAGATGACGAATCGATTAAATCGATGACTCGAGAAATGGGTATTGCTTATACAAAAGTAATTGAAGCGAACAATGATTCTAAAAATTATGATATGCAGCATAGTGGAGCATTGATGTTATTTAATCCTCAAGGAGAACTCAATGCATTTTTTACTACACCACATCATGCCGATCTTTTAGCAAGAGATTATCTATTATTGGTATCTTAATTAAGAATTTTTTAATGCAAATTTTTTATTAAATCCCGATGTGATTTTAGTTTTTTTAGGCTAGGCTTTATTTATATGAATCATTTATAAACAAGTTTTTTTGACTCATTAAGAACTTTTAAAATAACAAAAATAAGAAATAGTTAAGGAATGCGTGTTTCATGAAAATTGCGATATTGGCTACGAACCCACATTTGTATTCTCACAAGCGTCTGAAAGCTGAGGGTGAAGCTGCTGGCCATGAGATAAGTTTTATAAATCCATTATATTGTTATATGAATGTTGCCGCTTCCTGTCCAAAAGTTCATTACAGAGGAGGAGCTCCTTTACCTCATTTTGATGCTGTAATTCCACGAATTGGTACATCAAATACATATTATGGTACGGCAGTATTGCGCCATATGGAAACTATGGGTATGTATACTTTAAATGAGTCGATTGCCATTTCACGCTCCCGAGATAAACTTCGTTCACTCCAGTTATTGGCTCGTAAAGGAATTCCTATGCCATTGACTAGTTTCGCGCAGTCTCCTGATGATACTGAAGATTTGGTTCGGATGGTTGGTGGTGCACCCTTAGTGATCAAATTGTTAGAGGGAACTCAAGGGAAAGGAGTGATTTTAGCGGACAGTCATCAATCCGCGGTGAGCATTATTAATGCTTTTAAAGAAATGCGTGCCAATATTTTAGTACAAGAGTTTATTGAAGAATCGCGTGGAGTTGATATTCGTTGTTTTGTTGTTGGCGAGAAGATTGTTGCTGCTGTAAAGCGACAAGCAAAAGAGGGTGAGTTTCGAGCAAATGTGCATCAGGGAGGTACTGCTGTTAAAGTGAAATTATCCCCACAAGAAAGAACTATTGCTATTAGAGCTGCAAAAACTATGGGATTAAAAGTGGCAGGTGTTGATTTAATTCGCTCTAATCATGGCCCTTTAGTTTTAGAAATTAATTCATCACCAGGTCTTGAGGGTGTAGAAAAAGCTACGGGAATTAATATTGCTGGAAAAATTATTGAGTATATCAAAAAGCATGCAAAACCAATCAGTGCAAACGATCGATTTCATGGTTAAGTAAACCCATTATCTCTATAATAATAAATCACATGTATATAATTTGATTAAATCTACTTAAATAAGTGTAATTTCTTATATTTTAAGTTGAGTTAGTTTTTATTTTCTAATCAGAATTTAGAAAAGAATGATGTGGAAATTTTTTCCACAAATTAGAGCTTGTTGACAATTTGTCTTCCAAGACTCGACGTTCCGCAGTTTGTCCGTTGGATCCAGTAATGTTGATTAATATGCTCAACAACTGTATATACCACTTTTTTTACATAATTCTCATAATACTTCTATTATAATTTTTTGTTATTCAACAAGATAAATTGAATAATTAAAAGCCCATAAAGCCACTAATTTCTAGACTCCATGAAAATATCAAATTATTTGTTATCTCATATTAATATAATAAATTTGATTTATAATGTCTTTTTGTTTAAATTTTAAACATTGACTCTAGGGTGTCTTACGCTCTAGAGCTCGAAGGTAACTCTAGGAAACTTAATTTAACGTGAGTTTCGGATAAGAGAGCGTGGTTTTACTTTGATCCGTTCGGGCTGAGGAAGCGCATAGCGCTGTCTCGAAGCCTTAGGACAAATTTTCAAGTTCTGGACTAAGCTTCGAGACGGCATGAATGCCTCCTCAGCCCGAACGATTCGAGATGGAGGCTGGATCTCAATAGAGCCTTTATCCGAAACTCACGTTAATTTAACGTATTTCGCTATAAATGGCATAGCAATGCCATTTATGGAGGTAAACGGACATTGCCAGTAAATCTTATTTCAAGTGGGATGCTCATAATCGAGCTGACGTTAATTTAAGCATTTCACGTGTTTGCAGATCTTCTCTTAGGGGCAATTAATATGAAAGACAAGACAGAAATAAACGATAGAACAGAGCATTATTTAGTAAAACTACGTGAAACAATCCATAACTCCCAAGAAAAAATAAAATTGGAAAGAAATGAGCAGCAGTTAGAGTCAGTTATTGCCATGATTAGGGATGTTGAACAAATACAAGATACTGCAATACAAAAACAGCTAATTACCACAGCTCATATTCTGGCTAAAAATTTTCAATTAGATCTAATCGATTTGATGATTAAAAATTTTAGCGAGCGACCAAAAAGTGAGGCAGGAGGGATAAAGGATAAGAAACTCGATGAAAATCCGCTGTTGAGTAAATTTTTTGGTAATGTCGAAGATTCAATAAATGCTTTTTCCAAAACTATGGATTATTTTTCTAAGCAACTTAGTGAAGATGCTCTATTTGTTAAACGCCTTGCAGAAGCAAAAAATTGGTTGGAAAAAAGCGAGCCTAACCAAGAAATTGAATTAGCTGATTTTAATGATCTTATTAATACTTATGCAATAATACTGGAAAAGAAAACCGGAAATTTTTCAGACGTAAAAGTAATAGACTCCTCTAGAGACAATAATATAAATCCTTCCACAGAGCGCATCAAAACACCGACTGAACTTACCTCTGAATTAGCTCAGTTATCAGAACAATATGGTTTACAAGTAAGTGCAATTATGGCGCTTCGTCAGGAGTTCGATGAAAAAATCACCTTAGTAAAGGATGAGCTCGACATAAAAGCATTATTGAATTCGTATAATTCTCTATTCCAACAAGTAGATGAGGTTATTCGTGAAAGAGAGTATGAATTTATTGCTCAAGAGGCTCATTCTCGTGAGCAAATCCTTAAGCAAATTACAATTACAAAAAATGCACAAGTGGCCTTGAATCAAATAAATGAAAAATTAATTGAATTTTTAGTAGGTACACTTAATCCTGCTATCACACTAGCAGAAAAAAATAGAGTTGATTACGCATCGTGCTCTGTGAGTTCTATAAACATGCAACTTAATAAGCTTAAGAATCTACTTCAAAAATGTGATGAGGATCCAAGACTGAAGGATTATTTAAGAAATTATGAAAATGACATAACAACAGCGTTGACGAACTCTCATTCTATAATAGTCGAATTATCAACAAAAAAATTAACCAAGGAACAGATAGAAATAAAATCATACGAGGCTGTAAACAACCTTACCAAACTTACACAGTCATTAGATTTCCAAATAAAGCGAATTAATAGTTTTTTGAATAATAAAAATAAATTAGAAATTGAATTGAATGAATTAGAAAATGAACGGAAAGAATTTCCTCTGGCCGAAATATATAGGAATAATTTTGACGATCTTAATCAGATTAGGAAAGACTTACGAGAGAAAAAAGATATTTATTCAGGAATACCAAAGAACATTTCTGAAGACATTGTAGCTATTAAAAATCATTATAATCATCTAAAGAAAGAGTATACCGTAAGGAGCAACTCAGACGAAGTTATGCAACTTAACAATTTGCTTATTGCAATTGACGCCCTTAAAACGCCTGATTGGGTAAAAAATTTAAAATCTGAGTTAGAGGAAATTAGAGCTAAGTTTTTGGCATCTAAAATGAATGGAGAACAGTTCAAAATTGATTCTGCGAAAGCAATAGTGACCAATGTTACTGAAAAAGAAATAAGACAGTTGACTAACAACCATGAGAATGCAACCCGCTTCGGAAATTTTTTTCGCGCGCTAGCAGAATTCATCGTTGCGATAGGCTACTCCATTACACGGCAAGAAAAACCTCTTTATAGACCGCAGTTTTTTGCTTCAAACCAAGAGAAAGAAATTGCTCGTAAATTACATGAAACGTATGAGCTTTTAAATATTAAAGAAGATGCTGAAAATCAGCTATCGAGTCAATCTCAAAGAATCGGCTTTTAAGCATCACTGAGTTTTTTGACCTAGATCCCTGTATACAGTGCTACGCATTTTACGAGGAGCGCTTCGAGAGCCTGCTACATAATACTTATGCGAATTTAAGTCATCTACGAAGATGAGTTAGTGCTCTGAAACACAGAGCTTTCTTCCTCATTTTCGTTATGTTAATGAGAGGACTCATCGCTTTTGCCGACTAACCAATCAGCACTTACCTCAAATTCTTGGGCTAGGGCATTAAGTAAGTCTTCATCAGGATTTGTTGCTCCATTAAGTAATGCTTCTGCTTTAAATTTAGGAATTTTCACTAATTTTGACAATACTTCAATTCGCTCTGTACTTGATTCTGGTACACCAATATTATCTAACTCTCTATTCAGTCTTTCTGAAAATCTCTTATTAAGCATCAGATTCTCCTAATAATAATTTAGGGTTTAGGTAAATTAGATTTTTACATCTCTGCATCATTTACGCCTAACCATGAGATAGCAAGCGGAAGTAGTAATTACCTTAATATTTCATATAGCATAAAAATCAATTTTTGCAATAGAGTGGGTTGACAATTGGTTTTCACTTAGGTAGTCGGACAAAATGTCAACAGCCCTAGTACCATTAGATTCACTCCATGTGAAATTTCATCCATAAAGCGCAAGATGGAGGAGGCACAATGTAGGGGTCAACAAACCCTAATACTTTGAATATTCAGTTTTTTAAAAATTTACAATACAACCATAGGCTTTTTTAGCGATAAGCAGGATTTAAGTTGATCTGTACTATCTTTCAATTTAGTATTTAACCCTCAAAATATGATCGAGGGTAGGATAAAACATGATCGAAGAAGTTGCTGTGAAGTATCCTTGTGATTTAATTCTGTTTGGTGCCTTAGGAGACTTGTCTTGCCGAAAATTAATTCCCGCATTATATCAGCTTGAATGTGCAAATTTACTTCATACCAATACCCGCATCATTAGTTGTGCCCGTGAAGCACTAACACTTATAGAATATCTTAAGTTTGCAAAAACAAAGACCCAAGCTTTTATGGGTAAAAATCTAGATGAAAAGGTTTGGTCGCGTTTTGTTGAAAAAATGGTTTATTGCCAACTTGATTTAACACAGCTTGACGATTATGCAAGATTAGTTGCTTATGTTCTTCCTGAAGAGCGAACAACCATTTCCTATTTGGCAATTCCCCCTTCTTTGTATGCCCAAGTATGCCAAGGGCTTTCAAATATTGGCCTAACAAAACAACCTTCCCGAATTGTCTTGGAAAAACCAATTGGTCATGATTTATCTTCATCCATTGCAATTAATAATGAGGTTGCTCACTTTTTTGCTGAAAACCAAATTTATCGAATTGATCATTATTTGGGTAAAGAAACGGTATTAAATCTGTTGGTACTTCGCTTTGCTAATGCTATTTTTTCTTCAAATTGGGATAATCAGTCTATTGATAAAGTAGAAATTACTGTTGCCGAAGAGGTCGGCGTTGAAGGACGTTGGGGATACTATGATAAATCAGGCCAAGTAAGAGATATGCTGCAAAATCATTTATTACAAATCCTTTCTCTTTTAGCAATGGAACCTCCAATGAGCTTATCAGCAGAATGTATTCGTAGTGAAAAACTTAAAGTATTAAAATCATTGCGCCCTATCAGTGATCTGCAAGTACATGAACATACGATCCGTGCCCAATATGTGGCAAATGTCATTAATGGCCAGAACATATTAGGTTATTTGGATGAAGAAGGGGCACATCGAGGTTCCACTACAGAAACGTTTGTTGCAATTAAAGCCTATATTGATAATTGGCGCTGGTCTGGTGTTCCTTTTTATTTATTGACAGGTAAAAGATTATCCAAAAAACAAAGTGAGGTAGTGATTTATTTTAAGCCGCAACCTTATAATATTTTTAAACAACTAAAACAAAATTTATCCCCTAATCAGCTTATTATACGGTTGCAACCCGATGAGGGTGTAGAGTTGCGCATGATGAATAAAATTCCAGGTTTGAGTGAGTGTATGCAATTGCGCGACAGTAAGTTGAATTTAAATTTTAACCATTTGTCTAATTCTCAAAGAATTGCAGATGCTTACGAGCGATTATTACTCGAGGTTATGTTGGGTAATCAATACTTATTTGTTAGTCGCGAAGAAGTAGAGCAAGCTTGGAAATGGATTGACAATATTAAACTGGCTTGGGAAAAACAAGATACACCACTTCATACTTATCCATCAGGAACGTGGGGCCCCTTGGAATTAATTCGTTTATACAATGGCAAAGCACATGTGTGGGGTGAACAAAATGCAGTTACATAGTTTTAGTGAGGCACATTTATTAACTGAGGATTTGGCTGAACAATTAAAGCATATTCTTTGTAATGCGATTGCCAAACGAGGCCATGCCTATATGGTGGTTTCGGGTGGAAAAACACCTATTGATTTATTCAAAGCTCTGGCAAAGACTGATCTTCCTTGGAATAAAGTGACTCTAACTTTAGCTGATGAGCGTTGTGTTCCACCAGATAACACGGATCGAAATGAACGCTTGGTTCGACACTATTTGTTGCAACATGAAGCAGCGACAGCTCATTTTTTAAGCTTGTATCCTGAAGGACACTCTGTAGAAGAAACAGCAAATATGATTGCATCTTTACCTACTTTTGATGCAGTAGTTTTAGGTATGGGTGAAGATGGACATACAGCGTCCTTGTTTCCTTGTGCTCACGAGCTTGCTTTAGGATTAGATGATAATGCTGCTGCAGTATTGCAAATTAATCCTAAAAATGCATCACATCAACGAGTGAGTTTATCGAAACGAAGATTATTAGATAGTCGCGTGATTTTTTTTCATTTAGTTGGCCAAAAAAAACTGGCAGTATTGCATCAAGCAATGACGCAGCATGATCCTACGGTTATGCCGGTTAGTGCTTTTTTAAATAATCTTGATGCAAATGTTCAGGTGATGTATGCACCTTAAGGAAAAGAGAATGCATCCTGTTGTAGCTGAAGTTACAGAGCGTATTCGCAAACGAAGTTTGCGCAGTAGAGCTTCCTATTTAAATAATATGGAGCAAGCACGAAGCAAAGGTCCTCAACGTGGTTCGCTTCATTGTGGAAATTTAGCACATGGTTTTGCGGCTTGTCCGAAACAGGATAAGACAAACCTAAGTGGTATGACTAAAGCAAATATCGCTATTGTTTCTGCATATAACGATATGCTTTCTGCGCATCAGCCTTATTTTACTTATCCCGCTTTAATTAAAGAGGCTGTTTCTGCTGCGGGGGGGGTAGCCCAATTTGCAGCGGGTGTACCAGCAATGTGCGATGGAATTACTCAAGGACAGCCAGGAATGGAGTTGAGTTTATTAAGTCGTGATGTTATTGCTATGTCTGCATCAATTGGTTTATCTCATAATATGTTTGATGGCGGCTTAATGTTAGGGATCTGCGATAAAATTGTTCCCGGTTTATTGATGGCTGCTTTAAGTTTTGGACATTTGCCTTTTATTTTTGTTCCAGCTGGTCCTATGCCTTCAGGAATAGCAAATCAGAAAAAAGCACGTATTCGGCAGTTATATGCTGAAGGAAAAGTTGATAAAAGTGCTTTACTTGAAGTTGAAACTGCTTCGTATCATTCTCCAGGCACTTGTACTTTTTATGGCACAGCCAATTCTAACCAATTAATTATAGAGGTTATGGGACTGCAACTTCCGGGCTCATCATTTATTCATCCCGGCACCTTATTACGTGATGCATTAACTAAATTGGCTGCACAACAGATTTTGTCTTTAACTGATTTAGGCCAACATTATATGCCTATAGGTCAGATGATGGATGCAAAAAATATTGTTAATGGCATTGTCGCTTTGTTGGCTTCTGGCGGTTCTACAAATCACACCATGCATCTTATCGCTATTGCCTCAATGGCAGGCTATTTAGTAAATTGGGATGATTTTGCTGAGCTATCTGCTGTGACGCCTTTGATTGCCAAAATTTATCCCAATGGTTATGCCGACATCAATCATTTTCAGCAAGCTGGTGGTATGGCGTATTTTATTCATACTCTTTTAGAGGCCCAGTTATTGCATGAAGATGTCCATACGGTTATGGGTTACGGTCTGCACCGATATACCCAACAGCCTTTATTGGATAATGAGCAATTAGTATGGGTAGCAGGCCCTTCAACTTCAATGGATGAACAAATAATCACTTCTGCAAAAACTCCCTTTAAGACCCAAGGTGGTTTACAAGTATTAAGTGGAAATATAGGACGGGCAATTATTAAAACGTCAGGTCTTGCTGTTGAGAAAACGAAAATTAAAGCTCCAGCAGTAGTTTGTGCGAGCCAAGAAGAGTTTAATCAGCTTTTCGAAAAAGGAGCATTAGAACAAGATTGTATTGTTGTGGTACGTTACCAAGGGCCGAAAGCATGTGGTATGCCTGAGTTACATCAGTTAACTCCCAAACTTGGGGTACTTATGGATAAAGGATATCACGTTGCCTTAGTGACCGATGGACGTATGTCAGGCGCATCTGGTAAAGTCCCTGCAGCAATTCATGTTACTCCTGAGGCTATAGACAATGAAGTTCTTTCCCGGATTGAAACTGGAGATATCATTTTGATTGATGCAGAAGAAGGGATATTGCAATTATTGATCACTGAAGATGAGCTGATGCGAAGAAATAAAGCGCTACACAATGCTGTTGGGCTTTATCAAGGCAGTGGTCGTGAACTATTTGCTAGTTTAAGATTACAATTTTCAGGAGCTGAGCAGGGAGCTTGTAGTTTGTTTCAAGGAAAAGAGTCTTGTTATGAGTTTTGAGCCTTTACAGTCATATGCTATTGTTGCAGATATAGGGGGCACTTTTGCACGTTTTGCTTGTGTCCATTTAGAAAAACTAAGCATAGAAAACGTTGAAATTTATGCTTGTGCCGCGTTTAACAGCCTAGAGTCCGTATTATTAACGTATCAAGAGCAACATCAGTTGCAAGAGATAAAGCAGGTAGTTATTGCTATTGCTTGTCCAGTATTTGACGATATGATCTGTATGACTAATACTCCTTGGCGATTTTCTATTAACGCATTAAAACAAAAGCTGAACTTAACTGAGCTTAGAGTTTTAAATGATTTTAATGCTATAGCAATGAGTTTACCTGTTTTATCTGAGCAGCAAGTTTTTCAAATAGGCAGAGGAAGCACGGACAAAGACGGTGTAAAAGTAGTGGTGGGGGCAGGGACAGGATTAGGAGTGGCTTATTTAATCTCTAACCAACAGGGTTACTCTGCTCATGCTGGTGAAGGAGGTCATGTCAGTTGGGGTGCAAAAACGGATCAAGAATGGTTTATCTATCGTTATTTAAAAAAACGATACGCTCATATATCTTATGAACGTTTATTATCTGGCCATGGCTTGGAAAATTTATATCAAGCACTAGCTACTTTAAATCAAAAAGAGGATGCTCCTCTCCCGGCAGCGCAAATCATTGCTTTGGCTCTAGCAAATCAATGTGCTATTGCAAAGGCTGCAGTAGCACAATTTTTGGCGATTTTGGGTTCTTATGCGGGCGATTTAGCGTTAATATTTGCAGCTTTTGGCGGCATTTATATAGCGGGCGGTATCGTTCCCCGTTTTATTTCATTGCTTCATCATAGTGACTTTAGAGTTCGTTTTGAAGAAAAGGGTCGCTTTAGCGAATTTAATACACAAATTCCGACCTTTATTATTACTGCCGAACAGCCAGGAATATTGGGAGCTGCGGTTTATTTAAAACAATCGTTGGCTATACGTAGAGAAGCAGAATACGGAATGATATAAATCTCGGTCTTGCTTCATCTTGACTACAGTGAGCTACAAGGAGAAGTTCATGACATTTCCTAATTGGATGGTGCAACCGGATGCCGTATTTTGTACCTCACCTGTAATTCCAGTTCTTGTTATTAAAGAACTGGAGCATGCGGTACCTTTGGCTACTGCATTATTTGCAGGGGGTATTCATATACTTGAAGTAGCGTTAAGAACATCAGTAGCTTTAGATGCTGTGCAGTTACTTACAAAAACCTTTCCAGAGGCTTTAATTGGTGTAGGTACCATAATTACACCAGAACAATTAAATCAGGCGGCAAATATAGGTGCAAAATTTGCATTAAGCCCGGGAAAAACTCAAGCCTTATTAGAAGCCGGCTGTTATTCTCATATTCCTTTAATTCCAGGCGTATCTAGTGTTTCAGAGTTAATGGAAGGATTAATTTTAGGATATACACATTTTAAGTTTTTTCCAGCAGTTCCCGCTGGAGGAATCAATATGTTACGAGCAATTCATGGACCTTTTCCTCAAGCAAAGTTTTGTCCAACAGGAGGTATTAACGAAACAAATTTTGCTGATTATTTGATGCTTCCCAATGTTTCTTGTGTCGGAGGCTCTTGGATTGTTCCAGAGGAAGCAATTAAAAAAGAAAATTGGTCACTTATTACTGATTTATGTTTTTCTGTACGTCAGAGTATAAGAGGATGGGATTAAGGATTACCTAGAGTTAAAGGAGTTAAATATGACATGGGTTGTTGCAATTATTGGTTCAGTTGCTGGTTTTTTATTTGGATATGATGAAGGAATTATTGCTGGCTCTTTAGAGTTAGTTAAAAATTATTTTGACCTGTCTGCGGCACATATTGGTGTGATGGCTTCAGCATTGCCTTTTGGCGCTTTATTAGGTTCTATGTTGATTGGTGCAATTACGGCATCACAAGGAGCCAAACGTTTTGGTCGCCGAACCTTATTGTCTTTTTCGGGAATTTTATTTTTTTTGGGGGCATTAGGAGCGGGTTTTGCGGATTCTATTACGGTACTTATTGTTTCTCGTTTAATTCTGGGTTTGGCAATTGGGGTCGCATCAGTAATGGCTCCGTTGTATCTCGCAGAAACAGCGACTTACGAAACAAGAGGAGCTGTCGTTGCTATTTATCAATTAGCGATGACTGTCGGTATTGTATGTTCGTACTCAGTTAATTATTTGTTTCTTGAAAACCATGATTGGCGCGCTATGTTTGCTTCAAGCGCTTTTCCAGCTTTGGTTTTGAGTCTAGGTATTTTACTGATGCCAGAATCACCTAGATGGTTGTGCAGTGTAGGCCGTCGCGATGCTGCTTCCAAAGCTTTAAGAAAGTTACGCAAAAACCACTCTATTGAACATGAGTTAATTGATATTGAAGCGACTTTAGCGAATGAGCCCAAAAAGGGGAGTTGGCTGTTATTATTTAGAAATCCTTTGTTGCCTGTATTGTTGTTGGGAACGATCTTGTTTTGTTTACAACAGTTAAGTGGGATTAATGTAATTATTTATTTTGCTCCCGAAATTTTTAAAAACTTAGGTTTAAATAGTACTACAGGTCAAATACTAGCGACTATCGGGATTGGCATGGTCAACTTGTTGGTGACGATTATTGCGATACTTAGTGTGGATAAAATAGGTCGGCGCAAGCTGTTGTTATTTGGTTTTTCCGGAATGTTTATTAGTCTGTTGGCTTTGTGTGTGTTCTCATTAAATCAAGTGGTATGGCTTCCCTATTTATCGGTTGCTTGTTTAATTCTTTATATTTTTTCTTTTGCAGTAAGTGTAGGACCAATACCTCATATTGCTATGGCAGAAATTTTTCCTTTGCATGTGCGTGGTGCAGGAATGGGCTTGTCTGCTATGAGTAACTGGACTTTTAACACAGTGGTTATTTTTAGTTTTCCCCTTTTAGAAAAGATGATGGGCATTGAGTATACTTTTGCTTTATATGCGGTGGTTTGTCTTTTGGGATTAATCTATTCTTATTTTTACATGCCAGAGACAAAAAATATCAGTTTGGAGCAGATTGAAAATTATATAGTATCCGGTAAACCATTACGTCTATTGGGACGAGAAGTAACTGTTGAGGAAATTGGCAAAACAAGATCGACTTATATTCCTTCGACCTAGACGAAGAAAAGCTAATTCTAGCCCGGCTTGGATTGGGGGTGTAGCCAAAATTCCCGGATCACGACTGCGTCTAATCCGGGCTCGCTAAAAAATCAAATCAGTGTAGGCTGGGCTGATAAGCCCAGAAATCCTCATTGAATATCATCAAAAATTTGGTTATAAATACCGAAACGGAATATTAGGAAAATCCAACTCTATGCGATACCGAAGAGCATTGATGTCAGGCGCGACCTATTTTTTCACATTAAATTTGCAAAATAGACAAAGCAATTTACTCATTCATTGTATTGATGATTTAAGATTCGTTTTCAGAAAAGTCCAACACGACATTCTTTCTATCTAGACGCTATCGTCATCTTGCTTGACCATGCACATATGATAATGACCTTAATGCCCAATGATAGTGATTATTCAAAACGGTTAAGCTTAAAACGTGAACGAGGTATCTTGCAACGCAGATTTTGGGAGCCATGATACGCCATGCATCCGACTATGAGTATCACATCAATTGTATTCATTTTAATCCAGTGAAACATGGCTATGTCAAAAATCCTTCAGATTGGCCTTACTCAAGTATTCATCACTTTATTCGTGAGGGAATCTTGAGCGCTCAGTGGGCTTATGGTGATTCTTGTAAGAAATCCAGGTTTGGTAAGTAGATAAGATATGCTGGGCTTAACAGCCCAGCTTACGCTTGCTATTAGCCTGGATTAGGCAAAGCTGTAGTCCGGGGATGTAGCTAAAATGCAAGCTATAAGTTTATCCATACAACAACAGCAATCCTTACGAGAGACGATGAATTTGATCCATATATAGACATAGAGAGCGTATCAACAGGTGCTTTAACTTAACGTGAGTTATGGATAAGGATATAATTATAACGATTCTCTATCACGATCCGTTCGGGCTGAGGAAGCGTGTAGCACTGTCTCGAAGCCTTAGCACGAATTTTCAAGATCTGTGTTCAGGCTTCGAGACCGCATACATGCCTCCTCAGCCCAAACGGGCCGAAATGGAGCCTGGATCTAAATAGATTCTTTATCCATAACTGATGTTAACTTAAATCTCCACCTTGCTATACGCGGTGGAGAAATAGGTTGAGAAGTTTGTTGAATTAAACTCTAAGCTTATTGATTAATTTATCTCTATAATCGAGAGCGTGTAAAACAGCTACATAACTCCAGGTAAGTGATGATGCTCCTTGTTGAGCTCCAGTATTTAAGTTAATTTGTTCACTTAATTCTATATCTGGTGCGTATTTTTTTATGAGTTTTAAGTAATTATCACCCACTTGAATGTATTCTACTATTTGAGATTGATTTTCTTCTATCATCGCTAAGTTATTGGCGAGGGTATAATAATATTCAGCCATTGTTGCCGTTAAAATAAACCAGGGATTACCTACACTGTTTGTTTGATATCCGTCATAAGTATCTCCTGGATAACGGCCAAATAAAATAGCGCTGGGATGATTATTGTTAATAGGAAACATTAAATTGAATTGTTCATGTAAGGCTTGAACCGTATTTTGAACATAGAGACTGCTAGGCGAGAAGACCCCATTTTTTTGTGGATTAAATAAAATACCAAGAATTACTGCAGAATCAAGTTCTAATGTTTTTTGAGGGCCTGGATGAGGTAAAAGTGTTGCTTGAATGATTTGATGATTCTTATCTAAGTGTTGACTAAGACGAGAATTTATTTGTTGTGCTTGGTATTCATAATAAGCTGCAGCACCATTATCATTGAGGTCTCGAGCAAGAGTTGCTCCTTCAAGAAGTGCTTTCTGTTGTACCATCGCAGTAAAAAAATGATCTCCATAGACTTCTTCCCAAAGATCATAATTGGGATCTGACCAATGATGTGCTATGTATTCTAAATCCATTTTAATCGCACCCATGGCATGAGGATCCATAGTGTTATTATATAAACGAGTTTTAACATATTCTGCTTCATGATTGTCTAGTAACTGTTGCGCAAAATGAATTAATACTGAGGCTCTTAAAGCGGGGCCATCATTTTGAGGTCTTCCCCATTGTTCATTAAAAGGGTAACCATTAATATAAAATTTGGGCTCTCCTAATATATCGTATCCAAGATTTGGATTATTTTGATGTTGAAGTATTTGCGTCCAATCTACATAATGAAATAAACGCTCTTTATACCCATATGCATGAGTTGACTCGTACCATGTTTCAATTAAATTCATGGCAATTGCAGAATCTCTTATCCAATCATAATAATAATTAGGATTTTGTTTTGAGGGTGAAGCTACTATTGCACCGTTAGACTGAATGTTAGAGAAAAAGTGTTGCTTTAACTTTTGTACTTCTTCTGGGGTAAATACAGCACTCATTGCTTGAGAAACAAAAAAAAATAACATTAAAAAACAGATCCTTTTCAACATAATCTCCTATATAAAAGACAAACTTTTTCATAGTACATTAAATTTATAAAGGAGAGTAGGCTCTTTTTAAAAGAGACTTATGTGCGCTTTAATAGCACAAAAATAGGCTTTCTTTATCCGATTAGCGACGTTACCGAGTAATTTCCTCATTTCTCGAAGCTAGCTTGGCAATGCTTTGCGTAATCATAAAATAAACCGTAGGAAGCACAAATAGAGTAAACAATGTGCCAATGCATAAACCCCCTATGAGCACAATTCCTATGGCATGTCTTGCTTCTGAGCCCGCGTCATGTGAAAGTACTAAGGGAATGGCGCCAAATACCATGGCACCAGTGGTCATAAGAATAGGACGCAACCTTAACGCACACGATTTTTTAATTGCATCTGCTAAGGCGAAACCTTCATTTTGTAATTGATTGGCAAATTCTACAATCAAAATACCATGTTTACTGATTAAACCGACCAAAGTCACTAAGCCAACCTGGGTGTAAATATTTAGCGATTGACCTAAAAGGTATGCAAATAGTAAAGCGCCAAAACAAGCTAGAGGTACTGTGAACAGAATGATGAATGGATAAATAAAATTTTCAAATTGAGCCGCTAGAATGGCATAAATAAAGAGGAATGATAAAGCGAATAATAAGAGCATAGTCTGTGATGATTCATTGTAGGCTTTAGCAGCACCTGACCAACTCAGTTTATATTGGCTGGGAAGATTCTCTTTTGCTGATTTTAAAAGATTATCCATTCCTTTTTTAAAGGACTGTTTTTCAGGTAATTGGGCATATAAAGTTGTAGAGCGCATTTGATTCACATGCTCTAAGGCAGTGGGTTGAGCACGTCTTTTCATTTGGGCTACGGAACCTAATGAAATACGCTTTCCTGAAGGAGTAGTCAGATATAACTCATCTAAAGTCCAAGGCTTAGACGAACCTTGTAATGAGAGATTATAAGAGATGCCATCTTTTTGAAATGATAAGGATTTATCACCACTGAAAAATACTTCTATGGTTTTAGCAATCTGGGCAGGGGTTAAGTCTAATTGAGCCAAGACATTTTTATCTATATTTATAGAATACCCCATAGAGTCTAGCCGTAAATCATAACGAGTGTTGGTAAACTTTTTATTTTGGTCCAGAACTTTTTTGAAATGCTCTGTGGCTTCAAATAATTTCCGAAAATTTTCAGTAGTAGAGATGACCAACTCGAGTTCAGAATTATTGCGGGAATCATCGACTCCAGGTAAGCCCGAATCCCAACTCCAGACTGTGGCATCTATGGAGGGTAATTGTTCTACCTTAGGTTTTAAAGCATGAATAATTTGTTCTGCAGAGCGGTCTCTTTGTTGATGGGATTTTAAAGGTATTACAATACTACTGCCCCAATCACCTAAAAAAGTTAATGTATTTTGAGCTTCGGGTATTTTACCTATGGCTTGCTGCACCCGTTTGGTATTTCGCTCCATAGCATCTAAGTTATCTCCAGATATAGGAGGGGTGTAGACGCCTATTAACCCTCGATCTTCTTTTGGGGCTGTTTCACCAGGCATTATTTTATAAAATAATAAACTTGAGCTAAGTGAAAGCACCAGTATAAAAAGAATAGTTTTTTTTCGATAAATGATGATGTTAAGTACTTTATAATAATGCTGAGATAAATGGCTAAGAGCACTATCGATTAGTGGCCATAACTGTTTCGTATTTTTATGAAGGAATGTTGCACACATTAAGGGGGATAGCGTCAGTGCGACTATGCCTGAGATAAAAACACTTCCTGCTAAGGCAACTGCAAATTCAATAAACAATTGACCAAGCATGCCCTCAATAAAGCCTATAGGTGCGTAAACACTAGTTAATGTGAGTGTCATTGCAATAATGGCAAAACCTATTTGCTTTGCTCCTTTCGATGCAGCATTCATTGGTGAGAAACCCTCTTCAATATGGCGCCAAATATTTTCAAGAACAATAATTGCATCATCAACAACCAATCCTACGGCTAATACCATGGCAAGGAGGGTCATTTGATTAATACTAAAACCCGCAATTTTCAGAAATAATAAAGAACCGCATAGTGAAATTGGGATAGCAATCAACGGAATGAAGGTAGCACGTACATTTCTTAAAAAAATGAAAATGATTGCTAAAACTAAAAAAACAGATTCCAGAATGGTGGATTGAATGTTTTTAAGAGAAGCCTGGATGAATTCGGATTGATCAATAATAATATTGACCTTTAGGTCTTCAGGTAAGCTTTTTTCCAAAGCCCTCAATTCTTTACGTACACTTCGCGACACATCAATAGGATTGGCATCATTAGAGCGATTAATGGCAAGCACTAAGCCAGAATGACCATTAACCTTAACGCGAAATTGATTATTATCTGTTGTTAATTGAACTTGAGCGAGTGATTTAAGAAAAATAGGGTGATGGTTTTGTGTCTTAATCACTAAATTTTCATAATCTTCTGGAGTTTTCAATTCAAAGTCGAGCGTGGTAGGAATTTTATTTTGATAATTTCCCGCGGGTAAAGACAAGCGATTATTGGCAATTGCATGAGCAACTTCATCAACATTAATGCCAAATGCATGCAATTTTCTTTGATCAAACTTAATTGTATAAGTAAAAGGTTGTCCCCATACTTCCACCGATGAGACGCCTTTAAGGCTGCGAAAAACATTTTTTAAATTCAGGTTGGCATAATGAGTCAGTTCGCCAAAATTTAAAGAAGAGGATTCTAAGGCTATTCCTATAAACGGTAGGCCATCTGATTGCTTTTGGCGTTCAATTACAGGTGCTTTTACAGCCGCAGGAAGTTGAGCCTGGGCTAGTCGTGCTGCCTCTTGAGTGGCGTTAAGTGCTTTTTCCATAGGCATTCCTGGACGAAATCGCAGCGTAATGTAAGAATTTCCTGCGTTAGAACGAGAGGTTATTGATTCTAACCCTTCAACACCGGCAAGTTGCTCCTCTAATGGATTGGTTACTACAGATTCAACTAATTCAGGGCTGGCATTAGGATAGTGAGTACTGATGGTAATTATTGGAAAACTAATATTAGGATATTCTCTAAGGGGTAAAGAATGAAAGCAAAGTATTCCTAGAAGGAGAATCATACAATTAAGAATGATTGCAATAACGGGATGCTTTAGGAAATAACTTGTAAATTTCATAATAGGGTGTTTAGCCTTTGTAAATTGAGACGTCCATTCCTGGATACAATCGTTCTGGACTTTTACTTACTATTTGGTCACCAGATTTTAAACCTGAAATAATTTCTACTTTTTCTTTTTCTTGTAAGCCTGTTTTGACTGCAACAAGCTCTATTTTATTATTAATTACTTTATAAACGTGTGTTTTACCTTTCTTTAAAAATAAAGCTTGTGTAGGAATAACCAATACATCTATTTTTTTACTCACTACGAGCTGTGCCGTCACATTGGTCCCTACTAAACAATGAGAGCATTGTATTTCTGCATCTGCAGGGCACATGTGAGTTTCATCATCTATCATTTTCTGTACATGATTTAAATGATAAAGTTGATTCAATATGTAAATGGGTTGATTTTCTTCAATTGAATTATTATGAGTACACGGGATATCTATTTCAACGATTAAAGAATTTGGATCGTAAATAGTTACTACGGGAGCACCTTCAGTTACTTGAGCCCCTTCTTTGATTTTAAATGCACCAATTACACCGTTAAATGGAGCATAAAAGCGCATGTTTTTTAGCTCAATTTTAGTTTTAGCTTTTTCCCTTTGTGAATCAATCCAAACTCTCTTTTTCTCCTCTACTTCTCGGGCACTAACAAACCCCGTTTTCTGTAAGCTTTTGAGACGTTGATATTGAATGTTTTCTAATTGTTCTGTTTCTTTGGAAAGCTGATAACTTTTTTCAATATCTGGGTTAGTAATTTTTGCAATTAAGTCACCTTTTTGAACAGTTTGACCTGAGGTCATGAGTGTATCAAGCATTCCAGAACCTTTGGCAATCAGAATAGTTGCGTGTTTGGGACGAATAGTTCCTATAAGTTTTATTGTTTTTTCAATAGTAGCTGGAGACACAGTGGTGATCTCAACTATTTTAAGAGAAGGAGTATGAGGTTTGGGTTTAGGATAGCAGCATAAAAAGTAAACCCCTAAGAGAATAAGTACTGTACTTAATAACCCAATAATTTTAAATTTTGAAGATATAGTGTCAAGAATTAATCGTGGATTCACAAGATGCTCCTATGCTGGAATTAGGTTGCATGTGCGTTATTTCAACAATAGCTTTTACCCACAGTGGATCTGTATTCAGGGACGGAACGATGATGAGTTCTTCACCACCCAATGCCAGCCATTGTTGTTTCGCTCTGATTCCTATTTCTTCTAAAGTTTCCAAGCAATCGGCCACAAAAGATGGACAAACGACAATGAGTTTTTTAATACCTTGAGTACTTAGTTTGGCGAGAGTTTCATCAGTATAAGGTTTTATCCAAGGGGTTTTTCCTAGCCTTGATTGAAATGCTGTGCTGTAATTCTTAGTAGATAATGCTAGTTCATTTGCCAATAATTGACTACTATGATAACAATGTGCTCTATAACATTCTTTAATTTGTTTCTTAGAAGTAGAGCAGGGCTTGATACAAATCGATTTACAACTGTTTTTAGTGATTTGTCGTTCAGGAATTCCATGGTAGCTAAAGAGAATATGGGTTTGCTCATCAAAATGCGCTTTAATAATTTGTGCTTGGGCTTTGAGATATGCTGGATGTTGGAAAAAATCGCGAATAATTGTAATTGAGGGAATTAGATCCCAAGAGCTGATAATCCGAAAGACTTCTGTAATTGCTGAACCACTAGCTGCTGAGGAGTATTGTGGGTACAAAGGCAAAATTGTAATGGATTCACAGTCTTTTAATTGATTTAATGCGTCCATAAGAGAGGGCTCTCCGTAGCGCATTCCTAGGGCAATTTTACTGTCTGATCCAACAGAATTTTGTACTTGTAACCTTAAATTTTGGCTATGAAATAATAAGGGCGAACCTTGTTCGGTCCAAATCGATTGATAAGCAAGGGCAGAGCGTTTTGAGCGAAACGGTAAGATAAAACCGTAAACTAACACATACCGAAGCAAAGCAGGTATATCGATAACACGTTTATCAGTGAGGAACTCACATAAATAATTCCTGACAGAGGATATATCTGTACTTTTAGGAGTCCCAAGGTTGATAAGTAATAAACCACGCTTCACAATTTATCTGGCTTTTAAATGAATTAAAGCGATCATACATGAAGACGATTTTTAATGCATTAATGTACAAGCTTTAAATAAATGGTAACTAATGGACGCAGCACCATAGGATACTGCGTTAACTTAATTAAGCCATTTCAACTTCAGCGTTTTCATTAAGTACAGTAACATTAGCCGCATGCAGACCTTTATCACCTTGTTCCACATCATAGTTGACTACTTGCCCCGGAGCTAATGTTTTATAGCCTGTCCCATGAATTGAGGAAAAATGAACAAAAATATCATCACCCCCATTTTCTGGGATAATAAAGCCCCAACCCTTGGCATTATTAAACCACTTCACCTCACCTCTAGCCATATTTCCTCCTTAACTAAAGCTCTATTACATAGAGACTCTATAGTTTCTCAATTGCCCTGGTCTTTATTAGAGCTCTTGCATAAAACTGTATCATTTACTCGACTACGGCCTAATCGCTATTTATGCGTGGCATTTACTTGGTATAAATTCTCATTATCCTTAACAACAGTAATGTCTTGTTCTAAAGCAATATCTACAGGTTAGGCAAGAGCCCTATTATTAGCTGAGCAATTGCATTCGTCCATAAATGACAATTGAACCTATTTTTTTTATAGGTTGTTTTAACATAACGAAAATAAACTGACTACTCAATAGTATTTTTTATAAAAATATTTAATTATCTTAATAATTCCTTAAGTTGTTTATGTTAAGTTATAGTTATAGATGTGATAAGGGGAGTTCAGATGAGTAAAAACAGCACTTCTACAATGTTAGGGAAACTAGCTGTTGGACAAAACGAACCTCATTCCGATGCGGTTTTGGAACAAAAGTCAGAAGAAGTAGGAGAGGCTTTTGCTGTACCTCAATTAAAGCCATCTAAGAAACCTAAAATGGAAGAGGTTCTTACTAATATTCTAGGAGCCGCTTTTTCTAAAGGCTATTCTCCGATGGATAAAAACTAATTCTTAATTTTATTACGCAGTCATCCGTATAAAATTACAAAGCCCTTTCTAAAATACTGGAAAGGGCAATAATCTTAATATCAAGATAGCCCCCAATAGTACAAGCTATTGCAAAATTACCCTTTTTTACAGATTGCATCTACCCCAGTAGATCTAATATATTAGTCAAATAGAGGTGCGAATCCCTTTTTTTAGGTATATACTTTTTTAAAAGGATCATAATTTTTTGAGGCATTAAGTATGGCAGGGGGCTTTGCTGAAACAGCACATTGGAGAGATTCTGCACGGAGTGCTCGTTTTTTTATAGTTGATGCGCGTGCGGCGTTTCCTCTGTTTTTATTTCTAATGCATATCAGAGTATGGACGGGTATATTTGTTTTGGTTTCTGCGGTATTGTTTGGTATTATTGAACATTATGGCTTCACTGTGCCCGTTTTTTTACGATGGATAAGAAGCTTCTTAGCAGGTTCTCTCAAATCTTCACAACCTTGGTGGCGATAGTTAGGTATGGAAAGGGATATTAGTAAATGTATGGCAGTAATTGCCACAAGTTTAAATGCCAAATTTTATCTTAATGATCGATTTGTAAGTTATGAAGAAGTTTTTGCAGATACAGGATTATTGCCAGCAATCGCGAAGAGAGCCGATCAACTATGTTCTTTATGCCTAGGTTATGGATTAGGAGCTACATTTGATGAAGCAGAAGGAGCCTTACTGGGTTTAAGGGTTGTTTTTGACGAAGTGACACCCAATGTTTTACGTTTGTTGTGTATGACGGATGTATTGAATGAGTTAATTCAAGGTGGGCCAAGCCGTGATTATACTCCGTTAGATGAGTTAATGTACGATTAAGTGTTTTTTAATACGTATATTTTTAAAGTTTATTGTAAAGAAATCGAAAGAAATTGTAGTTTTAAGTTTATTTGTAATTTATTTTGTTACTCTTGTGTCAAATAAGATTTATGTGTTGAGGGGGTAGTAGGATGGCATATGCGAAAGGTTTTTTTAGCTCGTCTCCAAGTTCAGCAAATGCAGCTAGTAATGAGAAGGCTACTACCGAAGATGCTGCATTTTTGGCTAGTGCTATTGAAGAGTTAGGAAAAAGAGTCAAGCAAATAATGAGAGTGAAGATGCAAACTCAAAATACGGCAGAAGCAGCTGATTGTGAGAGTGCTATTCAACAATTAGAAAAGTGTTGCCAAGAAGTAGTATCTAATGCTCAAATAAGTCATTCGCCGCGCCCATGGTAGGCTAGAACGGCTTTCACCATTCCATTTCATTTTTCGTAGCAAAAATTAATTTCTTACGATTTTCTCTTTTTAAAACAATAAATAATAATTTGCTGTTATAATTTTACAATGGTTGATAAGTTAGAGGTTATGTTTGATGTATGAAAGATATACTCAATGATGAGCAAAATAAAGCTATTCTTGACGCATTGGATGAGGCAATTAAAAATGGACCTTGGGATAAATCTAATTTTCTACGGGCCATTGGTAAGAATTTAAATGAAATTCGGGATGATTTTGCAAAGAAAGCTAATGCGCGTAGTAGAGAACAAGTTAAAACGGATATTTATTTAGCAAGTCGGCTTGCTTTAAGAAGTAATCAGCAAGAGATTTTTATTTCTTTATATTCTGCGGATGGTTCCAATCTTCAATCATGGGAAAGGATTATCGTTAATTTACCGCGGCAAATGATTTCCAGGCCAATATATGCAGAAGAAGAGCAAGTGAAAGCATTGTTAAAAACTAAAGAAAATAAGCAAAATGAAGCTTATGTAGCCATCTATATTAATTCCACGGATATTATCCCCCTTCATCCCGATAAAGCAATTATTGATAAACTAGGTAATACCCTATTAACCCTCAAAGACAAAACGTTGCATCTGGAAAATATTAGTCGCTTTGTTCATATAAGTGGTGTTTACCAATTTACGCGTGGTCGTTTGATTAAAGAACATTAATAGTGCTTTAATGTTTCATTTTTTAGTTCAATAAGCAGATAATCCTTTGTCAATCTCTCGCAAAATTAGCCTAGAGCAGTATATACTTAAAATAAGTGAACTTTTTAAAGTAACTATTAATGGCACAACAAGGTGGTCAACAACAAGGTTCTGATAATTCCATGGCTCCAATTTGGATCATGGTGCTCTTGTTTATAACTGGGTATATAATTTGGAAAGCAGGGCATAAATATATCGTAATTTTTGTTTTCCAAGTGAATATTTGGCAAGCAAAATTGGTTAATCTGTTTGTTCATAATGAGCAGTTATCTAATCTAATTTATCTGATGCAAACAGTAGACCCTAATGCTGTGGATTGGGGGCAGTTAATGGCCACGACCCAGGAAGTTGGCGATTTTATGCGTTATCCGGTGGTTGTTGTCCTTCTTACTTTGGCTGTTGTTCTTTACCGTTCTAATATTACTTTAAAGTTTCGAAAAGTTTATAATATGAAAAAACTATGTGAGCAAGAACAGTTTAATTGGCCCGCGATTATGCCTATTGTTAAAGAGGATTTAGTAAGCCAAGATGTGAATAAAGGTCCTTGGGCTATGGCTATGACTCCAATGGAGTTTGCTCGTAAATACAATTTATTAAAAAAAGAAGATGCCTTATTAGATAGTCCAGTGCCTGGACAAGAAATGACTGCAGGTGTTCGTAGAGGGGATGCAAAACGTGTCTTTACGCTGCAGTTGGGTCCGTATTGGGATGGTTTTGAGCATTGTTCGCCCCAGGCGTATGCATTAGCGGCTGTTTTTATTGCCAGAATAAATCGAGATAGAGACGCTGCTAATAATATTTTAGCAACTATAGATAGAACTTATGTTACTGGTAAGCCTGATTTTTTTGTTGCAAGACCAGTAATCGAAAAATATAAAAATACAGAATTAGTGCAGGAAGTTACTGCAAAACATGCCTATACTTTAAGTGTAATAGCTTCATTACTTGAGAAAGCGCGGCTGGATGGAGTAGTGCCGGCTTCAGAGTTTTTGTGGTTAAAACCTATAGATAGACGTTTATGGTATATGCTTAATTGTGTCGGCAGACAAACTCCTTACGCAGAAGTTGCGGGGCCTTTCGCTCATTGGAAAGCTGAGAAAGAAATGGGGCGACGTTCTTTGGTGCCAATGATAGATGAAGCAATAAAAGCATTGGAAGTTGCCATAAAAGAAGTTAAGTTAACACCTCGTCAAATGGAGGAATTAGAGCCATGATGCGCGGTATTGAATCACGTCATGAATTAGACCCTACCCAGTTACTCAGGGACACACGTACTCTGACACAACGGTTGGCAGATTTTTTTGGTGATCCTACAAATATTTCGATTGTACTTTTTACTTTATCGGCGATGTCTTATTACTTTTCGGAGGCAGCAACCTTTTTGATGCTTGTCGGAGGTGCTTGTTTTCTTTTTAGTTATACGCGTAAACAAGGATTACCATTTCGTCTTCCTCAGGTTTCTCGCGTAAAAGATTACAATGACATGAAGCCTGGTATTAACCAACCCAATATAGCACGCGGGATAACTTTTTTTGGTAATGACCGTAAAACAGGCCACGAATTGTGGTTTGCTAATGATGATATGCGTACACATGCATTAATTTTTGGCTCTACGGGTAGTGGTAAAACAGAATGTTTGGTTTCTATTGCTTTTAATGCTTTGGTCCAAGCCAGTGGTTTTATTTATGTAGATGGTAAAGGCGATAACTCCCTGTATGCCAAAGTTTTTTCTATGGTCAGAAGCATGGGTCGTGAAGATGATTTACTTTTGATTAATTTCATGACTGGTGCGCGAGATATTATCGGTCCACAAGAAAAAAGACTTTCTAATACTTTTAATCCTTTTTCTCAAGGCTCTTCCAGTATGTTGACCCAACTTGTAGTAAGTTTGATGGGGGATTCCAAAGGAGGTGGAGACGGAGATATGTGGAAAGGTCGTGCGATTGCCTTCGTCGAAGCTTTGATGCGTCTTCTGGTTTATATGCGTGATGAGGGAGCAATACTTCTTGATGCGGATACTATTCGTAACTATTTTGATTTAGTTCGATTAGAAACCATAGTCGTTGATAAAATTTTCCCACGCGATAATCAGGAAAGTGTGAATATTGAGTCAATCCCAAAATTGGTTACAGACCCTTTACGTAACTATTTAGGTACCTTGCCAGGCTATAATAAGGAGAAAAAAGGAAAGCAAGTGTCGCAAGTTTTGGAACAACATGGTTTTATCACGATGCAGCTGGTAAGGGCGTTTTCATCCTTGGCAGATACCTATGGTCACATTGTCCGTACTAACCTAGCCGAAGTGGATTTTAAAGATGTAGTATTGAATCGAAGAATTTTAGTAGTACTATTGCCTGCATTAGAAAAATCTCCTGATGAATTATCCAACTTAGGTAAAATTATTGTTTCCTCATTAAAGGCAATGATGGCAGCGGGTTTGGGAGAGGATGTTGAGGGCGATTATCGCGATGTAATTTTAAGAAAACCAACAAATGCACCAACTCCTTATATGTGTATTCTAGATGAGTATGGGTATTATGCGGTTCAAGGTTTTGCGGTTGTGCCTGCACAAGCGCGTTCACTTGGATTTTCGGCAATTTTCGCAGGACAAGATTTGCCCGCCTTTCAAAAGGCATCTAAAGAAGAAGCTGCATCCATTGGTGCAAACACAAACATTAAAATATGTATGAAATTGGAAGATCCTACAGAAACATGGGATTTCTTTACAAAGACAGCTGGTGAGGCATATGTAACTAAAGTAGATTCATTCCAAGCGAAAGATACGAGTATGGCGAATACCTATATGGATAGCAAAAGTTCTTCATTTGAAAAGAGAGCTCGTGTTGACTTGTTGGATCTTAAAGAACAAACAGAAGGTGAGTCACATATATTCTTCAAGTCAAAAATTGTGCGGGCGCGAATGTTTTATGCGAACCCCAAACCAGTGAAGCAATTAAAAATTAATCAATTTTTAAAAGTAGAGGCTCCACCAGATGACTACTTAATGAAATTACAAAAACAATTGACCTCTTTCCAAGAAATTTTGGATAGTGGTGATTTGTCGATCGATAAGTCTGTGGAAAATGAGGAAATAACACTTATTAGTAAGTTATTACGAGAGTCCGTTGTAGAAGAGCCAATAGAGCGTGGTGTAGCTGCTTTAATTGCATTCCATAGCTATAACGAGCCGGAGCCTGTTGAAGACTTGGTTGAAGAAGAAATTGAGGGAATATTAACTATCTTTAGTCCCTTGCGAGTAAATCCAAACGATCCACCAATTTTGGTAAGTGATAAGACTGCATTTTCTGAATCCTTACTACCTATTAATGAAACACGTAATCAGATGATGAATATTGAGCGTTTAGCTGGAGCAAAAGATAAATATGCTGGTACAGTTTCTAATGAACTGATTAAGGATTTTCAATTAGCAACCAGTTATCCACCTGAAGAAAGAGACTTTATTGCACCAGATGAATTAACTGATATAGTTAAAGCATTAGCTGAAAAAATTATGAGCGAACGTCAAAAGGCAAATCAAAATGCTGAAGAATCGACTTAATGCTCTATCTTTTGTTGTGAACTTTATTTTATTAGCCATGTGTTCCATGGCTAAACTTATTTTTTCTAAACCTTACTGCAAAAGATAATTCTTTGCAGTGTTCTAAACACACGCATACCTCGAGTTTGGTATACAACATTCTTTTCTACCTTACATTTCGAAAATTTCTATTTTGTTGGTATGTCTTTTATCTTCTGAATAAGAGTGAAACCGTTTTAAAATAGAAGCGGTAATTGTTTTTTTGAAAAAAAACAAACCCAAGTGCTTTGTTTTTTTTCAAAAAAAGGTATCGCAATAAATAAATTTTTAAAAAAATAGATATTTTCTTGAATTCATTGTAACGTAATGATTTATAGACTTTTCCAAAAGATATAAAATGCAATAGAACTACAGTCAGAATCTATGGTTATTATTTTGAAATATGAGGATAACGAGTGAGAGTGGTGCGTATTAATCTAATTCGAGCTGTTGGATTGGCTGCCTTATTAATGGTAACTTCCTGTAGTCGTGATTATTGGGCTCTTGATAAAGAGGAGCCTAAGTACCCTTGTAAAGTTTTAGGAGCTTGTGATGCTACCATTATGAAGCTCGCAAAAGACTTAAATAGAAAAGGGGTAAAAGTAATCACCATAGGCCAAGATTATATGATTAGTATTCCCGCAAGTTATTTATTTGAACCAGAAACCCCACACTTAAAATGGAAGTCATATGCTTTATTAAATGAAATAGCCGTATTCCTGAAGCAATTTCGCAAAATAGCAATTAATATAGCGAGTTATAGCAGTAAATATATATCCCCACAAAGAGAGCATGCATTGACCTTAGCTCGTTCACGAGTAGTTAGCGAATATCTTTGGTCACAAGGCGTAGATAGTCGTTTTATATTTACACAGGGATTAGGGAGTGATAAACCTATAATTGCGTATACTCAAGGTGGTGATAGCTCAGTAAATGCTCGAGTAGAAATTACCTTTAGACGTGCTGTAGCATAGGGGATGCGATGAGTCGTGAAACCTGGAGTTTGATAAAGAAAAGTAAAAGGTTTGATGTTAATGTATATAGGCGGGGTTTAGTTGCATTGATTTTTTCTTTAATAGTGAGTTGCATTTTTTGTTTATCGCTGTTTTATCTGTACTTAACAGAGCCCGAACGGGATTTTTATGCAACGAGTGGAGTGGCACCACCTATTAAATTAAGTCCAATGCTGTCTCCTAATTATTCCGCACAAGCATTACTTCCTCCCGATCCAGTATCGGATGGTGAGGATAAATTGATACCAGAATAAGCTATACACGAGGATATTATGGCCCAAGATGCCTTGACAACTGTTGCATTAAGAAACACTTTTTATAAGGATAGTCAACGTAAAGTAGTCCTTGCGTTGTTAATTGCTCTTCTAGTGAATGTAATACTGGCCTTTATGTTGGTGTATATTATTACTCATCCACCAGCCCCCAAATATTTTGCTACAAGCATTAATGGTCGAATTACCCCACTTTTTCCTTTAAATGAACCGAATCAATCGGACTCTGCGGTTTTGCAATGGGCGAATCAGGCTGCAATCGCAGCATTTACATATAACTTCGTTAATTATAGGGATGAATTGCAAGCTTCTTCCGGTTTTTTTACTCCTGAAGGTTGGGATCAATTTCTTAATGCGTTGCAACAATCAAATAACTTAGATGCAGTGAAAGCTAAAAAACTTATCGTGTCTGCTGTAGCAACGCGAGCACCTATTATTTTGCAAAAAGGGGTCTTAAATGGAAATTATTCTTGGCGTGTTCAAATGCCTATCTTAGTAACCTATCAAAGTGCTAGTGAATTTACGCAACAAAATAATGTGGTTACTATGTTAATTACACGTGTTTCTCCTTTAAATTCGCCTAGAGGAATTGGTATATCACAATTTGTAGTCGGGCCTGCCGCTGGTGGGGTATCTTAATGAACAAGTTGAATTGGTTTGTAAAATTTTGTTTTCTCTGCGGAACTTACTCCATGATTGGTTCATCTTTTGCACAGGATGATAGTGCACAACAAGCGTTACAGCAGTTACGTTTGTTGCAACAACGCTTGTCACAAAATCAACCAGCGGGCCAAAATCAGGCGGCGCAAGCCGGGCAGACACCAAATGCTGCGCCTGCTCAAAATCAAAATAATGATATTCCTATCCCATTAGCGAATGATATTTATAAGGCACCCAAACCACAACCGAGTAAGGCGCCTCAATCGCCACCACCTTCCCCTGCTGCGAATCAACAGGTATTAAGCCAAAATGATGAAGAGGTAATCAATAATAAAGCTTTTAGAGATATGACAAAAAATTTGTATCCACTAAACACGGAACAAGTCGTACAATTAAAGCAAATGAATGATACTATGGAATATGCTAAGGCTGCACCGGCAGGAACACCGCCAAAACCTACAGCAACTTCTCAATTTGTTAACTTATCTCCAGGTTCTACTCCACCCGTAATTCGTTTGGCACAAGGATTTGTTTCTTCGTTAGTATTTCTTGATTCATCAGGAGCTCCTTGGCCAATTGGAGCATATGATTTAGGCGATCCTAATGCTTTTAATATTGTATGGGATAAAACCAGTAATACGCTCATGATTCAAGCAATGAAAGCATACAATTACGGCAATTTAGCGGTTCGATTACGAGGCTTAAATACCCCAGTGATGCTTACCTTGATACCAGGACAAAAAGCCGTAGATTATCGAGTTGATTTACGTGTACAAGGTTATGGGCCCAATGCTAAAGTAATGCCTTTAGAGACGGGAATTCCTCCCTCAGCGAGTGAATTACTTCTTCATGTTTTAGACGGTGTGCCACCTCCTGCAAGTAAGCGTTTGGTTATTACAGGAGGGGATGCACGTGCTTGGTTAGCCAATGACAGAATGTATGTTAGAACCAATCTTACTATATTGTCGCCGGGCTGGTTAGCAAGTATGACTAGCGCAGATGGGACGCACGCATATGAAATGCAAAAATCCCCGGTATTATTAGTTTCCTGGCATGGGAAGGTCATGCAGCTCAAGGTAGAAGGGTTATAAATGGCTGGAAAAAAAGAAAATTTAAAGTCGCTTTTTTCGAATACGCGGACTCGGGTTATTATTATTTTTACATTATCCTTATTAATTTTAGCTGTAGTGATAGGATATATAAAATTAAGAGGAGCTGGTTCTGGGCCATCAGCTACAGCGACTCTTGGTCATACCCCAGGATCTATTCAGTCAATTCCTGGTGTCCTTAATCCTACAGCACAATATGCTCGATTGCAGGAAGAGCAAAATATAAATCAGGCACAAAAAGCAGAGAAAACTGGGGGAAGCGCTATTCCAACAATCATTAGAACCCAAGCGTTGGGTCAAGGTGTTGGAGTGATTGGTTCACAAGGCGGACAAACTGGTGTTGGTTTTGTTACGTTAGCTAGAGAAAATGATGAGGGTGCTCAAAAAAGTCTTTGGTTGCAAGCATTACAAAATGGAGGATGCTCTAAAGCCACTGTATCTCAGGTTGTAAGTCAAGGAGCTCAATTAAGTGATTTAAAAGCGGCATGTAGTTGCGCACAGCTAAAAGATAATGGTTATGGCTTGAAAGATTTAGGTCAAGTGTGTCCCTGTAAAGAACTGAAAGCGGCAGGATACAATGCAAGGCAACTTAAAGATGCAGGTTATAGTGCTGCCCGATTAAAGGATTGTGGTTTTAATGCTTGCGAATTACGCAATGCAGGATTTACAGCCCAAGAGCTTAAGGATGCAGGTTTTTCTGATGATGAACTTAAAGGGGCAGGATATTCTCCAGAGGAAATCGCTAAAGCCAGTGGTTTACCTAACGGAGTGAGTGCCGCTGATGTTTTAAAAGCGGGGTGTAGCGTTGATGCTTTAACTAAATTGCGTAAGTCAGGTGTTACTGCTTCTGCTATTCGACGGATTAGTGGATGTAGTGCGGCACAATTAAAAGCAGCAGGTTTTACTGCTAAAGAATTACGTAATGCAGGATTTAGTGCAGCAGATTTAAAAAGAGCAGGTTATTCACCCGCAGAACTAAAGGCTGCAGGGTACTCTGCTAGGGATTTATTAAATGCAGGATTTACTCCAGAGGATCTTGCAAGTTTAGGTTATTCTCCAGCAGACATTAAAGAAGCAGAAGCAGAGTTGCCCCCTGGAATTACTCCCGACGATGTTAAAAAAGCGGGGTGTGATGTTGATTCATTAAAAAAAGAAAGGGCAGCAGGAGTTAGTGCTGCACTTATTAAGCAATATGCGGGATGTAGTGCGGCAGCTCTAAGGGCAGCAGGCTTTACTGCCAATGATTTAAAGAATGCTGGTTTTAGTCCTAAAGATTTAAAAAATGCAGGATTTAGTGCAGCAGACTTGAAAGCAGCGGGACTTAGCGCCGCAGACTTAAAAGAGGCAGGATTTAGTGCTCAGGATCTAAAAAATGCAGGATTTAATCCAGCAGACTTAAGAGCAGCCGGATTTAGCGCAAGAGATCTAAAAAATGCAGGTTTTTCTTCTGATGCACTACAGGCTGCAGGTTTTTCTCCTGCGGATATCAATGCAGCGCAGGGGCTGTTACCCCCAGGAATTACTCCTGATGATATAAAGAAAGCAGGATGTGACGTTGAGGCCTTAAAAAAAGAAAGGGCAGCAGGAGTTAGTGCAGCGCTTATTAGACAATATGCGGGATGCAGCGCAGCCCAATTAAAAGCAGCAGGGTTTAGCGCAGCTGATTTAAAAGATGCAGGATTTAGTGCCGCTGAGTTAAAGGCAGCAGGATTTAGCGCGGCTGATTTAAAGGCAGCAGGGTTTAGTGCTGCAGATCTAAAAGCAGCAGGGTTTAGTCCAACAGATTTAAAAAATGCAGGTTTTACTGCCGCAGATTTAAAAAATGCAGGATTTAGTATTGGCGATCTAAAAGCTTTAGGCTTTACCGCTTCTGATTTAAAAAATGCAGGATTTAGTGCAAGAGATCTGAAAAACGCGGGCTTTACTCCTGCGGAACTAAAGGCAGCAGGGTATACTGCTCGAGATTTATTAAATGCTGGTTTTACACCGCAAGATCTTACTACTGCAGGCTATTCTCCAGCAGATATCAATGCTGCACAAGGACAATTACCACCAGGAATTACGCCTGACGATATAAAGAAAGCGGGGTGTGATGTAGATGCTTTAAGAAGAGAAAAGGCCGCAGGAATTAGTGCAGAGCTCATTACACGATATGCGGGATGTAGTGCAGCCCAGTTAAAGGCCGCAGGATTTAGTGCCGCAGATTTAAAAAATGCAGGATTTAGTGCTACGGATTTAAAAAATGCAGGATTTAGTGCTGCAGATTTAAAAAATGCAGGATTTAGCGCTGCAGATTTAAAAAATGCAGGATTTAGTGTTAAGGATTTGAAAAATGCGGGCTTTACTCCCGCAGCGCTGAAGGCAGCAGGGTATAATGCTCGAGACTTATTAAATGCTGGTTTTACGCCGCAAGCCCTTGCTGGCGCAGGCTATTCTCCTGCAGATATCAATGCAGCACAGGGGCCATTGGCGTTAGGATTTAATGCCGATGCAATAAAGAATGCTGGCTGTGATGTCGCTGCACTAAAAAGAGAACGAGCAGCGGGAGTTAGTGCAGCACTTATTAGACAAAATGCAGGATGCAGCGCAGAACAATTAAAAGCAGCTGGATTTAGTGCTGCAGATTTAAAAAATGCTGGATTTAGTGCTGAAGATCTAAGAAGTGTGGGATTTACCCCTGCTGAATTAAAAAATGCAGGATTTAGTGCCGCTGATTTAAAGAATGCAGGATTTAGTGCCGCTGATTTAAAGAATGCAGGATTTACTGCTAAAGATTTAAAGGATATTGGGTTTACTGCGTCAGATTTAAAAAATGCAGGTTTTGGTGCTCAATCTTTGCTTGATGCAGGATTTACACCTTCGCAACTACTTACAGGTGGATATACTAATAAGGACTTAGCAAATGCAGGGCTCACTCCAGCAGATACAATTGCAGCTGGACGGGTCGCCGATTGCAGTGTTGAATCTTTGAAAAGAGCAAGAGCGTCTGGTGTTAGTGCTTTGGCAATTAAGAAAACTCTAGGATGTTCAGCAAAAGCATTAAAGGATGCTGGCTATACAGCTAAAGAGCTCAAAGAAGCAGGATTTACTGCAGCTGAATTAAGGAATGCTGGTTTTAGTGCCAAGGATTTGAAAGATGCCGGTTTTAGTGCGAAAGAATTAAAAGATGCCGGTTTTAGTGCAAAAGAATTAAAAGATGCGGGCTTTAGTGCCAAAGAATTAAAGGACGCGGGATTTAGCGCTGCAGATTTAAAAAATGCAGGATTTAGTGCTAAAGAACTAAAAGATGCCGGTTTTAGTGCCAAAGAATTGAGAGATGCAGGTTTTAGCGCTGCTCAATTAAAAGCTGCGGGTTTTAGCGCTAAAGAGCTAAAAGACGCAGGTTATAGCGCTAAAGAACTAAAGGATGCAGGATTTAGTGCTGCTGAATTAAAAGATGCAGGATTTAGTGCTAAGGATTTGAAAGATGCAGGATTTAGTGCAACACAGCTAAGAGCTGCAGGTTTTGGAGCTAAAGATTTGGTTGATGCTGGATATAGTGCTGATGATTTAAAAAATGCGGGATTAAGTGCTTCTCAAATACAAGGCGCTGGGGTTAATTCTATGTCATCAGAAGTGGCTGGTTTAGGTAATCCAAATATGCAACAAGGAGCATTTAATCTGAATGGTATACCAACCGTAGGGCAAGGAGCTGCAGCAGCTACAACAACACCAGCTGGTGGCAATAACAGTAATCAGCAGCTACAAGCAATACTAAATAAACAGAATCAGCAGGCTGCGGAGCAAAAATACCAACAAAAAATCGCACAAAAAAGTAATGAAATGTTAAATGCAGCAAATGCATTGTTAAACGATTGGAAAGGTGTGGCTACGCAAGCTTATAGTGAAGGAAATACTGGAGAAAAAGCTGTAGCAATTGCAGCAGCAGGTTCTGCTGCACCAGGGGGCACTACTACTCAGTCAACAACTATAGTGTCAAATAATGATGTAAATATGATTAAGACTGGTGATGTACTTTTTGCCGTGATTGATACCTCAGTCAATAGTGATGAACCAGGGCCTATTCTTGCTACAATTATTGCGGGAAGACTTAAAGGTACTAAGTTAATTGGTAGCTTTAATTTACCTTCAAATGCTAACAAAATGGTCATTACATTTAATACAATGTCAATTCCGGGTGCACCAAAAACAATTTCGATTTCTGCCTATGCAATTGATCCCAATACGGCAAGAACAGCTCTTTCAAGTAAAACCAACAATCATTATCTATTACGTTATGGTTCTTTATTTGCTTCCTCATTTTTAGAGGGATTTGGAAATGCCTTCCAGTCTGCAAATACAACAGTAACTATTGGCGGAACAGGGGCTGGAAATAATGTGACTGTTGCGAATGGTGTTGGTCGTTCTACTTTGGAAAATGCAGTAATTGGGTTGGCAACAGTTGGTAAGACATGGGGACAACAAGCCCAGGTATTATTTAATACACCTCCAACCGTCGAGGTTTATTCAGGAACTCCTGTAGGGGTTTTATTTACTCAAGACGTAAAATCTATTTAATGGCGGGTAAAAATGGCAGATAATGATCAAAATGATGAATATAAATTCGCTGAATTAGATTCTCTAGAGAATGAGTCTATTGAGAATCCTGAATACAGTCCTCAAAGCTCTACTACTATGGGACAAGGCGGAGCAGGGCCAAGAAAAAACATTAAGCGTAATGCCTTAATAGCGGTGGGCATTGTTGTATTTATTATGTTAATGTATAAATTTATTGGTGGGATGTTTTTTGGAAAATCGAATAAAGTCCCTACAGATGAAAATATAAATCCTGCTCCTGTGGCTGAAGTGACTCCATCTCCTCAGCCTCAGCAGATTCCTCAAACTGAAATTCCACAAGAACCAATAGAGCCTCAAATACAACCAGTCCAACAACAGCCAGTTGTTGAGATAGGCAAGGAGTTTAAACAAAAAGTAGCCTCTATTGAAGCGACACAACAAACAGTTCAATCAGAGGTTAGTTCAGTGAATCAACAAGTGAGCAATGTAAACAATAATGTTAATGCTCTAAGCGCTCAAATCAGCAAGCTTAATCAAGTGATCAGTGATTTAAGCAATCAAGTGGCAAAACAATCTGAAGAAATTAACGTGTTGATGGAACGTACAAAACCTAAATTAATCAAGAGGGTAATTCATGTTCAACCATCAGCACCTCAAATAATTTACTATATTAATGCAGTAATTCCGGGTCGAGCTTGGCTAATTGGCACAAATGGTTCTACACTTACAATAAGAGAAGGATCAAAAATCGAAGGATATGGGGTAGTTAAACTAATAGATTCTTTACAGGGTCGCGTGTTAACGAGCTCAGGTCGAGTAATTAGGTTTAGTCAAGACGATAGTTGAGGTTTAGTATGGCTGATACATGTACAGGCGGAACAGCAGCGTGTTGGTTATCAAGTGAAATAAACGTTCTGGTGAATGTTGCAAATAATTTAATACCTGTAGAGCGTTTAATTACAGGGGGAGCTTATCTAATTGGTTGTGCTTTTTTATTCAAGGCAATATATAGTTTAAAGGTATATGGTGAAGCCCGAACAATGATGTCGAGTAATACGAGTATCAAAGAGCCTGTAATTTATTTGTTTGTTGGTGCATTATTTATTTATTTTCCATCCGCATTTGAAACAATGATGCAAACGACGTTCGGTTATACAAATGTTCTTCAGTATGCCCCAACAGGTGGTAGTAATCCAACGCTGGATGCGTTTTTTGGCACTTCAAGTCCCGTTGGAAGATCACTGACGATTCTTATTCAAGTCATTGGCTTAGTTGCCTTTGTAAGGGGGTGGGTGTTGATTGCACGTTCTGCTTCACAGGGACAACCACCAGGAGGGACTGGAAAGGGTTTAGTCCATGTTTTTGGAGGAATATTAGCAATTAATATAGTAGGTACTATTCAAATGATTAATAATACCTTATATGGGTCTTAATTGTACAAATTGTTTTTTAGTTTAATTTTAAAATTGGGGAGAACTATGGTGAAAAGTAAAGTCATAAGTAAATCAAGTTATAAATATTGGTTATCCAGTATGGTTTGTTTGGGCATATTGGCTCTAGTCAGTCAAGATGCAGCTGCAGGTGGTATGAGTGTTGGTGCCATGGCATCACAAATTACCTCATCATTTACAAACTTAACCAAATTAATCACTGCTGGTTCTTATTTAGCGGGTCTGGGATTTTCTATTGGTGCGATTATGAAATTTAAACAGCACAAAGATAACCCAACTCAAATTCCAATAGGAACACCAATTGCTTTAGTTTTTATCGCAGCGGCGTTATTATTCCTACCTTCTATTTTAGGAATTACTGGAACAACCATGTTCGGCGCAAGCGGTGGTAAAACTTCTGGTCCTACTGGTACCGTTTATACTAGTGGCTAGAAATGGCTTGCTTGTATCATAATGGGATTAGTTTCAAACATCCTCTCTCAAGCGAGAGAGGATTTTTAATAAATAGACAGCGAATAATTGCCAGTAAAAATAGTGCATTCATGTGAGCCAAAAATATGGCGGTTAATCAAGAAAAATTTAAATTAAAATTAATGGCTACGCCAGGTTCATGGCGTTTATATTCAGCCAGAAAGGTTGATGAACGATTTAGAGCTTTTGAGCAAAAAATATTTCAAAGAGATAGATACACCTGTAAATTTTGTGGGTTTCAGGCTCGACTATTTCAAGAAATAGTAAATCTTGATAATAATTATACGAATAATAAATTAGATAATTTAGTGACAGCATGCTGCTTTTGCGCACAGTGCTTTTTTATTGAATCAGTAGGTGTTGGTGGTTATGGTGGAGGAACTTTAGTTTATCTTCCAGAGCTTAGCCAAGCTGAATTAAACAGTTTATGTCATGTATTGTTTTGTGCTATTACCAATGACACTGGATATAAATCCAGCGCACAGAATATTTATCGAGGATTTAAATTTAGATCACAAATAGTTGAAGAAAAATTTGGTGAGGGAACAAGTGATCCTGCTATATTCGGCCAACTTCTAATTGATGCCGGTATACAAGATGAAGAACGAAGATCTAAGTTATTTAAAAATATACTTCTATTGCCTTCCAGAGCGAAATTTCGCAAACAAATTGAAAAATGGGCTGCT
This sequence comes from Legionella cincinnatiensis, assembly GCF_900452415.1. NCBI lineage: Bacteria > Pseudomonadati > Pseudomonadota > Gammaproteobacteria > Legionellales > Legionellaceae > Legionella > Legionella cincinnatiensis. The sequence goes on along the minus strand of NZ_UGNX01000001.1, from coordinate 3,207,580 downwards.
AGTGCTTTAGAAGAAATTTCAAGTTAAATGTGAGGAACACAATGGCGCATTGGTCAGAATCTTTTTTCGAGGGAATAGATACTTTCTTTGCCTGGCTAAGTACTTCGCTTAAGCAAACAACAGAATCATATATTGATTTAGAAACAGCTGATAGTCCGACTGTATTAGTAAATCATGATGGTTCTTTATTGTCTGTTTTAAAAATTGAAGGTATATCGGCACTTGCAGGAAGTGTAGAGTTTGAACATTTGATTTCAGGGTTAACTAATGCATTTCAAGCTGCTATGGGGCGCCCGGGACACGCTTTGCAAGTTTATTTTAGTCATGATAAACAAAATATAAAAAAACTAATTAATGATACTTACGATCCTGCAGTTGCAACAGCTAAACGACTCGAACTGAATTTAACAGATTTATTTGAAGAGCGAGTCAACTACATGTCGACGTATTGTGCGGAAGAGCGTACCTATTTTGTGCTCATTACGCGACCATTTAATTTAACATCAGAGCAATTAAAGGCGGCGAATAAAGCTAAAACGCAAATGATTAAGGATCTGAAGGCCCCTCCTTTCAAGAATACACAAACTATCTATGCAGCGATACCCGAATTACGAGATACTCATGATGCTTACGTTCGCTCCATTATGAATGATCTGGGATCTCTGCATATTTTTGCGAAATTAATGGAAGTTCATGATGCGGTACATGCGATTCGTATGACCGCAGATCCAGATTTTACTGCTGATGATTGGCGCGCCAGTTTACCTGGAGACAAAATTACAATTAGAGAAATCAGTGAATTTGAAGGTGATGCTTCGGACTTATTATGGCCCTCGTTAGCAAAACAAATTTTTCCTCGGGATGCGGAAGTCTTGGATCTGCGCACAATTAGGGTCGGAGATAAGATTTATTCCTCAACATTTATTGATTTATTTCCTAAGGATATAAGACCTTTTATTCATTTATTTGCCCGTATATTACCTTCACATGTTCCCTGGAGAATTTCATTTCTAATTGAAAGTGAAGGACTTTCAACTATCAAACTAAAAGGGCTCTTAGCCGCAATTTTAAGTTTTAGTTCAGCACAGAATCGTTTGATTAGTGATTCAGTAAATTTATTAAAATACATACACCTTAACACGGATGAATCGATAGTTCGCTTACGAGTTGTTGCGTCAACTTGGGCACCTGAGGACAGATTGGCTTTATTACGTCAAAGAAGTTCAGAATTAGTGAAAGCGATTGAAGGATGGGGTTCAACAGATGTTTCTGAAATTTGTGGAGACCCTTTTGGAGGCTTTGTTTCCAGTATGTTAGGGGCTACTCTCAACAGTACAGCAGTTCCAACAGTCGCGCCCCTTAGCTCAGTAATTTCTATGTTACCCATAACACGTCCTGCTTCACCTTGGACCAAAGGAGCATTACTTTTTAGAACACCTGATGGAAAACCTTGGCCTTTCCAGCCGGGATCAACAGAACAAACTACATGGATTGACTTGGTTTATGCACGCCCAGGTTCTGGTAAATCTGTATTATCAAATGCGATCAATCTTGCTTTATGCTTATCCGGCGGTTTACTGCGTCTGCCGCGTATCGCAATTATTGATATTGGTCCATCAAGTAGTGGACTTATTTCATTATTGAAAGAAGCATTGCCCGCTTCGAAACGACACTTGGTTGCTTATCATCGTTTAAGAATGACACCTGAATATTCGATTAATCCTTTTGATACGCAGTTAGGTTGTCGGTATCCTACGGCGTTAGAACGCGCCTTTTTAGTTAACTTTATTACTTTACTAACCACACCCTTAGGTGCTGAAAAACCTTACGATGGTATGCCTGATCTTGCAGGTATGGTGGTGGACGAATTATACAAAAGTTTAGCTGATGAATATAATCCTTCACCCTACTCTCCTGGGGTAGAAGAATTTATTGACAGTATTTTAGAGGAAATTGGTTTTGTCCGTGATTCAAAATCAACATGGTGGGAAGTAACAGATTCACTTTATTCAGCTGGTTTTACGCATGAAGCGATGTTGGCGCAACGATATGCAATGCCTTTATTGGCGGATGCGGCATCAATTTGTAGAACTCCATCTATTGAAGATTTGTATGAAAGAATTACTGCGCCTACTGGCGAATCATTAATCAATGCATTTTCGAGAATGATCTCTGCGGCAGTTCGTGAATATCCTATATTGTCACGCGTCAGTAGTTTTGATATCGGAGATGCGCGAGTTGTATCACTAGACCTGGATGAAGTGGCTAAAAGCGGTGGTGATGCCGCAGACAGACAAACCGCTGTTATGTATATGTTGGCGCGGTATGTTTTAGCAAGGCATTATTATTTAACCGAAGAAAGTTTGAATAATATACCAGAACAATATAAGGAATATCATAAACAAAGAGTTCAGGAAATTCGTGAAGATCATAAACGCATTGTTTATGATGAGTTCCATCGTACTTCAAAATCTTCCGCGGTTCGTGAGCAAGTAATTATTGATATGCGGGAAGGACGTAAATGGAAAGTACAAATTGCGTTACTGTCTCAATCAGTAGATGATTTTGATCCAGTAATGATAGATTTCGCCACTTCTATTTACATTATGGATGCAGGTCCATCACAAGCAATAGAGAAAACAACATCAATATTCGGGCTTTCTGACACAGCGAAAACAGCCTTGCGTACACGAGTGCATGGACCTAGAGAAGGAGGAGCAACCTTCTTGGCGCAATATGCGACTAAAACAGGAGTAAATGTGCAGTTACTTACTCTTACTTTAGGACCAGTAGAGCTATGGGCTTTTAGTACTACAGCTGAAGATGCTACTGTGCGAAATCATCTATATCGTCACCTTGGTCCTGGGGAAGCTAGGCGTCTTTTGGCCGTATTGTTTCCTAATGGTTCGGTTGCTAGAGAAGTGGAAAATCGATTGAATGCGATGAAAGAAAAAATTGGTTTAATCGAAGATGAACTGAAAGAAAGTATTATTGAACAATTAATTAACGATATTCTTGATGCATATTCAAAAAATCCTGATATTAGAAGTTTACCCGCTAAAGTGAGTTAAGGTTTTTTAAAGGGGCTTTATGGGTAAGTTAATAATTACCTTTAAGCCACCTTGAATGTTATTAGTGAGGGTGATATCGCCTTGATGCATTTGAATAATTTCTCGAGCTATGGTTAATCCAAGACCAGTACCGCCAGTGCTACGTGAACGAGAACTTTCGCTACGATAAAAAGGCAAAAAAACCTGCTCGAGATCAGATTCTGCTAATCCTGGTCCTTGATCTGTAATTGTAATTTCTATTTTATTTTCTAAACAAGAAAGATGAATCATGGCTTTATAGCCATAATGCACCGCGTTATTAATTAAATTATTAAAAGCCCGTTTCAGTAAATTAACAGTACCGTAATACACTAATTTTGGATTGTCACTCATAAAGCTTACATCATAATTGAGTTCCGTAGCATCTTCTTTTAATGATGAAATTAAGGCTACTAGATCAAATAACTGAGGCTTTTCTTCAACATTTATATCTCTAAAATAATCGAGTGTCTCCCGAATCATAAGTTCCATTTCATTAATATCAGCCATTATTTTGCTGTAATTAGGATCATTTTCTAGATATTCGGCGCGTAACTTTAAACGGGTAAGTGGGGTGCGTAAATCATGGGAAATTGCAGTAACTACGCGAGTACGATTTGCCAAAAGCTTATTCACCTTTTCTTGTAGATCATTAATTTTTTTAAAAATAGCTCTTTGATCCTGATTTCCTGTGACGGGAATAGGCAACCAATTCTCTTGATGCTCACTATAATGAAGGCTTTGAATTAAAGTATGTATGGGTTGATTCAATGTCCTAACGGCCCAGTAGTTAATGAAAAATAAGATGCCAATTAAGATAAGAAACAAGCTAATTATTGAATTTGTTTCTCTTGGGAAAGGAGAGATGACGCGAATGTTCAGCCAAGTATTTTCTTTTATAAATGCAGAAAACTCTAATTTATTAGTTTGTTTGATTAAATTAAAAAGTATAGGGGTTTTTAAAGTTAATAGAGCGTTTTTATTAAATAAAGGTTTAGGAGATAATGTTATTTCGGCCCAGGAAGTACTTTGATTGCGCAAAATTACAGGCCATAAAGATTGAGGATTTTTTTGTAGCAGTGTCACTAAGTGGACTAAAGATCGAACGGCTTTGGGAGGCAGAGGGGAGCGAATATTCTCATAATAATATTTTCCCAACTGCATAAAAGAAAAAATAATTAAAAGATTACCTAGGATTAATCCAATGAATGTTTTTTTTGCTGTTTTAGTAAGTTGACTCATGCCCAATCAACCTTAGTTTTGAATTGATAACCTCCACCACGTATTGTTAATAATAAACGTGGATTGCGTGGATCAATTTCTATTTTTTTACGCAAGCGTCCAATTAAGACATCAATGGTTCTATCTTGTGAGTCAAAGTTCTTATCATATAATAAGTCCATGAGTTGATCACGGCTTAAAATACGTCCTGGATGCTCTAAAAAAATGATTAACAGCTCATACTCACGATGACTTAAAGGGATTGCAACAGAATCCTTATCGATCAATGAATGGGTGTTGCGATCAAGAATCCAATCCTCAAAATGTATTTGTTGTAATGGCGTAAGCTTTTTACGATCAATCTCAAGTTCGCCTTGGGTTCGCCTTAATTGAGCTTTGACTCGGGCTAATAACTCACGAGAACTAAAGGGTTTGGATATATAGTCATCTGCACCTAGTTCTAATCCAGCCACCTTATCTGCTATGCTGTTGGCTGCACTGAGCATAATAATAGGCATACTGTGTGTTTGACGAATCGTCTGGCATAAATGCAACCCATCGATGCCTGGCAGCATAATATCTAAAATAATCAAATCAAAATTATTTTCTCTTAGTAACTGTTTGATATTCAAACCATTCAATGTCCATGTGGTTCGGAAACCATTTTTAATTAAGTAGTCGTTAATCAAATGCGTAATTTCTTGATCATCATCAATAATTAATATATGACTTTTTCTTGTGCTCATGAATCACCTGATGAGAATAGATATATCGTAGATGGTGCTTATAATTTTGAAGAGATGGTGCATAAACTTCATTTATTATTCCTTCATCTTCATTATATACCAATAAATTCTTAGCATTCAGCATTGTAACATTGTTGTTACAATAAACAGTTTATTTGTCATACTCCTATTACATTGTTTCATTACACTCAATATTGAAACAAACAGGAGAAAAAAATGAATATTAAGCGTTTTTTATTAATTAATAGTATGGCTTTGAGTTTATTGGGGGCTTCAATTGCATCAGCCCAACCACCGGCAAGTGGTGCTGCTACTTCCACGAATCAATCGCAGCAATATCATCATTCCATGAACAAAATATTGACCCCACAACAGCGCGTAGAGCTGGTTAAAATTAAGAAAAATTTGCGAGCTCAAATGCTCCCCTTAATTAAAGAAAAACGGGCGCTTAGTTTGCAAATAAGAGGTAAAATAGCTACTCCGGACGCAAAATGGAGTGATATATCTAGCTTGCTGGAAAAAAGAAACGCAGTGGAACTGAAAATAAGCACGTTATTGGCTAAAACCCAATTACAAACCTATCAAAAAATGGGTATTTTATTACCAATTCATCATCGTCATCATTATTGTCACGGCCAAAATAAAAATATGGCAAAAAAATAGATCCTGCGGTCAATTGTCAATACTTTTTAATAAATGACTGTATCATGGTTTCGTATTGAAATACGAAACCAATTATTTTTTGAAAATAAACCCAAATTACTCCGATTTAAAATAGACCATTAAGGTCTCTATTAGCCTATGTTGCCCCTTTCTGTACTCTGCTTTTCTATGTGGGATCCAAAAGGTATGAATCTCTGGAACCAACATTGGGTTCTGGCAAAGCTTGATTGCGTGAAGAGGGAACCAATTGGTAACAGGCTCTAAATAAATGTAAGTTCGATGTAAAAATAAACGTCATTTTTTATATCGAACCGATTTTATTTAGAACTGGATCGCGATAAATGCTACGCATACAGAATAACATTCGTTTTGCGATATAAAAGGCATAGAAATACCTTTTATGTCAAGCACACGTTAAATAACAAACTATTTGCACTAAAAATAAGATCATTTTTGGGTCATTTAACTTGACAAAGAGAATTAATTTTGGCCAGATTGGAGTATAGGAAAAAAAGGAGAATGGAATGAAATTAAAAATTGATAGAAGCTCATTTTTCAGCTCCTCTAAATCTCATACAGCGACTATAGAGACTGAACAGGAGCTTCATTTAGCCCGAGCTGCTTATACTATCCAACGATGGTGGAAGAAGCTGCATTTAAAACAAACCGCTTTAGAATCATTTCACTATGTTCACGATATGATTTCACTTCAACAAGCTCATGAGCAGTCTTTTCCCCAATTAGAAAAATTCATTCTGGCGCCTAAGACATTAAAAACAACCCATCAATTATTAATGCATCTGGAACAGGCTAAAGACATAATTTTACCCTCTCGTATGAGCTTCTCAAATGTATATCAGACAGAGCGTCAATTTCTAGCAGCATATATGATTGTTAGTAATTCTAAATTACTCTTTGAAGCTCCTACAGATATTGACGAGCTTTTGCTATCTCGCGCCGAAGAAATGCTCAAGTCTTTTGAAGATTTATGTGCATTTATGAGTAATGTTTATTTAAAAGAAGATGCTCTCCCCACAATATCACCTCTGGCAGAAAGTACTCCTTTTGCAGACCAAGTACTTTTGAGTTTAAATAGTGGAAGAATAAAAAGTGATTCTCTTTTTATGACTGAGGGTGGAGATTATTTAGCGTCTTTTCATAACAAGCAAATGGCATATTATGAAACATTTACTGAATGGGAGTCTAAGAATCTCTATAAGCTTGCAAGAATTTTAATCGCTAAATATTTAGAAATAGAATCACAAAGGTTTAGAGCCCTACATAGCCTTGATCCAAGGATGCTAGAACTCTATGAAGGCTATGGTAATCAACAAGAAATACTAAGAAAAAGGCTTAGCTCTTTGCTTGGTGAAGAAGGCATTCGCATGCTTTCAGAAGAATTAAATAAGGTTCAAGATTCACTTGAAGCGAATAAATGGATAACCTCGCCTAATGATGCATTAATCCATGAACTCGCATTAAATCCAAAGTTACTCGTTTCTTCTGAAGCCTGCACCATACGTCCACAAAAAGATATTAATGCAGCAATAACAGCTTTAGCCCAAGAGAGTACAGGTTTGATCCTTGATGTATTGAGTGAAATACGTAATATACTAGCTACGTTTACTCCTAATAACAGGCAACAATTTATTAAATTACAGCAAATTTTTAGTCAGGAAGCGATGAAGACCCAAATTGAAACATTGGGTTTGCAAGAAGGATTACATGTAATTATTACTGCACTATTTGAGCAAATTCAGCTTTTAGAGTCGCCAGTACACTTACAAGAAACAAAGCTCTTTCTTAAAAATATAAATCAGCGAATGAATGAAGCTGAAGACACCAGTAGCCTGTTAAAAGAAGCTCTAGATTATATTTATTATAAAATGTCGCAAATTAATTTAGAGCTCAATAATTTTCAAATTAATCAATCACGTGGATTAATTTCGAGAAATATCGTTGCTTTTGAGCAAAGAAAATTTCAGGAACGATTATCCGGAAAGCAATTTAATCTTCAATTTGTTTTGGGATGGATTGATAAATTTGTCAGTGCACCACAAGATTATCGACTTGATCTACCCATTTTATGTTCGCAACATCTCGGATTTTATGTATCTTCTGCATTATTAGTTGCAGTTTTGCAGCAACCTGAAAACACGGTATTACACACTATTCCAGAGACTTTCTATCTGGATCGCCTAAAGGTAGTCAATTGGCATACCCAATATCAAAATTTAATTTATACAGCCACTGCCTTAGGTTATTTAGAAGCATTCTGTCACGACTATGGTGTGATGCTTTCTTCTGAGGAATTATTGCAACAAAAAAGTAGATTAGTTCACGCCTTAGAGGCAGGAGCACTTAATACTCCTCAAGAAAAAGCAGATGATCTTATAGCAATCATAAATCGACTATTAATAAAAAACAAAAAGGAGTTAACGTTTATTGACCAAGATACCCTCAAGGCATTGATAGAAAAATGCTGCTTAGGTACGAATCAAGTTAACCAAATTATTAATAAACGTTTAGGGGAGCAGTTGTCGTTTTATTTATTGAAAGGATATCTTCCAGAACGCGCCATTTCTTTAGTCAGAAGGTATGGTTTAGAAACTGAACTCAATAACTTAGGTAAGGAAATATTGCCAGTACTACGCCTGCATACCAAAGTTCACGGTCCATTTTATCAACAACAAATGGAGCAATGTTTATGGAAGCCACTGTTTACGGTACTGCGACAATCAGCAATTCCAACCACACTTCCTAGCTTATTTTCACCCGAACGTGAGAATATTTATAGTGCTCATACTTTTATACATAAACTCGCTTTTGTTCTTAGTGGATTGGCATTAATTCAACAAACTGTTGTTTATTCCGATATGTGGAATTTAAATTTAACGATAAAAAATACCACTTTAAAAGAACTTGCTGTTTCATTTGGCTTAATCGACATGATAAAAAATCCCAATAGTACTAAAGATGCTATTGAAAGTAGGCTAATGGAGTTGATGCAACATGTTGCCAATGAATATGAACTTCCTTATGAAGCATCGGATAAACGCAAAATGGCACGTATGGTACGTTTAGTAAAAGATGAAAAATCGTTGGGTTGCAAAGCCTTTCTAGATGAATTGATCCATCAGACAAAGCAGTTTGTAATGGAAAATAAAGTCCAAATTAATCCTAATAATTTAGTTGGAGAATTTAAAGAAGAAATAAGTCAAATTGGAATAAAAACAAAAGAGATGATTCAACAAATCAAAAACGCTCATCATCCTTATGATTTACTTCCAGAAGCAGCAACTCTTCCTTTACTTCGCTCAGGAAGGGCACTTGGAGAAATGTAATATAATGAAAAAAGTCGATTAGGGCGTTATGGAGTTCCTTGTACTGCATCAGCACATTTTTCAGCGACAATTTGTGCTACTAATTCTGCAAATAAGTTATAGCTTTGTATTCTGTGAGAAGTGGCTCGCCACGCGACGCCAATTTGTCTATAAGGATGATCATTTTTTAAGGGAACAGCAACCAAATCGGTGTTTGCAAGAATACGACTGTTAATCGCCAAGTTAGGTAAAAAAGTAATGCCTGGCTGGTGATTTACCATTTGGATTAAGGTATGCAAACTGGTAGCAAAAAATGAATTGATTTTTTCACTTTCTTTAAGTTGACAGGCTTGTAGTGTATGTTCAGTTAGGCAATGTTCTTTTTCCAAGAGAAAGATACTGTTTTCTGGTAACTTTGTTATTTCCGTATCAAATCCTTGATGCAACCAACTTTTAGGTAAAACAAGTTTAAAATAATCATTACATAATATTTTTGTTTGAAAGTTCGCTGTTGGATAGGGAAGAGCCAATATAACAAGATCAAGTTTTCCTTCACCCAAGTAGTTTAAAACATTATCTGTTGTATCTTCTCTGATGAATAGAGATAAATCAGGGTAACGCTGCTGACACAAAACTTGGAGATCGTTTAAAATAAATGGAGCAATGGTAGGGATAACACCAAGATAAAATTTTCCCTGCATTGCTTTTCCCTGATTTTTCGCATAATCGACTAATTCATTGTTTTGTTGAAGCATGAGTCGACCCCGACGTACGATTTCTTCCCCTAAAGAAGTAAATAGAAATGTTTTATGATCTCTTTCCAAAAGTTGAGCGTCTAGAGTTTCTTCAAGATTTGTAATAGCAGCGCTCAAAGTGGATTGGCTAATAAAACATGCGGTAGCTGCACGACCAAAATGCTGGTGATCATATAGGGTAATCAAATAATGGAGTTGTTTTAAACTAATTAACTTATTCATCGTTTTTTTCGATTAATCAAATCGATTTTATTCACTTTATATAATTATACACCCTATCTATAATTTAATTAACTAACAAATGAGGAGAAATTTATGTTAACTATTGGTCAAAAAATCCCGGAATTTTCTCTAGTTGCCGTAAAACCAGGATTTAACAATCATGAAGAGAATGGGGCAAGTGCTTTTGAAACTATTACTGAAAAAAGCTTTCCAGGAAAATGGAAAATAGTGTTTTTCTACCCTAAAGACTTTACTTTTGTATGCCCAACAGAAATTGTTGAGTTTGCAAAATTAAATGGTGAGTTTAATGATAGAGATGCAGTGGTATTAGGAGGAAGCACAGATAATGAGTTTGTGAAATTGGCTTGGCGCAGAGAACATAAGGATTTACATCAGCTTAATCAATATAGCTTTGCAGATGTTCAGGGAAAATTAACGGATGGTTTAGGTGTTCGTGATGAAGAAAGTGGTTGTGCATTAAGAGCAACATTTATTATTGATCCAAACAATGTGATTCAGCATGTTAGCGTGAACTCACTCAATGTAGGTCGTAATCCTCAAGAGGTGTTACGTATTTTAGATGCGTTACAAACTGATGAGTTGTGTCCTTGTAATCGTCCTATTGGTGGTGAAACATTATAAAACGAGATACTCCTGCGAATGAGGCAGGAGTATGTTAAAGGAGCGGATTATGTCTATCGAACAATTAAAACAGATGATTCCTGATTTTGCTAAAGACATTCGTCTTAATTTGAGTACTCTATTTGGTAATATTGCTCAGTCTGGTTTAACTGATACTCAATTTTATGGTGTTGCATTAGCTGTAGCTTATACCTTAAACAATAAAAGTATGATAAATGCGATTAAAACAGAGGGAGCAGTCTCTCTTTCAGCTGAATTAGAACAGGCCATAAAAACAGCAACGGCTTTAATGGCTATGAATAATGTGTATTATCGTGCAATTCATTTAGCAGAAAATAAGGAACTTTCAACTTTACCAGCTCATTTACGTATGAATGGTATGTTAAATCCAGGTGTGCCCAAAGCTGATTTTGAGTTATTCGCTTTGGCAGTATCTGTGATTAATGGGTGTGGGATGTGCATTAGTTCTCATGTAAGACAATTATTAGAGCATGGGCTAGATAAAATTGCTGTGCAATCGGTACTGCGTATTGCTGCTGTTTTAAATGCTTCATCATTTGTTTTAGCATTAGAAGAATGATAATGTATTAAGCGTAATCAGGATAAGATATTGATATTTTGTCTTGATGACGCTTTGTATTGTTTCAGCCAGAAAGTTAACTGCTTTTGCTCGGATAAGCTAAATAATAAATAATTTTCCAACGGCCTTGTTTATCTCGTTGAAAAACATCCAGCCCCTCATCTACAGTTCTTGAAATAACTTTTCCATGTTTATAAATTTGTAAATACCATGTGACTCGAACACTTGCCATGTCGTTAGAATGATATACCTGATGCAGTTTAAAGTGGTATTTATAGTCACGGTTTTCTTGAAAAACTTTCTTAAATCCATTGCAGATCGACTCATAGTTTTTTCTAGGGGCTCCTTGGTAATTAGCTTCTACATGAACAGAAAATAAATCACAAGAACCTGCTAAATCTTTACGATTAAAGGCATCAGTCCATACCGAAAAAATATGTTGAAACAGCGGCATGGCGTTGTTTTTTTCTGCAGCAAATACATTGGGTATCATGAAACATAAATTGATAAAAAATACGATTAATCCTTGAATCACTTTTTCCTCTTGATTAGGCATCTTGCCAGCCTTCGGGTTCTAATGGAATGATTATCCATAAGATAATATAAGCAATGAATGCAGCTCCTCCAAGTAAGAAAAAGATAATAAAAATTATTCTCATCCATACTGGATCTACACCAAAATAAATGCCTAACCCGCCGCATATTCCAGCAATTTTTCGATCTTTACGTGAACGCCATAATTTTTTATAAGGTGAATGATTACGCATAATTTACCTTGATGTTGAGTGTGTAAACCATTTTTTACCCTCCACAAAACGGGCAATCATCATGCAGCTTACACTGTTACATGTTACATTAAGCATAGTAGCAAGTGGATCAATAATAATACTTATTGCAGCAATAATCATTAACACTGAGGGAGGAAATCCATAAACACTTAAAATGAGGAGTTCCCCAAGCATTCCTCCACTAGGAATTGCCCCCATTACGGTGCCAACCAATAAAGAAATTCCTAATGCAGTGAGTAAAACACTAGGTTCAGAGAAATTTAAATGAAAAATGCCAAACAAAAAAGCAATTTTGAAAACGCCACCGATTACAGAACCATCTTTGTGGATAATAGTGCCTAGAGGAATTACTGTTTCATAAATTTCAGGAGCAACTTTCATTTTTTTGACGCTAATTAAATTGGCAGGAATGCTTGCAGCACTACTGCATGTTGCAATAGAGGTAACTGCGGGCAGAAAGATATTATGCCAAAATAATCTTATTCCTTGAGTCTTTCCTGCCAAATAGGCAAAGAAGGTATTGATGAGGATAAAATATAGGAGTCCAAAAAAGTAATAAATAATGCCAACCCGAAGATAATTCGTCATTAATTGCGGGCCTAAATCGTGAACTAAAACGGCAAAATAAGCAAAAAAACCAAGCGGAGCATAATACATGATTAATGTAAAAACACGCATGAAAATCTCTTCACCTGCTTGTAGAAAATCAATGAATGGTTTTTCTTTTTCATGAAGATTGGATGCGGCAAGTCCAACAAAGATGGAAAAGACGATTAAAGCAAGAATATGTTTATGAGAAAGTAAATGACCGAATTCAGAAACAGTAAAAATTTCTGGAATCTGATCTAAAAAACTCAGCGTAGATGTTTTTGCGGGCACAGTCAACGGTAAAACAACGTTTTGAGCAGGTGGAAAGAGATTAACGACAAAAAGAGCATAAATTGCTGCCATGATACTCGTAAATAAAAAAATAATCGTCATATAAAAAGCAATTTTGCTTAATTTCCCCATAGAACCAATACGTGCAATGGCGGAACTGACACTAAAGAAAATTAATGGAACAATTGCTGTAAAAATGAGATTAAGAAAAATTTCACCCAAAGGTTTTAAATAATGAGTTATTTGGCCAAAGAAACAACCGGTGAGACCTCCAAGAAGAATTGCTGAAATTAAAATCAGCGAAAAAAGATAAGATTCAGAAACTTTTTTTGCCACAGTCATTGGCTCAGCATCCTCAAACGTGTTTTTTATTTTTGATTCAGAAGTTTCTATTGTATCTCTTTGCTTATAGATCGCGCCATAGCAGGAACTTTCCAGTTACGCGATGGTATTTGATCATAAAATATCATCATTGAATTAATAATTTGCAGTATGTATAATGCGTAGCGCTTATAATGTAACCCCTTGGAGGATCGTTATGCCCGCAGTTAGCCCTGTAGTTTATAATCAAGCTAATCTTTTCTCTTGGCAACAAGAATTACTGCAAGTACAGTTACAAATATCGGAAAAATCACATTTCGTTGAAGAACAAAAGCAGTTTCTTAATCCCCTTCAGCGACAACTGGATACCACAAACCGCCTTATTTCAATCACGCAAAGCCAACTTACTAATGCAGATTTCAGTGCCACCCAAGATATGCTCCATCATATGCATGATCATCATCATGATCGTCACCACCATCATCATAGAGATGGGGTGCTGCATTATGTAGGTGATTTCGCAAGAGAATGGAACCGAAGTCAATTACAAACTGAATTAGGGCGTTTACAGGCAGAGCGTATCTCACTCCAAAATCAAATGCGACCTTATGAACGAGGAATCAATGAAGCAAATACTGAGTTGGCTCAGCTTCAATCTCGGAAATCATTTTTAAACAAGCACATACGTGACGCCGAATTATTTTTACGGACTTTGCATGAAAATCCTTTCAAGTTAGTGCAAACATTAGCTAATAAGTTGCAAAAAGCATTTACTGACTATGAAGATACGCATCTTACTGGTCTTTTTCCGCAAGTACGGATTAGCTTGATTGCCGCACGTTACGGGTTAGGTGAGTTAACTCGTTATGAAAGTGGGTATAATCCTGAGGCATTGCAATTTCAGCCCACACATCGAACTAACTATTTGCGCTTATGTGGCTTTATCTGGGATATGTATTCTCGAGTAAAACAAGAAAACCAAGATACTGCATTTGAAAAAACGCTAGAGGAGCTTGTGAAAAGTACACATGTGCTTCAAGATGGGGATTTGCCTGAGCCTTGGCAAACGGGGTTTAGTGCCAATGCATGGTTTGACTCATCTAAAAACGCAAACTTAGGCGTTTTTGCAATTCAACCGATACAATTAGAAAATATAGAAGAACAAATTTTTAATGACGGGTTGGTTCATTTAAAACGAAACAATGTTTCGACCAATGATCTGCAAAAACATATTATGAATGCGGCTGAGTTAATTGAGGCTGAAGTCGCAATGAAAAAACAAAAACAGGAACTCATAGATTACCATTTTTATGGTAGAGCAGTTTGTGTTTTAACAGAAGCACTCAATAATCCTAATGATATGCAGGCCGCAAAACGTTTAGGTGATATTGCTGAATATGCTTCTGGGAGCCCTTCAGTTGGCAAGCAAGTCTTAGGTGGTATACTTATTGCTTTAGGCGTATTACTTATTGGTGCAAGTATTGCAGGTCTTGTGACTACGTTTGGTTCTAGTTCTGCATTAAGTGCTGTGGGAATGGCTTTGGGGTTGAGTTTATTGCAAACCCAAGTTGTTTTAGGGGTTACGTCTACCGTGGCTGCTGCCACAGGAATTGGATTAACCTTTTTTACAGGTCCAAATACAGTTAAATCTGGACAACGCCAAGGTTTATCTCAGGGACTTATCGATGTTAAAGAAGACGTTGAGCATTCTGTTACCTACCATTAATTCATTTCTTGCATGAAACCATTTGCCATACTCTATAATTAAAGGTATGGCATAGAATTTTTGGGGCTTTAGTAAAAGCCCAATATCTTTTTATTTCTGGGATAATCAAGATGATGCATCAATATTTTTTTAGACAACGAACTTCTTCTGGAGTGCATGAAGCAAAAACTCAAGACTGCTGTATTCAAATTCCCTCATTTAATGATATCGATCAAATGCATGGAATGCCTGCTGGTGCTGAAGAAGATCAGTTCAATCGCTTAAAGCATATGAGCCAATTAATCTCAGAAATTTGCGTTAGTGATTCCGATTTATCAGTTATGGATACGGATCAAGTTAAGTTGCCTCGCTGTTGGAGTCAATTATTTACTGCAATGAATAAAGGAGATGTGCAAGCCGCATTAAAATGTTTTGCTAAAATTCCTGAAGAAGATACGATACTTAATGCCATACTAAAAGTTCATACTCTAGAATATCTACAGCAAATTATTATTGATTGCATCCAAGCGCAGCATAAAGGATGGAAACAATTAAGCTCAGATATTGTAATTACGCCTAAAACTTTAGAAGTCTTAATTAAAGATATAGCAATGACCTTAGAACATTCAGGAAAAATCCATTTTTCTTTTGGGTTACCAACGCATCATGCTTATAGTAATGAGGGTAGTGGGTTTTGTATTTTGAATAAAACAGCGATATTACTTAAATACGTGCAAAGCTTACACAAGAAACCACTGAAACACATTATTATAGGAACAGATGTGAATCGCGATGATGGTTTATGCAATATTTTAATGAAATCTGCTACAGATATGGATATATGCCATATCGATATTTTTGATTCACGTGTTTATCCTCAACAGGATAATTCTTTTATCAATAAATTATTCAAGAAAAAGGGTAAGGATGAGGGACAAGAAATTCATTCATGGGCAAAGGGAAATTTACAGTATTTTGCTGTAGATTTAAGCGTCACAACTCGTAAACCTGGAACCATTCACCCTGCTTTGGTTTTTGCTCTAGAGGAAATCGAAGCTCAAATAGAGAGCGCAAAAGAAAAAGGTCAGAAAATAGCACTTTTTTTACCAACGGGTTGGGATTCTCATGAAGCTGAAACAGCTTATTGCGGAAAATTTGTTGATGGCAAGTTAATGAGTAAAGCAGAAGCAAAAAGAACACGTTTTAATGAAGCGGATTTAACTTATTTTTATGAGAATCTCTTTCAAATGGTTCAAGAAAATAGGGAGCATATTGAGAGAGTATATTGGGGCTTAGAAGGAGGCTATGATCGTTCTATGTATGAGCAACAAATCCGTTTATTGATGTCTCTTATTTTGAACAAGTTAGTACCTCAGGATAATTATCAAATTGACTCTGATGATAGCTCTATGAAAATCGATTAAGGTAAATAGTAATAGGGGTTCGGTAATTTAAATACTTTTTGAGCATACCCGCCTTTTAGGTCGCTGTATTGATCACCTATGGAGGCAACAATTGTATAACCTTTTTCCGTGATTGTTTTTCGTGTATGCGATTTAAATGGAATGATGGATTTGGATGAGTAATCCATAGGGCGTAAATAGAGACCAGCCCATTGACTATAGCCTTCTTTTATTAAATTTTGCTCTGTAGCTTTGCGCTCTGATTCATTTCTTCCGGTGACAAAAAATACTGTGACATTATGAGCAAGGGCATCTTGATATAAAGCAAGCATAGGCTTAATGGCTGGGGCATTTGCAGCCATTATGTCTTGATGATATTGCTTTCGATTCCCACCAAAATCACGTTGAATCATTGAATTGTAATTAGATAAGCTGGTCTCATCAATGTCTAAAACAATCGCAAGTTTATTGGGAGCTTTTTCTTTTTCATTAAGATTGGCTTGTTGATTGATATATTCTTGGGCTTTCTGAATAACTTGCGTTAGCTCTTTTTGGTAATCTCCTGAGTCATAATAATTTTTGAGCTCATTCTTTGCTAAAGCCAAATTAGGAGGTTCTGCAAAAGTTGGCCCCGAAAATAGTATCATTGCACCTAATGTTATTGCGCTAAGTGATCGGGTAACTAAATGCTTCATTATCTATCCAATTTGCATCAAATTGGAGGTGATTATATAAAGATTTTAATTCTTGTCAAATTAAGTGGCAAATCGACTCGAAACTTAGGGTGGTACCTTAAGGTTTGATACTTGTATAGATAGGTCGCTCATCCTCAGTTATAATGATTCCTTATTTTGTTTAAATTGCTATTCCTATGCATCTGAAACAATTGAAATTAGCGGGTTTTAAATCTTTTGTTGATCCCACGGTAGTGCATTTTCCAAGTCAATTAGTAGCGGTTGTTGGCCCGAATGGTTGTGGAAAATCAAACATCATTGATGCCGTGCGTTGGGTCATGGGGGAAAGCTCTGCACGAAATTTGCGTGGCGAATCAATGACTGATGTCATTTTTAATGGCTCTTCTCATCGTAAATCCGTAGGTCAAGCTTCAGTTGAATTAGTATTTGATAACAGTCTTGGACGTTTAACCGGCCCTTTTGCCAGTTATGGCGAAATCGCAGTCAAGCGCGTAGTTACCCGTGATGGTGATTCTTCTTACTACCTAAATGGGAGCCGGTGTCGTCGTAAAGATATTACAGACATTTTTCTTGGTACTGGAGCTGGGGCTCGTGGTTATTCAATTATTGGGCAAGGTACTATTTCTCAGCTTATTGAGGCGAAACCTGAGGAGCTAAGGGTTTTTCTTGAGGAGGCTGCTGGAGTTTCTAAGTATAAAGAACGTCGGCGTGAGACTTTGCAACGTATTGCTCATACACGTGAAAATTTGACTCGAGTAGCAGACATTCGCGATGAATTAGACAAACAATTACAACGTTTGGAGCGACAAGCCAAAGCAGCAGAACGTTATCTCATTCTTAAAGATGAAGAACACTTATGTCGTGCAGAGATTTTGGCACTTAAATGGCAAGATTTGGTCAGTCAACAAGAAGCAAAACAGCAGCAACTACAGGATTTGGCAGTGCATTATGAGCAGCAACAAAGTGCACTCACCAAAGTGAATAAAGAACGTATTATTTTAAATGAAAAAATTTATGATGTAGATGAGCAAACCCAACAAATTCAAGCCAGTTTTTACCAATTAGGTACTGAAATTGCACGTTTGGAAGAAACCATCCAGCAACAAATACGCGAGAAGAAACGCTTGGAGCAAGACCAACAGCAAATGCAAGCGGATTGGCAGGCTATTGCGGAACAATGGCAACAGGATAAAGAAGATTTGCTTTGTTGCCAACAGAATGCTCAAAACTTAGCAGAGAAGCTTGAACAATTAGGCGTTCAATTTAAGGAGCAAGATGTCGATTACCAACAAAATCAAAAACAGCAGACACAATGGGAGCTACAGTGGCAAGAAGTTCAAACGCATGCCAACAATCTAAAAAGAGAATTTCAAGTGGCCCAAGTGCAAGCACAGCATTTAGAAGAAAAGTATCAACAAACGCTTTTAAGACTAGAAAAACTTAAATTAGAGCAAGAATCTATCTCTGTAAGCGAATTGCAACAGGTACAAAAAAAACTACAAGACCAACGTATTAAGCTCGTTGCCGATCAAGAGTTTGATGAACGCCAATTAAGTCAAAGCCAAGAAAATACAGAGCAATTACGTACTAAGTTACAAGAAATCGAGCAGCAGTTACATGGCGTGCAAGATGATTTTCATCGAGCGAATACGGAGCATGCTGCATTAACGGCAGCTCAACGTGCGGCGCGACAAGGTGTGAAAAAAAATAAAAAAGGCATTCAAGAGTGGTTTGAAAAACCACGATTAATGGATGTTTTACAGGTCGAGAGTAAATGGCAAACTGCGTGTGAGCGAGTATTGAATGAAACATTGCATGCCTATGTTTTAGAAACTTTTGATGAACTATGGCCGCAACGCGCAAATTGTGAACGCCAGGGTGAATGCGTTGTTACTTTGAGAAATAGAAGCACTCAGTCTAATGCTCGTCCACGTCTTATGGATAAAATATATGGACCAATACCTGCAAATGTATCTCCATTAGAACATATTTATACGGCTGAACATTTTGACGAAGCATTAAGCTGGTTGCCTGAATTAGAGGAATATCAATCGATTATTACTCCAGAAGGTTTTTGGTTGGGACAAGGATGGGTAAAATTTGTTAATTCTGGAGAACAAGATGATGTAGGTTTTTTGGTACGCCAACAAAAAATCGGAGATTTGTCATTGCTCGTTCAAGAGTTACAACAAAGGATAGATGTGCTAAGAGCAGAACGTGATCATACTCATCTAGAATTACAAAAGGGTTTAAAAGATGTTGAATTGCAACAGCTCAATGTCAATGCTAGTAATGAAGCATTAAGGACAAATAGTTCAGCGCTAAGTAGTAATGAACAAGCGATTTTTCATGCAGAAAAACAAGTAA
Source organism: Legionella cincinnatiensis (assembly GCF_900452415.1). Classification (NCBI taxonomy): domain Bacteria; kingdom Pseudomonadati; phylum Pseudomonadota; class Gammaproteobacteria; order Legionellales; family Legionellaceae; genus Legionella; species Legionella cincinnatiensis. The sequence continues at coordinate 3,188,181 of NZ_UGNX01000001.1, read as the reverse complement.
TTACTTTAACTGCAGAATGTGAGGAGTTGCAATTTATTCTGGAAGAAACTGCAGCTGAACAATGTCATATCAAAGAAAAATTGCATTCCTTAGAAGAGCAATGTCGTGAATATGAGCAGCGACAAGAAGAATGTTTATGCGAAAAACAAGCATGGTTAGATGGCTTAACATTAAAAAAGAAACAAGTAGAAGAATCTCGATTTCAGCTGCATCATGCAGAGCTGGAATATGATCGAGAAAAAAACAAAATGCAACAGCTTGAAGAGCGTATTCAGAGAGAAAAAGAACGTTTAGATATTTTGCAAGAACGTCTTGAGCATATAGCGTTGCTTTGTTTGCAAACTGAAGAACCAGGAATAGAACTTAAAGGTCAACTAGCACAACAATTACAAAAACATAGCGAGTTAGAGTCACAATTAACGTTAAGCAGAGAGCAATTGTTACAGTTGAGAATGGAGCTTGAAGATTGTGAGAAAAATATTTTAAACTGTGATTTTGAGGTCAAACGCATTCAGGAGCTCATCGCACAAGTTCGTATGGAAGAGCAAGCTTTAGCAGTGCGAGCAAGCTCAGTACAAGAATCATTAGAGGAGTCTGAATTACGAGCCCAAGTCGTATTAGAGCAGATACCAAAGGGTATAACCCAAAGCATACGTGAAGATGAATTAATTGCTCTTGCAGAGAAAATTAAACGTTTAGGGGCAATTAATCTAGCGGCAATTGAGGAGTTTGCTACTGAGCAGCAACGTAAAATATATTTAGACGAACAATATAATGATTTAAGCCAAGCTTTGGCAACTCTGGAATCTGCCATTGAAAAGATGGACAAAGAAACCCGATTGCGATTGGAAAATACTTTTGAGGAAGTAAATACCTCATTTAAAGCACTTTTCCCACGGCTGTTTGGTGGGGGAAGAGCACAGCTTGAATTAACTTGTGATAATCTGTTGGAAGCTGGTATTGTAGTAATGGCACAACCTCCAGGAAAACGCAATAGTACGATTCATTTGTTATCTGGAGGGGAGAAGGCAATGACTGCAGTAGCATTGGTATTTGCTATTTTTCAGTTAAATCCTTCACCATTTTGTATGTTGGATGAAGTAGATGCACCTTTAGATGATGTAAATGTGGGGCGTTTTTGCACTTTGGTGAAAGAAATGTCACAATTTGTGCAATTTCTCTTTATAACACACAATAAAGTTACGATGGAGTTAGCGGATCATTTGATTGGGGTAACTATGCGTGAACCTGGGGTATCTCGCTTGGTTGCGGTTGATGTAACACAAGCTTTGGCGATGGAGTAGATGATGCAGGCAAATTGGAGTTTAATTCTTAATGTCCTGTTGTTGATTGGTGTCATTGTAGCAATTTGGCGCTTAATGAAGGCTCGAAAACAGAGCTTAAGTCCAGAACGTTACCAACCCAGTCTGGGAGTATCCGAGAAGAATGCAGCTGGTGCGCAGAATTTTAATGATGACATCATTGCTGTACGTAAAGTCAATGTAACTTCTGGTTTAGAGAATAAAGTAGAAAAAAATGAGGATTTGCAATTAATTAAAAAGTCTACTGAAAAGGCTTCATCTCCTCGTTTGTTGCCAGAAGATGCTGAAAATGAAGTCAAATTAAAAATTGACGCTAAACCAGAACCAAAAACAGAAATACAAACGACATCAAAAGATGATGTTTCTTCTACTTTAATGATATTTCTGCTTGCAAAGGAAAATAGGCAATTTGCTGGGTATGAGTTGTTACAAACAGTTTTAGCAGTTGGTTTACGCTTTGGTGAAGGACATTTATTCCATCGCCATCAGTTCTCAAATGGTCAGGGGCCGGTATTGTTTAGTTTAGCAGCAGCAACAGCAACAGGGGTTTTTGACTTACAAAATATAGGTGCTTTTAGTGTACGTGGTTTATGTTTATATATGCACTCTTCAAAAAATTCAGGTATTGATAAAGAACGATTGGCGGTTATGTTAGAAACTGCGCGACAGTTAAGTGAAGAGTTAGATGCGCATTTGCTGGACGATCGACGTAAGCCGTTAACAGAAGAGCGAATTTCTCGTTATTATCAGTCATTACAAATAAATCCATCTTTTGAATCGGTGGCTTTATCCTCTTGACCTTGAAATACAAGGTTGGGCTACGCTCTTCTGTGCGAAGCCCAACTTACAGCAATCCTCTAAATGTCAATGCTGGGTATTTTTGTGCAATAATTTATACTATTATTCCCCTTGAACTCTAAGCTCAAGTGTTAGTACACTAGAGTTTTAGCCATGCCTTATTATTATGAATCTAAATACAGTTGCTGCATTACTTGCCCAATCATGCCAGATTAATACTGAACTTACTGGTATTTGTATTGATAGTCGCGAACTCAAATCGGGTAATTTATTTATTGCTATTCGTGGAGAGCGTTTTGATGGTCATGATTTTATTAAAGAAGCTGAAGCTCGCGGTGCAGTAGCTGCCATAGTGAGCCACATAGTAGATGGAGTACATATCCCCCAGTTTGTTGTTCCTGATCCAATTCAAGCATTGGCTAAGATAGCAGCTGCGCACCGACAAAATATACATTGTCCAGTTATTGCGCTTACTGGTTCTAATGGGAAAACTACCACAAAAGAAATGATTGCTGCTATTTTGCCTTTCCCCTCGCATTCTACCAAAGGAAATCTCAATAATCATATTGGCGCCCCATTAAGTGTTTTTCAGCTCAACAGTCAACATCGTTATGCCGTTTTTGAATTAGGGGCAAATCATCCAGGTGAAATTGCGCATACGGTGGCAATTGTTCATCCTGATGTTACTTTAATTAATAACATTGCTCCAGCGCATGTGGAAGGTTTTGGTTCTATAGATGGTGTGGCCCGCGCTAAAGGAGAAATACATCAAGGTTTATCTTCCGCGGGGACTGCGGTAGTCAATGATGATGACGCTTATGCACATTTCTGGGATGAATTGTTGCTGGATAAAAAAGTACTTCGTTTCTCTATAGAACATCCTGCAGATATTTATGCCCAAGATGTCCAGTTAGATACCCAAGGTTGTGGACAGTTTTCTTTAATAGTTCCTAATGGGCGAGCAGATATTCACTTAAAAGTCCCTGGCTTACATAATGTTCGTAATGCATTAGCTGCAGCTGCTTGTTGTCATGCTATCGGTATTTCCGCCAAAGAGATTCAACAAGGGTTGAACCTCTTTGGCGGAGTAAAAAGCCGCTTGACTGTTCTTGCTGGAAAAAATCAATCTACAGTAATTGATGATACTTATAATGCAAATTTACGCTCAGTTTTGGTTGCGTTAGAAGTATTAGCAGAGCGCCCCGGGAAAAAAATTTTTGTGTTTGGTGACATGGGAGAATTAGGGGAGTGGGCGACTCAACATCATCAAGAAGTTGGGATTGCTGCACGTCGTTTGGGCATTGATCAACTCCTTTGTTGTGGTTCTAAGAGCAGATTAGCTGCTGAGGCATTTGGAGTTGGTGGTGAGTATTTTGCTAGCCAAGAACAGCTTGTACAAAATCTAGTTGGAAAATTATCAGCTGACACTGTGGTTTTGGTTAAAGGATCTCGTTCTAGTGCCATGGAAAAAATTGTACATCAGCTTGTATAAATTAAATTGTGTTTGAATCCGTTCATCATGAGACGGCTTGCACTACTAGTCGATTTTGTCTGGGTGCAAAGGGGTAAGCATTGCTGAGGTTTATATTTAAGAGTAAATATGTACCGCAGAAACACTTACAACGCCATAATTAGGCAAAAGATGCTGTTATGCGAGTGGTCTATTGAATGTATTGAATTACGGGTTCAAGAATTTTTTTACAGAATGCTGAATGGATTGTATGTTTATGGTATGCTTGGCCACTTTTTGGCCCATTAACCTGTTGGGCATTATTTAAAATAAGAACTCATCATTGGCACTAACGAGAGGAACAATTTATGCTTTACTGGCTAACGCAGTTATTTCAAGGACAATATCATGCGTTACGAGTTTTTCAATACCTGACTTTTAGATCTATTTTAGCTTCTTTAACTGCTCTTATAGTAGGATTAGTGTGTGGTCCTATTATGATTCGTTGGTTACGTGGCTTGCAGATAGGTCAGATGGTACGAGATGATGGACCTCAATCACATTTATCCAAAGCAGGCACTCCAACTATGGGAGGAGTGTTGATTTTATTAGCAGTTACGGTGAGTTGCTTGTTATGGGGCGATTTGCAACAGCCCAGTTTATGGCTTGTTCTTTTAGTGACTTTAGGAAATGGAATTGTTGGCTGGGTTGATGATTATCGCAAACTAGTACTAAAAAACAGTAAAGGCTTACCTGCACGTTGGAAATATTTTTGGCAATCAGTAGTGGCACTAATCGCAGTAATTTATTTGTATATGCATGCAGCTTTACCTGTACATACACAGTTAACGGTGCCTTTTTTTAAATCGTTGACTATAGGTTTGGGTATATTTTTTCCTGTTCTAGGTTATTTTGTTATTGTGGGAAGTTCTAATGCAGTGAATTTGACTGATGGATTAGATGGATTAGCGATTATGCCCATAGTCATGGTTGCTGGAGCTTTAGGGATATTTGCGTACGCGTCAAGCAATGCAGTCTATGCACCTTATTTGGGTATCCCCTATGTCCCTAATACCGGAGAGTTAACCATTTTTTGTTCTTCAATTGTTGGTGCAGGCCTTGGTTTTCTTTGGTATAACAGTTATCCTGCTCAAGTATTTATGGGGGATGTAGGTTCTTTAGCCTTAGGGGCTGCGCTAGGTATTGTTGCTGTAGTGATTCGAGAAGAGTTGGTTTTATTAATGATGGGTGGTTTGTTTGTTATTGAGACAATCTCTGTCATTTTGCAAGTAGGATATTTCAAGTACACTCATGGTAAACGATTATTTCGAATGGCACCTTTACATCACCATTTTGAATTAAAAGGATGGTCAGAGCCAAAAATAATTGTCAGATTTTGGATTATTACTGTAGTGTTTGTTTTATGCGGATTAGCGACTTTAAAACTTCGATAAAAAGGTGCACTCATGAATCCTCCGTTGTATTTAATTGCAGGTTTGGGTAAAACTGGTTTATCAGTAGCACGGTATTTACGTAGAAATAATAAACCATTTATTGCTTTTGATACACGTGCCCAAGCTCCGAGTATTGCTGAGTTTACTCGAGAGTTTCCAAATGTCTCTCTTTATGTCCAAGATATTCCCGATGAAATAATCCATCAACTCTCAGATATTATTGCAAGCCCAGGCTTGTCCTTAGACACGCCTTTTTTAAAGAAGGCCATGAAGGCAGGCGTAGCTATTTATGGTGATATAGAATGTCTGGCTCGTGAGATTCATGCCCCAGTCATAGCAATTACTGGAACTAATGGAAAATCAACGGTCACTACTTTAGTGGGAGAAATGGCTAAGGCTGCAGGATATAAAGTTGCTGTTGCTGGGAATATTGGAACACCAGTTCTTGACATGCTTGATGATGAGCATCAATATGATCTTTGGGTTTTGGAGTTGTCAAGCTTTCAATTGGATTTAACTTATTCATTAGAGCCGATTGCCGCTACTATTTTAAACGTGACCCCCGATCATTTGGATAGGCATCACACTATGGAGGCCTATATCCAAGCTAAGCAACGAATTTACCATAAAGCACAAGTCGCGTTATTTAATCGCGATGATCTTCATACTGTTCCTATAGTCTCTAGTCATGGTGAGGCAAACATCAGCCAAGACCGCCGCACTAATACCCCTTCATCCACCCCTCAAGGGCCTCTCTGGGACGAAGGAGAAAATGAAAAACGTTTTTTGAGAGAAGAGGTTAATCGAATTTCTTTTGGTAAAGATGCTCCTGAAAAAAACAATTGGGGTTTAATTCAGCAAGAGAATAAAATATACTTGGCAAAGGGCCATACTTGCTTTTTGCCCGTTGAGTCTGTATTAATCAAGGGAGTGCATAACTGGTTTAATGCACTTGCTGCCTGTGCTTTAGCTGATACAGCAGGTATTACTCAGCAACACATTATTGAGGTATTAACTACATTTTCGGGGTTACCTCATCGTTGTCAATGGGTGCGAATTCTGGATGGCGTAGATTGGATAAATGATTCAAAAGGGACAAATATTGGTGCAACAATCTCTGCAATTAATGGAATAGGAGGTTCTATGCAAGGAAAGATTGTACTTATTGCCGGTGGGCAAGGAAAAGGAGCCGATTTTAGGGAACTGGCTCAACCAATAGCTGATTTTGTAAGATCCATTATTTTAATTGGCGAAGATGCAGATAAAATAGAGGCTGCATTGGCGGATGTAGTTCCAATATCACGCGCCTCCTCATTAGATAATGCTGTCGAAGTTGCTAAGTTACAGGCAAAACCTGGTGATGTTGTTTTATTATCTCCTGCGTGCGCTAGTTTGGATATGTTTCGCGATTTTAATCATCGAGGCGAGGCTTTTGCTTCTTTAGTAAACGGGTTATAAGTCGATGCGACCAAGACATGTGAATCAAAGGGGTAAACCTGTCAGCAAACCTATTTCGCTTTATGATAAATGGCTGATTAGTGTCGTTATTGGTTTGTTGATTATTGGGCTTATGATGGTCGCCTCAAGTTCAGTCATGATTTCTACCAAATATTTTCATCAACCGTTTCATTTTTTGATTCGTCAAGTGTGTTATTTAGCTGCAGGTTTAATTGTTGCTTTAGTGATTGTTAGAACCGATAGTAGTGTTTGGGAGCGTATTAGCATGCCAATGCTGATGATATGTTTGCTCATGTTGCTGATTGTATTGGTTCCCGGAATTGGTCGTTCAGTCAATGGGAGTAGGCGATGGTTGGCATTAGGACCTATAGGCGTTCAAGTTTCTGAATTAGCTAAGCTCACTATGATTTTTTATTTGGCGGGCTATTTGGTTCGTCAGCAAAAAGCGGTGAGTAGTAGCATTTTGGGCTTTATTAAGCCTATGGTTATTTTAGGAGTGGTATCACTATTGTTACTACTGGAACCTGATTTTGGAGCTACTGTTGTGATTTCAGGGACAGTGATGGCTATGCTGTTTTTAGCAGGGGTAAAATTACGCTATTATATAGGTTTGATGTTAGTCGTAATGGGAGCATTAGCCTTTTTGGCAGTTTCGTCCCCTTATCGAGTTGCTCGTCTGACCGCATTTTTAGATCCTTGGGCAGACCAATATAATAGTGGATATCAGTTGACCCAGTCTTTAATTGCATTCGGACGAGGTGGTTGGTTTGGAACTGGTTTAGGGGAAAGTATCCAAAAATTATTATATCTGCCTGAAGCACATACTGACTTCTTATTTGCTGTTTTGGCAGAAGAATTAGGTTTGGTAGGTATTTTAATGGTTATGACTTTATACAGTATTTTAGTAATTAGAGGTTTGACCATTGCCTACAATGCTTATATACAGGAGCGATTGTTTGCTTCGTATACAGCGTACGGATTAACCTTTTGGCTGGGTTTACAAGCAGCTATTAATATGGGGGTTAACTCGGGTTTGTTACCCACAAAGGGATTAACTTTGCCACTGATGAGTTACGGTGGTGCTAGTATGGTTATCAATTGTGTTGTAATTGCGTTATTATTGCGCATTGATCATGAGAATCGTTGGCAGGCTCTTGGGTTGAGGCCGCTATCAACCTAAATATCCCATCAGAAATAATACTTATTTGAGGGTAAGTTTAGGTCAACATAAGGGGGAGTTGTGAGCAATTCGGGACAATTTATATCTTCACGGATGGGTTGCGTAGAGCAAATACATTTTGTTGGGATTGGTGGTGTTGGTATGTGTGGAATTGCTGAGGTTTTACACAATCAAGGATATCGCATTACAGGCTCAGATTTAGGTGAAGGGAGTACAGTACAAAGATTAAAATCTTTGGGGGTTCCTGTTTATTTAGGGCATAAAGCAGAACACATAAAAGGAGCTGATGTTGTAGTTCGTTCTTCAGCTGTGGAGTTGGATAATCCTGAAATAGTAGCCGCACGCGAACAAATGATTCCGGTTATTCCACGAGCGGCAATGCTTGCGGAGCTTATGCGTTTTCGACATGGTATCGCTGTAGCTGGAACTCATGGTAAAACAACAACTACAAGCTTGGTAAGTAGTGTTCTCGCTGAAGGAGGATTGGATCCAAGCTTTGTAATTGGCGGAAAATTGAATAGCTTGGGGGTGAATGCTCAACTTGGCCAGTCTCCTTACTTTGTTGTTGAAGCAGATGAAAGTGATGCATCATTTTTATTCTTAAAACCTATGATGGCAATAGTGACTAATATTGACGCAGATCATATGGGAACTTATGAAAACAATTTTGAAAAATTAAGAACTACCTTTCTTGAGTTTTTGCATCATTTACCTTTCTATGGTTTGGCTGTGGTATGTATTGATGATCCTGAAGTGCGCAAAATCTTACCGGTTATTGAGAGACCTACGTTAACTTATGGATTTGCAGAAGAAGCTCATTATCGTGCGGTAAATTGGACGCAAAACGAACTTCTTAGTGAGTTCACGGCCATTCGTCCAAAATCTTATTCTCCATTAAAAATTCAATTTCAGTATCCAGGCCGTCATAATGTATTAAATGCCTTAGCTTCAATTGCAATTGCTACACAACTAGGTGTTGACGATACTTCTATTATTCGAGCTTTGGAAAAATTTCAGGGTGTGGGTCGCCGTTTCCAAATGTTAGGCGAGAAAAAGTTTGAGAAGGGATCTGCTATTGTTGTTGATGATTACGGGCATCATCCTCAAGAAATTCTATCAACCATAGATGCATTTCGTCATGTATGGCCAAATAAGCGTTTAGTACATGTATTTCAACCACATCGTTATACACGAACCCAATCGTTACATGATCAATTTGTTGATGTACTAAGTCTTGCTGACGAATTGTTTTTGTTTGACATTTACTCTGCAGGAGAGTCTGAAATTCCTGGTGTAAGTAGTGAAATTCTGGCACAAAAAATAAGAAACAAGGACAAAAAAGTTACTTTAGTGGATGAACAATCTCTGAAAAGAAGTTTAGATCAATCGGTTAAAGAGGGTGATGTAATACTGATGCAAGGCGCTGGAAGTATCGGACAAATTGCGGTGAACTTGATGCAAGAATTATGAGAACAAAATGAGTACCATAGAGAATAATTGTGACCTTACAGAGAAACTACAAGGTGCATTGCTTTATAACGAGCCTTTGGCGGAATATACTACCTGGCGTGTTGGGGGACCTGCCGCCAAGCTTTATAAACCGGCAAATATTGCTGATTTGTCGTTATTTCTTTGCCAGCTTCCTGAAACAGAGCCTTTGTTATGGTTAGGACTGGGTTCTAATTCTTTAATTCGAGATGGTGGTTTCTCCGGAACGGTTATTCTTACTCAAGGATGTTTAAAAGAAATTTCACTTGTGGATGCTCAGACAGTTAAAGTAGATGCAGGGGTATCTTGCGCGAGCATGGCACGTTTCTGTGCACGCAATGACATGTCGGGTGGTGAGTTTTGGGCAGGAATTCCTGGGACGATGGGAGGGGCTTTACGGATGAATGCCGGTTGTCATGGCGGTGAAACTTGGCAATTTGTAGTAGAATTGCAGACCATGACGCGAAGAGGTGAAATCAGGACTCGTAAACCTGAAGAGTATGAAGTTGCTTATCGCCATGTTTTAGCGCCTCCGGAGGAGTGGTTCGTTTCGGCGACCTTTAAGCTTAATCCCGGTACTAAAGAAACTTCTTTGCAAATGATAAAGGATTTGTTAGCTCATCGGGCAAATACGCAGCCTACCAATGAATATAACTGTGGGTCAGTGTTTAGAAATCCTTCTGGCAATTATGCTGCTCGATTGATTGAATCTTGTGGGTTGAAAGGATTCACAATAGGTGGGGCAGTAGTTTCTCAAAAGCATGCCAATTTTATTATCAATCATCAAGGATCAGCAATTGCAGCTGATATTGAAGCATTGATTCATTTAGTACAAACTAAAGTTCGTGAGCAGACAACAATTGAGTTGATGCGCGAAGTACATATTATTGGAGATTATTAATGTCTAAGCTTATCAACCTGGTTCTGCTTTATGGTGGAAAATCTGGAGAGCATGAAATTTCATTGATTTCAGCAGCATCTGTTTTAGCGCATTTAGATGCTAAAAAATACAATATTATTCCTATTGCTATGGATAAAGATGGATTATTTCATCAACACCAGTACCAAGATTTATTAGCAAGCAAAGAAAGACTTCCGGTAGTCACTGAAAACTCAAAACCTTTAGCAGGCTTACTTATTGATGGACGTTTATCTGTTGATGCAGATATTGTTTTTCCTATAGTACATGGGCCTTTATATGAAGATGGTTGTTTACAAGGAATGCTTGAGTTATCAGGAGTTGCCTACGTCGGTTGTGACGTGCTTTCTTCTGCCATTGGCATGGATAAGGATATGGCAAGGCGTATCGTTTGTATTAATGGCCTAAAATCAGCGAATTATAAGCTTTTGTCGTGGCATACCTCTGCATCTGAAAGACAACGTTTTTGTCAAGAAGTTGCTACAGAATTTGGTTGGCCTTTATTTGTTAAACCTTGCGCCATGGGCTCGAGTGTAGGAATACATAAAGCAAAAAATATGGCTGAGTTAATCAATGCTGTAGAGGATGCTCTGCGTTATGACGAAGAAATCTTAGTCGAAGCATTTGTGTCTGGGAGAGAGATTGAATTATCCGTTCTTGAGAGTACTATTCCAGCAGGAAAGCCAAGAGTCAGTGTTGCGGGTGAAATTCGCGTGAATCATCCTGATGGTTTTTATTCTTATTCAGCAAAATACTTGGAGAGTGGAAAAACTGATTTAATAATACCTGCTCTTTTAAGTCAAACTTTGTATGAACAATTAAAGCAAGCAGCAGCAGATATCTTTCTTCGATTAAAATGTAAGGGAATGGCACGTATCGATTTTTTTGTTAATGAAAAAACTGAGACAATTTATTTTAATGAAGTAAACACATTACCAGGATTTACTTCGATTAGTATGTATCCAAAATTATGGCAGGCAAGTGGTTTATCGTATCCTGATTTGCTTGATGAACTGATTCGCATTGCGATAGTACACCAGAACTGTCGTCGACATTTAGTAACCAATTATCTATGAATGTCATGGATAAAAATAGGAGTGTTGTTTTCGGGAATTTGCGTTATATTTGTTGGTTATTAGTATTAAGTTTAAGTGCGATATTTTTAACCTATCGTTTAGGTTATTATTATATGTCGGATGCAGAACGCTTTCCAATTACTACGGTTAAAGTTTCTGCGAATTATGAACATGTAACTCACCAGGAATTGGAAAATATATTATCAAAGTATTTGAGTAATAGTTTTTTTACTTTTCCAGTAAGTGAATTACAAGATGAGTTAAATGCGATAGGTTGGGTGGATAATGCGAGTGTTGAGCGTATTTGGCCTGATACTTTAAAAATAAAACTTGTTGAAAAAAAACCAGTTGCGATTTGGAATAATGCTTTAATGACAGAGGATGGCCGATTATTTAATGAAGACGCTGTCCCTGAAGATCTAAATATTCCTCGCCTAAAAGGTCCTATATCTCAACAAGTAGACGTCTTACAAGTTTACAAAAAATTGAGTAAGATATTGTCAATGTATGATGTGAAAGCCGCTGGACTAAATTTAAGAGAAAACCAATCATGGATATTGCTTTTAGGCAATGGAATCAAGATATATTTAGGAAAGAAAGAACTTGAAGCGCGATTGCTTCGTTTTTGTAAAGCATATCCTGCGGTATTTGCTGAAAAAATAGAGCAGTTGGCAAGCGTGGACCTGCGTTATCCACGTGGTATGGCGGTGCAGTGGAAACAACAAACGGAACGATAATGGCAAAAAAAATAGAAAAAAATATTATCACTGGATTGGACATCGGAACTTCAAAAGTGATTGCATTAATTGGTGAAGTAACCTCTGATGGTGCAATAGAAATTATCGGAATAGGTCGTCATCCCTCTCGTGGTTTAAAACGCGGTGTTGTTGTGGATATAGAAGCTACTGTAAACTCCATACAACGTGCGGTTCAAGAGGCGGAGCTCATGGCTGGATGCGAAGTGCGGACGGTTTATGCGGGCATCGCAGGAAGTCACATTCGCAGTTTGAATTCACATGGGATAGTGGCTATTCGTGATAAGGAAGTATCGCAGGCTGATGTAGAGCGAGTAATTGATGCTGCAAAAGCAGTGGCAATTCCTGCAGATCAAAAAATTCTCCATGTCTTACCTCAAGAATTTATTATTGATCACCAAAATAGTATCCGAGAACCTATAGGAATGTCTGGAGTACGGCTTGAATCTCGCGTGCATATCGTTACTGGTCTAGTAAGTGCTGCACAAAATATAGTCAAGTGTGTACGCCGATGTGGGTTGGATGTGAATGATATTATTCTTGAACAATTGGCTTCAAGTCATGCTGTTCTTACTGAAGATGAGAAAGATTTAGGTGTATGTCTCATTGATATTGGTGGTGGAACGACAGATATAGCTATATTTTCTGAAGGTGCAATTCAACATACTGCAGTAATTCCTATTGCAGGAGATCAAGTCACTAATGACATTGCTATGGCTTTACGTACGCCCACTAAAGCAGCTGAGGCCATTAAGCTGAATCATGCTTGTGCCCTGTCTGAATTAGCTAATGCAAATCAAATGTTAGAGGTGACAAGTGTAAATGATAGGCCTGGGCGAAAAATTTCAGCTACGGCTCTATCTGAGGTGGTTGCTGCACGATATGAAGAGTTGTTTACTTTGGTTCGCAATGAATTACGTCGCAGTGGTTTTGAAGATAGAATGGCAGCAGGTATTGTGCTTACTGGCGGTGCTGCAAATGTACGAGGGGGTATTGAGCTTGCAGAACTCTGTTTTGAAATGCCTGTAAGAAAAGGTTTTGCACATTCAGTATCGGGTTTAGCTGAAGCAACTGAAAACCCTTCTTTTGCTACAGGGGTAGGATTACTGTTACATGGTTATCAACAGCAGTACGTATCAAACTACAGCGTACCCACAATGAATGATAGTACTCGCAGTTTCTGGGCACGCATGAAAGAATGGTTCCAAGGTAATTTTTAAAAATAGTTTTTTAAATTAACTCAGCAGATTTTCATTATAGTTATTACTGCTGGATTAGATAAAGAATAAACATATGGGGGGAGCGGGGTTATGTTTGAATTAATGGAAAGCCAACATTATACCAATAATGCTGTAATTAAGGTTGTTGGTGTAGGTGGTGGTGGCGGTAATGCCGTTGAACATATGGTCGCAGAGAACATTGATGGTGTTGAGTTTATTTGTGCTAATACTGATGCACAGGCACTAAAGGGCTCTAATGCAAAAATACATATTCAACTTGGGGATGAACTTACTAAAGGTTTAGGTGCTGGTGCAAACCCACAAATTGGACGAGAAGCAGCAGAAGAAGATAGAGATCTTATCCGAGAAATTTTAAGTGGTGCGGATATGGTTTTCATCACTGCAGGAATGGGAGGAGGCACTGGAACTGGTGCGGCACCTGTTTTTGCGGAAATTGCTAAAGAATTGGGAATATTAACTGTTGCTGTAGTGACCAAACCTTTCTCTTTTGAAGGGAAACAACGTGCATTGGCTGCTGAAGAAGGAATACGTCGGTTGGCAGAACATGTTGATTCGCTGATCACGATACCTAACAACAAATTACTTAGCGTTCTGGGAAAAAATATTAGTCTTCTTAATGCTTTTAAAGCAGCGAATAATGTTTTGCTTGGTGCAGTAAAAGGAATATCTGATTTAATTACTCGCCCAGGTTTAATTAATGTGGACTTCGCAGATGTTCGTACTGTAATGTCGGAAATGGGCATGGCAATGATGGGTACTGGTAGTGCTGTAGGTGAACAACGAGCACGCCAAGCTGCTGAAGCTGCTATTGCCTCCCCTCTACTGGAGGATGTGAATTTCTCTGGAGCTCGTGGCATCCTTGTCAATATCACCGCAGGACTTGACATGTCAATTGGTGAGTTCGAAGAAGTAGGCGATGTAGTTAAGGAGTTTATTTCTGATGATGCAACCGTTGTAGTAGGAACTGTAATTGATCCTGAAATGACTGATGAAATGCGTGTCACTGTTATTGTGACAGGTTTGGGAGATGCAAGACAACGTCATCAGCAATTACAACCACAACAATCCCATCGTACTCGTTTACTTGAAACCACACGAAGCGATGGTTCATTAGATTACCAACAATTTGATAGACCTGCTGTGGTTCGTAAACAAGCTCAGACAAATGTGTCTTCCACTGCAAAACAAAATAGTGATCATGTTCCTGATGTAGATTATTTAGATATCCCTGCATTTTTGCGTCGCCAAGAAGAGGTATAATTTTAATTCCTTCTTTTGTTATATAGCGCCACTCACTAGGTTTTAGACAAGGCGCAAGTAAATGAAGGCGAGGGAGTGTACATAAGTACATGACCGAAGCCGAGTGAGCTTGCAACGATGTATAAAACTTAGTGGGTGGTGGTATAGGAGAAGGAAATTTAAGTCTTTGATACAAAAATAATTAGACTAAATAGTAAAATATTGATAGGATCGCGAAGTTTTGCGCGCAAAGTAAAAAACAAAAACTGATATCATGAGGAACAAGGTGAGCACTGAATGACAAAACAAAGAACTCCTAAAAAAGTGATCCAAGCGACAGGGGTAGGATTGCATTCTGGCGAAAAAGTGCTTTTAACCTTGAGGCCAGCTCCCGTGAATACAGGTATCGTTTTTAGACGAGTAGACCTTGAACCTGTAGTTGAAATTCCAGCATCTTATGAAAATGTTGGTGATACAATGCTATGTACTACTTTACATCAGGGACCAATTAAGATTGCAACTGTAGAACATTTGCTTTCTGCCTTAGCAGGTTTAGGCATCGACAATGCTTATATTGATGTGAATGGTCCTGAGCTACCTATTATGGATGGTAGTGCTGCTCCTTTTGTTTTTTTGATTCAATCAGCTGGTATTCGTGAGCAAAATGCGCCTAAAAAATACATTCGTATTCTTAAGCCCATTCGTGTGGAAGATAATGAAAAGTTTGTTCAATTCTATCCTTATAATGGATATAAAATTACTTTTACTATAGATTTTGATCATCCAGCGTTTAATGATAAGCCGCAAACAGTAAGCTTTGATTTCTCTGCAACTTCGTATGTGAAAGAAGTATGTCGTGCACGGACTTTTGGTTTTCTTTCTGATTATGAGAAATTAAGAGAATGCGATTTAGCGAAAGGTGGTAGTTTAGATAATGCCATAGTAGTTGATGATTATCGTGTTCTTAATGATGATGGGCTTCGTTTTGAATCAGAATTTGTTTCTCATAAAGTTTTAGATGCAATTGGTGACCTTTATTTGTTAGGCTCTAGCCTAATTGGTGCTTTCGAAGGTTATAAATCAGGTCATGAATTGAATAATAGATTATTGCGTGAATTAATGGTCAGAAAAGATGCTTGGGAATATACTTATTTTGATACAGAGGAGTATCTTCCTGCAATGCAAGCAGAATTTTATCCTATCGAGGCGTAATAGGAGGCCGTTACAAAGGAGAGTTCTGTCATGAGACTTAATGTCAGTCTTATTTTTGCTTTGGTATGTAGTTCATCAATTTTTGCTGCAAGTACTGAACCTCAGAAAAGCACCGCTGAAGAAGCACTTCATATGAATTGGTTAAATACCAATATCTCACCTAGCCAAGATTTTTATTCTTATGCTAATGGTAATTGGCAAAAAAATAATCCTATTCCCCCTGATTATTCAAGTTGGGGAAGTTTTAATATTATCAGCGAGAAAGTCCAGAATATTATTCATCAAATGCTCATTAATGCAGCTAAAGATACCAAGGCAAAGCCAGGTAGCATTGAACAAAAAGTTGGGGATTTTTATTACAGTGGCATGGATGAAGAAAGTATCAATCAATTAGGTATTAAACCCTTACAGCCCGAATTTGATCGTATCAATAATTTGAAAAATCTAACTAATTTACAAAATGAGATAGCTCATTTACATCAAATAGGTGTTGATGTCTTTTTTGATTTTGGAAGTATGCAAGATTTTAAAAATAGTAGTGAAATGATAGGGGCCTTAGTTCAAGGAGGCTTAAGTTTACCCGATCGTGATTATTATTTAAAAGATAATGCTAAATTCAAACAAATTCGTGATGCATATGTGAATCACGTTGCTAAGATGTTTGAATTATTAGGAGATGCCCCAGATAAAGCAGTAATTGAGGCCAATACGGTAATGAAACTAGAAACGCAAATGGCTAAAGTTTCTATGTCTCAAGTGGAACAACGTGACCCTCATGCAATTTATCATATTATGGACTTAACTCAATTAGCACAATTGACTCCAAACTTTTCTTGGCCTGCATATTTTAGAGCTATGGGGCAAGATAACCTTAAGAGTGTCAATATGGCAATGCCAGTTTTTTTCAAGGATATGAGTAAACAATTAAATACAATTTCTTTAGAAGACTGGAAAACGTATTTGCGTTGGCATTTGATTGATTCTTTTGCTTCTTATTTATCTAAGCCTTTTGTGGATCAAAATTTTAAAATGGTTTCAGTACTTACTGGAGCAGAGAAAATATTACCGAGATGGAAACGTGTTGTAGGCACAGAAAATGCTGCTTTAGGTTTTGCTATTGGTAAGATGTACGTGGATCACTATTTTTCTCCAGAGGATAAAAAGCAAGCCTTGGACATCCTTAAGAATATTCGTACAGTTTTGCGTGAAGACATTAATACTTTATCATGGATGACCCCAGCTACTCGCAAAGCTGCTTTGAAAAAATTGGATTTAATGGAGGAACGAGTAGGATATCCTTCTAAATGGTGGGATTATTCTAAGTTGGAGGTTAATCGGGGACCCTATGTATTAAATGTTATTAGAGCCAATGAGTTTTTAACAAATCGTGATCTTAATAAAATAGGAAAGCCTATAGACAGAACTGAGTGGGCAATGACGCCACAAACGATTAATGCGTATTATGATCCCTCCATGAATAATCTGAATATTCCAGCAGGAATTCTGCAATCTCCATTTTTTTCTCCTAATGCTCCAGCAGCAGTGAATTATGGCGCGATAGGTTTTGTCATGGGACATGAGATGACTCATGGATTTGATGATCAAGGGGCACAATTTGACGGTTATGGCAATTTAAAAAATTGGTGGACACCTAGTGATTTGGCGAAGTTCCAAGCTGCCACACAATGCATTGTAAATCAATATTCGAATTATGTTGTCGATGATTTACATGTACAAGGGAAATTGGTTGTAGGAGAAGCTACTGCTGATTTAGGAGGTATTATCTTGGCTTATAGAGCATTCCAACATTCTAAGGAATATAAAAATGCACCTACAATCGCTGGTATGACTCCGGATCAACAATTCTTTTTAGCCACAGCACATGTTTGGGCAATGAATATTAGGCCGCAACAATTAAGAAATCAAATTACTACCGATCCTCATCCTCCCGCTCAATATAGAGTGAATGGAAGTTTAGCTAATATTCCACAATTCCAAAAAGCTTTTCATTTATCTAATGATAGTCCTATGGTGAATAAAAACCGTTGTGTGATCTGGTAAGTTATGAAGTGAATATTCTAATGTTTCAATGCAATAAATGAATTACAATTTGGTTGAATGTTAACTTTTTAGGAGATAATAATGACTAAAGAAGAAATGATTTGCCGTATTGTACGATATGTTACTCAAAAACCAAGTACTAAGAAAACATGTTGTGGATAATAAGATAGCTTTATCGGACCTATTACTTTATCAAAATAAGGCGGTGGTAACGTATTTTTGTTATCACCGTCCTGAATTTACTGTGCAAGAAGTAAATGAATTATTCACTGATTTATTGTCTTGGATGTGGTTAAACGATCAAAGAGCAAAACTGGGTAAAAAAACATATCTTTTTGGTCCTTTACTGCTTCTTGATGATCTGTGGCACGCTTTTATTTTACATACTCGCGATTATGTAGATTTTTCAATGCATTATTTTGGGGCCTATTTTCATCATGACATAGAACCTGTAGGCTTTGAGCATATTATAGAAGAAGATGAGTTAACTGATTATTTGCAAGATTGTTTTACTTATCTTGGTGCAGAATGGGTATCGCGTCGATTTGAAAAAGCTTTCGTAGAAACAAGTTAGTACGATTGTCTACCAGCTAATTAGTTCGTTGCACTTTCGACATAGGTCTGAGTATTTTCAAAATAAGTAGAGACTTGCCTAATTATTCCAATATTTCATGCAATGGAGAGGATATAATAAAAAGAGTATAATTAATCGCAGGAAGCTCAATGAAAAGAAAAGTATGGTTTGATGTTTTTTATTCAGTGAGGCATATAATTGCTTTTCTGTGCGCCATACTTAGTTTCTTTATTATTAAGCAAGTTGCAGTACTGTTATATGTAAAACCCTATCAGCCATTAGGTACTTTTACGTTCTATAAAATGTTATGGAATTCAAACAGTTTGTTCTTCCACATAATTTTAATATTTAATATTTTTATTAAGCCATTATTTATTTATTTCATGATACTTTTTTTATTTTTTTACTTTAAAATAAAAAATACTAAGTGAGGAAAAGGAATTTATGATTATCCCTAAACATAATATTTATTAATTTTTTTGGTGAGCGCTCCATGCTTTTGGTTGTGAATTTATAGATTTTAAATCATACGGAATTCTTTGTTATCTAAAAATTTTATAACTCATATAAATATAATTAATTGGATTAATATTAATCATATTGATTAAATATAATTAATATAAATTAATTTAGCAGATTTTTTGCTAGTGAGAGAGTAAATATGAGTTCAAAATTGGGATTTATTGCCATTGATATTGATGGAACTACTTTAGTAGAAAAAATAGATAAAAATCCTTTATATGGGTGGCGAAATACTGAGAGCAATATTAGAAGTTCATTAAAGGAGTACATGAAGTGGGCTCAAGAGAAAGGCTATGACATTATTATCCTTACAGCACGTCCTGAGATTGTAGAGCCCGCCCTAAAAAATATCAAACTAGGAACCTTACCTACAATGGACATACTGCAACGTTTAGTCCATGAAGAAAATATAACGATTAAACAAATTGCCAGAGCCCCAGCTGGACTTAAAGGTGCAAAGATGCAAGAGCTTCTTACCCAATATCAAAACGAAAGCAAAGAGCATGAGAATGCTATAGGCATATTGTTTGATGATCAATTAAAACAAGTTCATGATGTCAAAAAACAAAATAATCCGCAATTATTGGCTTTTGACATTAATAGCAAAGTGGATTTGGAGCAATTTGCTGATATTGTTGAACTCCCTGGAACTCATGCTTGCCATCCTTATGCAATAACATTAAAAGTTCTTACTGAACATTCTGATCTTTTTAATTTAAAAGCAAGTATCAACAAATTAGATCCTAATCAACATTTTGAGGTAATGAATCTTCTTAACCATGTGGTAGACGACCTTTGCATTCGCATTGATGAGGCGAGATTGCATGATTACAAACCAGAAATAAAATGGGTAGAAACTACCGTGAGGCACATGCACTCGCTTATAGATAAAATTTATTTTGATACTCAGGAGCTGACTTGCAAGGATCTAAAAAGCGCTAGTAAGGAAATTTTCGGTCACGCAAATCCTGATAAGGTGAAACCTAATTCAAGATGTGATAAGTTAGTACAAAGTATGCTCTTAAAAGCGATGGAAGATGTTCAGGCAAACGAATTGCAAGGAGCTCGCAGTCGTTTTGAAAATATCAAACAAAAATTAATGGGGATTAAGAAAGAAAATCAGGATATCGAGCTTAAAGTAGAAGAGAACCTGGGCGGAATAAAGCCTAGCTAGAGATAGCGATGCATTAAATATTGCACAGATAAGAAAAAGCTGTTTTGATAATAAGTTCGCTAGAGCCAGCGTTTTCCACTGGACAGATGCTTTTTATTATCACTTATTGATTAATCATCATGATCTGCTAAACGTAATAATGCTTTTTGTAATGGTTCATACGTGCACTGCTGACTTTCATGAACAATGGTAGCTTTAGCTTTCTCTGATAATTCATTTTTTTGGGGTTGAATCGATTTTTCATGTTGAAAAATTGGTGTACTGACAGCTACTTTGATTGACAACAGTTGATAAAGGCCAGCCTCTTTACGCAGACGATCACGCAGTTCTGGGAGAGCATAACGCAATTGTGTTGCCCATACAGCATTGGTAGTGGTGAGTACTAAGCAACCCTTATTAAAACTCCCCACATAACATTCTTTGCCTAAATTTTCTGGAAGTAATTGTTTTACTTTATGAGAAAGTTCTTCGAGTTGAAAAGAACGTTGACAAATCTCGGCAAGTTGTTTGTTGAGGCAATGGCTGATAGAACGCATTTTAATTTGGAAATTTTTAATAAGATAAGTATAGAATAGCAAATTCATGTTAAATGGAATATCATAATTTTTAGCAAAACACTCAGGACTATAGGTGGAAACTAATGTTTGAAAAACAGAATAATAACAATCCTAATGATATTATCTTTTTTACCCGTATGCATTGGATTATATTTTTTTGGCCTGTACTTAGCTTATGTGTTGCTTTGGCAATTGTTCATAATACTGATCTCGCTCTGTTAGAAAAAGTAGGATATGGAGCAGCTGCTTTGGCTTTACTATGGATTGGTATGACATGGATGACTTATTATTTTTCATCTCTTACGATTAAAAAAAATCATGTCATTATTCGTACAGGAGTTATAGTCAGACAAACTATTGATATCCCATTAAGTAAGATAGAAGCAATTGATATACGGCAATCGATCTTAGGAAGTGTTTTAAGTTATGGTTTGGTTTGTATCACTGGCACAGGTGGCACTCGTCGCATTATTAACTTTTTACATCACCCACTGACTTGCAGGCGTTATATTGAACAGCTTATGGGTGAGTTACATCGGGATTAACTCGATCTAAATAAAAGCAGTTCGATATAAAAATTTTACTCTTTTTTATATCGAACTTGTAGTTCCTTAAATCCTTGCAAGTAGCTCTGCTTTTGTTTTGGAGTCAACAAAAGCAGCTTCTATCGCCATTCGTGTAATTGAATTCATTGTTTCATCATCATAATTATAGGAATTTTGGACACGGTTATATTCTTGACCTAGCGTTGTGCTCATGAACGGTGGATCATCTGAACTGATACTGATCTTAACTCCTGCCTCATAAAACTTAGGGAAAGGATGTTCACTCATATTTTTAAAAAGACCTAGAAAGATATTGCTGCTAGGGCAGATTTCTAAAGAAATTCCTTTATCCTTCACCCTTGCCATAGTGTTTGGTGAATAGATGGAATTAACTCCATGTCCTATGCGTTGAATAGGGAGATAATCCATTGCTTCATCCATTCCAGCAGCAGAAGCAAATTCACCCGCATGTACTGTACACTGCAATCCAGCGTCAGCTGCAATTTGATAGGCTTTAGTGAACAATTTGGGTGGAAACTTGGCTTCATCACCCCCTAAACCAAAACCAGTAACACATGGAAATTTATCTTTATGCGTTTGTTGTGCGACATGTTCTACGGCTTCTACACCAAAATGACGAACTGCGGTAACGATAATACGTCCTACAATATTGAATTGTTCTTTAGCATCGTCAATTGCTTGCTGAATTGCTGTTAAATGTTCTGCAGAAGGTATTTTGCTGGAAAGTTCGGCATGGTCAGGAGAATACATCATTTCTACATAGATAGCATCTTCCTGAGCACGGGCTCTTAAATAATCGAAAGTAATGTCATAATAATCTTGAGGATGTTTTATTACTGCGGCTAAGGTATCGTAAACTTTTAAAAAATCTAGAAAATCCTTTGATAAATAGCTTTTCCCATCAGGAGCCACAAGTCCTTCAGGCAATGTCAATTGATTTCGTTTCGCTAGTTTTGCCGCTAGCTCAGGAGTAATAGTGCCTTCTAAATGAACATGTAACTCTGCTTTTTTTAAACTCATGTTGTTGCCTCTTATCTTTTTAAAATGGGTAATCCTAGAAAAAGCAATTAAGTTGATAGTAAGCAAGCCAAACCAGTTGAGCGTTAATATTTTTTGAATATTTTTGAGAACACAATAACCACCGCTATGGTGGGTAAAAAATTCAAAGCAAACATGGGATTAATGTCTTTAGCCTGCGCACAAAAACTTAAATTGCTTTTATAGGGTAATGGTAACTTAGATAAAAAAGCTATAAAATACCTTAATAAAATTAAAGTTACTCTGGATTTATTATGAACTCAAATGATATAGATAAAGCTTATGTTAGTCCTTATGATAAATTTTTATTTGAATTTGATGCCACTCATTCTAAATCAGCATCCCAATTAAAAGAAATTAATAAACATAAGCGTATTTTTTTGATGCGTGATAATAAAGACTATAAAGATGAAAAAGGCGAAATTTGGGAAGAATTTTAACGAAGGAATTCGCTACGCTCATGACCTTCCGTATTACGCAGAGCTTCATCCAGGCTTAAGTTCATGTGATTTTCGAATAAAGAATCTATTTAGATCCACTCCCTCTCTCGAACCGTTCAGGCTGAGGAGGCATTTATGCCATCTCGAAGCCTTAGCACAGAACTTGAAAATTCGTACTAAGGCTTCGAGAGAGCGCTACGCGCTTCCTCAGCCCGAACGGTTCGATGTGCAACCACATTCTCTTATGCGAAACTCACGCTAAGTTAACTATTGATGAGCACTTATCTTTTTGTTGAAACTAAGGGCTACCCACTGAGCAGAGTAAGGTAAATGGTTCGTTACTTCTGTAAAGGAATTCGCTACGCTCATGACCTTCCGTATTACGCAGAGTTTCATTCAGGCTTAAGTTAAGGTGATTTTTTGAATAAAGAATCTATTTAGATCCAGCCTTCATTGCGAACCGTTCAGGCTGAGGAGGCATTTATGCCATCTCGAAGCCTTAGCACAGAACTTGAAAATTCGTACTAAGGCTTCGAGAAAGCGCTATGCGCTTCCTCAGCCCGAACGGTTCGATGTGCAACCACATTCTCTTATGCGAAACTCACGTTAAGTTAACTATTGGATGAGCACTTATCTTTTTGTTGAAACTAAGGACTACCCACTGAGCAGAGTAAGGTAAATGGTTCGTTACTTCTGTAAAGGAATTCGCTACGCTCATGACCTTCCGTATTACGCAGAGTTTCATTCAGGCTTAAGTTAAGGTGATTTTTTGAATAAAGAATCTATTTAGATCCAGCCTTCATTGCGAACCGTTCAGGCTGAGGAGGCATTTATGCCATCTCGAAGCCTTAGCACAGAACTTGAAAATTCGTACTAAGGCTTCGAGAAAGCGCTATGCGCTTCCTCAGCCCGAACGGTTCGATGTGCAACCACATTCTCTTATGCGAAACTCACGTTAAGTTAACTATTGGATGAGCACTTATCTTTTTGTTGAAACTAAGGACTACCCACTGAGCAGAGTAAGGTAAATGGTTCGTTACTTCTGTAAAGGAATTCGCTACGCTCATGACCTTCCGTATTACGCAGAGTTTCATTCAGGCTTAAGTTAAGGTGATTTTTTGAATAAAGAATCTATTTAGATCCAGCCTTCATTGCGAACCGTTCAGGCTGAGGAGGCATTTATGCCATCTCGAAGCCTTAGCACAGAACTTGAAAATTCGTACTAAGGCTTCGAGAAAGCGCTATGCGCTTCCTCAGCCCGAACGGTTCGATGTGCAACCACATTCTCTTATGCGAAACTCACGTTAAGTTAACTATTGGATGAGCACTTATCTTTTTGTTGAAACTAAGGACTACCCACTGAGCAGAGTAAGGTAAATGGTTCGTTACTTCTGTAAAGGAATTCGCTACGCTCATGACCTTCCGTATTACGCAGAGTTTCATTCAGGCTTAAGTTAAGGTGATTTTTTGAATAAAGAATCTATTTAGATCCAGCCTTCATTGCGAACCGTTCAGGCTGAGGAGGCATTTATGCCATCTCGAAGCCTTAGCACAGAACTTGAAAATTCGTACTAAGGCTTCGAGAAAGCGCTATGCGCTTCCTCAGCCCGAACGGTTCGATGTACAACCACATTCTCTTATGCGAAACTCACGCTAAGTTAACTATTGATGAGCACTTATCTTTTTGTTGAAACTAAGGACTACCCACTGAGCAGAGTAACGATGTGTAAGGTGGATGTTGAGTTTTATTAAGGAAAGGGAGTTTATCTAAGTTTTTTTCTGTTAATTCCAGCTATTCTAAAAAGAAGCTCGTTCCACTTAATACTCTATTAGATTTTCCCTCTTTAGCGGAGGATGATGCGTGGCATAATCCGGGAATCGAAGTCCGAATAGGAGTTTGTTCCCGGGTTTACACTTGATTATTTATCCCAAAAATGCATGCAATAATTTATAAGATAAAATGGTTAAAATTGAGGCTGCAGGTAAGGTTAATATCCAGGACATAAAAATATTACGAATTACAATTAAATTTAAAGCACCAATACCTCGCGCTAATCCTACTCCAAGAACAGCTCCAACTAAAGTTTGTGTTGCTGAAACTGGAATGCCGGTACTTGTAGCCACTACCACTGTTGTTGCCGCAGAAAGTGTTGCGGCAAATGCGCGACTAGGGGTGAGGGCGGTTATTGCACTTCCTACGGTTTCAATAACTTTTCTACCATACATAAGAAGGCCAGTGACAACGCCGATACAACCTAATAATATAATCCATGCTGGATAATTATTAGCATCAAAAACTTGATGTGAGCTCATTACTAAGCTGTAGATTATTGAGAGCGGTCCCACCGCAAGTGCAACATCATTTGATCCATGAGCAAAAGCCATAGCGCAGGCCGTCATTGCCATAAGCACTGCAAAATATTTTTCGACTTGTATAAAACGTTCTCTGCGTCTTATTCGATGAGGCTCGGGAATCCGCTTAATTATGATGATACCAATAACGGTAATGATAATACTGGTTGCCAAGGTGACCGCTAGATTTTGTTTAAAATTAAGGTGAATGTGGAAGTGATTCAGTCCCTTAAATACGGTAATAAATGACAAAATAGAACCAATGAGAAAGAGATAAATGGGAATATATAGTTTAGCTTTAGTGAGAGGATTGCTTTTGACAAAGATGGTTTGCTGAATACTCGTAAATAATGCAAATGCAGTAATCCCTGAAATCATTGGTGAAGTAATCCAACTTATAGCAATATGGCTGACTTGGTTCCAATGAATTGCTTGAGGTCCTAATACTACAGTGCCAAAACCAACCATTGAGCCTACTAAGGCATTAGTGATGGAAACAGGAACTCCAAGATAGCTTGCAAGATTCATCCAGATAGTACAGGCTAATAAAACACCAAGCATGCCTTCAATAAGAATTAATGGTTCTCCAGATAGTTGGCTGGAGTTTATAATTCCATCGCGCATCGTTTCTGTAACACCTGTTCCTCCTAAAAAAGCACCGGCAAATTCAAAAATTATAGCGATCAACATGGCTTGTCTGACTGTGACTGCTTTAGAGCCCATAGTAGTGCTCATGACATTCGCTAAGTCATTAGCACCCACTCCCCAAGTCATTAGAAAACATAAAATAACTGCTGTAAGAAGATAAATGATTGAATAATCCATAGAGTTTGACTACCGGGCTATTAAAATTTGGAGACGGCTGCCTACATGTTGGGCATCGTCAGCTAAATCATCAATCCACTGGACCAATTTGTATAAAAATATTGTATCAATGGCAGATAAATCATTTTCGATTTCAAAAATACGATGCCTTACTTCTGCGAGTCGTGCATCGCTATCATGTTCAATTTCATAGAGTTTTAAAATCATTTCTTCAACGATTTTAACCTCAGAACCTCTGAAACCTGTTTCTAATAATTCATCTAACTCATTGATTGCTTTACACGCTTGTTTTGATGCATCAAGACAACGGCTTAAAAAAGGCATAAAAACAGGGACTAAAGATTCAGGGATAGACATTTTCCTGCTTGTGATTAAAATCGCGATGTCCTCTGCTTTATTGGCGATGAGATCTTGGGCACTGAGAAGCTCAAGTAGATCAGTTCGGGAAACGGGTAGGAAAAGTCCCGTAGGTAAATGAAGACGTAAATCACGCTTAATTAAATCAGCTTCTTTTTCAAAATCAAGAATTTTTTCTTTAATTTTATTCGCTGTTGTCCAATCCTGTTTTAAAACGGCCTCAAAAAAAGGGTAGAGCTGTTTTGCGCATTGATGTACTTTACGCATGTGTTGTTCTATAGGTCTTATTGGTGAAGGACCAAACATATTAAATATGCTGCTCATGATATTGAGTCTCTTAAGCAAATTTTTGTGAAGTATACCCAAACTTTACCAGGAACAAAACTGTTGAACTTAAGTTCAAAGACTTTTTTTCCAAACAGACACTATCTGACGCAAAGTTCACTTTTTAAAAATTATGAATTAAAAGCAATCAAATCTGTTTATAGTATATACTTAAAGTAAGAAACATATAAGTAAAAATTACTTTTTCGGGAGGGTCCATGGCAATTATAAGCTCCTTGGCTAATCACTTGCTGATTGCTATGCCGTCTCTCAATGATCCTAATTTTGAAAGAACAGTGATCTATATTTGCGAGCATCATGAGCAGGGTTCAGTTGGTCTCATTATTAATCGACCCATGCAGTTTCCTTTGGCTATAGTTTTTGAGCAGTTACATATTGAGCCTATTCATTCAGAGCAAAGCCATCTACCGTTAATGTTTGGTGGTCCAGTTCAGCCAGAAAGAGGTTTTGTCATTCATAAACAATTAGGCACTTGGCGATCCAGTTTATTTCTGCAAGAAGAAGTGACGGTAACGACATCTAATGATATTATTCGAGCCATTGCTGAAGACAAGGGTCCCAAAGAAGTTTTAATCACCTTAGGTTATGCTGGATGGGTAGAGCATCAATTAGAAAAAGAAATCCTAGAGAATACTTGGTTGGTTTGTCCTTATCGTTCAGAGATTCTGTATGAGATACCCTTTGAAGATCGTTGGGAATATGCAGGATCAACTTTAGGAGTCAAAATGAATCAATTGAGTTCGAATATTGGCCATGCCTAGTTCCGTTTATTTAGGTTTTGATTTTGGTTATAAACGTATTGGAGTTGCTGTAGGTCAGCAGCTTACATGCAGTGCTTCACCTTTAGCAACGCTTAGTGCTCGTGCAGGTGTTCCAGATTGGAATGCTGTTGCCAAGGTTATTGCGCAGTGGACACCCCATGGGTTAGTTGTTGGTATTCCAACATGTATTGATGGCAGTGAACTATACACAACTGCCCCAGCGCGTCGATTTGCTCAAGAATTACATAAACGTTTTGTTCTCCCTGTTCATTTGGTTGATGAGCGACTCTCAACTGTTGCGGCTAGAGAGCAATTGTTTGCACAGGGCGGGTATCGTAAAATCAAGCAATCAGAGGTGGATAGCATAGCGGCTTGTGTTATACTTGAGCAATGGTTACAACATCCGGAATAACTTTCTAGGATGTATCCTAATGAGATTAGACATAGGTAACGTTGAAAATTATTGGTGTTCGTTTAATCTTGTTATGATGCATTCTTAAAGAATAGATTAGAGTTTTATGAATCATTTTCTAGAAATTAGTCAATTATCACGACAACAAATTGAATCAATTCTACAACGTGCGATTTATTTTAAACATAATAGTGATTATCCTTGCTATGATACAAATACGGTTGCTCATTTATTTTATGAAAACAGTACGCGAACTCGGGTGAGTTTCGAGTTGGCTGCGAATCGTTTATCAATGCCTGTTGTTAACTTGGATCTTCAAAGTTCTTCTGAAACTAAAGGGGAAGTCATTGAGGATACCGTACGTACTCTTGCCGCGATGGGTATTCAATTTTTTGTGATTCGTCATGAGCAAGAAGGTCTACAACAAAGTTTAGCTGATAAAATCGGTAATTCGGTTTATATTATTAATGCGGGTGATGGGACGCATGCACATCCAAGCCAGGCTTTACTTGATATGATGACGATTATTGAGCAAAAACCGCGCTTGGATCAATTAAAGATAGCGATTTTAGGAAATATTAAGCATTCACGAGTAGCAAATTCATTTCAATGTATTTGCGCACAATTAGGTGTTGGTGAACTTGTTTTAGTTGCCCCCGAACTTTGGCAACCAAGGACAGTGCATTATGGTCGAGTGACCCATAGTCTGCATGATGGTTTAACGGATGCAGATGTAGTGATTTGTTTACGGGTACAGCATGAACGCTTATTGGAATCGGATCATTTGGATTTAGATTCTTTTAGGCGAGATTTTGCATTAACAAAGGAGCGGTTGGGCGCTGCAAAACCGGATGTGATGGTGATGCATCCAGGCCCAATGAATCGCGGCATTGAAATAGATAATGAAGTAGCTGATGGTGCAAGTTCTTTTGTTTTGCGACAGGTTACCAATGGAGTGTTCGTTCGTATGGCAATTTTTGATGCTTTGACTGCATAGTTCAATCATTTGCATTCACAGGGATGTTGTTTTTCAATCAGGAAGATATGGATGATGAGCTATCGTTATCAGCAAGTGTGTTTTAGCATAGCTTTACTCAGTATTTACTGCATATTGCTTTATTTTATTTTAACCCACCACCAAAAATTAGATTTTTCTTCTTTTTATTCAACGGTTCACGCGTTATTACAAGGAGAGAATCCCTATAAAGATTTAACCGCTACTTATCTACTGACAGACCGTCAATTATCTGCTAATTTAAATCCACCTATAGTTTTGTGGCTTTTTAATCCATTAGCGTACCTTGGTTATTCTACTGCTTTATTAGTCTGGTCCGTTATTTCTTTGATTTTGGGGTTTTTCGGGGCTGTCATTGTTTTTCGTTATGCTTTTTCTGCTGTATTTCTGCAAAACAATTATTTGAATGTATCTCTGCTTTATTTTGCATTTTTTGCTACTCTCATGAACGTTACTACTTTGCAATTAGGGACTTTATTATTTTTTTTCATCATGGTGGGTTATTATTTTTATTTGCATCATCGCGAGTATCTTGCGGGATTTTTCTGGGGCATGATCATTGCCATGAAACTGTTTCCTGCATTGTTATTATTTTATGTCTTAAAACAAAAACGATTTAAGGTGTTAGGTATGATGATTATTACTTTAGTAATCGCATGGTTAATTCCTATATTGGTTTATGGTGTAACAATTTATAAGCAATATTATTCTATGATGTCGGGAGTTTCTTGGTATGGTGATGGTTGGAATGCTTCGATTTATGGTTTCATTTGTCGTTTATTTCACTATTCTAATCGTGAAAAGCATTTATTATTCATTAAGATACTTTATTTATTTTGTTTTTGTATCTTAATTATTTGGTACTTGAAAAGACTTGGGCCTACCGAACGTGATCCAGTAAATCATCAACCTTTTTGCCTTACTTTGGCAATGATGTTGTTTTTGAGTCCATTGGGCTGGGTTTATTATTTTCCTTTATTAATTTTACCTCTTATTTTAACTTGGTTTGTTGCTTTGCATGATAAAGATACTAAAATGATGCTTCTCTGGCTTTTATGCTTTTTTCTAGTTAATTTTCCTCTAGATTATGTCAAAATTCAAAATATGCCTGATTTTTGGGGACGGATGAGTTTTTTTTCGAGCTATTTTTATGGATTATTACTTTTAATTTATCTTTTAGGAAAAAGAAAAAAAATCTATGGCAATCATGAAATCCAAGTGAATGTAGCAAAGAATCATTTTATGCCAGTAGTTATTATAATTTTGGCGTTTGGATTGTTTGTCCCTACGATTTGTTTTGTAATGCGTTTATTAAAGCTGGATTTATATTTAGTGACAGGATAAAGACATAACAGCGTTGATGAGCTCCAATAAGAAATCACTTTTAAGCTGTTTGCTTATTCAGATCATTTAATATGTAAATTATGCTTAAACGATATAGCCTGTTGTAAATGATGGAGATATACCCGGGGACTGTCATCTATATCTGCTATTGTTCGTGCTACTTTAAGTAAACGATGATATCCTCGTGCAGACAGTTTAAGCCGCATCATAGATTGGCTTAAGAAATGTTGTTCCTCAATTCCTACGCTACAAACTTCTTCACACTCTCTTGCATTTAAAAAGGCATTAAGGCAATTTTGCCGCTCCAACTGCCTTGCTCTTATTTTGGTTACTTTTTCTCTAATTAAGTCACTTTGTTTATAAGGATTATTATTGGGAGCAACTAATTCTTCCTGGGATAGTGCTTGTACAGAAATATGCATGTCAATTCTATCCAACAGAGGTGCTGAAATCTTGGCATGATAACGTTTAATGCGATCAGGAGTACATAAGCAGTTTGCATGAGGATTACCCCATTGACCACACGGGCAAGGATTCATTGCTGCGATGAGCTGAAATTTAGCCGGAAATTCCATTTGAACTGCAGCTCGGGAAATACATATTGAACCTGACTCTAAAGGTTGTCTCAAGGTTTCTAACACTTGTCGATTGAACTCTGGTAATTCATCTAGAAATAAGACTCCTTGATGTGCTATAGAAATTTCTCCTGGTTTAGGTGGATTTCCGCCACCAACTAAAGATACCGTTGATGCTGTATGATGAGGAGCACGAAAAGGAGGAGAACGCCATTCACGGAAATCAGGTAACTTACCCCGTAGAGAATTGATAGCTACACATTCAAGCGCTTCTGTTTCAGATAATTGTGGCAATAAAGTAATAAATCGTTTTGCTAACATGGTCTTGCCACTGCCAGGAGAGCCACTGAGTAGAATATTGTGCCCACCACAAGCAGCGATTTCCATTGCTTTTTTCGCATGCAATTGCCCTTTGATGTCCGACCAATCGAATCCGTACTGGGTAGTGCAAGATTCTGGCTTTGGAGGGAGAGAGGACAAGGAGGTTTTTTGACAAAGGTAGCTGCATATTTCGCGCAAGTTATTTGCGCTAGAGATATTTTGATATCCGGTTAAAGCAGCCTCATGGGCATTGGCGTTGGCAATAATGAGTGAACTTTTGTCTTTATGTACTGCAAGGATCGCAGGAATAATAGAAGAAATACCTCTAAGTTCTCCATTTAAGGCGAGTTCAGCGATAAACTCGTGATTGCTTAATTGGTCTTGGGGAATTTGATGGGAAGCAGCAAGAATACCCAGCGCTATAGGTAAATCGAATCCGCTTCCTGTTTTAGGTAAATCAGCAGGTCCAAGATTCACTGTAATTTTACGACAAGGGAATTCGAATTGGCTATTAACGATTGCAGAGCGGACTCTATCCTTACTTTCTTTTACTGCAGTTTCGGCGAGGCCCACTATGGTAAAGCCAGGTAAGCCATTTGACAAATGAACCTCTACGGATACGGGGTGTGCTAACATGCCTATGGTGCTACGTGCTTTAGTAAATGCAAGATTCATCTTATTTCCTATCGATGTTGGACCAGTCAAACGACAAAATTTCCTATTGTCGTTGTAATTTAACGTCAGTTCGATATAAAAAATAAAATGATGTTTCTATCGAACTGTTTTTATTTAGAACTGGATCTCGTATAAATGCTGCGCATTTATGGGAGAACGTTCGTTTAACGACATACAAGACATTTCTATGTCTTGTATGTCGAGTTCATTTTAGTTTAAGGAGCACTTATTTTTTTTCTTTATTGAGTTGAGCCATTAAAATATCAACTTGCTTTTGAAGCTGCTCTAGTTTATCTCGTGTTCGTGCTAGAACTTTAGTTTGTACATCAAATTCTTCGCGGGTGATAAGATCCATATGAGCAAATGCAGATTGTAAAACTTCTTTAAATTTTTGTTGAATGTCTTTTTCAATATTTTGTAGACTGGAAGGAAGTGCGGCAAAAAGTTTTTTTGCCAAATCATCAAATTGTTTGGGGTCGAACATGATTACTCCATGATTTTTGCAATGAGTCTAACAAAAGTATCATACCTTGTCTCTCTTAAAATAGAGGTTTTTTGATGAGACATGATATATCACGGCGGAATATATTATGAAAATGATTATGGCAATAATTAAGCCTTTTAAACTCGATGATGTCCATGAGGCGTTAATGGAAATTGGGGTACCAGGAATAACTATTTCTGAAACCAGAGGATTTGGAAGGCAAAAAGGGCATACAGAGTTATATCGTGGCGCAGAATATGTTGTTGATTTTCTTCCCAAAATTAAAATTGAACTCGCTTTGCCTGATGATATGGTAGAAGCTGCAATTGAAGCCATTTGCAAATCGGCTTATACCGGTAAAATTGGTGATGGAAAAATTTTTGTATATGAATTGCAACAAGTGGTCCGTGTACGTACTGGAGAAATAAATGCAGATGCTTTAACCTAAAAAATTCAGTTTGTTCTAAATCAAAGATTAAATTTACCCCCCATGCCAATAAATAGCGCGTTGGGTAATTACTGCATTGAGTGGAATATCCCAAGGTTCGGGCTCAATATAATCGACCCGTTGAAATTGGTAAGCTACACCAAATAAGGGACAATGCTCATTGCTTTTAAACGTACGATCATAGTAGCCAGCACCCATCCCTATGCGGATGCAGCGGACATCAAACGCAACTACAGGAACTAAGGCCAAATTTAATTCTTCTAGGGGAATGGCTAAAGCGTGACTGACATCGGGCTCATTAATTCCATAGCGATTCTTTTTGAAAGGTGTATCGGGTGTTGCAGGTAAAAAGGTAAGGATTAAATTATCTTCATTAATGACAGGAAAATAACAGAGCTTACCTTGTAAAGAAGCACTTTTCCATAACTCATCTAAATCAATTTCTCCGTGAGCTGCAAAATAAAAGGCAATTCGTTTGGCATCTCGGTACTGTTCCAAAGAGCGAATTCGAGTGCAGATTTGATTTGAAGCGGTAAGACGATACGAAGCTGTAAGCTTAGAACGTATTTGTTTCATCGTGTCTCTTAAAGCTTTTTTAACTGAATTTGTCATACAGGTATTAGCGTATTGTTTTTTCTTAAGTTTTATTTAATGTAAGTTCGATAAAAAAATTTGTTATTTTTATATCAAATTTACTTTAAATTAACGTCAGTTATGGATAAATATATAATTATAACGAGTCTCTCACCACCCGTTCGAGCTGAGGAGGCGTTTACGCCGTCTCGAAGCCTTAGCATCGGGTTCGAAAGTACCTGCCAAGGCTTCGAGACGGCGCTGGTGCGCCTCCTCAGCCCGAACGGGTCGAAGTAATAACTCGATCTCTTATCCATAATTTACTTTAAATTATCGTTTTTTTATGGCAAAACTTCAAGGTCTTGAAATATTCTTAGAAATTTGTCACTCTCAAATATCAAATGATTGCTAAATTTTTTTAAAAAGGCTAGGCAAAAATATAAAAATAAGGTATATAGCCGTCCTAGTTTTTATAATCCAACATTTGGATATAATGTAGCTTGCAGTAAAGTTCATTGAGAGAAGGATATGAGTGATTTGTTTGAAGAAGATGAAGATAATGTTGTAGAGGTGGGTGAGGATTTCGATTTAGATAACGATTTAGATATAGATGCAGATGCAGAGGTTATGGAAACTGTTCCTCATGGTTTGGATGCACGTAGACGTTTGGAAAATATGTTAGATGAAAAACGTTTACGGGATGAGTTGGATGATTTTGGAGACTATTAATTTAATTAAAGACAAATAGTCTATATAACAAACAAATTCTTTTTAAGTACGTTAATGATACGAACACGAGTACTCTCAGACGGAGGGGAAAACAACCTTGCTTTTCCAACAGATGATCGCATTTTTTTGGGGGAAGGCTTATTCGAAACGCTTAAAGTAGAGAGTGGCAAGCCGTGCTTTGCTTACTTACACTGGCAACGATTGAGTGATTCTGCTCAAAAACTGGGCATGCCATTTGATCTCACTTTTGAACATTGGTTGGAGCATCTGCTTCATAAAATTAAAAGTGACAATTTATACCATGGCGGTATAAAAGCAATTTTAAGTGGTGGCTCAGCGCCTCGAGGGTTAGCAGTACGTGGACAGATTAGTCAACTGGTGCTACAAACCTTTAATTATACTGTGGAAACCCACCCCTTGAAACTAGTTAGTGTTCCTTGGTTACGGGATGCTGCTAATCCTGTATTTCAAGTGAAATCAGTCAATTATCTAGAAGCGATACTTGCTCGTCGTCACGCAATTGATTTAGGTGCAGATGATGCTTTGTTTTTTAATTTACAGCATCATGTTACTGAGACTACATGTGCCAACTTATTTATGATTCAAAAACAATGTTTGCTGACGCCTCCTGTAACAGATGGAGTGCTTCCTGGTATTACTCGTGCAAGAATTTTCAAACTATCGAAACAACTTAATATTGATTGTATTGAGGCTT
The DNA here is from genome assembly GCF_900452415.1 of Legionella cincinnatiensis. Classification (NCBI taxonomy): domain Bacteria; kingdom Pseudomonadati; phylum Pseudomonadota; class Gammaproteobacteria; order Legionellales; family Legionellaceae; genus Legionella; species Legionella cincinnatiensis. The sequence continues at coordinate 3,153,726 of NZ_UGNX01000001.1, read as the reverse complement.
CTTTGACAAAATCAATGTTAAGAGATGCTGATGTGGTTTTTCTGGTTAATTCTTTACAGGGAGTTCGTTCAGCTTGTTCTTTGGATGATATGATTTTTGAAACTGATCACCCTTTGCTTCATCAGTTAACCTCTTCTTTGAGTGTTGGAAGCGCCATTTAGAGTTTAAAAATTTGATGACATGACATCAATTTCTATTATTATGCATCGCAATTTTGAAAATAATGAGGTGGGATAACCAGAAGCGAATTTTTACATGAGAAACAAAAACATGGAACATGTTACGTGGAAGGAAAGACAACAACAACGAGTTCGTCATTGGATAAGAGCAATTTTAACCTATTGGTTTAAAGTGGAATTGCGAGGAAATTATCAACCTGAATTTAACTCAGTTATTATTGCCAATAGAACTTCAAAAATTGATTTGCTTTTGCTTGCTGCTTTTTTACCTGAACGTTTAACAGTTGCTTTATCGCCACATACTTCAGGTAAATTTTGGTGGAAAATGATGCTTCTCTTTGCAGATATCATTGCAATCGATGCAACAAATGCTTTTGCCGCTAGAGCTTTAATAAAAGCAATACGAGAGGGAAAGCGTTGTGTTATTTTCCCACAAGGAATTGAGTCGGACGAAGAGAGCTTAAAGGTTTTTGATAGTCCTGGTTTGATATTGCAAAAAGCAGGTGCATCAGTGATTCCGATTCGCATTGATGGAGCCCAATATAGTATTTTTTCTATGAGCAAGGACAAACATCTAATACGTTTGTTCCCTAAAATTATTTTGCATGTGTTGCCTTCCTTATCCTATGTAGAAGAGAGGCATACTTCTGTTGATAGAAATGCAATGAGTATTCGCTTATTTCGTTTGATCAGTGAGCTCACATTTGCAAATAGTTTCCAGCCTGTACCTTTATTCAAAGCGTTAATTCATGGAGCAGCATTAGGTGCTAAGAATAGAGCAAAAATTGAGGATGCTAATCGCACACCTATAACGTTTAAGCAATTTCTGGCTCGTTGTTTTATTTTGGGCCGGCAGATTAAAAATCAAACACAAATAGGAGAACATGTAGGAATAATGTTACCTACGACAATAGCAGGGATGGTCACTTTTTTTGCGCTACATGCATATCGACGTATTCCTGCCATGCTTAATTTTAGTTTGGGATTTCATAATTTATTCTCTACGTGTAAGGTCGCGCAAATAAAAACGATCTATACGTCAAGACAATTCATTGCTACAGCAAAGTTAGAAGATTTAGTAGAAAATTTACAGAAAGAAGGAATAATTATTTATTTTCTAGAGGATTTTAAATCTGCCATTAAATTAAGTCACAAACTTTCAGGGTTGCTTAAGAGTAAATTTCCTTCCTGGGCTTATCAATTAATTGGCGAAGCAGTTTTACCAACGGAGCCTGGAGTGATTTTATTTACCTCAGGTTCAGAGGGAGTTTCTAAGGGAGTAGTTTTGTCTCATGCTAACTTATTGGCTAATTGCTGTCAGTTAACATCAAGAGTTGACTTTTCTTATCGGGATAAGTTTTTCGACACTTTACCTATTTTTCATTGTTTTGGCCTGACTACAGGCGCCATTCTTCCCTTAATACAAGGAATTAGCTGCTTTTTTTACCCGTCACCTTTGCATTATAAAATAATTCCAGGATTAGTTTATCAAACTGGGGCCACCATTATGTTGAGTACAGATACTTTTTTAACGGGTTATTCTCGAGCCGCAGAAAGACATGATTTTAGTAGCATACGTTATATTTTTGCAGGAGCTGAAAAAGTTAAACCAGAGACAATGCATCATTGGATAGATACTTTTGGGGTAAAAATTTATGAAGGATATGGTGCAACAGAAGCTGCTCCAGTGATTTCTATGAATTGTCCTTTAGCTTCTAAACCTGACAGTGTAGGAATGTTACTCCCATTTATGGAAAGTAAAATTCAGCCGGTCGAGGGAATTGCTCAAGGAGGGCGATTAATAGTACGCGGCCCTAATATTATGATGGGTTATCTTTCTTCAGAGAAGCCTGGAGTAATTCTTATTTCAGAAAGTGGTTGGCATGACACTGGCGATATTGTAACTATGGATGAAGAACGGTTTATTACTATAGCTGGCAGAGCGAAACGTTTTGCTAAAATTGCTGGTGAAATGATTTCCCTTAGTGCAGTAGAAAGTGTTGCTGCATCAATTTGGCCCGAATTATTGCATGCAGCAGTAAGTAAAAAGTGCCAAAGAAAAGGGGAACAGATTTTATTATTTAGCGAGGCAGAGAAAGCAGATAAAACTATCTTTATCAAAAAAATTAAAGAATTAAGCTATTCTGAATTGTTAATTCCGCAACAGATTTTTCCAGGAAGCAAGATTCCTGTTTTGCCTTCAGGAAAAATAGATTACATGACAATTGAAAAAAAGTTGGAAGAAGAAATCATTTAAAAAGCAACCAGCCTTGCTGATACTTCGGCTCATAGCATACCTGCAATAGCCCCTGTTTTCGCACAGTCTCTTGATCACATCTCTGACTACTTGAGGTTTGTCCGCCGACAAACCGTAGAACGTTGGGAGGGTAGGGTATGTGTAGAAGATTCAGGATTTTCGGAGAGGGCGAGGTTCTCTAAACGTCACCTGCTGCAAAAACGAAAGGTCTAAAAAGTAACAAACTTATTTCCCTGATGGCCTCAATTTTTTCAACAGTGAAATTTAATTTAATCTATTACCTTATTTTTTCAAAACATAGCTTCCTGGAGCATCCATTAATGGTGTTAATGGTAATTGTTCAAAATCCGGAGCGGATATGAGTTTTCCTGAATGTGATTTTAGCCATTTTAACCATTCAGGCCACCAAGAACCAGAATGTTCTGTTGCTTGTTCCAACCATTTTTCTGCATGAGAAGGAGCGTGATTATTCACTTTATAGCCGTATTTTTTTGCTTCAGGTGCATTAATAATTCCTGCTATATGTCCTGATCCTCCTAGAACAAAACGCTTGGGTCCTTTCATCAGTTGAAAACCTAGATAGGTTGTTTTCCAGGGCGCGATATGATCTTTTTCTGTTGAGAGAAAAAAAGTGGGTATGTCAATGAGGGTGACATCAATTGGCGTATGGTTAAGATGTATTTTACCTGGCTTTGACAAATTATTATGTAAGTACATCCACCGTAAGTATTGTGAATGCATCGTTGCAGGCATATTCGTAGAGTCTGAATTCCAATACAATATATCGAAAGGAACAGGGTTTTTGCCATGTAAATAATTTTTAATAAAAAAGGACCAAATTAAATCATTAGCGCGAAGGGAATTAAAGCTTGATGCCATAAATTTTCCAGCAAGATAGCCCTTAGATTTCATTTCATCTTCCAGTTTTGTAATTTGTTGCTCATCAATAAATACTGAAATGTCACCAGGGTCACTGAAATCAATCATCGACGCTAAAAAAGTTGCGCTGTGAATAGAGTTATCTTGGCATGCTTTATTGTAAGCTAAAAGCATGGAAAGAAGTGTTCCGCCAATACAAAACCCCATAGCATTGACTTGATTTACATGCAGCTGTTTTTGAATGATCTTAATTGCTGTTATTGGGCCCTCGTTTAAATAATCGTATAAGCTTTTATGAGCGAAGCTTGCGTCTGGATTAACCCAGGAAATCATAAATACGGTAATTCCTTGTTTTACTAACCAACGCACTAGAGAATTATGGGGGCTTAAATCAAGAATGTAATATTTGTTAATCCAAGGAGGAACGATAAGAAGAGGTATTGATTTGACTTTAGTGGATTGTGGTGTGTATTGAATCAATTCCATCATGTTATTACGAAAAATAACTTTTCCTGGTGTTATCGCTAGATTTTCACCAAGTTTAAAAGCCTCCATATCGGTCATTTTAATCATTAATCGTGAGGAACCTACCTCTAGATCTGAAAGTAAGTTATGTAATCCACGTAATAAATTTTTACCACGGCTTTTTAGTGTTTCATCTATAATTTGTGGATTAGTGTGGAGAAAGTTTGCGGGAGATAAAGCATCTAAATATTGTTTGGTAAAAAACTGCAGACGCTTTGCTGTATTTTTATCGGGGTATTCCGCTGTTTCAAATAAATTATTCATGTGCTGACTGGCTAAAAGATAATGCTGAGTCATCATGTTGAAAAATGGATTGTTCAACCAGTCTTCTTCTCTAAAGCGAGGATCATCAATAGGCATCGGTTTTCCTTCTAACCAATGCTCTAATTGAATTTTTGCTAAATTGAAGGCATCTTGCCAATACGCAAACTGCATTTCCCAGATTTTTTCTGGATTTTTTAAAAGAATAGTCATTACACTTTGAAAGTGTTCTGTTAGTTCAATGTATTGATTGATGATAAGCGAGAGCTGTAAGGGAGTTTTTTGTATATCTGAAATAATTTGCAAGCTTTTTTCAGCTATTGCTTTAAGTAATTCACTAAGTTCCGTGTCGTGGATCATCCTAACTCCTGAGGACAAATGTTTTTGTGTCTATTTTGGTTTGTTTCTTCTTATTGATCAAGAGCATAATCTTGGCGTCTAAAAAATCTTTTTTAAAGAATGGAATTAAATTTCTAATGTCGATGTCATTTGTAGCCTCTAAAATTATAAATTACCACTCTCTTATTGTTCCTTCGTGCCAAAAATAGCCGCTTTTCTTTTTTTTATTAACTAGATTATAAATTTCTTGTGCCGCTTCTGAGGGTAGTTTTGGTGCATTGTTTTTCCCCATATTGGTTCTGACCCATCCCGGATCAAAACTAGAGATAGTGTTTTGGGGCAATCTTTTTGTCAAAAGTAGCGTATACATATTTAAACATGATTTTGACATTTTGTAGTGTGGTTGATAAGCAGAATCATTTGAACTAAATGCTCCCCATCCCGATGATATGTTAATAATTTGCGCATCAGTGTTTAACTTAGGAATGCATTTTTCGGTTAATTCAATAGTTCCAAATACATTCACGGCAAATGTGTCTTTTAGTTGCTCCATATTGATTTTTTCTTGATTCCAATTCTCTAGAAGTACAGCGGCATTATTAATTAACACATCAATTTTCGGTAATTTTTCTGCAAAAAGATTAATTTGTTGTGAGTTCTTTAGATCAAGGCTGTAACTTTTTAAGTTTTTATTTTTTAAAGGAGTGACGCCATGTGTTGAAGTTCCGATGACCTGCCAGCCATTCTCTAAAAAAATTCGAGCTGTTTCTAATCCTATTCCTCGACTGATGCCAGTAATTACGAGAGTCTTAACCATTTATAACTCCATATACGCAAATTTTGATTGCGCGCATGCCCCAAGACATTCATGCGTCCTTTTGAGTCATAGGTAAAATGTTTTAACAACCTATGGAGTTAGTGCATCCCAATTTTATTTGATGCATCAATGTTTAAAATGACGAACTCCAGTAAATACCATAATGATCCCATGTTCTTCAGCACAAGTAATTACCTGTGTATCTCTAATTGAGCCTCCTGGTTGAATAATAGCAGAGATACCAGCCTTCGCAGCGATTTCAACTGTATCAGGAAAAGGAATGAATGCATCAGAGGCCATTACTGCACCCTGAGTATCAAATCCCATGTGGGTTGCTTGCCAAAGGCCAATACGAGCACTCATTATTCGACTTGTTTGACCGCCTCCTAAGCCTATAGTTGCAGCATCTTTGGCATAAACAATTGCATTAGATTTCACATGTTTTGCTGCAAGCCAGGCGAACATTAAATCATTCATTTGTTGTTCGGATGGCTTTTTTTGCGTTACAGTTTTTAATTGGTAACTTCCTAAAGCAAGGGAGTCATGTTCTTGTACCAGTAAACCACCATCTACTTTCTTCATATTTAAGCTAAAAGCATTATCGGGTTGCCATACTCCTGTTACTAAGACACGAATATTTTCTTTGTTGGCCAGTATTTTTTTTGCGTCATCACTTATCTCTGGAGCAATAATGACTTCTACAAATTGTTTTTCCAGGATTGTTTTTGCTGTGTCGCCATCTAATATTTGGTTAAACGCAATAATGCCACCATAAGCTGATGCTGGATCACATTGGTACGCTTTAAGATATGCATTAAGGAGAGTCTCACTTAACGCAATTCCGCAAGGATTGGCATGTTTTATAATCGCACAAACTGGTTTGTCGTGGGCAAATGATTTAACGCAATCCAAAGCAGCATCGGCATCCAAAATATTATTGTAGGATAGTTGTTTGCCTTGAATTAATTGAGCTCCCCCTAAAGAACCAGATGTAGTATTTTTATCTCCATAAAAAACAGCTTGTTGATGTGGGTTTTCTCCATAACGTAGATCAGTAATTTTATTGAATTGACAGGTAAGTACTTCTGGGAATCCAGAGGGCGCATATTGCTCATCTAACGTCGTTAGATAATTAGCGATTGCTGCATCATAAGCTGCCGTATGGGCAAAAGCTTTTTTAGCTAAGGTAAAACCCCAATCCACAGGTACTTTCTTAGATTGTATGTAATCCATAAGCTCCATATAGTCCTCTGGTTTTACTACGACAAAAGTGTGTGCATGATTTTTTGCTGCGGAGCGAATCATGGCTGGACCCCCAATATCAATATTTTCAATTGCAGCATTAAAATTACAATCAGGGCGACTAATGGTTTGTTCAAATGGATATAAATTAATAATGAGTAAATCAATAGCTTTAATGGAGTGTTCTTGTAATATTTTCTCATCTTTATTTTTGCGAGCAAGCAATCCTGCATGTATTGCAGGGTGTAACGTTTTAACTCGACCGTCAAGCATTTCTGGAAAGCCTGTGTATTCACTGACATCAGTAACCGGCAATTGATGTTCTTTAAGTAAGGCAGAAGTATTACCTGTTGCAATAAGTTCTACTCCATGTTGATGGAGGATTTTGCCAAGTTCAATTATTCCTCTTTTATCGGAAACACTAAGCAACGCTCTTTTAGGTTTAAAAGTAGAAAATTTTTGTTCTGCAATCATTGGTAGTTACCTTTTTACTGGTAAGGCCGGTTTCCATTTCTACTATCCCAGCTTACAGGAGCTCGCAAAATGGAAACAGATCCTAGTACTGCGTTAAAATCATATTACTTTCGTACAAAAGCCAATAATGACCATCCATTAAGCTTTTCTTGATGTAAAAGAGTAAACATTGAATCATAGGTTTTTATGATTTCAAATACTTGTTCCTCAAGTATTCCTGATACAATAAGCATTCCTTCGTTCTTTAAAAGACTATGAAAACGTTCTTTCAAGGTGAGTAGCGGTGCCAGCAAAATATTGGCGATGATCAAATCTACTGGATGTTGTAAGGCATCAGGCACACTTACTAATAATTGATACTTTTCTAGTTGATTCGTTAAGGCATTATTCGTGGTGGCTTGCAACGCTTGCGGATCAATATCAACCGCATATACTTTTTCTGCTCCTAATTTTAATGCAGCCAAAGAAAGAATTCCTGAGCCACAACCATAATCAATAATGGATTTATTGCTTAAGTTTGCTTGCTCAAGCCAAGTTAAACATAATGCTGTAGTAGGATGAGTTCCTGTACCAAAAGCTAAGCCTGGATCGAGCATTAAATTAACTGCATTCGGCTCTGGCGGAGTTGACCAAGTAGGACAGATCCATAAACGTTGTCCATAACGCTGTGGTTTAAAATCATCCATCCATGCTCTTTCCCAATCTCTATCTTCCAAAATTTCTAAAGTACATGTTAATGCAGGATAAGCTTGGGTCAACTGATCGCGAGTATATTGAGCTTGAAATATTTCTGCGAATAGGGCATGAATAATGACTTCGGGCCATAAAGGCGTGGTTCCTGGTTCTGGCTCAAGAACAGGATTGTCGTTTTTATCAGTAAGCATAATGGATAGTGCGCCAAAATCTTCTAACTGATCACTCAGTCGTTCAATTTCTTGGCTAGAACAATGTTCTATTTTTAATTGAAACCACATAGTTATTAGCCCTTAAGCATCTTTTCCAAATAGTGAATGTTTGTGCCGCCTGCAATAAAAGATTGATCATGAAAGATACGTTGATGCAATTCGATATTTGTTTTTATACCATCAATGATAATTTCATCCAACGCATTACGCATTCTTGCAATTGCCTCAGCACGAGTGTTGCCATAACTAATGAGTTTACCAATCATGGAGTCATAATTGGGGGGCACCGTATAACTACTGTAAATATGTGAATCAAAACGAATACCTGGACCGCCTGGTTGATGTAATAATTTTATTGTTCCTGGTGAAGGCATAAATGTTTTAGCATCTTCCGCATTAATTCTACATTCAATTGCATGGCCGCGTAATTGAATGTTTTCTTGAGTCAGTGTAAAAGGTTGATCACTTGCAACTTTGATTTGTTCTTTAATCAAATCAATTCCAGTGATCATTTCAGTTACTGGATGCTCAACCTGAATTCGAGTATTCATTTCGATAAAATAAAAACAGCCATCCTGATATAAGAATTCAAAGGTACCTGCACCACGATATTTCAAATCTTGGCACGCTTTGACTACAGAAGCACCAATTTTATCTCTAAGTTCAGGGCTAATTCCTGGCGCCGGGGCTTCTTCTACTACTTTTTGATGGCGTCTTTGCATGGAGCAATCGCGTTCACCAAGATGAATTGCGTTACCCTTACCGTCCCCTAAAACTTGGAATTCGACATGACGAGGATTTTCCAGAAATTTTTCCATATAAACGACGGGATTATTAAATGCGGCTTTAGCTTCGCTACGTGTTAGCGCAATCGCGTTGGGAAGGTGAGATTCACTATGTACAACACGCATACCACGTCCACCACCCCCTCCTGCCGCTTTAATAATAACAGGATAGCCAATTTTCCGACCTATTTCTAAATTTTTTTGATCGTCATCAGATAAGGGACCATCTGATCCAGGAACACAAGGAACTCCCGCGGCCTTCATCGCATTAATCGCAGAGACTTTATCACCCATGAGGCGAATTGTTTCCCCTCTTGGACCAATAAAACGAAATCCACTTTTTTCTACTATGTCTGCGAAATCAGCGTTTTCTGAAAGGAAGCCGTAACCAGGATGAATGGCTACGGCATCAGTAATTTCAGCAGCAGAAATAATAGCTGGAATATTCAGATAGCTTTTTTGTGCTGGAGCTGGTCCTATGCAAACCGTTTCATCAGCGAGACGAACATGTAATAAATCTTTATCTACGTCTGAATGTACGGCTACAGTCTGAATGCCAAGCTCTTTACATGCACGCAAGATGCGAAGAGCAATTTCACCTCTGTTGGCAATAACAATTTTACTGAGCATTGATGCATCCTCATTCTATAATAAATAGAACCTGATCGTATTCTACAGGTTCTCCATTACCGACTAATATTTCTACGACTTTACCGGGGCGATCTGCTTCAATTTCATTAAACATTTTCATTGCCTCAACAATGCATAAAACATCCCCTGCTTTGACTGTTTGGCCCAGGGTGACAAAAGGAGGGCTTTCTGGCGAGGGTGATGTATACATCGTCCCTACCATAGGTGAATGAATTTGATGGCCAGAAGTAGTTGGTGCGGTAGGCTTACTTTCTTGGAGGGTACTTCCTGCACTTGAATTAGAAGTAGCTCCAGTAGGAAGTGATGCTGTTTGTGGTACAGGAGGTGATACGTAATGAACTTGAGGATGTTCTACAACAGGAACACTGCTGTGACGACTTAACCTAAGTGATTCTTCACCTTCTTTAATTTCAATTTCTGAAATGCCGGTTTCTTCCAGCAATTCGATTAATTTTCTGATCTTACGAATGTCCATTATTTGCTTCTCTTTCAATAATTGAGGTTAATGCTAACGAATACCCTTGTACACCTAAGCCGCTAATAATACCTATGGCTATATCAGAAAAATAAGAGTGGTGACGAAAAGTTTCGCGGGAATAAATATTACTGATATGTACTTCAATAAACGGAATTGCAACAGCACTCAACGCATCCCTTAAGGCTATACTGGTATGGGTAAATCCTGCAGGATTGAAAATCATATAATCGATTTTATTAGTACTTGCTTGATGAATCGATTGAATTAAATCTGCTTCCGAATTACTTTGGTAACATTGCAGCGTAAACCCTGCTTCTGTTGCTTCTTTAGTTAAACGAGTATTGATCTGTTCTAGCGTTGTGCCCCCATAAATTGAAGGTTCTCGTGTTCCTAAGAGATTTAAATTTGGTCCATGTAACACCAGAATTTTTTTCATGTTTTAGTCTGTATCAATAATTTTGGCAGATTTTGCCCGATCTCTGTAATGTTGTCTATATATCTCCGAGGATATCTACATGTTCTCTGCTGTTTTTATATTTTAGATCATAAAATATAGAGAAAAAGTTGCTTGCTTTAAGGCATTAACCTAGACTTTATTGAAATAAAGCAGTGTTTTGCCTCTAACCTTGAAAAAGTTGTTGTGTTTCTCTAGGTAAGGGTATGAAGCCAGCAGGATTGATTTGAGTTTTTTATTGAGTGCAGTGAGAACTACTGATTTCAAAAAAATTCAGCCTGCTGAGCATCTCGTATCGAACTGACTGGGGGCTTAACTGCTTTTTCTAGGTTTAAAAAAGGAAGAAACTCAAAGGACTTTTGATGCAGGAAATGTTCAAACAACGGTTAGACGTACCTAAAGTACAACCAGAAATTTATTGTGTCATTTTCATGATGATGATATTGGTACAAATCTCTATAGATCAATATGTTCCATCGTTGCCTGCAATTACTAAATATTTTCATAGCTCCGAATCATCAATTCAATATACGCTCTTTCTTTTTTTGTTTGGGCTAGGAAGTTCTCATCTATTTTTTGGACCCTTATCTGATAAAATTGGTCGTAGGCTTCCACTTATTTATGGAATAGGTATAAGTATCTTAGGGAGCTTGTGTTGCTTTTTTGCACCATCAGTTATGGTTTTAATTTTTGGACGCTTTTTACAAGGATTTGGTATTGGTTGTTGTAGTTCAGTAGGGCGCTCTTTAATGAGGGATCTTTTTACAGATCGATATTTGTCAAAAATCAGTTCTTATGTTGGCGTAGTAAGCACATTATTATTGGTTGTTTCTCCAATATGGGGTGGATTTATTCAGCAACATTTTGGATGGAGAGCTAATTTTTTATTTATCTTTATCGTAGGACTGTCATTTTGGATTTTTATTTTACGGGTTTTGCCAGAAACAAATAAAAATCTTAACCCTAATGCAACAAAAATAAATGTTCTCTATGAGAATTATTATAGCTTATTAAGTTCTAGAACCTTCGTGGGATATACGCTTTGTGCGTGTTTTGCCTGTTCGGGTTTAGTTGCCTATATTACTATCGCGCCGTTTTTATTCCAAAATGTATTGGGATTAACCCCTTTAGAATACGGACAATTGTCAATTTTTATAGCTGGGGCGATTTGCCTTAGTGGCATTATAAATAGCCAATTAATTATGATTAAGGATGTATCCTTTATGTTGTTTCTTGGTGTGTTGTTGATGATTGGTGGTGGTTTGTTAATGTTTGTCTTTGCATTATTAGGCATAATGCATGTGTTAACTATTATGATTCCCATCGCTTTATTTAGTATGGGTTCTGGCTTTACTTTCATTAATGCTTTTGCAGGAGTTTTTCATCCTTTTCCACAAATGGCAGGAACAGTGGCTGCATTATACGTGAGCATGCAAGATTTTACCGCTGCATTAACAAGTGGTATGATTGCAATGACGCAGATGCAGGGGCAGCTGCCATTATCCATTATATTATTTGTTTTAGGCTTATGTGCTCTGGCTGCTTGGTATTATCAACAAGTATGAAATAATAATTTCAAAAAATCTAAAATTATGCTAGTTTGGATGGGTTTTAGATTTGTCAGTTGTGTTTGTAGGTGTAACTCCCTGTTGAATTCAGTCAAGCTTTATAACTTGCTTTTAAGGATATAATTGGATTCAGCAGAACATGAGTTGCTTCAATATTTTCAATTAAGTTGCAAAAAGGAGTGGATTTCAATGCATCATAATTACTATTTATCTCCATTAGCTGTGGCTCTGGCCCTAGGTATGGTATCTCCCGCGAAAGCTGCAGACCCCTTGCTTTTACAAAACGCATCTTTTTCGGAAGTAAAGCAAAAATTTGCTTTATCAACTCAAGGTGTTGCTGTTGCTAAAGATAGCTTGAGCTTCATAAGTGAGCATACTGATCGAAATAAAGTAACTCATGTCCGTATGCAACAAAAATATGCAGGGTTTCCAGTTTATGGTGGTTATGCAATCATGCATAGCATGAATACGGCAAAGTCATTAGCCGCTACTACTCAGTCTTCAGTTGAGATGAATGGTGTTGTTTATCAGGGGTTACAAACGGAATTAGGTCAACCAGATGCTTCTTTTGTGCAGAATGCAGATCAGGCATTACAACAATTCAAAGCTAAATATGCTGATCAAAATGTAGGCGATGAAAAAGTCGTTCCTATGGTATATATCGATAAGGATAATCAAGCACACTGGGCTTACAAGGTAAGCATTCGTGTTAATCATCTAGATAAAGCTCCAGAGCGTCCAACAGCAATTATTGATGCTCGAACTAAACAGCCTTTTGTACAATGGAATGATATTAAAACAGAGAGAGTATCTGTAAAAGGTTCTGGTTTCGGTGGAAATAAGAAAATGGGGTATTATGAGTTCGGTAAAGACTTTCCCTATTTGGATCTAACTCGTGATGTAAAGAATGCAACATGTTATATGGAAAATGAATCTGTAAAAGTGATTGATATGAAACACAAATACAGTTCTGTCAAAACTCCAATGTCGTTTGCTTGTTCAGCAACGGACTCTAATATTTACTCCACTGGGTATCGTGAAGATAATGGCGCACTTTCTCCATCAAATGATGCATTGTATGCAGGTTATGTAATCAAACATATGTATGCTGACTGGTATGGCGTAAATGTTCTTTCTAATTCTAATGGATCCCCAATGCAATTAGTTATGCGCGTTCACTATGGCGACGGTTATGAAAATGCTTATTGGGATGGAGAGCAAATGACTTTTGGTTGTGGTGATAGGATGATGTATCCTTTGGTTTCTCTCGGCGTTGGCGCTCATGAAATTAGCCATGGTTTTACGGAGCAGCATTCTGGTCTCGAATATTACGGCCAATCTGGTGGAATGAATGAATCTTTTTCTGATATGGCAGCCCAAGCAGCTGAGCATTATTCAGTAGGTAAGAGTAGCTGGCAAATTGGCGGTGAAATTATGAAAGAAAGTAGTGGCTATGATGCTTTGCGTTATATGGATAAACCTAGCCGTGATGGTGAGTCTATTGATACGGCAGATGAATACTATGGTGGTCTAGACGTTCATTATTCAAGTGGCGTATACAACCATTTATTTTACATATTAGCAAATCAGCCTAATTGGAATACTCGTATGGCTTTTGATGTGATGGTGAAAGCAAATATGGATTATTGGACACCTTATTCAAGTTTTGATGAAGGTGGTTGTGGTGTGTTAAGCGCAGCTAAAGACTTAGGTTATTCTTTAAATGATGTGAAAAGCTCATTGCAAGCAGTTACCATCAATGTTAACAAGTGCCGTTAATTTGTATTCATCATAAAATCAGTCAGAAGTTGGCCTACAACTTCTGGCTGTTCCATATGAATATGATGCCCCCCATTCATTTTTTTAAGAGTTAAGTTTTTTACAGTGTTGATGCGATTTTTAGTAATTTCAGCATCAAAAGAAAATCCTTGATTTGCTATAAGTAAATAAGTTTTTGCAGTAATCTCTTTTAAGCAGGAAAGAATTTGCGTTTCTGTCATGCGTAAAGGGGAGCGTGCCAGTAAACGTGGATCATGTCGCCAGTAAAATTTTCCTCGTTTTTCTACTAAACTTCGTTCACACAGAGTTTTTGCGATATCCATGGAAACGTATCCTTTAAAGGCACGAGCTAGAGCCGCACTCTCTAAATGATCATAACCTTTTGATTTTTTGCTTTTTTGTGTGAGGAAATGAGCATAGTCTCTTAATTGTTGACAGGCTGTTTCTCCAGGATGTGAAAATGGTCCTAAGCCTTCAATGAGTATTAGTGAAAGAAAGCGTTCGGGAATAACTCCTCCAATCAAGCTGGCCAGACAAGCTCCCATGGAGTGGCCTAATAAATGGACTTTATCGATTTTTAGGGCATTGAGTATTTCAATAACAATGAAAATTCCATCAAAAAAATGATAGTGACACCCCTGAGGAAGATGTGATGAATGACCATGTCCCGGCAAATCAACTGCAATAAGATAAAAGTCATTCTCCAAGAAGGAGGCTAAAGGCAGGAAACTGTTTGCATTATCTAGCCAACCGTGCAGCGCTAAGATAGTTGGTTTTTCAGGATGTCCCCACGTTTTGCACGCTATAGAAAAGCCTGGAATCTTAAGATTTAGTTTATTCATATCATTTAATATTTATTTATATATTTTATTAAGTAGTTATTATATCTCTACTGGGAACAGTAGAGCTATAATTCATTACATGGTGTGAATAGAGATTTTGCAGCATGCTTACTACAGTTTTCTTATGATGAATGCAGATTTCATTTTAAAACAGTTAAGGTAATGCAATGCAATGATTTTATATGGATTAGTAATTAGCTAAGTAAAAAACCTGAATAGGGTAAGGCATGCAACAAGATAAACGTAGTGTCTCATTAATAACTTATAATATTCATAAAGGATTTGGGGTGGGTACCATTCGCTTTTTGCTTCCTAAAATGCGGGATGCGATAACGAATTTAAATCCTGATTTTGTTTTTTTGCAAGAAGTTCAGGGGGAGCACGTAAAACGACAAAAACGAATTAATGCATGGCCTGCTTCTCCACAATCTGAGTACATTGCTGAAAACATATGGCCACATTATGTTTATGCGAAAAATGCAGTATATCAATCAGGGCATCATGGTAATGCTATTTTAAGTAAGTACGCTTTTGAGCGATTTGAGAATATTAATCTTACCCATATTCGTAGAGCTTCAAGAGGCATATTACACGCGCAATTGAAGCTGGATAATGTAACGATTCATTTATTATGCGTGCATTTAGGTCTTTTTAAAGCGGAACGTACCGTGCAATGCAATACTTTAATGCAACGAATTAAAGATGTGGTTCCTCAAAATGAGCCTTTATTGATGGCGGGTGATTTCAACGATTGGCGTACTATTATTTCCAAACCTCTGGCTGACTATTTAAATATAGAGGAAGCATTTGTTTCTATTGAAGGCCAACATGCACGATCTTTTCCTGCAATTAGGCCTGCCTTGTGTATTGATCGAGTGTATTTTCGCGGTATGAAAGTACAAGAGGTGGCTTGTTTACAGGGTAAACCATGGAGAATGCTGTCCGATCATTTACCCCTTTATGCCCGTTTTGAATTGATGTAAAACAGGAAACGAATAATGCATAGCCCTAACGGTAACAAAGTCCTGTCGTGATGCAGTAATTATTTTCTGCAAAGCAACATTTCTTTGTAGAGGCGAGGTGTGTTTTCTTATCCCGAACTCAGGTTAAATACGTACTAATTCTTAGTTGCTGATTTGATGTTCCTAAGGAAGACCCGCATAAAGATGAATTTGTAGGTTAAGAATAAATCCATACTTCATGCAGTATTCTGCTGCGTACTCATGATTACGTTGATTTTTTTTCAGATCTAGAAGACCAGGTTCCCAAAAACTAATTACTTCATTGATTTCGGAACGTTCAGTCATAGTGAGATCACGACCTTCATCACGTATGACTTTAACACGCTGTGGCTCTTTTTGATAAATATTCATGGGACTGATGAAGATTTGCTTGTTCATTTGTTTCGCCCATTCATGTGCCCATAGAGGAATGTCACTGTAGGGTGCATATTGATTGTCTTCAGGAGCTGATATTACAAATTTCAAACAATCAGCACGCGCCAACATTTTGGGATTGGGTTTTAGGTATCGAATTACGTTACCTTCTTTTTCCAGACATTTAGGGCTCACTACCAAGGTAGTGCTCTTAGGAAGATCTGCTAAAACAGCAATACCATTTGATTCAATTTGAGTCGATTGGAAGTAGGCTTGAGCCATTTCTAAAAATGCAGATAAATTTTGTTGTAATGAAGGTTCACCACCGGTAATTACGAGCACCATTTTTTTGGCAAGACCTTGCGCCCAAGGGGGAGTTGATAAGCTACGATTTTTAAAAAAATCATCGATCACCTGCTCTGCTTCTTTTAGCAAAGAAGTAAAGTTTCTCCACTCACCAGAATCAAAATAGGTATCACAAAAAGAACACGCTAAGTTGCATTTAGCCAGACGGATAAAATAAGCAGGATGTCCACGATACGGTCCTTCTCCTTGTAACGTAAAAAAACGACTTGTCACTAATAGTTCATCATGCTTTGCTTTATTGAAGAACGCTTTTCCTACTTTGTCATTGAATCCAAACATTTATGATGTATACTTGTGTATAAAAATTTTACATATAATATCATTTGTAACTCCCCACGTCATCCTGCACTCATCTATTCCCCGAAATTTAAAAAAGTCCATTCACTCTTTAGAGCCGTTCAGCCTGAGGAGGGGCAAAATGCCCCGTCTCGAAGGCCTGCTGTAAGGCTTCGAGACAGCGTTTTGCGCTTCCTCAGCCCGAACGCTCCAAGGGGAGAATAGAGCAAATCATCTTGTAGTTTAAATTTCAGGGAGATAGATCTTCTCGGAATGACGTGGGGAGTTACTATCATTTTTATGTTTTACTAAAAAGCGTAGATTGAATTCATGGATATTATTAGCTAATTTTTTATTGTTTATTATGGACTGTAATATGTCGCACGTGCATCAAACTAGAAATTTCTTTTAATTGCTTACAAAGTTGTGGAAGTGATTCTTTTGGGCCAGAAAGATCAATAAGATTAATTGCAATGGATCCTCGAGATTTATTTTCCATCTGTTCTACATTATATTTCATTTTTGATATTTTCTGAGTAATTTTACCTATTACTCCAGGTGTGTTCTGGTTAATAGTGAGTATACGGTGGCAATTGGGTATTTGTGCTGCTGACAGCGATATATTTGGAAAATTAACCGAATATTCTATGCCGCCATGCTCGAGATAATTACAAATATTTCGAATAATCATTTCTGAAGCACTTTGTTCTGCTTCTTGAGTGCTTGCTCCCAAATGAGGGAAGCATAGGACATTAGGATGGCCTGCTAGGTTAATTGTTGGAAAATCAGTAATATAACCCATTAATTGGCCGTTATTTAATTGTTGTAGGATTGCGGGTTCGCTTACTACTTGTTCTCGAGAAAAATTCAGTAAAAGTGTATTGGGTTTCAATAAGACAATATTTTCTTCATTAATTAAATGTTTGGTCTCTACATTTAAAGGAATATGCAAAGTAATAATATCCGCATGAGTCAATAAGAGATTCATATCGGTGATCTTTTCAACTCCAGGCATAAGCGCCAAAGCATTATTCAAAGTCATGTTTGTATCAAATCCTAATACGTGCATTCCTAAGGCCAATGCTGTATTAGCGACTTTTACTCCTACATTCCCTAAACCAATAACACCTAAAGTTTTACCTGAAATTTCATGGCCAATAAATTTCTTCTTTTTGATTTCAATTTCTCGATGAAATAGTTGGTTATTTGCTTTGGTTAAATCAGTAATAAATGTTTGAGTTTGATCCAAATGTCTATAGCCCATAATCATCGCTGCCATCACCAGTTCCTTTACGGCATTTGTATTTGCTCCAGGAGCATAAAACACAGGGATGCCTTTTTGGGTTAGTGCTTCAACTGGGATATTATCAGTACCTGTTCCAGCTCGGGCTACTGCCTTTAAGTTCTTTGAAAACGGATGATTATGTAATTTATGGGAGTGTACCAAAATGACATCGGGATCTATGGGATTAAGACCTAATTGATAAAGATCAGGATGAAACAAACTCAAGCCTTGAGGAGATATATTATCAAGAACTTGAATCGTGAACATGTTTATCCTCCTTAATGAGAACAATAGAGTTCTCAATCTCTTTTAATCCGCGTTCATAATAAGCATAGTACTGGGGGCGTAATTGTTTCAACTCACCAAGTGTTAGACTTAAAGGAATTATTGGGTAAAAGCTTGTATTCGTAATATAGAGCTTAGAATGATTTTTTACCCATGTTTTGGGATTTAAGCCAGCAAAACCAATAAATCGAGTTACTGTATTTTGAGCTTCCCAGTCACTCATTCCATCACCGACAAGTAAAGAATGCTCACCGGGCGTAAGTATTGAGGAGATTTCTACTGTTTTTCCATTACCTTGGGTCATATTGCTTTGCTCATCAAATCCTTGATAATTACCACATTCATTGAAATACACGTCTACGGCAAGTACATGACTGGCAGGAATTCCTAAAGTTTGGGCAAATAAGTCTACCGATGTTTTAATTCCAGCTGAAATGATATAAACCTTCTTATTTAAGTGATGGAGTAATTGGATAAGTTCAAATGCTCCTGGAGCAATATGTTGTTGATATTGTTTTGCCAACTCATTAACTTGTTTTAATGTGGGTTGCACATAATCCAAACGTTGGCGATAATCATGGAGAGTCATGCCGGTTTTCCCCATACATCGTGCTGTAATTTGATGAACTTTTTCTGCAACCCCATTTATTGTGGCCAACACATTAATCCCTTCAATAAGCGAAAGTGTACCATCACAGTCAAAGAAAAAAGTATCAATTGGCTCTTTCAAGGTCCAGGGATAAGTGTTTTGCATGGATTATCAAACCTTATTTTTACAATTTGTTTCAAGTACTTAGAGTAAGTAGATGTAGGTGTACTATAATCTATTTATTAAGGAGATTCCAATAAAGGGTAATACTTGTCAAAGCCTAAGAAGAAAAAAAATCTTGTAATTATCAAGGATGTTGTTGCTGGAGTGCTTTCTGGTTTTGTAATGGCGATTATTGCCATTGCGGTTAGTGCCTTGGTTTTTAAAGGGCGCTTGTCAATCTATCTTAGCTTAGGAATTAGTTGTATATTTATTGGTTCAATTGTCGTTAATTTATTATGCTCTTGTTTTAGCTCTATTTCTTTTAGCATCTCACGACCTGAGCCTGCAGTTGGGGCTATTTTGGCGATTGTATTCGCAAATATTGCTGCCCATTCTTTAACAGAAAAAGCTCTTTTCTCTACCCTAATTGTCACAATCATGTTGGTATCTTTAATGGTAGGTTGCACTATGTTTTTTTTAGGATACCTAAAATTGGGGCAATCCGTTCGATTCTTGCCATATCCTGTTTTAGGTGGAGTTATAGTAGGGAGTGCGTGGATTATAGCTCGTTCAAGTTTACATCTTATTAGTCAGCATCTCAGTATTCAAAGTACATTACAAACGCAGACGATAATACAATTAAGCCTCGCGTTTGGGCTTGCTTTCTTATTACTTTTTTATAAGCGGTTTTGGGTGTTACCTTTATCAGTAGTACTGTTGTCGATTTTGATTCATATTTTCCTTTATTTCAATCATATGTCTCCTGCCGAAGCGATAAAATCAGGTTGGCTGTTTTCAACATTTACATCGACCTTTATTTTTAACGTGCTGGATTTTTCCATGCTCGGACACATTGATTGGGATATTATTGTTCACCAATTTGGCTACATTTTGGGTTTAATTGGCCTCATTATTGTTTTATTACTTCTCAATATTAGTGGTATAGAAACGGCCGAAAAGTTAAATACCGATGTAGAACGCGAGCTAAAGATAGCTGGAGTAGCTAATCTTGTAGGAGGACTATTTTTTGCATTTCCTTGTAATTTATCACTTAGCGGTACACTATTTAACCGAAATGTGGGTGCAGTAAGCCACATTTCAGGTATTATTGCAAGTGGTGTTTGTCTCGCTATTCTTTTTTTCAATTCCAGTATTATTCCCTATTTACCAATTCCTGTAATAGTCGGTTTATTGCTTTCCATTGCTTTTAAGTTGATGCATGATTGGTTATACAATGGATGGTATGAACTGCCACATACGGATTATTTAATTCTTATCGCTATTGTATTCATTATTTCTATTTTCGGATTTTTACCCGGTATTTTTATTGGACTGGTTATTACGTGCATCAGTTTTGTGATTCGTTATGCAAAAATTGATGCCATTAAGTATTCTCTTACAGAGACCTACTACCACAGCAATGTTATTAGACCTTTTTATGAGCAAAAATGGCTCATAGAAAACGGTCATAAAATACTTATCTTTAAATTACAAGGCTACCTTTTTTTTGGTAGTACTAAATTATTGTTGGATCGTATCAATCATTTAATTGAAGAAAAAAAGCAAAAATTTCAATTTTTAATTTTTGATTTTCAATTGGTCAATGGCCTTGATTCATCTGCTAATTTTAATTTTATTCGCTTACAACAACTTATTCGTAGTATTCCTCTAGAATTGATTTTTACTCATTGTTCTCAATTTTTAATCGATCAATTTTATCGACAAAGAGTATTAAATAAACGTACCAAGATCCGTTTGTTTCCCGATATTGATCAAGGACTAGAATGGTGCGAACAGGAATTGTTGAAGCAGCTTCCTCATGAACTTAAACCCACTGGAAAATCGATTATTGTAAATACATTAAGCCAGTTGATTCCCAATGAGCATCAGCAACAATTTTTTGCTCAGTACTTGGAAAAATTTGAAGTAAAGATCGGGGAGTATCTTTTTAGGCAAGGTGAGCCGAGTGACTCCATTTGTTTTATTGAATCAGGAGAAGTATCTATTTTTTTGAAATCAAATGATAGGGAGATTCGCCTGGCTAAAAGTGGTGCAGGGACAATTATTGGTGAAATAGGATTTTATTTAGGTACCTCACGTACTGCATCAGTACGTGCCGAGAAAGAGTGTTCTATTTATAAATTAGCGCAAGATGCTCTTATTGATTTCGAGAAATTACATCCTGAGGCAGCGCTTATTTTCCATAAAAAAATTAGTTCCACATTAGCACAACGCTTAATGCAAGCTAATTACTTAATTCAAATATTAAGTATGGAGGACTAAATGATGCCCAGATTAGTTTGCATAAGTCTATAATTGGATAATCAAGGGAAGGAAAAGGAATACCTATGAATACCTATACCACTGCCATGGAACATCCCATATCTATTCCAAGTAAAAACGTTTATCTTAATGGTCTCTTAAGAATACCTGAAGATGCTAAAGGGATTATCCTTTTTGTACATGGCAGTGGTAGTAGTCGATTTAGTAGTCGTAATCAATATGTGGCAAATATTTTGAACCAAGGAAGATACGCAACATTGCTTTTTGATTTACTCACTTCACAAGAGGATCTTATTGATGAGGTAACACGTGAATTTCGGTTTGATATTCATTTATTGGCTTCACGACTTATTGCCGTGGCTTATTGGTGCAACAACGAATTAGCTCCTTATCATTTTTCTATCGGTTTGTTTGGCGCCAGTACTGGCGGTGGTGCTGCTCTTGAAGCAGCTGCTCAAGAACCTCAATTATTTAAAGCAATTGTATCGCGAGGGGGTCGACCTGATTTAGCTGGAAAATATTTACCTCAAGTTAAAGCATCTACGTTACTTATTGTTGGCGGTAATGATGAGGTAGTTATAGGGCTAAACCAACAAGCAATGTCTCAAATGAACTGCACCACTCGATTGGAGATAGTTCCTGGAGCAACCCATTTGTTCGAAGAGCCCGGAACGTTACAAGAAGTAGCACTCTTAGCGCAAAAATGGTTTGACCAGTATTTTATCGCATAATGTGAGTTCAAGTAACGTTAGATACTCTAAGGAGGTATTTATGAGTCAGGGTGCATTGCAAAAATTAGTGGATGAACTCAACCATTCAGCAATATTACTTGCAGAACAAGGTGAGGATTATGAGGCTGTAATAAAGCAAATCGGAACAGCCCGCTTTGTCATGCTTGGGGAGGCTTCTCACGGGACGCATGAATTTTATCAGGCACGTATTAAAGTATCTCAACGTCTTATTAAAGAACAGGGTTTTATGGCCATAGCGATTGAAGGGGATTGGCCCGATGTATATCGAGTTCATCGCTATTTGCAAGGAGAGGGAAATGCAAATCAGAGTGAGTATTCTCTTGCTGCATTTGAACGCTTTCCAACATGGATGTGGCGTAATACGACTTTGCCCCCCTTTCTTGAATGGTTACGTAGACACAATGATGACTTACTTCCCACACAAAAAGTTGGATTTTATGGGTTAGATTTATATAGTTTAAACACATCGATGCAAGCGGTGATTGATTTTTTAAATAAAGTAGATCCTCAAGCCGCAAAACGAGCAAAACAACGTTATGCTTGTTTTGATCACATGCATCAAGATCCGCAAATGTATGGTTATTTAATTAAAGCAGGAATTAAAAAAGCATGTGTTAATGAGGTAATCACGCAGCTTATTGATTTACAACATCATGCATTTGATTATTTGCATCAGAATGGGATAGCTGCGGAGGATGAATATTTTTTTGCAACGCAAAATGCACGGTTGGTAAAAAATGCAGAAAATTATTATCGTTCCATGCTTGAAGGCAGGGTTTCAACGTGGAATATTCGTGATCGTCATATGGCTGAAACGCTTAATGTGTTAGCGGATCATTTAGAAACGCGTTTTAATAAACCCGCTAAAATAATTATTTGGGCTCATAATTCCCACGTAGGTGATGCTCGGGCAACTGAAATGGGAGAGCGCGATGAATTTAATCTTGGCCAGCTCGTACGCGAACAATATGATACTCATTCTTATTCACTTGGTTTTTCAACCTATGAAGGAACAGTAAGGGCTGCATCAGATTGGGGAAGCGTTGGACAAAAAAAACAGGTAATGCCTGGTCTTCCGGGGAGTTATGAGGATCTCTTTCATCATGTCAAATATGAAAATTTTTTCTTAAGCTTATTAGAGCATGAAAAATTGGAGCACTATCTAAAAATTCCACGGTTACAAAGGGCTATAGGGGTGATTTATCGTCCAGACACAGAACGTTTTAGTCATTATTTTTTTACACAATTACCGTATCAGTTTGATGGATTAATCCATTTTGATAGAACAAGTGCAGTGCAGTCCTTAAACGAATAGTTATTTAATGTTCAGTGCGATTAAATCTTCTTCATTTAGAGTTTCTTTTTGTAATAATAGCTGGGCTCCTGCCTCCAAAGATTTAATATGTTTTTTAATGAGATCTACAGCATCATCAAATGCGGATTGGATTATTTTACGAACTGCGGCATCAATCTCACATGCGGTTTTCTCGCTAAATTCTGGTTCATTACGTCCCGTAGGTACCTCCAAGAAAGAAGAACGTTCTTTTTGATAGGTTACGGGTCCAAGTTCTTTGTCCATGCCGTAACGCATGACCATGCTTCGTGCAATATCAGTTACTTTGGCAAGGTCGTCCGCTGCTCCGGTTGAAAAACGATCAAAAACAATAAATTCTGCTGCTCTACCACCTAGAAGTACCTTCATTTTATTTTTTAATTCCTCTTCAGTCATGAGATAACGATCTTCGGTAGGGCGTTGAATGGTATAACCTAAGCTTCCAATTCCTCGTGGAATAATTGAGACTTTATGCACTTGATCGACATTGGGTAACGAAAGAGCAACTAAAGTATGCCCCATTTCATGATAGGCAACTATTTTACGCTCTTTGGGATTGAGCAAACGATTCTTTTTCTCCAAACCTGCTACTATACGTTCTACCGCATTTGTAAAATCATCCATGCTTACAGAATCCGCATTATGGCGGGTTGCTAGCAGAGCTGCTTCATTGACAAGGTTTGCTAAATCAGCCCCAGAAAAACCTGGAGTTAATGCGGCAATTTTTTCTGGATCAATATCTGGTGCTTGTTTTATTTTTTTCAGATGTACCTGCAAAATTTCTACTCTGCCTATTTTATCAGGCCGGTCAACCAATACATGGCGATCAAAGCGGCCAGCACGTAATAATGCAGGATCAAGGATTTCTGGACGGTTTGTTGCAGCAAGAAGTATGAGCCCTTCGCTAGGATCAAAACCATCCATTTCTGAAAGTAATTGATTGAGAGTTTGTTCCTTTTCATCATGCCCACCACCAATAGGATAAGCACCACGTGCTCTGCCTAAGGCATCAAGTTCATCGATAAAAATAATTGCTGGGGCTGTTTCTCGGGCATGGATAAAAAGATCTCGAACTCGTGCAGCACCTACACCAACAAACATTTCTACAAATTCTGAACCATTAATAGAAAAAAAAGGCACTCCTGCCTCGCCAGCAACAGCGCGTGCCAGTAAGGTTTTCCCTGTTCCAGGAGGACCAACTAAGAGAACCCCCTTGGGAATATGAGCTCCTATTCGTGTATAATGTTGGGGATTTTTAAGGAATTCGACTACTTCCATTAGTTCTGTTTTTGCCTCATCTACTCCTGCAACATCTTGAAAAGATACATGAGTTTCTTTTTCCATATAAACTTTAGCCTTACTTTTCCCTACATCTAATACCCCACCCGCAGTTGAACTCATACGTTTTATTAAAAAACTCCATAAAATAAAGAACAGCAGGGCAGGAATAATCCATGATAAAATTAGGGTTAACCATTTATTTTCGGCTTCCCCATTAAATGTTACTTTTGCTGCCTCTAAAGTAGTAACAAGAGAAGGATCATTGATGCGGACTGTAGTAATTCGATGTTCTTTGCTGCTGGATTGCTCAATTTCTTTTATTTTTTCTTTGGGGAGTAATCCATCTAATCCCTCTGTTTTCACATTTGCAGTAATATAGCTTTCGCTCAGCAATACATTATTCAACTTATTCGCCTTCAAAAGCTTTATAAAATCACTGTAGGCGACATCAACCGGGCTCGATGCGAAAAAAAAATTTTGGAAGAGAAGGATCAGCCAAAAAATCATTAGAACATACCATAGTGAAAACTGCCATTCCTTATTTTCCACCACTTTCTCCTGATTTTAAGACATCTAAGATTCCTTGATTCTATAATTTAGTATATACAGCACAGGATTAATTATCATGCGATTGAAACATAAACTTGATGTTTTTTTATGCGATGATGTCATGACTGGAAGAGGTATTTATCACCAGTAGATAAGGGTTAGAAAAAATTTTATGATACTAAAACAACTTTTGCTTCTTCTTTTTCTGATTTTTGTAATTTTTATTATTGCGTATTTCTTGCAACGCCATTTTATTTATTTCCCTGCTACTGAAGAACCTAATCCTAAAGATTTTCAAGCGCAAGATATGGAAGTAGTTCAAATACATGAAGCTGACGGACTTATTCTGAGTTCTTGGTATAAATCCCCCAGGAATAATCACCCCACCATTTTGTATTTACATGGAAACGGAGGACATATTGGTTATCGTATGAATTTGGTACGTCGATTTCTTTCAGAAGGATTCGGGGTACTATTACTTGAATACCGAGGATATGGAGGAAATCCTGGCCGTCCCACAGAATTAGGATTTTACCAGGATGGGCGAGCAGCAATTCAATTTTTACATCAACAGGGTATTCCAGAGAATAATCTTATACTTTATGGAGAGTCTTTAGGTACTGGAGTGGCTACTCAATTAGCAACAGAGTTTCCGATTTGTGCTTTAGTACTACAATCTCCATATACTTCACTCACTGCTTTAGCCCGATATCATTATTTTTGGTTACCCATTCCTTTAATCGATAAGTATGATTCTTTAGCACGTATTCAAAAGATTCATGTACCAACATTAATGTTGCATGGTCAACTGGATCAGGTTGTTCCTTATAGCCAGGGCTTAACTCTTTTCAAATTTGCAAATCAACCAAAGAAATGGGTAGCTTTTCCAGATAAAGGACATCAGAATTTGTGGGATGCTCATTTTGCTCGCGTCGTGATTCATTTTATTCATTCTTATTGTCATCAGCACCATTAGGATTCACATACCTTGCCTAATAAAAAATTATTTATTTTTGCAGGCTTGTAGTAAAAAAAAAAATTAACATAGAATGGAGGATGTTTCTCTTACGGTTTAATTCATGGTCTATTTTAAGAGCATTATAGTTATTTTGACGCTATTATTATTTCAAGGATTTATTTTTGCCCAACCAGAAACTCAAATGTGTGATGCGACACTCAATAATCCCTGTATTGTTCAAGACAGTGACCTTTCTTCTTCTCCACTAAGATGGTTACGCGATGCATCCATGATTGCCGATGTTTATCAAGGCAATAACTTTGGTATTAATGAATTATCCCTTTCAGGTAGTGAAGAGCCGAGTGAAAAAGGATGGAAAGAAATTGTGGACTACATTGCGAAACATAGGAAAATAGGGGGTAAATCGGTACTGGTGTTAGACTTACGTCAAGAAAGTCATGGATATTTGAATGGTCGTGCCATTACTTTAGTGAGTGAACATGATTGGATAAATCGAGGAAAAAGTAATGATCAAAGTCTTATTGCACAAGAAAACTGGCTTAACTCATTAAAATTAGAGAAAAAAGTCAGTGGTGTTTTATCTTCGCAACAGTTTGCGGCAAAGGAGTATTCAAACGGCAAAAACATCCCAGTTAAAAAAATTAAAAATGAAAGGGAATTAGTTTCTCGATTAGGTTTTGAATATCATAGGCTATATGTAACAGATCATATGGCCCCAAGTGATTCTGAGGTTGATGTCTTTTTGACAATAATAAAAAACGCCCCCAAAGATGCCTGGTTTCATATTCATTGTCGAGGAGGCAAAGGGCGGACAACTACCTTTTTAGTCATGTATGATATGTTAAAAAATGCGAATAAGGTAAGTTTTGATGAAATTATTGCACGTCATGCATCAATTCCACCTTATTACAATTTATTTGATGTCAATCGAGCCGATCCCTCCTTAACACCTTATTATGAGCAGAGAATTATTTTTCTTTCTCGCTTCTATCAGTTTGCTCAACAATTTTTGAAAGGTAACCCAGAGAGTTGGAGCAAATGGAAGGCAAGGAGGCCTAATTAAGATGATTATTGAAATGAAAGTAATTTTAGGAGGGATTTTTCTTGGATCAGCTGCTGGCATGATGTTATTGATTCAAGGAAGGATTCTTGGGTGTAGTGGTATTCTTTTTGGTGCATGGGATTTTACAGCCCATAGGCCCAATAGGGATAAATTTTTATTTTTAGCAGGATTGTTCTTAGCCGGATTACTCTTTAATTTGACAGGGAATGTGGTTGATCCTACTGCTATTTTTAAAACAAGTTATTGGTTTATGTTTCTTGGCGGAATTTTTGTTGGTGGCGGCACTTTTCTTGGACGTGGTTGCACAAGTGGTCATGGGTTATGTGGATTATCTCTTTTGCGTAAACGCTCTATGATAGCTGTAGGAATTTTCTTTCCTGTGGCGATTATTACGGCTTGGCTGATTCATTAAGGAAATAGAATATGCAAGGACTTATTTCATTAATTCTCGGCTTAATATTTGGTTTGGGTTTAATTTTAACAGGAATGTACAGCCCAGATATTATTATTTCTGGTTTAAAAATTGGTGCTGATACCTTCCGTGTCAATTTATATGTTACTTTCATTACTGCTTTATTGGTGACTTTTCTTTTGTTCCAACTACGTAAATGGTTGGCAAAACCTTTACTCCATGTAGGTTATGATTTACCTACTCAAGAAAAAATTGACTGGCAACTTATTCTTGGTGCGGCCGTTTTTGGTATTGGTTGGGGAATGAGTGGGGTTTGTCCTGGTCCTAATATCGTAGGACTTGGAATTTTTTCTTGGCCAATTTATTGGGCAAATTTTGCTGGGGTGCTTGTTGGTTTTTTGGGTACCCGTTATTTGATAAATCTACGAGAGAAGCATAAGTAGTCAAAAATTTTCAATTATTTTTTCTTATCACGATTTTTTAGCCAGACTATTAGGTAAATTTTAGCGCTTATTTCCCTCATGTAGGAATATAGTTGTATATAATATAAATATATATTTTCTTTGTTTGTGGGGGCTATTATGGGCGGACAACTATATCTTAATGATGGAAATCCACCTAGTAGAAAAAATGTTTGTGTTTCTGGTTATGAGAGAGGCAAGGAAAATTTCGCTTTAAGTAATTTTGATGATAATAATGGTAAGGGCTATGAGTTTATAGACCCGCATTTAGGAAAAATTGAATTTCCAACTTCTGAACACTATCTGCATTTTCAAAAAATAAAGCCAGAATATAAAAAGCAATATTTAGATGCCTGGCAAAAGGAAAAAAGTCCGGGGGCAATTCTTAGTGGATTAAGAGATCCGACCAGTTCTTACTATATTCCCAATGCGCATCACGCATACATGACACCCACTGGATTTAATAATGCATGGGATAATGATAAAGTTTTCGTGCAAATGCAAATTAATGCAGCTAAGTATCAGCAATCTCAAGAGTTTCGCGACAGCATTCACAAATCCATTGAGTTGGGTGATGCTTTTGGCGACAATAAGGGGCCTGCCACCATTATTGAAGATACTAGTAGTTTAAGTAAAGGGCTAAAGCCAGAGGAAGAATGGGGGACTGGTCCTGGTGGCAAGGGGAAGAACATTCTTGGTAATTCCCAAACCGCATTTGCCATGATGATTAAAAACAAGCAATTTGATGAAAATTCTCCTGCGCCAACATTAGAAACCTTAAGAACAGCGCAAGTAGCAGGTTACTATGCCAATGCACAAATCCAATATCAGCAAGGAGTTCAAGTTGCACTTACTGATGTTAGAAAAAAATCAGGAAAAGATCAGGGATTCAAGCAACCTGATACGTCGGACTTGAGTTCTTCACTCGTACAAAAAACTTCTGCTACATTAATTAAAAATAAGCAACAAAATGCACAATCATTTACGACAGCGCCATTACCAACACCATCACCTCAGGTGAATCATCATAATCCCTTTCAAAATCTTTTTTCACCTGCTCGGCCAACTCATGTGTACAGTTCTGGTGGTAATCAACGTCTTGTTGTTCAAAATAACAAGATTGTTGGCTATGAATTTAGACGAAGTGCAACTTCCAATTGGGAACAAACTACAAATAAAAGTCGTTTTCAGGGCTTAGTTGATCATTTTAATCAAACCCAGCAAAAGCAATCATCTCAATCTCATGTGTACAGTTCAGGAGGGAATCAACGCCTTGTTATTCAAGATGATAAGATTGTTGGCTATGAATTTAGGCGAAGTGCAACCTCCAATTGGGAACAAACTACAAATAAAAGTCGTTTTCAGGGCTTAGTTGATCATTTTAATCAAACTCAGCAAAAGCAATCATCTCAATCTCATGTGTACAGTTCAGGAGGGAATCAACGCCTTGTTATTCAAGATGATAAGATTGTTGGCTATGAATTTAGGCGAAGTGCAACCTCCAATTGGGAACAAACTACAAATAAAAGTCGTTTTCAGGGCTTAGTTGATCACTTTAATCAAGCACAGCAAATGAGGACACCCAATCCACACACCATGAATACAAGTTTGCCTCAATCAATCCTAACATCACCAAAATCAAGCCAAATTCCACCAAAAGAAGGTGCGAGCCAGGTTAGCTCAGTCATTCAAGAAATGTTTGATGGTAAATCAGTATCAAAGAACAGGGATATCCCAATGGTGAGTAAGGGTGACATGAAGGGAACCTTTAAAATGGCTTTTGACAATGCACAAGATGCACAAACCTTTAAGAAATTATTGGATGATTTCGGATTCAAAGGACTCTCTTATTATGGTGCTGGAGAAAAGTATCCTATGCGGCATAATGGCAAAGAGCTTAGTCATATCGTGAGATTTGAAAATGATGGCAATAAAGCAACAATCCCTTCCGAAGCTTTGGATTTTCTCAGGATTAAATTGGATGATGAAGAAAAAGTTGCTGATATAGTGGAGCAAATGGGATTTGATAGACCTGAGCCTGCCAATCGTTATGCTTTTTAAGGGCCTAGTTTTTTTGATCCATAGTTGTATACCATTGTTCGCCAAGAATAATTTGTTCCCACCACGAAGACATTTTTGATTCATCCATTTCTTGCCATACAACAGGATTTAAAACTAATGCTTCCGCCATTCGTTTTGATAAATCATACATGGCTAATCTTTTAGGAAGAGCCTCTTTTTCCCATGCAACAACTGCGTGTTGAAAGTCATTAGTGTGGAGGCAATGTTCATTGAGACTGAGAGCATCCTGTATCGCTAAAGAAGCGCCATTTCCTACATGAGGGCGTAATACAGTACTGGCATCTCCTAATAAAAGAGCTCCTTCTAATGTAAATCGATCGCTGCATACATCCACAATTTTCTGCATAAATGGAGAAGAGGTATCAAGTATAATTTGAGCAGCTACTTGCGGTAAGTTGTTATGAGCTAATTGATGTAGATGTTGTCTTGCTTTTGTTGAAAAATTGATCATCGAAGTGGAGCCTAATGCTTCTAGATCTTCTGGTGCTAATTTTTCATAAAAAACCCAATTTAGTTTATTGATTTGATGATGGTATACGGGATAAGTTAATAAATGCCCTTTGTTAAAGCAGTAGTACAGTCCTTGCGTATTGAAAAGTGATTTATTGGTCATCACATTAAAATCCAAAGTGCCTCTCCATGCTACATAACCTGAATACTCAAGTCTTGCTTGAGCTTGAGGAGATATTAACTCTCGCCCCATAGACTGAGCCCCATCTGCGAAAACGATGAAATCAAATAGATACTCCTCTCCAGATTCCAAAGTAATTTTCTTAGCTGCATCCTGAAGTTGTACTGCAACTACTTTACAGTCTTGGTGGTACATTTGATTGGGTATTCTTTTTCTTAAATTGGTGAATAAAGTATCCCAATGTAGGCTGGCCATTGAAAGATTTTGTTGCCATAAAAATTTGCCGAAAACAGGATCTTCGCTGGATTGACAGTAAAAACTTCGTGTAGTGAAACTATGTGATGGGGTATTTTCATCAATAAGATTTTTGTTGATTAAGGAGTGTAATAGTTCCACAGATAAAGTGATGCCTGCTCCTCGTGATTGTAAGTCATGTCCTCGTTCAAAAACAGTAACTTGAAACTTATCCTTTAATAACAGGGCCAAAGCACAGCCTGCGATGGAGCCTCCAATAATAGCGATTTTCATTACATTTCCAGGGAGATGGATCAAGAAAATAATTATATTGATATCCGATAAAAAAGCAAAATCAATAGAGACCGATTAAGCGAATTGGGGCTTTAGTTAAACCAGCAACTTTCATAGGTAAAACCATGCTATAAGCTCCTGACGGTGGAAGTTTCGATGCATTACAAACATTTTCTACAATGTATTTTTTATTTTGTAGCATTAGCTGGTGAACTATATAGTTATTTTCAGGCCTGTCAGGTGACAACGTATCAATACTATCCCAGCGATATTTCTTTCCAATACTAACTCAGCAGCTTTTTGACCAAGACAAGGAAAAACTAAATTATTTCTGTATTGGTTTGCCTTGTTCCAGAACTTATCTTCACAAGATTTGTGGCTTATATCGACAACAAAGCAATGAGTAATTAGATGATGGCCAACAAGGTCCAATTCAGCAACCACAATCAATATCTCATAAAGGACTTTCCGGAGAAAGAGTTTGGGTTAAATCAATAATCTTATATG
Organism: Legionella cincinnatiensis; assembly: GCF_900452415.1. Lineage (NCBI taxonomy): Bacteria > Pseudomonadati > Pseudomonadota > Gammaproteobacteria > Legionellales > Legionellaceae > Legionella > Legionella cincinnatiensis. Next base: position 3,122,091 of record NZ_UGNX01000001.1, on the reverse strand, counting down.
GAAAGGCCATAACATTTTTCTTAAGCACAATAAAGCGATAACCGTGTAGTATAATTTAATGTGAGGTATGGATAAAGATTATATAAGATCTAGTCGATATCTGGATCCGTTCGGGCTGAGGAGATGCATAAGCATCGTCTCGAAGCATTATCACGAAACATTAAATCCCATACAAGGCTTCGAGACGGCATGAATGCCTCATCAGCCTGAACGATTCCTGATAATACTCCGATCACTTATCCATAACTCACGTTAATTTAACTTATTAAAGCACCAAGGATGGGGCAAGATGAAAAAACAGAAATGGGAATTTTGGATTGATAGAGGCGGTACATTTACCGATGTAGTGGCCCGTAGTCCCGAAGGACAAATATTTAGTGATAAGTTATTGTCTGAAAACTCAGAAAGTTATTCCAATGCTGCTATTCAAGGTATTCAAAATATTTTGAAAGGTACTTCTATCCCCAGTGATGAAATTGCATTTATCAAAATGGGAACAACGGTAGCAACTAATGCGTTATTGGAGCGAAGAGGAGCCAAGGTTCTTTTAGCGATAACTCAAGGTTTCGCTGATGCTTTGCGAATTGGTTATCAAAACCGCCCCGATCTTTTTGCTTTAAATATTAAATTACCCTCTTTGCTCTATGATGAAGTTATTGAAATCAATGAACGTATCAATGCTAAAGGTACCGTATTACAGCCTTTGGATGAAAAGGATGCGTGGCAAAAGATGAAAAAAGCCTATGCGAAGGGATATCGTACGATCGCTGTTGTATTGATGCACGCTTATCAATTTACTGAACATGAGAGAAAATTAAAAACAATTGCCCAATCTGTTGGTTTTACTCAAATCTCTATAAGTCATCAAATAGCACCCGTCATGAAATTAGTAAGCCGTGGTGATACAACTGTGGTTGATGCCTATCTTTCTCCGGTTTTACACGGTTACATCCAAGGGTTACGTGATAAGTTAAGTACAACTCCTTTGTTTTTTATGCAATCTAATGGTGGCCTGATTCATGCAAAACTTTTTCAAGGTAAGAACAGTCTTTTTTCTGGCCCTGCAGGAGGAGTTATTGGAATGATTAAAACCAGTCAGCTGGCGGGTTTTAATCAGGTTATTGGCTTTGACATGGGAGGGACCTCCACTGATGTTTCCCATTTTTCGGGTGAATATGAACGCAGTTTTAGCTATGAGTTTAGCGGGGTGCATATTCGCACCCCAATGATGATGATTCATACCATTGCTGCAGGGGGCGGGTCAATCCTGCATTTTGATGGCCAACGTTATACAGTGGGACCTCAATCAGCTGGCGCAAATCCTGGACCTGCATGTTATCGTCGCGGAGGTCCTCTCACAATCACCGATTGCAATGTGATGCTTGGTAAAATACAGCCTCAATTTTTTCCTAAGGTTTTTGGCCCTGGAGCAAATCAGGGAATTGATGTACATGTAGTGCGTCAATGTTTTCAGGCTTTGGTAAACAAAATTAACGATGTAACAGGGAGTAGGAAAACAACAGAAGAGGTTGCCGAAGGTTTTCTGAATATTGCAGTAGAAAATATGGCTAATGCTATTAAGAAAATTTCCATACAGCGTGGCTATGATGTAAGACCATATATTTTAAATTGTTTTGGTGGGGCTGCTGGACAGCATGCTTGTCTTGTTGCTGATAATTTGGGTATCGAAAAAATCTTAATTCATCCTTTAGCAGGTGTGCTTTCAGCCTATGGAATGGGATTAGCAGAAATCAGCGTGTTGCATGAACAAGTTATTGAAAAGCCTTTCCAACGGGGCATTATTTCTTTTTTACGTCTGCAGTTTGAAAAAATGGAACAAACAGCTCATATGGAGTTAAAGTCTCAGGGCTTAGAAAACCAAGAAATGCTGAGTAAACGCCAAGTGCATTTACGTTATGCAGGATCTGATACTCAGTTAATTGTTGCGTTTGGAACAATGAAATCGATGCGAGAAGCATTTATTGCGCAACATCATAAGACATTTGGCTTTTCTTCATATAGAAAACCTTTAATCATTGAAGCAATTACCATCGAATGTTCGGTGCTAAGTGCAACGGATGCTGAGTGTGCCGAAAAAATAGTCACAGGCCGTTTTAAACATAAAATACCTCAGCGTGACACCGTTAACATTTTTACTCATGACTCCTTTCATAATGCTCCTGTATATGTACGTGAAGAATTAATCTCTGGTGATTGTATTCAAGGCTGTGCAGTGATCACAGACAAGCACTCGACTACTATTGTTGAACCAGGATGGCAAGCTGAAGTGACCCCTAAGAAACATCTCTTATTAACACGTTATCAAAGGGTGGCTACTAAAAAAGTAGATACGACTGTGGACCCTGCAATGTTAGAAGTATTTAATAATCGCTTTATGAATATTGCTGAACAAATGGGGGAGGTTTTGCGCAAAACAGCAAGTTCAGTCAATATAAAGGAGCGGCTTGACTTTTCTTGTGCCATTTTTGATGCGCATGGTGAATTAGTTGCAAATGCTCCTCATATTCCTGTGCATCTTGGATCAATGAGTGAAAGTGTTAAATCTATATTGAAAAACAATAAAAAAGTGCATCCTAACGATGTATATGCTTTAAATGCACCTTATCATGGTGGTACTCATTTGCCGGATATCACTTTAATTACTCCTGTGTTTGATAAAGAGGGAGATCACTTATTATTTATAGTGGGTTCACGGGGTCATCACGCAGATATTGGTGGAATTACTCCAGGATCTATTCCTGCGGAAAGCAAAGTGGTTGAGGAAGAAGGGATATTAATTGATAATTTTAAAATCGTAGATCAAGGACATTTTTTAGAAAAGGCAACGCTGGATTTGCTGACTCAAGCATCATATCCAGCCCGAAATCCCCAACAAAATATAGAAGACTTTAAAGCGCAGATTGCAGCGAATGCACGTGGCATACAGGCTCTACTAGAGCTTGTTACGCAATTTGGTTTGGATGTTGTTCATGCTTATATGAAACATGTGCGTGATAATGCCACTTTATCTGTTGAGCGCTTATTGAAAAGGTTAAAGAACGGTGAGTTCACTTATTCTTTAGATGATGGCAGCCAAATTAAAGTGACACTTACGATTAATCAGCAAAAGAAACGGGCAAAATTTGATTTTACTGGCAGCTGTGTGCAACATCCAGGTAATTTTAATGCACCTACAGCTATTTGTAAGGCCGCTGTTTTATATGTTTTACGGTGTTTAATTGCAGAAAATATCCCTTTAAATGATGGATGTTTTGTGCCAATTGAACTCGTAACTCCAGAAAAAAGTATTTTGAAGCCGAATTATCCTGCTGCTGTTGTTGCAGGTAATGTGGAAACTTCGCAATGCATCGTTGATACTTTATTCGGTGCTTTAGGTGTTGTCGCTGCTTCGCAGGGAACATGTAATAATTTTACTTTTGGAAATGAGCAGTATCAATATTATGAAACTTTATGTGGAGGAGCGGGGGCTGGTCCTAATTTTGATGGTGCTTCAGCAGTTCATACACATATGACAAACACTTATTTAACCGATCCAGAAATTTTGGAGTGGCGATTTCCTGTCTTGGTGGAAGAGTTTGCTCTGCGAAAAAGAAGCGGAGGTAGGGGCCTACATCGTGGAGGTGATGGTATTGTGCGTCGGATTCGTTTTTTAGAAAAAATGATAGCAAATATTATTTCCAGTCATCGTGTCATACCTCCATATGGAATAAAGGGAGGAACTCCGGGCAACTTAGGGCATAATTGGGTGCAACGGGCAGATGGGGTTATTGAAGAGCTAGGTGGTTGCGCACGTGTTGAAATGCATCCAGGCGATGTTTTTGTTATTGAAACGCCTGGAGGAGGAGGCTATGGAAAACAGTCAAAAATGAACAACAAAGCGTAATATACCATTAGTGCCCTGGGGACGATTTTTAGCATCTTGTTCTGAATATACATTTAAAAAAATAAAATGATTTTTGCTCAGACTATATACCATACCAGGTCCGATTGCCCAAATACTTTCTTTTCTATCAGGCACACCAACACCATTAACTTTTGTATCCGTAATTTGATTGAAAAAATAACCATTAACCCCTACGGTGAGTTTTTCAATAATTGCGTAACCTACTGCAATATCAGCAAAAATAGCTTGTCCGGCTTGAGTCGACTGAACATTAGGCCCAAAAGAAACATTTGGACTGTGATTGACCCCATTCCAGAGATAATGAAAGCGGGCTGCCGTAGATAATTTGGGGGTTAACCAAAATGTGAAAGCCCAGTAGGGGTTTAATGACCAAAAGTGGCTGCTGGCATTTATTGCATTGATACTGCTGTATCGTCCTATTGGCGCAATAACATCCAATTCAATACGTTGTACGTATAAAGGCCCTTTGCCATCCTTACGCATAATTGGATCAAATTGAAGTGCAGGGCCGATCCATAAATCACCAGGACCATTTTCTGCTTTCAGTACTTGATGGTTTAATCCATCGTCCACTTTATCCGCTACAACCCAAGGTAAAAGTGCTGAAAACCCGAGAGAAGCTCCGAAAATTTTTTTTGTGGTGACGTAAATAAGCTGAGTCACATTAGCAATGACATCCAGATCAGTGCGTGGGAGCGGAAGTTTATTGCCATTTTGATCATTAAAGCGATTACTCGTATAGTATTGAAAATAATCTTGAAAATACAACCCTGGTCCTGAAGGAGGGCTTCCATCGTAGAAACTGGTGTAACCTAGATTGACAACAGGTTCATCATAAGCCATTGTTGAAGAAGCGAACATTATCATCAAACTAAAACAGCAATACAGTAGCTTTTTCCTTTGCATAAAAAACAGTCCTTTTCCCAACTTTTTTAATTGAGTTTTGTTGACATCAGGGTTTGTTTGCAATTCATCTTATTTTTGCAACCAGATGCTATCCATTATTAGTCCAGGTTATGGCCACTAGAAACATTCTAATCTTTATTTTTTGTATATTAATTTGGCATAATTTAGGCTATATATTTGATTATCGGTTAGATTATGTCCCATTTATTGAAGCAGGACAATATAAAAAAATTCATTAATCAATAAGTAAGAAAATCGGTGACAAATAATTCTATCCATTATTATTGGATAAAAAATTATAGGAGATAATGATGCGTACCGCGTTTATAGGTTTAGATTATATTGTTGATATTATGCATCCTCAGGGTAAGATTGCGCGCTGCGCCCCTCATGCTCTTGAACGTGATGTGATTAAAAAGGTGAATGAAGTACTTAAAATCGCAACATTAAAAAACTGGTTAACGATTATGGTTAAAGTTGGATTTAGTGCACACTATATAGAACAACCCAAACATTCTCCTATATTTGGAACGATTCATGAATTGGGTGCACTAAAATTAGGATCTGAAGGTACTGAATTTCATCCAGATTTGCATATTGGCAACAGTTTAGTCATTGTGAAGCCGCGAATTAGTGCATTTTATGGAACTGCGCTGGATGCTGCGTTAAGAGCAAATCAAATCGAATGTGTCATTTTAGGAGGCGTTAGTACTTCTTGGGCGGTGCAAAGTACGGCACGTGATGCTCATGATCGTGACTACAAAGTCTGTATTGTCGAAGAAATTTGTGCTGCAGTAAATCAAGAAGAACATCTATCTTCTATCCAATTAATGGAAAAAATCGCCACAATTGTTTCGGTAGGTGAGTTGAAAAATTTACCATGAAAATTCTTTTTAAAGCAGTAAACGCATTAAAAAATGAAATTAAAATTTGGTCATTGCTGCGCGGCATTATTGCATTACTGCCATTTGCATTTCTTTATTTAAGTACTAATAATCCTTTGTGGTTACAAGCCTCTGTTTTAACCATGGCTACTTTAATCGTTGAAGAACGGCTTGAGTTGACGGCATTAGGCGTATTGCTGCATGGGTTTATTGTGATTATCATGTTTTATTTACTGTTTTTAACACAACTTAAGCCTGTGCTTTATGTGATTTCCTGTTCCTTGGCAGCAATGACCATATTTTGGATTACCATGAAGGGAAATAAATTACGTCATTTGGGCAGTTGGACGTTTATACCCGCAATTATTCTTGCTACAGAGTTTGCTGCTGAAACACAACCTGAAAAATTGCTGCAACAGGCTCCTCAATTTTTACCTTATTTCTTGGTTGCTTTGCTTCCTACTTTGTTGATCGCCCAATATGATAAAGCACGCGCATTTTATAAGAAGCAATTCATCCATTATCATCCTCTAAGACTCAGTGGCTTAGGGGATTTTGGAGAGCAAAACCCTTATGTTGAAAATATGATTTCCATGGCGATTGCTGTGTGTATTTCAGCATTTTTAGTAGAGTATTTTCATATGGGCAATGGACAATGGATGATCTGGGGAACTGCAAGTGTGATTACAGGAGATATTGCGACAAGCCCACAAAAATTGCGCCAACGCGCTATAGGCGTTTCCATTGGTGTGCCTTCAGGTATTCTCTTAGGCCAATTTCTTATACCCAATACATCTTTAAATTTGGCCCTTACGGCGTGCTGTGTGTTTTTAACATTAGTTGCTTTTCGTCGTTATATTATTGCCTATACTTTTCGTTGCTTGTTTGTTGCTATAGCTGTAATGTTGGCGACTCATTCAGCGAGTATTGCTTCGGAGCGTTTTACACATGTTATTATAGGCGGATTAATAGGTTTGGTGTGTGTTATGTTTTGTCACTTTGTCAGTCGCATGCAAAATCATCTTGTTAAAAAATAAAATTAATTAGAACTTGAAGCAAATAGATATTGGAATTATCAAACTATATTTTCTCACATTTCTTGGGTATTATCTTTTAGAGCTTATAAATTCAAATTACAGGAGTAATAATGCATATTGGTTACCAAAAAAGTCTAATTTTTGCTTTATTGATTCTACCGGCTTTCTCATTTGCGGCACAAAAATCTCATCTGCGTGGACAACGATATTGTGAGATTCTTATAGAAAAAAGCAGAACAGATTATGCAGTATACAATACAATTGGTTTAAATAATTGTCCGGAAAAAATTTGGGATAAAATAACGCCAGCTGAGGTAAAGAGCGAAACAGGTTCCTCTCATGTTCACTTAAATGGACCTCGTTATTGGGTTATTGATGGACTTAAAAACTCCGATTTAGTGAATCCTGACGTTAAAACATTTAATGGCTTAAAGATGCGTGAAGCAGGTGTACTCCATATGAGTTTCTGGGATTTATTTAGATCTGGTGCTCCCTACAAGCAACTTCAGGTAGCTCGTCAAACAACATGGGTTTATGATGCAGGTAAACCTGTTTATGAGCTTATTGATCCCAAAGGTAATGTATATGTCATGCAGTCCTATAGTGTCCAAAAAACACCACAGACAGAACAATCACTTGCACAACTAGGTGCAAAGCTTAAATTACCCAGCAAATGGCAATTTAAGACTGGAGTTCTTAAAGAAACAGGTACCGTACAAGCGATTAACAACATGGCTATAGTTGTTCAGGATAATTTTTTAAATACTTATCAAAAAGCAACCCATGATTTGTTGGCAGAGAACAAAAATTCATGAGCCTATAAGACATAATTTCTGTTTTTATTTAAGTGAAGTTTTTTATGATATAGGTAATGTTTCTAAAGTTTTTATAGGCTTCTCAGCTTTTTGAGGTTCATCTTTTTTATCACTAATTAAGATGAACCACCTTACACTCCTTATTCTACTGTTTGTTAAGAATTTTGGTAGGGAAAGGGCGAAGTTCTTTGTGGGCTTTTAAAAAATCGGTTATCTCTTCTGCCCCTTTAACTGTTGCTGACGAATAAAGTCCAGTAGTACAGGTATTCTTAGTATATTTATCCGTGACAATAAGATAAGGCCCTTTGTTGCGTACTACAGAACACATACATTTTGCTTTTGAAGGATCTTTTTTATCAATGATACATGGACTGTCCAAACACCAAGCCCAAGGACGTTCATTCTTGCAAATCGCAAAAGTTTTAATAGGATAATAGCGTGATTTTATGATTTGTCCCTTGCTTGTTTTTTTTACGCCAGTACACGGTTTTTCTCCTGCAGAATATCCTTCTTGCACAGTACAGTGACAAGAAACCCATCCTTTTTTTCCATGTATGGGGTTACAAGGTGCAGTAGTACATAAGGCAAATTTGCTTTTACAAAGAATAAAATCGGAAGTTTTCCCCATTACTGAGAAACTGAGTGTTAATAACAAAAATATGAGTAGATTTTTTTTCATGAGGTATGTCCTTAATTATATTTTATTTCCATACTAAAATTTCGGGTGATTTACGCGGTACTACTTGAGTTTCGCCGGCAGGAATACCTACGATAATTGGCGCAATAGCTACAATATTGGATGGAAGATTCAGTTTCATTTTCCACTCCGGAGTATTTAAAGCTGAAATTGCAAGCCCAATAACACAGGTACCAAGTCCTTGCGCACACGCCGTTAACATGAGATTTTCAGCTGCTAACCAACAATCAGCGGCGACAAAGGGTCCATGATATTTACTGTAGATAACGATTAAAGTACTTGCATTATAAAATGCGTGAAATTCAGGATTATTTACGAGATCCAATAGATGTTTGATTTGGGTTTTTGGATAGTTATGAGCTTCATTGTAAATAAGTGCCTTAATACTATTTGATAAACTATTTAACATTTCTTTGTCTTGAATTACCACAAAGGACCAAGGTTCTTCATGCATGGCGGTGGGTGCTTGAACTGCCGCATCAAGTAAGGAGTTGATTGTTGCACGGTCTAGAGTTTGTGGTAGGTAATTACGTACAGCCCGGCGTCTGTAAATTGCTTCTATTTCGCTCATAGGGTATTGTTCCTTAAGTCTATTAGAAGTAGCCATAATTTCTCTCCATATGAACCTTGTTATCCATGCAAAAAGTCCTTTACTGTTAATAAATTCTGGTTCAACTTCTTGTTTTGTCAAGTTTGATGTTGTTTTAGGTGATTCAAAAATCAAAGCATTTTTGATGCAAGGTAGTAAATTGTAGATCGGCCTAGAGTTTTGGAAGTTTATGATGTCAGGCAAACAAGAGGTTATCTTCTAAGATCGTTCTTACTGAATCATGGTAAATAGGAACATAACGCTTTATCAGATAAGAACAATTGTATTATTGAACATCCTTGCAAATCCATTAAACTATATGTGTGTCACAATAAGTGAACGTGAGTTTCGGATAAAGAATCTATTGAGATCCAGCCTCTGTCTCAACCGTTCAGGCTGAGGAGGCATTTATGCCGTCTCGAAGCCTTAGCACGGAAGTTGAACATTTGTACTAGGCTTCGAGACAGCGCTATGCGCTTCCTCAGCCCGAACGAGAGGAAGTAAATCCACGTTCGCTTATACGACACAGCACTTGGAAATTTGTGCTAGGTTTTGAGGCAACACTACACGCTTGCTTAGCCCAAATGGGATGAAGTAACTCCATGTTCGCTTATACGATCCTCATTAAGTGAACATGAGTTGCGGATAAAAAATCTATTGAGATCCAGCCTCTGTCTCAACCGTTCAGGCTGAGGAGGCATTTATGCCGTCTCGAAGCCTTAGCACGGAAGTTGAACATTTGTCCTAGGCTTCGAGACAGCGCTACGCGCTTCCTCAGCCCGAACGAGAGGAAGTAAATCCACGTTCGCTTATACGACACAGCACTTGGAAATTTGTGCTAGGTTTTGAGGCAACACTACACGCTTGCTTAGCCCAAATGGGATGAAGTAACTCCATGTTCGCTTATACGATCCTCATTAAGTGAACATGAGTTGCGGATAAAAAATCTATTGAGATCCAGCCTCTGTCTCAACCGTTCAGGCTGAGGAGGCATTTATGCCGTCTCGAAGCCTTAGCACGGAAGTTGAACATTTGTCCTAGGCTTCGAGACAGCGCTACGCGCTTCCTCAGCCCGAACGAGAGGAAGTAAATCCACGTTCGCTTATACGACACAGCACTTGGAAATTTGTGCTAGGCTTTGAGGTAACACTACGCGCTTGCTTAGCCCAAAGGGGATGAAGTAACTCCATGTTCGCTTATACGCAACTCACAATAAGTTAATGTGAATTTAGTTTAAGGATTTTACTACTTGGAAGAAGAAATGTATATCAAGGTAGCCACGGAGCGATTATTTCGTATTTTTGCTCAGGGCATTATACTCATGTGGGCATTATGGATTTCTATCGTCTTTCTGACTGATTTTTGTAATCTAATGGTTGGGTTTGGCCTATTGCCCGCTAATTTTCCTGCTTCGTCACATAATCTTGATTGGATTCACAGGTTTTTTAAATTGTATCGTCTTGATAACGATTTGTTGTGTCTCATTCTTTTTTCAATAATCAACTTATGGGTGATGATCATTGCAGTGCTCTATTGGCGCGCTTTCATTTCTTATTATACTTGTGGGAACTATTATGTATATCGAACGCTGCAGGCATTTATCTTAAATACGGCGTTGTTTGGATGTTTTTTAGTTGCTGATGAAATATTCATTCAATATCAAGCTGGGCATTCCCATATAAATATGCTGCTTTATATTTTTACTAGTCTTATTGCATTTTTGTATTTGCTCGATAAAAAACACCAAAAAAGCTCTCTTATGAGTTGAATATTACCTTAATTTCGGAGAAATAAGATGAGTTATCTTTACCCTGAGCCATTGAAATTTGGGGATATTATTGGGCTGATTACTCTCTCAAGTCCGATGCTTCCTGGATTACTTGAAAAGGGTACTTCTTATTTGCAGCAAAAAGGATTTAAAGTGAAAGTAGGGCGGCATGTGTCTGCTAAAGATCGTTTTTTAGCAGGGGAAGATGAATATCGAACAAATGATCTCATGGATTGTTTTATAGATAATGAGGTTAAAACGATTATGGCTATTGGCGGGGGTTATGGCTCGCAACGAATATTACCTTTTCTTGATTATGAGATTATACGCGCTCATCCTAAATATTTATGCGGATTTAGTGACACTACAGCGTTACAAGCAGGTTTATTCAAGAAAGCGGGAATTATCTCCTGTACTGGTTTTGTTTTTGGCGATATAGACAGGGAACAACTTGATCCTTTAATTGAATCGACACTTTGGGCATGTCTTAGAGGAGAATCTTTTCAAATTCATGAAGGCCAAACTGTGAAACCTGGCATTGTTCAAGGGAGATTAGTGGGGGGAAATTTGGAGTCATGGGTTTCATTAATGGGGACACCATATCAACCTGAAGTAAAAAATTGTATCTTAATATTAGAGGATGTGGGCGCTGAACCTTATCAGGTAGATAGCCGACTTTCTCAGCTCGATATGGCTGGTTTTTTTGATGAAGTAAATGGAGTGATCTTCGGTCAATTTGCTCGTTGTATTGCAAAGTATTTCCCTGAACGTGATGGAACTATTGACGATGTGATTGAAGAATGGTCATTACGAATTAATACTCCTTGCATTAAAAATTTTCCTTATGGACATTTCTCGAGAAGATGTGTTTTACCTCTAGGAAAAGAAGTTCTTTTAGATGCAGATCAGAGCATAGTAACTATTTTATGAGGTTATCTTATCAATTGAACGTTTTTGCTGTAAAATAAATATACATTTTGTTTTATGAGATGGTACATGTCTTTTAAAGAATTACTAGAAGCTGAAAAATTAAAGTTAGATGTAATCAAAGAACCTAAGCAACGCAATGAAATTTTTAGAACAATTCAGGACAGTTATTTAAAGGAAATTAATAAACTGATAGAACAGTTAAATAAGAGCCAGGATGATCAACGTAGAAAAATATTAAAGCAAATCAAAGAAACAGATAGACTCTATCTGCAAGCAAAAGGAATTGAAATTACCGCTCATATTTTATTTAGTCGCCATGGAGAATGCAGTAGCTGGGGGCAAAAACGCTTAGGGCTAAGTCCAAATGCTGCTATTTCAGAAAAAGCCGCAAAAAACATGGAGACAACCAATCAATTTAGTGGCAGTTTATTATTTTATCCTACAACTCAACACCCTCAAATTGCGATCTCACCGATGAATAGGGCGATGCAAACAGCTGGATTGGTGATTCCTGCGGAAATCAATAATGCACAAATTTCTATTCTTCCTTTTTTAGTAGAAAATACTGTTTCTCCTTCTGGATATGATGTTCGATCCAAAGAAGATATGCAGAAATTGTATGATCGGCTTTCATTTTGGAAATCACCTATCCAAAAAATTCTTTTAAAAATATCGATGTGGATATACAGTGATGAAGATTTCAAACAACTTTATAAAAAAAGAATGGAGGCAGCAGAGAAAATACAAATTCATAGTAAACCCGTAATTCTCGAATCTAGAGTGGATGGTAAACCGGACGTTTGCCAAAACTTGGATTATTCCGGTGACAAAATAAAAGATACTAAAGCGTTTATTGAACGCGTGGAGCAACAAGATTGTTGGTTATTTGGGCATGGAAAGAACTTCAAAACATTTTTCCAAAATGTTTTAGGGATTGACTCCGATTTTGATTATGGTGAAACACGCAGCGTTTATAAAATAAAAATCAATGGTGAAGTGTCTTCGCTATATCATCCTCCATATGTAATGCTTATTAATCAAGAAACAGGAAAAATTGAAGGGAAATATACTGCGATTTTGAGTATGCCTGATATGGAGCAAGCAACACAAGAAAATCATGATTCTGAAATACCTGATGTACCGCAGGTAATGGCCCAACTAGGTAGGTCCGTTCCTGAAAATATACAACAAATGGAATTAGAAAATAATAGAAAACTGACTAGCGAAGAGTCTCTGGCTCTTTTGGAAGAACATGATCTTGAAACCAATGAATTAGGAAAGATCTTTAATAGATAAAACTACAATTAAATTTCGATAATATGATTAGGGCACTATATATATAGATCTTTCTTGAAGAAGATTAGATTTACCCACTGATTAGATAGATGATAACATTTCATGGATGAGTGGTTTAAATAGCCCTAAATGGATATTAAATATATGTTTGATGCAATTATTTTTGATTTTGATGGAGTCATTCTTGATAGTGAACCTATTCATTATGAAGCGTGCTGTGAAGTACTTAAACCTTTGGGAATAACAATAAGTTATCAAGAGTACATGGATAAATATCTAGGTTTAGCGGACAAAGATATGTTTCCTAGCTTACTAAAAAATAAAGGATTTAGTTTTTCAAATACAGAAATTCATTGTTTCATTCACCAAAAAAGTACAGCATACATCAATATTATCAACTCGAGTGATTCGCTACCTTTAGTTGCTGATTTTGAGCAGTTTATTTTTAAAATAGCATCTAAAGTGAAAAAAATTGCTATTTGTAGTGGTTCAAGTCATAGTGAAATAATGGCTGTTCTTTCTAAGGTGAGACAAGGAAAATTACGCGCTTATTTTGATACTATTGTCACCGCTGAAGATGTTCAAATCGGGAAACCTTCTCCGGAGGGGTACTTATTAACAGCTAAGCGATTAGATGTTTTGCCGTCTCGTTGTTTGGTAATAGAAGATACGCCTTATGGAGTTAATGCAGCAAAAGCCGCCGGAATGCAAGTTATTGGCCTCATGACTACTTATGAGAGGCAGCATTTTTTTACTGCAGAACGAGTGGTTAAAGGTTATAGGCAACTGTTGGCCAAAATTTGGTAACTCCTGCTGCACAATGGGGGTAAACCATAATTCACTGAAAACGAATGAGTTAACATGAAAGTTATTGTTGGATTAATTTTTTTCATCATAGGAAGTATGGGGATGGCTATGGATGTGGATATAATAACTATAGAGCAACCTGAATATCATCAGGTTCTCAAGCATCAGGCTCAAGAGGTGCAGTTTCCGTTGAGTCAGGCGGATAAAGACTTAATTGCGGCAATGAAAAGCAAATTACAAAAACTTGGTGGGGTCGGTCTTGCTGCGCCCCAAGTTAATTTTCCGAGACGGATCATTGCTATTTACATTCCAGAAGAAGCGACTCTATTACGCGATAATGTTAAAAGTTTTTATCCCATGCATATCATGATAAATCCAAGTTATATCCCTGTTGAGGGCTCTGCAATACAACATGACTTTGAAGGTTGTTATTCTGTTTCCAGTAAGTCTGGAAAAGTACCACGTTATGAACAAATTAATGTGAGTTATTATGATGAATTGGGTCAATTTCATCAGCAAACAGAAGAAGGATTTTATGCCCGGGTTTTGCAGCATGAAGTAGATCATTTAAATGGCTTTTTAATTCTTGATCGTTTAACACCTGATTGTGTACAAGGTTCCGTAGAAGAAATGATGGCTTTACGGCGTGTTTCTTTGTCACCCGAAAAAAGAGCTCTTTTTGATCAGATCATGGCGAAAAAAATGAAAAAATAGGAATTATTTTTTTAATAACTCTGCTATGTTTTGGACGGTAAACTGAGCTTTCGCTTGCTGGTAGCCGGCATCGGTAATTTCTTTATATTTTTTAAAGTCCAATATTCCAAACTGTTCTACTTTTAAAGAAATGCCATAATCTGCCATGGACATTACTCGTTCAGTATTTTGTTGGGAACTAATGGTTAATAGTTGTAATACTAATTCACCTAAGCTTATAGGTAACGTTTTTTTCCCTAGAAACTTATTATAAAGCAATTTCCAACCAGAGAGCGAATAGGGCAATCGTGTTGGTTGGAATGAGTGTTTACTACTAATGTTGGATGCAATAATTTTACTGCTATTTGAATAGCGTCTCATCACGTCGATAGGTATATTATTGAGTACCCCACCATCGATAAGGAGTTTGTCATTAAAAGCTACAGGGGGGTAAATAAAAGGTAATGAAATACTTGATCGAATCGATTCCCATAATAATCCTCTATCATGTACATATGAATTTTGACTAATTAAATCGGTAGATACGCAAAAATAGTTAAGCCATAAATCTTCAATTTGATTTTTTTCACCGTAAAGTCGCATAAGATTATCAGCAGCTCTCTTGCCTGCAGCAATGGCAATATAAGGAAAGGTAAAATCGATTTTTGCTCCTTTAATTAAATATTCCTCAACTAAATCGAATATTTCATTAGAAGTATATCCCATAGCAAAAGTAGCGGCGAGCATCGCTCCCATACTTGTTCCAGCAATATAATCTACAGGAATTCCTCGCTCCTCTAATAGGCGATAGACACCAATATGAGCTAGCCCTCGTGCTCCCCCACCGCTTAAAACCAATGAAATTGTATTGTCCGTGAAAATACGCATCATACGTGAAATACCTGCTGTGGTATTTTTGCGAATATGATAATGCGCGTTTACTGACCGTTTCTGAAGCCAATTTTGAGTGTTGCTTGGGCGAGTTGCGGTATTATGTAAAAGTATTAATATATTTCGTTTTGCAAAATGGTGCTGGCTCTCTATAATATAATTCTCGACTTCAGATAAATCAGGATCATGCTCTTCTGCAATCGCTAAAAAGGCAAGTGAATCAGCTTGGCGAATACAAAATTTAGTCCAACTTGTTAGCGTTTCATCTGCCAGATAAAATATAAAAGAGAATTCCTTTTCTTGTTGGTTAATCCATAAAATTCCCTCATTGCTCATGTTGCCATTTGCATCTAAGAAATTTTTTTGTATTTCCACGCAGTGACTGGTTAATAAAAGAATTTTCTCTCCATAGGAGTGGCGAAAAATGATTTCTTGTAATTGAAATTCAAAATCAGGTATTGGTTTAATGGGAATTATGGCAATTGATTTATTGCGAGAAGCGGAAGGGGGAACTCCTTGCAGGGAATTAGTTAGCCGTTTGATCGTAAATTGAGTGATTTTATTCAGTAATTCAGGATATGTTTTACTTAATTTCAAGAAATTATTTTTTGATAATTTTAAGATAATACTATCTCGCAATGTATATACATTAGCAGAGCGAGGCAAATCAGATAAAAGGGACATTTCACCTATAATTGAACCTTCATTCATTTCCCCTTGATAAGTCACATTATCTTCTACATCTGTGACTTGGTAAAAAAGTCTACCTTTGATTAGAATGTAGAGATCATTTGTTTGATCTCCTTTTTTAATAAGTAGAGCATCGCCAGCATGGGATTCAATTTCTAGTATATGGGAGAGCTTTCTAAGGCAAGCGTCACTTAGAGCACAAAAAGGCTCGTACATTTTTATGAAATCATAAATTTCTTTTTCTGTGAATAGGGAAAGATTCATTTTTATAGTTATTACTTATCTCAATTATTATCTTATTATAGTCTTTGTTTTTGAAGTGGGTGTACTTTTAATGGTTAACTTAATGTAAGTTTCGGATAAAGAATCTTTTAGATCCAGTCTCTATATCGAAGTCTTAGCATAGAGCTTGAAAATTCGTACACAGGCTTCGAGACGCTACGCGCTTCCTCAGCCCGAACGGTTCGCAGTAAATCTATGTTTGCTTGTGCGAAACTTCCATTAAGCTAAGACGTCATCCTGAGCAAAGCGAGGGATCTCCTTGGTTTATCACAATACTACATCCGGGAGACCCTCACTTTGCTCGGGGACTTTTATGCTCGATTAGCTGAAACAGGAGCTGAGTGTTATTTAACAATGGTTTAAATACTGTCTACTCCAATTATGAGTTATGTAGAAGAAAACTTAGATACAAGCCTAATTCGTTGAGTTAAGTGACATATTTTATGGGAAGAGTGATGATAAATTCACTGATTCATAAAGAGCTCGTTTCCAAATAAATCAAAAACTTTATAAATGTTTTATGGAGTCTATAGGTTATGTTAGCAACACTATTAATGATTTAAAAACAATCATATCAATTAATGTTTATTCTTTATTTTTCAATGGGGCAAACTTGACAAAATTAAATATTACTTCCTAAAATGCTAACGGGTAAATCATATTTTGCCTTTATGCTTATAAACTAACTCTAAAAGGAATTAATTATAATGAACAAGATAAAATTAACAGGCGTTGCTCTTGCTATTGGTGCTGCCTCTATGTTTGCTTTAGCTCCTGCTTTTGCTGATGACGCATCTTCTAGCTCTGGCATGGTTAAATGCCAAGGTGGTAATGCATGCAAAGGACAAAGTTCTTGCAAGACTGCTGATAATGCATGTAAAGGCCAAAATTCTTGTAAAGGAAAAGGCATATCTGAAATGAGTAAAGATGACTGTCAAAAAGCCGGCGGTACGGTTGTTCAATAATTACAGATAACTTCTAGCATGATCCAGGCATGTACATTGCATGCCTGGGTTTTTATCAGGTATTAATCATGAATACCCCACAAAATAAAATTGTTCCACGCATGCCTTTTCTTGGTTTTGGTCTGGGATTACGACCTAATTATTATGAAGAAATTTTGACACAAAAACCCAATATAGATTGGTTTGAGGTATTAACTGAAAATTATCTGGTTCCTGGTGGAAAACCACTTTATTATCTTGACCAAATTCGCACCCATTATCCTATAGTGATGCATGGTGTTTCTCTTTCATTAGGTAGCTCAGATCCTGTGGATCGCGATTATCTACAGCAATTAAAAAATTTAGCTTCTCGAGTGGAACCAGTTTGGATTTCTGACCATTTATGTTGGACTGGTGTTAATGGTGTTAATGCTCATGATTTATTGCCTATTCCTTATACATATCAAGCAGTAGATCATATTGTTTCTCGCATTCATCAGATTCAGGAGTTTTTAGGGCGTCCTATTTTAATTGAAAATGTGTCCAGTTACCTTACTTATAAGCAATCTGAAATGACAGAATGGGAATTTATTCTAGAAATTGTTAAGAAAGCAGATTGTTATATTTTGCTCGATGTCAATAATGTGTATGTGAGTTCTATAAATCATCAGTTTAATCCTATGGATTATATCTTTGCTATGCCTGCTGAGCGCGTGGCTCAAATTCATTTGGCTGGCCATTCCAATCATGGTCATTACATCATCGATACACATGATGCACCTGTAATCCAGCCTGTGTGGGATCTTTATGCCGCAACGTTACAACGATTGGGCCCTGTCTCAACCATGATAGAACGAGATGACAATATGCCACCCCTAGTTGATTTGCTTGCGGAAATAAAGCATGCCCAGGAAATTGCTGAATCTGTAACAATTGAAGAGGTATTTCTATGACAGAGCTTCTGCATTTACAAGAGCGGTTTCAAGAGTTTTTATTATCAGGGCAATCAGAAATTTTTGATTCAATTATTCAAACTGAATTAGTTTCAGCAGATACTCGCTTAGGTATTTATCGTGATGCTTATAAACTTCGATTGATCGAATGTTTGTCATCTAATTTTCCGGCGTTATCTACTTATTTAGGTACAGAGCAATTCAATGAATTTGCTACTCTTTATATTAATGCACATCCTTCATCTTATCGTTCTATTCGTTGGTATGGAGATTTGCTTCCTGATTTCATGAAACACCAATATCCTCAATACCTCCATTTAGCAGAACTCGCTGATTTTGAATGGAAAATGGGTTTAGCTTTTGATGCTGCGGATGCCCTTGTGGTGCAGGTTGATGATATGGCTTCAGTTTCTCCAGCAGCATGGGCAGGATTACAATTTATTCTTCATCCTTCTTTGCAACGAATCAATTATGTTTGTAATACAATTCCCCTTTGGCAAGCGTTGACGCATGATCAAAAATTGCCTGAGCTACAACAAAGTTCGGAATCTACTGCATGGATTTTGTGGCGTAAACCTGGATACCTGATTCAGTTTTATAGTTTGTCTTGTGAAGAGGCTTGGGCTTTAGATAATTTATTACAAGGTATCTCTTTTGGTGCTTTATGTGAAGGTTTATGCCAGTGGATAAACCCTGAGGATGTAGGAATGCGAGCTGCTTCCTATTTAAAAGGCTGGATTCAAAAAGGTATGATATCGCGATTATTGCTCGCAGAATAGTTTTATTTTCCCCTTGTTACATTTGTTTGCGACTCAGTAATGTAACAATAGGGGGCAATATCGAAATAAAAATAATTCCATAAATAACCAGCGCAAAGTTTTCTTTAATTAATGGAATCGATCCCAAAAAATAACCAAGACTTAAGAGACTAGCAATCCATATAAATGCGCTTATTAAATTATATAGCGTAAAACGAACTATACTCATTGTTCCAACGCCTGCTACAAAAGGCGCAAAGGTACGTATAATAGGCAGAAAACGCGCGAAAATAATCGTTTTTCCACCATGTTTTTCATAAAATGCATGTGTTTCTTGTAGATGTTTTTTATTGAGTAGCCAAGATTTTTCAGCTGAAAAAATGCGAGGTCCTAGCAAACGCCCCACTAAAAAATTGATCTGGTTCCCGAATACTGAGGCACAGAAAAGTAATAAAAACAAAATAAAAGCATTTAATGGATTTCCAGGTTGTGCAGCAATACTTCCAGCCGCAAAAAGTAAGGAGTCACCGGGTAAAAAAGGGGTTACTACTAAACCTGTTTCGCAGAAAATAACAGCGAATAAAGCTAGATATGTCCAAAATCCATAATTTGAAACAATAGTGTTTAGATAAACATCAATGTGAATTATATAGTCCAAAATATTTAAATGCATTTTATATAAAGTTAAAATAATAATTTAATAAGTATTCTTACACACTTATTTGTTAATTTAAAACATAAATTTTTACACGAATTTGCTCTTCTTTTGCTATCCTTATAGAATATCCACTATAGGGAGCATGAAATGACACAAAAGAACCATTCATCTCATAGTTCCGTTAATCCTAAACATAGACAAAGTGACTCAGGAAATCCAGGAAATATGTACATTAAGAGGAATCGTCTACCCAAGGAAATGGAAAAAAATGCTAAAGTTAAAAAAGTAACTAAGAAACCAAACTCATGAAAACATTATTTCATCTGGCATTTCCAGTGCATGATTTAGCATTAGCTAAAGAATTTTATCATCATAAATTGGGGTTTTCTTTAGGGAGAGAATCGGAGAATGCATTGATTTTAAAATTTGGTAGTCATCAAATTGTGGCTCATAAAGTTGATCTAATTCCTTCTTCTCAAGAAGGAATTTATCCAAGGCATTTTGGCTTAATTTTTCTTGAGCGTGATGATTTTGATGCTTTTACAACAAAAATTAAAATGCAGCACATTTCTTTTGAAATTCCACCTAAAATACGGTTCAAAGACACTCGAATAGAGCATCACTCTTTTTTCTTGAAAGACCCTAGCAATAATTTGCTGGAGTTTAAATATTATGAATTTGCTTCTGCTATTTTTGGTGAACAAGATTACAAGAAAATCGGGGAGTCCTCCAGGCATGAGTAGTAAAAACCATGGTCACTTTAATCATCGAAGACATTAACGAATTTCCTAAAGCAAATAAAAAATCACCAGTTTTTATTGTATCTCTTATTTGATTATAACCCCCGATGTTTACATTAAAAAGTTAATTAATTTTATACACCGGAATCACGGGTTGTTGCGCCGATTTATATTGAATTTGACAATTGCCAACTCCTGTTGATTCAATGATGATTTCATCTTTATCTGTGCTAATTGCCATTTGTCCTGTGTAATACTTATTCATTCCTTTGACAAAAGCTTGTTGTGCATCCAATGTCGTTGGAATAGCTGGTACAAAATGAGTCAAGACCAAATGTTTTACTCTGGCTTGTTGCGCCATTTTCGCAAGTTCTAATGAATCAGAATGGTAATTTTTAGTTTCCAACGAAAATTCAGCATCTAATTTATTGCCTTTTGCCACTGATTGTTGATACGTTTCTTGATTTAACGGATTACTAAGCACTTCATTAATTAAAAGATCAGCGTTTTTAGCATGAGCTGCGAGTGTAGAATTAACTTTAGTATCACCGCTGATGACTATTTTGCATCCTTTATAGTGTATCACATATCCTAGTGCCGGATAGACAGGCTCATGAGAAACAGGAAACGCAGTAATTTTAATGTTTGGAGCATCATAAACGGTTTGATCATGCTTAACTGCGTCCACTAATTTGGGGATCCCAAACCCCAACTGTGGATCTAATCTTCCTTGACTATTAGATGCACGGAAAATTACATCGAGTTGATAGGCTTTTGCTAATCCTTTTACAACTTGCTTCACTCCATAGGGCCCATAAACATTGATAGGTTGATTACGGCCATTATTCCAAGACGCATTAATCACTTGCCCTAAGCCACTGAAATGATCTGAATGCCAATGAGTGATAAACACATTATGAATTGCAGTGTAAGGTAAACCCATAGCCGCTAAAGTTTGTGATGCCCCTTCGCCTGCATCAAACAAAATAAATTGTTTATCGGCAATCATCGCAAGACAGGCCGGTTTACGAATATCTTGCATCGTCACTTCTGGATCGCCCGTGCCGCAGAGATAAAGATGCATCTTACTATCAGTCAATAAATCTTTTTGAATGGGTGTCTCTAGATATAAAGCGGCAAAGGAAGAACTAGTCGATATGAGTAAAATAATACCAAGTATTTTATAAGAATTTTTCAGCATGAATAAAATCCTTAAAATTCAGAATTAGGAAAAACTTCGGTCCAATTGTAAATTTTCCAATTGCCTAATCGCCAATTTTTAAATCCTTTTAAAATGGGTTGGCAGGAAGGAACATCTAAACGAACAAATTCTACATTTACTATTGCTTTAGGCGGGGCTGATTTTCCTTTGGGTAGATGATTTTCTTTTGATTTCGTTTTTAGAGTTTTTAGGACATATGAATGCGCGATGCCTTTAATTAAATCTATCTCAATATCCACATTGGAAATTTGATACATGAATTGAGCACCATGACTTTTAATGAAATTTATAATAGGACTCTTACCTTTGATAGGCTTATCACAGTAAGGATTAATGAAACAACTTTCTGGTTTATCTAGCCAGAGTGCATCAATATCACTAATATTTTGGTTTTCCAAGCTGTGTATGTATTGTATCAATAAATGAGATAAATATTTTTTTGTTTCTGCGAGTTGTGCCCTATATTTTTTATGATAATCCAATGTTTCTTCAATTAAAGCTTGGGTAATGGGATTAAGCTTATTTTTTAAGTAGAGTAAGCGTTGTTGTAATTCATGAGATAGCTTATTAGGATACTGCTGTAACATCAACAAAGCAGGCATCATCCTACCCTCTTGTTGCTCATCAGCTAACCAATCTGCTGCTGGAAAAAAAGAAAAATATAATCCTACCGCCATCATATTAGTAATAAATCGTTGATCATTTATAGTAGTCTGAATTTCAGGATGTGCAATATCATTCACGCCGCTATCAATTAATGATTGATATTTTTTTGCATTATCAAATGTCGCTAATGATGTTCCTTTTCGATAAAATGTTCCATTTTCAGTAATCATTCCTTGTTTGTTGTCAGGAATTAACGTGTCTGGATCAAGTGCAATAGTCGGATTTTTCATGTTGCAGACCTATTTAAAATTTTATCAACCATTTTCTGTAAGCTTGGTATCAAAGTAGCATATTTTTCTTTTAATTGGGTCACAATTTTTGGAGTAACCGCCTCTGGTTGTTGCTTAAGATAAAGCAAAATAATCATTATTCGTCCCTGATGATCGCTTTGCAACCACTCTTCCGGAGAAAAGAAACCAATGATGTCTAAGGCTTTCAAGGAAGGGATAAGTTTGGACTCAACTTCGATAATTTCCAATAGATTTTTCTCTTGGCTGGTAGCGTCAAGTTTTGATAACTCATCAAAGAAATAAGCATTGATCATGCTTACTCCATAGGAAGCTGCGCGAGTAAAAGTGCCATCTTTTTGCACTTCACCAATTTGGTTATCCGGTATCCATTTTATGGTCATAGATTGATCTCAAATAAGTTAGATAAAAACTTTTTAGAAAGGAACTTAGGACTTGTTTTCAAGTCATTTTGCTCTGAATTTCGTGCCTAATAAAGCATGACACGCAGACAACGAAAAACCAATTGCCTACAGAGCCTAATTGGATAAGATAATACAAAAAGTTAAACCATAAAAGTGAACAAAAAGAATTTCATTGCAGGATAAATAAAATAAGGCTCTCCGCTTGCACCAATGGAAACCCATGTTGATGAAGTCACAATGTTCCTAGAGACATGGAGTTCTTCTTTCGTAAAAAGGACAAAAAACCTAAAGTCAATGGCTCTGCGGATCTAGTACTAAACCTCCGCCAAATTACCTTTGGTCTCCAACCAGACTTTTCGATCACCCGCTCTTTTTTTATTTAACATCATGTCCATAATTGCTTCTGCATCCCCTTCATCATCTAGCGTGAGCTGGACTAGTCGTCGCGTGTTCGGATCCATGGTTGTTTCACGTAATTGAATCGGATTCATCTCACCTAACCCTTTAAAACGTTGAACATTAGCTTTAGCACGAGTTGTTTGTGTTAGGTGATTAAGAATACGATTTTTTTCTTCATCATCTAGCGCGTAATAAACCTCTTTTCCTGCATCAATTCGATAAAGGGGAGGCATTGCAACAAATACATGTCCTGCTTGCACAAGGGGTTTAAAATGACGTAAAAATAAAGCACAAATTAAGGTTGCGATATGGGCTCCATCTGAGTCGGCATCGGCAAGGATACATAATTTACCATAACGAAGCCCACTGAGATCAGCAGAACCAGGATCTACTCCTATAGCTACGGAAATATCATGAATTTCTTGGGAGGCTAAAACTTGAGAGGAATCTACTTCCCAAGTATTAAGAATTTTCCCTCGCAAAGGTAAAATCGCTTGGAAGTCCTTATTACGTGCTTGTTTCGCTGAACCACCGGCTGAGTCTCCTTCGACTAGAAACAGCTCCGCTTGGCTAAGATCAGTTTGCAAACAATCAGCCAATTTACCAGGTAGAGCTGGTCCTTGGCTTACTCGTTTTCGAGCTACTTGTTTTGCTTGTTTTAACCGTTTTTGTGCCCTCTCTATTGTTAATGCAGCAATTGCCTCACCTTGGTTACGATGTTGATTTAACCACAGTGCAAAGGCGTCTTTAACGACATTACTGACAAAAGCTGAAATTTGACGAGAACTCAAACGTTCTTTAGTTTGACCCGCAAATTGTGGCTCTTTCATTTTAACAGATAACACATATTGGCAAGGTTCCCACAGATCATCAGCAGTGAGTTTTACGCCACGAGGAAGCAAATTTCTTAATTCACAAAACTCAGCCATAGCATCAAACAAACCCGAACGTAAACCATTGACATGAGTACCGCCCTGGACAGTTGGAATTAAATTCACATAACTTTCATTAAAGCCCGTGTTTGCGGTATTTGACCAAACTAAGGCCCAGTCAACAGTTGCCTCATCACTTTTAAACGCACCAATAAAGGGTTCTTCAGGTAAGTAATCCCCATCTGGTAACGATTGATTTAAATAATCAATAAGTCCCTGTTCATAGCACCAATGCATTTCTTCGTTGTTTACTTTATTGATAAAAGTCATGGATAAGCCAGTACAAAGTACTGCTTTTGCTCTGAGTACATGCATTAAATGTTTGACTGAAATACGGGTCGTATCAAAATACTTAGAATTAGGCCAAAAACGAATAGTAGTTCCTGTATCTCTTTTTTTAGTTAGGCCTGTCTCATTTAGTTCACATAATTTATCGCCATTAGCAAACGACATTTGATAAATAAGTCCACTGCGTTTGATGGTGACATCGAGGCGCTCGGAAAGCGCATTAACAACAGAGACCCCGACCCCATGCAATCCACCAGAAAAGCTATAGTTTTTATCGGAAAACTTACCTCCAGCATGAAGGCGAGTCATAATTACTTCGACCCCACTTAATCCTAATTGTGGATGTAAATCAACAGGCATACCGCGACCATCATCTTCGACTTCAATAGAGCCATCTTCATGAAGGGTGACGCGAATGTGGCTGGCAAAACCGGCTAACACCTCATCCACACTGTTATCAATAACTTCCTGAGCCAAATGATTTGGACGAGTCGTATCGGTATACATGCCGGGACGTCGTTGAACGGGCTCAAGTCCACTTAAGACTTCAATTGCTTGGGCAGTGTAGTTTTCTGACATGGGCATATCTCAAATATAAGTTAAGTCTATTGTAACAATTCAGCACAATTTTAATGAAAATATAATTAAAATTGAGGTGAATGGCTAAGGTTTATTTTACCATACATTATGATACAGTAGTTGAATATTCCTTTGTAAATCTATATTAAAGAAGCTTTTTTTGGCAAGTAGAAAAAGAGGCAGCATCAGAAAACATATGCAAAAAAAAAGTGTTGAAGTTCATCAATTATCGGTAGTATTTCAAGATCATCGTAAGATAGTCCCTGCCTTAGATCAACTCAATTTTAATTTACATCCAGGTGAAACCTTAGTGTTATTGGGGGAGTCAGGTTGCGGTAAGTCTTTGACTTCATTAGCATTAATGCGTTTGCTCCCTAAATCAGGTGCTTATGGTGTTGATAGCCAAATTCATGTAGATGGGCAAGATATTCTTGATTTATCGGAACATATGATGAGGCAATTAAGAGGCCGCAAAATTGCAATGATTTTTCAAGAGCCAATGACGGCCTTAAATCCGGTAATGACTATAGGAGCGCAGTTGGCAGAAGTTTTAGTGAAATATCATTCACTTAGCACCCAAGAATTAGAAAAATTGTTATTAGCTCTGCTTGATGAGGTAGAAATGCCACAGCCTCAAGTCAAAATTCACCAATATCCACATCAATTATCTGGAGGACAGAAGCAACGTGTAGTTATTGCAATGGCATTAGCATGTAAGCCTGATATTTTAATTGCAGATGAACCAACAACGGCTTTAGACGTAACGGTGCAAGCACAAATACTTGGCTTGTTAAAAAAAATACAAAATACGCGCAAGATGAGCATGCTGCTGATAACCCATGATTTAGGTGTAGTAAAAGCAATGGCTACTCATGTTAGTGTGATGTATGCAGGGCAAATAGTAGCTCAATCACCTGTAGACGCATTTTTTTCACGACAAAAGCAACATCCTTATGTTCAGCAGTTGTTAGATTCCGTGCCTTCTTTTGCAAAACGCCAAGAGCGCTTGTCTGTCATTTATGGATGTGTTCCTGCTTTGGATGAAATGCCTTCGGGTTGCCGATTTCACCCTCGTTGTATTTATGCTTTTCCAAGATGTCAACTGGAGGAGCCGCAATTACAAGATTTGGAGGGGCAACTTGTCCGTTGTCATTTATATCCCGATCTGAGTGAACTACCTTCTTTAGAGAAAAATAAAATAGGGTGGAATCCTACCAATAAGGAAATAAATAGTATTTTGTATGTAACTGATTTATCTATTGCTTTTGTTCAGCAAAAAGGGATATTTAGTCGCCATAAAGCTTTAGTGAAAGCTGTTGATGGCCTTTCATTTCGATTGCAACAAGGAAAAACTTTAGCTTTAGTGGGGGAGTCAGGGTGTGGTAAAACAACAACCAGCCGCGCTTTATTGCGTTTACTCCCTGTTCTTGGTGGAGAAATACATTACAAAGATCAGAATGTATTGAAGTTAAAGGGACGAGCGTTAAGAGAATACAGAAAAAAAGTTCAAATTATTTTTCAAGATCCTTTTTCTTCGATGAATCCACGGATGACAGTTGGGGATATTCTTGCTGAAGGAATGCATGCGCAAGGCATGACACATTCATTTATTCACAAAAAACAAAAGGAATTATTAAATCATGTTAACTTGCCAAGCACCAGTTTACAGCGGTATCCCCATCAATTTTCAGGTGGACAAAGACAAAGAATTTGTATTGCTAGAGCTTTGGCTACCGAGCCCGACATCTTAATCTGCGATGAGCCCACTAGCGCTTTAGATGTTTCTGTTCAGGCTCAAATCCTTAATTTATTAAAAGAATTACAGCAAGAAACAGGAATCTCCTATTTGTTCATTACCCATAACATGGGTGTCGTTTCTTATATTGCCGATGAAGTCTTGGTTATGAAAAATGGGGTAGGAATCGAGTTTGGTACTTGTGAAACTATTTTGCAACAACCTAAAGAAGCGTATACACGGCAACTTTTAAATGCTGTATTAGATGTTTTTTGAGCATAGGTTATTTGATGATTTAGAAGTTTTTTCATTGCTACAGAGACGAGTGAAAACAAAAAACATAAAATAGGTTTATCTATGCTCGCAAAATTTTTAAATCCGCTCCTAATTATTAAGGTTTTTTTTATGAATAGAGTCTGTTAAGATGAGATGATAATGATATTAAAAAGGAGTTTTTTCATGAAAAAAATGATGGGCTTGTTGTCTTTATCAATGAGCTTTTTAATGGGTAGCGTCCAGGCGGGAACAATGGGACCAACGAGACCCGATTGGACTTGGGTAGGTACGTTTAGTGCTGGTCCTGTATGGGGAGCGAGTGCCGAGACGCAGACCATTGAGCTAGCCCCGGATATTGTTAAGACATATACAATGGAAGAATCTAATGATGCTATTTTTGATGGTGAGGTTTTCTTAGGCATCCAAAAAACACTCTCTCAAACACTACAAGGCCAACTTGGTGTTGCTGTAGGTTTCACTAATAATACTTCATTGCATGGAAGTATTTGGGACGATGCTGATCCAGAGTTTAACAATTTTATCTATAGTTATAAGTTGCAACATACTCATGTGGCTGCAAAGGCTAAACTATTGGCAGAATTGGGGCTGGTGGCTATGCCTTGGGTGAGTGGTAGCATTGGAGTAGGTTTTAATGATGCTCATGGATTTAATAATACCCCTATCATTTTTGAAGCGTTGCCTACCCCTAATTTTGCATCACACACGGAGACCAGCTTTACATATACAGTTGGTGCTGGCTTGCAAAAAGCGCTGAATGACCATTGGCAGGTAGGGGTTGGTTATGAATTTGCTGATTGGGGTAAAAGCAGGTTAGGTCGTGCTGAAGGTCAAACTTTAAACTCAGGCCTATCTCTTAATCATTTTTACACCAATGGCGTTTTATTTAATCTCACCTATTTGGCATAAAGACATAAGATAAGGCCACATATCGTGGCCTTTAAAAACGCCACAAAACAAACCTGACTTTTCTCCAGTGCTCTCAGATTTTTAGGGCCATAGATTGTTCAAAATATTAAACTATAATCAACATTAAGAGATATCAAATTTTGGACTGCAATGTTATCTCATGATGTGATAAAAGTAATTGATCAAATTGGTGAAAAAATCGAGACTAATGAGCTTGAATTCCTAACTTTTGAAGACATCAAGAATGCGTGCTTTATGGTGATGGGACACATAGAGCAATTAAAAGCCAACAATAATTTTGCTATTGCTGATCATGCTCAAAAAGACTTGCAATCCTATAAAAGGATCGTTTTGTGTTTAGTGGAGTTGCAGGCAAAATTTATAGACATGAATAAAAATAAAGTACTGGGAAATTATATTGCTGATTTAAATGACATGCGCGATACGATTTATTCTATTCCTAATCTATTAGGTTTAGATTATAAAAATAAAACAGAAAGAATTCCTTATTATATTTTAAATATGATAGTCCGCATCAACAAACTTAAATATAAACTTCTAGAGGTGAATTGTTTTGATAGAGCTCAAATGGCGCATACAGAGTTTGCTCAAGAAATAATCGTGTTATATTCTAAATTCCTGGAAATACATCATGCAGCCAAAATGCGCTACTCGGTGGTTATCAAGGGATATTTTGAAGCGATGCAAGAACGTTTCGATTTTTATTTAAAGGAAATTACTTATTTCCGTAATCTTGAAATTATCAATACAAAATGTTTGAGTTATTGTGTCATGGATTACCTGCCTAAAAATTTTCGTCATTAATTGTTCTGTCCATGATTTGTAACTTTATGATACATTATTTAATGGATTAAAAACGTCAAGGGGCATTGAGTTGTGTGGTATAAACGAGAAGCCGAACATTTAATTTTGCATTTATACGTTCAGCCTGGGGCCAAAAAAACAGAAATTGTGGGAATACATGAAGGAGAGCTTAAAATTCGCTTAAACACCCCGCCAATTGAAGGTCGTGCTAATAAAGAATTATTAAAATATGTTGCGCAAATACTTAAGGTACCACTAAGCCAAGTTGTTTTAAAGCGTGGTGATAAATCCAGGCACAAAGTACTTTTAGTAAAGAACTCTTTAGTAGATCCCAATGTTTTATTTTGAACCAATATTTATATTCTCGCAAAGCATAAGGCACGATATGTAGTAAAACCCAATGGTTAACAGACTAAGATTTGTTGACAATTCAGATTCCGACATCCTGCGACTCGTTTCTGAGGGTCCCATACGAAGTTTGAATATAACTTAACGTCAGTTATGGATAAAGATATATAATTATAACGAGGGGTGTGACCTCAGATTAATGTAAGCAAACAATGACACAATTCACCAAATAGTCATTTTACGCATCACCCAAAGTATTCTTATTTTGTCTTCCATAAAATTTTATGAATGATCAAGTGGTTTAAATGAACAGATTTACAATTAAGATGTGCTGAAGCAAATCATTAATGGTGTTTACAAACACTAAATGATCAAATACAATACAAAAATTAATTTACAGGAAAAGCCATGCACGATAAATTTGAACATTTTAATCAGTTGCTCAATGTTATAAAAGGTGAAATCACTAAGTTTTTACCCACCAAAGAGTTCATAAACCTTTCTATGACCTCAAAAAGCAATCATAATTTGTTCAGAACAAATCAATACTTAGCACCGCTACAGGAGGCTAGAAAATTTCTCCATCATGTTGTTCGTGGAAATCATGAAGCTGTAGTAGAGATGCTGAAAAAGAATCCGGCTTTAATGCATATCAGGGGACAAGTGACTGATTTATCAGGCCGCAAATTTACCCATATTAGTGGTTTTGAATACGCTATGTGGGCTTTAGACAAGCATATGTGGACGCAGATGCTTGATTGTTTACCTGAAACAAAAGAAGGTGAACACATCAAAGCTAAATTAAGGACACAATATCAAAGGATAAAAGAAGTCGGTGTAACCTATGAACTTCATGGTGTCATCACGCAAACGCCAGAAAAGCATTTTGATTTTGAAGGCACTATTATTAAGGAACTTCAGGAATATGTTGATAAGGATGATGATAATCAATGGCGAACTGGTGTTGGCAGTGCTCAAAAATTATTACCTATTCATGTTGTTTATGAATACTGTAGTGACACGCCCTTTTATCCGGTACCTGATTTTAAAGAACAACCCAAGTCGTCAACAGAATTTTATAATTGGTTGAATAATGGCGAGAAAGAATCTTGGTTTTGCGGGGAGTCTAAGTTAGGTATTGATTTTGCTATATGTAAGGGCCAGGCGGGCGCGCATGCGGGATCGGGCGGGCGGGGGAGCTGGCGCGCGGGCGATTTAAATGCCGTAACGGCGTTGTATGAAGTCAGAACAAAAGATTTTCTTGCGCTAGAAAATGATCTCAAACCATGTTACTTGTCTGAACACCAGTATAAGAACTGATATTCGTTAAGCGCTGGGTATATTGCTGTAACAGTTCGGCGGCATACCCTGCCGCTCGCCTGTCCCAACAAACCTTCAAAAACCATAACAGCAAGTCAATGTAGTGCCAACTTGCGTTGTTTATGAATTTTGGCAAACAATTTATGCCCTATATTCAGCATGGTATTCAAATCCCAGCGTTTCATTCTTTATTGCTATCCTTGATCAACGCGCGCATCTGATTAAACCTTGTTCTTTGCTTGCAATTAAATGTCAATATGTAGCTATAGTGTCGTTTAAATACGAATACTGATGATATATGATTGCCATTTTAAAACGGATTTATAGTAAATGCTATGGCTGAAGTGATTGCAGTGAAGGATGAGGAGGTCGTTATACAAGTACGAATCAAATTAAATGGTTCCATGCTTGACAGGGAGGAATCGATTCAATCAGCCGTGAATGATGTTGGTTGCCTTGCAACCAGTGAGGCATTCAAACGTTTTGATACAACAGGAGCTCCCATTCGTATTGACAATGTTCGAATGACAAGCAAGGGAGTGGTCAAAAAACGTTATGAAACACCTTATGGTGCAATTGATATAGAGCGTTATGTCTATCAAACGTCAACAGGGGGAAAAACGTATTGTCCTCTTGATGAGCATGCTCGATTATAACCAGCTCAACACCACGATTTGCTAAACAAATATCCAGCAAATATGCGCGATTAAGTGCCCAAGAAGTTATGGATGATTTAAAAAGTAATCATGGGCGCCCAGTTGTTCGTTCTTTTCTTCAGCATGTTGTTGATATCGTTGGCTCAATGGCTCAAACGACTGAAGAAGACTGGATGTATGAGACGCCCAAACTGAGTGATGTAGTGACTACTGTATCTGTGAGCCTGATGGAACTTGTGTATTCATGTGTCAAGAAGGATGGCGAGAAGCCATGACCGGTACGATTGCACTTTATAATAAAGCAGGAGAACGCTTGCATACGATTTATTTGGGGGCTGCACCTGAGTATGGCAAAGCCTCCTTTTTAGAGCGACTTGAGCGAGAGGCTTATCACATTAAATTGCAGTATCCAGAAGCTACTTATGTCGGTATAGCGGATGGTGCAAGGGTCAACTGGGATTTCTTGGAACGTCATACCCAGTATCAGATTTTAGATTTTTTTCATGCAACCCAATACCTTGCTGACGCATCTTTTGCCATGCATCCAATAGATACATCGGCGCGAAATCTTTGGCTTGATTTAGCTTGTCATCGCTTAAAACATGAGCCAAATGCGGCAACATTACTACTTGATGAAATGAACGATTGCTTGTCTAGTAGAAACAAACAGGCGCTTATTGAAAAACTAAAAAGTGCTACAACTTACTTTAAAAACCAAAAACACCGTATGGATTATCATTACTACCAAATAAAAAATTTGCCGATTGGTTCAGGTGTCACCGAAGCGGCTTGTAAGACACTTATTAAACAGAGACTTTGCCAATCAGGTATGAAATGGAAAAATAAAGGCATTACGATGGTTCTTCGTTTAAGAGCATTAATATCAACCAAAGGTAGATGGGACCACTTTTGGAATAGAATTAATCAAATGGGATTTATTGGTTTAGCAGAAATAGGCTAAATTTATAAGGGGATCGTACATCAATCGGAGGTCACACCCATAACGAGTCTCTATCACGAGCCGTTCGAGCTGAGGAGGCGCACCAGCGCCGTCTCGAAGCTTGGTATCGGATTCGAAAGTACCTCCCAAGGCTTCGAGACGGCGCTGGTGCGCCTCCTCAGCCCAAACGGCTCGAAGTAATAACCCGATCTCTTATCCATAATTGATGTTAACTTACTGTTTTTAATTGAAATATAACAAAATATCTACATCTATGTATCGCGCTTTATGCAGTACGTAGGTAGTTTAATTTGTGAGGATCCCTCAGGAGCAAGTCGTGGGACATAGGTGTTGAATATTATAAATTGTCAATACACCTTAGCATCGCTCACGCAATTACTTATCTGGACGCTTTCAGATTAATCGACTCTTGTGCCTTGTCAAATTGTAAGGGGACAAATCCCTCCGTAGTTCTATTAAATAAAGTTACGTTTGTAGAAGAAATAGCCGGCTCTAGGGTCCATTTTTTCTGCTTGGAAACGAATCCATATTCGATACAAAGTTTTGGATAATAATCAAAATCTTGATTTAAATTAAAGTCGAGACGACTTTTTTTATAAATCGCTTCATACTGACTCCAATAACTGTCGTATTCTTTGTATACTCTGATAACCAGCATCTACTAAAATGCTTAAAACTTTTCCTTTATAATTGTCTAGATAAGGAGGAAATCGTTGTTCGTTTAACCCTCTTTTGCCACCAATAGAAAAAAATAGGACATCAGGATTAGGCATACTATCAGTACAGTTATCTAAAAGCCCTGATAAAGAATTAAAAAGCATAATATCTCCTTATTATGGTAAAAGAATGTTGAAAATTGTTACTTAGAAAAGTGATTTAAATTTAATCAAAATGATTTTATATGACAAATAAAATATTTTCATTTGTCATATAATTTTTGCTAATAATGTTTAAAAAACAGTGAGTTAACGTGAGTTTTTTATAATAGTACGTGGTTTTATCACGAATCGTTAGGGCCGACGAGGAGAGTAACGCTGTCGTATTTGATAATAAATGATGATATTTTATTGATTATTAAATTGAAGAAATTGATGTCATAAAAAAGTTCAATTGATTAAGAAATGCTAACACAGGAGAAAAGTATTCATGCAAATTACATTTTTATTTTATGAGGGGATGACTGCTCTGGATGCTATTGGACCTTATGAAGTACTAAGTCGACTTCCTGGTGTTACAGTGCAAAGGGCTAGTTTAAACTCTGGACCAGTACATGCGGGTTCAGGACTTACTTTAATGGCGGAGCATGCGTTAGCCGACATCTCAAAAACAGATGTTTTATTAATTCCTGGCGGTGGCACTGCGACTGCATTACGTGAATATCCTGAAATTCTAGAGTGGATTAGAAAAGTTCACGAACACACATTGTGGACAACTTCAGTATGTACTGGAAGTTTAATTTTAGGAGCAGCGGGTTTATTGTCAGGTATTAAAGCAACCACACACTGGGCAGTAATGAACCGCTTGGAGCATTGGGGCGCTTTACCTACCTCAAACCGATTTGTCGTCGATGGTAAGATTATTACTGCTGCAGGGGTTTCTGCTGGTATCGATATGGCTTTCTATTTGGCTTCAAAACTGACTAATGAGATTATTGCTCAATGCTTACAGCTTGGTTTGGAGTATGATCCAGAACCTCCCTTTAATACAGGATCACCGGATAAAGCGCCTCAAGATATGGTTCAATTGGTTCGTCAGCGTTTGAAAGACCGGTTTGAGCCGGAATAAAATAAATTAATTGTGGATTTAATATAAGATAATTTTTTATCGCGCATTATTTTAAGCCAAGGTAATAGGTCACCCCTAATAAACTTCAAAGAAGTTTATTAGGGGAGCTCATCTTCAATATATTTCAAAGCGCAGAGGGTCAAAAGATCCCCCAAGATAGAGAAATATCTTATGGATTTTTGTGTTAAAACAAATAAAATAACCGATCATTCATGCACTTAAATATTTTTTAATGAACGTACACTTACCTGAGACAATAGCGGACTGTCATGAGTTGATAAAACGACTTGTTGAGATCACTGATGCATTAGTTTTACGGGTTGAACAGTTAGAACAAGAAAATAAAGCACTTAAAGAGCGCTTGGATAATAATTCATCGAACTCATCGAAACCGCCCTCACAGGACTTTAAAAAGAAAAAGACTAAAAAGAAGCCCAACCCGAATAAGGGTGGAGGAGTTAAAGGACATCAAGGGCATTTTCGAGAGTTGTTGTCAGTAGAAGAAGTGGATGAGGTTGTATCCTGTAAATTGCCAAAGCGCTGTATTTGCGGTGAAAAGAACATAAAAAACCAAGAGGTGTTAAGACACCAAGTCTATGAACTACCCCTAATAAAGCTCAACATCACTGAATATCAGTTAGAAAAAGGAACGTGTGTTTGTTGCGGCAAGAAGCGACTGGCCACTTTACCTAACGGCATTACGAGGGGTATAACAGGTCCCCGATTAACGAGCTTGATGTCCCACATGCTCTCAAAATACAAGTTGTCTCGTCGAGGACTTCAATCTTTTTTAAGCGAGCAGTTCTCATTTACTCTAAGCATGGGGTGTATTTATAAAAAACAACGCCTCGTTAGCGATGCGCTAAAAGAACCTGTAGCCGATTTATTCAATCAAGTGAAAGAAAGCCCCTGTGCGCATATGGATGAAACAGGGCATCGCCGGGACGGGCTCAATCAATGGCTTTGGGGAATGATGTCCGAATCAGCTGCTTTTTTCTCTGTTGAGCCTTCTCGAGGGAAGAAAGTGATTGATTCCTTAATGGGGGCGTTTGATGGCATTCTTGTTTCCGATCGCTATGCCGGATATAACTATTTTCCCAGTGATAAGCGTCAAATCTGTTGGGCTCATTTAAAACGCGACTTCACGAAACTTTCTGAGAAACAAGATAAACCAATTGCTCGTATAGGAAGTGAGTTATTAAGTTGCCAAGCTGATTTATTTGAACTGTGGCACCAATACAAACAAGGAGGTTTCTCTCGTTGGGAGCTCATACGAAAAACTAAGTTCATCCGGCATAAGGTAGGGGAACTTCTGGAGCAAGGGACTTATACAGACCCCAAATTAAGAATCGTGCGGTTTTGCTCAAACCTATTGACGCATTTTGATGCCTTATGGACTTTTATTTTTAATGAAAATGTAGCGCCAACAAATAATCATGCCGAGCAATGCTTAAGGCCTGCGGTGATTTGGCGGAAAAATTATTTTGGTACACGATCGGATTATGGTTCTGACTTCGTAGCCAGAACCATGTCTCTTATTACTTCCTGCAGATTACAAGCGAAAAGTGCTTTTGATGTCTGCTACCAGATTTTGACTGACTACTTCTCGGGACAAAAATCTCTGGTTTTTGCTAACCCCACGTGACCTATTACAAGCCAAGTATGGCCAGCATTTATTAAGTGACATAAACGGGCATGGAAATGTCTTTTATGTCGCATATGTTGAACGTATACTAATAAACATCATTTTTTATATCGAACTGATTTTAAAACTGGATCCTATATGTAAATGCGACGCATTTTATGGGATAACGTTCGTTTAGCGACCTCAAGACATGGAAATGCTTTGAGGTCGAATCACGTTGATTAGGGTAAAACATAGATAATCAATGCAAGCAAACCTGCAAAGGCAATGAGTGGATGTATTACTGCCGCTAATTTAGGTACCTCTTTCTTTTTCACGTCAAGTATAAATAAAGTTAACCCCCCTAATGCCGCAACAACAAGCAGAATTGAACTTGTCACCAGAAGGGAAGACCAGCTCGGCATAAAGACGAATACGTACACTAAAACGAGGATGATTCCTGCTGCGGCAAAAATTCCATGCAGACTTTTTGCGGCTTTATTCACAGGTTTATCCTGTAATATTGCAGTTAACAGGATCAAACCGCAGACAGCAGCAGCAATAAATAAAACAATAGCGAGTATTAACATAGAACCTCCTGTTTTAGTCAATGACCTATATAACATTATAGCTTGTGAAAAACTAAAGCTATATTCTGCATTGGAGCAGAGAGCTCCAGAGATTTTCGCAAAACTGGGTTATAATTGCGCTATCATTCAATTTTACTGGGTGTCACATAATTTTGTTTGGGTGCATCCAAAGAGATACCTAGCAGTTCCTCTTCTAATGTTTTACTCATGCCTTTTTGGGGCGATGACAAATTAAGAAGGGGAGCAGGATTTTTCAGTGCTTCAGTGATACTGATAAATTTATAGCCATTTTTTTGGTACATTTCCAGAATATCACCTAATACATAACTATTAAGAAGATTGGCGTGAATTAATAATATTTGTTTACTATTTTTGCCTGATCTTTTTTCCGCATTTAATGTTTGTTTCCATATATAAGCGAGATAGCGTGGTTTGAGCTTCTGAATATAATTGACTCTTGAACGATAGGGAACTTTATAAAGCATTTCATTAAATTCAAAATCTTTACTATCAATAGTTACAGGAGCAATAGTGTAATTGTGTTCTTTAAGATAATCATGCACTTTTTGTTTTTTTCCATTATTACCTTCTGCAAGGTAGGGGTAACGAAAATATTTAGGATGAGTCATGATTGGTTCAAGAATTTTATCAGCACGATCAAGATCGGCGATGTATTTTTCAGCACTCATCTGATTTAAGTTATAATGAGAGTAAGTGTGATTGCCTAACATGAATCCTGCTTGACGAAATTGTTCTAGAAACGACCACTGCCCTTTTTCTATTGCCCCTGCGATGACAAAACCTATGACAGGAACTTTATATTTTTGAAATGCTTGTACAATTTGAGTAAAGCGCTCTGTGGAGCGTTGTTTATTTCCTGGAGTATTCATTCTAGAGGCCACAAGAGGTAAATCATCCATCGTAATGGCGATTTCTCGTTCCTCAGCAAAGCATATTGAAGAAAATAATGCAGTAAAAAGAAAGAATATTTTAAGCATCAATGGTCCTTATTAATTTTTAGTAGTTTTATGGTGGTTTGATTTTTAGATGATCTATTTCTACCTATTTGCCTGCATCCATAAGATTAATCAAATCACTATAAACTAAATCGATTGTAGTCCTTTAAGACAATACATTAAAAGAAGAATCGGAAACTGTAAACTCTTATGATGCTCATTTAAATTTAAAAAAGCAACTTTGCATGCTATTATTATATTGTATTTATAAATTTTGGCATCGATAAACGTTCAATGCATATTCTTTATGCCTAAAAGGATATTTCTGCGTAGGTATTTTCTCACAGTGATCAAAATATCTTTTCAAGCAGTTTTGCCTATCATATCTATCAATGTAGAGTACTTCTTTTAATGTTTTATCACTAATTTTTTTATTAATTTCTGTACTCCACAATGCATATTGATTTTGGGCAGTACCACAACCTAAAGTATAAACAGTTGGTTTATTTTTAAGAAAAAACATCATACGCGCTTGAAACCAACCAGAGGTAAGAATTGTATTAGGTAGTTGGGGATAGGTGGTGTTGAATTGTTGTATCAAGTGATAAAAGGCAAGTTTTTTAGAGTTAATGAGATTAAATTTAGAGGTATTATCAATCAGGATAAAGAGGCTAATTAAGCTATAAATGACAATTAATGAAACAGCTAATTTACGATAAGGTAAAATAGTATAGCTATATCCAAATAAAATTGCGCTACTGATTAGGTACGGGGTAAGCCAAAATACCCTAATCTCGGCTTTACTTGCTGCATAGATGTAAAAACATAAAAAAGTAAAACAGATGATACGACATAGTCGTACCGTTAAAGCATTTTTTTCATCCAAATTTTTGCTACTTACCAAAAAAGGAGGCAGAAGCATAATATTAAGTGCAGGGATAAAAGATGTAAAAAAAGTTTTGACTGCATTATAAAAGGGATTAACCGTGTGATTTAGTTGATGAGTGGTTAATTGATAGATAAAAGATTGCCAATGATTTTGGTAATTCCATAGGATTACTGGGCTAAAAATAAGGATCGCAACAATTGTGGCAAAATAAAAATGCTTTGTTTTAAAAAGAGATCGGTAAGTACTACAGATTACAAAAATGAGTAAAGATAGAATTAAGACAATGCCTGTATATTTTGACAGCATCATCAAACCCGCACTGATGCCAATATAATATAACTCTTTAGTTTTGTTTGTTTGTATCAATTTTACCGTGTAATAAAGGGTTAATGCCCAAAATAAAGTAAGAGGAGTGTCGTAAGTAGTCTGTTTCAGAATATCCAGCGTCACAAGTGGGGAGAATAGCCACGCTAGTGCGGCAATCCAGCTTGCTTCTTGAGATAAAAAAAATCGCGCAGTTTTGTAGATAATTCTACAGCAAATCGCTGCTACCATAATGCCTACAAAATTTAAAGCAAAAAGATTATTGCCGAATAATAAGGTTGCGCATTTAATAAAATAGGCGATCATGGGAGAACCATCATAGTAGGATAAAGCAAGATGGCGGCTCCAATCCCAATAATAATAAGTATCAAGAGATAAAATATTAATGGGGGCTATCCCTAACATCAGAGCAAAATAAAGAAAAAGGCATAAATAAATGCTACGTGGTGTACGTATCATCAGTATTTTCCAGTGGAACGTGTTTATCTGGCCATACGTGGCGAGAATAAATGTAATAATTTAAAAGCGATATTAAACCTATGCCCAAACCCATGATGATATTTTCTCGAATAGGTCCTCTACCAAAGCAAAGAACACCAAAGTGTAACCAATAACTTTGTACGTAGATTATAAATATAGAATAAAGAACAAAAATAATTAAGCGCTTTATTTTCATTGATGGAGGTATTTTGCTTTTCATTCTAAATGTGAATTTATTATTCAAAATAAAGTTATTGATAATGGCTGCTGCAATGGCGATTCTTGATGCTTCAAAGGGTGGAAAAGAAAAATGGCTGCGCAAAATATTGTATGTAGTAAACTGTACGATGACCCCCAAAGAACCAACGAGACACATGGCTATATAGCGCTTAATTTCATAATAGCGCAAAATAAAAACAACTCGCAGGGAGTCAACAATGCTGTTTTTGGGTAATTTACTATAACCCATGTTCCGATCAATAAAGTTAATTGGATATTCACAAATCTTCGCGTTATTTTTATGCAACAGCCACAATAACTGAATTTTATATGCATAATGATTTGTAAGAAATTGATTAGGAAGCACTTTCATTAATTGCTGACGACGTGTAGCTCGAAATCCACTAGTGAAATCTTTGTATTTAGACGTAAGAAGGGCTCTTGCAACATAATTACCTAATACAGAAAATAGTTTGCGATGCAATTCCCAGTTCTTAGGAATGCTCCCTCCCTTGACGTAACGGCTTCCTATGACACAATCATGAGTTTTAAGCATGTCCAGCATAGGAATAATATATTTAGGCTGATGCGAAAGATCAGCGTCAAATTCAAAAACAATATCCGCATTTAGAGAGGTTAATGCATAATTCATCGCTTGCAAATAAGCAGAACCAAGGCCTGATTTTGTCGGCTCGTGTTTTAAATGCAATTTAGGGTACTCTTTTTGGAGGAAAGTAACAATTTGTTGGGTGTTATCTGTAGAGGCACTATCAAAAATTAAAATATGAATATCATAGTTCTCTACTAATACTGATGCAAATACTTGTTCTATTGTTGCTTGAATGACTGACGCTTCATTGTATGTTGGAATGATAATAACAACCTTCTCTTCTGATTGATTTTTTTCATTAGAATTAAAAGGCTTATCTGCATCAAGAATCAACTTATATCTCTAACTATTAGGGGGGTATTTTGCCATGAGTGTACCAATTAGTTTTTATAAAAAAAAGAGGGTTCTTGTTGGCTTTTATCATTTATCTATTTTTATTAATCCAATTTTGTCAGCTTTTAACTGTTTTTTTGCAAAAAATTAACACTATTGTTTAATCATTTTTCATCAAGTCATAGTACAATTTCGCTACTCTTTCTTCGGGCTATTTTATGAGAAAATCCCAAATAAGCCTCATAAAGCATGCTTTTTTTAATAATTCTTATGAAAAACACGATTTTTCTTTTAAAGAAGATGAATTTAATTTAGATCAATTACGTAAGGAATTTTCTTTATTACATCAAGTTGTTTTATCGAATAAATCTTATTGGTTAAACGATAATGAAGCTGTATTTTATTTATTGTACTTATGTGATGTGTTGATTTTATATTACCAATCTGATTACGTAAATTCTGATCTGCAAAAATTAAAGCAATTGCGCAAAGAAATAGAAACAATTTTTCACAACGATCTTGTTAAGAAACCAAAAGTAATTCATAAATTCCCTGATTTTATATTAAACGAATTAAGAATAAATTTTCAGCATTCTTTGTCTATTTTTATGAGCGTTTCTGAGATACGCAAATGTGTTGGTGATCTAAATGCCAAGCGATCTCGATTTACTTATAGCCGTAGTTTAGCCAAATATTTCATTACTTACTTGCAAAAGAGCTCTATCGCCGAATTCATCCAAGAAATAAATAAAATAATTGACAATCCATATAGTTTTACTGAGGGGATGGACTTTTTAAATAAATCGAGCAAGGCAATAACCAACTTGGGTATTGCACTTTTTACGTTTCGTTTTCTTCTAAATCTGATCCTGATGATCAAACATTTAATCCAGTCAGTAATGAGAGATAAGTTATCAGCTAATAAAGTTCTTCAGCAAGAAATGGAGAAGCGCGGATTTGTCATGGCTAGTGACATGGTATGGGCTACGGTGAGTTTGTTGACTACTTACAATCATTTTTTTCACATTGCGCAAGCACTTATTTCACCAATCGTTGTTACTTTTCTGATTTTCGATAGTCTGTTACTTTTGGCACAGTGGATTTTTGAAGCAAATCAACATAATGAACGCTTGCAAGAACTACAAGCACAGCAAAAAGAGGCAACATTTTTTGAGTATGCTGTAATTCAACGTCAGATTGATGTATTAAATGATGAATGGGAGTCTCAATGCTCCTATTTCGCGATCAATATTTTCGCTGCAAATATAATCGCTGTCAGTTTTGCAATCAGCATGTTATGTACTGGGCCACTCGCTTTAGCGGGTCTCGCGTTTTTTGGTATGCTTGGCAATGCATTGTACAATACTTCGGAGCATTATAAGAAATATCAAAAAGCAAAACTAACAGTACAACGTGAATTATTGAATGGAGCGATCCTAAACGATGAACATCATCAACAGCTACTCCAGATCCTTAATGAAGAACATGTTCAAAGTTATCAACAGTTCTGGAAAGCCTTAGGATTTAATGTTGGTGGAATTGCCTTTATTATCACTGCAGCAGCGGCTTCTTGGCCAATTGCCCTCGGACTAACACTTGCCTATATGATTTATTGCGTCAATGATGCTTATCAAAAACAACGCATAAGTAAAGAGGAGACTCATCATGATGTTTATAGGCTCTTAAATTCGCCAGATATGGAGGAGGTTACAGCATCACATACATTCCAAAATTAATATAATGAGTAATGCCACCTAAATAATTATAAAGTTGTTGTCCCCCACTGAAACTTAATACAGTATTGGGATAAATATGAAATAAAATTCCACCATCAAAGTTATAGCCCGCTCCTTCAGATGCACTAATTTTACTTTGTCCGTATACTTCGCCATAAATAAGGAGCTTGTCTCTTGAATAACTTAAAAGGATATCAGGGTTAATACTATTAAAGTAATGCCCTCCAGTCAGTGCAGGATCGCTAAGTCTGCTTATACCCAGCATTCCAGAGAGACTCCAGTAGTCATTTATCGTATAATTGGCAACACTATTAAACGTAGATCCCCATCCATGACTTCCATAGGCAGCATTTCCTCCTGGTGTATTAACAACTTCTTCAAGTGCAAACATCCATTGT
This sequence comes from Legionella cincinnatiensis, assembly GCF_900452415.1. Classification (NCBI taxonomy): domain Bacteria; kingdom Pseudomonadati; phylum Pseudomonadota; class Gammaproteobacteria; order Legionellales; family Legionellaceae; genus Legionella; species Legionella cincinnatiensis. The sequence continues at coordinate 3,080,098 of NZ_UGNX01000001.1, read as the reverse complement.
TGATTGTAATAAATAGAGTGTTTAAAGTTTAAAAAAGTGGTGGTATTTCCTGATCCAGGAAAACTTTTTTGCTGAATGTAGTTAGGCATATCGATATAGAATTCATTGTTCGATGGCAGACCAAAACGAATTTCTGCATTGGGAAAATTTTGTTGAAGACCTTGATGACCATTGATGGGTTGCGCAATATAGTTTAATTCAATTAAGATTTTTTTAAAGGGTACTGAACATGTGCTGGTGAGATTACTTGGACTGTTTATGACATTCAATAGATTGTTACAAGGATTATTAGAGTCTGCATAAAGAGTATGAGCGTAAAAAATACACATGAAATATTTGAGTAATTTTCGCTGCATATTTTGATTCCAAATGGGGCGATTGTTATCCCGCACGTTCTTAAGAATTTTTCTCCTCTTTATATTACAAATAACAACTACACTATGTATATAAGAATATTTTTAAGGAAAATAGATAATGGCAGTTACTACAGGATTATCAGGTAATGAACTATTTTGTCTACAACTTAAAAATTACTCACCAGGTCCTATAGTGGTTGGAAATAGTGTCCGTTCTTTAGGTATTCTTGGAAGCGTAGGTTCAAGTTTTAAAGTGATACTAGGTGGCGAATTAACGCAAATTACTTCGCTTATAGAAGAGGGTAGAGAAACGGCCTATAAACGTATGTTAGAAGAGGCGGTCAGCAAGAATGCGACTGGAATTACTGGGGTAACCAGCCAGCTGATTCTTCATGGAGCAAACGTTGAGTTTTTATCTATAGGATCAGTGATTTATGGAGAAGAAGGAGCGAATAAGGAGAAGTTTTCGACCTCGGCTGATGGTCAGGAATTGTATGCACAACTTGATGCAGGCTACCAACCGATTTGTTTTTCTTTTGGTAATGTTGCTTATTCTATGGGGTTGGGGCGAGGTATTATTGGAAGTTTGAAAACCTTAGGACGTGGCGAAATTAAGGAATACTCTGACATTTTTAATAAAACCAGACACCTAGCTTTAACTCGTATCACTGCACATGCCAGACAGTATAAAGCCAATGCTGTTCTTGGTATTAAAACAACGGTTTTACCTTTTGGTGGCGTTAATGAAATGCTTATGATAGGAACAGCTTCTTATAACCCTCAATTAATGGGAGATGTGGGGAACGAGATAGTAACAAGTGATATGACTAATATTGAAATGTGGAATATGGCGCGTATGGGGTATACTCCCATGAAGTTATTGTTAGGAACTTCGGTTTATTCTTTGGGATTAATCGGTGGAATTACTTCAACAATTAAAGCATTTGTACGTGGAGAAATTAATGAACTAACCCGAATGATTTATCATGCTCGGGAAAATGCCTTGGCCATAATCAATGATGAAGCTCAAGCCTTAGGTGCTGACGATGTAGTAGGGGTTAAAACGTATGTTTATCAATTAGGTAATGGCTTAATCGAGTTTTTAGCTATAGGCACGGCCGTAAAGAAAAACAATCGTATAAAAACTGAATCAGAACAATTACCACCTCAAGCAATAATTGTTGATAAAGATACATTTTATGATTCAACAAATTTCAATAGTATGAATGTAAATGTCAACAGTGGAAGCAAACCTATTAACAAGGGTACGTTTCCTTTAATGATTCCTATAGTGATTATTGTTCTTATTATTTTACAATTTCTTATTCATCATTTTAATTCGATTTTTCACTAAGATATTTTTAAGTTTATAGAGTGGCTAATAATAATTAATTTTTTTAACCAATTTTAAAATTATGAGCTATTATTCCAAGTGCTAAACTCACGTTTTAATAAGATAAGGAAATTAATTATGTCGCAACAAGCAACAGGTCAATTTTGTTGGAATGAATTAGCTACTGCTGATGTAAAAAAATCTAAAGAATTCTACAGTAAATTGTTAGGTTGGCACTATAAAGAAATTCATTCTGATGAAATGACGTATACTATTATCCAATCAGGCGATCAAGAAATTGCGGGTATATGGCAAATTCCTACCGATCAACAAAACATCATTCCCCCTCATTGGATGGCTTATATTTTGGTAAATAATGTTGCAGAAACCTTAGAAAAGGCAAAACAGCATGGGGCTCAGGAACTAAAAGGCGTTACTCATGTAGGGGACATGGGACTTTTTGCAATCATCAAAGATCCCGGTGGTGCACCTATTGCATTCTGGGAATCTAAATAACGGGAGTTCAACGTAAAGGCATTTCCCTGCCTTATGTCGCTAAATGAACATTATCCCATAAAATGCGTCGCATTTATCAGTTCGATATAAAAATGACGTTTATTTTTATATCGAACTCACATGAAATAAATAAGTAACGCCTAATATTGAGACCAGTTTTGATCAGGGGAGTTTTCTACAGGCAATAATTCATAGGTTCTAAAAACATTTCCATCTCGAGATAAAAGAATTGCGATTGGTCTTGTCTTTTCAAAATGAGCAAAGATAATCATCATCATTACAGTGATTGGTACAGCCAAAAACATGCCAAGTAGTCCCCATATATCTCCCCAGACTGCCAAGGCAAATAAGATCACGAGCGGACTTAAATTGAGTGAATTACTCAAGTAACGAGGTTCAATTATATTTCCCACAATAAATTGTACTGTTCCTAAACCAAAGATGATTTTTGTGAAAGGAATCCAGCTGGTAAATTGTACTATTGCTAACGAAGCCGGAAAAGCAATCGCAATGATTGCACCTATATTGGGTATAAAGTTGAGAAAAAAAATAAGAAGAGCCCAAAACTCTGCAAAATCGAGTTTTACCCATTTCATAATAATCCAACTGGAAATAGCAGTAATAATACTCAAAATGGATTTTAAGCCTAGATACGTTTGAGTATTCACTACAATATGATTCAAAATATTATTTACGAGAATACGATTTTCTAAAGTAGGAAAAAGAGCATCAATTTTATTGAGAAAAAAATATTGTTCTGCAAATAAAAATGCAATGTACAGCAGAATGAGTACAGTGGAACTCGCAAGAGTTGAGAATACTCCATAGGCATTGACTAAAATCGTTTGTAAATTGAGCGATTTTATCATTTGATTCAGACTCGATAAAATTTCAATATGTAGTGTTTTGTCAATATTGCTAAAAATGGCTAATAAATTTTCTTGGTAGCGATTTGATGCAGCTATGACATTATTGACGTTATTCGTAATAATGTTTATGAAGATAAAAATGAAAACAGCAACAATGACAAAAGCAAAAATCATCCTTAACCAGCCAGGTAGCCGGGTACCTACCATTGGTATTCCTTGAATAATATTACTAATGGTATTAAGAAGATGCCAAATAAAAATGGCGATAACTAAAGGAATTAATACATGACTTCCCACAATAAGGAAATAACCAGTAATCCATATTACAATGAGTCCTGAAGTAAAGAGAAGCATGCGACTCATAAAACAATTCCTTTTTTGATTTTATTATTTATAAGATAAATATTAGCATTGATTATCCAGGATAAAAATTTAAAAATAAGTTTATATAATGATACTGAGCAATAAGTAGTACATTTAAAAATAAGCATAATAGAGGCAGACACCTTAGCGAGGTTGCCTATACTATGTAGTGTAACTTGCTTATTTATCATTAATCTCATGAACTCATCAAATTATCAAAGCATTTCTTGGGCCCATCAGTTGGTGCAAGATTGGTTTGTCCAAAAAATAGGTAAACCTACCGAACCACAAGAGCAAGGATGGCCATTTATTTTGGCCGGCCTTGATACACTCATTTCTTCGCCTACGGGATCGGGTAAAACTTTAGCTGCATTTTTAGCCTGTTTAAATGGTTTAGTACATAAAGCAGCAACAGGAAATTTACCAGACATCACTGAAGTATTATATGTTTCACCACTTAAGGCATTAAGTAATGACGTACAAAAGAATTTGTTGTTACCCTTACAAGAAATTAGTGAGTTAGCCAAAGAGCGAGGTATTGATTTACCTGAAATTCGCGTTGCAGTGCGAACTGGGGATACAACAACAAACGAGCGCCAAAAAATGCTCAAGAAACCGCCCCATATTTTGATTACTACACCAGAGTCTTTTTACATTCTGTTAACTGCTGAAAAAAGTCGAATGAATATGTCAGGTATTCATACGGTTATTATCGATGAAATTCATGCTTTAGTGAATAACAAGCGAGGAACTCACCTGGCCTTGTCTTTAGAGCGTTTAGAAGCACTTACTGTAAAATCATTTATTCGTATTGGTCTTTCTGCGACCCAAAAACCTTTAGAAAAAGTGGCAAACTTTCTAGTCGGTTCTAAAAAGACTCAAGTGAAATTGGTCAATATTGGTCACACTCGGCAATTAGATTTGCAAGTTGTAATACCAGAAAGTGAATTAGCTGCCGTTGCTTCTAATGAAATGTGGGATGAGATTTATGAAAAGATCGCAGGTTTAGCCCAAGAAAATCGGGCTACATTAGTATTTGTTAATACACGAAAATTAGCGGAACGTGTTGCTCATCATTTGGAACAACGTTTAGGTGAAAATAAGGTATTAGCGCATCATGGTAGTTTATCCCGTAAATTACGTCTTGAAGCAGAAGCTCAACTTAAAAATGGCACGCTGAAAGTTCTGGTTGCTACAGCGTCATTAGAATTAGGAATTGATATTGGTCATATTGACTTAGTGTGCCAAATCGGTTCTCCACGAGCTATTGCTACCGCATTACAACGTATTGGTAGAGCAGGGCATTGGCATGCATCGATCTCTACAGGACGCATTTTTGCAACTACGCGGGATGAATTGTTAGAGTGTGCGGCATTAGTTTATGCCATCCGCCAAGGAGATTTAGATCAGTTAATTATCCCAGAGGAACCTTTAGATATTTTAGCTCAACAAATTGTGGCTGCCTGTGCCACTCAGGATTGGGAAGAGGATGTACTTTTTCGTTATTTTAAAAATGCTTATCCTTACCGTAATTTGACAGCAGAAAAATTCGATGAAATTCTGACTATGCTCTCAGAAGGAATTGCCGGATCACGTGGGCGTTACGGTGCTTATATCCATAGAGATCGAGTGAATCATATCCTTAAAGGACGACGAGGGAGTCGTTTGGCAGCAATCACCAGTGGTGGTGCAATTCCCGACAATGGTTTGTTTTCAGTGATTGCGACGCCAGATAATGCCATGGTTGGTACTTTAGATGAAGATTTTGCTGTAGAGAGCAATCGTGGGGACATTTTTTTGCTAGGGACAAATTCTTGGAAGGTGCTGCGTATTGAAAATGGTCGGGTGTTAGTAGAAGATGCATATGGTGCACCACCCAGTGTTCCTTTTTGGTTAGGAGAAGCCCCTGCACGCAGCATCGAGTTATCATTACAAGTATCTCAACTTCGGGAAAAAATTAATGTTTTGTTACCCGAAAAAATACCCCAAGTTGTTGATGCAAGGCATATCCCGCAGATACAAAAAGCCATTCAATGGTTAATGAAATATTGTGGCCTTGATGCTTCTGCTTCAGAACAGTTACTTGAGTATGTACGTTTAGGTCGACAAGTTTTAGGTGCAGTCCCCACTCAGAAAACAATAATAGCTGAACGATTTTTTGATGAAAGTGGTGGCATGCAACTGATTGTCCATGCGCCATTTGGTGCACGGATTAACAAAGCTTGGGGATTAGCTTTACGAAAGAAATTTTGCCGATCTTTTAATTTTGAATTACAGGCTGCTGCTACAGATAATGGTTTAAATATTTCCTTAACGGAACAACATAGTTTCCCTTTATCGGATGTGTTTCATTTTTTGCATACAAACACATTAAAAGAGGTAGTCACCCAAGCAGTATTACAATCACCCTTATTGGGTATGCGCTTTCGTGCGGTAGCTTCGCGCTCATTATCATTATTACGTTTTCGGGGTGGTAAAAAAATTCCCCCTAATATTCAACGAATGCTTGCTGATGATTTATTAGCTGCTGTGTTTCCAGATGCAGCTGCTTGTCAGGATAATTTAGGGGGGCAAGATGTAGCGTTGCCTGAGCATCCGCTTATTGAGGAGACTATGAAAGATATCTTAATGGATGCTTTGGATATTGATGGAGTAACAAAAGTAATCCATGATATTGAAACTCAGCATATTACTTGCCTTGCTGTAGATACTCCAGTTCCCTCAGTATTTTCTCATGAAATTTTAAATGCTAACCCTTATGCATTTTTAGATGATGCTCCTTTAGAAGAGAGGCGTTCACGCGCGGTTGAAATGCGTCGTGTATTACCAGAATCAATGTTAGAAGAAGTGGGGCAACTCGATCCTAAGGCTGTGTCTGGGGTTCAGGAACAGGTGTGGCCAGACATTCGTTCTGCAGATGAATTACATGATGTGCTGCAAACAGTTATTGTTTTTCCAGAACTCATTCAAATGACCGAATTACAATCCACTTTGCCACAGTGGAAACACTATTTTATTGAGTTACAACGGGAAGGACGGGCTGTATTGGCTGTTGTTGCGGGTAAAAATTATTATGTGTCTACTGAAAAAAAGAAGACTTTTCATTGTATTTTTCCGCATGCCTTATTTACTCATAAGGTAGTAGATATCAAAGAAGAACCAATCACATACGAAGACGCTCTACTCAAAACGTTACAAGGTTGGTTATTGCATACAGGCCCAATTACCCAAGAAAAATTGAGCGATTGTTTCCGTCTTGCTCCATTAGATGTAGCGCATGCTTTATTGAAATTAGAAGCAAGTGGGTATGTGCTACGTGGACATTTTCGTGCACCGTATGCCGGTGAACGAGAATGGTGTGAACGTCGATTACTTGCTCGTATTCATCGCGCTACAACAGAATCTTTACGTCAACAAATCAAACCTGTTAGTCAAGCTCAATTTATGGCATGGTTGTTGAAATGGCATCACATAGGAAAGGGCCATCAGATGAAGGGTGAAAGAGGACTGCTTGCAGTAATCAGACAATTACAAGGTTTTGAACTGGCTGCAAGCGCATGGGAAACCGATATCTTCCCTGTGCGCGTACATGATTATGACGCGTTGATGCTCGATAAGTTATGTATGAGTGGCATAGTAGGATGGGGGAGGGTATCACCACATCCTTCTGTAGTGCTTTCAGATGAAGAAACAAAAAAATCTCGACGCTTATTACCAACTCGAAATGCCCCGATTACTTTTTTTGTTCGAGAAGAGGTGGATTGGATTCCACCCCATGTATCTATAGATAATGTTGACGAAGTAACGAGTCTTAGTTATCCAGCCCGCAATATTTATAGATTTTTGCAAAAATATGGTGCTTCATTTTATGCAGATATTGTACGTGGGACAGGAAATTTGAAAATTGAAGTAGAAAATGGCTTATGGGAATTAGTTGCAGCAGGAATGGTAACCGCAGATAGTTTTGATAATGTGCGGACTTTGATGAGTACGAAACGTAAACAAAGTAGACGGCATAGACGTAACCCTATGTTTCCATTCAGTACGGGACGTTGGTCTTTATTACATGTTCATGCACAAGAAGATCATGAAAAACGCGTAGAAGCAGCATGTTGGATGCTTTTAGAGCGTTATGGAGTAATCTTTCGTGATTTGCTTGTACGTGAAAAAAATATTCCCCGCTGGCGAGATTTACTCATTTTTTTGCGACGTCTTGAATTACGCGGCGAGGTACGTGGAGGACGGTTCGTCGATGGATTTTTAGGTGAGCAATTTGCTCTTCCTTATGCAGTTGATTCTTTGCGAGCGGTACGGAATGAAGAAATAGATAATATACCTCGAATTATTTCATCGATGGATCCATTAAATTTAATTGGAATTCTATTGCCTGGCGAGCGTGTATCCGTCACATCAAAATCGGAAATTAGGTTAGTTGCAGGCAAAGTTTTAGCTCCATAATATAAAGAAGTAATTAGGAGATTTTATGATACATAAGCAACTCCATTATGCTTTTTTAAATAAGCAACAATTACCATTGCTGATACAACCTCCAGCAACAAGATGCGCAGATATTAACGATTTAGTGCGGTTTCTTAAAGAGGAAAATACTTTATTTAAAGAGCATTTGCTCCATTATCATGCCATTCTCTTTCGTGGATTTAACGTGACCACTCCTGATCAATTGAGAAAAGTAATTCAAGCTAGTGATTTAGGCGCAAATTATAATTATGATTTTTGCCCTGTTCCAAGAACAAAAATTCAAGAGGGTGTATTTACTTCATCCAATTATCCTGCGAGTTATCCTATTGCGTTACATAATGAAAAATCCTACAGCTCTGAATTTCCAACACATATCTTTTTTAACTGTATTCAAGCCGCGGAACAAGGTGGCTGTACTTCGCTTGCTAATGGCCATCAAATTTGGCTCTCTCTTCCAGAGTCCTTACAACAAAAATTACAGTTAAAAGGTGTTTTATATCGCCGACATTATTACAGTTATGGAATAAAATATAAAATCATTCAATTAATGGGGATTGCCCCTGTATTTAAGACTTGGATGGAGGAATTTAATACTTATGAAAAAAAACAGGTTGAAAACATACTTCATCAAACCAAACAACAATTTAAATGGAGAGGAAATGATTTAGTGACGGAGGTCTTTCTCCCTGCCAGCAGAAAACATCCTATAACGGGTAAATTAGGATGGTTCAATCAATGTAATCAGCTTTCTCGTCATTGCAATGGTATTAGTGATTATATTAATTCAATGGTTAAAAACCCTATTGTTTCTTTTATTTTATTGCAAAACAGCATGCATCCTTATTTGGCTTTTTATGGGGATGGTACGTCTTTTTCAAAACAAGAATCTTTATTGATCAGCGAAGCAGTGCAAAAAAATACATTTTTAATCTCCTGGCAACCAGGGGATCTTTTGATTATCGATAATTATTCTTGCCTGCATGGAAAAACACCACATACTGGAGACAGATTAATTTTAGCAGGAATGACCAAATATCCTTATACTAAGGAGGATAGTTATGTTTCCTGAGATCTCACAAAAAAAATTTGCAATTGGTGAGCTCTATTTTATAAATGAACTTGAAACTCAAGGATTAATCTATGAAATTTTTTCACAAAAAACTTATTTACTCGATTTTCTTAGTTTAAATCCTGGGGCGATCATTGTTGATGTAGGAGCAAATATTGGCATTTTTTCATTATTTGCTCTGCAACATTGTAATTATAATGCTGAGATCTACGGTTTTGAACCGATTCCAACGACTTTTTCTTGCTTGCAAAAAAATTTAGAATGCTTTAAAAATAAGGTGCATTTATACAATACGGGCATCAGTGATGTGGCCCAAGATTGTGAGGCTGCATTTACTCTATTTGGAGAAAGTGTAGGTACTGCAACTTATAGGCCCCAAGATAAGTTGATTTCAAATTTTCAACCTTTATTAGATTATAATACGCTCTTGAAGCTACTCCCTTGGCAAAATAAATTTCTTTATTATCAATTAAAATGGTTACCCTTTTTTCGGAATTATTTCATTAAAAAAAATTATAAAAAGCAAACACGAATAACTCAAATTACATGTAAGTTGACCTCATTAGGACACTTTATCGAACAACATCAAATCAGGCATATTGATTTTTTAAAGGTAGATGTTGAAGGTGCTGAAATAGATGTTATAAAGAGTATTAAACCGAAGCAGTTTTCTATAATTAACCAGATAAGCATTGAGGTTCATAATATAGAAAATCGCGTTGAAAAGCTTAATTCTTATTTGCAAAAACAAGGTTATATCACTTTAGTTGACAGAAATCCTATCTTGGCTGATTTAGGTTATAACCATCATATGATCTATGCAAAAATGGTATAGCGTCTCATCTACTAAGCCTAGATAAGGCACAAGTAAAGTGAGGTTCAAATACATGATTGAGCCAAACGAGCTTGCAACGATGTATAAAACTTAGTGGGTAGGGTTATAGGATAAACTAATTGTTAGCAATGCATCGCTAATCAGTTATCAAATGTCATTGCTCTTTAATAATGTGACATCACTATGAATAAGTTTTGCTTTGATTTTTTTAAACCGTTCTTGGTGAAGGGGCATAGTAGCATCTTCAATGAGATAACATTTGAACCCTTCATTAAGTGCATCTTTTATTGAAAAATACACACAAATATCAGCACATAAACCACAAAAATAAAGTTTCTTAGCACCTTTTCCATGGAGATAACCTGCTAATCCTGTGTTTATTTGGTGTTGGTTATCGTAAAAACCACTATAACTATCTATTTCAGGATTCATACCTTTGCGAAAAATAGCTTCTATAGGTTTTATTTCAAGCAGGGGATGAAATTCTGCACCAAAAGTTCCTTGAATACAGTGATTAGGCCATAGTATTTGTTCTATTCCGTGTACTATTATTTTATCGAGAGGTTTTTTACCTGGATAGTTAGATGCAAAACTGGTGTGGTTTTGAGGATGCCAATCTTGAGTAGCTACAATTAAATCAAATTTAGGAAGTAACTGATTAATAATTGGAATAATGGTATCCCCATGAGATACTGCAAGTGAGCCACCAGGCATAAAATCATTTTGTACATCAATAATGATTAAGGTCTTATTTATTTTTTTCATTGGAATATTTTTGATATTCTTTAATTAATTGATTTCGTTTTTCGTGGAGTTGATTGCTTAAGCCTACTTGATAGATACTGGGTTTCTCAAATCGTTTAAATTCTTCAGGAAGTTTTTGTAAACGTTTTTTGCTGTATTGTGCGATTTGTTGGAGTGTTTGTAAGGAAAAGGTGCACTTACCTTTTTCCATGACTTTATGAAGTAAAGGCTCTTGTTTATAATGTTTAAAAGCGAATAACTTTCCGCGTTCAAAGGGAGAATGAATGCTCCCAAAATCAGTTTCATTCCTAAGCGCAACAACATCTCCTCCTAGGAAAGTATCATCATTTAATAGTCTATACACTTGTTTTTTATAAGGTAAAGTAATTTTACCTATGGTCTCTGACAGCTTAATTCTTGGTTTTTCATCCATAAAAGCTAATTTGTATACTCCATCTAAGGCGGCATCGGGGGCCCCAATAACCAAATTTGTTCCAACACCAAAAGCATCGATAGGTGCATTTTGGTCACGCAGCTCTTTTATTCTTTTTTCATCAAGCTGATTGGATGCGATAATTTTTACATAATGTAGTCCTGCCTCATCAAGCATTTGGCGTGATTTTTTAGCTAAGTCTCCTAAGTCACCACTATCTAATCGTATTCCTTGTAAACGGTGTCCACGTTGCTCCATTTCTTTACCTATACGAATCGCATTGGGAACACCACTTTCTAACGTGCTATAGGTATCAACAAGTAACGAGCAATTATCAGGCCAGATCTCTGCAAAATCACGAAATGCAGACAGTTCAGTGTCATAACTTTGTATGTATGAATGTGCCATAGTCCCTGAAATAGGAATATTATAGTCACGTCCTACACACACATTGCTCGTAGAATCAAAGCCACCAATGATTGCTGCCCGACTCGCATAATATCCTCCTGGGCCCTGGGCTCTGCGCAAACCAAAATCAATTAACTTACATTGACCTGCTACTTGTCGGATCCGGCTGGCTTTTGTTGCGATAAGAGTTTGAAAATTTAATAAATTTAATAAAATTGTTTCAATGAGTTGGGCTTCAATAATATTGGCTTCTATAGAAACTACAGGACAAGTAGGGAAAACTAAATCGCCTTCATATGAAGCATAAACAGTTCCTCGAAAACGAAAGTTCTTTAAATAATCAAGAAACTTAGGATGTATCCCTGTGCTTTTTAAAAAATGAATATCTTGCTCATTAAAATGATAATTTTCTAATATATTGAGTAAGTCAGTAAGGCCGGCAAAAATGGCATATCCAGAGCCGAATGGAAGTTTTCTGAAAAAATAATCAAAAATTGCAGTAGAGTTTTCACGGCCTTTTAAAAAATAAACTTGGGCCATAGTGAGTTGATATTGATCAGTATAACTTCCAGTAAAATCAAACATTGGCGTAAATATCCTTCTAAACGAATAAATAATCATTTATAAAAAGAGAGTGATATTGCCATAATAGTTGGTGAAATACGCTTCGTCCAGAGTGATTTTCCCTACATTTTTTTGTTATTGATGAGGGATTTCCTGTTTATATACTTCTCAATATCGTCGTTTAATCATCTTAGACACCCTAAAATGAGTGGTTATACTTTTTAAGTAAAATTTTATTGTGGTGAAAAAGCTCTAATTGTCTTTTATTAGGTTTAATGTGTCATGATATAGGGACATGCTCTAGATTTAAAATAAATATTCTGTTATATGTTTGGATAGAATGTTAATTAATTGGGTTTTTTGTTGAACAAATAATACTAGATGCTAACTATCTTATCAGACATGGAGTAAAAGGATGAAGGTCGGTGAATTTAAAAGGCTAATTGATGAATTAGAAAAAAAAATTCTACTGGAAAAAAACGCGGATAAATTCATTAAATTTGTCGCCCGTCTCAAAGAAATCGTTGAAATATATGATGAGGAAAAGGATGTTTCATCTGAGATGATGGTTTCTGTGCAAAAAATTATTCATGAATTTTGGAGTCGGAGTGCTCATTATTTATCTCATGAGCAATGGCAGAATGATGTTCTTGTTACTCCTTGGCTTGCGTTTCAAAAGCAATTGGTTAAAGCAGGTTTGTTAGAGAGAGATTGTCATCATCCTCTTTTATTTCAAGAATTAAAAAATCGCTATGACAGCGCGCCAGATAATGAATTAAAAAGTACTGAGCTTCTCGCTTTGTTGACTTCTGCGAGCCGTATGTCAGGTTATGCACGGCTGGATGAGCTTGATAATAATTATCCATTGTTACGTTTGAATGAGAGTTTTTCTGCAAAACGGACACAAGAAACTCAAAAATTAAAAGACATACTCTTTTTACTGCAAGCCAGTTTTTATTTGCTTTATAAATATTGTACCGTGGCACAACTCCATTTAGTTCCTTATCTGATTCATTTTCGTCAGTACACTACTGACGAGGAGCGACGTTCTGAGCTCGCAATTTTTAAAACGCTCACTGAAAAAATAACAGATTGTCTTAATTTTTTTCATGATCAAGAAGATTATGTAGATACTCGATCCTTAAAAATGGTTGATGCTTTATCGCAGGTTGCTCATTTAATTCCCAATCGTCGTGCGGATTTTTTGCAGATGACTCACGAGTGCCGATGGATTTATCCTTTTATTCAGAAAAGTAGAATAGATTCAATTAAGAGTGATGATGTTTTAGTGGATGAGACACTTCGGTTGTTAGAGCTTGATTTTGATACCCAAAAGGATAAATCTTACACAGCCGCTTTAGACTTTACCGCGGCAGCTCAAAAACAGATGCGTAGTCTAACCAGCAGAGAAGCAAAACTGGTTCATACGGCGATTACTCTATTTTCTTTAGAGAAATATATAAAGCAGCGGCAAGAGGATACTCGTTTCAAACATTCTTTTTTGTCCCTTTCTGGGAAGACAAAATGTCAGGCAGCAGAAAAATGGAAAAACTCTATTCGTGGTATGCCTGTGCGTATAGGTTTTTTTGAAAAGATGGCTTTAAACCAAGGACGCTTGAAAGAACTCATTGAATCATTAGATGAACAAAAGATGGGATTAAGGAGTTCATCAGATTTTAAATAGTATTGAGGGGGATAAATTTGCTTTTCTTTATAGCGTAACATATATTTACTATAGCCTTATGGATTTGAATGACGATACGAAAAAGGAGTTCTTATGAGAGTTATTAGTAAGATTTCGCTTGCAAGTTTAGTGGGGATCTTGGCAGTCTCAACGAGTGTATATTCTGATGCACCTGACATTTCAGGATCATACCAATGTACCTATCATGATCCGTTTTCTACCCCTAATGATGGAACAGAAACTATAGTTTTCAAAAAAAATGGAGATGTATACAAAATTTCAGGAATTCCCACGGGTAACGTATTTCCATATTATATTGGCAAGGGAGTAATCAATAAAAATGTAAACAATGCTATTGGATATATATTCTGGCAACCTAAATCCCCAACTGTTACTACAGTTCAAATTTTTAATATTAAACCTGATGGCACTTTAGATGGTTATTTTTCAGAAAGTAACAAAGATAAAGGGGGCACCGAGACGTGCACTAAAGCCAAGTAATGAAGATGCTCATATAGATAAGATATGAAAAAAGGAATTTATTATGAAAACTGTAATGAAGAGTGTTTATTTAGTTACCGCATTATCGCTATCCACCCTAACAACCTATGCAGATACTACAACAAGCACTCCGGCTAATACTAATACATCAACCAATAGTGGTAGCTCTCCAACAAATACAAGTAATACCGCAGCTCCTAATGCTGAAGGGGATTATCAATGTCAGCGAGCAGATCCTTCCAATAACACCAGCACTTCTACGCTCTCAGTAACGAAAGGAAATGACACATATACTTTTGAATGGGATGATAGTAAGGGGGATCCTATTCTTTATGGTACAGGAGTTATGGTAGGAAGTTTACCTAACGCTATTTCAGTCGCATTTTGGGATCCTAAAAAACCTGATGCAATTGGAATCGAAGTGTTTGAGTTAAAGTCAGATGGTTCATTGCAAGGTAATTGGACATTACAATCAGACAACAAGCTCGGCTCCGAAACCTGTACTAAGAGCAAATAAATAACTTAAGAAGTAATGTTTTTAGCCCAAAGAGGTTCATCAAGAGTCCATAATTTGGGCTCTTGCTCTGTTTCTAAGTAGGAACTTCATAATAAATGCTTTAGTAGTTTATTCTGCATACTTTAGAAATTAAGTAGGAGGGTTCTTGTTGTTTTGAATATGAAAAAAAACTATTTGAATTTTGAAATGATGAGGTTATTTTAGTGCTAAGCGCTAAATCGTGATTCTTTTGTGAATTATTTGGTTTAAAATAAGACTTCATGGTTTCTAGCCATTGTCGTAAAAAAGATGAGGAAAAAACGTAAATAATTCCAGCGCTTAGTGAGCTCATTCCCAATAGAGCACGATGTTCAGAAGGAAGTGAAGGAAGTTTAATCGGGGACAAAAAAATGCACGTGCTAAAGAGAAGCATCACATACTTATAGGCATTTAATCCAAGTTGAGCTCCTTGTAAACATTTTGGTGTTCTGCGAGTTATTTGTGATAATGCGGTCCTTTCCTTTTCTTGTTCTTCAAGCTTAGAGTTAAGATAAATTGAGAGAGTAGTGTATTCATCTAAAAATGACTCTTTATGACATGAATAAAGAACCAAGTATTCACTTAACTGAGTGATTGAATGAGTCAGAAGAACGATTTCTTTTTCCAATAAAGTTAATTCAACTTTTTTTTGAGTAATTAATAAATCTTGTTGTAAGTTCATTTCTTCATCAATACGCATTGCTAAGGTTGCGAAAAAATAAACACCACAAAAACTTGTAATTAATAGGAGCATGGAAGGTGAGCATGTCACTAAAACGAGTGATCCTATATAAGGGTTTATTCCATCAATCAGACCCGATAAAATCGACGCTAATAAAGAGCATGCTTTAAATGCATTAGATTGCTTTGCTATTTTTCTACGCAGGCTATCAATTTGCTGTGGCGATAAGGTGTTTAATTTTTTAAGATCTGCAAGCAATTGTGCATTTACTTCTAACATCTCATGATACTGATCCGATTTGTAACGTATCCAAATACGATTTAATACAGATAAACCACCTATAAAAAGCCCAATTGGGATAATTAAGTGTCTTATGTCTTGAAACTCAAGAATATAAATTAAGTTTAGAGTACTGCTTGTTCCACGTAACGCGTTACGTAAGCTTTTCAGCGAGTCGCGGACGTAAGGCCAAAGTATAATGACTATTCTAAAAGGCTTTTTATCTTCTGCAATGGCATAGTGTGTGATTAAAGAGGCGCTAATTGCGCTAAAAATAATGAGAGTAGCTGTTGATGCGCCTATTGGTGACTTTATCCATTCTTGCATTGCCTTGGTGGCTAAATCATTATTGGCTAGAACTATGTCAAAACTGTATTTGATCATACTCATAGAAAGTTTGCCATTATCTATGCCAAGATACAGAGCATAAAGATAAGTCCATTGATGCGAATTTTTGGTGGTTTTTTTAGGAGCAGAAAATGATGGCATTTATAACCAATATGACTGGCTAAGTGTTCTTGAACTATACCTATGCACCAATTTAAGGTCAATAAAAAAATCATTTTGAGTTTTTAATTATTTTATTGTTTGTTAATTGATCTGTTTATAGTTGGTTTTTCATTTTATAGTAAATAATAGCGAGTGGTTCTCTAAGAAAGTGTCGGGAAAAATACCCGTTTTTTTGCCAACAAATACTTTGTATCGCTGGAGAACTAGAAAACTGAAGCCCTATTTTTTGCGCTACAAGAATTGCTCTAGGTAAATGAAAAGGTTCAGTAACCAAAAGAACGGTATTAAATTGTTTTGCTGTTATTATTTTTTTAGAAAATAAAAGGTTTTCGTACGTAGACGTCGATGCAGATTCAAGCAGAATGTCTTCTTCTAAAACGCCTAAATAAAGGGCAATTTCTTTCATTATTTGTGCTTCATTCGTTCCATTTTTGGTTTCCCCTCCTGAAAAAAGAAGTTTAGGAGCATAGTTTGTTTTATATAAATCAACGGCATGTTGCACCCGAGCTACAAGACAAGGATTGTATTTATCGCCTTGATAAGTTTTTGTACCAAGAACCAAAATGACATCTGCATACTTTTTTTCGTCTTTTTCCGCGTTTCTTATAATATATAAGGCTAGAGAAAAATAAATACCCGCAGATAGAATAAGAAAAAAAATACATACTTGCATAAAATTTTTCATCAAGATCTCTAATAATTTATTATAATAGGAGCTATTGGCCTATACATCCAGGCTAAGAAGCAAGCAACTGAGAATAACTAACATATCCGAGGGTGTGTAGACAATTCATCCTCCCCGCCTACGTGCCGAGACTTGTTTGCGGCATTCAGAAGGTCTTAATCAGGGGCAAATTTCTTCATATAGCTCATACCATTCTGGATTTAGACCCTTTATCAAATTTAACTTCCACTGTCGGCACCAGTTTTTGAAACGTTTTTCATATCGGGCAGCTTCTACATAGTATTCACAGTGTACTTAGCTGTAAATCCTCGAAATAGGTTATTTTTATGCTCCCAGACTCATTTAATTAAATCTGATGTTGAACTAGTGTATAGTGTACCATTTCGCTTGCTTGCTATAATAGACATAAAATGACTTCATTTTTCTTCCTTGTTTTGCGCAGAGCATTGGACTCAAGACCATGATATCACCTAAATTGCACTAATTACATGGGTGGCCAAATATAGGAACAGGCCCTTGCAAGCATTGATGCATACTTATCGTATCTTATGGCAATAGCTCGAAAATGTTTAAGACGCACAAATACGTTTTCAGCCAGATGACGAGTATTACCTGTTTTAGAGTTCTTTTTGCGAGGAAGTACATGATTTTTATACAATCTGTTTTCGAATTTCCTCACATAGCCTTTATCTGCAAGGGTATAATGAGCTTTAGGGAGTTTTTCAAGGAGATCTGGATCTACTTTAGCATGATCCATTTCCTGGATGCCGCGAAAAAGTCGCGGCACGTAGGCGAGGAGGATGAATTGTCTACACCACTCATTAATTAGTAATGATGATGATATTGTGAATATGGAGTTCTGTTTGGCACTACAATATAATTTCCAGGGGGTGACCAGCGGTGAACGTTTCTCCTGGGGTTTGAGTGGTGACGGTGATGATGAGAGAAAAATTTAAATCGTGGATGATGGCGATGAAAATGATGATCAGCAAGCGCTGAAGTGGAAAAAAACGCCGCAGCGCTTATGATTCCCAGCAGCAATATTCTTTTTATAATCATTTCTTATACCTCTTAGATTGTTATCCGATGGCCAGTCTAAATAATGAATGTAACAGAATTATAACAAGGTGCTTTTAAATTGTAACAAGGATGTTACAAAGTAAGTTTGAAGTCCAGGTTTATTGAAATAAGTTATTTTAAATGTACATGGGAAGAATAAGGGTAAAAATGAAGAGTTTCTGGCAGGGCACATTTTATTTGTTACGAGGTATGCGTCATCTTTTTACCAAAGGATTAAAACGTTTTATTATATTACCTTTAATATTAAATTTTTTAATGTTTGCTGGATTATTTTATTTAATCTCTCATTATTTACTTCCATACTCCTATCATTATCTGAATCAATTGCCATCTTGGCTAAGTTTTCTAAGTACTTTATTTTTTATAATTTTTATCCTTGGTTTTTTCTTAATGTTTCTATCTCTGTTTACGGTGGGGTTTAATGTAATAGCAGCTCCTTTAAACGGCTTATTGGCTGAGAAAACACAAAAACTCCTTTATGAAAGTTCTATTCCAAGTATACCCTTTTATAAAATGGTTCTTCGCAGCTTACAACGCCAAATGGAATTTCTTCGCTACTTTCTTCCTCGATTTTTGGGAGTCGGTATTTTATTTTTTATTCCTTTATTACAGCCGATTTATCCATTGGTATGGTTTATTTTTAATGCTTGGATGTTGAGTATTCAATACCAGGATTTTGCGATGGATAATAATTTAGTGGGTTTTAAAGAAATGCGGCAGGAGGTTGCTCTTAATAAAATGCGTTCATTAGGACTAGGAAGTTCTATTAATCTGGCTAGTCTTATACCCGTCATTAACATTCTAGTCATGCCTGCTGCAGTAATTGCAAGTACTATTCTTTACTGTGAAACACGGACCTTATCTCTTAAAATTAGGAGCATTGAGACAAGCTCCAGTTCTTAGGGCAGTTCGATATAAAACAATTAGCGTTTTTTTATATCGAACTCACCTCATTTAGTACGCTTGGACAACAACTTTTCCCATTGCCTTTCCTGACTCTAGTAAAGCATGAGCTTTATCAACATTTTCAAAATAAAAAAGATGTGGATCGATAAGTGGTTTCAAATAACCATCATCTACAAGGCTGGCAGCTTGTTTTAATATCATTCCATGACGTTCCCGTTGTAGATTACAAAGTAAAGGTAATAACATAAAAACAGCATGGAGGCTGGCGGATTTTGCATGCAAGGGTGAAAGATCATAGGTGGCAGCAGCTTGAATGCTGATAACATGGCCATATAGAGAAACTGCAGCTAATGATTGGTTAAGATTATCTCCCCCCACAGTATCAAATACCACATCAAAGCCTGCCCCATGCGTTAATCGAGCTACATAGTCATGGACTGATTCATCTCGGTAATTAATTGCTTCTTTTGCTCCAAGTGATTTCGCAATTTCTGCTTTATCTTGAGAGGATACAGTGGTGTATACTTCAGCACCAGCCCATTTTGCTAATTGAATTGCAATGTGACCCACACCACCAATCCCAGCATGGATTAATACTTTTTGTCCTGGTTTTATGTTTATTTTTTCAAACAATGCTTCCCAGGCGGTAATAGTCACTAGGGGTAATGCAGCGGCTTCTACCATGCTCAGTGTCTTAGGCTTTTTCGCAATTAATCGTGCATCTGCAAGCATGTATTCAGCTAATGCACCGCTTTCTTCTTTAAATCCTCCGGCGCATCCATAAACTTCATCACCTACTGAAAATTCGGTGACGTTAGCTCCAACTTCTTCAATAATTCCAGCTACATCACTATGCAAAATCGCAGGAAATGGTGGAGCGATTTGATTATATTTTCCAGAACGTACCTTGCAATCAACAGGATTAACACTAGTTGCTTCAATACGAATTAAAACATATCCTGGTTTAATTGTCGGTTTGGGAAGTTCAATTGTTTCAAAAACGGAATAATCACCAAAGGATGATATCGCTTGTGCTTTCATAGTGTTCTCCTTACTCAATGTACAAGACATCGAAGCATTTTAAAAAATTCATTGAATAAATTCCAGTAGAGTTAAAGATTATCACTTGTTTCTTTATAGAGTAAAATGTTTTATAGGCCTCGAATTAAGGAAGAACAATGTGGCGTATGAAATTAGCTGAGAAAATAGGTATAAAATTTCCAATTATCCAAGCCCCCATGGCCGGTGGTGCGACTACCCCAGAGCTAGTTGCCGAAGTGAGTAATGGCGGTGGTTTAGGTTCGTTGGGAGCAGGATATATGTCGCCGACGGAGATTAGATCAGCGATAAAAAAAATTCGTGAACTAACGGATAAACCTTTCGCAGTGAATCTGTTTATTCCGGAATACACCCAAACCACCTCCAATCAAATGCAGAGGGCATGTCGTGATATTCAACAATCGTGTATCGAGCTCGATGTGGAAATTAAATCAGTTGCAGAGCCCTATGCCCCATCTTTTTCAGAACAAATAAAAGTGCTTATCGAAGAAAAGATTCCTGTTTTTAGTTATGCCTTCGGTTTATTGGATTTAGGATGGATTTCACAATTTAAAAAGAACCATACATTTTTAATGGGTACTGCTACGAATGTCAAAGAAGCTTATGAGCTTCAACGAAGTGGCATTGACGCCCTTGTTGCCCAAGGAAGTGAAGCTGGTGGACATCGAGGTACTTTTTTAGGTAAGGCAGAAGATTCATTAATTGGTTTATTCAGTTTATTGCCTCAATTAGTGGATAAACTAAAAATTCCTATTATTGCGGCGGGCGGCATTATGGATGGCAGGGGAATTATTGCTGCTACAGACTTAGGTGCGGAAGGAGTACAAATGGGCACGGCATTTCTTACATGCTCTGAAGCCGGAATACCTGAGGGATATAAAAATACTCTATTAAACCAGTGTCAAGACAATACAGTATTAACCCGTGCTTTTTCGGGGAAATTAGCGCGAGGAATACGTAATAAATTTATTGAACGCATGGATGAAAAGAAAACGAATATTCTTAACTATCCTATTCAAAATGCCCTAACGACAACGATGCGAAAAAAAGCAAAGGAAGAACAAAACATTGATTTTATGTCCATGTGGTCTGGGCAATCAGCACCATTATGCAGAAAGCTCCGTGCGAGTGAATTAATAAAGACATTGATCATTGAGGTAGAATCCCTGAAATTAAATCATTAGTGAGGGAGTCTTAATAATATGAATGTTTATTATAATCCCCGGCTTACCAGACCGGGGTATGACTTAGGTTCTATAGAGACATACTATTCTCATTCTCTTCTTCCTCGTTTGTTTCATTAAAAAAACCAAACTGTGACATAGGTTCATAAGTGCTTTCTCTAAAGCTATGATCAAAAAATCCCATTCTTTGAGTAGTTGCCGATACGGATGGTTGTTCGGTTTGATATGTGGATGTGAACGAATGAGTGTGTGAAGAGCTAGGCTTATTTTGTAAGTATTCTATTTGTTGCGCCAGGCTTTGAATAATTTGCAGGTCGCTTTCTTTGGGTAATTTGATTGCATTAAGAGTTTTAATTGCCTGTTGATAGGCGGTAATCGCATTCGAAATTTGTTTATTTTGAATCTGGGATTTGGCTAAATTTAAAAACTGCATTGCCATTCCGCGATAAGCGCTATCACTGGGAGTTTCATTTAATGAAATCGGACTAAAAGTTGGTTGTTCTGCGGACAAAGACAATTGAGATAACATATTTTCAAGACTGCGATCAAATTGCTGTATTTCACTAAGAGATATGCTTTCAAATTGATTGAAAAGAGTTTGTTCTTCATGCCTTGCAACTTGTCTTTCACCCAGCAAATGTTCATGATTCATAAATTTAGCAGATTTTAAGTATGATTTTGTGGATAATTTTTTTTCATAATAAGCATGAAACTCTTTGAAATGAGTCACCGGATCACCAATTCTGTGTTCTTCAACTGTTTTATACTGAATTAATCCAAATGCTTTTATTGCATTAGTCATTGCCTCATCTCCAGCAACTTGATTCATCATTTCATAACAAGCATCAGCTAAATCAATATATAATTCAGTTAAGTTTCGATAAGAATCATCATCTAATGAAGTTTGTACGAGTTGGTTGATTGCTGCTACATAACACTCACCCGCATTTGCATAATCTTTTGAATTAAAATAAATAGTGGCTAGATCATGGTAAGCACTAACAATGGCTTTAATATCTGCAACGCTTTTATTGGAAATTTGTAAAAATAAATTAATTCCATTTTGGTACTCGACAATTGCTTCTTTTTGGGAAAAATATCGTTCTAGATTTTTAGCATTGGCGATTTTTTGCTTGGCACTTTTTCTCTTTTCTTCATCCATCATAAACTCCTTGAGCCATTAACTATTTATTCGAGAGAATAAAGTAACATATACGCCAAAAAAAAAACAATGCTCTATTGCTTGTTTTATGACTTGATTCAAAAAGACAGTTATTTATTTCTCTGCACTAATTAATGTAGTTAATTCGCGCAAGGCTATGAAGAATATAGTATAGTCAATGCTAGGACTGTCTAATAGCATTTCCAATAATTGTTCCCAGCGTTGTCGAATGAAACTGTTTTTGGTAAACCAGTAGGAAATCAATTCTTCAGCATTAAGTTTCTTTTGATCATGCATTAAAATGACAATGGTTAATCGACGTTGGAGGTTATCTAATTCATCACGCAAGGATAAACGCGCAAGATTATTCCAATGACCTTCACGAGAGTCATTTCCTATTTGATCACGAAACCAAACTAAACTAAATTTACTGCCAATTTCAAAGTAAACTTCTGCAGTTTTTCTTAAATTGAATTTATTTTGTGTCGCAACCTCTGTAACGTTGAGCAATGTATACATTGCACGAGTGGTAGCAATTTTTCGCGCTGCTTCTTCTGGTAAACCGATACCTAAAAATTGAGTTACCATTTTATCGAGATATTCTCGAGTAACTCCAGCCATTAGATCAGGGATTAATCGTTCAAGTTGACTTATTGATTGACTGTAGTGGTCTATATTGCGAGCTATTTCACCTTCAAGACGTCTATGATGTAAGAACCAGCGAGTGGCTAAATTCATTAACTGTCTGACATGGTGAAGCAATTCATATTGGGTTTGTACGGGTAACTTGTAATTAAGTGAATCCACTAAGCGATGTAAATGATCGACTTGATAGGCTTTGGCGGCAATAGTATAAGCACGAGCAATATCTGCTATTGATTGACCTGTTTCGATGTGTAAACGGTACATAAATGTGATGCCTACAGTATTTACAATTTGATTGCTTAGTTGTGTTGCAATAATTTCGCGGCGTAATCGGTGTTTTGCCATTGGTTCTGCATAATTTTTTTTAAGTAATGAAGGAAATCCAGTTTCAAGGATAGTCGTAAAATAGGGATCATCAGGTAAATTAGATTTTAATAATTCACTTGTAATATAAATTTTTGTATACGCCATAATAATAGATAGTTCTGGGCGTGTTAATCCTTGTCCAGATGCTTTACGTTCTAACAGTCGTTTATCATCAGGAAGAAACTCAACATTTCTATCTAAATTCACTACTCCTTCTAGTTCTTTAAGGTATGTTTGATATAAACCACTATAAGATACGGTATTTATTGCGGAAAAACTTAAGACCAGTGCTTGATTATAATTGTCCTGCAAAACGAGCTGAGCGACTTCTTCAGTCATTTTAGTAAGAAGTTGATTGCGTTTTTTTTCGGTGAGTTTCCCTTGATTCATCTCTTTATTGAGTAGAATTTTAATATTGACCTCATGGTCAGAACAGCTGACTCCCGCTGAATTATCGATGGAATCAGTATTAATTAAGCCGCCATTAAGAGCAAACTCCACTCTTCCTAGTTGAGTAAAACCAAGGTTTCCTCCTTCACCTGCAATTTTGCAACGTAATTCATTTCCATTAACGCGACAAAATTCATTGGTTTTATCTCCTACATCAGCATGCGATTCGCTTGATGCTTTAACATAAGTACCAATACCGCCATTGAATAATAAATCAACCGGTGCTTTTAATATGGCTCGAATCAATTCATTAGGCGTGAGTGAATCATCTGTAATTGCAAGAGCTTTTTTTACTTCAGGAGTAATCGCTATCGATTTGACGGTTCGTTTGTAAATACCACCACCTTTTGAAAGAAGCTTTGGATTGTAATCTTCCCATGAAGAAGTCGGTAATTGAAACAAACGCAAACGCTCTTCAAAGGATTGAAGTGCATTTGGAGTAGGGTCAAGAAAAATATGACGATGATCAAAGGCCGCAATTAAAAGACAATGATTGGTATACGTTAGCCCATTACCAAATACATCGCCACTCATATCCCCAACACCTACCACAGTAAAATCTTGTTGTTGGATGTTGATATCCAATTCACGAAAATGTCGTTTGATTGATTCCCATGCACCACGAGCAGTAATACCTATTTTTTTATGATCATATCCTGCAGATCCTCCGGAGGCAAAAGCGTCCCCAAGCCAGAAGTCGTACTCTTTGGCAATTCCATTGGCAATGTCAGAAAATGTTGCAGTTCCCTTATCTGCAGCAACTACAAGATAAGGATCTGCATCATCATAACAGACGGTATTTGGGGGAGGGACAACACGATCGTCAATAAGATTGTCGGTAAGATCAAGTAAACCTCGAATAAAAGATTGATAACAATAAATTACTTCGTGTTTTATTTGTTCGCGGTCAAGTAACATCAATGGTTTTTTTAAGACAAAACCACCTTTTGCTCCTGAAGGTACAATTACTGCATTTTTTACTTTTTGAGCTTTCATTAGTCCTAGAACTTCAGTACGAAAATCTTCAGGACGATCCGACCAACGAATACCACCACGAGCTACTTTGGCGCTACGTAAATGAATGCCCTCAAAACGTGCGGAATAGACAAAAATTTCATAAATAGGTTGCCCTGGAGGTAAATCTGGGACTTTTGTTGAGTCAAGTTTAAAGGATAAGTATTCTTTGGGTTCTCCTTCAGCATTAGGCTGAAAATAATTCGTACGTAAAGTGGCTTTTATTAAGGACCAGAAATAGCGAATAATATGATCTTCATCTAGGCTGCTGATTGCATCAATATCCGTTTGAATTTCATGTTCCAGGGCAATCTTTTCTTTTTGAATGGCGACATTTTGTTTCAAACTAAATTTTAAATAAAAAAGTTGAATGAGTTTTTTGGCAATTAGAGCATAGGTATCCACCGTTTTTTCAATATATTGCTTACTAAAACGAAATCCAGTTTGTTGCATGTATTTTGCATAAGCGCGAATAATAATAATCTCACGCCAAGATAATCCTGCTCCTAAAATCAGTTTATTGAAGCCGTCATTTTCACAAACACCTGTACTAATTTTTATCAAGGCTTCATTAAAAATGGTTTTCACTTTATCGAGGGTAAGTAAATTAGCCCGAGTATAGGTGACATTAAAATCACTAATCCAAATCACTTCATTTTGATCAACCTCTATTCTATAAGGTCGTTCCGTATAAGTGCGCAGCCCCATGTTTTCAAGAATGGGTAAAATATCAGATAAAGGTATAGGGCTACCATAGCGATAGAGCATAATATGTAAAGGGAATTCGGTACGTGGTGATTCTACAAAATCAATCGTTAATGGATTTTGCAACGACAATGAATCAATTTGTAAGAGATCTCTTAATGTTTCATCAGCAGAATGTTGCTCACAGTAACTCAGCGGTAAAATAGGGCAGTATTTTTCCGCAAATTTCTTTCCTTTTTTAGTGCCTAGTTTGTTTATAACCTGTTGATATAACTGTTTTTTCCATGAGTTTTCCATTTTTAAATTCCAGGTAATGTATTATTTATTAATTAGGTATAATTATAGGTCATACAAATAAATTGCAAACAAAAGTAACCTATAGAATTTAATGTTTCTCATTTCGTTGTGTGATTTGAAGTAATATTTTATTGCTTCTATTTTAAAACATTCATTTTAAAAACTTAGCTTTCTTAAGACCAACATCTAATAACGGATGTTGATCGATTCATGGGGTGTATTTGAAGTTAAAGGAGGTGAAGATGGAGTAAAGAGTGAGTAACGCATAATTTGTTCCATGTATTGATGATACCCTTGAGATTCCATAATATTTTTTTGAAAGCTGCGGAGATTTTTTAGTTTTAACTGGCATCCTTGATCCAATAAGGTATTGAATTGCAAGTCTTCAATACTAGGATATAACCCTCCTAATTCCGACCATAATTTTTGGGTCGCCTCCGTTTTTATTGCAGGCCAGATAGTCAGTAAATTGTTTTTTTCAAGAAGAGAAAATAACTGGACTAATATTTCATATTCTTTAATTGTTCGGGGGTGAGTAAAGGACTCTAGGTAGTTCATTGCCACTTGCTCAATAATTTTGTCTCTACGGGTAGAAACAGCCAGTGCTAATGCGTTCTCAAAAGAAATAAATTCTTTAGCTTGAGGTTCATAAACAAGCACTTCTCCTTTTTCAAACTCATAGAGCCATCCATGTAGATTCAGCTCTCCACGAGCCAACTTTTCGGCTACAATAGGATACGATTTTAAATGTTCTAGCTGAGTTAAAATGTTGAGCTTGGTTGCTTGACGAACGTTGAAAGCAAAGCTACTGCTATGAGACGGGGTTGCCTCATTCATTTGTTTTAAAACGGAATGCGAATGTTGTAACCATGAACTTACTTCAGGGAGATGATCTTTTAAATCTGGAGTTAATAGTCCTTTCATGGCACCACAGTGCGAATGACCACAAATAATAATGTCTTTAATGCTATCTAGCTCATTTAAAGCAAATACAATACCTGCTGCTTCACTAGAAGGTACATTGGAAGGGGGAATAATATTACCTACGTTGCGAATGACAAATAATTCTCCAGGCTTTGTTTGGGTTAAAAGACTTGGCATAAGGCGTGAGTCAGAGCAAGTAATGAATAAAATTTCGGGGTTTTGTCCCACACTTAAATGCTCAAAAATTCCCTGCATTTGTTTAAATGATTCGCCTTGAAACTGGCGTACTCCAAGCATTAATTTAATTAACATGAGTGCTCCCTTTCATGCGGTGTTTCTTTAATATTTTTGGGTCATCACAAATTATAGGTACAAATTAAAGTATTATTTCATTGTCGTCAACTTATTTTGCAAAACTGTAAACGCCATTCATAATATTGGGTTTTTATTTGCACCTAAGATTAGGATCTGTTGATAATTCCCTATGGGCTGGGCTTTATTTGCGAAATCCCCTTGTCAATAAATCCTACTTTTCATTATTTAATATCATAGTGTTGTAAATCTTTCTCAAAAGATTAAAAAATGATAAAACTATCTGTAAATTAAGCGTGTTTGAGTCAGGGATGTTCACTTATAAAGGCAAGATACTCACTAAGTTTAAAAATAAAAAAGGTGGTAAAAATCAAAATAGAGTAGACGGTTTTTATCGTGATTCGGATGGGATGGAATATTTTGTAAAAAAACCTAAGGATCGTCGAGAATTGTTCACCGAATTGTTTGCTGGTTTATTGTTGCAAGAGTTTAAGCACCGTAATTTGATTGAAAAAATATATCATTCATCCTTAATTTGTGCTCAATTGATTCAATTTGAAGATGGTAGTTATGGACTTATTCAACCTAAAGTAGAATTCAAAGAGTTGTACAAAATCATTGGCACTGGTTATCGAGATGGTTCTGATCGAGATCCACTTGTGGAGATGTTTTACGGACCTCAATCCTATTTATTACTCACCCAATTAAAACAATATTATGGTCTTGCGGTGGCATTAATGTTTTCTTTACTGTTGGGAGATCATAGTGTACATAGCGGCAATGTGGTCTGTTTAGACGTGATGTCTTCAGTAGAAATGATATTTATTCAATTTGCGCGTATCGATTGGGGTGCAGCTTTTCGTTATTATGGCCACAAAAAAAATAATGAAGATCTTTTTTGTCCTTTTGAATATCAAGGATGGCTCAATCCTAAAGGATACACTAAAGGCTATTTTCTAAATTACAGAAAAATCAAAGGATTGTTTCCAGCTCTTGCAGAACAGGCAAGACTGTTACAAAGCAACGTAAATGAAGCCCTTTTTGTCGATATGGTTAGCACTGTTTTAAGACAACTTCCCATTGATTTAGTAGATAGCAAGACCAAAACAGAGCTTGCAAAATATTTATGTATGGAGTCCTTTAGTAATATCAGTTTTGGTGAAAAAGGGCATTATGAGCAATTTGCGCATGATATAGCAACGATTTTATCAAATCGATTAAAGAAAATGACGTTACTACAAGATTTTTCGACGAGTATAACTGATATAGAACAACCTCAGATTATGTATGTTGAAAGTATGCCAACAGCAATAGTATTACCTGTGAATCAGGTTACGCCTTTTGCAGAACAAATGAATATTTGGCTAAATATACTTTCTTTATCCGATGAACGGAGTATTTTTGATTTTAATAGTATTGATCGTGTTAAATTAGCCAAACAATTTAATTTATTTATGGAAAGTTTATTACGTCAAGTTGAAAAATTAGATCAATTTTCTCATGATGAGAGTACTACCGCATTTTGTGATAAAGCGATACAGCCTCATCCAATGAGTTCTTTTTATCGCAATTTATTTACTTTTGATGCTGATTTAAAACCATATCTTTCTTCTCGCGCGGAAATAAAAGCGTCTTCAACAGAAGATTATTGGCAATTTACGGAAAGCGTGCTCACTACGAGTTTTAATATTCTTGTTACCATTCGCGTATTACAAGACACTCAAAGTTCAATCATGCTTGCTAAGTCTTCTGCCATTCATTTTTTATTTGATACCTTAAAAAAGTATCTACATGATTTTAGTGTACTCCATCAAGTGTTTTTAAAAGAATTGGAGCATGCTCTTTGTTGTATGTCTGATTCACAACTTGCTTGTGTTTGTCTTCATGAAATGGATTTTATGAATTCAAGTGTACTGATTGGAATCATGCTAAAAAATTCAAAACTTTGGGAGCGTGTGAATCGAACTTTAACAGAAGCTCAAGAGTTACTTTATCAAGAGAAAACGGCTTACCACCTGACAAAGCTTCAGAAATTTCAAAAAGATTTCACTCAATTTTTAATTTTAGCCGGTGAGTTCCCGTCAATTGCACAATTTGCTACAAAGGGAGTTGTTGTTAATGAACTTACCCGACTTTTTGAGAGTCTTCCTGAGTTTCTACAGATGAAATTGGTAACTACTTTGAATCAAATACAGGATGAATTTAGAAAATGGCAACGCCGGTGCAGCATTGAGTTGGAGGAGCAGGAAAAATGGAACGAAAAAATGGAGTTTTCTCCTGAAAAGGGCAGCAATAACCTGATTACAACTCATTCTTGTAGGGAGCAAACAAAAGAACAAGAGAAAATAGTGAAAGAGCTTCATGAAAAAATCGCTGCTGATAAAATCCTTTGGGAAGCAATCGCAAGATCGCAAAACGAAGAGTTGCCTCTTGATGATTTGCTTATTTTAAAAGAGTTTTATGATAGTAAAAGAATTTTATATACCGATAGGTGCCGTCGTGCTTTGAAGAGTTATTACAGAGAGGCTTTGCAGGTACGTCTCTCAAATGTTCCATTAACAGAACAAGCCTCTCTTCTTCTCAACAATGCACATAAAGCTTTTGATTCATTATCTCAGTCAGATGTTTTAACTGAAGCAATAAAGATAATTGACGAATTATATGGCAAAAAAAGAGAAGCGAAGTTACATGTAAGCAGAATGCTTTTTTTCAGTGAGCATGAATCAGGTACATTATCCGGAGCACAACTAAATCTTGTTCATGATCTTTCCTCATCATCTAGCCTATCACTGGGTATCACTAAACCTTTATGAGGGTACTTCTCTTTCTTCATTTTTCGTTTAAGATAAAATTTTAAAATTTGAAATTAATTCATTGATTTTTATGCTTATTATTGGCTATATACATCATCGAAGTACGAATTTAAAAGCTATTGACCTCAAACATAAAAAGATCATTTAAGGAAGTGATATGCAGGATAAAATTGAGTTTGTAAGAGAAGCAAATAGAGAAAAAATCGTAAAGGCAATGAATGAATTGGAGGTTGTAAACTATGAAACGGTTTCAAAACATCTCCCTAGGTTACTCGCTGAGGGGGCATTACACTTGGATCATAGTGTTTATACCCCAGCGGATCCATCAACGAATCTACCTAAAGGCGTAGGGCGATACCTTCTCTATGATCATGATTCATCCAATCCTTTTTCGATATGGGTATTTGCATTTGCACCGAGACAGAAAACAACAATTCATGACCACAAATATAAAGGTACTGTAACTGTTCTTGAAGGCCCTATATCCGAGAAATTTTATCAACCAACTGGCGAGAAATCAGCACAGCTTGTCAATCGTATTGATCGCTATAGATTTCATAGTAATAGCGATGACTTAACGAGTACTTTTGTGCATCAGCTCAAATGCAGAAAAGGTTTGGATGTAACGATTAGTGTTACTTTGCATATATATAATATGGAAGCCTATTTGGTTCATTTTGATGGTAAAAAAATTGATCAAAGAAATTTAAATATCATTTATTCTAAAGACAAGACAGGTGCAAATAAAAACATCCCATCTTACACAAAGGTCAGTTCTGATTTAGACGAACCAATTTCTTATAAGATATAGGGATTTTATTTATTGGGACTTTCGGATTTGGTCTCTATAGCACCATCCACTAAGCTCTATAACATCGTTGCTTAGTGGAGGACGCATGCCTAATCCGAGTATGGAGAATAAAGTGGTTGGCATGCTCTGCCTTTATTAAAAGTGTCGCCAAATTTTTTTCCCTATCCAATAAACAATGAAGCAAATACAAATCCATAATAGAATCAATGGTAAAAAATATACAAAAAATTCGATTAAACCATAAGTTAACTGGCGTAATTGATCGATTAATGCATGATAGGAATTAATAAATGCTTCCGTTATTTTCCATTGCTTTTGCTGAGCTGTTTCAATCATTGGATTCATGCTCAAATCAATATTAATTAATGAATAAGCAACAGATTCTTTATAATATTTAATTTGTCCTTGAATAACATCAATTTGGCCTTGAACTTCAGTTAATTGTTTGAAGACGCTCAAAACATCGGGTGTTTTAGTGGCACTTGCCATAATTTTTGCAAGTTGTTCTTTTGCAGTTTGTAAATTTGTAAGTTGGCTTTGTAGATCGACATATTGTTGCGTAACATCCTCACCACTTATAGATTCTTGTATGACTTGGGTTGCAAGTGATTTTAAGGCAGTTAATGCATCATTTAATCCTTGAGCAGGTACTCTTATTTTGATATTGGCATAAGTATTTCCTCCAGTATTACTGTCTTGAGTTATATTTGAGTTCACAATATAGCCACCGGAATTTTCTGCGAGCTGAGTAATTTTTTGCATCGCGGTGTTAATGTTGTTTACTTGTAAGGAAATATTTGCATTACGAATTATCATTCCCCTCATGGTATTTTCTGAAGGTTGGTTCGTGGTTTGAGAATATTGGTTTCTTTGCATGGCTATGGTAGTAGGAATTGCCTCTCCTGCAGGCATGGGAACAGGGCCGGCTGCTCCAAACATCGTTGGTTCTGATACTCTGCCAAGCCAAAGATAGAGAATAATTAATAATGCAAAGGCGCCAATGACTGCTAAAAAATAGAGGATTGCTTTCTTCATATTAATTCGCGTGAGACTTGTGATTTAACGTAAAGTTTGGCAAATATTTGTCAAATTGTAAAATTTTTTATAAATATAACTTGTATGATATCCTTGATATTTTTATATTTAAAGGAAAACCAGTAATTAACACTTAGCAATTACTGGTTTTTTGAGTGCGTACCGCTTGCAAATGACTGTATTTTTTTGGCAGTGTTGATAATTCATTCTGTTCCCTTGTCCCTCTTAAATCTCGTGAGGATATCTAGAGAATTATTTATCAACAGACTCTATGCTTTTTTGTCACAAAAAGCCACACATACTTGATGCTCTCTAACTTCTCCACCACAAGCGGAGTAACATTCCCTATAAGTAGATTCGCAATGACATGAATTGTTGCAGCTGCCGCTTCTATCAAAATCTTTAATGGTTTTATTAATTGGAAAACCCATTCGCATTTGTTCTTCTTTATAGTGTTTATATTCAAACAAAGCATTTTGCTGTGCTCTTAGTCGACAATTTTCATTGTCTACTCTACAACTTTGTTCGCAGTCATTTCTTCCTTGTACACATTGAGCGGTGCACATTTTTGCCACATCTGATTTAGGTGGAATATAACTATATTCGGTATTATAGATGGGGCCACAGGAGGTTAATAGAACAACTAAAGCAATAACAGAAAAAATAGAGCAATGTTTTAGCATATATCCTCTTTTTAATGATAAGTGGGAGTTTAGATACTGCTAGTATACAGCATGATAAGTAATTGGTCAGTCAAATTGCTCCAGTGTATTAATGCGGGGTTAAAAAATCAAGATTGAATTTTTCTCATTTATCGTAAATAAGGTGGGCATTAGTATGGGTACTTCTTTGGGAAATGGTTTATTGTTATTTATTTTTTGATTG
Source organism: Legionella cincinnatiensis (assembly GCF_900452415.1). Lineage (NCBI taxonomy): Bacteria > Pseudomonadati > Pseudomonadota > Gammaproteobacteria > Legionellales > Legionellaceae > Legionella > Legionella cincinnatiensis. The sequence continues at coordinate 3,047,605 of NZ_UGNX01000001.1, read as the reverse complement.
TTTTAAGCAATATGTGGTGGTTAACTTTTATAGAAATTTTGTTATATAATTTGCCAAATGATGAATTCCTTAGGATTCATCTGGAATCACTAAGAAATCTAACTTTAAAACAGTATCTATGAGTATTTCATTTGTATATGGTTTTTTTATTGGGGGTGTTGTTACCCTAATAAGCCAGCATTGCTTGCAAAAATTCGTCAATTCCCGTAGAAGTTCTGAACAGGCGGACACGAAAAAGTTTGACTTAGATAAGCTTTTTAATGATTACCCTAATTTTATGAATTCCATTAAAGATGATCTTAGTGCTACTCATTGCAGAGATATAAGGGAATTTTTTGTGGTTGATAAAGATGCAATATTGAATTCATCGACTCCAAGATTACGTTATGAATTATCTGCAGAGATACTCCCCGCACTCAATAGATTGGAAGCATTAGGTTATATTGAAAAATTAAAAAATAATTGCCTGCATTATAAAATTGAGGAAGATTTTGTAGTGCAGCTTGATTTTTATGAACATGCACCCAAGGATGATGGAAATTTATGATTGGAATTTATTTATTTGCTGGAATAGTAACAGGACTACTTGCAACGTTGTTTGGCTTTGGGGGGGGATTTGTTGTTGTTCCATTGTTATTCTGGTTATTACCATTGGATGGTATTCCAAAAGAATTGGCCATGCATATGGCTGTAGGAACCTCTTTAATGCTGATGTTTATTAATATGATATATGCAGCATGGTTGCATTATCTGAAACAAAATATGGATATGATCTTATTAAGAAAAATGTTGCCACCTGTTGCTTTGGGTGCTGTAAGTGGTGCTTTAATCGCTACAATTTTAAGCGCAAATTCACTCAAATACGCATTTTTAATTTTGATTTTTATGGTTTTACTCAGGAATTTGAAGCAGGAGTTTTTTAAAGAAAATATTTCTGTCCACAAAAAGCCAACAAATGCAATTTTGTATTTTGTTAGTTATTTTACAGGAACAATTGCCGCCTTATTGGGAATAGGAGGAAGTGTGATTATTGTTCCATTTTTTAGGCATTATGGTGTGTCCATGAATAAAGCTTCTGCACTTGCAAATGGACTTGCTGCACCAAGTGGTTTGATAGGAAGTATTATTTTTATAGCTGCGGGAATTCATATACCTCACTTACCTCCATACAGCACCGGTTATTTATATTGGCCGGCATTAATTACTATATTTTTAGGCAGTATTATAGGCGCGAAGTTAGGAATATATTGTAGCGATCTCATTCCTGATAAAGTTTATGGCAAGAGTTATTGTTTATTATTACTAATTGTCATTTTTTGCATGATGTTTAATTAATATTATTTCAAATATTAGGATGTGTTGACAATTCAGCTTCCGACGTCCCTTGGACAAGCCCTGTTTCTTGATCAAAACTCTGCTAATGCCCCGCGGTTTGTTTTCGCAGGGTCGAGACTTTTAGCACAGCACTCTATATTCTGCGGACAAGCCACAGAACATCGGAAAGTCGAGCTAGCTGGTTTTTTAGAGATGTGTATAAGATTTAGTGCAACAGCAGAAGATAGCATTTTTTAGAAATTGAATACTCCTTCTGGACATTTAATACTCCTAATAAATAGGTCAATTAGGCAAAAAAACATGAGGGCTTGTTACCATTGAATTGACAAGCCGTATCATGCTTATGTTTTGCAACTCAGTATCTCAGTTTTTTGAGATTAAGTTGAGTACTGAATCAACTGCTGTATCTAAATTGAATTGTTGAATTTCTCCAGTAGCTCTGTTTTTATATTCCACACAGTTTTGTTCAATATTTCTTTCACTGACCACTAAGCGATGAGGAATACCAATAAGATCATGATCGGCAAACAATACTCCAGCTCGTTCGTTACGATCATCAATTAAAACATCAATGTTTAAGCTTTTGAATTGTTGATATAAAGCATCTGCTTGCTTTTTAACTTCAGGCGAGCGATGGGCATTTAATGGAATAATCACTAACTGAAATGGAGCAATATTTTGTGGCCATATTATGCCCCGTTCATCATGATGTTGTTCTATGGCTGCAGCAACGACTCGAGTAATACCTAAGCCATAGCATCCCATTAACATGGTTTCTAATTGGCCTTGCTCATTGATGACAACAGCATTCATGGCTTTAGCATATTTATCACCTAGTTGGAAAACATGACCAACCTCGATACCTCGACATGAATAAAGCGTACCTTGCCCATCAGGGCTAATATCCCCTTCTTTCACATTGCGTAAGTCGAAGGCAAGATATTCTTTAACATCTTTGTCCCAGGCAGCATGTTGATAATGTTTATCTGCTTGATTTGCGCCACATATAAATGAATCCATGGCAAGGGCATGATAATCCGCGATTATAGGTATTGCTAAGTTAACTGGTCCGAGTGATCCAATTGGCGCATTTAAGTTTTTTAAAATTGTTTCTTCATCTATGAATTGTAATGGGGTATCAATCAAAGGATGTTTTGTAGCTTTAACTTCATTGAGATCATCATCACCACATAAAATAAGCGCTACCATGGGGTGTTCTTTTCCTTTGACAATTAATGTCTTGACGGTTTGCTTAGGTGAAACTTGTAGGAATTGAGCCACCTCAGCTATAGTTTTTTTGTTTGGTGTATCAACCAGGATTATTTTTTGACTGATAGGAGTTGCTTTAGCGGGCTTTAAGCTTGTTGCTTGTTCAATATTTGCTGCATAATCACCCTGATCGCTGTAAAAGATTAAATCTTCACCTGAATCAGCTAATACTTGGAATTCATGAGAGGCAGAACCGCCGATAGCTCCAGTATCTGCTTCTACGGCACGATATTTAAGTCCCATGCGATCAAAAATACGGCAATATGCATGATACATATCTTTATAAGTATTTTGCAGACTTTCCAGACTTAAATGGAACGAATAAGCATCTTTCATAATGAATTCGCGTGCCCGCATGACGCCAAAACGAGGCCTGATTTCATCACGAAATTTTGTTTGGATTTGATAAAAACTTGCAGGAAGTTGTTTATAAGATTGCAATTCATGCCGCATAATATCTGTGATGACTTCTTCATGAGTGGGGCCAAAGCAGTATTCTCTATCATTGGAATCCTTCATGGTTAACAGTTGGCCGCCAAAGGTCTCCCATCGTCCTGTTTCTTGCCATAACTCAGCGGGCTGGACTGCGGGCATAAGTACTTCTATTGCATTAATGTTATTCATTTCTTCGCGAACTATTTGCTCTATTTTGCGCAATACTTTTAAACCTAGAGGCATCCAGGTATAAAGCCCTGAACCCAATTTACGAATCATTCCTGTTCTCAACATTAATTGATGAGACACAATTTCAGCATCGTTTGGAGTTTCTTTAAGGGTTGCTAAAAACCATTGAGATGCACGCATTTCAGCTCCTGATTTAATTCTTAGATTTTCAGGCATTATACAGAAGTTTTTGAGCAAAAACAGATGAGGAGGAAGAAGTACATTGGACTTCTATTGAATATAAAAAATTTTGGATGTAGCAAAGCAAAAGGAGTATTTTGCTTTGCGCTTAAACTACAAATTTATATATGAATCTTAGCTTCTTTCAATAAGGCATTTAATTTAGAAGCTAAATGGTAATTATCTTTTCCATCAAGTTGATTTAATTCATAAACATAGTCTTTATAATGGACTTTACCTGTTTGCACATCATAGACTGCACCAACCATCGCAATTTCATTTTTTTCTATCATGTCATGTAAAATGGAGCTGCGTTTATAAATATTTTGCATGGTATTAGCTACGTTTAAGTCTGTAACATGATGAACGAAAGTATCATTTTTACTATGGCGATCATTTGATGTTTGATTTTCGGCATTAATAGCTGGTTTTATTTTTTCCAATAACTCGGTAATATGTCCTTTTTCTATTCCATCACAGGCGGACTGAATCGCACCACAACGAGTATGGCCAAGAACGATGATCAGTTTTACCCCAACTACGCTGCAGGCATATTCGATACTGGCAAGCACATCATTATTGACCACATTACCTGCAACACGCACACAAAAAATATCGCCAAAACTCATGTCAAAAATAGTTTCAACGGGGACTCTGGAATCAATACAGCCCAGAACTATAGCGATAGGATGTTGCTCTTTTGCTGTATGTTTAATATCCAATTGGTTAGAGCGATGAATTAAATTACCATTCAAAAATCGATGGTTTCCTTCATTTAATATATTTAATACCTCAGCAGGAGATAAATGGGATTGTACGTCGTATGTAGTTACATTAATAAAATCAATATGGTTATGAATTTTGTAATGTTTTTTAAAACCAATAAGATTTAAGGATATTTTCTTATTAGGAGCTTGTTCGTCCTGAAACTCTTTTAATAACTCTAAAATTTCTTTATCGATGTATTGTGAATAACGCGCATCAATAATTAATTGTGATTCTTTAGGGATAGAATTAAGTTCAGCAATTAAAGCTGCTTTATTTAAGAAAGTCATTTGTTGTGGGAGTACTAAACGATTGATGACTCCAGTAGGATGAATTTCCTTTAGAATATTGATACGTGCTTGACTGTTTGATTTTAAAATATAGAACAAACTCACCGCTAATCCAATTAAAATACCCATCAAAAGATTAAAGACAATGATGCCAATGACTGTAGCTATAAATGGAATAAAGCGATCATAACCTTGTGCATAAATGGACCTGTAAATAGAGGGCTTATTGAGTTTATAGCCGGTGTACATCAGGATAGCTGCTAAGGAAGACAAGGGTATTTTATTTAGAGTACCTGGGATTAACATCACTGCAAATAAGATGAAAATGCCATGCAAAATGCTAGATATTTTGGTTTTAGAACCTGCTTGAATATTAATTGATGTCCTAACAATTACAGATGTGATCGGAATTCCACCAATTAATCCTACCGTTACGTTTCCTACACCTTGTGCCACTAATTCACGGTTCGAAGAGGGATGACGACGTTTTTTATCGAGTTTTTCACCAGCCTTGAAGTTTAGTAAAGTCTCAAGAGAAGCGACAATACCAATAATAAATGCATAAAGATAAACTTTAGGATTAGCCCAGGAAGACCAGTTAGGATATTCCAATTTGCTAAGTAGCTCATGAAAGTCGCTTGTTTGGGGAATATTAACTAATTGCGGTGAATTTTGCGCAAGATTTGAGTCAGTCCATTGGAAGAATTCGTTGAGTAGTACGCCTAAGATCACTACAATAATCGGTGCGGGTATTTCCTTAAGTACTTTATTTTTTGTTAAATCAAAAAAGATTAATGTGACCAAAGAAATTGTGGTAATCAGCATGGCTCCTGAGTTGATGTGATGATAGAGCGCGAGAATAGGACTTAATGTAATTTCCTCTGTTGTTTCCAATAAGTGGGTTTTAAGTTCATTAAAATCTGCAGACAGCGTAAATGCAAGTGGTAGTTGTTTGATGATTAATAAAATTCCTATAGCACAAAGTAAACCTTGCACTACGTTTGATGGCACGTAATCTGCTATAAATCCGGCTCTAAAACTGCCTATGATTATTTGCAGTAAACCAGCAAGTATCAACGCCAGTAAAAATGAATTAAAATCACCAAGATGAGCAATAGCTGTCACAACGACAGCTGCCATCCCGGCTGCAGGTCCACTCACACTGACATGAGAGCCACTCAAGCAACCAACAACAATTCCCCCTACAACCCCGCTTAAAATTCCTGAAAACAAAGGGGCACCAGAAGCTAGAGCAATCCCTAAGCATAAAGGAATAGCCACGAGAAATACGACTATGGCTGCGACAAAATCAAATTTAAGAAAACGCTTTGTATAAATTCGAAATATACGAGAGTCAACCGTTGTATTTGTAAACATGAAGAAATTCCTATAAGAGCAATTTAATATTTTATTAAAAAATTTTTTCTAATTTTAGACTAAAGTGATATTTAATAAAACATAAATGTTACAAAAATGTTATAAAAGTGTTTCTTTTTAGTTAAGATTTTGTGATTAATTCCTTCTTTTTGCCTACAAAAACATCTATTTGATTATTTTAATACAAAAAATGTTTAAAAATATGAAGAGGATAAGAGGAACGCTCGATATAAAAGATTTCTTTATTTATATATAGCGCCGCCCACTAAGTCCTATACATCGTTGCAAGCTCGCTCGGCTCAGTCATGTACTTGAGTACACTCCTTCACCTCACTTTACTTGTACCTTGTCTAGAACTTAGTGGATGCGCTGTAGAACTCTACATGCATTGGAGCATGATTCTTCGAGCTTTTTATTTTTGTTCGAATTTGAACTGAATTTTATTCATCTACCGTATCAAATTCTTCTGAACTGAAAACCTCACTTGCATTAGTTACTTGATTAATGATTAATTCATGTTCCAGATTTCTAAAATTCCACATATTTTGATCCATAAGCTGGCTAGGTTTGATGCTTTGTAGAGCATGAAGGATGTTACTAGGAACCTTAGGATTTTCTTCTGCAAGTTGATCAATTAAACGAGCTACTTTTTTACGCATTAAATTTTCTTGAGAACCACAAAGATTGCATGGAATAATAGGATAGGCTTGTTCCTTTGCATAAGTGATGATGTCATTCTCTTGGACATAGCATAATGGGCGAATCACAATATGTTTTTTGTTATCACTGAGTAACTTAGGTGGCATCGATCGAATATCACCATTATAGAGAATGGACATCATTAAAGTTCGTACTAGATCATCTCGATGATGACCTAGAGCAATTTTGTTAAAACCATTTTCTTCTGCATAACGATAAATAATGCCTCGTCGCAGTCGAGAACACAAAGAGCAATAGGTTTTGCCTTCGGGGATTTTTTCTTTAACGATGCTGTAGGTATCACGAGTTAAGATTTCGTGTGGAATGGAACGCTCTTTAAGCCATTGACGTAAAGCAGAATCATTCCAACCAGGTTGCGCTTGATCGAGAGTAAACGAAAAAAGTTCAAACTTATTACCTGAACGACGACGCAATTGATTGAGAATGGTAAGCAAGGTAAAAGAGTCTTTTCCTCCTGATAAACAGACCATAACTCGATCACCACGTTGGATCATATTAAAATCTGCAATGGCTTTACCTGTGTAATGAAGTAATTTTTTTTCAACTTGGGAAGGATTGGACATTATTGAAAACTCATTTAGTGGGGTTAAATAAAAATTGTTATTTGGTATTTCCTGTTGTGGGGAATCCATTAACCCTTGTTGTTTCTAACCATGAATTGATTAGCTCCAGATCATTGGCATTTAATGTTCCGGCCTGATATTTTAACGTTAACACGGCATTAATTAAGTTGTATTGGTCATTAGCCAGTAAATTTTGGGCTTCAAATAGGCGTTGTTGGGCATTGACTACATCTACCATGGTACGTGTACCTATTTCAAACTGCGCCTCTGTGCTATCCAATGAATTTCTCTGGGAAATAACCGATTGTCTGTCTGCTTTAACTTTACTAATACCATCGGTGATTGTATTAAACGCAATACGACTGTTTACGACTACTTCTCGATAGGCCTGTTCGACTTGCTCGCTTGCTGCTTGAAAATTGTGTTTTGCTTGGCGTGTTTGAGAACGAACTAGGCCTCCTTGATATACTGGAAAATTTAAAGCAAGTCCAACGGTGGATTGTTTCTGATTTGCGGGTAATAAAGGATTATTGTCAGTTGTAGTATTTAAGCTATTTGTTGTTTCTGCTGTATTTCCTTGCAGTGAAATAACAGGCCAGTTTCCTGCAGAAAGTGCTTTTACGTTTTCACGTGCTACTTCAAGATTGTATTTGGCTGACAATAACTTATAATTTTGCTTCAGTCCTGTATCCACCCATTGATCGGCATAATTAGGTTCTGGTTTTATCAATGGGATTTTACCGTTACGTAAAGGTACTATCGAATCATAAACATGATTGGTTAATTTTCTTAAGTTTTCATTTTGATTGATTTGGTTATTTCGCGAAGCAATAACGGTAGCTACAGATTGATCATAGGCGGCTTTTGCTTCATAAACAGAAGTAATAGGATCGAGCCCAACTTGAAACCGTTGCTGGGCTTGATCGTATTGGCGTTTGTTTGCTCTTTTTTTTGCCTCAGCAAAATTGAGTGTGTCCTGGGCATAGAGCGCATCAAAATAGGCCTTTGCGGTTCTGAGAATCAAATCTTGTGCTGCATCATTAAAAAGAGCTTGGGCTGCTTTTACAGAAGCTTTGGCTTGTTGTACTTTTGCCCATGCTTGAAAATTGAAAATTGCTTGAGAGGCTGAAATTTGCCACATTCTAGAATTATAATAGGTGTCTTGAATGGTGAAAAAACCATCATTCACATGGAAAAAGTTACGAGTTGCTTGGCCTGAAATCCCAACTTGAGGCAGTAGTGCTGAACGTGCTTGTGGAAGAGCTTCTGCATTAGCCATGTAAGTATCATAGGCATTCTTGAACACAGGATCATTTTCAAGAGCCTGATGATAAATATCCATTAGATCGGTTGCAAATGCTTGTGGTAATAGACCTAAAGCCAAGAGGGAGCAGAACAGCAATTTTTTCATTTGATCTAATTCCTAAAATACAAACTCTTTGGATTTTGATTTGTCGATCAATAAAGGAATATTTGTTTCAAAAAGCAGGGACTCATGCCAATTTTCATTATGGTCTAGTTCATATAATTTGCCTTGCAATACAGGGGACTTACCTAATATGGTAAATAGCTTACCACCAGGGAGAATTTGGAGTTTTTCGGTTTCGGTTATTTTTTCTAATCCACCGGTGAAGATCACAACATCATAAGGTGCTTTCTCCAACCAGCCTCGACTCGCATCGCCTGTAATTAATTCTACATTATGGCAATGATGTACCTTTAATTTTTTTTCTGCTTGAGCCGTAAAATCAGCATAATAGTCTACACTAATTACCTTTTTAGACAGTTTACTGAGTAGGGCAGTAAAGAAACCGCTCCCTGTACCTACTTCTAAAACTATTTCATGACCTTGGAGATTAAGTGCTTGCAAAATTAGACCTTCCTCTAAAGGAGTAAGCATTCGTTGGTCATGGTTCAGTGGAATTTGCATATCTGAGTAGGCAAAATGGGTAAATTGTTCAGGGACGAACTCATGTCTGAGTAGTACTTCATACAAATCAAGTATGGATTCGTTTAAAACATCACCAGTTCGAAGTTGTTGCTTGACCATATTAATACGCGCGCTTTGATAACTCATTTGTTCTACCGTGTTGATTATTTAGATTTTATATTGGGCCAGTTTATTTCCTTGAGTTTTGTTTCTATCTAAATATGCCTGCATGAGATCCATATTTTGATTGGTTTTTGGATTCCGCAGACTTACTGCGAAACAATGCGGCGGAAACGAATGGCCAATGCACTTTCAAAACTTGGACTCAATCTTAACAAAAAATCAACTCATGTGCTAAGAAATAATGTTTGAATCCTAAATTTCATGGTTACTCTGTTTAAAGTTTGTTATGATCTGCATCTTTTAATAGGATAACCTATTTTGAAAGTGGGTTGTTTCCTTATGATTTGTAGCTTGGACATAGCGAAATGGGTTTCAATTTCGCCTCACTGTCCTCAGGCTATAATACGAAAATTCAATATTTAGGAGAATACTGTGCGTGAGCAATTTATTGATTTTTTGCAAACAGAAATAGAAACGCTTAAAAGTGAAGGCTTATATAAGTCAGAACGGGTTATTTCCAGTCAACAACAAGCTGCTGTCACAGTAAATCATAAAGAAGTAATAAATCTATGCGCGAATAACTATTTGGGTTTGGCGAATGATCCTGAATTAATTGCTGAAGGACAAAAAGCATTGGCTCAATATGGTTATGGTATGGCCTCCGTGCGTTTTATATGTGGGACACAAACTCCACACAAACAGCTTGAGCAGAAAATCAGCCAATTTTTAAACAAAGAAGATACGATACTCTATTCTTCATGCTTTGATGCAAATACAGGTCTTTTTGAGACTTTGCTGGGGGAAGATGATGCGATTATTAGTGATGCCTTAAATCATGCAAGTATTATTGATGGTGTACGGTTATGTAAAGCGGCACGTTATCGATACGCCAATAATGATATGAAGGCATTAGAAGAGCAGTTAATGGCTGCCAAAAATGCGCGCTTTCGATTAATTGCAACAGATGGTGTTTTTTCTATGGATGGTATCTTGGCAAATCTCCCGGCCATTTGTGAGTTAGCCGATAAATATAACGCTATGGTTATGGTTGATGACTCTCATGCTGTTGGTTTTATGGGTGAAACAGGCCGAGGAACCCCAGAGCATTTTGGCGTCAGTGAGCGAATTGATATCATTACCGGTACTTTAGGTAAAGCTTTAGGGGGGGCATCAGGAGGTTATACGGCAGCTGATAAAACTATCGTGGAATGGCTACGTCAACGTTCTAGACCTTATTTATTTTCGAATACCTTAGCTCCTGTGATAGCACATACTTCTTGCATCGTTTTAGATAATTTAATGAAAAATAACCATTGGGCTGCAAAATTAAAGCGTAACAGCCAATATTTCCGCGAAGGTATGACTCGCTTAGGTTTTAAACTCATTCCAGGCGAACACTCGATTATTCCTGTGATGCTGGGTGATGCGAGTCTAGCAGGGCGTATGGCGAATCGTTTATTAGAGTTGGGTATTTATGTAGTTGGTTTTTCATATCCAGTAGTTCCCAAAGGGCTAGCGCGAATTCGCACCCAGATGTCGGCTGCCCATGAATTGCATCATTTGGATAAAGCGATTGCTGCATTTGAAACGGTAGGTAAGGAATTTTCCGTTATTTAAGTAACGTAAGCTCCATATAAAAAGCATAAAAATGCGTTTTATGTTGCTGAATGAGCGTTATTCCTTAAAACTAGCTAAGCAAGGATGTGCCGCATTTATATGGGATTTAGTTCCAAAAAACTGTTCGATATAAAAATTACCTTATTTTTTATATCGAGCTACATTAAGTAACGCTTTCTTCTCTCATTAGGGTAGAGAGGATCTTATTTTGAGGTACTTCATGAAATCATTAGTCAAAGCGAAAAAGGAACCTGGAATTTGGATGGAAGAAGTCGCCATGCCGGAATATGGCGTTAACGATGTATTAATTAAAGTGAAAAAAACAGCGATTTGTGGCACTGATATCCATATTTATTCTTGGGATGAATGGGCACAAGCAACGATTCCTGTGCCTATGACTGTAGGTCATGAATTTTATGGGGAAATCGTTGCTGTGGGTCAGGAAGTGCGAGGCCTCAGTGTTGGTCAGAGAGTTTCAGGTGAAGGACACATCACTTGCGGATTCTGTCGTAACTGCCGCGCAGGAAAACGACATCTTTGTCGTAATACTTTAGGTGTGGGAGTAAATAGACCAGGTTGTTTTGCGGAGTATTTATCCTTACCGGCTACTAATGTTATTGTGCTTCCCGATAACATTACTGGAGAGCAGGCTTCAATTCTAGATCCTTTTGGTAATGCAACTCATTGTGCTTTGGCTTTTGATGTTGTTGGAGAGGATGTATTGATCACTGGTGCTGGACCAATTGGTATTATGGCGGCTGCTATAGTAAGACATATAGGCGCACGTCATGTAGTGATTACTGATGTTAATGATCATCGGTTAGAGTTAGCACGAAAAATGGGTGTAACACGAGCAGTAAATATCAAATATGAAAAACTTTCTGATGTGGCTGCTGAATTAGGAATGATTGAGGGATTTGATGTAGGACTTGAAATGTCAGGAAATCCTATGGCTTTAAATGACATGATGAAAGCTATGAATCATGGTGGCCATGTTGCAATGTTGGGTATTCCTCCTCAGGAAACATCCATTGATTGGAATCAGGTTATTTTTAAGGGGCTGGTCATTAAAGGGATTTACGGTCGCGAAATGTTTGAAACATGGTATAAAATGATCGCCATGTTGCAAAGTGGCTTGGATATTTCACCAGTGATAACCCATCATTTTCCAATTGATGAGTATCAACATGCGTTTCAAATTATGGCTTCAGGCCAATCAGGTAAAGTAATTCTTGAGTGGTAGATTGATTGAGTCATCATCCTGGCTATACAGACAAGTTTAAAGAAAGACGGAGTAGTTATGTCACAATATATTTTTACCATGAATCGTGTTAGCAAAATTGTTGAAAATCAACGATTTATATTAAAAGATATATCATTAAGTTTCTTCCCAGGCGCCAAGATTGGTGTTTTAGGTTTAAATGGTTCTGGTAAATCAACTTTATTACGCATTATGGCGGGTGTTGATACACAATATGAAGGAGAAGCTAGACCCCAAGCAGGGATTAAGATTGGCTATCTTGAACAAGAACCACAACTTCATTTGGATAAAACAGTGCGTGAGGTCGTTGAAGAGGGCGTAAAAGACATGAAAGAGAGACTTGCGCGCTTTGATGAAATCAGTATGCGTTTTGCTGAGCCAATGAGTGATGATGAAATGAATACTTTGCTTGGGGAGCAAGGTGAATTGCAAAATGAAATTGAAGCGGGTGGCGGCTGGGATTTAGATAGAAAATTAGATGTTGCTGCTGATGCACTGCGATTACCAGATTGGGATGCTGTGGTTGGAAAATTATCAGGAGGTGAACGGCGGCGTGTTGCTTTATGTCGTTTATTGCTTTCCAATCCAGATATGTTATTGCTCGATGAACCAACAAACCATTTGGATGCTGAATCTGTAGCTTGGTTAGAGCATTATCTTGAAGGTTTTCCTGGTACGGTAGTAGCAATTACTCATGATAGATATTTTCTGGATAATGCTGCTGAATGGATTTTAGAATTAGATCGAGGCGAAGGGATTCCTTATAAAGGTAATTATACTTCTTGGCTTGAGCAAAAAGAAGCACGCTTAGAGATGGAGCAAAAACAAGAGGATGCACACCAACGCTCTCTTAAAGCAGAGCTAGAGTGGGTACGTACTTCACCTAAAGGACGGCATGCTAAAAATAAAGCACGTCTTGCTCGTTTTGAAGAAATGAACTCTAAAGAATTCCAAAAACGGAATGAAACTAATGAAATTTATATTCCTCCTGGTGAACGATTGGGTGATCTTGTACTCGAAGGAGAAAAAATTACTAAATCATTTGGTGATCGTATTTTAATTGATAATTTCGATTTCAAACTTCCCAAAGGAGGTGTTTTAGGTATTATTGGTCCAAATGGTGCAGGTAAATCAACTTTCTTAAAAATGATCACGGGTCAAGAAGAACCTGATAACGGTGTTATTCGTATCGGTGAAACGGTGCAATTAGCCTACGTGGATCAGTTACGTGATGAATTAGATTCCAACAAAACAGTATGGCAAGAAATATCTGATGGACATGATATTATGCAAGTAGGTAGTTTTCAAATGCCTTCACGTGCTTATGTAGGACGTTTTAATTTTAAAGGTTCTGATCAGCAAAAGAAAATGTCACAACTTTCTGGAGGAGAGAGAAACCGTGTACATTTGGCTAAGTTACTGAAAAGTGGTGGAAATGTATTGTTACTTGACGAGCCGAGTAATGATTTAGATGTTGAAACTTTACGTGCTTTGGAAGATGCGATTCTCAATTTTCCGGGTTGCGTTATTGTAATTTCCCACGATCGTTGGTTTTTGGATAGAATATGCACACATTTAATGGCTTTTGAAGGGGATTCGCAAATAACCTTTATTGAAGGAAATTACAGTGATTATGAAGCGGATAGAAAACGTCGTTTGGGTGATGCTGCGGATAGACCTTCACGTATTAAATACAGAAAATTAGAATCATAATTAAAATTAATCGGAGATAGAATTTAGATGAATAAGTTGTTTGGGGCATTGTTATTATGCTTGGGATTAACCGCATGTGTTGAATATGATGAATCCACTTTAATTACTGATGATGCAGGTTATGTTCACAGAACGGTTCATTATACAAAAGATAAGCGTGGCCGTGATTATTTTCCTAAGAAAATTAGCGCAACAGGGGAAAGACGATTCGTTTTTGATCCAAAGGCCTCTGCATGGGCTGCATATGATGAAGAAGGAAATCGATTATTAACTGGAGGTGGTTCAGCCGGGATAGATATTTGTGAGGAAAATACAAATCAATCCTGTAGAACAGTGACAGGAACTTTTAAGGTATATAATCGAAGAGGACTTGAGTGTCGCTCCGGGGAATACCCAGTAGATACAAAAGGTGGTGCAAAAATGCCTTATTGTACCTATTTTTATCAAGGATATACTATCCATGCGGCATACGAAGTTCCTGAGCATCCATCAAGCCATGGCTGTGTCCGTATTTTCCCGAGTGCGGCTAAATGGTTAAGTGAAAACTTCTTCCAAATTGGAACTAAGGTAATTGTTTTGGCTTATCCTGACGAAAATGGGGTTCATAAAAAACAAGCAGCATAACCGTTTTGGGGAATTATTGACTTAAGTACGTGTAGCCCGGATTAGGCAAAGCCGTAATCCGGGGATTTATTGCCACATTCCCCCGGATTACAGAAGAATAGAACTCGGTTTTCCTTAAGACACCATTACGTAAACGCTTACTATTAAATAGAGAATTATCTGGCTTGACCTTCCCTTCACTGGTGAAAAGAAGGCCTGTCTTATGTCGAAAAATCATTGACTGTTTGCTGGTAGTGCCGGTTTTGTTGGTTGTCCAGTAGTAGTTGCAGCAGGAGTAGTTGCAGCTGGAGTGGTTGTGGAAGTTGCTCCATTGTTGTTACTTGGGGTAGTGCTTGTTGTATTTGAGTTTGGCGATTTTTCAGTATTTCTTGGTGCAGCAATCATTTGCACAATTCCCAAATCCCCAGTTATTTTTCGACCAACAGTCACGTCAATACTAAGTAGTTGGGTTACTTTTTCCTTATCATTTTGATAAACAACTTGGAGCGGTAAATTAAGTTTCCATTGATTTTCTTTGGCTTCAGTAACAACAGCTTGTCCCATTACTTGGCTACTTACAGTAAGTTTTTGTGATTTGATGGCTTCTAGATTTCCTGATTTTTGGAGTGCTGTATTAAAACCTGTCCATCCTTGTTCTGTAAAACAAGCTTCTAATTTTTGTAATTGATCATCTAAGTTATTTGGATCAAAGTCAAAAGCTTGGGTTACCGCTTTTTCTGACCAAGTTATAACAAGTGATTGGTCAATTTTTTTTGTTTCAGGTGGAATCTTATAGTTACAATTGATCACAGGGGGTGGTGTAGACTGTGCTGGATTAAGTGATGGCCCGCTCTGGGCTGCTGGTGGAGGCATTTGTGTCGTTTGAGGACTAGCAAGTGCATTAGGTGCTGGGGCTGATGGTTGAGCAACATCAGCATATACTTGTACTTGAGTACCAATCAAAGTGATAAGAACACCCCAGAGTATCGTATTCTTCATGAAACTGACTCCTTAAATTATATGTATCAATTCTGCAACAATAAGAGCCGCTAGTCTAACAGTTTTTTGTTCTTGATCCAGAGGCGGCGACAATTCAGCAATATCAAAACTTACTACTTTGCCACTTTGAATAATGTATTTCAAGAGAGGTAGGATTTGCCATGGAGTAAGTCCTAATGGTTGTGGGGCACTCACTCCAGGAGCGAAAGACTCTGCTAATACATCTAAGCATATGGTTAGATATATATGATCCAGATTCAGCATGAAATCATCAAGAAAAGCTAAATGCCAAGCTAAACTGTTGGCATAGATTTCTTCGGCAGTGAGGTAATGGACATTAAGTGCATTAGCTTGTTGAAATAAAGAATCCGTGTTCCCCATTTTTTGAATGCCAAGGCAACAATATTTAAAATTTTGGTTGTTTTCTTCACAATAAGCAGCAATCTGTGAAAAAGGGGTGCCCGATGTACCTGGTTGGTTTTTCTGATAAGGTCTTAAATCAAAGTGGGCGTCAAAATTAATAATACCTAATTTAGTGTAATGTGGTGCTAGTCCTTGATAGTGTGCCCATGCGATTTCATGTCCCCCACCTAAGGCAATGGTTTGATGGCCTTGTTGATGACAAAAACTGATCAAATGCGCAAATTGGGATTGGGCTGTTTCTAATTCATCCTCTTCACACATAATGTTTCCTAAATCCCAAAATTCCTTATCCAGAGAGCAAGGTAATTTCGCCAGTTGGCTTTTTATGTGATCAGGACCTAATTTTGCTCCGGGTCGCCCCAGATTTCGTTTAACCCCAGCATCGCTAGCAAACCCTAAGAAAATTGTTTTTTTCTCTTTCGTGATTAGATCTGTTTGTTGTTTGGGAAAAATAATTTTTTGAAAAAATCGCTCCGCTTTTATTGTATCTTTTCTGCCTTGCCAAAGTGCAGGATTGGGTTGGTGATAATTGGAAAGATGTTCAAACATTAAATTCCTCCTCTGTTTTGATAGATGATGTTTACGCCAATCTCAATTTGACACATAATCGATAGCAATAACTTGAGAAAGTTATGTATTATACATGAGGTATGCTTTTTAGTCCTATCAGGAAACTTTTGCATTAATTCAACCCTGATCATGTACCTGTTCTTTTCTGCAGCAAGAACGCATAAAATTATGCCAAGTTTAGTCAATGTCTGGTATCATTTGCACACATTAATAAATGTGCAGAGGATATCATGTTTGTAATTACTGGCGGTGGAAGCGGGATTGGGAAGTCTTTAGCTTTTTCTTTGGCAAAACGTGATCAATCTGTTTTAATTGTTGGTCGTCGAGAGCAGTTATTGCAAGAAACAGCAGCGACTTCAGCAAAGATTCAATATGTATGTGCTGATATTACAACTTCTGAAGGGCTTGAGTCTATTAGAAATTATTTATTTGAGGTTCCTCACATTGAGGCCCTGATCAACAATGCGGGTACTTTAAATCCTTTAGTCCCTTTAAGAGAAGTTGAACTAAAAGATTGGCAGCATGCTTTAAATACCAATTTGAATGCGGCTCTTTTTCTGACGCAAAAACTCTATGATAAATTAATTCATGGAAGAGTACTTAATATTGGTTCAGGAGCAGCTTATTTTCCTATTAGGGGTTGGGCTGCTTATTGTGTCTCTAAGGCTGCTTTATCAATGCTGACTCAATGTTGGCAGTTAGAGTCCGCGGATATTGCTTTTGCGAGTGTTATGCCTGGAATAATTGATACTCATATGCAGGTGATAGCCCGAAGTAGCACTAATCCAGATTATGAACGGATCAATTTTTATCAGAGCTTGAAAGATCAAAATCGCTTGATTTCCCCAGATACAGTTGCTGAATTTTTGACATGGCTTTTATTAGATATCGATAAGAAAACTTATGCATCTAAGGAATGGGATATATATGATACTGAGCATCACCACGCTTGGCTCAAGCCTCCTCATCAAGTTCTTCATTGGGATTTTTAATGCTTGCTTGCAATCAATTATTATTAAATGCATCAACTATTGATGCTCAAGGAAATCAATTGCTACACCAAGCTGTAGCAATTAAAAACGGCCTTATAGTGTGGTGTGGCGCCCAAGAACAAATGCCACCCCAGTTTTATCAATCACCTCACAAAGAAGAGTGCCATGGAAAGTTACTTACTCCCGGTCTCATCGATTGTCATACTCATTTGGTTTATGCAGGCAATCGTTCGTCTGAGTTTCAAATGAAACTTGCTGGAGTAAGTTATACTGAAATTGCTAAAAAAGGGGGCGGGATATTATCCACCGTCAAACAGACCCGAGAAGCATCTGAGGAGGAATTGCTCAAGCAATCGTTACCAAGAATTCTAGCTCTACGAGATGATGGAGTGACTACTGTTGAGATTAAATCAGGTTATGGATTAGATTTATCCAATGAAGTGAAAATGTTACGTGTGGCCAAACGCTTAGGTGAGTTAACGGGTTTAAGAGTTAGAAAAACCTTTCTTGGGGCACATGCAATTGGGCCTGAGTTTAAAGGAAACAGTCAAAAATATGTTGATATGATTTGTCAAGAAATGCTACCTGCCGTAGCTGAAGAAAATTTAGCGGATGCTGTGGATGTTTTTTGCGAATCTATTGCCTTTTCGCTTGAGCAAACAGAGCAAATTTTTAGTGCCGCTCGTGAATTAAGTCTTCCTATAAAATGTCATGCTGAGCAGCTATCCAATCTCGGCGCAAGCAAGCTTGCAGCCGAATTTGGTGCTTTATCTTGTGATCATTTAGAATTTCTTGATGCTCAAGGAGCATTTGCCATGGCAGAGGCAAACACAGTTGCTGTTTTGCTTCCAGGAGCCTATTATTTTCTGCGTGAAAAACACAAACCTCCGGTTGATTTATTGCGTCAAGCTGCTGTGAATATCGCTGTTGCTTCTGATTGTAATCCTGGCTCATCACCAACTGCATCATTACGTTTAATGATGAGTATGGCCTGCCAATTTTTTTCGTTAACTGTTCCTGAAGTTTTAGCTTCTGTTACGAGCCAAGCAGCAAAAGCATTAGGAATACAACATGAAGTAGGAGTAATTGCCCCTGGTATGGTAGCAGATTTAGTGCTTTGGTCTACGGATGACAGCGCCGCCCTTTGTTATTATTTTGCCTATCCTTTACCTCATCAAATGATGATAGCAGGGGAATGGGTTTCTTCTAAGAAAAATGATTGGGAATAATATTATGCTAAAATTAGTAAAAATCGTTTTATCTTTAGGTCTTATAGTATGTTCTTTTGTTGTTTATGCCATTTATCCAGCATCAGTTCAAAAAGAAACTTCTGCTTATATTTTGGATATCAAGTATCCCCAAGGATTTAAAGATCCTCGTATTGATGCAGCCTTACAGGGATTTATTGAAAATACAAAGCAACGTTTTTTTAAAGAAGTTGGAGCAGATGCTGATGTTTCTGCTGATGCACCAGGTAAATCAGGTTTGAATATTACCTATTCATTACCCTACAAAACAAAAAATGCTTTAAGTGTACGTATTATGGTTTCTATCTATCATAAAGGTGCGGCACATCCTGCAAATACAGTAAGTACGTTAAATTTTATTGATGGATCTCAAGTTCAACTATCCGAGCTATTTCGCCCAGAAGCAGATTATTTAAAGCCTATGGCCGATTTTTGCTATAAGCAAATAATTGCAAAAAATATCTCAGATAAAAAATGGATTGCAGAAGGTACTAAGCCTACAGATAAAAACTATAAAATCTGGTCTTTTTCGCCAAAAGGGATAGATGTTATATTCGATACGTATCAAGTTGCGGCTTATGTCTATGGCGCGCAGACAGTGAATGTTCCTTTATCTCAAATCGCTTCTTTATTAAAACCTGAAATAGCACACAAAGTTTGGGGTCGTTAATGGCAGATACACCTTTTATAGCTGCAGACAAAAAAGTATCGGAACTTACTGTCCGAGTGATACTACTTGCTATCATACTTACTGTATTGTTAGCCATGTCTAATGCTTATCTTGCATTGAAGTTGGGGATCCTAACTTCGGCTTCAATTCCAGCAGCGATTATCTCCATGGGGATTTTACGCTTTTTTAAAAATCCTACTATTCTCGAAAATAATGCGGTTCAAACTGCAGCTTCTGCTGGTGAAGCAGTTGCTGGTGGAATTGTATACACTATTCCTGCATTAATTATTATTGGTTTTTGGAATCATTTTGATTATCTAACCAATTTTTTTATTGCAGTTTGTGGGGGGATTTTGGGCGTATTATT
This sequence comes from Legionella cincinnatiensis, assembly GCF_900452415.1. Taxonomy (NCBI): domain Bacteria; kingdom Pseudomonadati; phylum Pseudomonadota; class Gammaproteobacteria; order Legionellales; family Legionellaceae; genus Legionella; species Legionella cincinnatiensis. The sequence continues at coordinate 3,027,928 of NZ_UGNX01000001.1, read as the reverse complement.
TTCCATTCCATTACGTCGTATTTTGGTCCATGACCAGTCTTTAAAATTTCCAGAAGGTAGAGCTATCGCTGAAGTATTAAAATCATCCGTTGAAAAATCAGGTATTAAAGACATATTAATTGGTGGTGCAATTGGTGGTTTTATTGAATTATTACAAACTGGATTTAAAATAATTGCCAATAGTTGGGGATATTGGTTTGTGGTAAAGCGCTCTTTGTTTGGTCTTGGTGCTGGATTTTCCGCAACAATGATAGGTGCTGGTTATCTTGTTGGTCATGATATGGCGATCAGCATATTTTTAGGGGCAGTAATTTCTTGGTTAATTGCATTACCTGTAGTCAGTCACATTTACCCAGACTTTATCAATCATTATCCTCCGGAACAAGCAGCATCATTTTTATGGAACAGTGAGATGCGCTATATGGGAATAGGGGCTATGCTGTTTGCTGGAGTATGGACCTTTTTAAAGCTAATTAAACCTTTGTCTAAAAATATTCGGGCTTCGTTAAATAGTTTTAGCTCTAAAGGAAAAATGGAGCAGCTGCCTCGTATTGATAAAGATATACCGCTACCCTTTATCTTAATAGGCATTGGTGCATTCGCAGCAATATTATTTTTATTTTTTCAACTTGTTTTACCATTAGGGGAGGTAGGATTAGACAATCAATACTCACCTACCTTAGTTTTCTTAGCGGTACTTTATGTTTTATTTATTGGATTTATTTTTTCAGTAATTACTGCCTATTTTTCAGGGATGGTTGGTGTAACAGCAAGTCCCGGAAGTTCGGTGGTTATTTCAGGGATGCTTTTTGCAGCGTGGCTATTGCTGGTCGCGATTGATCATATGTTACCTCTCCCATTAAGCACGGAACAAATTCAAGCAGCGGAGGCAATTACGATCATGATTGGGGCTGTAGTCACAGGCATTGCAGCCATTGCTAATGATAATACCCAAGATTTGAAAGTGGGTCAGTTAGTTGGAGCAACACCCTGGAAACAGCAACTCATGTTATTGCTTGGCGTAGTTATTTCTTCTTTGGTTATTCCTCCAGTAATGCAATTGCTGTTTGAAGTGTATGGTATAGCAGGGGTAATGCCTCATCCTAATATGGATATAAATCAATCTTTACCCGCGCCTACAGCAGCATTAATGGCTGCGATTACTGAAGCAGTATTTAGAAATTCATTGCCATGGGCAATGATGTTAATTGGTTCAAGTATTATTTTAATTATTATTTTCTTAAATCATTTTTTTAAATTAAGACGTTATTTAAACTTGTCCATTTTAGGAGTTGCTATAGGGATGTACCTACCTCTTTCTTCCTCTTTTCCATTATTTATTGGAGGTATGATTGCTTTTTGGGTGAATAATCATTTGAAAAAAAGTAATCTTGTTAAAGATGAAGTAGTGCTTCGAAAGCAAAAAGGAACTCTTATTGCTTGTGGGCTTGTTGCAGGTTCGGCAATTATGGATGTTTTGCTGGCGATACCCTTTTCAGTTTTGCATAGTCCAGATGCATTGCAATTGGTTGGTAGTGATTGGAAAGATACGGGTGTTTATCTAGGAGTATTATCAACTTTATTATTGGCATGGTGGATTAATCGGAGAGTATGCCGAGGAAAGTGAGCAATTGAGTATACGTACACTCCAAAGCCAAATGCAGCCTTTCGGTGCATGAGGCGTGAGCGCTTACATTTTTTTCTGTAACTGGAGCCTTTACTCTCTTTCAGGATAAATCACAGAACCTTTATGAGAGTTACCCCAAATTTCTTCTTCGCTTAATGTCGTTTCAATGAACTCTACGGGAGCACCATCAATTTCCACCATTGCAACGCGAAAACCAGCGAAAGGATAATAAGGTTCGAGTAAAACAGTTCTTCCTGCAATAGCCTCATCAATACTCCTTACTTTAAATGCCACATGTGGAGTCGATTGAATAAGCGGATGCAATGGGCAGTCTTCTTCAAAACGATGCCATTGGATCCGGAAAGGATTGTTACCATCTGTTGTATACATTTTAAATGTAGAACTATATTTTTCATTTGGCATAGGCGTAGAGGTGGGTATGCCCATATGGTGATATTCGTAGTTTAATTTGTTTGTAACCATCAGTAGTGCTCCAGTTTACAGCGACTCTATCCTTGTTTTATGTTCTAATAATTTTTCTTTAGCCTGCTGTGCCTGAGTGAATTTTTCTTGTTCCTTGGCAATAATTTCTGCAGGTGCCTTATCCGTGAATTTAGGATTATTTAATTTACCTTCAGCAAGGCTGATGTCTTTGTCCAATTTCGCTAATTCTTTTGCGAGTCGAGTTAATTCAGCTTCCTTATCAATTAAATCAGCCATCGGAATGAGTAATTCAATTTCGTTCAATACTGCTGTTGCTGAGACAGGGGCTTTTTCATCCGGATTAAGGCAATGAATATGGTTTAATTTACCCAATGCTTTGAAAGTATCTTGGTACTTTTCTAAACGCTCTTTGAGTATTGGTGTAATATTACGAATATAAAGTGGAATATACTTGGCTGGTGAAATCGACATTTCACTGCGTATGGTACGTACTGCTTGAATCGCTGATTTTAACCACTCTAACTCTTCTTCAATAGTATTATCAATAAACTCTTCATTGACCTGAGGATAGGCGCTGACCATGATGCTTGCACCATTCTCACTGGTTAATTTTGTGGTTCGTTGCCAAATTTCTTCGGTAATAAATGGCATTAACGGATGCAACATTTTTAGAATTTGATCCAAGACATGAATGAGTGTCTTTCGTGTTCCTCTTTTCAAGGCGCTCAATGCATGTTCATCTTGTAATATAGGCTTAGATAATTCTAAGTACCAGTCACAATATTCATGCCAGACAAATTCATAAATAGTGTTTGATAATAAATCAAATCGATAGGTTTCAAAATAATGGTGAACTTTGCTTATGGTGCGTTGTAAGCGAGATAGAATCCATTGATCGGCAGGGCTGTACTGAAATGCTCCATCTCCGAAATCAATTTGCTCTTCATCTGTATTCAATAAGACATATCGTGCAGCATTCCATAGTTTATTACAGAAGTTTCGATATCCTTCAACACGACCTATATCAAAACGTACATTACGTCCTGTTGATGCAAGTGAGCAATATGTAAAGCGAAGTGCATCTGTCCCATAGGCACTAATGCCTTCTGGAAATTCTTTACGTGTAGCCTTAACGATTTTATCGCGAACTGATTCAAGCATTAAATTAGATGTTCGTTTTGCAATTAATGATTCAAGATCAATACCATCAACAATATCTAAAGGATCAAGTACGTTCCCTTTTGATTTGGACATTTTATGCCCTTCACTATCACGGATGAGGCCGGTAATGAATACTTCTTTAAAAGGAATCTTACCTGTAAATTTTAAGCCCATCATAATCATACGAGCTACCCAAAAAAAGATAATGTCAAAACCGGTAACTAGGACAGAAGTTGGATAGAATTGTTCCAATTCAGGGGTACGCTCAGGCCAACCTAGAGTGGAAAAAGGCCAGAGAGCCGAGGAAAACCAAGTGTCAAGGACATCTTCATCTTGTTTTAGTACCGTAGAGTCTTTAATTTTATACTTAAAGCGTACATCATTTTCACTATAGCCTACGTATACATTACCATTATTGTCATACCAGGCAGGGATTCGATGTCCCCACCATAATTGACGGCTAATGCACCAATCTTCAATATTATTCATCCATTGAAAATAAGTTTTCGTCCATGTTTCGGGTATAAAACGAATATCACCGTTTTGTACTGCAGCAATAGCTGGCTCTGCCAAAGGTTGAGTTTTAACATACCATTGATCGGTTAAAAGCGGTTCAATAATGACATTTGATTTTTCGCCGCGGGGAACTTTGAGTTTATGTGGTTCTGTTTTAAGTAATAAATCGATTGCGGTTAAATCTTTAATGATTTGTTCTCTCGCGACAAATCGATCCATGCCTTGATATTTTATGGGGGCATTTTTATTAATAGAGCCTTTTTTAGTGAATATATTGATTAAGGGTAGTTGATGACGCTTACCTACTTCATGATCATTAAAATCATGGGCTGGTGTAATTTTAACACAACCGCTTCCGAATTCTTTATCAACATATTCATCAGCAATAATGGGAATAGTTCTGTCGCAAAGAGGCAGTTGTACCTCTTGTCCAATAAGATGTTTAAATCTTGAATCTTCGGGATGTACAGCAACAGCTGTATCACCTAACATTGTTTCAGGTCTCGTGGTAGCAACAATCAGAAACTCTGTTGAATTCACGATTGGGTAACGAATATGCCAAAGAAAGCCATCTTCCTCTTCTGAAATTACCTCAAGGTCTGATACAGCAGTACCTAACTTAGGATCCCAATTTACCAAACGGGTACCTCTATAAATTAACCCTTCATCATAAAGTTGTACAAATACCTTTTGCACAGCAGCAGACAATCCTTCATCCATGGTAAATCGTTCGCGACTCCAGTCAACTGACGCACCTAAACGTCGCATTTGTTGGGTTATGGTATTGCCCGATTCGTTTTTCCATTGCCACACACGTTGGAGAAATTGATCACGAGTGAGATCTTTTCTAGAAATGCCTGATGCTTCAAGTTGTCGCTCCACCACAAGTTGAGTTGAAATACCTGCATGATCAGTTCCAGGTTGCCACAACGTTTTATCACCTAACATTCGGTGATAACGAGTTAATGCATCCATAATTGTGTGCTGAAAACCATGCCCCATATGTAAGCTACCAGTGACATTAGGAGGTGGGAGCATGATACAAAATTTTTGGCCGTCACCATGAGGTTGAAAATAATGATGATTTTCCCAATGCTTGTAGCGCGCTTTTTCAATTGCTTCTGGGGAATAGATTTTATCCATAATTAAACCTGTACTGATAAAACTAGAAATGGTATCACAAATTATTTAATAAGTTGAGCAAGGATGTGCGCAGTTGGGGCGACTATACTGGCGTTTTTCGGTGCTAAATGCAAGGGTCACACTAGGTTGGTTATGGGATAAGAAAGCAAATATTACCTCACGGAGGCATTTATGCTGTTGTCGCTAAGCTTTGGTATGCTTAGCGACGATGCGGGCGCATCTCCTCGGCCTCACTGCCATTAACTTAACGTGAGTGTCGGATAAAGAATCTTTTTAGATCCAGTCTTTGCCCTGAACCGTTCGGGCTGAGGAAGCATTTATGCTCTCTCGAAGCCTTAGCACAGAATGTGAAAATTCATACTAAGGCTTCGAGACAACGCTACGCGCTTCCTCAGCCCGAACGGTTCGGAGTAAATCCACGTTCGCTTATACGATACTCACGTTAACTTAACGTCAATTATGGATAAGAGATCGAGTTATTACTTCGACCCGTTCGGGCTGAGGAGGCGCACCAGCGCCGTCTCGAAGCCTTGGTAGGTACTTTCGAACCCGATGCCAAGGTTTCGAGAGAGCATAAATGCTTCCTCAGCTCGAACGGCTCGTGATAGAGACTCGTTATAATTATATCTTTATCCATAACTGGTTAACTTAAGGAATTTATTCTTATTCCTACGTCCCGTGCACAAGCCGCGGGACGTCGAGTGTCTCTTATAGTCAAGGGCAGTGCTTCCTCATCCTGAATAGATCTAGGTAGAAATTCACCTTATTTAATGATGTTGATTAGGCAAGTGCACATCAGGAATTCTTGCTTCATCAAATTGAGGTTCAGATGTTTTTGAACGATGGTCTTCGGCAAGATAAGTATATAAGGTAGGGACCACAAATAAGGTGAATCCAGTTCCTATGAGTAATCCTGTTGCGATAACTAGCCCAATGTCAAAGCGACTCACAGCACCAGCACCACTGGCAATTAAAAGTGGCAAAACTCCGAATACCATTGCAGCGGTGGTCATGAGAATGGGTCTTAATCTAATTCCAGCAGCTTCTTCTACGGCAGCTCGCTTATCAAGATTTTTTTCTCGTTGTAATTGATTGGCAAAGTCTACAATTAAAATTCCATGCTTTGAGATTAAGCCAATGAGGGTGATTAAACCGACTTGGGTATAAATGTTAATGCTTGCTAATCCTAAATTTAAAGGAATCAAGGCACCACAAATCGACATAGGGACACTAATTAAGACAATAAGTGGATCGCGAAAGCTTTCATATTGAGCAGAAAGTACTAAGAATATAATTATGATTGCAAAAACAAAAGCAAAGAGCAATGCATTACCTTCTTGCATAAACTGTCTTGATTCGCCACCATAATCATAAGAAAATCCTTTGGGTAATACTTGATCTGCTTCTTTTTGTAAAAATTGTAATCCTTCACCTAAGGTTTTTCCTGGCATCATTACTGCTTGAATGGTTGCCGAGTTCATTTGTTGAAAATGCGAAGCTGCATTTGGTACGGTTTTTTCTACCAAGGTTACTACAGTTGAGAGTGGAACCATAGTGCCATTAATGGTTCGTACATAAATTTGTCCTAATTCTTCTGGACTCATACGAAAGGAACGACTTAACTGGGGTATCACCTGATAACTACGTCCCTCAAGATTAAAATAATTGACATAATTACCTGATAGAGCGCTCGTTAAACTACTGCCAACCGCTTGCATGTCTAATCCCATTTCTGATGCTTTAGAGCGATTAATATTCATTACAATTTGAGGTTGGTTGAATTTAAGTGAATTATCTACATAGATAAATAAGCCACTTTTTTTGGCTTTTTCAGTAAGTTTGTTAGATACATCAAGCAAACTCTGAAAATCATTTGTTGTTTTGATAACAAATTGAACAGGTGTTCCTCCACCACCACCAGGAAGAGGAGGAGGAACAATAGCAAAAGCATTTAATCCTGCGACATTGGATAACTTATCTTGTAAGGGTTGTTTCAAAGCAAATTGGCTTTTTTGGCGTTCATTCCAGGGCTTAAGTACCATACCGGATATAGGCTGATTATTATTTACAGTAAAGTAATTTTCTGCCTCAGGAAAACTTTTATAAATTTCGTCAAAAGGTTTGGTAAATGCTTCAATATAATTAAGTGTTGCATATTGAGGGATCATTGCCATGACAAAAAAGAAGCCTTGGTCCTCATCGGGTGCTGTTTCTGCTGCAGTATGGGTATAGAGATAAGGAAGCATCAGAATCACAACCGCGGCAAAATAGAGCATAATCACACGAGTGTCGAGTAAACTATGTAATGCTTTTTGATATTTTGATTTAAGTTTATTAAAAAAATTATCAAGAAAATGGACAAACTTACCGCTCGTTATGTCTTTAGATAAAACTTTAGAGCACATCATTGGCGATAAAGTCAACGCAATGATCCCAGAAATAATTACTGCACTTGCTAAGGTAAAAGCAAATTCTTTAAATAAAGCGCCAGTCAGCCCCCCCATAAAGCCAATAGGTGCATAAACTGCAGCAAGTGTTATCGTCATCGCAATAACAGGTGTCGCAATCTCTCGTGCGCCTATCATCGCAGCGTCAAAAGGGGTTTTCCCTTCCTCTATATGACGGTGTACGTTTTCAACCACTACAATTGCATCGTCCACAACTAAACCGATCGCTAAAACAAAAGCAAGCAAAGTCAATAAATTAATACTGTATCCCAGTATAAGCATGAGGGTACACACACCTACCAATGATAAAGGAATGGTCACTATAGGAATAAAAACAGAGCGAATAGAGCCTAAGAATAAAAAGATGACCACAATAACAATTAAAGCAGCTTCAATAATAGTATGTGTTACTTCGTCCAGAGAAGCTCTGATAAACGCCGTTGCATCATAGACTATTGTTCCTGTTAAAGAAGGAGGGAATTCCTTGATCACAGAAGGCAACATCTTCCTAACAGCACTGATCACGGTTAGAGGGTTCGCTGTTGGAGTGGGTGTTATAGAAATGAATACCGCTTTTTTTCCGTTAAAGGTTACTGAGGAATCATAACTTTGCGAACCTAACTCTATTGTTCCAATATCTCGTAAGCGCACTATAGAGCCTTTATCACTTTTGACAATAAGGTTACTGAATTGGGTTGCACTATTTAGATCTGTTTTTGCCGTAATGCTGAGTGCTACATATTCTCCTTTTGTATTCCCCGCTGCGGTTAAGAAATTGTTTTTAGCAAGCACCGCCGATACATCAGAAGGTGCAACACCCAATGCAGCCATTTTTTTTGGGTCAAGAAAAATACGCATCGAGTAAGTAGAGCCTCCGAGGATGTCCGCTTTGGCTACCCCATCTACTGTTTGCAGTTGCGGTTGTACCACACGGGTTGCATAATCAGTGATTTGCTGGGGTGTCATTTGGGTACTATCCAAACTGATGTACATCAATGCCGTGGAAGCATCGGATGTTTTTAGAATAACGGGTTGCTGAGATTCTTTGGGAAGTTGGTTGATTGTTTGTTGCACTTTACTCATTACATCGGTAAAGGCAATTTGTGGATCGAAATTTAATTTAATATTTAATGTAATTGTACTTAAGCCTTGGGTGCTTGAAGAAGTCATGTAATCGATACCTTCAGCGCTGGCTACGGCCTTTTCTATAGGAGAAGTAATAAAACCCGCGATGAGATCTGCATCAGCTCCTGGATAACCAGTCATAATGGTAATCACTGTATTATCCATACGAGGATATTGGCGAATTTGCATATTGTAAATGGCATTAATACCAAAAAGAAAAATAAGCAAACTAATTACCATGGCAAGCACAGGCCGTTTGATAAAGAGATCGGTAAATTTCATAACTTTTCCTGATTAAAAAATTCTGTAACAGACGATGCGCGCATAAACTTCTGCTAGCAACACAAAAGGCATTTTTATGCCTTTTGTATCGAACACAAGTTATTTTGAGTCTATTGTCCTAACATATCTGGATTACTCACTTCATCAAGTTTGACTTCATTATTGATTGATACAGGAGTGCCATTTTGTAATTTTATTTCCCCTGCGCTCACTACTAATTGTCCTGCTTTAATCCCTTTTTTAACGACTGTATAATTACCCTGTTGTTCACCTACAGTGACAAAGACACGCTTAACGGTTAGAAGATCAGATCCATCTTTATTTTTCTTACCCTCCGCATTCTTTTCGATAATATAGACCGCGTTGCCGTATAAGCTGTAAGAAATTGCGGTAGAGGGAACTATAATTGTGTTGGGTAGAGACGGTTGGTTTATCTCAATCGAAGCAAACATTCCTGGAACAAATGTAAAACTATGGACTTTATTTTGGGCGTTAAGGTCTGAATTACAAGAAACAATCAATTTATTTCCCAAATGTTCTTTGCGAATTTTTACTAGGGATGATTTTGCAGGATCTTTAATTGCTGAAGTAGGGCAATTAGCAAGAGTCCCTTGGACGAGCACATTATGAGTGTTTTGATCCACTTTGGAGTTAATTGCTGTAACCTTTGCTTCAAAAAGAGCATGAGGAAATGCCTCTACAGAAAATGTAATGGTTTGATTTGGTTTTATCTTTTTATAAAGTTGCTCTGGAAGATAAAATTGCAAATACAGCGGATCAAGTGATTGTAAGGAAACAATCGAAGTTTGTCCTGGGCTGATAAATTGTCCTAAATTGATCTGACGTATCCCTAATTTTCCTGCAAAAGGAGCAGTAATATGTTTTTGCTTTATTTGTGCTTCAGTTTGCTCTAACTTAGCTTGAGCTTGATCGCGATTTGCTTTAGCTTCATCCACATTAGATATGGGTGATGCACCACGTTTATATAAATCACTTTGGCGTTGATAATTTAAATTTTTAATGGCGAGTTCAGCTTGATTAAACTTTAGTACTGCTTGATCAACACTGTCATCAATTGTGATCAATGGTGCATCTTTATCAACAAACTGCCCAGACTCAAAATCAATTTTAATGACATTTCCTGATGCTTGTGAGTTTACATCTACCCCATTAATAGCTACGAAATTACCCACTGCATTAATCGTTGGTTGCCAGTCTACTGCTTTTGCAACCGCTGAAGCTACAGAAACAGCCGGTGGTTGATAGTTTGCAAAAAAGCGTTTGATCAAGAATGCTTTTATCAAGTTAAACGCAATGATCCCACCGAAAACAATCAGTAAGATTATTCCCATAATGGTCATTCGCTTTTTTACTAACTTCATCAATGCTCCCCCGAATTTTTAGAAAACGGCAAATTTTCAAGTTTGCCAAATATAACACGAAAGATAAATTTTATAATTGTTTTATGTGATTCAATTTTATCGATATGAGATTTATTAAGAATATATTTCATGGTTACAAAAATATCCTATTGACTAAATTCAACACTTTGCTACTATGCGGCTTTCATCAATCAAAGGAGAAACCATGAAGTTGAAGTCCTTGTTGTTTGCTATTTGTTTTGGATTGTTTGGTCATGCTATTGCAGCAAATCAACATATGCATCCTAAAGCTAATGAAGTTAACAATAGTAAGAGTGCAGCCATTAAGCCTTCTATGGTTCCAGGTTACTGCCAAATTGAAGTGATAAACAGATCTTATGATGATGTTTATGTCTATGGTATTTTCGATGATGGCATTGGTTTACCTGGTTTTATGATTCCTCGCTTGGATTCAGCTCATTATATTGATTTATTTTATTATGGCTATTGCCACTCTGGCATGCGTGTTACAATTGAATCGATACGCTTCCCATATAACGTAGTAATTTATGATCAATATACTTCTGTAAATTCTACAATTCGAATCGTCCCTTACTTGGCTAATGGCCTTAATAAGAGCGAAAATGATAAAAATGTTAAAGTTGAAGTAACAGCAAAATAAGTAAGAATTAAGGTTACTTATTAGCAAAAAGGGAAGCTGCATTTTAATGCAACTTCCCTTTTTTGTATGAGGGAAACTGCTCATGAAACGTTTGATGATTTGTTTTTTACTACTCTCAAGTTTGATTTCTTGTAAAATGACTCAGCCTGAATATTATGATGCTGGATATTTTCATTCTGTTCCTCCTCGATCAGAAATATATGGTTTTGATGAGCATCCCCATGATTACCGAAATCCTAAGCATGGTCATCGCCCAGCTGTGAAAAAAGTAAATGTTGATTCTAAAAATCCTCAAGCACACTCTTCTTGAGTATGATTTGTTCTAATTTGTATTCACAATTCGTATACCATTAAATTTTGTGGTAGTCTAATGGGGTTTTTTCTTTAGGGGGTTGGAGATGCGTAACTCACTGAAAATGATGGTTGTGGTGCTTTTATCTATAATAATTATAGCATGCGTCGCTTCTCCAGGTAGAGAAAGCACAGGAGAATTTCTTGATAGTTCTACCACAACGACTAAGGTAAAAGCCACGTTAGTGAATCAATTAGGAACTACTGGTTTAGCAATACAAGTAAAAACCTTTAAAGATGAAGTACAACTTAGTGGTTTTGTGGCTACTGAACGATTAAAACAACGTGCAGGAGCAATTGCTGCAAATGTAGATGGTGTGAGAAGGGTACGTAATGACATCATTGTTCGATCTTAACTTTTTTCTTTAGGATGATTTATGTTTGATGACAGCTATACCATAAAAAATTTTGATGATGAACTCTTTCAAGCGATAGTTAATGAGCAACAGCGACAGGAAGAGCATATTGAGCTTATCGCCTCAGAAAATTATGTCAGCCCACGTGTTCTTCAGGCACAAGGCTCTGTATTAACCAATAAATATGCTGAAGGCTACCCAGGCAAGCGCTATTATGGTGGGTGTGAGTATGTTGATGTGGCTGAGCAATTAGCTATTGCTCGTGCCAAAAAACTTTTTGGTGCTGATTACGTAAATGTCCAACCTCATTCCGGTTCTCAAGCGAATGCGGCGGTAATGATGGCATTAATAGCTCCTGGTGATGTAGTTTTGGGAATGGCCTTACCTCACGGAGGACATTTAACGCATGGCTCCAAGGTTAACTTCTCGGGTAAATTGTATGAAGCCGTATCCTATGGTGTAGATGCTCAGACTGGTTTAATTGATTACGATGCTGTTGAGCATTTAGCTTTAGAGCATAAACCTAAATTAATTATTGCTGGATTTTCCGCTTATTCACGTGTAGTTGATTGGCAAAGATTTAGGACAATAGCAGATAAAGTAGGTGCCTATCTAATGGCAGATATGGCGCATGTTGCTGGATTAATTGCTGTTGGTCTGTATCCTTCTCCTATACCTTATGCAGATGTTGTGACAACTACGACGCATAAAACATTAAGAGGCCCAAGAGGCGGAATGATTTTATGTCGTGCTAATGAAGAAATTGAGAAAAAATTAAATTCCTCTGTATTTCCTGGCTCCCAAGGTGGACCATTAATGCATGTCATTGCAGCTAAAGCTGTTTCTTTTGCAGAAGCCTTACTCCCTGAATTTAAGGTGTATCAACAACAAATTTTATTAAATGCAAAAACAATGGCGTCTGTGTTAATGACTAGAGGCTATAAAATTGTTTCTGGTGGTACAGACAATCATTTATTATTGGTCGATTTGATTGATAAGAATATTACAGGTAAGGATGCGGATACTGCTTTAGATAAAGCAAATATTACTGTGAACAAAAATACCGTTCCTAATGATCCGCGCTCTCCGTTTGTCACCAGCGGCTTGCGTTTAGGAACTCCAGCGGTAACAACCCGAGGATTTAAAGAAAAAGAAATTATTCTTTTATCAAATTGGATAGCAGATATTCTTGATGATATTAATAATGAAGCGACTATAGCAAAAGTGAAAGAACAGGTCTTACTTTTATGTCGTGAGTTTCCGGTTTATAAATAATCATGTATTGTCCATTTTGTCATGCAGAAGAAACAAAAGTAGTTGATTCACGTTTAGTTGCGGAAGGGGCTCAAGTGCGTCGAAGAAGAGAATGCCTTGTGTGTCATGAACGTTTTACTACTTTTGAAACAGCTGAGTTAATCATGCCATTAATTGTAAAGCGTGATGGTAGACGTGAGCTTTTTAATATAGAAAACTTACGTTCGGGTATGTTACGTGCTTTGGAGAAAAGACCGGTGAGTGTTGATGCATTGGAGGCCGCAATTATTTCAATAACTCAAGAAATTCGTCGCAGAGGAGAGCGAGAAATTGATTCTCAAATTGTAGGTGAGTTAGTGATGAAGGAATTATTTAGTCTGGATCATGTAGCTTATGTACGATTTGCCTCGGTATATAAACGCTTTAAAGATGTGAGTGATTTCAGGCTAACTATTGATCAGATGAATAAAGATTAGAATAACCACTCCCTCTGTATCAAGATGTGCCAAATAAGGATGTTCACCAAGATTTTCACTTAGAGTACTAATAGTTACAATTAGTATATTGATCAATTTATATTGTTATTTAAGAAAATTTATGAGGTTAAGGTGGAAAAGCAGTCAATAAGTGGTAAAAGAAAAGCCAGAAAATTAGCACTTCAGGCCCTTTATCAATGGTTAATGTCGGGAACTGATTTGTATGAAATAGAAGCACAATTTCGAGTCATTAATAAAATGGATAAAGTAGATGTTGATTATTTTTGCCGTTTATTACATGGCATCCCTGAGCATGTTAGTTCATTAGAAGTAAGTATTACTCCATTTCTCGATCGAGAAATCTCTGTACTTAATCCAATTGAGCTTACAGTATTACGTTTAGGTTCTTTTGAGTTACTTTATTGTCCTGAAATCCCTTATAAAGTTGTACTGGATGAAGCCATCTCATTAACCAAAGAATTTGGTTCCCAAGATGGACATCGTTATGTGAATGGCGTATTAAACAATTTAGCACACCAGGTTCGCTCAATTGAAATCAGTCATAGCAATGGATGAGTTTTCACTCATTGCCCAGTTTTTTAAACCGCTTGATTTAAAAAGTGATGAAGTTTTATTAGGTATTGGGGATGATGCAGCTTGTTTGCATCTCTCTGGTGGAAAGAATTTGCTGGTCAGTACAGATACTTTAGTTTCAGGCGTACATTTTTTGCCTGAGTGGAATGCCTATGATATTGCTTGTCGATCCATCATGGTCAATGTAAGTGATATGGCGGCTATGGCTGCAAAACCATGTTGGATTACGCTTGCCTTAACTTTGCCTGAATTAAATTCACAGTGGCTAACCTCGTTTGCGCACGGATTAAAAGATTCTCTAAATCAGTTCAATATGACTTTAATTGGTGGTGATACAACTCGAGGTCCTTTATCGATTACAATTACTATTTTGGGTCTAACGCCGGAAGGGCAAGCCGTATCACGAAGTGGTGCGAAACCTAGTGACATTATTTTGGTTTCAGGAGAGCTAGGTGCCGCAGCATTAGCTATTAAATTACTTGATATGGAAATACCTCAACAAGATAAAGAGGAATTAATGCAAAAACTGTTGCATCCTAAACCTCGGATTGATTTAATTCGTTTTTTACAAATGTATGCAACTGCAGCTATAGATATTTCTGATGGACTTGGTGCAGATTTAAATCATATTTGTGTTGCCAGTGATGTAGGGGCTTGCTTAAATGAAGATGCTATTCCAACACATCCTTTACTTAAGAAATATTTGCACAGTAAAGCAGTTGACTTAGCCTTAACAGGCGGCGATGATTATGAGCTATGTTTTACGGTGCCAGAAAATAAATTTCCTTCATTGCTGAATGAATTTAAGAAAGCGAATTTACCTTGCTATCCTATAGGTGTGATAGAGTCTGTGCCTGGGGTAAGGATAAAAAATGCTAATAATCAGTGCAATGTATTAAAACCAGTAGGTTACACACATTTTTAAATTTTTTTCGTTAGGTAGAGTGTTTTTAATTATCTACATTGACGATAAATGAGGTTGAGAAAAAATGATGAAACAAATTAATTTAGCGAGAAGTGTATTTCAAAACCCCATTTACTTTATTGCTTTTGGATTTGGCACCGGCTTAATGCCTAAGGCTCCTGGCACTTGGGGAACATTAGCTGCTATACCTCTTTATTTGTTACTTATAGGGACTTCTTGGACGACTTATCTTTTTTTTACATTAATCGCATTTATTTTAGGTGTTTGGGTTTGTGAGAAAGTTTCGCAAGAATTAGGAATACACGATTATAAAGGAATTGTTTGGGATGAGGTTGTTGGTTATTTATTGACTATGTTTATGGTTCCCAAAGGATTGTCATGGATGATCTGTGGTTTTGTTTTGTTCCGAGTTTTCGATATATGGAAACCACAACCTATAGAATATATAGATCAAAAAGTACATGGTGGGTTAGGAATTATGCTTGATGATGTATTAGCAGCGATTCCTGCTTGGATAATTATGCAAATTTTAGCATGGGGTTTTGCTTGATGAATGAGAATCACAAAGAGCTCATTAGTATGGGCTTAACTATAGGAATTATAGTTCTTAGCTTATTTATTATTCATCGCTTTATTCCATCTATGATATGGGCCTCTATTATTGTTATTGCTACTTATCCTTTATACGAAAGATGGCGTCGATTTTTTGGAAGTAAGGATGATTTATCGGCTTTACTTTTCACAACGTTAATTGGATTGCTGTTTCTACTTCCTCTCAGTTGGTTGGTGGGGCTTCTCATCAAGGAGTTACAAATATTCATCAATTTTTTACAAAGTTTAAATGAAAAAGGAGGCGGAGCGCCTGAATTTCTGCAACATTTTCCGTGGATAGGAAATGACTTGATAGTTTACTGGGATAATAATATTGGCAAGCCCGGAATGATTAAAGGATTGTTATCCAATATTCATTTATCTTTAACACCAACCAGTTACTATGTGAAACAAATTGGTTCTAATTTAGCCCATCGAAGTGTTCAAGTGGGTTTTACTTTATTAAGTTTATTTTTCTTTTATCGCGACGGAGATCAATTAATCACCCAAATTTATCTGGTAGGTGAAAACTGTTTGGGTAAAAGATGGTTTCGCTATGCAGATAGACTTCCTAGAGCTTTGAGAGCAACAGTGAATGGAACAATAGTTGTAGGGCTTGGAGTGGGTTTTTTAATGGGAGTTTGTTATGGTTTAGTTGGTTTTCCAGCACCTACTTTGGTTGGATTTATTACTGCACTTGCAGCAATGATTCCCTTTGTCGTGCCTATAGTTTTTATTACGGTGGCCATGATTTTATTTGCATTTGGTAGTATGTTTGGGGCAATCGTTGTTCTTGTTTGGGGAACCTTCGTTATGTTTGTTGCCGATCATTTTATTAAACCCGCACTAATTGGTGGTGCGATTGAATTACCCTTTTTAGCTGTTTTATTTGGTATATTAGGGGGGGTTGAAACTTTAGGTTTGCTGGGTTTGTTTGTAGGACCATTAGTTATGGTTTTATTTGTTACTTTATGGCAAGAGCCACAAGTTCGTGCAAATTGTAATCAATTAAATGAGCAGCATATGAAGGCGCTATGAATAACCGGAGCTTCACTATCCCTCGTAGTCATCACCACTTACAGCATAACTTTTAGTGGGCCCCCCACTTGAGCGGAGGGTGATATTTTTTCGAAAGTTTAGTAGTGAAATCAGGGCCTACTCTAAAGGAGAAGGATTTTTAACTAACCTCTAAAGCAAGAGTAAACTTTGAACAAAAATAACTATTTGTAATCGCATTGATCAAAGCGATAAACGATACCCACATCACCCATTTGAGATTGAAATGTTTTTCCAAATGTATTCGAAGAACTCGTTGCTAAATAACGATATGAAGCATTTAAGGCGAAATTTTCTGCAAAGTTATAAGTCAATCCAGCAGTGCCTTGATAGGCAAAAACACCATTATTTTGTTTAAAAAAGATGGCATCAAATGGACCACTGCTTTCTAAAGAGTTTTGAATATAGGCATAGCCGATACCGACACCAAGAAAAGGGGAAATTGTAGGTAGAATAACATCTGCGAAATCATAGTAAATATTTGCCATACCAATGTTTGCATGAGTGTTACCTGAAACACCAGTTTGAGGAATAAGAAAAACATCAAATTTTTTGGTATTTGCTTGGAGATATGTGTATTCAATTTCGTAGCGGATGGGATTACTTTGATACCCTAACCGACCACCCACGTTAAAACCATTTCGATAAGCCGTGTCTGAAAAGAAAAACCCAGAATCAAATCGAGAAGTATATCCAGGTATATATGCATAACCACCAAAGACGCTGGAATACCAACCATTGACTGGAGTTGCGGCCGAAGCAAGGCCACTAGCTAATAATGCGGTAGAAAATAATGCTAATTTCATAACATCCCTTCGTTATTATTTTTTTGTCGAATCATGTTAACGCGTTACTTTAAATTTGCAATATCAGAAGCATATATTTTTTTAAAGAGTGATGGATTTGTTGTGGCAAGATCTAAAACCATGTCTATACTTCAATGTGTTCTTTTTAAATCTTAAAGATTCTTAATAGACAATTAGATGTAGAGTATCTGTTCCAACCTTAATCAAAGCCTTATCTTTGAAAGATAAAAATCTAGGCAAAAAGCTCATGGAAGATAGTAATTGAGAGAAAAAGATAATTATTAAAGCCTAAAAATGCATAATGAAGAAAAATTGATGGTTCTAGATTTATGCGAACAATTTAGCATAATAATTTTCTACTTGTATAAAATAAACATTAATGTAATGATGATTTTGCATCATGAAAAGGGAGTTTCAAAAAATGCCAAAAAAAAAACCATTCGAGATATCTAAAGAATTTGTTGATCAAGTGCTGGCTATAATTGCAAACGAATCAGAGGAAGGACGTAAAAAAATTGTTGCTATCGCAAAAAGAGCGGAAGAAAAATATGAGCGTCCTATAAAATCCTGGCTAACAGGATGGTTTTATCAATATACCCGCACTCGTGGTGAGAAGGTAGATCAATCTATCAATGTGATGCAGAACTTTCCAGACGCTTATACTCGGTTGCAAGAATTTAAACTGATAATCAGTGATGGTGAGTGGAATATAGGTTCATATAATTACCTGCTTTTTTTAGAGTTAATTGATGCTGTTCCTGACTACGCTTCTCTAGACGAGCCATTTGTCCATTCATTCATTCTTGAACTTAAAGATTCAGTCATTAAACAAATTGATAGCTTTATGTTTCAATATAAATCTACATTAGAAACAATTAAGGCTCGAGAGATTGAACGAGAAACAATACGTCAAAATGAGAACCAGTCACTTGAGAATATATTAATTTGCAATGAATTAACTATTGCAAAAGAAACACTCTGCAAACAGCAAGATAAAACAGTTTTTTCTTTGAGTTTTAAAAATGATTTATGGCATTTGTCTTGGGTTGATGAAAATGGGGAAACTTACCCACTTTCTCCAAGCAATGAGCTAATTCTGAAGCTTGCTACATTGGAGGAACCTGATATTGAAAAACTAAGCTCAGTTCGTTTAAAACAAATCAAAAAAGAATGCCTTAAAGCTCGAGATCACTATCTTTCTAAAATTCAAGTGATGATTAATCCAGAAGATAAAAACTCACATACTTCGTTGACCAATGAAAGTTTGATAACCAACGGGATTACATCAACTTTTGTGTTGCGCCATGCAGAAAAGGAAACTAGCCTTTGGTGGATTAATAGCATAGGGGTTTCAAATAAAATTACTTTGAGTGATTATCCTAAATTGGATTCTTGGTTGGCTACTCATACAGCGCCATTGAATGAAGCAGATAGGTTACAATTAAAAGCTAATTTGCTGCATATCAAAACGACACAACCTTTTTCTACCTCTAAACTAGAAAGTATGAATGAAATGTTGGAGAAAGTGCTAAAAAAACAAGCTCCAAAAGATGAGCTTACCAAGGACGATCATATTGGCAAGCTGGATTTGGAATTATTTAATCAAGTAAAACATCATCTGGAAGATAGAGTAAAAAAAATAGCGGAGAGAGCCCCCTTTGTTTCTGAGCCTCTTAAGGAGTCAACCGATATTGAGAGTCCTCCTAAAAAATTGGAACCAGAACGATATGCGGTGCTTTCCCAGTTACCAACTTTTTGGCAAAAACAACGAGAAATGACAGCGGAAGAGGTACCTCAATCCCTTAATAACTCATTGAAATAAACATCAAAGTTTTGGGACTCAGAAAAGCTTCTAAAATTGGAAACATATTTGCGTGCGATAGCACGCTTATTAGTGTGAATGAGTACGGGTCCTCTAATATTTATCTATTGATTTTCAAATCCATTAGTTATTGGATAACGCCAATCTTTGCCAAAAGCTCTTGGGCTTATTTTAATTCCAGGTGGAGATTGACGGCGTTTGTATTCATTATGTTTGATCAGTTGAATTACTTTTGTCACTGTTTTAGGCGCAAATCCTTGTTGAATGATTTCTTCGGGACTTAAATTTTGTTCCACGTATCCAACGATGATTGCATCGAGCACCGCATATTCAGGTAAACTGTCTTGATCGGTTTGATCGGGTCTTAATTCCGCAGAAGGTGCCCGAGTTAAGACACGTTCGGGAATGATCTTAGAAAGACTATTGCGATAGCGTGCTAAGGCATAAACTTGGGTTTTAAGTACATCTTTTAGTACTGCAAAGCCACCAGCCATATCCCCATATAAAGTAGCATAGCCGACTGCAGATTCACTTTTATTAGAAGTAGTGAGCACCATTTTACCTGTTTTATTGGAAAGGGCCATGATTAATAATCCGCGAATTCTTGCTTGTATATTTTCTTCTGTAGTATCAGGAGTTAATCCTCTAAATAGAGGTTCAAGCGTAGTTATTAAGGCTTCAAATGCTGATTCAATCGAAAGTATCGCATGAGATACGTTTAAATGTTTAATTTGTGTTAGAGCATCTTCATTACTCATTTGTGCTGTATAGCGCGAAGGCATGAGTACGGCATGAACTCGATCTGCACCTAAGGCATCTACGGCAACAGCTAATGTTAAAGCAGAGTCAATCCCCCCAGATAGTCCAACTAAAACGCCTGGGAAATTATTTTTATTAACATAGTCGCGAGTACCACAAACTAAGGCTTCATAGAGTAATGCTTCATTTTCAAGCAAGGGCGACACAAGCCCTTTGATTTGATTTCCTTGTATTTCAACCGTAGATAAATTTTCTGTAAATGCTGCTGCGCGCGCACTAATTCTTCCTTGGGAGTCTATAGCTATTGATTGCCCATCGAAAAGAAGTTCGTCTTGGCCACCAACTTGATTTACATATACAATTGCTATGCCTCGTTTGGCATAAGATTTTAATAGGGCTTCCCTTTTTGGATATTTACTGTAATCAAATGGTGATGCGTTTAAAATGAGGAGAACTGAAATACCATGTTCAATTAAATCTTCTGCTGGACCTGGTTGCCATAAATCTTCGCATATAATAATTCCTACTTTATAATGGTTGATTTCTAAGATGCATGGATTCTTTTTACCCGGAGTAAAATAACGAGCTTCATCAAAGATTGCATAGTTCGGTAAATTTTGTTTATGGTACTCAGCAACTTTTTGCGCTTGATAAAAGAGGCTTACGCTATTATATCGGTGTTGTTTCTCTTGAGATGGATGCCCTATCAGGACATAACAATCTTCGGTTACAGACTGAATTAACTGTAAGTTTTCATTGACTTTTTGTTGAAATTCTTTACGAAACAGTAAATCTTCTGGAGGGTAACCTGTTAATGCGAGTTCAGGAAAGACTATGACATCATGATTAAGTTGTTGGCTTTTGATAATCTCAATGATTTGATTTCTATTGGATGTTAATGCCCCTACAGTAGGATTAATTTGTGCCATTAAAACTGTAAGCTTATTTTGCATGATATATACTCTAAGAGAATCAAAGTGCGATAAATTAATACAAAGTATTATTAATTAAAAGATAAAATTGTTAATTAATTTAAAATTTGACTAAAATAATGTGAGTTTGACGTAAAAGGCATAGAAATGTCTTTTTATGATATTAAACGAACATGACACTGTATAAATGCTACATATTTTACGTAAAAATGTTCTAAATAACAGCCGCCCACTATAAAAGCACTTATTTTTATAGCGAATTCACATTAAAATAGATCCTTTGCCTAGTAATAAATACATTTTATGTTAAAAGAAGCACTTTCAACAATGCCAGATGTTTTTGAGACTAAGATATTATTGCGTGGACAAGAATATTTTGAAAAAGGGCATGTGCTTAATATTCGGTTCAGTGATGGTTTGCTTAAGGGACGAGTTAAGGGCAGTGCAAGCCAGATTTATGATGTTCATATGGATTTAAAAGCTTGGCCGAAGAAACAGGCTCATTGTACTTGTGCGTATCAATATAATTGCAAACATGCCGCAGCCTGTCTATTGGCATTACGAGATAGAGAAAAAGGGAGTTCTCAGTCTTTGCCTGCAAACAAGTTAGATAAAAGGTTAGACAGTTGGCTGAAAAATTTACGAGCTCAAGAAGCTGCGATCGTTAAAACACAAGAGGCTACGCATCATTTAGTTTATCTTCTGGATCTAAAGATTGATGGTTATGAGCATCGAGTTGTCATTAGATTAGCTTTGGCTAAATTATTAAAACGTGGTGGTTATGGAAAAATGATCACGTTTAATAGTCTTTCTGATTCCAAAAAACAGCATTTTATTGGTGATGATAATGATCTTGTGGCTTTATTGCTGTTTAAATGTGGTGTTTCAGGTTGGTTTGATTCTTTAAACATCCGTAATAGTGAACTGCTTGAGCGAATTATTACCACTGGAAGATCTTTTTTTGTACAAAATCATAATGAGGCAATTCACTTAGGTGAATCCATCCAAGGTACTTGCCAATGGGTACTGTCTCATAATGGAAATCAAAATTTATTATTAATGCATGAAGACGAGGTGGTTAAACCTTTATTACTTGATAACAGTTGGTATTTTAATTATTCAGAAGCCAAAATAGGGCGTTTAATTACCACATATCCCATAAAACAATTGAGTTATTTATTGGAAGCACCTTCAATTCCGTTGGAGCAGGCTGAATTGTTAGCAAATAAAATGGCTCATACTTGTCCTGAATTTCCAGTACCACAAGTTTTTAAACAACGAGAGGTACGGCAAGTTATTCCCATACCAGTGCTGATTCTTGATACTATTAGTGAATTTGATGAAGAATCTTCTTGGCTCTATGATACCGAGGAAGAATTACATGCTTTATTTACAGTACATATTGTTTTTGATTATGCGGGCTTAATAATTACTGGTGCCGATCCAGGTGACACAGTTGTGTGCCAGCAGGAAGATGTTTTAATTGAATATCTACGCGATAAAGATTTTGAAAAATTAAAATGGGATGAAGTTCAGTCTATATTAGACCTAAGGGTGCCTAGAACTTGGGAAGATGAGCAATGGGGCAAAGTAAAGAACGTAGATTTTATTATTCAGAATATTAATGTTTTAGAAGACTTGGAGTTTGTTCGTAGTCAATCAATCCCTGAGCTAAAAGAAAGAGGTTGGCGAGTAGAGTGTATTGGTTTCTTGTATCAGGAAATTGTCAGCGCTGATGAAGTAGAGTGGTATTCTGATCTTCAGGAAAATACCACTGATTTTTTTTCCTATCAATTGGGAATTTTAGTGGAAGGCAAACCAGTGAGCATTGTGCCTTTAATTGCTGATTTAATTCAGCGTTATAGTGCCAATAGCTTGGATAATCTTTCTGATGATCAATTGATAAAGCTTCCTTTGCAAGATGGTCGTGCGTTGCAGTTGGAAATGGGGCGAATTAAGCCGTTGGTTCGGTTATTATTGCAATTTGGTTTGCGCCATTTTGATGCAAATCAAAGTGTTTCTCTTAATAAATATCAATTAATCTTGATGCGTGAGGCTGAATTAGCTATTGCAGCAATTAAAACTCGTTGGCAAGGCGCAGAGACACTAAGGGAACAAATAAGACACTTAACCCTATTAACCAATATTCCTGAGGTACAACCTCCTTTGGGATTACAAGCCCAATTAAGAGATTATCAACGTTATGGGTTAAATTGGTTGCAGTTTTTACGCAGCAGCCATTTTAACGGTATTCTGGCAGATGATATGGGATTAGGTAAAACAGTACAAACTTTGGCACATTTGCTCTATGAAAAGGAACAAGGACGTACTCAAGCAGCTACATTAATTGTTGCACCAACAAGTCTTGTAGGTAATTGGTTGGCTGAAGCAAAACGGTTTACTCCCCAATTAAATGTTCTAATCCATCATGGAGCCGAACGACATCAAGATAATTTTGATGACTATGATTTAGTGATTTCCACCTATGGATTAATTCAACGTGATAAGGAAAAATTTGTAAGTTATCCTTTTTATTATCTCATCTTGGATGAGGCTCAATTTATTAAAAATGCGCGTACCAAAACAACCCAAATTATTCAACAATTACATGCCACTCATCGTTTATGTCTAACAGGCACTCCTTTAGAGAACCATTTAGGTGAATTATGGTCATTATTTCATTTTTTAATGCCTGGTTTATTAGGTGATGCCAAGCAATTTAGGCTTTGGTTTAGAACGCCTATTGAAAAATATGCCGATAGAGAAAGACGAGAAATTCTACGAAAGCGTGTACAACCTTTTATTCTCAGAAGAACAAAAAATCAGGTTGCTAGAGAGTTGCCACCAAAAACGGAAATGACTCATACTATAGACCTTGTTGGAGCCCAGCGCGATCTTTACGAGGCGATACGTATGAGTATGGAAAAAAAAGTACGTGATGCGATTGCCAAACAAGGATTAGGTAAAAGCCATATTCTTTTACTTGATGCGTTACTTAAGCTACGCCAAGTTTGCTGTGATCCTAGATTATTGTCTTTGCCAGAAGCAGCTATAGCTCATGGCACTTCTGCAAAGCTCGAAGTATTAATGGATTTGTTGAATAATTTAATTGGCGAAGGTCGAAGAGTTTTAGTATTTTCACAATTTACCTCCATGTTGCAATTAATTGAAGAGGAATTACGTACGCGTCAATATGATTATTTGAAGTTAACAGGCCAAACGCAGCACCGGCAGGCCATGGTAGATAAATTTCAAGAGGGCAATACACCTGTATTTTTGATTAGTTTAAAAGCGGGTGGTACGGGTTTGAATTTAACGCGTGCCGACACGGTGATTCAGTATGATCCGTGGTGGAATCCTGCTGTTGAATCCCAAGCTACAGATAGAGCTCACCGCATAGGCCAGGAAAATCCGGTATTTGTTTATAAATTAATTACCGCGGGTACTGTAGAAGAAGCTATTTTAACGATGCAGGAGAAAAAAAGGCTCTTGGGGGAAAGCGTACTATCCCAGGATTCCGCAAAAACAACGGTTTTAAGTGAAAAAGATATTGATCAATTTTTTATGCCATTAAGTTAAATTGAAATAAAAACTAGCATAGTTTTTATTCATAGCATAAGCTATTAACAGATTGTAAACATGGAGAAAATTATGAACTTATGGAAGCGAGCTTGTGGTCTTGTTCTTGCTACTTTTTATTTCCCTACAGTACTAGCTGCATCTCAAGCTCCAGTCGGTAACTGGGTCACTGTAGATGATAAAACGGGCGCCAAAAGAGCGGTTGTTACTATTACTGAATCTGGAGGCGTGTTAAGTGGTGTTATTGATAAAATATATCCTCAACCAGGGGATACTGGAATTTGTGAAAATTGTCCTGGCGCTTTTAAAGGCAAAAAAATAGTGGGGCTTCGGTTTATGTGGGGATTAAAGAAAGAAGGTGATAATGAATGGAGTGGTGGTTCTATTTTAGATCCCAAAACAGGTAAAATTTATCGCGCTAAGCTCATTGCTCAAGGAAATGAAGTTTTGGTTCGAGGGTATATTGGAATTTCTTTATTAGGCCGTACCCAAGTTTGGCATAGAGAATAAAGCAATACTATAAAATAACGCTAAGGTTATCTGGGATAATTGCTCCCGAATAACATCTATTCGGGATGACATCTTTTTAAAAGAACATTACAATACATTTTGTTCTAATTTTCATTGTATCATTGCCATGTATGAGCTACAAAACTCCAAAAAAACGGTTGATCCATTAAAACGGCCACCTCATTCAGTGGAAGCGGAGCAATCCATTATAGGTGGATTGATGTTGGATAATCAGGTTTGGGATAAAATTAGCCATAAGCTTTGCGAAACTGATTTTTATCGTACGGAACATCGAATTTTATTTCGGACCATTTCTGCATTAGCAAAAAAAGATCAACCTTTTGATGTTGTGACCTTACTTGATGGCTTAACATCACATAATGAATTAGATGACGCAGGTGGTGAAGCTTATTTATTTGAACTTGCTAATAATACACCAAGTGTTGCTAATATATCGGCTTATGCTGAGATTGTTCGTGAAAAATCAGTACAAAGACAGCTTATTGCGGTAGCAACAGAAATTGCTGATTCAGCATATAATCCTGGAGGTCGAGAAGTTCCTGAGTTGCTCGATTTAGCAGAAACTAAAGTATTTGCAATCGGTGAGCAAACAGGAGGGGATGGAGGTCCCGAAAACATAAAATCCATTTTAGTCCGTGCAGTAGAAAAAATTGATGCTCTTTACCACAATGGGGATGCGATTACTGGTCTGGCTACGGGGTTATCTGATTTAGATGAAATGACTTCTGGACTACAACCATCCGACTTAGTCATTGTTGCAGGTCGCCCTTCCATGGGTAAAACTACTTTAGTGATGAATATGGCAGAACATGCTGCAATTAAGTCGGGTAAACCTGTACTGGTTTTTTCTATGGAAATGCCCGCAGATTCTTTGGCCATGAGAATGATGTCTTCATTAGGCCGTATCGATCAGCACAAGATTAGGACTGGAAAACTGGATGATGATGATTGGCCTCGGGTCACTTCAGCCGTGCACATGCTGTCAGAAGCGCCATTGTTTATCGATGATACTCCAGCCTTAAGTCCTGGGGAAATGCGGGCGCGAGCTAGACGTTTAGCCAAAGAACATGGTTCATTGGGGCTTATTGTAGTGGATTATTTGCAATTAATGAAAGTACCCGGATTTAGTGCAGATAACAGGACTGCAGAGATCTCTGAAATTTCCCGTAGCCTTAAGTCATTGGCTAAAGAGTTACAGGTACCCGTAATTGCTTTATCTCAATTAAATCGAAGTTTAGAGCAACGGGCGGATAAACGACCAGTTATGTCTGACTTGCGAGAATCGGGAGCAATTGAACAAGACGCTGATTTAATCTGTTTTATTTATAGAGATGAGGTTTATTATGAAGACAGCCCTGATAAAGGTACTGCAGAAATAATTGTGGCCAAACAAAGAAATGGTCCTATTGGTAAGGTGCGTGTGGCCTTTATAGGTAAATACACGCGTTTTGAAGATTTAGCTTATACTGGTTATCAAGGGGTAGATTGAGGTGTCAAGACCTACTAGATTGGTAATAGAGCCAAGTGCTTTACTTCATAATTTAGAGCAAATAAGACGATTTGCTCCAGGCAAGAAAATAATTGCGATGGTTAAGGCAAATGCCTATGGCTGTGGTGTACATGTTGTGGCCCCGGTATTGGAAGGGCATGTTGACGCTTTTGGGGTCGCTTGTATTGAGGAGGCTTTAATTCTCCATAAAATAGGCAGTCGTACTCCTTGTATTCTTTTTCAAGGCGTGTTTAGTCCGGATGAATTTAAAATAGTGGCTCAACATCAATTTGGATGTGTCATACACCAACCTCATCAATTACGATGGCTTTTAAATACCCCTTTAAATAGACCTATTAAATTATGGGTTAAGGTAAATACAGGCATGCATCGTTTAGGATTTAAACCTCAAGAACTACAGGAAGTAATGGATGCATTACAAACTTGCCCCTGGATAGATAAAGAGATTGGTTTGATGACTCATTTAGCGTGTGCGGATGAGCCTGAGCGTATGGAAAATTTTCAGCAAATTTCTTTATTTGAGAGTATTTCTGTTGCTGGGTTTAGTCAACGAAGTATTGCTAACTCAGCCGCCATTATTTCTTTTCCACAAACTCATGTGGATGTGGTGAGACCTGGTATTATGCTTTATGGCGTCTCTCCTTTTGCCAACCAGACGGCGATAGAACTGGGTTTGCAGCCAGTAATGCGCTTTATATCAGCAATCAGTGCGGTGCATCATAATCCCCCTTTAGCCTCAGTAGGGTATAGTGGTATTTGGAAAAGCGAAAAGCCTTCTGTTATAGGTATTGTTGCTGCGGGTTATGGGGATGGTTATCCACGACATATTATGGAAAATACCCCGGTGTGGGTTCAAGGTAAGGAAGTGCCTATTGTTGGGCGAGTATCAATGGATATGCTGGCTGTAGATTTAACAGATCATCCAGAGGTTAAGCCTGGAGCACCAGTTGAGCTTTGGGGAAAACACATTTTAGTTGAACGAGTTGCACATGCTGCGAGCACTTCGGGTTATGAATTGCTATGCCAAATTTCCGAGCGAGTACGCCATGGTAGATTGTAGGATTATCGATTGCTGTTGTGTTTCTTATTTGGATTTCCTACATGATTACATGAGATCTATAGGATGATCGTTACAACTATGGATAATAACTGAACGTGGTGTTAGAATGAGAACCGATTTTGTAACCTTATTAAATGGTGATATGTTATGAAAAAGCTAGCTGTTGCATCATTGTCTTTATTTTTGGTGGGTTGCGGACCAGTAACTCATGAAGACGTAGGCACTATTTCAGGTGGCGTTATCGGTGGATTGATTGGAAGTCAATTTGGTGGTGGATCAGCAGCTAGAATGGCTGCAGCAGCAGGTGGTGCCATTGTTGGTGCTTACTTGGGTGGCCAAATTGGTAAAACCATGGATAAGGTAGATCGAATGGAAATGCAACGCGCATTAGAAACTGCTCCTACAGGTAAAGCGGTAAATTGGTCGAATCCTGATACAGGATACAGATATTCCGTACAACCAACGCGTACTTATTATCGTGAGCGCTTGCCTTGTCGAGAGTATATTACTAAAGCCATTATTGATGGAAAAACAGAAACATTACGTGGTAGTGCATGTCGTCAGCCAGATGGTACATGGCATGTTGTTAATTAAATAATCTTCAAATCACAGTTGATATGTTTTTTGTAGCCTGAAAGGTTTCAGGCTACATGAATGTCATTTAGCTGTTTCATCTTTATTTTTATTACAGCAGATGCATGTGCAGCAATTAAACAGATTATAAAGCCACGCAATAAGAAAACCTGCTATAAACGCATCAATAAAACCTACAACTCCCCCCAAGATACTGCCTTTGATTGAAGGCGCATAACCTGGATATAACGAACCGACAGCTAAAACAAAAGCATGTCCATAAGTATAATAATAAGCGAGTAATCCTAAAACGAATATGGATATTCCCCAGAGAACTCCAAATGCGAGACCTAAAGCTACAGGATTTAATTGGCAACCTTTCATATTTGTCTCTCCCTATAGTACCCCCCTAATGATGGGTTTTTTATGCGTGATATTCGGAAATGAATTAAAGATTACTCTGTTAAAAGGAGAGATTAAAATGTCCAAATTAGCGGGGTTGGCCCAGTGTCTTTACTCCCTTTTGTTTTGTACTCCTTAATTTCTTTGGAAGTATAGACTAAAGAATTACTTAATGAATAGTTTTTCACAAATTAAAAAATATAAAGTTTCCAATTCTTCTAATTGGCTTAAAGTAATACATTCATTAACTTGATGGATTGTTGCATTTACAGGCCCAAGCTCTATAACTTCAACACCATAGGGCGCTATAAAACGGCCATCTGATGTACCTCCACTTGTAGATAGCTCGGGTAAATTTCCTGTGAGTTCGATGATTGCTTTTTTGCAACTTTCGAGTAAGCTACCATGAGTCGTTAAAAAAGGTTCACCACTGAGGTGCCATTCGATGACTGGGTTAAGGTTAAATTCTTGAAAGGTAGAAATCACTTTTTCTTTTAATGCATGATGGGTCTGTTCTGTTGAATATCTAAAATTAAGATGCAAAATCAGCTCACCCGGGATAATATTTGCAGCATGACCACCAGAATGCATATGGGTAATTTGCATGGTAGTCGGTGGAAAATGGGAGTTACCTTGATCCCATACTGTAGTAGTAAGCTTAGTCAATACAGGGCTCATTTTATGTATTGGGTTATCTGCCAAATGAGGGTAGGCGACATGCCCTTGTTTTCCATGAACATTGATTTTTGCACTCAGTGACCCACGTCTGCCGATTTTAATGACATCACCAACGCTATGAGTACTTGAAGGTTCACCTACAACACAGTAATCAATATGAACACCTTGACTTGCTAAAAGCTGCATCACATAAGGTGTACCCATATCATAATCTTCACCTTCTTCTGCACTTGTTATCAGAAAGCCTAATCTTCCGTGAAATTGGGGGTATGTTTTAACAAAACGTTGTACCATCAAGAGCATACACGCTAAACTTCCCTTCATATCAGCTACACCGCGCCCATAGAGCAGCCCATCTCGATTTTCGAGCACAAACGGATCGGTCAACCACTTTGTGATTTCGCCAATAGGAACCACATCTGTATGTCCTGCAAAGACTAAAAGAGGGCCGGTGTCGCCGTAGGATGCAAAAAAATTAGATACAGGGCCTTGATTCATGCGTTGGCAAACAAACCCGACTTGCTCTAAAAATTGAATCATAAACTCCTGACATCCAGCATCTTCTGGGGTAATCGAGGGAAAACTAATAAGTGTATCTAAGATTTTTTGCAACTCTTCAACACGATGAGAAGATACAATTTCTGCGGATTGAGTCATCTTAATTTGCTCTCAGTAATTCATTAATGCTCACTTTCGCTCTTGTTTTTTCATCCACTTGCTTTACGATGACGGCACAATACAAACTATAATTTTTATCGTCACTGGGTAAACTCCCTGCAACAACTACCGAGCCCTCTGGGATTCGTCCATAAGTGATTTCACCAGTGAGTCGATTGTATATTTTAGTACTTTGTCCTAAGTAAACCCCCATAGATAAAACGGAATTGCGTTCTACGATAACCCCTTCAACTACTTCTGAGCGGGCACCGACAAAGCAGTTATCTTCAATTAT
The DNA here is from genome assembly GCF_900452415.1 of Legionella cincinnatiensis. Taxonomy (NCBI): domain Bacteria; kingdom Pseudomonadati; phylum Pseudomonadota; class Gammaproteobacteria; order Legionellales; family Legionellaceae; genus Legionella; species Legionella cincinnatiensis. Next base: position 2,997,933 of record NZ_UGNX01000001.1, on the reverse strand, counting down.
TGTAGGATTAGCTTGTAAGGGTTCAAGCACCCCTCCAATACCTACTCCACCTGAAAGATGGACATTTTTACCGATTTGGGCACAAGAACCCACGGTTGCCCAAGTATCTACCATGACTCCTTCATCAATATATGCCCCTACATTCACATAAGAGGGCATCAAAACACAGTTTTTTGCGACATAGGCACCTTTACGAACCATAGCATGAGGGACTACTCGTACCCCGGTTTGTTTAAACTGTTCTTCGGTATAATTATTGTATTTGAGAGGTACTTTGTCGTAAAACTGACAAAAACCAGAATCAATAATTTGATTAGGATTTAGTTTAAACGATAAGAGAACGGCTTTTTTTATCCACTGATGAACAACCCATTCGTTATTTATTTTTTCTGCAACACGAAGTTGGCCATTGTCGAGGCAAGAAAGTACTTCACTAATTGCGGTGATGAGTTCAGGCGTTGCTGTATCAATGGATAAAGTTTGACGTTGCTCAAATGCGTGTTCAATTAGAGTTTGTAACGTGTGCATCTTTTTTTCCTGTGTATAATATTACCTGATGTTTGGTTCGCTTTACTGCCATTATTTAAAGGTTTTTGCGAGGTCGACAACAAGTTCTTTAAGTCAATGGCAGTTAAGTTTAAATATTTTCAATCTTCAAACGCATATTTCAAATCAGCTTGTAAATCATCTATATGCTCTATACCTACTGAAAGGCGAATAAATCCATCTTCTATTCCTAATGTTTTTCGTTGCTCTGGAGGAATTGAGGCATGGGTCATAATTGCAGGATGTTCAATCAAGCTTTCTACACCTCCAAGGCTTTCAGCTAGAGTAAATAATTCACAGCGTGATAAAAATCGCTTAGCAGCATTGAGACCACCATCTATAACCATGGAAATCATCCCCCCAAAGCCATGCATTTGTTCTTTCGCAAGTTTATATTGTGGGTGGCTTTCAAGCCCTGGATAAATGACTTTAATAACCTTGGGATGGCTATCGAGCCAATTTGCTAAATGATGGGCATTCTCGCAATGTCTTTGCATTCGCAAGGATAGAGTTTTTAAACTTCTTAAAACAAGGAAACTATCAAATGGACCAGCAATTCCTCCACATGAATTGTGGAGAAAAGCAAGGTTGTCTGCTAAATTTGGATTATCACCGACAACCACAACCCCGCTCACTACATCAGAATGACCATTAAGGTATTTGGTAGCAGAATGAAGGACTATATCAAATCCTAGTTCGAGAGGGCGTTGAATCCAGGGGGTTGCAAAGGTGTTATCGGCAACAGCGATTAAATTATATTTTTTTGCAATTAAGGCTATTTCTCGTAAGTTAGCGAGTTTTAGCATAGGATTTGAGGGAGTTTCAACCCAAAGCATGCGTGTTTTTGGGGTAATTGCGGCCTCTATTTTTTGTGAATCCGACATATCGACAAATGAAAAAGATAAGTGTGAGGTGCGTGTTTTCACTTTATCAAATAAGCGAAAAGTTCCTCCATATAAGTCATCCATAGCTACGACATGATCTCCGGCGTCTAACAAATCAACGACTGTGTTAATTGCTGCCATTCCAGAGGCAAATGCAAAACCACGTACCCCTGACTCCAAACTAGCAATACATCCTTCATAAGCTCCTCGGGTGGGATTGTGGGTACGCGAATATTCATAGCCTAGATGTTCGCCTGGAGCACTTTGTTTGTAGGTGGAAGTAGCATAAATAGGAGTCATTACCGCGCCTGTGCTTGGACAGGGTTCTTGGCCGGCATGTATTGCACGGGTATCAAAATGGTTTTTTTTCATTGAGATCTATCCTTTTTAAGTAACTTGATTTTTCTTCGTGTATTGAAGAGCGATCTTTTCAGACTAGATGATGTAGGATATTCTAGTGGGGCTTATATGTACAGAAAAGTTTACCTTTCTTAAATGAGTCTAAAAAGGTGTGTTTTTTGTTGTGGTTTACTCAGACTTCGGTTTTTTTATTAATCAGGGCGTTTGACAATGAAATTTGATCTTCTTGCTTTGTTAACAGCAAAATATGCACAGTGGGTTGTTATTGCTTTAATCTCTCTTTTTTCTCTATTGATCATTAGTGAATGGTCTACTTTATTTTTTTCTGCAAATGTTCAATCTCCATCTGAAACAATAAATGAAGTACAAGTAACAAAGGCACAGAACTCCTTTGATGCTCTATTGCATTCCTCATTATTTGGCGTTTATGTTTCTAATAATTTATCGAGTATTAAGAAATCAATGTTGAATGTCACTTTGGTTGGAATCTTATTTGCTAATAAAATAAATGATTCTCAAGTAATTATACGTTCTGCTAATGGTGATGAAAAAACCTATAAAATTGGTGATACAGTACCTGGTGGCGCTGTTATTAAGCGTATTATGGCCACTGGAATTTTAGTAGATCGACGTGGTACTTTAGAGAGTTTAAGTTTACCTAAAAATGAATTACTCTTTGAGCCAACAGCAAAGCCTTTGACAGAGGATAAGGATTTATGAGACGTGTATTGGAATTATTAACTGTTGTCGTTTTTGTTTTTACTCTTGGGGCTTGTGTTCTATCCAGCGCCGTTAATTTGCGAGAGGGCATCGATAGTTTTAGAGTTGAAGATTACCGTAAAGCGTTTATCCGGTTAAAACCAGAGGCTGAAAAAGGTCAGCCTGATGCTCAATATGCAGTAGGCTATATGTATTATTATGGTAAAGGCGTTGTAGAAGATCGTAAAAAAGCTTGGTTTTGGATCAATGCTGCAGCAAATTTAGGTCAGCCTGATGCAAAAGAAGCAATTCGAATTTTAGCCCGTGGTGGCTCTTTGAGTTAAACTGAACCTGCTTTACGCCTCTCAATAAAAACTGTAGATTTCGAATAAGTGGGACGTAATTTGTTTTCTTCCCCCCTATTGAAAGCCTTTATTTTGCGTGTCTTGCGCTAAAATAATTTTCATAATTTCTGGAATGTATTGTAGTGATAAGAGAGTATTTTGCGGGTAGGTTGAGCTAATCCTAAGGAATTTAACTGTTCTTTTGCAAACCATTGACCTTGATTTTCGGACAATTGCATGCCTAAAAATATGGTTTTTATACTTAGTGCGTTAATTTCTAAATGAAAATGACTAAAACGGTGTTTAAAAGCAAGTAATGGTTGGGGATGTTCACCCGATAAATCATAGTTTACTCGAATAAAATCCAAGGGGCATTCCTCTGTATCAATGCTTGGTAAACACCATAAACCGCCCCATAATCCCACAGGAGGACGTTTTTCTAAATAAATATGTCCTTGCTCATTATGTAAAACTAATAATTGCTGATATTGAATAGGTATTGATTTTTTAATTTTTTTTGTAGGATATAAATATTGCTCTTGGTGTTTAAAGGCCAAGCAATTTTTTTGCAAGGGGCAATTAGGGCAATGGGGATTTTTTGTGGTACAACAGGTAGCTCCTAAGTCCATAATTGCTTGGGTATAGTCAGCACAGTTTTCTTGAGGCATACAGGAGTCAGCCAGTTCCCATAATGTTTTTTTGACTTGCGTTTGTTCTGGATGACCTTGGATTCTAAAAAAGCGGGTTAAAACTCTTTTCACATTGCCATCCAAAATCGCTGCGGGCTTGTTAAATGCTTGCGATAAGATAGCCGCCGCAGTGGAAGGACCAATTCCTGGTAATTCATTTAATAACGTATAATCATTCGGAAATATTCCCTGATGATGTTGCAAAATGATTTTTGCAGTTTGATGAAGATTTCTAGCTCGGCTGTAGTAGCCTAGTCCTGACCATAAAGAGAGCACATCATCTTCATGTGCAAGTGCTAGGTCACTAATATTGGGAAAACGCTGCATAAAACGCTCAAAATAGGGAATAACTGTTTGTACTTGGGTTTGTTGCAGCATAATTTCGGAAATCCATACTCTATAAGGAGTACGTGGATGTTGCCAGGGTAGATTTTTACGACCATGAAGAGTAAACCAAAGAAGTAATGGTTTACTAAATTGCTCATATAAATTTTGTTTGTTCACTCTAATATGATTCTTTGTAATGTTTTCTTAGGGGCATACTGTAAAAAAAGTAAGGTTTGAGGTCAATCATTAAAAAAGCTCATCGTTTTTTTAGCTTATCAAGGATCAGAAATTCCGCGTTATAACTCATAGAAAAATTAAAGCGGATTCGCAAAATGACGATATATAGTCTATCGTTTTAAATAGCGTCAGTTTCAGATAAGAGTTTTATGGGAGCTAGTTTGTGTCAGTTCGAGTTGAGGAATCTGAGTATTTCTTCTCCACGTCTTGGCATGAAACATTAAGAATCTTCAAAACGTCAGGGCAAGCGTTAAGACTGCTTAAATGTTTTACAGCCTAAACGGTTCGAAATATTCGTTCAATCGTTTATTCGAAACTAACGTTGACAAGGGCCTGTTGTATTTAGGATGAGTAACCCCAATCAAGGAGAGATATATGCGCCAAAGTCAGTATGAAATAGTTGTGTTAAAACCTACGGCTGCCTTCTTATCATTTCTCACGTCAAAGTTACCCGGGATTAAATTACCTGATTTAAGATTGTTGCAAATTGATAATACTGCATATGCGTTGGAAAAACATCATTCTGAAGTTATCCTTAATCAAATAGAAAAACATTTTTCAATTATGTTTCGTCATGAAGTTTTTCGTTGGTTAGGAGATAAAGTACAAAGCGAGATAAAAATCAATTTTCTTGATTTTCTTTGTTGTTTTAAATTTGAATTACATCATCATATTCTTTTGATGGAACCCTCAATCGAAAAAGGCCATCAATTATTATTGATTCAACCACGTTTAACCTTGTTGAATTGGATTAATTCCGTAGAAAAAAGACAAGAGGGTTTGCGAGATGTCGTTGAAAAAATAAAATTAACTCAGTTAGAAAAAAATACAACAGTTTTAGTCAGAGATTTTTCCAATTTGACTGAAATAAAACCCTTTATTCAAAAAAACTTTTTTTCAATATCCGCAACTGCAATGAGGAATATACTGGATGAGTGTGAACAATGGCCAATTATTGATTCTTTTCAAGCATTTAATCAGTATTTTGCGATTGAAATACATACTCAATTAATACATTTGCATCTCTAAACTGCATGCCGTACTTCATGGACGGCATTGATCAAAGTGATGATTTGCCTTCTACACTCTCTGCATAAGCACTGCTCTAACTATGCCCTGCGACGTGTTCGCGGGGGCCAGTGTTTTAGTGTGGTATTCCTGGATTTCGCGAACAAGCCGTGAAACGTTGGAGAGTCGAACTAGGCTGGGTTTTTAGCGATTTATATAAGACTCGGGGTGAATGGGGAGAGTATCACCATTAATTTCTTGGTACATTTGGAGACTAAAGAGCATCAATCAATATTTGATTTAAAATTATTCTTCTAAGTCAATTGGTGACATTTTTGTTGTTATATATTACAATTCTCCTGCATTTTTGGGAAATGCGTGATTTTGAGCTAATTGGAGGAGATATATTAATGGCAAGAGATCGTTTTTTGGGATTTATTTCTTTTATTTTATGTTCCATTCTGACGTTTCCAGGATATAGTTTAAGTGTGAACTCACTACTTCCAGATGAGCAAAACACAGTAACCGTTTTCCATGAGGCATCGCCTAAAGTAGTTTATGTTCATAGATTAGCAACTGTAACCAATCAATCTTTAAAAAAAATGCAAATACCAGCTGGTGCTGGTTCTGGTATTGTGTGGAATAACGGTGGTTATATAGTAACAAATTATCATGTGATAAAAGGGGCTGAAAAGTTAGCAGTTACTTTAGGTAAATTGACTGTACCCGCAAAAGTAGTTGCCGCAGAGCCACGTAAAGATATTGCTGTGTTAAAGATTGATTCACCACAAGCACTAGCTTTACTTAAAGGATTTAAGCCATTTGAAATAGTACATCTTAATGATCTTATGGTGGGACAGAAAGCAATTGCAATAGGTAATCCTTTTGGGCTCGATCATAGTTTATCTAAAGGGGTTATTTCTGCATTAGGTAGAAAAGTTCCAGGAATTGGTGGAGTGACGATTCACAATATGATTCAAACAGATACACCAATTAATCCCGGTAATTCAGGTGGTCCATTATTAAATAGTGCTGGGCAATTAATTGGTATGAACACTATGATTTACTCTAATTCAGGCTCATCTGCTGGGATTGGCTTTGCTGTCCCTGCTGATGATATTGAGCGTATTGTGACGCAAATCATTAAAAATGGCCGTGTGGTGTTATCTGGAATCGGTATTCAAAGTGTTCCATCTAATATTGCCCATCGATTAGGGATACACAAAGGAATACTTATTGCAGATGTTTTACCAAATACACCTGCGAGTAAAGCGCACTTGCAAGGTACTCATAAAGATGCTTGGGGCCGTATTGAATTAGGTGATATCATTGTGGCATTGAATGGCCATGCAGTTCGAAACTATGATGTTTTATACAACATGCTCACTGAAATCAAAGTAGGTGAACGCGTAACTGTTTCTATTCAGCGTGGTAACAAGCAAATGGATGTAACGATGAGAACAATTGATGTAGCTGGAATTTCATAAATAACTGAGTTCGACGTAAGGTATTTCCATTCCTTACGTCGTTAAACGAACGTTATCCCATAAATGCGTAGCATTTATGTGGGAGCCAATTCTAAATAAAATCAGTTCGATATAAAAAATGATGTTTATTTTTATATTGAATTTGCATTAAATAAAAAACTTATATAATGCAGCGAGATAATATGAGTTTTTCTTGCTGCATGATGACTTTATACTAGGGAGAATAGGGATGTTATTAAATAAAGATGATTCACTTTTATTATTAATTGACGTACAAGAAAAACTAACACCAGCTGTTCTTAATAGTGAAGCATTGATAGACCACTGTGAATGGTTACTCAAATTAGCACAAAGATTAGAAATTCCTGTTCTGGTTAGTGAACAATATCCACAAGGACTTGGTCCGACTATTAAACAATTTCACCCTTATTTTAATCAACAAGAATGTATCGATAAAGTGTACTTCTCCTGTATGGGCGAGTCCAAATATACAGAACGCTTAAAGCAATTTCAAAAAAAACAGCTTATCTTGATAGGTATTGAAACCCATGTTTGTGTTTTGCAAACTGCGCTAGAAATGAGAAGTGAAGGGTATGATGTTTTTGTAGTTGTTGATGCAGTAAGCTGTCGTGGTGAACAAAATATGAAATATGGATTAAAAAGAATGAAACAAGAAGGAGTTCATTTAGTTACTTCTGAGATGGTATTTTTTGAATGGTTAAAAAAAGCAGGAACTCCCGAATTTAAGATGTTAAGTAAAGAGTTTTTTAGTTAAATTAACGTGAGTATCGGATAAGCGAATGTGAATTTACTTCGAACCGTTCGGGCTGAGGAAGCATTTATGCCGTCTCATGAAATTTAAAAAAGAGAATTCCAGTCACTATTTAGAGCCGTTCAGCCTGAGGAGGGGCAAAATGCCCCGTCTCGAAGGCTTGGTATAAGGCTTCGAGACAGCGCTTTGCGCTTCCTCAGCCCGAACGATCCAACTGGGGAATAGCTCAAAATCATTTTTTAGTTTAAATTTCATGAAGATAGAACAGTTTGAGACGGCATAAATACTTCCTTAGCCTGTACGGTTCGAGATGAAGACTGGATCTAATAGATTCTTTATCCGAAACTCACGTTAAATTAAAGTAATTATTTGAAGAGAAGCAAAAACAAAGTATGCTTTAAAACAACAGATTTTTGTTTTATTTTGCCTAGTGATAATTCATGGAGAGTAAAGAGTGAATTTTTTAAATCAAATCGTTTTAGTTGCTGGCGGTGCTTCGGGCATGGGAAAAGCTTGTGTTCAATACCTACAGCAGCGCGGGATGCGTGTTGTTGTTTGGGATAAACAAGTTGATGAACAAAGTGAAGCAGATTTATTTATTAGTTGTGATGTGACCCTTGATGAGTCTGCCGAAAAAGCAATGCAGCAGACCATAGAACAATTAGGTGTCCCTCGAGTTTGTGTTAATTGTGCGGGAATCGCGCCAGCAAAGCGCATTGTTGGAAGAGACGGCCCCATGCCCTTAGCTGCTTTTAAGCAAGTAATTGATGTGAATCTTATTGGTACTTTTAATGTGATGAGGGTAGCCGCTCATGCGATGAGTAGCCTGGAGTTGGAGAGTAACTCCCAGGAGCGAGGTGTGATTATTAACACTGCTTCGATTGCTGCATTTGAAGGTCAAATTGGCCAAGCTGCTTACAGTGCTTCGAAAGGTGGGGTTGTTGCTATGACTCTTCCTGCAGCTCGTGAGTTAGCTCAGTTTGCAATTCGTGTAAACACAATTGCACCGGGTTTGATCGCTACACCAATGTTGCTGAATATGCCGCAGGAAGTACAAGATAATTTGGTGGCAACAATGACTTTTCCTAAACGTTTTGGAAAACCCAGTGAGTTTGCCGCATTGGTCGCTCATATTATTGAAAATGAGATGATGAATGGGGAAGTGATACGTCTTGATGGGGCTCTTCGTATGCAGTGAGGTTTGTATTAGGAGTATCTTAGGTAAATAATTTTAGTAAAATCTTCGTGCCTAGGATAAGCACTCGAGTATTCCACTACGATTTCAGAAAAGCAAATAGCGAGCTTTTCTGAAAAAAATAGCTCGGGATTTAGAAAATTTTAAATGGAAAGATAATAGGGTAAGCATATGGATTTGTTGATAAATAGGCTAGTTCTTATTTTTTATTCGCAATTTTTTTAATCAACGATAATAGGTTCTTTTAACATTCTCATAGCAATTTTGTCACTATCAATCTGATAGTTGCCGAGTGCGATTTCAGCTTTAAAATATAAAACACGAGCTTCATTAATTTCTGAAATTTCTTTTAAGGAGTTTTTTATTGCTTCTAGTTGTTTAGAGGTTTCATTGATACTGATATGTGATGAGGGAGTATCAACTAAATTTTTAACTTCTTCATGTATTTTTTTTAAATGTTCCTCTACTTCTATTGTTTTTACAGGAGCGATATCACTGATTGAATTTAACATAATTTCTCCTTAAGCAATTCGACTTCTATCTTTATCGGCTTCTTTTAAAAAATCTTTAGATATTTTTATTGATTTTTTTGAATGATAAGCTTATTTAATCTCTTACTCTTCCTCCGAAAGAAAGCTTCCTACTTGCAAAAAATAGTAAAACACTTAGTATGCTCCTATTCTGATGAGTATCAGCTATGCCAATTTTAGGAGTGTATAAATGGTGATTCGTTTCAGTTTATATATAGTAATTTTATTGATTTTCCAAATATCAGCTTATGCTGAGAGCCACCATCCTCAGGAGTTTTTACAATCAATTAGTGGAACCAAAAATGAAGGAGAGCAAATTTATAATCATTTTTGTGTGAATTGCCATGCGATCAAGCCTTTAATTTCTATAGGTGCGCCAAGAATTGGTGAAAAAGACGAATGGGAGGCTCGTTTAAAGCAAGGGATAAGCATCCTTTTTAAACATACAGAGGAAGGTTTAAATGCAATGCCTCCTAGAGGTGGATGTTTTGAATGCACTGATAAACAACTGATGTTAGCGATTCAATATATGCTACCCAAGCCCTCTAAACAATAATCATTATTCCCTCTATAAGTTCATAAAAAATACAAAAAAGCAAAAAAAATTACAAAAAAGCCTAAACCTATTTTTAAAACTCCCGATAAATAAGATAAAAAAGAGGGAGAAATAAAGTGAAAAAATATCTCGTGTTAGTTCCCGTATGTGCATTAACGGCATCTTGTGCCTCTATGGATCGATCAGTGCCTATTGTGGATGACGCAGGTTATACTCACTATACAATGAGCATGGGTGCTGATCATAAAGGGTCTAATTATTTTCCGGTGAAAAGAGAAGCAACAGGAAAAAAAGTTATTGTATTTGATCCAAAAGCAACAGCCTGGGCGGCTTACGATAAAGATGGAAACAGGGTGAACACTGGCAGTGCGTCTGGGGGGAAGGACTTTTGTGAAGATGAAGGCAAGCCCTGCCATACTGTTACAGGAACCTTTAGTATTTATTCCAAGAAAGGAGAGGATTGTACCTCTAGCCTTTATCCTCTTGAAACTCATGGAGGGGCAAGAATGCCTTATTGTATGCATTTCCACGGAGGATACTCTATTCATGCCGCATACGAAGTACCTAATTTCAACGTAAGTCATGGTTGTATTCGTGTATTACCGAGTGCCGCAAAATGGCTAAATGAAGATTTTGCTGATATTGGAACAACAGTAATTGTAAAACCATATTAAAACTCTAGCTTAATAACATCGTTATCTCCTATTGCCCTGCAAATGTAGGGCTTTTTTATTTTTTAAATAAGCAGAATAATTTATTGATAAATTAACAGCGCATCTTCTTTGATTTTGGCACCCGCTTATTCCTATTCTTTTATGATGAGTTTTAATGAGTTCTATTGTTTTTTTCATAGGAACAACTTGCTAATAACCGAATCGACATTTACTATCGTACTTTTTTAAAGTGGATCTGATTAAGTTATGATTCTTTGTATTGATGTTGGAAACTCACATATTTATGGCGGTGTTTTTGATGGTGATGAGATAAAGTTGCGTTTTCGCCATACATCTAAGATAAGTACGTCAGATGAATTGGGTATTTTTTTAAAAAGTGTTTTGCGAGAAAATAATTGTTTACCAGAATCAATTAAACACATCGGTATTTGTTCTGTTGTTCCTCAAATTGACTATTCTTTGCGTGCCGCATGCGTTAAATATTTTTCTATAGAACCCTTTTTATTACAAGCAGGGGTTAAAACGGGATTAAATATCAAGTACCGTAATCCTGTGGAAGTTGGAGCAGATAGAATTGCCAATGCAATTGCCACTACTCATCTTTATCCCCATCAAAATGTGATTGTTATTGATTTTGGTACGGCAACTACTATTTGTGTGATTAGCGCACAAAAAGCCTATATGGGAGGAGCTATTCTACCTGGAGTTAGACTTTCAGTAGATGCCTTGTCAAAAAATACTGCCAAATTGCCGGCAGTGGAGATAATAAAAATAGAAAACTCAATAGGACGTTCGACCATCGAGAGCATACAATCCGGTGTTTATTATGGCGTTCTTGGTGCTTGCCGAGAGTTGATTCAACGCATGACTCAAGAGGTTTTTGGCGCAGAAAAAACTTTAATTTTAGCTACGGGAGGATTTGCGTCATTATTCGAGAAGCAAGGCTTATACGATCATTTAGTTCCAGATCTAGTACTTCAGGGAATACGTTTAGCTGCATTGATGAATAATTGATTTTGATTCGTTGTTTTAACCCACCTGGCCTCATGATGCGAGTTTTAGTTTTAAGAAGATAGGGAGGGAAAAGCCTTCTCAGAAACAAACGCGTAGTTAATCAAACCTAACTTATGATTTACGCCCCGTTTTAAACCTGTTTTTTCAAAATGGATTTTCTTTATTATTGTGAGTTTGCTCATTATTTTACTACCTAGATTTTTTTTTAATCGATTATTTTCATTACCTTAAATAAATTACTTAAAAAGCAATTTTTTATCTTGACGCATGGAGAAATGTGTTTCTATAGTGTATAAAAGTGGAGTAAAATAATAAAAAAGTGGAGAATTGTGGAGGAATAAAAACCTTCACATACAGAAAAGCATGTTTCGGGGAATAAATGCCATTACTATCGATACCAAAGGACGCTTAGCGATTCCTACGCGTTATCGAGCCGCTTTGGGAGCTGATGAAAAAATTCCCTTAGTAGTGACTATTGATACTGAAGAAACATGCTTGTTGCTGTATACAGCAGCTCAGTGGCAAATCATTGAAAATAATTTGCAAAAACTACCTAGCTTTAATGCAGCTGCACGAAGAATACAACGTTTATTGATTGGTCATGCAACGGATGTCGAAGTGGATACAAATGGACGCGTGTTGCTGCCAACAGTTTTAAGGAATTATGCGCAGTTGGAAAAAGATGTAGTGATGATAGGCCAAGGAAATAAATTTGAAGTCTGGAATAAAGATATTTGGGAAACTCGGCGCGAACAATGGTTAGCTGAGGAAAGTTCTGGAACTTCTGGTTTACCCGATGAAATGAAAACGTTTTCTTTGTAATGGAAACAAATATGGCAACACATCAATCCGTATTATTGCATGAATCAATAACAGGCTTAGCCATTAAAAGCGATGGTATTTATTTTGATGGCACTTTTGGACGAGGCGGCCATAGCAAGGAGATTTTAAGTCATTTAAATGAAGAAGGTCATTTGTACGCTATAGATAAGGACTTAGATGCTATCACATATGCCAGAGAGCATTTTGACCAAGATAAACGCTTTCATATATTTCAAGGTTCTTTCGCAAAAATTGAAGAATTCGCAACTGAGGCAGGTGTATTGGGTAGAGTGGATGGTATTTTACTTGATTTAGGCGTTTCTTCACCGCAATTAGATAATCCAGAAAGAGGTTTTAGTTTTATGCAGCAAGGTCCATTAGACATGCGTATGGATAGATCTCAACCAATGAGTGCTGCACGTTTTGTTAATGAAGCAGAAGCTGATGCAATGGCTGCTGTCTTTAAACTTTATGGGGAAGAGCGCTTTGCTGGAAGAATAGCAAAAGCAATTGTTGCTGCACGAAATGTAGCTCCGATTTCTACCACGTTGCAATTAGCAGAAATTGTAAAAGAAGCAAACCCAAAATGGGAAAAACACAAACATCCAGCAACCCGAGTGTTTCAAGCGATTCGGATTTATATCAATCAAGAACTTAATGATTTAAAGAGCTGTTTGGAACAATGTATCCATGTTTTGGCACCTAAAGGCAGATTGGTAGTGATTAGTTTTCACTCCCTCGAAGATCGAATTGTCAAACAATTTATGAAGAATAAAGAAGAAGGTGCTAAACCACCTCCTGAAGTACCTATACGTTATGAAGAATTAAAAACAAATTTTAAAAGAATAGGTAAAGCCATAATGCCGCAAGAAAATGAAGTAATTGAGAACGTCAGGGCTCGAAGTGCAGTACTTAGAATAGGGGAGAAATTATCATGAACGCTGCAGCGAAAGTGATCAACCAAGAAGGTACTTTATTTAATGGTCAACTGGCAGATATACATATGTCTAAGTCATTATACATGCTGGTTATATTGTTAATAGCTGTATTGGTAAGTGCATTGGCTGTTGTTTACAGTACCAATTCATATCGTGTGACTTTAAATCAAGTAGAACAACAAGAACAGCTTACCCACTATTTGCAGTTGCAATGGGGGCAATTACTTCTGGAGCAAGCGAGCTTGGCTACTCCAGCTCGTGTAGAAGAGCTAGCTCACGAGAAATTACAAATGGTTTTACCAAACTCTAAAAATACTTACTGGTTGCAAGCTCAGCAGTAGAAGTTTTTGTTTCAAACGAGTACCATTGCCCCAGCTTATAAATGGTAGATACCCATGAAAAAATCAACCCATCTAAATAGACTTATCATTGTATCTGCTTTCTTTTCTTTGCTTTTACTCATTTTAGTTTTGCGAATGATTGATTTAACCGTTCTTCATCGTCAATTTCTTCAAGGTCAAGGTAATGCACGAAGTTTACGGGTAGTTGATATTCCGGCTCATAGAGGGATGATCATGGATAGGAATGGCACCCCTTTGGCAATTAGTACTCCTGTAGAATCAGTCTGGGTCAATCCTAAGGAATTTGCTCCTGACAAAGAGCAATTTATGTCCTTGGCAGCCTATTTAAATTTTACTCCCCAACAATTAAGTCGCAAAATAGTAGATGCTGAAAATAAAGAATTAGAATTCGTTTACTTACAAAGGCAATTGCCTCCTCCTTTAGCGAAACAAATAAAAGCACTTAAGATCCCTGGGGTTAATTTTCAAAAAGAGTTTAAACGTTATTATCCTGATTCAGACAGTATTTCACAGTTGATAGGTTTTACAAACGTAGATGACCAGGGGTTAGAAGGAATAGAGTTAGCCTATCAGGATTGGCTAAAAGGAGTTGTTGGTAAAAAAAGAGTAATTAAAGATCGCTTAGGTCGAGTTATTGACGAATTAGGTGTCATTAAAGAGCCACGGCCTGGCCGTGATATGACTTTAAGTATCGATAGACGATTGCAGTATTTAGTATACAGTGAGTTGAGTAAAACTGTTGACGAGTTTGCTGCAAAATCCGGTTCTGTGGTGGTCGTTGATACTGAAAATGGTGAAATCTTAGCTATGGCTAATGTTCCTTCCTATAACCCAAATTCGCGCGGCCGTTATGACAAAGATACTTATAGAAATAGGGCGGTTACGGATACGTTTGAACCAGGATCCGTAATCAAAACGTTCAGTATAGCAAGTGCCTTAGAAAGCGGTTTGTTTAAACCGTCAACTATTATTGATACAAACCCGAGCTGGATGGTTGTTCATGGCCATGCGGTACGTGACATTCATAATTATGGTGTTTTGGATGTGACAGGTGTGTTGCAACACTCGAGTAATGTTGGGGTAACAAAAATGGTGTTGGCAAGCCCTCCAGAACAATTAATAGGGCTATTACAACGTTGTGGTTTTGGGCAACGTACTGAAAGTACTTATCCTGGGGAAAGTGAAGGTGGAATTGTTAATGTCAAAGATGCTAACCCTTTCGTTTTGGCTACCTTGAGCTTCGGTTATGGTCTATCTGTTACGGCATTGCAATTGGCAAAGGCTAATATGATTTTTGCAAATCAAGGACAATTGATTCCGGTGACATTGTTGCATAATGATCCACCCACTCCTGGAGCACAAGTCATAAAACCTGAAACAGCACAACAGGTTCTACATATGATGGAAGCGGTTATGAAAGATGGAACTGGTCGAGCCGCAAAAGTACCGGGATATCGTGTAGCAGGGAAAACCGGAACAGCTCGTGTAGCAGGAAAGGATGGATATAAAGATAAAAAATATACCGCAAGTTTTGTCGGTATTGCACCTGTTTCAAAACCTAAATTTGTTGTGGTGGTTATAATCCATGAACCCTCTCGTAAAGGATATTATGCTGCCGCTGTTGCAGCTCCTTTGTTTACCAAAGTCATGTCCGGATCGTTGAGATTGTTTAATATACCTACGGATGAGTTAGTGGGGTAAATTTTCTCTTTTCTGTGCAGGCGGGAATTCATTGATAAAGGTAGCACAGTGCTGTATCAAAAATAGACCCCAGTCGTTGTGAGGATGACTACGTGAGTTGTGGATAAGAGATCGGGTTATACGAACCGTTCGGGCTGAGGAGGCGCGCCAGCGCCGTCTCGAAGCCTTGACAGGTACTTTCGAACCTGGTGCCAAGGCTTTGAGACGGCGTAAAAAACGTCTCCTTAGCCCGAACGGTTCGATAACTTATAATTACATCCTTACCCATAATTGCTGTTAACTTAAGGCGCTGGGCTACATTTTAACTATTAGGAACAAGTTAATGAAACTTTCTCAATTATTAAAGCCTTGGATAAAACAATCGCCAACAGATTGTATGATTACTGGTCTAGAAAATGACAGCCGCCGAGTTCATCCGGGAGATTTGTTCATTGCCTATGCAGGTACTGCAGCTGATGGTCGTTTATTTATAGATAAGGCTATCGCCTCTGGAGCAGTTGCAGTTGCTTATGATCCTGCCAATTTTCCTAAAAACTGCATATTACTTGAATCAGTTCCTTGTATTCCTGTACCAGAACTATCGATGCAACTTTCTCATATTGCAAAACAGTTTTATGATAATCCAGGATGTTTTTTAAATATAACAGGCGTGACAGGCACTAATGGAAAAACAACAATTGCATATCAACTTGCTCAAGCACATCATTTACTAGGACAAAAAGCTGCCTATATAGGTACTATTGGCCAAGGCAATGTGAATGAATTACAACTATTAGATAATACAACTCCCGATTCTTTATGTTTACAGAAATTATTGCATCAATATAAGCGTCAGGATATGCGACAAGTATGTATGGAAGTGTCTTCTCATGCACTTGCACAGCATCGCGTTGATGCTCTTGAATTTAAGCAAGCTATATTTACTAATTTGACTCTAGATCATTTAGATTATCATCAAAGTATGGAAAATTATGCTACTGCAAAGTCTTTATTATTTGCCAGAGAGTCTTTAGAGTGGGCTATTATTAATCAAGATGATTCTCATCATAACATTATGGCTGCTGCGATTAAACCACACGTAAAAAAATTAACTTATGGAATACATCGAGATTGTGATGTTAGAGCTAAAAACTGGTTTATGGATATTTATGGCACGGAAATCGAAGTGCACTCACCTTGGGGCCAGCATCAAATAAACATAAAATCTTTAGGGCAATTTAATATTTACAATAGTTTAGCAATATTTAGTAGTTTATTAGCTGCTAATTATATTCCTGAACAGGTAGTAGAGGTAATGTCCCAATTAAAAGCTGCTCCAGGGCGTATGGAAATTGTTGCCCATTCCCCGTATGTTTTGGTTGATTATGCTCATACGCCTGATGCTTTAGAGAACGCTTTAATGACTTTAAATCAATTGAAAAAAGGACGTTTATGGGTAGTCTTTGGTTGTGGTGGCGATAGAGATAAAACCAAAAGACCCATTATGGGAAAAGTTGCTGATAAGCTGGCGGATCAAATAGTTATTACGAGTGATAATCCCCGTACTGAAGAGCCACAAGTAATTATCAATGAAATTTCACAAGGCATCGTTCTCTCTTCTAAAGTGATTCAATTAGTCAATCGCGAGGAAGCAATTGCTTATGCTTTAAATAAAGCAGATGAAAACGACGTGATTCTGATCGCAGGAAAAGGGCATGAAGCGTATCAGCAGATTGGTACAGTGAAATATCAATTTTCTGATCAAGAGGTAGTAAGAAGATTGATCCCAAGATAAATGATTATACGTGTGTTTTTGATTTAGCCTGAGCGCATTCTGCGTCAAATTTCGCCCAGGCATTGATTTTTAATGTGCTTTATACATCAACTGTTTTAATTTCATTGGGGAGATTTCATAATATCCTTTGATAGCGACTGCCAAAACGTCTTTCTGGCCTGATTCATAAAAACAAATTACCTCATCATTATATGAGTCAGGAATGCCAAAGCCACTCATCTTTGATAAGATTTGATTGGTTTTTTCTAGAGTTTCTTCCTCTGAACTTGCTTTTACGGGTCCAATGGCGAAGCCCCAATCCGAATCTGTGTTGTAGTGGTGAACTGAGTAGCCTACATAATGATTTCTATCAACTATTGAGGCTTGATTGATTCCTATTTTTTGGATTTCACTGAGATCAGGACATACCACATCTTGGGCAAAAGTAGAACCAGCAAAAATTAAAGCAGCTGTGAAAGAGGCTAACTTTGTTCCTAAAGACATTATAAATACTCCTTTATTTTTATAAAAACCGGTATGAGAGTATCATTTGATTTGCTAATTTACAATGAACAAAGTTAATCTTAATGACATTAAATACAATTATGGAGCACTTTTATTGATTTACATTCCCAATAAGGATCTCGTTTTTTTATCACAAATCCATTCCATAGAATACTGACAAAAATCATGACGATTTTGATGCTGTTTGCGTAATTCTATAAACGCAGACTTTTTATCTATAGCTTTTTTTAAAGACAATGTTTCTTCAATGGGGTTATAAAGGGTTAATACGGATTCATACCATGATTTATTTTTTTCCATATGCATAGTTTTTATCATTTGGGGCGTGAAAAATTGAGGAATTGGCAAATTCGCAATTTGATGTAAAGATGTGCTAACCATAGTTACAGCAGCATATTTTGCTTCAATACTGTGGCCTGCTATGTGAGGTGTACAAAGTACCGCTTTATCAATAATACGTTTATCAATTGTTGGTTCATTTAGAAAT
The DNA here is from genome assembly GCF_900452415.1 of Legionella cincinnatiensis. Lineage (NCBI taxonomy): Bacteria > Pseudomonadati > Pseudomonadota > Gammaproteobacteria > Legionellales > Legionellaceae > Legionella > Legionella cincinnatiensis. The sequence goes on along the minus strand of NZ_UGNX01000001.1, from coordinate 2,980,023 downwards.
ACATCAGTGCAATAGATCAAAGGCTTAGATTCATTAAGCAAGGCACTTTCATCAACAATTCCTCCGCGTGCGGCATTAATAATAATGCAGCCAGGCTTTAATTGTGTCAGAAAATTTTGATTGATTAAATGACGACTTGGGAAGGGTGGATTGTCATGTAGTTCTGCATGAATGCATATAAGATCAGCTTGATACAAATCTTCTAGAGAACAACTTTGAAAAGTGTCAGATTCACGCATCGCTTTGAGTGGATCATAGTGAACTACTTGGAAACCTGTTGCTTGCAATCGAGCAGAGACTTGGATTCCCACCTTACCTAAACCTATTACACCTGCTTTATGTGCTTGAATAAAATGGTGTTGCTCTAGAAAGGCAATACAGGCAACCACATAATCAGCAACAGCTCGAGCATTTGACCCTTTGGCATCTATGATTTGAATCTGTTGTGAGTTTAACCAGGAGCGATCGAGATGATCAGTGCCAGAGCTTGCAGTAGCTACATATCTTATCGAATGATTTTCTAATAAAGTTCGATTTACTTTAAGAGTAGAACGACAAAGAAGTATATCTTGTCCAACAAGTAAGTGAGCAAGTTCATCGGCATGATAATAACGTATTAAGTTAAAAGGCTTAGGAAAAGCTTGCTCTAATCCTGGAAGGGAAGCATCAGCTAAAATGTTCATATATTGAAAATGGCACTAAGTGTAACTAAACCTAAATTGATCAATGGTGTTAATATGATCCCCAAAGCTCCAGTAAATACTAAAAGAAGTAGAATAAAAAATCCGTAAGGTTCTATTTTTTCATAAGCGATGGCTTGTTTAGGAGGTAAAAGACTACTCACTACTCGGCTACCATCTAATGGGGGGATGGGAAGCAAATTTAAAGTAGCTAAAATCAAGTTGATCAATATCCCAGCTTGGGCTGTGGCATAAAGAAAAAGTACAGGCATCGAGGATCCAGGATTGAGAATTAGAGAAACTTTATAACAAGCTGCCCATAAGAATGCCATAAGTATGTTTGCAAAAGGTCCTGCAAGAGTAACAAAAATCATGTCGCGGCGAGGGTGACGAAATTGTCTCCAGTTAATAGGTACTGGTTTGGCATAACCAATAACAAAATTAAACTGAGTCAAAACACCAACTAACAAAGGAATGAGTATCGTACCTATAGGGTCAATATGACGGATGGGATTTATGCTTAAACGACCAAACATTTTTGCAGTAGTATCTCCGCATCGATAGGCGATATAAGCATGGGCTGCTTCATGTAAGGTGATTGCAAGCAAAATAGGAATAGCCCAAATGCATATTTTTTGAATTAAAGTAAATTCCAACATTAAAAATGACTCATGATCAAAGTACTCTGATTCTAACGAATTGTGACTTGAAATAACAAGTAAAAAAAAGGTCAAAATATGGTCATTATCGACATTATTTTTTTATAATCTGAGTTGTAAGCCGTTGGGAGCTGATTTATGAGCTACTCGTTAATCTACAGACTCTGAGCCATGTAGACTAGAATCCTACTCATGCAATACGATGTAAAAACAGAATTTTTACAATAAAATAAAGTGCCTCAAACCAAAAAGTTCAAATAAAAACCAATAAGTTGATTGATTGATCTTGGGGTGATAGAATGCGGGCCAAATTTAACTAGTCTAGGAGAGAAAATGCCAATGTTAAATCCGTTAACACCTGAAATGAAAGATGCTTTAGGTAAAACACTTGGACCTCAATATGAAACACTGCTTCAAAAAAGCAAACATGAATCGCTTAGAGATAACCAAGATGCTATTAAGTATGTGGATTCTGTAATAAGAAGATATAAGGCAATTGAAGGAACTTCTACTAGTGAAAGCAGAAGAGAGCCTTTTCTTGCACAATTAAAAAAGCATGCCGGAGAAGTCGTTGCTGTATCATTTTCAAAACCAGGAGATGTAGCATCTCGATTAAAAGAAGTTGATTTTTCTAATGATTCCATCGATGAAATTACTAAAGGGATGGAACAACCTGGAGTCAATGATGATGATCTCGCTACTCTTATTACTTCAGTAGTTACTAGTGAAACTTCTTTGCTGTCTGGTAATAGCCATCATCATGGCCATCCTTACGCACACAGTCATTTCCATGGTCATCGGTAATTAATCTATTAGGAGAGTCATCATGTTAGTGATGAATGACTGCGCTATTGATCCAGGCGATATTTTGTTTGTGGTGACCAATAGCAAAAAGCCCTTGGCTCTATTTAAGCAAGCAGCACAATCACTAACAACATCTCGGAGCAAACATGGACATAGAGAAGTTATTTCTGTCTTTGTTTGCACCGAAAAGAATAAATATGGCATTATTTGTCATAATTTTGAGCGAAAACTATCCTTATCTACGGAGTCATTTACTAAAACCCTCCAAGAAAAAACTGTGGAAGAGCTATCTGTACTGCTTTTAAATTACTGTACTAAAGAGTTTACTGCTACCCGCATCAAAGAAGCACTTGCAACTGGTCCTCGCTGGATGAAGCGATTGGCTAAAAATATGAAAGGGGTAGAGGATAAAGATGAGCTTATTGAACAATTTCTTGCTGCATCTAAAGAGAATAAAGATCGCTTAATTCAACTATTAGTCACTTTTTGGCGTGCTACAGGGCAAGCTGAAATTCTCCCTGTAGTTAATTCAAGTTTATTACTTTTTAAGCATACCGACAGTAAAATAAGGCAGCAATTTCTTGATGCGTATTTAGAGCAAGTGAAGCTGACCGAAAAGCTTCATACTCAAGGAAAAGTGCGTACTAGTCTTTGGGTTCTTATCAAATCTTTTTTTAAATGGTCAGGCCAAGATAAGACAGATAGAGAAAAAAATCCCCCCTCGGAAGCTACTTATTGTTCACGCAATCTAATACAAGTTCTGAATCAAGTAGATCCTAATTTGGTAGATCGTGGGAGACATGTGTTACCAAAAACTTTGGAGGCAGGTTTTAGAGAAGCCACAAAAAGAAAAATACAGGTCGAAAGTACAGTTAAGCAACAACAATTCGATGATTTTGAGGATATGATTGCGGCACAAGAACAATTACTTCCACCGTTTACTTTGCAGATTTTACCTTCCTCAGGTCGCAAGTTGGTGAGTACTTTGTTAGAGGTGGTTGATAATGAAATTATGCGAATCGAATCCAAGTGGTGGGCTAATGAAGCAGACCGGCAAAAAGCATCTGATTTGAAAAAGCTGTTGTTGCCTTTCCGTAATCCTAAATTTCAAGCATATCCCGTTAATTTGCAGGTTGATGTTGGTTTAAAGCTTATTGCAACGTTACTTCCTACACTGCAAAGAAAAACTGGGCTTTTAGGAGAGTGGTTTCCAGCAACTTCGTATTCTAATGTACGCGCATTTGCACGAACCCAAGGTATTTTTGATGGTGATATTCGTGAAGCGGTAGAGAAATTAAACAATAAACCTTCTAGAGGGATTATAGAGGATAAAAATACTCAAGAAAAAAAATGTATGCATCCTGAAAGTGCTGCAAAAAGTCAAATATATATTTTTGCAGATTGGTCATTCTCTAGCTGGCCAACAAATAAACGTGAGCTTTTACTGGAACATATGATTGATTTACTTGCCGCAGGGCATTCTTTATATACTTGGGAGAATGGACAACTGGTTAACATGAACAAAGAATCTTTGCAAAAAGCCATCAATGGCGAAGATTTTGACGATTTGTTAGCTGCTAAGTTAATGCCGGCAACGAGAGCTATACTGACTCAACAGGCAGAACAACAACAATTAGATATAACAAAGATACAATTTCTTGACTATAAAGCATGTCAGAATCTAGTCGAGGATCGTGAAACGCTAGAAGCAAAACTCGATCATGTTGCTCCCTTGTTTGCAGCAAAACTTGATGATTATCATTTGGGCCAGGCGAAGCAAGATATTCTTGATGTTGAGATTGCAAATGTCGAAAATAATCCAGCAGAGCGAGTTGGATTGCAACAACTCAAGGAGCGTATTGCGGCACGGGTGAATGTGAAGCAAAGAACTTTTCAAAGTGGTATCGATACTAAGGCTTTTGTTTCTCAGCCTCAATACAGAAAATCTGTGTTTAAGTCTGTTGATTTAACCACTTTGACTCCATCAAGTAAGTATTACCGTAATGAAGTATATTCTGATTTAACGATTCATAAGACTCCATCTTCTCCATTCCAATATTTCGAATTGCTAGGAATGAATGCTACTGAAAAGCTGGCTTATTGTAAGTATAAATTTCATGCAAAGGGAATCACAAAAGAGCTAATAAAAAGAAGGAAAGAAGAGTCAGCATTGACGCTATTTGAAGGAGAAAAGAATTTTTGTCTCACAAGAGACTGGCAAGCTTTGCCTTCCTTAGATCCCAATGAAACTTTGGTGGATATTGCGATTAAAGGATTAAAAAAAGATGATTTTGAGATAAAATATTCTAAAGAAAATCATCTCTACTACATTCGGTTAGCCAAACCCAATGCAATTCCTGTTGATACGACAGTGCATTTACTGCTGCGTATGTCCAAACATTATAGAGCAAATCCTGTATTTAATACCTTAGCAAAGAATCCAGAGCATCCAGAAATTCATCGTTTATTAATGAAATACCTAAAGTTTGGCAAAGATCATGGAGCATTACGCGATTCTATCGGAGTCAGCATTCACAATGGATATGAATATCTTAAGGAAGCGCGAAACCTGGGTATTGCAAGTTGTCGCTTAAGAGCCATTGCATTTAAAGAAGAAATGAAACATTTATACCCTGAAGTTCCTGTTTCTGTTGTCGTTAACTCCGATCATTGTTTTATTGAAATGAAGCTAGATGGGGCGTGGCAAAGATATTGCCTTGGAGGATATAGAGATACTCCAAGTTGGATGGAGTCGATGAAGGAGGATATTTTAACCTCTCTAAGATCTGACTCAAGGAAGCATCGGTTTTTTAACGAAAAAACAACCACATCTCAAACTAAGGCACCTGTTGAGCAAGTGGCAATGGTCCATGCGATCTAGTTGAAGAAAGCGAATCATTACCTCCTCACGGTCATTAATATGAGCTTCTTATAAGCGAACATGGGTTTACTTAGAGCCGTTCGGGCTGAGGAAGCGCAAAGCACTATCTCGAAGCCTTAGTACAAATTCAAGTGCTGTGCTAAGATTTCGAGACGACCTAAATACCTTCTCAGCCAACGGCGCTAAGTAAATCCACGTTAAGTTAAGACCCCATCCGTCGTTTGGCTTTTTAACATGTCGAGTAAAACTTAAGGCTAACCTAACTTAATGGTAGTAGTGGATCTTTTTACCCCAACGCAGACAGGTAGGCTCTGGATCTAAATAAACTCCATAATTCAAATGGGAAACTTTGATTATGATTTATTGAATGGTTACAATAGATCAAAACATAATGAAATGATAGGGATATGTCATTAATTAATAAAATCTTAGGAAAGCCTCTTACTTTAAAAGCAAGAAAGAAACAAGAATTGTCTGTTCTAACAGGTATTCCTGCATTAGGATTAGATGCTTTATCTTCGACCGCTTATGGTCCGGAAGCCGCACTCACCATTTTATTACCAGCAGGAATAGTAGGACTAAATCATTTTTTTACTGTTTCTTTATTTGTGGTTCTTGTTCTCTTGTTTTTGTATTTTTCTTATTTGCAAACGACAGCAGCTTATCCAAATGGAGGTGGTGCTTATATTGTCGCTAGTGATAATTTAGGTAAAAAATACGGTTTAGGTGCAGCAATTTCCTTGATATTGGATTATTTGTTGAATGTTACCGTCGGAATATCAGCGGGTGTTGGTGCAATAGTTTCAGCGCTTCCATCATTACAACCCTATACTCTTATATTATGTCTTGTTATCTTACTCATGCTTACCTTAATTAATTTACGAGGAATTCGCGAAACAGGAACTCTTTTTTTAATTCCAGTATTTATATTTATCTTATGTATGTTAATTGCTATGTGCATTGGTGTGGTAGATATTTGGTTTAGCGGTGGGCATCCACATCCGGTTCATGAACCTCCAAAAATACAAACGAGTTCGTTTGAAGCATTAACATTTTGGATGTTGTTAACGGCTTTTGCCAATGGATTAACTGCCATGACGGGAGTTGAGGCTGTCAGTAATGCAGTCCCTCTATTTCATAAACCCACTGTTCGTAATGCACAATGGACCTTAACTATAATTGTTATTACTCTAGCTCTTTTTTTAATACTCATAGGCTACTTATGTCCTGCTTATCATATTGTAGCTATGAATCAAAATCAGCCTGGGTATCAGACTATATTGTCACAATTGGTTATGGTTACCACAGGAAAAGGCGTTTTTTATTATATTTCAATTGTTAGTATTTTTATTATTCTTGCTTATTCTGCACAAACTAGTTTCTCAGGTTTTCCCAGAGTATGTCGTTTACTTGCCGAAGATAATTATTTGCCTTATTTTTTTGCTGAGCGTGGACGGCGTCTGGTTTTTTCAGTCGGTATTGTCATTCTGGCAATTTTTTCGGCTATCATCCTCATTGCTTTTAATGGAATTACGAGTAACCTGATTCCATTATTTGCTGTGGGTGCTTTTAGTGCTTTTCTTTTTTCTCAGAGTGGTATGGTAATGTATTGGCTACGCCAAGAAAATCGCAAAGTACGTTATAAGTTAATAGTCAATGCATTAGGTGCCTTGGTAACTGCAATTGCCCTACTTATTATTATCATTACAAAATTTATAGAAGGTGCTTGGATAATTATTGTTCTAGCACCCACACTCGCATTTTTAATGCACCGTATAAAACTTCATTATAAAAAAATTGCCCATGAAATTAAAAATCCAATTCAGATAAATCCTAACTCCTTAAAACCCCCTATAGTTATTATCCCAATACATGGCCTAGATTTAATCGCCGAAAAAGCAATACAATTTGGAATGTTACTTTCAGAGGATATTACGGCTGTTTTTATCGATGCTGGTTATGAGGATGTTGAGGGATTGCAAAAACTTTGGCATGAAAAAATTGAGATACCCGCTCAAAAGGCAGATAAAAAGATTCCTAAACTTGAAATTATTAAATCTCCATATCGCCGTATTTATAAACCCTTATTAAATTTTGTAAGTAAGGTAAGAAAAGACAGGAAAAATGAACTTATTGCGATTATTATACCTGAATTAGTAGAGCCTAAATGGTATGAGTATTTATTACACAATATTCATGCAACAGGTTTACGTGCGTTACTTTTTTTAGAAAGAGAGCCTCGTATTATTGTAATTACAATACCTTGGTATTTACGTTAATAAGGATTGATTGATGACACAATTTGAAAAAACAGCTTATTTTATGAAAAAACCTTGGGTTATTTTTGTTTATGCAATTTCCGTTATTGTAGCCTATTATTTTGTTGATAGATCTTTGGCAATTTATTTGCATCAATTAGATCTAGGGACCAAAGTTCCTTTATTAGAGATATTAACTGCTTTAGGCAAATGGATTGCTTATATTGCTTTATTTTTTATCGCAGGATTATATTTTCATTATATTAAGATTAATCCCTTATACGAAGCAAGGTCTTGGTATTTGTTAGGTTGTGTTTTTATTGCGAATTTTGTTTGTGTGATTCTGAAAGTTGCCTTAAGTCGTGCTCGCCCTGATTTATTGTTTTCGAGTCATGAATTTGGGTTTTATTGGTTTAAATTGAGCAGTAATTACTGGTCTTTTCCTTCAGGGCACACAACAACTGTTGTCAGTTTAGCCACAGGATTAGGGGTACTTTTTCCGCGTTATTTTTATCTTTTACTTATTCTTGCATTTTTAGTGGCTCTATCAAGAATTTTATTATGTTTTCATTATTTGAGTGATGTGATGAGTGCCTTTTATATTAGTGTATTAGTAGTGAGCTTTTTTACTGAATATCTTAAAAAGAAGGTTGGTTCAAAAAAATGGGTGGTATTGTTCGGAGTAAAATTGCAATCTTAAGTGTAACAGTATCGATCCATAACTAATGCAAAGGAGTGCTGATGAGTATAGAAACGGAATTAAAAACTCTGGTTAGCATTTATGCCAGTTATGATGAGGAAAAAAAAAGTTATTTGAGTCATTTGAATAAAACAACCCTTTTACGTTTAGATGCTGATTTTATTAGATTTATCAATAAGCTATTATTAAAAGATGGTCCGGACAAAATAAAAATTCGCAAAAATTATAAAAAAATAGCAGTTCAGTTTCATCCAGATCATCGTTCTACATTTGGTCCTGAAATTGAATGGCTTGAGCAAAATTTATCTGAAGGTCGTAGTGATGGAGCATGTTTTAAAACGTTAATGCTTTGTTATGAGAAATTAACTTCACCACAAGATTTTAAACCCATTCAGTTTGATGAAATTACTACTCGCGAAGATTTAAAAAGGTGGTTGGAAATGTTAAAAAATCGCTCTAGAACTTATACCGAGCGTCATTTTTATGCCAGCCTCTTAGGTTTATTAGATGAGTCCACCAGCTATTTTGATGAAGTTGGTAAGATAAAACCAACGGGACTACGTGCTCTAATCTCGTTTCTTCCTATGGTATTTATCAGTTTTGGAACTTTTGTTTTTGCAGAAGAGCTATTTGCTGTTTATGCGCTTTATTTTGCTTTATTAAAAAGTGGACAATTCCTGGGGAGTAGTCAATCTAAGGAATTACAAAAACTGGGTGAAACATTACAGAAGATTAGTGCAGTGACAGCAACAGCGACAACAACTTTATTGGTTCGTTTACTTGAAATGACTTTCTGGGCGACGCGCCAATTTTATGATGTGAGTTTACAGATTGGCTCCGCTCTTTTAACTCCTCTTATTGCGGTTTCTTCAACTACGAAGGATCCCTATGAAGAGCCTAGTGATGTGTCAATATGTAAGGAATTAGTTCTAGCAAGTCAAAATCAAAGTACTGTTGAAAATTTTAGAACTCCAGAACTAAAAATGATTGCAGCCCCTATTGAGTCATACCTTGGATTATTGGATCAGCAATTTTTTAAAAATTGGCGCGCAGGAGGAGCAAAATCTCGATCGTTAGAAGCATTTTTACTCCACATGCGTGTTATCGATAAAGAGAATGATATAGAAGTAGAGGAAAAAATAAAAAAAGCTTCTGAGAGGTTACTCCTGGTGAAACAAGACTCAAATGTTTATACTGGTAATACTGCATTAGCAGTTGATCGAGCTGATCGAGTGATTCGTTTATTAACAGGGAATATGGTAAATCAGATGACGTTGTCGAATCGTTAGGGGCGGTATACAATGCACAAACTTGGGTCAAAATATTTTGATTTTTAGTAGTGTGCTTGTAAGCGTCACAGCGTAAAAAATCAAGCTATTTTGAACAGCATAGTAGAATTATAAACAAACACTACGGTAAATTTTGTTTAAATTGTTACTTTCCCTTGAATTAGATACCGTATCTCTGGCAAGATGCGTTTGTTTTGATTATCCAGTGAGGAATTATGAAAATTCTCGTGGCAGTGAAGCGTGTAATTGATCCTTATGTAAAAATTAGAGTCAAATCGGACAATACCGGAGTTGAAACACAAAATATCAAAATGGCAATGAATCCATTTGATGAAATTGCTGTTGAAGAAGCATTACGTTTGCGTGAAAAAAACTGGGCGACTGAAGTTGTTGCAGTAAGTATTGGTGGGGACAGTGCACAGGAAACATTGCGCCATGCTTTAGCTTTAGGTGTTGATAGAGCAATTTTGGTACGAACCCAAGATTCTTTTGAAAGCCTAAATATCGCTAAAATATTAAAGAAAATTAGTGAAGATGAAAAACCAGATTTGGTGTTAATGGGTAAACAAGCTATAGATGATGACAGTAATCAGACGCCACAAATGTTAGCTTCTTTATTAAATTGGCCACAAGCTACTTATGCTTCCAAAATCGAGCCAAATGGTACTCTTCTTCAGGTAACTCGTGAAATAGATGGGGGCTTAGAGACTCTAAGTGTGCATTTGCCAGCTATTGTGAGTACCGATTTACGTTTGAATGAGCCTCGATATGCGAGCCTTCCAAATATCATGAAAGCGAAAAAGAAACCGTTAGATGTATTCGAATTAGAAAATATGGGATTGTCACTTAAAAAGCATATTGAAGTATTAAAGGTGACCGCACCTGCGATTCGCAGTGCTGGTGTGAAAATTGAATCAGTGACTGAGTTATTAAATAAATTACATCATGAAGCCAAAGTGCTTTGATAGGGAGAAGCAATGAGCACTTTAGTACTTGTTGAACATGATAATAAAATAGTACATCCATCTACTCGTAATGCTTTAGCTGCAGCATTAGAGTTGGACGATAAGCCAACTTTATTAGTGATAGGACATGAATGTAAATCAGTGGCAGAACAAGCTGCGAGCTTTGCAGGAGCTCATGTGGTTTGGTGTATTGATAAGCCCTGCTATAAGCATCCGGTAGCAGAACAAATTAGTGATTTAGTGCTTTCATTTGCACGCTCATTTGATAATATATTAGTTTCTGCTAGTACTTTTGGTAAAAATATTGCACCACGTATTGCTGCACAATTAGATGTGGCTCAAGTTTCCGATGTAAGCAAGATAATTGATGCAAATACTTTTGAACATCCAATCTATGCAGGTAATGCTATAGAAACAGTGCGTGTTTTGGATCCCATCAAAGTATTAACAATTAGATCAACAGCATTTACCCCGATAACAGCCAACCAAGCGGTTTGTCATATTGAGGTCATCGATAAAGAGGTTTTTGCTGAACGAACTCAATTTGTCAAACATGAATTAAGTAAATCGGAAAGACCTGATTTAGGAAGTGCCAAAATTATTGTTTCGGGCGGTCGGGGTTTGCAAAGTGCTGAGAAATTTAAATTAATCGAAGAGTTAGCAGATGTTCTTGGGGCTGCAGTAGGGGCCTCTCGTGCTGCTGTTGATGCTGGTTTTGTTCCTAATGATTATCAAGTAGGACAAACAGGAAGAATAGTTGCACCTATGCTTTATATTGCTATCGGGATTTCCGGTGCTGTACAGCATTTAGCAGGAATGAAAGATTCCAAAGTGATTGTTGCAATAAATAAAGATGAAGATGCGCCTATTTTCCAAATTGCAGATTACGGTTTGGTTGGCGACTTATTTGAATTAGTACCACAGTTAATCGAACAATTAAAAAATCGTTAGAGGGGAGAAAGTATGTTAGTAGGTGTTCCAAAAGAAATTAAACCTCAAGAAAATCGTGTGGGTCTTGTTCCTTCTAGTATTAGGGAAATTATCAGAGTAGGAAGTTCAGTTATTGTTGAGAAGGGTGCAGGTTTAGGGATTGGTATCTCTGATGATGATTATCGGCACGCCGGGGCTGAAGTTGTTGATACTGCTGATGAAGTGTATTCTAGGGCCGAATTAATTGTGAAGGTAAAAGAACCACAGCCTATTGAATGCAAACGTCTTCGTGAAGGCCAAACTTTATTTACCTATTTGCATTTGGCTCCAGATCCACATCAAACACGTATGCTTAAAGAGTCTGGTGTCACAGCAGTGGCTTATGAAACGGTGACTCAAGATGATGGTGGTTTGCCATTATTAACACCTATGTCTCAAGTTGCTGGTCGTATGTCTATTCAAGCAGGTGCGCATTGTTTGGAAATGGCTCAGGGAGGTAGTGGTGTTTTATTAGGTGGTGTGCCCGGAGTTGCTGCTGCCAATGTGGTGGTTATTGGTGGAGGAGTGGTTGGTACTAATGCAGTACGCATGGCTATGGGTATGGAAGCGCGAGTAACCGTACTTGATCGTTCTTTAATGCGCTTAAATGAATTAGATTTTCAATTTGGCTCTAAGATTAATACTGTTTATTCTACTGCTGATACTATAGAAAAATATGTTGCTAGAGCTGATTTAGTGATTGGAGCAGTTTTGGTTCCTGGAGCAGCAGCGCCTAAATTGGTAACTCGAGCTATGCTTCGTTCAATGCGCCCAGGATCAGTTTTAGTAGATGTTGCTATTGATCAAGGTGGATGTTTTGAAACAAGTCGTCCAACGACACATCAAGAACCAACGTATGTTATTGATCATGTAGTTCATTACTGTGTTGCAAACATGCCAGGAGCTGTGCCAAGGACTTCAACTTTTGCTTTGAATAATGCAACTTTGCCTTTCGTCTTAAGTATTGTTACTAAAGGGGTGAAGCTGGCTTTATTAAATGATCAGCACTTACTTAATGGATTGAATGTTCATCAAGGTAAAATTACTTTTGAAGCAGTTGCTCGTGATTTAGGTTATGAGTATACACCTGCTGCTATAGCCCTGGCTGGGCGATAATCCTAAAGATGTTGTTGAATCCTAGAGATGAAGTATTCTTCATGGACTTAACAGCATCTTTATACTAAATCATCTTAACAATTTTATAATAAAAAGCTGGCGATTCATGCCCATTCTCATCATGATAATGGATAGGTTTTACAGTAGTTAAAGAGATTGTTTTTTGCTTCACTTGGGGATGTGAAAAAAAGGAAATTTTGGGGGAAACTAAAATTAAAATTTTACCATTAGCCTTCTCTATATTTCCCCAATATTGATACATTAAACTATTTAAACCAAAAACATGCCAACCAATAACTTCATATGAAGTATTTATTTGTCCTTCTTCGAAGTATTTTTTTTGATAAAAAGCAAGCTCGCTTGCAATATTATAAGTATCTAGAGGTAAGATAATAGGCGCATTATGAGTTTTATCTTCCAATTGTTGGGCAATGTGATGAATTTCCCAGGTAAGATTATCCCAAGGAATTAATTTTTCAAAAAAATAATGATTAATTTTTTCCGGCTTATCGGACAAAATACAATAAATAATACTGCTATAAATAAAAACCGTAATGACAGAAGTTATGGCCCAACTTTTACGAAAAGTCATACCGAGTATGTGTTGATTATCAGCTATTAAGAGTGCAAGCCACGGTATAATAGCTAGAAAGATGGGACCAATCCAATTCATTTTTATTCCATGAAATAAACTAAACAAGGAAAAAAATAAAAGTGGAACAACAATATAAATTTGAAAAAAGTATTTTGTTTTAATCGCTATAAATTTTTTCGAATATTTCTGTGAGAATAAAAGCCATGCACCAAAAATACCAGTAGGAGTTAAAAACGCCAGGACTAAAGCAATTAATTTATGAAAAGAGAAAGCATAATAATCATGAAATCGTCGTGAGCTTTGAAATAAAAAAGATGCCCAATCATGAGTAGCATTCCAATAAATAACAGGCATAAATATAATGAATGCTATTAACGCGCAACAATAAGGTTCTTTACGCAAGAACCATCTTCGGGATTCAGGGTCGTATATTAAATAGGTTATTGTTGATAATCCTAACAGTACAATGGTATATTTTGAAAGGAGTCCTAAACCAATCCACATTCCTGCCCAGTACCAACTGTTATATCTATCTAAAACAAGTCCCTGATAAAGATAATACAGAGTTGCCGACCAACATAGAATAAGAGGAATATCAGGGGTAATAATTAAAGAATGTATAAAAAAAAATGGCATTATGGACAGTAATACTACTGCATACAATCCTGCTTCCTTTCGTATTAATGTTGTTAATTTAAAGCTAAAGTAGCAGGTTAAAATCCAGCAAGGAATTGTCGCAAAGCGTACCCCCCATTCATTTATATCAAAAATTAAGGTCCCCAATTTAATCAAAATAGCAACCATAGGTGGATGATCAAGAAAACTAAAATCAAGGTGGTTCGAATAATTCCAATAATATGCTTCTTCAACTAATAAATTAGACTTAAACATAAAGAATATTCGTAGCAATAAAAGAAATGAGATTAAAATTAAAAAGAGATACGAAGATTTACTACTATTGTTCATTAAGTTTTAATTCCTTGCTCCAGTAATGTCTCGCGTTATGTTAAACGTATAGATGCTTTATTTGTTAATTATTGCCGTTTTAACCTTAAGCGTTATGTTAGGGCGTGCACTTTTATTCTGTGTCCTTGGGGGCTATTTTTGATCAGTCTAAACTAAAACACAACATTAACTAAGATTTCGATATCTTCCGTGAGCTTTGACTATGTTCTTAGCTATGGCTTGATGTGTTTTGCCAGTGGTTTTGGTTTTGAAACCATTCAATAAAGGCTAATAAAGCTTGACGACTAAGTGTCGGTGGATGTTCTGTTTTTGTCAAGCTTATATTTAATAGAATTAACTGTTCGCCTAGGAGACACCGCTTTTTTTGCTTCCCTCATGCTTGGAAGATTATATGAAGTTGTAATTAATTACCTGAATCATGAATTAAGTAAGTTTGACTGCCCGATACATCATATAAGTTTGATGAATGATATTGTCATGATAATAATTTTCAGCAAGAGCACGAACTTCAATTCGAAATTTATTCATTTCATATGAGTCGCTTCCAAAGCGTTTTACTAGATTTGCCACAGGTCCTAAGCTTTTTTCAATAGAATTCAAATAATGCCCTAGGCTCATTGTTGGTACATGCATTATGCCATAATCAAAGCATCCATTTGTTACACGGTTACCTAATCGATATTTAACATATTCGGGATCCCCCCATTTTACTGGCGGATCAATGCTACGTGGCGGAGGATTATACTTACTGACTAATGCAAACAATTGACCAACAAAATCATCAGGCGGCCAGGTAGAAAAGGCTATCACACCACTAGGTTTTAAAACTCTAAGCATTTCATCGATTGCTTTTTGTGCATTGGGAGCAAACATATGGCCGAACTGGCTTAAAATCGCATCGAAATTTGCATCAGGATAAGGTAGTTGCTCTACATCACCTTCTTTAAAATCAATAGCAACCTGAGCTAATTGTGTATTTAGTTCCGCTTTTTCTAATAGTGTCGGGCTCAAATCAAGCGCTGATACGTTGGCTCCTATACGAGCAGCGGTAATCGCGGTCACTCCTGTTCCACATCCTACATCCAATATATGATCATGAGCTTTAATTCCAGAAAATTGAATCAATTTCGGCGCAACTAGGGTGGTTAATAACTCTAGAGGAGCAAACAGTCCCCAACTTGCTTTTTGCATCGCTTTATAATTTATCAACTCGTCTGACATTTTTTAGTTTCTCTGCAAATAATAACGTGCTAACACAATAGGCTTGAAAGGAGTATCAATGTTAAGAATATAACTATTTTAGTTAAAAAAAGTTGTCATCACTCCGTTAGAGAAGAAGCCACAAAGTGTATATAAATCGCATAGAGAATGAGCTTTCTATGTGGAGATGACTTTTTCCTTTTTAATAACAGATGTTACATCTCCACAAGCTAATGACTAAAACAAACTCTCTTCTACCGGTGCCAGCTGTTGCTGATCATTGCTTGCATTATAAACAGGGGCAAGCTCTTCTTCTGCTGGAACTTCCTTATTGCGAAAATACTCTATGATACCATTTGATTGATTAGGACGGGCCAATAATCCACTATTGGGATCAATACGAACTGCAACTACATTCTCTGGTTGTTTCATTTCGCTTTCAGGTCTTCCTTTTAAGGCAACTTTCATAAAGTCAATCCATAAAGGAAGAGCAAGTCCTGCAGCATATTCGTGTAACGATTTAGGGTTATCAAAACCAATCCAGGTTGTCACCACAAGATCTGCATTAAAACCTGCAAACCACGCATCAACCTGATCATTAGTTGTTCCTGTTTTACCCGCTATATCTTGGCGATTAAGCACTCTGGCTGCACGTGCAGTGCCATGTTGAATCACATCTTTTAATGCGGTATTCATTAAAAAGGTAATATCTTCAGGTAAGACTCGTGGAGCTAAAGTAGAATGATCCATATTGTCACAGTTGTTGCAAACAACAGTGGGTTTCGCTTGCAATAAAATCTTTCCATCTGCGTCCGTAATGTGATCGATAAGATAAGGTTCTATTTTATAGCCGCCGTTTGCAAAAACAGCATAAGCAGTGGTTAATTCCATAGGACTAATAGACAAGCTTCCTAACGCAAGGGATAAACCTTTAGGCAATGCTTTTTTGTTGAATCCAAAACGAGTAAGAAAATCTATCGTGTAATTGATACCTATGTCATCAAGAATACGTATCGATACTAAATTTTTAGATTGAACCAAAGCCGTTTTTAAGCGCGTTGGGCCATTAAATTTCAGGTTTACATTATGAGGACGCCATAAATTTGGTTGGCTTGGATCATCAACAACAATAGGGGCGTCATTAATTAACGTTGCTAAAGTATAACCATTATTTAGTGCAGCAGCATAGACAAATGGCTTAAAGCTGGAACCAGGTTGCCTGCTTGATTGAGTGGCCCGGTTAAATTTACTTTTTTGAAAGTTGAATCCACCCACTAGAACTTCTATGGCTCCATTTTTAGGATTAAGTGCTACCATTGCTGATTCTGCTTCAGGAATTTGTGCTAATTCCCAATGTTCTTTTGTTGAATGAACATAAATAATATCTCCAACGGCAACTACTTGCATGGCTTTTACGGGAGCTTTTCCTACCCACCCATTTTTAAGGGCTGGTCTTGCCCATGACAAACTTTTCCAAGGGAGCAGTACAGTTTGGCCATTTGGTAATGTAGCAGTAGCATCTTTTTCTCGTACTTCGGTTACTACGGCTGGGGAAAGATGATTAAGTTCGGGATATTTCTCTAGATTTTTTTGAATTTCATGCAGAGATTTACTGTCTTTTTCACCAATAGTAGCAATAGGCCCTCTATATCCATGGCGATGATCATAAGCAATCAAATTCTTTTCTACTACACTATTTGCTGTATTTTGCAGTTTTCCATCAATAGTAGTATAAACTTTATAACCTTTGGTATAGGCATCTGGACCGAAATTGTCATATAAAGATTGACGAATCATTTCTGCAACATAAGGGGCTTTTACTTCAATAGGAGTACCATGATACTTAGCTGTAATGGGTTGGTTAATCGCATTTTGATATTGCTCTTCATTGATATAACGTTCTTCTAACAAGCGTTCTAATACATGATCACGGCGTTTTTTAGCCGCCAGGGGATTGGCAATAGGATTTTGTGTTGAAGGTGCTTGAGGAAGACCTGCAATCATTGCAAGTTCTGCTAGGTTTAATTCATTAAGTGGTTTACCAAAATAAACCATCGCTGCAGCACCGACACCATAAGCGCGATTACCTAAATAGATTCTATTCAGATAAAGTTCAAGGATTTTCTCTTTGCTTAATTCTCTATCAATTTTTATGGCAAGCATAATCTCATTAAGTTTACGTAAAAATGTTTTTTTACGACTTAAAAAGAAATTACGTGCTACTTGCATGGTAATTGTACTACCTCCCTGGGATTTTGTTCCAGTTTTTATCATGCGAACTGCAGCACGGCCAAGGCCCATAACATCGACGCCAGGATGTTCAAAAAAACGTTGATCTTCTGTGGCTATTAATGCATGAATAAGCATTGGGGGAATTTCATCGTAAGTAACAGGAATGCGTTTTTTTTCGCCATACTCCTGAATCAGCAAACCTTCTTTGCTGAATATTTGTAAAGGTACTTGTAATTGTACTGTTTTTAATGAATCTACATTAGGAAGTTGACTTTCAAGATAGAGGTATAAAAAACTACCTACTACTAATAAAAGAAAAAGTAGGCTCATCAGCGCCCATAGACCTTTACGCCAGAAGTATGCCATTTTCATAGAGTTATATGGTTTAAATGAAATTTGGCGGGTATTATACAGTGATTCTCAGTAAGATTGCGAGTTTTGTGCAAAAAAGAGAAGGAATTTTATACTGATTTTAACTGTTTCATTGAATTTTCTTTTAAAAATTCAATGAAACGAAGCGCCATAAAAACACTTTCAATACAGCAAACACGCAAAAGATGCGGATCTAATGTCTAATCTTTATTTAATCGACGTTTGGCCGTGAAGTATTAGTATTGTCCTCAACGATATCTATGTCTTCTTCAGAAGAGAGTTTCGATTGGAAAAATGTTCCTTTTCCCTTTTGCTGGTTGAGTAAATAGAATGGAGCTAAACCACTATATAGAGAAGGGAAGGGGCGTTTTGTAAACGGTACTTCTTCAGCTTTTTGTTTTTTGAAGCTCTCAAACTCTAATTGGGTTTTTTCTAGTTCTGCTTGAGCATTTTTCAAATCACGATGCAATTCCTCAATAGTTTTTTCCTGTGTTTTATTGGTTTCCATAAGCTTTAATTTTTGAAGTGTTAGTGAGGATTTATCTGATTCTAAGCTTGATTTTTGGTGTGTTAAAGTAGATTTCTCCTCTTCTAACTGAGAAACTTGAAGTTTTAATGTAGATTTTTGTACCTCTAACTCAGATTTTTGGTGAGTGAGGGTAGATTTATCTTTTTCTAACCGAGATACTTGAAGCTTTAATGTAGATTTTTGCGCCTCTAACTCAGATTTTTGGTGAGTTAATATCGATTTATCGTCTTCTAACTGAGATATTTGTAGCTCTGATGTAGATTTTTGTTCCTCTAATTCAGTATTTTTATCCATTAAAGTAGATTTCTCATTCTCTAATTCAGATATTTGCAGCTTTAAGGTGGATTGTTGTTCCTCTAGTTCCAATTTTTGACGTGATAATATCGATTTATCGCTTTCTAATTGGGATACTTGCAGTTCTAATGTAGACTTCTGGCTTTCTAACTCAGATTTTTGTAACACCAAAGTGGATTGTTGAGACTCTAATTCAAATTTTTGATTTTTAAGTTCTGCAACGAGTAGGGCATTCTGATGTTCAAGACACAGAGCTGCTGCGATCTCTTTAATTTCGTCATCAGTATAGTCTATGGTTATGTGAAATCTACCTAGAACTTCGTCAAGAAGTATATCTCCTGAATTACAAAAATGGTTACCATAATAAGCATCGTTGATTAAACCATTTAAATCATCATAGGCTAAGGTTTTGTCGTCCAGGCTGCTGTAGGTTACTTTGTATGAGGTATTTTTATAAATTTTTAATAGCTGTCGACTATCAATAAAAAGCTGACTTATTTGTTGCTTCAATTTTTCTAGTTCTTCAGAAGTAAATGGAACTTTTCTATCAAGTTGTTCTTTTAGAAAAATAGTTTCTTTTAATATGAATGTAAGAAAGGGCTTACGATCAGGATATTTTTTGGTACATGCATCGATTAATCTTCCAAGTCTTTGGTCAAACTTGACTTCCGTATTTTGCATGATATCAATCGCATATCTACGAGATTTTTTTCTGAGTAGCGTTTGATCGCTTTCGACGATTAATTTAGTAACATCTTTTTGAGTGTCGTGATAGCGTACAATGATGGATGCCAAAGAATTGATTAAATCCTCTAATTTAGTCATGCGAATCTCCTTGTTAAAGCATAAATGTAAAATCCCCTTGCAAGTTGGTTTTTCACTATATTAAATGTTTTGATGAAGCGCAAGTTGGTTATCGAAGTAAAAATGATAATTGATAATTATTTGCAATAACTTAAAGGAGTAAAAAATAGTGTAATTTTTTAATAGGTTACGTTAAAATTTGCATGTACGCTACAAGGAATACCTCAATGCATGGAAGATTCAAAGGAATAAAGAACATACTTCAATTATTACAACCTCAGCATCGTTCAATTCTCGGAATAGACATAACATCCACAGCAGTCAAAATATTAGAAATCTCAAGTAAGACTGGTGAGCTTGTTATTGAGAGCTATGGCCATGCAATATTGCCACCCAATGCAATGGATGGGAATGTTATTAAGGATCTTGATGCAGTTTCCCAATGCATTAAAAAAATAGTTGGCCGTTTGCATACTCCATGTAAGCAAGCCGCTTTGGCTGTGCCAGATGCGGCAATCATCAGTAAAGTAGTGCAAATTAACGAAGACTTAAATGAGGAGGAGATGGAGGAGCTGATCGTTGCTGAGGCTGATAAATATATTCCTTATCCAATTGAGGAAATTAATCTTGATTTCGAAGTTTTAGGGCATTCTCGGAAAAATCCACATCTACTTGATGTACTTATTGTTGCTTCGCGAGCGGAAAATGTCAGCCAACGTGTTGGCGTAGCTGCAGCTGCGGGTTTAGATATTGTGGTAGTAGATGTTGAATCTTATGCAGTGGAGCGAGCAGCACAACGAATTGTTTTATCTTTACCCATACTTGGTAAAGATAAAACAATTGCTATTGTTGATATTGGAACATGTTATACCCATTTATTCGTATTGCATAGAATGAAATTAGTTTACTCCCGAGAAGAAAAATTTGGCGAGAAGCAATTAATTGGATCGATTGCTGAACGCTATAAAATGACTTTAGAAGAGGTAATGATTGCCAGGAATAAAAACGAATTACCTTCTAATTATGAAACAGAAGTTTTAGACCCTTTTAAAGAAAATATCTTGTTACAGATTAAGAGAACATTGCAGTTTTTTTATTCTACAAACCAAGCAGGAGATGTTGATCATATTCTATTGGCGGGAGGATTAGCTAGATTACCAGGCTTAGTTGGTTTAGTTAAAGACCAATTAGGAAAAACAGCCACTATTGCTAATCCACTTTCATATATGATCCCAAGCAAAAAGATACATTTGGATGCTATAAATAATGATGCACCTGCACTTATGGTTGCTTGTGGTCTAGCATTAAGAAATATAGAGTGACTCTATGGCTCAAATTAATCTTCTTCCTTGGCGTGAACAAAAGCGAGAGCGAGAAAAAAAGCGGTTCCTGGTTTTATTTTTCATAATTATAGCGCTTTCAGTAGTAATTGTGTTTTTAATTAATGCTTATGCCTCTAATTTAGTGAGTAATCAACTTGTTCGCAATCAGATGTTGCAAGATGAAATAACAGCTATGACTAACCAATTAAACAAAATTAAAAATTTGAAAAAAACTCGAGAAATATTCATTTCTAGAATGTTTATAGTTCAACATTTACAATCAATTCGAACAGTAATGGTTCATGTATTTGATGAATTAATTAACGTAATGCCTTCCGGAATTTATCTCACAAAGATAGAAGGAAAAAATGATATTCTTTCTGTCACTGGTTATACTGAATCGAATACCTACGTTTCAATTTTAATGAAAAATATAGAGAATAATGAATGGATTCATTCTCCTGTTCTGAGTGAAATTAAGAAGGAAAACAGGCACGAGTCTGCCAATAATGAATTTAAGTTAAATTTTGTGCTTGCACCTCAATTTCGGCTTGGAATTATACGATGAATTCCATTAATCTCAGTGAATTAACCTTGGAAAATGTAGGAAAATGGCCGCTAGTAGTAAAAATTGGAATTTTTTTAGGCACAAGTTTTTTAATTATTGCATTGGGATATTGGCTCATTATTCAAGATAATTTTACGCAGTTTGATACGCTAAAACAGCAAGAAACAACTTTAAAAGCAGATTTTGAAAACAAACAACACCACTTGTATAATTTACCTGTTTATCGTACTCAATTAAAGACTTTGGCTAACCGTTTTGCATTGATGCTTACGCAGCTCCCTGAAAAAAATGAAATGCCTGGTTTACTTGAAGAAATTTCTAAAACCGGAGTTGCATCAGGTTTAAGGTTTGAGTTATTTGCCCCTCAGCCAGAGGTAATTCATGATTTTTATATAGAATTACCTATAAAAATTTCAGTGACAGGGACTTATTTTCAATTAGTAATGTTTGTAAGTCGAGTTGCTGAAATGAGAAGGATTGTTACCTTACATGACTTTAGTATTGAAGGAGTATCTTCCAAAGATCATAAAGTTATTTCAGAGGATGAATTGGTGATGAATATTACCGCTAAAATATATCGATATCGCGTGTAATGATGAACAAAGGAATTTGTTGTGTCTGTTTCATATCTTTATTATTGGTTGGTTGCACCGATGATAATGGGGATTTAGCGAACTATATTAATGAGGTAAAACACAAGAAAACACGAGAAATTGAACCGCTTCCTTCATTTACCCCTTTGCCTTCTTTTAAATTTCCACATAATGGGAACAGGCGTAGCCCATTTAGGCCTATTTCTCAAAAAAAAGAGGTTGATGTAAATGCGCCTGATAAAAATAGGCCGAAGCACCCTTTGGAGGCTTTTCCTCTTGATGCATTAAAATTTGTAGGTACTTTGCAACAAGATAATGAAGTATGGGCCTTAATTGAGCTACCTAACCAGGGAATAACTCCAGTGCAAATCGGAGATTATATGGGACACAATTATGGTCGTATTGTGTCCATAAAGAATGATTCAATAGAGTTAATTGAAACAACTCAAAGTTCAGGAAAATGGAAAAAACATAGAACTAAAATTAAGTTATATACTGGGAAGTAGGAGCATAAGTGCGAAGAATAGTTGTTTTTTTAATTTTTATAGGAATGAGCTTAGGGATGGCTTTTGCCCAGAATAATTCTTTGATATCCGTAAAGGTGATTCCTTTACCGAAGGAGAAGTTGCGTATGGATTTTATATTTGCTCATCCGATTAAACAACAACCAGGGTGTTTTGTAACCGAAAATCCGGCACGTATTGTTGTAGATTTTGTTGATGCTCACTTACAGTTACCTACGAAGCAGAAAATCAAGAAAATTAAATTAGGTTCTCTGAATAATTATACCCTTGTAACTGTTGGCGCTCGTGTTCGAGCTGTTTTGGATTTAAATTACGCCGTGCCTTATTTAGGCTCGGTCTCAGGCAAAGTTTATACGATTGTTTTAAATGGAAAGAGCAAGGAAGTATTTCAAGCTCCTAAAGAGGTTTTGGCTACAAGCTACGAAATTATCCATTTTGATTTTCGAAGAGCTGAGCGCCAGGGTGGACGTACCGTAGTTGATGTTTCAAGTACCAGTATTCCAATTGATGTAGAAGAACATGACAAAGAAATTAGAGTTAAATTTTTAAATACTAAAGTGCCACAGAACTTAAGGAAACGCTTTGATGTTTCTGATTTTCACAGTCCGGTGAATCTGATTACCCTGCAACAGGAAGGTAAAAATGCGCGTATGACGTTATTGGGTGAACGATATTTTGGTCACAATATATATCAGGTTAACAAGCAATTCATGGTTGATGTATTTCCGTTGACCCAAGAAGAAATAGAACAGGAAAAACTTAAGAAACAGATATTTTCTGGAAAACGGATTTCTTTAAATTTTCAAAATATCAGCATACGATCGGTATTACAGTTACTTGCTGATTTCACAGGGATAAATATTGTTGCAAGTGACAGAGTTCAAGGTAATATCACTTTACGATTAAATAATATTCCCTGGGATCAAGCATTAGATATTATTTTAAAAACACAAGGCTTGGCAAAGCATCAAAATGGAAACGTGATGGTGATCGACACGCAAAAATCGTTTAATGACATGGAGGAGCAGCAACTTAAAAGTCAACATAAAATCCAAAGACTCGAACCAGTACGTTCTGAACTAATACAAATTAATTATGCCAAAGCTGCTGATCTCGCGATCTTAATTAAAGACAGGCAAAACTCACTTTTATCGGATAAGGGTAGAGTCAGTATCGATACACGTACTAATACGATATGGCTTCAAGATAATGGCAGTAGAGTAGATGAGATCAGAAAATTAATTAAACAATTAGATGTTCCTGTAAAACAAGTGCTGATTGAAGCTCGTATCGTGGAGGTGACTAAAGATTTTGCTCAAGATCTAGGTATTCGTTGGGGTGTTTCTAAGCCTCAACATTTAAGTGGTACTTTAGCTGGAGCAAATCAATTAGCGCAAGGAGCTGCTCCTGCAAATGTTACACCTTTTACAGATAGATTAAATTTGGATTTGATAGCAGCGCCTTTGACAAAGGCAAATCCGATTACAGTAGGTATTGCTTTAGCTCAGCTTGGTGATAATATTTTACTTGATTTGGAGCTTTCTGCTTTAGAAAGTGAAGGTCTTGCAGAGCTAATTTCCAGTCCAAGGTTGATTACAGCAAACCAGCAGCCCGCATTAATTGACTCGGGCCAGGAAATCCCTTATCAGCAATCAACTTCTAGTGGGGCAACTGCAGTATCATTTAAAAAAGCGGTATTGAGTTTAAAAGTAATTCCACAAATTACTCCTGATAATAAAATCCTTATGGATTTAAAGATTAATCAAGATATTGCATTACCTAATCAGACTTATAATGGAGTTCCAGCAATTGCAACTAAAGAAATTCAGACAAATGTTTTAGTGAGCAATGGAAAAACTATTGTATTGGGAGGGATTTATCAACAAGATAAGAGCAAGACGATTACTCGAGTGCCTTTTTTGGGCCAATTACCGGTAGTAGGAAATTTATTTAAAAATACACAAATTGGCATTAAAAATGATGAGCTACTTATTTTTATTACTCCTAAAATAATAGCTAATTCATTATCTATCACTACAATTGAAGGTCGAAATCTACTACGTTTTGATGAAAAATAAGGGAGTGCACTCTCAATTTAGAGATTAAGTTGTGGCTTCGATTTATAATTAAAGAAAATACTATTTAATTGATGACATAGGCTTATGTTTTTTAAGAAGGTGATATAATAGTAAATGATTAAAAGTAAATGGTTATAAAATATGTCCATTTGTTGTAGAATACTGTTCGAGAATTTTTACTACGAGAGGTACAATTAGGATTGAGTGTCAATAACCTCCTGTTTTTTGGCAATAATGATATCTCTGTATTGATGCCAAAGAGGGTTATTTAGAATCCAATCTGTGAATTAATGACTTTATAGTTTAAAGAGGTATGTAATAAAAAATGAGCATAGTTAAAGTACGAAATATTTTTCTCATCGGGCCTATGGGTGCTGGTAAAAGCACAATAGGTCGTGCTTTGGCAAAGGAGCTCAAGTTAGAATTTTTTGATTCGGATGAAGTTATAGAGGAACGTGCTGGTGCTGATATATCATGGATTTTTGATATTGAAGGTGAGGAAGGTTTCAGGCGTCGTGAACAAAAAGTTATTGATGAGTTAACTCAAAAAACCAACATTGTTTTAGCAACTGGCGGTGGTGTGGTAATCACTCCTGAAAACAGAAATGCCCTAGCAGGGCGTGGAACCGTAATCTATCTTAAGACTTCGTTACAGCAACAGTTTGAAAGAACTAAGCGAGATACTAAGCGTCCTTTACTGCAAACAAATGATCTTGAAGGAAGATTAGAATCATTAAGAGATGAGCGAGAGCCTTTTTACAATGAGTTAGCTGATGTCAGTTTTGAAACTGATAAGTTAACGGTTAAAGCAGTTGCAAATAATATAATAAAATATATTTATGGCGAACTTTGAAGTTTATAAGCAGGTTGATGTTTGTTTAACCGAACATCAGTACCCTGTTATTATTTGTCGAAATGGCTTGCAAAATTTGAATTTTTTGCAAACATTGGTGATTTCTTCACAGGTTTTGATTGTTACGAATCAAACCATTGCTTCACTTTATTTAAAAAAAATACAAGCTGCTTTTGCTGCAATTCAATGCGATGTGGTGATTTTAGAAGATGGTGAGCAATATAAGAATCAGCAAAGTTTATTTGCGATTTATGATGCGTTAATACAAAACAAACATCATAGGGATACTACGCTTATCGCTTTAGGCGGGGGTGTGGTGGGTGATATAACAGGATTTGCAGCCTCAACTTACCAACGAGGGGTGAAGTTTATACAAATACCGACTACTTTATTAGCGCAAATCGATGCGTCAATTGGTGGAAAAACTGGAATTAATCATCCTTTAGGTAAAAACATGGTTGGTAGTTTTTATCAACCCCAAGCAGTAGTTATTGATTTAGCTACCTTAAGCTCGCTTCCAGAAAGAGAATTTCGTGCAGGAATTGCTGAGATGATCAAGTACGGACTACTTGCTGGAGGAGAGTTTTACAAGCAGTTATTTGCCGCATTGCAAATGGGATTAACTGCTGATAACCCGCAATTACCTCAATTAATCGCAACATGTTGCAAAATTAAAGCTGAATTTGTTCAAAACGACGAAAAAGAATCAGGTCAACGTGCATTACTCAATCTTGGCCATACTTTTGCTCATGCTTTAGAGGCGTATACCCATTATCAACAATGGCTGCATGGCGAAGCAGTTGCAATAGGTATCTATTGCGCGGCGGTTTTGTCTTATAAAATGAAATTGATCAATGAGCAATTGGTAGAGCAAATTGAGCAAATATTAGCATGTGCTGGTTTGCCTCATAAAATTCCAAGCACTATAAATCTAAAAAAACTTATAGATTTAATGCGATTGGATAAAAAAGTTAAAAATAATCGCTTACGCTTTATCTTAATTAAAAGTCCTGGTAGTTGTTATCTCGAGGCTAGAATCACAGAAGATAGTTTGTATCATGCACTTGCTACGGCTGTAGGAGGAGAATAAAAATGACAGAGGGAATGATTCAGTCTGAAGCAAAGGCTGAAACCGAACCAAGAGTATTGTTTAAACCTGGATCTTGGCTGGCAAAAATTGACTTCATTAATCATTTGATTCTTTTTAACAATGTGCTCGTTACTGTATTATCTGAAAAAGAAGGGGGTAAAACCTCCTTTGGTACTTTATTACAGAATAATCTGGATCAACAAATTAAATCAGCTTCCATAGTGATTAAACCTCCTTATCATAAAGAAAACCTGATAAAAGATATTGCAACTCAATTACAGCTTAACCCCGATGAAAATACGGATATAATTTCAATAGTAAGACAAATTAACGAGCAAAAGTCACATGTATTGTTGTTGATTGATGATGCGCAGTATTTGCCTGACGATTTAATCGAGGAGATATTGTTTGCAATAAAAAGCCAAGAAAATTATAGTTTTTTTCATTTATGTTTTCTCTCAGATTATTCAATAGTTGCATCGCTCAATCATTTAAGAGCCTCTTTGAGCGATAGTTTTATTCATACTATAGAATTAGGGACATTAAATGAAAGTGAGGCAAGAACTTATGTATTACAGCGTGCGATGGCATCGCATCTAATTAGTAAGCCTCTGAGTGATGCTCAATTTCAACAATTTTATCAATTAACTAAGGGTAATTTAGCAAAAATCAATAATGATTTGGAAGCGTTTGTAAATCAATGTACTCCTCCTAAGAAAAAAGACGTGTTCAAGAGGGTAAAAACAGCAGGAATTGCTGCAGGTACGATAGTTGTAGCTGGTTTTTTGGGATTTTATTTATCTCAGGCGTTTCATTTTTTACCTTCTCAGGACAGCATAGCTACTCCTCCTGCTCATAGCGAAGAGATACAAACTATTGTAATGAAGCTACCCGAATTGCCTGAAAAATTAGAGAGTTATATTGCTTCTTGGCAGGATTCTTCTACTCGTCAATTGGTTTACTCTTCCTTACCCAAAAAGGAAGCTTTCGAGGATCCAGATGATGAAATGCTCAGTGACACTAAGGCAATTGTAGATAAGGTTGTTGTTATCCCCAAATTACCTGCAAACAATCTGCTTGCCGAAAAACATCAAATGCCCGCCAAACATGTTGGGGAAGCGAAACGGAAGAAAGTTTCATCAAAAAAACAAATTAAATTGGCTAAATCCCCAGCCAAAAAAACTACTCCTAAATTAGCTACTAATCTCTATACAATCCAATTAACTGCCAGTCATGATAAAAAGCACATTGAATATTTTCGTAAGACGAATAAATTGCTTGCCCAAAATGCTAAATTAAGACGTGTTACTAATTCACAAGGTGTGTGGTATGTACTTACTTTAGGAGAATATCAAAATAAAGTTCAAGCACAGCACCGCGTCAGCAAGTTGCCAACAAGTTTAGCAAAATTGCATCCTTGGGTTAGACCAGTATCTAGTTTTGGATAAAACAATTTATCCCTGAATTAAACCCAACTTGGATCGTAAACATTCACAGGTATGTTATTTTTTAGCGTCAGAATAGAAAACAGGTGCCCTTGCGAACGAGGTGAAGCAATCCAGTTCAAATCCTCAATATGACATTGTTCTGCTTTGCTTCATCAAGGCTCGCAACGACAAAATAAACATACTCGTGAACACTTGTCTTGGATCAACTTCTTTTGTTTGTCTTTTAATCCTAATTTAAAAATTTTGGAAAAATTCAGATTCGAGTCCTGGTTGGATCAAAATGACTCTCAAAAGCGTGACATAGAGGACCATATAAGTATTTGGAGAGTATTTTATTCAAGATAGATCGCCAAGTAAGTTTCAGAATTGATTAAAACTCTTGGTCTATAAAAGATACTTTAGTAACTGATGATGAACGATTTGCGTACTATTTTGCAAGCTTACTATGAAGCTCATCCTGCCACGATCACCCTCCAAAAAAATGGCCATAGTCATGAGTTAATCCTACCTATGGCATGGAATGACTTTACATCCCTTAATTTAGACCCAATACAAACCGCGCAAGCCTTCACAGCTTACTATCAAAACAAAGCGCATACTGCTTGGCGTTATCTCTCGAAGCCCAATTACTGGATGCATAAGCATGCCAGTTATGTCTACACCAACGATAGTCATACCGAGAGTTGGTCCACATTTGAAGAATACAAGTCGCTCATTAGCCTTCTGTATTTGGCTGTTATCGATAAAGACACCCCATGTATTGATGACTACACTTTGGAAACTCGTCTGGAACATTTTATCGATGAACTGGCTCACATAGGACGTGCGCACAATTGGGATCAAAGTAGATATAACCAAAACAATCACCTTGAACAATACGATGATCTGGAAGGAGATCGCCCTAGCTGCTATTCTGGGATAAAGCGTAGGCTTTTTCAAGCAGTCCTCGGGCACCCGTTGCTGAAGTTAGTTACAGGGGAAGTCATTAAAGCAGAAATCAATGAGTTTCTGGTGGCACATTTCAAAAAAGCAATTAATTCAAGCAATGGTGATGTCATTAAAGAAGCTTGGGATAAAAGCATTGATGGGGAGGTATTGAGCGCAAAAGATACGAATAATACAAAGCCTTAATGTTAGTTCAGAACAACAGCAAGATTTTAAAAACTACCTGTCCAAAAAATATGATTCTTTTTTTGCAACCAATCTAATCCTCATTAATCTGGTGGATAAAGCTTTTGAATTAACGCCAACTATAACATCCCATTTATTTAAGCATGGCGGATTAATGATGGAATTTTTTGATAAGCTGCAAGTTTCGGAAGTACCAGTGGAACATTTTGCCCAGAATCTTAATCGGTTGTTCGCAACGAGAGCTTCCAAGCTCGAAATGATGAGACACCTTTATCCTCGCTAACACCTAGGTAAAAGATAGGATATGATTTCAAGAGGGAATAGAGTCTCTCTGTGCCGATACTCTATTTATTAGGATGGCAATTTTTGTGAAATTTGTTCAATACGCTCTTCGGCATCTGCATAAATTTTCTTGAAGATATCAAAAAAATTGTCCATAGACAGTTTTTCCAAAGAATAGGCCGTAACACCTTGTGGTGTAGTCACACCTTCTCGTAAGTGCGCAAAAGAGCGACCGGATTTTTTTGCTAATTCTGCGGCACCAAATAGAGATTCCAAGGAAATTTTTTCTGCGAGCTCTGCGGAAATCCCTCTACTCATTGCTGCATTTTGCAATGCTTCTAAAAATAGAAAAATATAAGCCGGTGCGCAACCAATAGGCGCTGTAAGGGTGTCTATCATGGATTCTTGATCGACCCAAAATGTATAACCCACATTGTTAAAAAGAGTTTCAATCAATAATTTTTGTTCGGATGTGGTTGATGGGCTGGCAAATAATGCTGATGTTCCTTTGCAAAATTCGCTTGGGGTGTTCGTCATGACTCGAATAACTCCTAGTGCCTTATTGTTAAGCCATCGAGAAATGCTATCTATGTCTATGACACCTGCTAAAGAAATAATTATAGGATTTTTGTTCTGAATTGTTGGAGCAATTTCTTGACAAACATCTTGTATAAATTGAGGTTTTACTGCAAGAATAATAATCTCCGCATCTTGAACTGCCTGAGTATTTGTGGGTGTAGATAAGACACCTAATTCTTTAGCTAATTGCTCTGATTTATGGGAGTTACGATTGCTAAGGGTGAGCAAATTTGTTGGGTATCCGCTTTTAATAAGACCCCGTGCAAATGCACAACCTAAGTGGCCTGTGCCTATAATAGAAGTAGCTTTGTTTTTAATCATATTGGCTTATATTTTTATCTTTTTGAAAAGATACAAGAGGAACATGTTGATGTCAAGATTCCATAGGGGACAAAATGGAAACAACAGCTCTTTCGTGTATTTTAAATTTTTTTCAAATGATTTGATCTAAATAAAAACTGCTTTGGGTTTACGTTAGCCATAACAATAAACCCAATCTGGTTAAAATATTAGTTAATCCACTTATTTTGTCGAATTATTTCCTTAGAGCTTTCAACCCCAGGTTGATCAAATGAATTGATATTCCAGATAATGCCTTGTACGAAAATCTTATGTTCATATAAAGAAATTAAAGAGCCTAGAGTCTTTGGTGAGCAATCTCTTAATGAAAGAAGATTTACTGGCATTTGCCCAGCTATATCACTATGAGGATTATCCGTTGGGTTTCCTCCTTTGGTGAGTACTTCTTTATGGGCCCGACATATTTTGTTAATTACATTATCTTCGTAGGTCTGAACACTAATTAAATCAGCTGCTACTTTATGGGTTCCTTGGCATAAAAGTTGATAATAACTATGTTGGGCGTGATTACCTAAACCGCCCCAAATAATAGGGCCAGTTGCGTAATCTACTTTTCGTCCTTGTTTATTGATTGATTTTCCATTACTTTCCATATCAAGCTGTTGCAGATAAGAAACAAAATGTTGGAGATCTTGGGCATAAGTCATCAACAGTAAATTATTCGTATTTAAAAAATTAATATTCCATATGCCAAGTAATGCCAATAATACAGGCAGATTATCGGCAAAATTCACAGTACGAAAATGAATATCCATTTCATGCGCGCCAAAGATGATTTCAGAAAAATGGTCGTAACCAATTGCAATACAGGAAATCAAATTAATTGCAGAGAAGAAAGAGTAGCGCCCACCCACCCAATCCCATATGGGAAGAATTGTACTAAAACCCATTTCCTGCGCTTTTTTTACATTGGCAGTCACTGCAATAAAGTGTTTTTCAAGATGCTGCTGCACCTTAACCCATTTCAATGCTTGTTGGTAATGAGCTAAAGTTTCTGGAGTAGTAAATGATTTTGAGGAAATGATAAACAGCGTGGTTTCTGGATTCAGTGTTGCTGTAACACGTTGAAAAGCCTGAGGGTCTAGGTCAGAAATAAAATGGAATCGCAATTGATTCGTTACTAAATCACTGAGTGAATGAATACAAAAGAAAGGACCAAGCATGGAACCACCAATACCAATGTTAATGACATCAGTGATCGGTTTTCCAGAATAACCAAGCCATTCTTTGTTTCTGATTTTAGTTGAAATCTCATACATTTGTTTTCGAGCATTAATGACTTCAGGAACAATGTTCTGTTGATTAACCCATATTCTTTCACTTTCTGGGACGCGAAGTGCTGTATGTAAAGCAGGTCTGTTTTCTGTATTGTTTATAGGCTTTCCACTCATTAAAGCATCTATATGTTCAGAGAGCTGACATTCATTGGCAAGGTCAAAAAGAGTATCCATAATTGTAGAATTTACCTGTTGCCCACTGTAATCCAAAGTAATATGAGCAGCAGATTTAGGATGATTTTTTATTTCAACATTCGCTCCATTATCTCTTTTTGCAAGTTTTTCGAGCTTTTTCCAAGCGTTTTTTTGTGTAAGTTGTTCCATAACATTCCTATTTAAACTTCATTAATTATTGCGCTGTAAGCCATTTGGAAAAGCTCTCACCTTCGATTGGGTGTATTTTTCCTAAATCTACGTTCGCTTTTAGAAATCCAAGTACGCTACCACAATCATAACGTTTTCCCTCATAGGTGCAAGCTAAAACTGTTTCTTTTTGGAGCAAACCATTAATTGCATCAGTAAGTTGAATTTCTTTATGCTCTTTATGGGGTAAGGCTCTGATTTGGTCAAAAATACCTGGCGTAAGAACATAACGTCCGACTATAGCTGTATTAGATGAAACTTGGTGTGATTTCGGTTTTTCTATCAAATGATGTATATTCAAAATGTTATCGTGCCATGGAACACCTTGAATAATTCCATAACATTCGGTTAATTCTTTAGGTACATTTTCTACTGCTATAATACTATGACCGTATGTCTCATATAATTGGATTAATTGTTTGATAACCGGTATTTGCCCAGTCATTAAATCATCAGCCAGAATTATTGCAAATGCATCATTACCTACGATTTTCTCGGCACATAAAATGGCATGTCCTAAACCAAGAGGCTTTGCTTGGCGAACATAAAAACACTCCATATCCGGAGGTGTAACGGATTGGACTATAGATAAGAGTTCATTTTTATCATGGTTTCTTAATTCATTTTCCAGTTGATAGGCGAGATCAAAATGATCTTCGATGGCTGTTTTGTTATGACAAGTGACAAAAATCATTTCGCGTATGCCCGCAGCATAGGCTTCTTCAACAGCATATTGAATTAAGGGTTTATTCACTACAGTTAACATTTCTTTAGGTGCTGCTTTTGTTGCAGGTAAAAATCGTGTCCCTAAACCAGCTACAGGAAATACAGCTTTTCTTATGGAAGAAAATGTTGAATTCATTGTTAATTCATCCATTCAATAACAATTGTTTAAGTATGCACTGAAAATTATTTGATTTATAGACTTTTTGCAAGACAATTAGCGTTATGGTTTTTTCAGATAAGGTTGTTTTTGATGTATTCATTAGATTGGTCACGAGTTTATGGTCTACCGAAGTCCCGCGCAGTTTTTAAAAATACTCCAGAAGATTTTCAAGTGAATGAATTTTTTGATAGTCCATTTACTGGTCAAGGAGAACATATTCTCCTTAAAATTGAAAAAAGAGGTTTAACCACAGAGGAAGTTGTTAAATCATTGGCAAAATTACTGCACAAGCCAATAAAATCCATTGGTTATGCTGGATTAAAAGACAGGCAGGCGCTGACGACACAATGGTTAAGTATTCATGCCCCCGGAGAAATCATCCCAGAAATTGAACATTATGCTGCTTCAGGTTGGCGAGTTTTAGAATGCACTCGTCATCATAAAAAATTAAGACCAGGATTTTTAACCGGCAATCAATTTGTGATATGTTTGCGAGAAGTTTCTCATTTAGAGGCTTTGCAGCAACGTATCGCGCAAATTAAAGAATTTGGTGTTCCAAATTATTTTGGCGAGCAACGATTTGGTCGTGAAGCAGGAAATTTATCTAAAGCCGAAGAAATGTTGGTGCATGGCCGTAAAGTTAAGGATCGATTTTTAAAGGGCATCTATAGTTCTGCTGCACGCTCATGGCTTTATAATTTAATTTTATCCCAACGTGTTATAGAGAATTGTTGGAATACACCCCTTCCTGGTGATGTGATACAGCTTAGTGGTTCCAATAGTATTTTTGTTATTGATGAGGTTAGTGAGGAGCTGTTGCAACGTATCAGAGATAAAGATATTTCTCCTGCAAGTCCTTTGCCAGGAATAAGCAAACAGAAAGCAAGAGATAAGGCTTTAGAATTAATCAATAAAATTTATACCAATTGGCAATCATGGTTGAATGGTTTGGTGCTTTTGGGATTAGAGGAGGCTTGGCGAGCAAATATTCTGCATGTGGAACAACTTAAATGTATCATTCAGAACAATCTAGTGGAGCTGTCTTTTGTTCTTCCTGCCGGTTCTTATGCAACAGCGGTATTGCGGGAATTATGTTATTACCAAGATAAATAGTAGATAATTTTGGATACCTGGCGACTTTATAAATTTTTTATATCGGGTTGGCATTAATCTAAGGTGAGTTTAAGATAAAGGAGCTTTTTATAGCCAGTCTTTGCTTTGAACCGTTCGGGTTGAGGAGGCATTTATGCCGTCTCGAAGCCTTGACACAGAACTTGAAAATTCGTGCGAAGGCCTCAAGAGAGAGCTATGCACTTCCAGTCCGAACGGGTCGAAGTAAATTCACCGCTTATACGATACTCACATTAATCTAAAGCAATTACTTCTATTTTATTTTTACCTTTCTTCTTTGCTTGATACAAAGCTTCATCAGCACAAGTAATGAGTTTTTCAACTTGAAGATTGTAATTTGATTTTATCCATGCAAGGCCCATACTCAAAGTTATTTGCCTCATAATCGTCTCTTCTTGGGGTTTATTTTGATTGAATTTATTATTAAATGAATCGCAAAGAGCCAAAGACTCTTTAATCGATTGATTGACAAGAATGATTGAAAACTCATCTCCTCCAATGCGACAAATGAAGTCATTCGAGCGACGAAAAGAACTTTTTAATAATTCTGAGATGTAAATTAAAAAATGATCTCCATAAGGATGCCCTAAATTATCATTTATCAATTTAAAATTATCTACGTCGATTGATATCAAAACAAGTGAGTAGTGATTACGCTGCGCTATACTCCATTCTGTTTTTAAAATTGACTCAAAATAACGCTTATTGTACAGCCCCGTTAATGGGTCTGTTATGGATAATTGATGCAGGTCATCAATTAATACTTGTTTTTCTCTTGATAACCGAAAAACCCTGTTTAGCAATAAATTATTAATTTTTGCAGAGGTGAAAAGCATAATTACAAAAAGTAAAAACATAGTAGCTAGTATGGCTCTATCTAATTCAAATGTTAAATAGTTATAGGTAATGATGGGTAAAAACATGGGTAATATATAGGCATAATAAGCGGGTAGATAAACTGATAACGGGGCAATTGCTCCAGCACTCATTCCACCTAATACTAAAATAATGATAAATTCTTGAAGTGTAGAAATATGATCCAGCACAAGCAAATAACAAGCTCCCCATATAGCTCCCATAAGAAAAGTCAAGACAACAAAAATCGTTAGAATTTTAGGAATCATATACAGACGTTTTATCATGACATAACGACAAAAAATCCATCGGATGATGCTGTTTACGATAATAAATAAAATCCAGATAATTAATTGAAGAGGTGCTTTATTGTGGAGAAGATCTAAAGTTAATAATAAAGCCAAAATTACATTAAAAGGTATAGCCCTAAGTGCTCCTTCAAAAAGAAATATCATTTCTTCTTCATAAGAGAAAGGCAATTTAAATCCTTAATTTCAATCCATTGTAAATTGAGTATAGCGTACGAGCGTTTTGCGGGTTCGATAGGCAAGATATGAAGCCCATAAACCCTGTCTTTGGCAAAAGCAGGAGATGGCATCCTCTTAGTTTTTTTATTCCGTGTATTCATTTAATGCATTGAGGAATTGACTTCCATAACGAGTTAATTTGTGTTGTCCAACACCAGGTACACTCAGTAATTGTTCCATATTTTGAGGTTTTATTTCAGTCATTGCATGTAGGGTTGCATCGCTAAAAATCATAAAGGGCGGTTTGTTTTCTTCGTCAGCAAGTTTACGTCTTAAAACACGTAGCATTTCAAATAAAGGACTATTTGTAGATTGAATAGACCGTCGCTCTTTGTTTTTCTTTTTATCATTCTTAGGCTCCTTGTTAGGCAGAGTTAAAAAAATCTTTTCCTCACCTTTAAGCAATGGAATAGCCTTAGGTGTTAATTTCAGCACATTAAAATGATTCATGTCTTGTATACAATATTCCTTATGAATAAGTTGCCAAGCAAGTTGTTTCCAATAATGGATGGATTTGTCTTTGCCAATGCTGAAGGTGCTTAGTTGCTCATGACCGTATTGCTTTATTTTATCGGAAGTGCTGCCCCGTAATACATCTATGGTGTGCATTAAGCCATAATTTTGGCGTAATCGATAAATACACGATAGAAATTTTTGTGCATCTTCAGTTGCATCAGTGGTTATAGGTGGATTATCACATACATCACAATATTCGCATTTTGTCTCAGAGGACTCATCAAAATAACGTAATAAAATTTGACGACGACAATGTGATGCTTCGGCAAAAGCAAGCATATGATTCAGTTTATTGGTTTCGACATATCGTTGCTCATCAATAGGGTTATTCACAATCCAAGAGCGAAGTCGGGCACTATCTGCTGCATCATAAAGCAAAAGCGTCTGGGCAGGTAATCCATCCCTTCCAGCACGGCCGGTTTCTTGATAATAAGCTTCTATATTTTTAGGTAAATCATAATGCACTACAAAACGGACATTGGGTTTATCGATCCCCATTCCAAAGGCGATTGTGGCCACTACGATGTCGATGCGATCGTATCTAAATAAAGTTTGCACCTCTTTGCGTTCATCGTGAGAAAGTCCGGCATGGTAAGCACGGGCTTTGAAACCCATGGTTTGTAATTTTTCGACTAGATTTTCTACACTATTACGTGTTCCACAATAAATAATTCCTGATTGTTGTTCCACTGAGAGTAAAAACTGATTTAATTGTTTTAGCGCATAAGTTTTGGGCACTACTTTATAATGAATATTAGGGCGGTTGAATGAAGCAATGTATTTATTGGGTACATAGTTGAGTTTGGCTACAATGTCCTGACGAGTTTGTCTATCTGCAGTTGCAGTTAAAGCAACAATTGGAACATCAGAAAATTGAGTTTTTAAAACACCTAAAGCAGCATATTCAGGACGAAAATCATGTCCCCATTGAGAGATGCAATGCGCTTCATCTATTGCAAATAGAGCGATATTGCATTCCTTTAATCGTTCTAAAAACGATATATTGATAAGACGCTCAGGGGCAATGTACAGTAAGTCCAACTCACCATGATGCAGCTGACTTAATACATTTTTTGCTTCTTTACTGGTTAAAGAAGAATTATAGTAAGCAGCACGGATTCCCTGTAAGCGCAGAGCGGTTACTTGATCTTCCATGAGTGCAATTAATGGAGAAACAACAATACCAACACCTGGCCTTATTAGAGCAGGTATTTGATAACATAGTGATTTTCCTCCACCAGTAGGCATTAAAACGAGAACATCATTGCCAACAAGGACATCATTGATGATTTCTTCTTGGGGTGTTCGAAAGGAATCAAAACCAAAATACTCTTTGAGTACTGATAAAGTATTGCGAGTTATAGGGGCTACAATAGTTTCCATGTGCTTATTCTTATTTTTTTCTTACAAGCGCCAAAGAATTACAGTGATATACTGTGCGCAGTATATCATCATGGTTTGGAAATAAAAGTACTCTCTTTTATGTAAAAACGAAGTAATTTTTCTGCCCAATCTTTTGCATAATGAACACCAATTCGTGATTTTTCAACAATTGTAAAAGTTTGAGGGGAACCTGATTCAGCAATGTAAAGAGTATCACTCGTTAGATCATGTTGGTTCAGTTGCTTATCAATATGCATTGCTTTTGATAATAACCCTGGGCCTTGCGTTTTTCCCTGGATGTTTTTAATGGGTTCGAGGGCACGTAGTAAGATTGCTGAGCCTGTGCCTTCAGTTTCTGTAACCACATTAGTGCAATAATACATCCCATAGATTAAATAAACATAGGCAAAGCCAGCGGGACCAAACATCACTTTTGTTCTTGAGGTAAGACCCTTAGAGGAATGACAAGCGAGATCATGTTGTCCTAAATAAGCCTCGACTTCGACAATTTTTCCTATATATTCTATTCCATCTTTATGATGGATAAGGTATTTGCCTAGAAGAGCTTTGGCCACAATAATTGTGTCGCGCTCATAAAACGTTCTGGGTAATTTTTGGAACATATCTCTTTCATGGATGATAAAAATTCGCAATAATAGTACATTTGAAACCACTTTTCTAAGGATAGTTTTATGGATTTTAAATTCACGGCTGAGCATTTGGCTTTCAGAGAGATGGCGGCTGATTTTGCTCGTGAGAAATTAGCGCCTATGGCAGATAATTGGGATGAGCATGATTATTTTCCCATTACGGTCTTGCGTGAAGCAGCGGCTTTAGGAATGGCGGGGATGATGGCGCGAGAGGATATTGGTGGAGCGCAATTAACACGTTTGGATTCTGCTTTGTTGTTTGAGCAATTGGCAACAGGCTGTATAAGCACGAGTGCTTATCTTTCGATTCATAACATGGTCACCTCTTTAGTGGATCGATATGCTCACTCGAACTTACGAACTCAGTGGGGCCCAAAATTAACTGCAATGGAAGTATTAGCGAGTTATTGCTTAACGGAGCCTGAATCAGGCTCGGATGCTGCTTCTTTAAAAACTAAAGCGATAAAGGATGGAGATTATTACGTTCTTAATGGCTCAAAAGCGTTTATTTCGGGTGGTTCAGTGAGTGATGTTTATTTGTGTATGGTTCGTACTGGTGATGAATCGCATCACGGAATAAGTTGTTTGCTCATTGAAAAAGATACTCCGGGTTTGAGTTTCGGCAAATTAGAAAAAAAAATGGGTTGGTGTTCTCAACCTACGTGCATTGTTTATTTTGAAAATTGTCGTGTACCCATTGCTAACCGAGTTGGTGATGAAGGCATGGGATTTAAAATTGCACTCAATGCATTAAATGGTGGGCGAATTAATATCGCATCCTGTTCCTTAGGAGGGGCTCTTGCTTGTTTGCGATTGACTCAAGCATACATGCATGAGCGGAAACAATTTGGAAAACCTCTTTCGGAAATGCAGGCATTGCGTTTTTACTTTGCAGATATGCTCACTGATTATGAGGCAGCACGATTAATGGTTTATCGAGCAGCAAATGCTATGGATAAAAATGATCCTAATGTCCCAATGTATTGTGCTATGGCTAAGCGTTTTGCCACAGATGTTGCATTTCGTATTAGTGATAAAGCAATGCAAATACATGGCGGATATGGCTATTTACGTGATTATCAGATTGAGCGAATCTTTAGGGATTTACGAGTTCATCAAATTCTTGAAGGTACTAATGAAATTATGCGGGAAATTGTAGCTAAAGCGACTTTAGATGAGGAGCACTTTTTGTGCTAATAAAAAAGGAGTGAGTTTATGAATTTAATAGAACAAGAATTAGATAATCAGGGAATTTTGACGTTAACTTTAAATAGACCCGAAAAATTGAATGCTTTAAGTAGCGAAGTATTAGATGCCTTAGTGGAGTCATTTAGTTATGCGAGAACAAACTCAAAAGTTAAAGCATTAATGATCACAGGAAATGGAAAAGCTTTTTGTGCAGGGGCTGATATTAGCCGACTTGCGGAATGTACTGCCCAAACTGGATATGAGTTTGCATGTCGAGGACAGGAAGTATTTAGACTTTTGGAAACTCTAGGAAAACCTTCCTTAGCAGCAGTAAATGGATTTGCATTTGGTGGCGGATGCGAGTTAGCTATTTCTGCAACAATGAGAATTGCTTCAGTTAAGGCACAATTTGGCCAGCCTGAAGTAAAGCTTGGGGTTATTCCTGGTTATGGTGGCACCCAACGTTTAGCACGATTAATCGGCAAAGGGCGTGCTTTGGATTTATGTTTAACTGGTCGATTTATTCAGGCAGAAACTGCGTTACAGTGGGGCTTAGTGAGTGAGGTTGTTGAGCCTGAGGCCTTGTTAGAAAAAGGAAAAAACATATTACAGGGAATTTTAAGTATGGCGCCACTCGCGATAGCAAGTGTTATGGAAGTGATTGATCATGGTTATGATTTGGCTTTGGCCGATGCATTACATTTAGAAGCAATTCATTTTGCAAAAGTCTGCGCTTCTCAGGATAAGCAAGAAGGAGTTGCTGCATTTTTAGAGAAACGAGTAGCAAAGTTTGAAGGAAAATGATCATGACTGATGAAGTACTTTTTACCCAAGAAGGTTCATTGGGCGTCATTACTTTAAATAGACCTGGTGCCCTTAATGCCCTGACGTTAACAATGATTCTTAAAATGCAAAGACAATTAAGTCTTTGGAAAGAAGATGAGACTGTTCATGCTGTAGTGGTGCGTGCGGGGCCTGGAAATGCTTTTTGTGCTGGTGGAGATATACGTTCACTTTATTTTTCTGGGCAAGTAAATGATGCAGAACAAATGCAATTCTTTTGGCATGAGTATCGGTTAAATCATTTTATTCATCATCTTAGTAAACCTTATATTTCTTTAATTGATGGTATTGTCATGGGAGGAGGAGTAGGAATTTCCATGCACGGTAGTCATCCCATAGCCAGTGAGCGTTTGGTATTTGCTATGCCTGAGACAAGCATTGGTTTTTTTCCTGATATTGGGGCAAGCTATTTATTGACACGATGCCCTGGATCTTTAGGTATTTATTTAGGTTTGACGGGTAATCGACTAGGTGCGTTGGATGCGATGAAGGCCGGTTTAGTCAAAAAAATAGTATCTTCAGAACAAATGCCTGTTTTGTTTGATGCATTAATGAATGAAGACTTATCAAAGGATGCATTTGAACGTGTGGATCGATGTTTGCAGGATTTTGCTAGGGTTTCTTCTGCAGAAGAAGTAAGTCAGCCTTTAATTAATGTTTGT
Organism: Legionella cincinnatiensis; assembly: GCF_900452415.1. Taxonomy (NCBI): domain Bacteria; kingdom Pseudomonadati; phylum Pseudomonadota; class Gammaproteobacteria; order Legionellales; family Legionellaceae; genus Legionella; species Legionella cincinnatiensis. The sequence goes on along the minus strand of NZ_UGNX01000001.1, from coordinate 2,939,601 downwards.
TTTGCACATCCGACCGTTGAAATGATTCGTGAGTCTTTACAAAATGCAGAAGGGGAATGGGCTAAAGATGTTGATGCTACTTTAGCAAAGAAGTCTCCTTTAAGTTTGAAAGTCACTTTAGCTCAATTGCAAAAAGCAAAGGGATTAACTTTAGCGCAATGCTTGCAAATGGATTATGACATCGTGAGTCATTTTATGCATGGGAATGATTTTTATGAAGGAGTAAGGGCTTTGTTAATTGATAAAGATAAGAATCCTAAATGGAGTCCTGCTCGTCTTGATTTGGTAACAGAAGATATAGTCCAAGCTTACTTTGAACGTTCACATTCTGCTTTAGAATGGGTGTAACAGATCTCATTTTCTTTAAATGATTTGGACGGTGTTGTGCATGAAACACCGTTCTAGATTTTACTTTTAAGTTATGCTTGCAGAACCTTAGGATGATGTATAATTTATTTTGGGGGAATAGCAGTCATTTAGTTGTGAACTATCATATTGAAGCTGTTCATACTTTTCTTTTACTTTACTATGCACTGTAGTACCCACTTGATATACCCCTGAAGCAATAGCTGCGGTAGCCATTGCAGCAGTCCCTGATTGAATTGCTATTTTGGTCGGTTGAGCGAAAAATCCTATAAAACGCAGCATATTTATTCCTTAAAAAGTTTATAAAAAAGTTAATGTGAAATCTAAATTACCATGTTTTAAAAAAAGAGTACACTGTTTAACCATAGAAATCTATTATAAAAATAGATGACATTCTATGTGGTTTTTTTAGTGTATTTGCCTATTAATTTATAGTACGTTTTTAAAGAAAAAGGAAAACTATTTTAATGTTTCTGTTCGATATAAAAATAAGAATTTTTATATCGAACAGCGTTTCTTTAGGGATAAATGTTACACACCCTTATCTTCGCTAGGGATAAGCTTTATGAGATAAACTCGATTAGTGTTATAAAAAAGCATTCTATACTTTTTTGTCGCATTAAAATTATTTTAACCAATCACTAAGAATTTCAATAATTTTTTGGGCTTGCTCAGCACTGGAAATGTTAAATTTGGATTTTAGCCAGTATTGATTATTTCGTTTTTGATACCGTCGGATTGAGTATTTGACTGGGCCATAATCATTTTGGGCATTATCCCATTCTTGGTACTTAAACATAATTGTAGTCCAGGCTCCTTTACTTAATACTTTTTTATCAAGTTCTTTGGTAGTTTCTGTACCATCTTCGTTAAATGCTATAGTGATTTCATCAATGCTTGCGGTCATTTGGAGCTTTACCTCTCTAAATTAAAAAAACAAATAACATTATTTATAAATGTTGTTTGCGCTAAAATTTTGAGAGTTTATCTTATTTTTTTCGCACACCAAAGCGATTCTTCTCTACGATTAAGAAGATTAAATTTGAATTGGGCTTTAAACCTAAAAAATACAATTCAAGTTGCAATAATTCAATTGCGTTTTTTTAGGTTAAATTTAAACTTTCTACATTACTGTTGAATGGAATAGAGTTTCCCATTTACAAAAGTCATTGTAACAGAAGATTGATACTGCCCCGGTTGATAGATCCAAACCTGGGGTTTTTCCGCTGTTGGTACTACTTCATTGATATAGGTGTTATTTGTCACCGAGGGGCTTCCACAAGAATAATATACTTTTTGGACAGAATCACCAGGTTGAATATTAGCGCCACTACAAATAGAAACTGCATTGCTATTAGAACCATTTAATTTGATGTATTTAACTTTTTGATTTACCACATCTACTTCCAGTTGGGCACCACTATTTGCTTGAGGAATATTCCAGACGTTATAATAAGCAGAGCCTGAACCCGCGGGTGTTGTTCCCGGAACTTGCCATACTCCTGAATAAGCAGTACTTGCTCCCGCATTATTATAAATCAGTTGTTGCATAGGAATTTTCTGTAAGACAGGTTGATTTGAGTCCTGTTGACTTATGGGTTGGCCACATGCTGCAATAACTTGATCAGGTGTCATTCCTAGGTTAACGTAACCATGATTTTGGGGACAATAATAAGACTGTGTGTCAGCAAATAGGTTAAAAGATAAAATAAATAACCCTAAACCAATGCAGCTGTGAAGAGTCAATTTCATAATTTTCTCCACTAATCCTCAGCGTTTAAATAAAGTATAGTTGCTTTTATAACAATCTCCAGGGTAGGCTAGCACTTATAAATAAAGTAATAATTTTTAGTACTATCATAATGATAAAAGGAGAAAAATCGAATCCTGCAACGTTAGAAATGAGCTTTCTGCCGAGTTTTAATAACGGTTCTGTCAATAAACGTAAAAAATCTGCAATTGGTCCTTGCCATCCTGGATTGACAAAGCTCATGATGACTCGTATGAGAATAGCAAAAAATAGGATATCACACGGTTGAATGATTAAATCAGCAATAATATAAATGAGTAAATATAAGAAAGGCATTATTCCATGTAACGCCAGTAAACTGATGCAAATCATTTTTAATAGTTCGACAAAAACCAAAGTAATTAAAGTGGGGACATCGTATTTTTGTCCTGGCTGGTATTTCTGCTGTGTTATTTGTTGAATTGGATTTACTATTGGATCTGAAATTTTATAAATAAGTTGGCTTACTGGGTGGAGTACGCTTACCCGTAGGTAGCGTAAAGCAATACGGAGCCATAAACTGAAAATAAGGAGCGAAAAAACCAAAGAAACAAGAAACAGTGCTACAGCGCTAAAACCTGACATATTTTCCCCTATCCTAATTTTATACTTGTTCTGTTTGTAATTCTATTTTCTTGGGGGCAGCGCTAGGCTTTGTGCATACAGCGCTTGATTGCTCGCAGAATAGTAAACAGATCTTTATTTTTGGGATTATACCGCGTTGCTTGGTTTTTGTCGCTCACCAAAAATACCTCGGCCAACACGAACTATTGTAGCACCTGCTTTGATTGCAGGAATTAAATCATCACTCATTCCCATGGATAAAGTATCCATATTTAAATTAAGGGTTTGGTTGAGTTGCTGCATGAGTTGATTAAGACGAATAAATACCTCATATTGAAGATGTGGATCCTTGAGTGGTGGAGGAATAGTCATTAACCCTCTTAGTTTCAGATTCGGTAATTGACTGATAGCTAAAGCTAGCTCAGTGGCATTTTCTGGAGGTATCCCTGACTTAGATTTTTCATCAATTAAATTAATTTGAATGCAAACATTGAGTGGATTTAAATCTTTTGTGCGATGTTCATTAAGTTGAGAGGCAATTTTAAAGCGACTTATACTATGAATCCAGCTAAAAAGAGTAGCAATTCCCTTTGTTTTATTGCTCTGAATTGGTCCAATAAAATGCCAATTGAGAGGTAAATTTTTTAATGCAGTTATTTTTTTTTGTGCTTCTTGGAAATAACTTTCTCCAAAGTCTTTGACTCCCAGATGAAAAGCCTCTTGAATTTTATCAATATCTTGTTGTTTGCTGACAGCGAGTAATAAAACACTTTCTGGTTTTCGACCACATGCCGAAGCAGTTTGGGTGATTAGTTGTTGTATTCGATGTAGATCTTGATGAAGGCTCATGATTAATAAAGTAAATGAAAAAATTCTAACAATAGCAAAAGAAACGACATTTGCCGAGTACTGGTTAGTAAGTTAATCTAAAATGATAATCATGAAGAATCAGGATGGATTAAGCAATGGATATAGCAGAATTATTGGCATTTTCAGTCAAGAATAAATCTTCCGATCTACATTTATCTGCTGGATTACCGCCAATGATTCGTGTGGACGGAGATTTACGCAAAATCAATGTACCTCCTCTGGAGCACAAAGAGGTGGTAAAAATTATTTATGATGTAATGAACGAGCGACAGAGAAAAGAGTTTGAAGAGTTTTTAGAAACTGATTTTTCTTTTGAAATAGCAAATCTTTCTCGTTTTAGAGTAAATGTATTTAACCAAGCACGAGGTGCTGCGGCAGTTTTTCGTACCATCCCTTCTCTGATTTTAGGTATAAATGAGTTAGGGCTGCCTTCTATTGTCGAGGAAATGGCAACCTATCCTAAAGGATTAGTACTGGTGACCGGACCCACAGGATCTGGAAAAAGTACAACTTTAGCTGCCATGATCGATTACATTAACTCAACTCGTTATGATCATATTTTAACTGTTGAAGATCCTATAGAGTTTCTTCACCAAAGTAAAAAATGTTTATTGAATCAGCGTGAAGTTCATCGAGATACGCTTAGCTTTAATGCAGCTTTGCGTTCTGCATTACGTGAAGATCCTGATGTTATTTTGGTAGGAGAGTTACGTGATTTGGAGACGATTCGTCTCGCAATGACTGCTGCTGAGACAGGACATTTAGTATTTGGTACTTTGCATACTAACTCTGCGACAAAAACGATTAACCGAATTATTGACGTATTTCCAGGAGAGGAAAAAGCTATGGTTCGTTCGATGCTGTCGGAATCTTTACAAGCTGTAATCGCTCAGACTTTGTTGAAAAAAAATGGCGGTGGGCGAGTAGCTGCTTTAGAAATAATGATCTGTACTGGAGCAATTCGTAACTTAATTCGAGAAGATAAGGTTGCACAAATGTATTCTTTTATCCAAACAGGGCAAGCTAGGGGAATGCAAACTTTAGATCAACATTTAACAGAGTTGGTTAATAAAAATATTATTTCGTGTAATACGGCTTATGATGTTGCTCTTGATAAATCTTTATTTTAAACCCTAGTCTGTTGACAATGACTCCTTGCGAACAGAAGTTTAGGAAAAATACCGCTTTCCCGATTATAAAAATAGGATGAGTCCATATCATTGCTTATGAGGGCTATCAGAACCGAAGCGAAGTAGAACTGAATTTTCATCGCTGTTTCAGTAATCTACGTCGCTTCATTAAGAGTTTTAGGCTTTTTTCTGAATTTCGATTAATTGTGGAATACCTATTTCAGCTAATGCAAGCATGTTGTTTAACTCATCTCGATTAAAATGTCGGTCTTCTGCTGTACCTTGGATTTCGATAAAATGCCCTGCTTCATTCATGATTACATTCATATCGGTTTCAGCAAGTACATCTTCCGCGTAATCTAAATCAAGTACAGCCTGACCTCGATAGAGTCCAACAGAGACGGCTGCTATATAGTTAAAAGTAGGCATTTTACGTATTTTTTCTCGCTCTACCATCCAACTAATTGCGTCTCTCATAGCCACACAGGAGCCAGTAATTGCTGCTGTTCTTGTTCCGCCATCAGCCTGAATTACATCGCAATCTAGGGTAATTGTATTTTCGCCTAAAAATTTTAAATCAACGCAAGCTCTTAAAGATCGACCTATTAGACGTTGAATTTCCATGGTCCTACCGCCTTGTTTTCCCTTGCTTGCTTCACGTTCGGTACGGCTATGTGTTGCTCGTGGCAACATCCCATATTCCGCAGTAACCCAACCTTGATTTTTTCCTTTAATAAAACGTGGAACTCCGTCAGTAACGGAAGCATTACATAACACTTTGGTTTGTCCAAACTCAACAAGGACAGAGCCTTCAGCGTGCTTTGTATAGTTTCGAGTTAATTGAATAGGGCGTAATTGGTTTGCTTCACGATTACTGGGGCGCATGAAATAATCCTCGCTAAAATCCTAGATTATAACGTGTTACTCTTTGAGTTGCATCTTAAACTTATTGTTAATTTCAAGTAGTCTATCTCTGTCCAATTCTTCTGAATTGAGGTATATTCGCGCAAGGTTTATTTATTGGTATCAATATGCTACAAAGTATGACAGCTTTTGCTCGAGTGCAAAAACAGATCGAAGAAGGCCATTTTTGTTGGGAAATTAAGTCAGTTAATCATCGGTATTTGGATGTTTCATTTCGTCTGCCGGAGTCTTTTCGATTTATAGAGCTCCATTTGCGCAACCTATTGCGCGATAAAATAAATCGTGGGAAATTAGAATGTCAGCTTAAATACCAAGACACCGGTTTTAATAATCAGGCTATGCTTATAAATAGAGGCATGATTGATGCATTAGTAGATTTGGGCGAGAAGCTATCCATATCACATCGTTTAACCAATGATTTGAGTGTAAGTCGGGTTTTATCTTGGCCTGGTGTGGTTCAAGCCAGCACGCCTGATGCTGAGTCTTTAGGCGAGCAGGCGATTGCTTTATTTAAAAAGACTATTGAACAATTAATGCAGATGCGAATTGCTGAAGGCAATGCATTAAAAGAGCATGTGGAAGGACGCCTCAATGATTTAGGTAGAGAAGTTGAGCGAGCGAAATCTATAGCATCTGAACAAGTGGAACGGGCCAAAAATAAATTGTTAACACGTTTGCAAACACTGCAAATTGAAGTACAAGATTCGCGCCTGGAACAAGAAATAGCTTTGATTTTAACTCGTATTGATGTCAGTGAGGAATTAGACAGATTACAAACTCACCTTAATGAAGTGAAGCGGGCGTTAAATTGCGATAAAATAGTTGGAAGACGACTTGATTTTTTAATGCAGGAATTAAATAGGGAGGCGAATACGCTCAGCTCAAAATCTGATTCTGTAGCTTTAACTCAGATTGCGGTTGAGATGAAAGTCTTGATTGAGCAAATGCGTGAGCAAATTCAAAATATTGAGTGAGTATTATTGTGGGTGATTATTTAGGTAATTTGTTTATAGTAGCTGCACCTTCAGGAGGGGGCAAAACAAGTTTGGTAAGAAAATTAGTTGAAACTCTTGATAGTATCGAGATCTCTATTTCCCATACGACACGATCAATGCGACCAGGAGAACAACAAGGAAAAGATTACTTTTTTGTTGATGAAAAAGAATTTACCTGTATGATTAATGATTGTGCATTTTTAGAGTACGCTCAAGTTTTTAATCATCTATATGGAACTTCGATGGTGCAAATTACCAAACGCCTGCAGGAAGGAATCGATGTGGTTTTAGATATTGATTGGCAAGGAGCGCAGCAAATCAGACATTCTTTTCCAGATGCGGTGAGTATTTTTATTGTGCCGCCATCCCTAGAAGAGTTGAAACAAAGATTGCTGAATCGACGTCAAGATAAAGATGAAGTAATTAGCGATCGGATGAAAAAAGCACAGGATGAGCTCAGCCATTATCCTGAGTTTGATTATTTAATCGTTAACGATAATTTTGAAAGAGCTGCGATGGAATTAGGTGCAATTGTGCTTGCAAACCGCTTGCGTATCAAGCGGCAGATAAATAAACAATCAAAATTGCTTTCTTTCCTAATGTCATCACAGTAAAATAAGAAGTTTTGCTACTGGAGAATGAGAATTATGGCACGAGTTACAGTTGAAGATTGCTTAGAGCACGTTGCAAATCGATTTGAATTGGTTATGGTGGCTACCAAACGTGCGCGACAAATTGCTGTTCGAGGTGATCAACCAATGGTTGAATGGGAAAACGATAAACCTACTGTAGTGGCTTTGCGCGAAATAGCAGAAGGTTTAATTACCCCTGAAATTTTAGATAAAGAGTAGGACTGTTTCCAATTTTATTTTCTTGGCCAGCGTGCCTTGTTTTTCTGCATTGAATACTCATATACTGCGTATATGTTGTGTTATGATGTTCGAAAATCAAGTCACCTTGACTTAAGGTAGCGAATTATTAAGAAATCTATTTCTTTGTGCAATGCAGTAAAGGGGGGGATACCCTATACTGTAAATGAGAGGTGAGGTCATGTTAGATACTAGGGAGTACTGCGTGAGCTACTTTAAAGAGCTCGATGAAGAGCTAAAATGCTATCTTGAGCAGTCACAAATAGAAAAATGCTACCAGGCCTATTTAGTCGCTGAAAAAGCGCATCAAGGTCAAACCCGTCGTTCAGGCGAGCCATATATTACTCACCCTGTAGCTGCTGCTTTAATTCTTGCACGAATGCGTCTCGATTATCAAACTATTATGGCCACTTTGCTCCATGATGTAGTGGAAGATACTGCGGTGAGTAAAGAGGATTTAACGCGCCAATTTGGTGAGGAAGTTACTTCTCTTGTTGATGGCGTAACGAAGCTGACTAAAATTAAATTTGAATCAAAAGCAGAAGCCCAAGCGGAAAATTTTCGTAAGATGGTTTTGGCTATGGTTAAAGATATTCGTGTTATTATTGTGAAGTTAGCCGATCGCTTACACAATATGAGGACCCTTGGTGCAATGCCTTATGCGAAACGCAGACGTATTGCTATAGAAACTCTAGAAATTTATGCACCTATTGCAAACCGTTTAGGCATGCATTCAATTTATGTAGGACTTGAAGATTTAGGATTTCAAGCACTCTATCCTATGCGTTACAGAGCAATTAAATCAGCTGTAGAAAAGTCTCGTGGTAACCGTCGTGAGTTAACCCAGACTATAGAAAGAGATTTGCAACTTGCACTGGCCCAGTTAAACATTCCTTACGAACAAGTATTTGGTAGGCAGAAACACTTATACAGTATTTATCGAAAGATGCGTCAAAAAAAGGCTTCATTTACGGAGATTACCGATGTATTTGCGTTTCGTGTGATTACTGAAGACATTGACTCCTGTTACCGCATTTTAGGTGCCTTACATTGTACTTATAAACCAGTCCCACAACGGTTTAAAGATTATATTGGTATTCCCAAGGCAAATGGATACCAATCTTTGCATACGACTTTGTTTGGTCCTTTTGGCGTGCCGCTAGAGGTGCAAATTCGTACTCGTGATATGGATAAAGTTGCTGATAATGGAGTAGCAGCGCATTGGATTTATAAGTCATCTGGTCTTGAAGTGAATGAAGCTCAGTTGCGGGCAAGAGAATGGGTACAAAGCTTATTAGAAATGCAGCGCAGTACGGGTAATTCGTTAGAATTTATTGAAAATGTGAAAATTGATTTATTCCCAGATGAAGTATATGTTTTTACGCCAAAAGGACACATTATGGAATTACCTAAAGGAGCTACTCCTGTTGATTTTGCATATTCAGTTCATTCGGGAGTAGGAAACAGTTGTGTCGCTGCTAAAGTAAATCGAAAATTAGTTCCACTCAGTATTCCTTTATCGAATGGTCAAACGGTAGAGATTATTACTGCACCAGGTGCACATCCTAATCCATCCTGGTTAAATTTTGTTGTTACTGGAAAAGCTCGCTCTAATATCCGTCATTTTTTGAAAAGCCAACAAAATACTGAATCAATTAGTTTAGGAAAACGCTTATTGGAGCAGTCCTTAAATGAATTATCCAGTGATTATGCGAAAATTCCTCCCGAGTCGCTGCAAGCATTATTAAGTGATTTACATTATAAAATTATGGATGATTTGTTATATGCTATTGGAGTGGGTAATCAAATGGCAATGGTTATTGCTAAAAGATTAATTGTGGCTCAAGATTCTAATGAGTTAGATAAAGGAACAAAAGCACATCCTCTGGCTATTAAAGGTACCGAAGGAATGGTTATTCATTTTGGTGAATGTTGCCAACCAATTCCGGGTGATAATATTGTTGGAAAATTTCAGCAAGGGCGAGGAATCATTGTACATAGCAGTGATTGTGTCACCTTAAAAAATTCCTGTACCAATCCTGAACAGTTTGTTGCCCTACGTTGGGATGAAAAAGTTGAGGGTGAATATTGGGTTGATATCACTGTCGAAGTTGTTAATGAAAGAGGGGTATTAGCTGCTTTAGCAACAGCGATTTCTGAATCAGGTTCAAACATAGGAAATATTAATGTAGATCCGCGTGATGGACGGCATAATGCGGTTACATTTTCAATTAGCGTGATTGATAGGACGCATTTAGCTCGTGTTATGCGTAGGTTGCGGGCAAATAAAGTAGTCATGCGTCTTTATAGAAAAAAACAAGGGGAGAATTAATGCGACCAATAAATACAAAATTGGCTCCGGAGGCTATTGGAACTTACTCACAAGCGATTCAATGTGGTGATACAGTTTATCTTTCTGGACAAATACCGCTTGATCCAACAACCATGCAAATGTGTAGTGAAGACATTAAGCTTCAAATTACACAGGTTTTAGAAAATTTATCTGCAGTATGTGAGGCTGCTGGCGGTAGCTTAGCTCATATAGTGAAATTGAATGTTTATCTTACCGATTTACATCATTTTCCTTTAATTAATGAAGCGATGAGTCGATATTTTGCCGCTCCTTTTCCAGCAAGAGCTGCCATCGGTGTTGCAGCACTGCCACGCGGTGCATTGGTTGAAATGGATGGAATTATGGTTTTGTCTTCAAAGTAATTCAGTAAAAGTAGTCTGGATAAAAATAAAAGCATAACTTATATATGTGATACTTCATTCTATGATTTATTGAAACTAGACTATACATTAAAAAGTTAGAGTTCATTTTATGAGTATTATTTCTCTTCATGGTGTGTCCCTTAATATTGCGGGTAATCAATTATTAGATAAAGCGGACTGGCAGATACATCCCCAAGATCGCATCGCGTTAGTAGGGAGAAATGGTGCTGGGAAATCGACTCTTCTTAAATTATTACAGGGTGACTTAATTCCCGATAGTGGCCAAATTAATCGGCTTTCTGGATTACGTGTTGCAGGGTTAACTCAGGAGGTTCCTATTACTGAGGACGACACGGTTTATCATTTTTTGGTGAAAAGTCTTGGTGAGGTAGGTGAAGTTTTGTCCCGGTTTCATCAATTGTCTCAACAAGGGGATATGGATAAATTAGTGGCATGCCAACAACAAATGGATAATTTACATGCTTGGGATAAATTGCCACTAATAGAAACGATGGCAAGCCGGTTGGGTATAATTACAAATGAACGTATGAGCAATTTATCAGGAGGGATGAAACGCCGTGTCCTGCTTGGCGCAGCTCTGATTGCTACTCCTGATCTATTACTTTTGGATGAACCTACAAACCATTTAGATATTGAAGCAATTGAGTGGTTAGAATCTTACTTAAAAGAGTTTAAGGGCACGGTTTTATTGGTGACTCATGATAGAGAGTTTTTAGATCAGGTCAGCAATCGTATTGTTGAAATCGATCGTGGAAAATTGTACCAACATGATTGTAATTATGAAACTTATTTAGACAGGCGCGAATCTATTCGTTTTAGCGAACAAAAACAAAATGAATTATTTGATAAAAAACTGGCTGAAGAAGAAGTATGGATTCGTACTGGAATTAAAGCACGACGCACCCGTAATGAGGGCAGGGTTCGTGCCTTAAAAGCAATGCGTGAAGAATATAAGGCTCGCCGTAATCAGTTAGGTCAGGTAAAAGCATTTTCTTTAGATGTGACACGTTCGGGCTCAGTAGTCATAGAGGCAAGTCATATCAATTATACCTTGGGGGAAAGGACCATTTTACGTGATTTCTCGTTACTTCTAACACGTGGCGATAAACTTGGAATTATAGGCCCGAATGGTTGTGGTAAGACCACATTGGTACGATTATTACTCGGAGAATTACAGCCAGACTCTGGACAGATAAAACTTGGAACTTCTTTAAGTGTTGCCTACTTTGATCAATTACGTCGACAATTACACGAAGATCAAACAGTTATGGCTAATGTTGGCGAGGGTGCTGATTATGTAACTATTAATGGCAAACAAAAACATGTTGCGAGTTATTTACGTGAGTTTTTATTTTCACCGGAACGATTTAATCAACCTGTTTCTGTTTTATCAGGTGGAGAAAGAAATAGATTATTATTAGCCAAACTTTTTGCAAAGCCAGTAAATTTACTGGTGATGGATGAGCCAACTAACGATTTAGATATCGAAACGTTAGAACTTCTTGAAGACATGTTGATTAACTATCCTGGAACCTTAATATTAATCAGTCATGATAGAGCATTTATTAATCAAGTTGTAACAAGCGTTCTCGTCTATGAGGAAGCGGGAAGGTTCAATGAGTTTGTTGGTGGCTATGATGAATATAAAATGCATAAAAAGCGACAGCAGCGTGAGGTCGTGACAAAAGCTCCTATTGTGAAGCGGAATACAATTGCAAATAAGTTAAGTTTTAATGAGCAGCGCGAATTAGCCCAATTACCACAGAAAATTGAGCAATTAGAAGAAAAAATAGCTGATTTACAACTTCAAATGTCTGATCCTAAATTTTATCAACAAGATGCTCAGACAATTACACAGATAAATCAAAGCCTCGCGGAAAATGAAGATTTATTAGCACAACTCTATGCACGCTGGGAAACCCTGGAAGCTGTTGAGAAAAGGAACACCTAAATGTTAGTAACTTTAGCATTGCTTGTTTTTTTGGGTTCCATATTGGTCTTTTTTTCAGAAGAATTCATTAAAATGTTTAAGAAGTTATTTGCGATAAAAGGGGCCAAGTTATTTATACCTTTATTTCTCGCTTCCTGGCTCATTTATACTTTTGATTTTTGGTTCTTATGGGCAGTTTTTTATTTACGTGAAACCTTACTTTATATTATGTTCTTTTTAACAAGTATCATGCCTTTTCAAAAAGGCGCAGACTCAGTTGCACTAATTATTTTGCTCACAACGGTTTCTGTAGTTCCAGTACTTATTCTTGATATCCAATCACGAAGAAAAAATTTTAAGAAGTATAAATATCCCTATGTTACTAGTTGGATTATTTGGATTTTATGTGTTGTTTTGCTGATTATAATTTAATAATACTAAATTAACGTCATATATGGATAAGGATGTAATTATAACGAGTCTCTATCACGATCCGTTCGGGCAGAGGCGGCGTTTACGCCGTCTCGAAGCCTTGGCATCGGGTTTGAAGTACCTGCGAAGGCTTCGAAGCGGCGCTGGTGCGCCTCCTCAGCCCGAACGGTTCGAAATAATAGCTCGAGTTATTATCCATAACTGACACTAAATTAACGTTAGTAAGCCTAGTTATCCGGTACAAAGCGAACTCAACAGAACTGAAATTTTTTTAATAAAACCTTAAGTTTTCTTTCATATACTCCAAGTTTCAAATCATTTGAAAGCAATAAAAGGAGATTAAATTGTTCGATAGAGTGCATTATGAGCCAAGAAATAAAGGAGCCCAGGTTAACGTTCATACGCATCATCATAGTCACCACGGTCGCTATCATCGACATTATTATAATACTTCTGGCTGGGGCTTTGGTTCATTATTAATCGGCTCAATGATTGTTATTCCTATTATCCTTATTGCGTTGATACTTAAATTGACTGTGAGTGCTTTTCACTTTGCAACGACATCCATGGCAGCTACTGGTTTAGTTGGAGCAAAAATGGGGATAAGCGCTGGAATAAGTACTAGTGGAGTAGGACTTGGGATGGGTAGTACGCTCGCTTTTAGTACTGCTTTGGGAATAGGCGCTCTCTTTGTTTACGGTTCTATTGGAATGCTCTATTTATATTTTAGTGCTAAAGAATGCTATAGCAACAATAAAAATGTGTTCCCTATGTTTAAATCACAGGTTGTTAATGAAGATGGTTTGAGTTTTACAGGCGCAGTAAAATCTATAGGTGCCATTCTATGGTCACCCTTTTTGCTGATTGGAGGATTAGCAGGCATGGGCGCTAAAGCTGTTGTGCAGACTTATCATTCTAGATTTTCTCAATCAAAAGAAGATAATGATATAGAGTTGGAGGAGATAAAAACATCTTATTCTCAAATGAAAGATCTTGGTCTAAAAAATACACAGAATACAGGCTTAGGTCAAAATCCGGTGCAAAAAACCTCATTATTTTATGATCCATCAACAGAAGAGCGGCTTGATGGAGTAAATCCTATACCAACTCATATACAACTTAGATGTAACTAAATAAAGGATTAAGAGGAATGGTACCTTGAATGCCCTACACTATTTAAGTGCTGAATCCTTTCTTTAGTGTATAATGACGATAATTTGTTTGCAGGTTGCCTTATGAATAAAGAGGACTTTTATTTTGATTTACCCCCGGAACTTATTGCCCAATATCCTCTAGCGAATCGGAGCGATTCAAGGCTTTTGGTTTATGATCGTAAGATAGGTGAATATGGTCATCATCAGTTTCAAAAAATTGCTGATTTTTTGAAACCTGGTGATTTGCTGGTCATGAATAACTCTAAAGTAATCCCGGCACGATTATATGGCCATAAAACTACGGGGGGAAAGGTTGAGCTATTGGTTGAACGTATTACCGGAGAATTGACTTTTCTTGCTCATATTAAAGCAAGTAAAGCGTTAAAAGCGGGTTCCATTATTCAATTAGAGCAGAATAAACACCTTGAAATTCTTGATAGGCAAGATGATTTATTTGTTTGTAAGGCAGATATGGATGTATTGGAATTACTCAACGGAGTAGGGCATATTCCTCTACCCCCATATATTGCACGAAATGATGAAACTTTAGATAAAGATCGTTATCAAACAATTTACGCTAAATATGAAGGATCAGTTGCAGCACCTACTGCCGGATTACATTTTGATGAAGCGGTGTTATCCAATATACGTTCAAGGGGTATTTCTGTAGCATATCTCACATTACACGTAGGGGCGGGAACATTTAGGCCTGTTCGCTGTGATAATATTAAAGATCATAAAATGCATCATGAGCATTTTACCATTAGTGCAGAATTATGCGCTGCTATCCATGCTACAAAAGCTGCGGGAAACCGAGTGATTGCTGTAGGTACTACCGCTTTACGCAGTCTTGAAAGTGCGGCACAAAATGGAGTTTTAACTCCATGTAGCAGAGATACAGATATTTTTATTTATCCAGGATATGAGTTTAAAATTTGTGATGGTTTGATGACTAATTTTCATTTACCTGAATCTACTTTACTCATGTTGGTTTCAGCTTTTATAGGCCATAAACAAGCAATGAAACTTTATCAGGAAGCGATTGAGAAAAGATATCGATTTTTTAGTTATGGCGACACCAGTTTATTACTGTAAATCAGGAGAGTAGGAATGTTTGCCGTCACTCAAAATTTTATACCCATTTTAACTTCAGAAGCAGGTTTATGCCTTACTGCGAAAAATTGGCAGGAAGTCAATGTAAGTGCAGCCTCTTATTCTTTGGAAAGTTTATTGTATAAACCAGGTATGGATGTTTTAAAGAAAATAACAGATATTGGACGTTATTTAGCTTGGCCTGGTTATATTATATTCAATGGGATGTCGCTTGTAGTAAATAAGGAAGGTCTTTTTGTGCTTAAATCTCCTTATGATGGTTCCAAAATAAAGTTTACCCTTGTTGATTTACTTGAATTAATCCAACATTTAAATCCTACAGCGATTATGTTACCTAAAAACATCATGAACGATTTTCCACAGTTTTGGGATCATTGGAATTGTTCTATTTTTCCTTTTTTTCATGAAAATGATGTAGAAAAACAAAATACAAACCAATCCTATGGCGTTTATTTTAATGTCGAGGCCAGTAAATTGGATTGGCAGCAATTAGCTCACTGGTCTAACATACCGCGTTATGTAATAGGAAATTTTGAACCAAGGTTAATTCAAGAGTTGCGTCATCAAGGAGTTGCGTTCATCGAGACCGATGAGCCTGCAAAAGCCGCGCTACAAGGAAAGGTATACACTCAATCTGGAACTATAGATTTAACGGATTTAAACATACAAATGCAGTTTGAGCCAATAGATGCTAAATGCATTTGTCCTACCTGTAGTCAACAGTTTAGTAGAGCTTATTTGCATCACTTATTACAACATACACCCTTATTATGCCAACGATTTTTAATTCAGCATAATGTATTTTACCTGCAGAATGCTTCTTGTAATTGATGAGATTGTCAGATTATCTGAAACACATTGACAATTAAAAAACAATTATATAAATTGCGCCACTTTAATAAAAGCAGGGATGTGGATCATGCGCGATAATTTCTTTCGTAGTTTTACTGTAACTGGTGCTGCAATCACAGGCATACCGAGTGCTTCGGTGTTAGGGATAGGTAGTGGTGTGTCTCAAGCTGCATTGGCTGCAAAAAATGCTTCTGCGCTATTGTCAGAAAAAAGTGGCCAGCGTGATTCTATTCTCCGAGCATTGCATGTCTTATTTGAGAATCCTCCTAAGCTGGATCACAGCGCTTTAGAAACTTATATAGAAGAAATAAGAGAAGGAGTGATTGCAACCAATGACTCCGTAGCTTTTGTTGTCAGAAATGTCTTATTGGGTTTACTAAGTGGTGTAGGTCACCTGGTACAGGTCCCTAGTGATGTCGCAACAGTCGTGAAAGAAACCGGACATGGCTTATCACAGGTACAAATTCCTACTGACAAAATGCAAGATGCAATGAAACAAGCATTCAAATTTGATGCTAAAGGTAAAGGGGGATCTCTTAGCGTTAACAATGTATCTGGAGTTATTGGTGATCAAGGGGCTCACATTATTGATGAGGTTGCTAAAGCGATTAACATAGACGGTAACTCTCATGCAGAAACCCATGCTCGTGTTGCAGCTTCTACAGGCGCAGGCGCCAGTGTGGCAACGACTGCAATCCTCCCCACAGCTACAGCATTGTTAACCGATATGATTGGCCAAATTTTTAGAGAAGGGAGTGCGATAAGTCATTTTTCTGGCAATGAATCAGCAAGTAAAGATGATGAAAAAAATGTGTACCATGCCAGCAGCGGAGTATCTAAAGCAACACAAAATGGGGATAGTCGTGCCTCAAAGCAGCAGTTACGCGATCTTGAGGCCGCCTTATCTCATACTACACCTGCAGCTGATTTAATGTCTGATCAAAGCGTTACTAGTCCATTGACCACAGCCCTGCTTCGTTTAATTGTTTTATCTTTTTTTGTTGAATCGTCACGAGGCATCAACAAAACAGCCATTGTAACAACCGATGGGCGTGTGCAAAAAGCCCTTGCTGAGGCAACAGCTCAAGGCCCTTCTGGTGGTGTAGATCGTATTAACAGTTTACACTCTAATCTTAGTTTTCTTTCAAATATT
Source organism: Legionella cincinnatiensis (assembly GCF_900452415.1). Lineage (NCBI taxonomy): Bacteria > Pseudomonadati > Pseudomonadota > Gammaproteobacteria > Legionellales > Legionellaceae > Legionella > Legionella cincinnatiensis. The sequence goes on along the minus strand of NZ_UGNX01000001.1, from coordinate 2,922,724 downwards.
ATGCGTCTTTGTGCTGAAAATCTGGGTGGATCACCAGCACTCATGACAGCAGAACGAGGTAGTGAGGTAATCTCAAGCCGTTCCATGAGTGTATTGATAAGTCATGTGAGTGAGTTGGCTGAAGCGTTACGTCAACTCGTTAGCCCGCAGCAAAAAGATGAGGCAAATCATGCTTCAAGAATAGTTAATAGCTCGGTTGATCTTGCTAATCCGGAGGTTTTGGATCGATCTGAAGTGATTATCAAAGGAGTGCTTGATCGAATTGAACAAGAGAATCAACAACATATTATTCCAGGCCTTAATCAAGATATGGCAAGTCAACTAAGTTCTGTTGCCCATGGTGCTGTTTCTTCTCTGGTAGCGACACATAGCATATTTAGCAATCCTATTACGCTGGCTACCAAAGCTTCTAAAGAAGCAGTAGCCAAAATAAACGAAGCCCAAAAAAATGAAGCTTTGATGGAAACGCTTCCTGGGATGACGCAGATGCTCAATGGTATTCAAGCATCGACGCGAAACTTTATCGCAGAAATTGAAAAAGAGGTGAAGTCGGGGAAATCAGAAAAGCAAGGCTCTTTATTATCAACGCATCAATCGGTTGCCAGTAACACTGCAACTGTATATTGGGCAGCAAGCACTATAGCTCTATTATGTGATGAAATGTTAAGTCTTTGCCGTTCACTGACTTTAATTGATCAAAATCGTCTACAAGCCATATCACAAAAAGCCAGCCAGGTTCCTAGCAAAGAGGAGTCTGCTCAATCCACAGATCAGATCGGGTGGGATAGTCATCTAGGCCAAGACTATAGCACTATTCATGCAGTAACAGCACTACGCTTAACTTTATCGCATATGGGTATTGCTTTGATGAGAATCGCACTGGATTTACATCATGCCTTGAAAGATAACATGGATACGGTACAACGAGATCTTAAAATGCATACCTTACAGCAAAGCCTACTGACTTCCAGTGCTTATGCTGCGCTTTATCTTGCAGAGGGCTCATTATTAGCAACTGGCGCTGTTTCTGCATCTCCCGCAAGCTTAAATGGTTCGGTAAACTGGACACATAAAAAAGTTCACACCACTGATGCGCATTTACATCCCGCACAAACCCATGAGAGTGAAAATTGTAGTAAAGGAAGCAGTGACTCGTCCCAATCCATAGGGTTTAGTACTGATCTTGTTGCCGGAACAGTCACCAACATACTTAAAGTTTTGGCTCAAGGAGGTTTAATTGGTCTTGATACTACATTAAGGCTTATTAAAATATTGGAAATTATTAGTTTGCATCGAGACTCGCATATTGCGTTGCAATTGGAAACTAATGACTCCTCCAATCCTAATGGGGTATTAATAAATACCTTAAGCCAGCCTAGCGTCGGTTCTAGTGCCGGAATGAGTGCTATTTTAATGAACATTCTTGAAGCTTTTAAAACGCTTGATCAATGTAGTGGTACTCAGTCTACTTTAAATGCTCAAAATAGACTGCAAGATGTGATTGATCAGCAGATTTCTGGACTTGCAGTACTGAAAGATGATGAAGAGCAGTCCGATCATAAAAAAGGCTTGAAAGAATTTTATAAAATCATTATTCGATTATTGGCACCCCATGTGCAGGAGGCAGATCTTGATAGTTTGATTAAGCGACTCGATTTTGGCGGTATTTCTTTATCAAGCTACCACTCAAAATTTGGTGCTTACAGCGATGAACCTGTATCTGATTTAAGGTTTGTGGCTCAATTTGCAAATGAAGATGATGCACAAGGTATACTGCGTCAATTTATAGATAAGTCTAAAGATGATTTGTCTTTAATGAAAGCATTACATGATGCATTACCGCAAGACCAAAGAAGTGGAAAAGCTCAGATATTGTATGAATATGTTTTTGAAGAGTTATTTCAACATTATAAACAAATGAAAATGAGTGATGTCGCACGACATAGTTCTACTAAAAGAAAACTCCCTACACGAGAGGAGTTCCAAGTTGATATAGGTCTGGTGCAGCCCCAATTAGAAGAGACTCATCAACCAAGTCCCCTAAGGATGTAAAAGATAAGTAGACTAGGGAGAGTTTATTTCTTATTCCCTACGTTCCATGCGACTTGTTTCTGAAAAATGGTTATAAAATTAAGACATTGAGGATTTGGTGGCTACTTAGAACCGTTCAGCCTAAGGCGCACAGATATTTGACTTAAGAGACATTCGTCTCAATCGACGTCCTGCGGGATTCAATAGTGGTGAGGGATTTCTGGTCGTGGGACGTAGAGATAAGGATAGATTCTTTAAATTAACGTCAATTCGAGATAAGAAAGCGAATCATTATCCCGGCGGGTTCGGGCTGACGAGACTAGTGCATCTGAGAATGGATCAAAAACAGAGTGAACCCATGTATAACTATCACACTTTAGATATTGGCGATGATCAGGATGACAGTGTTGCCTTACTCAGGACGCTAAGAGCAAAACTGCCGCGCGTAATGAGGGAGCAGTTAAATCTACAAACACAAACTCGCGCTTACTTTTTATTAGCTATGTTAAGCGATGATGACTGTGTTCATCGACTTCGCGAGCAATTGCAAGAACAATACAAAGCTCCGCCTTCTTCTACAACTTCATTAGAGCAAGCTTTGTCATTAATCACCCAATTACAAGAAAGCCCATGCAATCACTTGGCGCCTTTCAAGTATCGCTTGCCCAATTTCTTAGGTGAGTATCCTATTCACAGTAGAGAAATTAACAGGAAGATTAAACAATTTAACCAACTTATTGAGGCATATCATGCTGATGATCTTGCCAAAGAGTTAGATGCATCTGCATTAGATAAAGCCTATCAAGATGTTTTACTTGCTTTAAAAGATCATTATATTGGGTGTAATATTAATAGCTTATGGCAATTGCTAAAAGCCATGAGCGCATGGTCAACAGCGCCTATAGAAACGTTTTTGCTGAACTACCCTTGCCTGCTATCACCCGTGGATCATATAGATAATTCAGCTCAAGTGGAATCAATATCGCTTTCAAAAAAACCGGTTGATCTGATAGGTCAACCTTTTTCCATAAATAAGAAAGCAGAGACACAACCTTTTACTTCAACTTTTGATTATCAGATTAATGAAGCTGGGCGTATCGCGGATAAAAGCATTTATTTGTCCCTTCATGGATTTGCTTTAAAGCCAGGCGGTCATGCAGATGCATTGGCTAAGAAAATTCCTGATTTCTTGCCGTGGGTACAGTGGCAATCCAACATTCGACGTCAATTATCTCAACTCATTAATCTACCTCTTAATGATGAATTTTTTGACTGGCTACAAACTGTATTACAACGTTTGGGGGTAGAGTTTATCACCTTAAAATCCTCTTCTTATGAGTGTTATGTCAGTCCTTTTCTCAATCATAAGACCGTATTAAATTCATTAAATGAAGAAATGGTACTTCGTATTTTACAAGAACAGTGTGAGCAAGCAGACATAAGAATTGAGGCAGAGCACTTGCCCATAATCGGGCGTTATTTAATGCGATTCTTACAGCGATTTCAATTTAATCGAGGAGAGGCTTTAGGAATTGGTGCCAATTGGGGTGGAGTTGTGAGTGACTCTAACGAAGCTGGAGTTGATGCATTTCGATTTAATGATCCTGAGTGGGCTGCCCATTTCAGAAATTTAAGTCTCCATAGACAAGGCCCCTCAGAAGCTCAAATGAATGCAGCGATTGGAATTAAATACGAGCTTCAAGCACTTCTATCAAGCTTTGAATACATGACTCAATTGCAACCTTCAGAGTACCCTAATACACTTTACAATGCTTTGGTAGATAATCTGATCACGGGGCTTTTCCCTGAACCACCTTATTTTGAAAATTTGGCTTATACCAAGTATCGTCGTCATTATGCAGTGAATGATACAGACGAAGGAATGCAGCAAATTGATTCCTTTTATCAGCCAGATCCCCAAGGTACCTATTTTAAAACGAATAAAGGCAACTACAAACAAACGCCCATGTTCCGACAAGCAGGCTCATTGGTCGTAGAGGCATTTCCCAGAGATACAGGGTCTGGCGAGTGCTCGCAATCACTTTCTGTGGCCAATCCATTATGGCCATTGCAATTGCAGTATGCACAATCTTCTTCTACAGGAATGCGCGGACACCTGGTTTATAATCCCATCGGGCCAGATGAATTTATACCGGATGCTTTTTATGGCCAGGTAATACGTGAAACTGAAGATTTCTTTGTACCATTTATCGGAGTTATCCCCAAAAACTTTGACAAACATTTTAAACAAGTGGAACTTTGCGCCTCATTTGTTATTCGCATGTTACAATCCTCGCGTATAATGACCTATTGTCCTGCATTTAGTGCTTATTATTTTGCGATTGCAGCACGATTTTTACCACCTATCGATAGAGCGACTCCGCCATTACCCAGTCATACTAATATCGAAATAAATCGTAAATGGCAAAAGCTTGATAAGATCTTACATGATCCACAACGAACAGCAGAAGTTTGTCATAAAGCGTTTTTTTCCTTATTTAAAGAACTCATTTACAGTTTATATCCCTTGACTCAAGAGGATGCAGATTTGCATTATTATTTTGTTGAGTTGACAAGCTCACCCGATGCATTTGTTCCTCAAAATCGTGCTACTTGTGATCGTTTGATTCGCGAGCTTACCACGCTGAAACCGTTACAAAATGTAATGGGATTGCAACATTATGAAAATACTTTGGGTTATCTGAGTCAATTAACTGACTTCTTCTATCCTACTCCGAGTGATGAAACGGCAAAAGCCATAGCGCAACAGGCTCGATTACATGTTAAACCCCTATTGGCATTACCAGCGGTCAAAGAATATTTTGCGGATCTAAGTAAGAATCCAGCAGCGAATATTTCACCTAAAGTGTCACCGGGGTTAATGTATGATGCTTTAAAATATCAAGCTCCATCTCCAGCAATAAGCCAAGATTTTTATAGCCGACGGCATGCAACTAATTTTCATTCAGGTTATCGTAATTTGGATGGAAATCAAATTGTTAAACCGTCAACTCTTGAAGCTTGGTTAGATATAATGATCAAAACCGGGGGTGCTTTATTGCCTCTAATCCGTCGCGATAAGACTTTCTTTAGTTTGCTCACCCAACCTTTCGCCCAAGCTTATATTGCAGGTTATCAAAAATACAGTACTCAAGTGCGCTACAAATTATTAAAGGCGATCGGTTCTGGCATTGGCGGTTTTGTTTATGGTACGGGTTTAGGTGCAAGTCATGCATTAAGTTCAATACCCAGAACTCTCTATAATAGTTTATTTGCCTCGGCAATACAGCAACAAAAAGCAGATCATAGTTTGGCTATTTCTTCTGCACCGAGCAATGAGCCTGGGTTGCGTGTTCAAGCGATTATGGATATTCGTGATCATTTATTGCAGCTTATGGCAACAGTGAATGGTCATAGTCCATCAAAGGAAAAGTTAATTAGTCGGTTACTGACTCATGTGAAAAAAATACATCCGTCATTATTTTCTGGACGAGTCACAAAAGAAATTCGCTATAAACAAATTTTATTAAATGCATTTCCATTAGAGGCTTCCGAATGGCAACAATTATTCGATTCAGTGATTGATACTGGGAGTAATAAAGTCTTGGAGCGCATTATCAATAAGCATGTCTTGCAAATTGATAGCATCTTAATTTATGCACTTTATGAATGCTTAACCACACCCAATTTTGAGAAAGGCACGCGCGAAAAAATTAAAACAATAATTGACAAGCACAAATTGAAAGATCCACAAGATAAAGCATTAACAGCCTTAGCTGTTTACTACGCTAACAATCCTGATGCTAAAAGAAAAGATATTGCTCAGTACCGCTTTAATGGCTCAGCACTTACAAAACTAAAAGAAAAAGAGCAAGGATTGCATCAGATACAAACGTGGATAAATAACGCACTGGATATTCAATGGGGATTAGAAACTCTGTTTTCTAGTTTTATGGATCAATATAAAATTCTGCTGAATCAATTCACATTAGGTGATATTGTTGCAGAACTACCTGATAGTATGAGAGAGGTGCTCCAGGAACTCTTTTCCAAACCTGGAAGAGAAAAACAGATTCTCAACCAATATGAATTGAGTGAATCACACAAAGCATTCCTTTTACAATGTGCGCTTTGTTATCAGTCAATTGTGTCCAAAGAAGTGAGAGATAGCATTTTAGAACGGGCTCGTATTCATGAACTCTCTGATTCGTCATTAAGTATTAAAGCGCGTGAACATTTAAAATTAACTCAATTTGTACAACGTGAATGGCATCATCATCTCTTACCTATGGAAAGTGCGCAGTCCATTATTAATGAGATCAAAAAACAGATAAAACTCTCTGAGCATTCTGTTATTGATGAACTATCCCAATTATATGAAGCAGTATTACAAGCTCCCAAAAGTACGCAGGTATTTGATGCATTTTATGACACTGCTATGAAAATACAAAGGGATTATAGTGTAGAAAGCCCTCTACACGAATGGGTAAATGTAACTATGAATGTATTAGTGAATCAACTCTTAGATGAGATTACATGGAGCAATGAGAGGCAATTAATGAACCCTTTAAGTGACTCGCAGGCTGTAGTGACATGGTTAAAGCATCTCATGAATTATAAGCATGGAGTACGCGCTTTGCTCGTTCAACAAATCGAGCAGGCTCAATCTTATGATCAAGCTGCATGGCGTTGCCAACATATTTTACATATGTTGGAAGCATCACAACCTGATAAAGACTATATTCGTGGTACCGGAATGCAAAAATTATTGCGAGTGATTTGTCAAAACAGCAATACAATAACTACAACAGGTGAGCAGAAAGCTAAAGAGGTACCCATCATCGCACTTTGTAAGCATTCCATTACAATGCAGCATGCTTTGGGTCGTGTTAGAGAAAAAATCCCAGATACTGATTTTGTGAGACCCATTGATGTTGTATTGAAAGGCTTTAGAAATTAACTTCTAAGCGCTTGCGCCTCATGCACGGAAAGAGTGCATTTGCCATATCTTGCGCGAAAATAACACGTTGGAAGTATCACATACTGATATGCTCTAATGGCACTAAATTAACCTGGGTAGCGGATAAAGAGTCTATTTAGATCCAGCCTTCATCTTGAATCGTTTGGGCTGAGGAGGCATTCATGCCATCTCGAAGCCTTAGTCCAGAACTTGCAAATTCGTACTAAGGCTTCGAGACAGCGCTATGCGCTTCCTCAGCCCGAACGGATCAAAGTAAAACCACGTTCTCTTATAGGAAACTCACATTCATTTAAGGCCCGTGCCTACTTTTCGTGGCTTGTCCACGGGATCCAAAGATCTAATCTTAGGGCGAGATTTCTGGATCTTGCGGACAAGCCACGGGATGTCGAGAAGAGTTTACTCATCCCGAATGGATCAAAGTAAAACCACGTTTTCTTATACGAAACTCACGTTTATTTAAGGCCCGTGCCTACTTCCCGTGGCTTGTCCACGGGAGCCAAAGATCTAATTTCTGGATCCCGCGGCCAAGCCGCAGGATGTCGAGAAAAGTTTACTCAAAAATGTGATTTTCTATGTCGAATTGTTTTTAATTAGATAAGCTCTGAGTTTCAGTAATGTCAGTATTAATGTCATTCTTGTTGAATTTCGTAAAAATTCCTAGAGTGCTAAGAACAGATTTTTGCTGAATTTCTTGTTCATTTTTAATAATCTCTTTTGCATGCTCTTTTACATAATTCTTTAAATGTTGTTGAGATTCACTTTGAAAAAACTTATCTAGATCGGATTTTACTTCTCTAGGAGCGTTTTTAAGTTCAGATCGAAAATACAGATATAGATCTGATTTTAATTGTCTAATTGCATTTTTAAGTTTGGAGACTTGCTCTTCTTCGATATCTTGTGGCAAACCTTTAAGAACATGCTCAGCATATTGAATTGTTGCTTTATACATAGGGATGTTAGTATATGTAAGGTCTATGGTATTTGTTACAGAATCACAAATATCGGTTGCGTTAATTAAATCTTTAATTCCAAATTTCATAAGGTTTTTCTCTTTTTAAAATGTTAAGGCTTGCATAAATATACTTACATAAGTAAAAAAGTATTTGTATGTTGTTTTAAAAACAGGAACATTATAATGGATTAAAATTAAGACAGTATTAACAATATTAGATCGCATTGATTTAATGAAAAACTAAAAGACTTAGGTTGCTATTTGAGGGAAAACGTATACCACGAACTAAAGCGCCCTTAAAGCGAGTTACCAGAGCGATAAGTGGATGGATAAACTATCCTGTTATTTCAGGCAATCAACTTAAATCCATCCTTTCATCATTTAAGGCTATTTCCTGAACAAAAGCTCACTCGATTGTACTTCTTCATCAAGGTGATCAGAAGCATTTTGTTTTGTTGCTTCACGTTTTTTATTGAGCTCAAGAACGGCGTCATCGAAGTTGTTTAATAGGGTGCGTGCAGAGTAAATGCTTGCTAGTTTCAGTGGCTTGCGTGTATAAGGATCTGGTTTATTGTTCTTATACAACTCTAATAGCGTACTTAAATTATAATATCTTTCGTCATACATTACAGGAATATCATCGAAATAATCCTTCATGATGCAATCTTTAAAGCCCTCAAATAACGGTTCTTCTTCGGGGGTTAAGTTCAGTTTACTCATACGAGCAGCTATGGTTTCAAGTTTGCTCATATGGCAGCGGTCAATATATTCTTGAGTGAGTGGCATATATTGATCCACTATATTTTCTGATTGAGAGGGAGGAGCAGGGGGCCTGTCCTGTGACAACCGACTTAAAACCCTGGGTGTTGGCTCCTGGAGCTCAGGCACGGGTTGTCTAGCTATGCCTAAATTGTGATGTCTATATCCTCCTCTGGATTGTGGTAAAATCGTGCCAGCACAGATGATTCGTGCTGTACTACCTCGATTTTTTATGGATTTAATGACTTCATTACTAGGTTGTTGGGTAAAAGTTACATCTCCTACGCCATAGAGTGTTAACTCTAAATCGGTTGCTACAGTTCCTTCAAAAGTCAGAGTTCCAGTGCCCTCTTTAAGAATTTTGCAATCACTGCCTACATTCCCTATTATTCTCAGACTGCTATTTCCACGAATAGTTAAGTTGGTATTTTGTCCTACAGCTCCAGTGACGGTTGTTAATCCACTACCTTCGCGTATGAAATCGGAGTTGTCAGGAATTATTTCTAAATCAATAGAACCAGGACTTTCATGAGAGATTTTGACTCTATTAGAGCGCCTAAATCCTAACAATTGTGCCAAAGATATCATAGTAATTCCCTATAAAATCAGAGATTTTAATATATGCACTAGGAAGGAATCAATTTTATCTGATTATTATATTTGACAGTTTTTTTTATCCACGATAGCATAACTACCAATAGATGGCGCGGGGTGTCGTAAAAGCGGCTGAGAAATACCCGTTGAACTTGATCTGGTTCATACCAGCGTAAGAACGCCTTAAATCTGAGTTGATGTCTGAAAAGCATTTTGACACTAACGAAGTGTTAGTTTGTTTTGCTCAAAGATGTATTTGCTTCAGACTAAAATGGTTTAGTTTTTTCTTACCGCAAATATTCCTTGCCATCCTGTAATTCTCATTATTGAACACAAGGAGCCAAGGTATGAATGCATTATCTACACGAACAACTTTGCTACTTAATTGGTATGCAAACCCTTACCACAGTCCAATTTTCATTGCACAGGCTTTAGGATACTACCAACAAGAAGGCATCAAGCTTGCTATTTTAGAACCTAGTGATCCTAGTGATGTCACTGAGATTGTGGGCACAGGTCATGTGGATTTTGGCGTTAAGGCGATGATCCATACTTTGGCTGCTCGTGCTAAAGGTTATTCTGTAACTTCAATTGGTACCTTGCTGGATGAACCACCTACGGGATTGATTGCACTTAAATCCAGTGGCATTAATTCGTTTCAAGATATTGTTGGTAAAAGAGTGGGTTATATTGGTGAATTTGGCAAAATTATTATTGATAATTTAGCAAACTTAGCGGGTATTAATTCTTCGAGTTACGAAACAGTACGTATTGGAATGAATGTAACTGATGCGATTTGTCGCGATCTTATTGATACCGGTATTGGTTTTATTAATTTTCAGCGGGTTGAATTAGAGCATTTACGTGGTGAAACTGTATTTTTACGTTTGGATCAACTTGCTGGATTAGGTTGCTGTTGCTTTTGTTCCATTCAGTTTATTGTACCAGAACGTATGTTAGCTCAACCTAATTTGATTCAAGGGTTTCTCAACGCTACCCAACGAGGCGCTGCGTTTACTACAGAAAATCCTGATGAAGCTTATGAGCTTTTATGTCGGGCAAAACCCCAATTAAGAACCCCAATGTATCATACTATTTTTATCCGTAGTTTACCCTTTTTCTCGCGAACGCTTTTAAATGTGGATCGTGATTGGAATAAAGTAGGGCGGTTTGGTAAACACTTAGGAATTATTGATGAATCCTTTAATATCTATTCTTGTTATACTAATGAATGGTTACCTAAAATGCCTCATTCTGATATAGAGCCTATTGCTTGTTGTGCGAGTGAATAAGATCAAAATGAAAAATGTAGCGGTTATAGGTGCTGGAATTATGGGATGTCTGCTCGCCCTACGTTTACATAATGAGGGCAGGCAGGTAACTGTATTTGAATCAGAAACCTCATTTAATAATTGCAGTAATGCGGCAGCAGGACTTTTAGCTCCTATGTCAGAGCTCGACAAGGCAGAGCAAGTGATCTTTAATTTAGGAATGGAGTCTGTTGAAAAATTATGGACGCCCATTCTTAGTCAATTAAGCGAGCCCATTTATTTTCGTCGCCAAGGCTCTCTTATTCTTCATCATCCCCAAGACAAGTCTGAATGGCAGCAATTCAGTACACGGATTGTCAATCAGTTGAGTCACTCATGTTATGAATTGCTGAATCATCATGCCTTAAAGCAGATTGAACCTGAATTGCACCAATTTCAAACGGCCTATTACTTCCCACAAGAAGGGCAGCTTGATAATCAGAATTTATTATCCGTATTGAAAAAACATCTTTGCCACATCGGTGTCTTATGGCGAGCAGGGGTTTTTGTTTCATCAATATCTCCAGGGAGAATAGAAATAGAGAGGCAAAGCTTTGTTTTCGATTTTGTCTTTGATTGTCGCGGATTAGGTGCGAAAAAAACCTTTTCTGATTTACGTGGACTACGCGGAGAACTTATTTGGTTACATGCACCTGAAGTCAACTTGCAACGACCTATAAGGCTTTTACATCCGCGATATAGCATTTATATTGCGCCACGTCCTGATTCTTATTATCTTCTTGGCGCAAGTGAATTAGAAACAGAAGATTTAAGCCCCATTTCAGTACACACCAGCCTTGAATTATTAACTGCTGCTTATTATGTGCATCGAGGTTTTGCTGAGGCACGAATCATTAAAACGGTAACCCATTGTCGTCCGACCTTAACACATCACCAACCCCGTATTAAATATGCAAAACAGTTTATTGCGGTTAATGGACTTTATCGTCATGGCTATTTAATCGCCCCAGCATTGGTAGAAGAGGTCCTACGCGGACTCAAAAGTAATCAGGAACAGGTTTATTATCCAGAACTGTGGGAGGCTTATGCATGATTATATATATTAATGATCAACCCTTATCTTTAGACTCTTCGTGTACGCTACAAGAGATACTTGAGCAAAAAAATAAGAGTGCGGCACATATTGCGATTGCTATAAATAATCAATTTATTCCTAAGTCTATGTTTGCCAGGACGATTTTGCAAGAAGGTGATCGTATTGATTTGATTACACCCATGCAAGGGGGATAGCTCATGTGGAATTTAGCGGATCAAACAATGACAAGTCGCCTGCTTTTAGGGACGGCTGCTTATCCATCACTTGAAGTGATGACTCACGCAATCCGCGCTTCTAAAACAAATGTAATCACTGTTTCTATGAAACGCCAAATGCCATATGGTCAAGGAAGTGATTTATTTTGGAAAACCCTTCAATCGTTACCTTGTCATTTACTTCCTAACACAGCGGGTTGCCGTGACGCACAAACCGCGATTACTACTGCTGAAATGGCGCGCGAGCTCTTTCAAACTTCGTGGATTAAATTAGAGGTAATTGGGGATGATTACAGTTTACAGCCTGATCCGTTTGAATTAGTGCATGCTGCCGCAGAATTAGTAAAACGGGGATTTGAAGTATTTCCTTATTGTACTGATGATTTGATATTGTGTCAGCGGTTAATTGATTGTGGTTGTCGTATTTTGATGCCATGGGCTGCTCCTATTGGTTCTGGGAAAGGCCTATTGAATCCCTATGCATTGGAAACTTTACGGCAACGATTACCTGATATTACGCTTATCGTTGATGCCGGAATTGGGAAACCTTCGCATGCAACTCATATTTTAGAGTTAGGTTTTGACGCAGTTTTACTCAACAGTGCAGTCGCTTTGGCAATTCATCCAGTGATTATGGCAGAAGCTTTTGCCCATGCGGTTATTGCCGGTCGTAATGCATTTGAAGCAGGGATTATGGCTGAACGAGTTGCAGCCCAATCTTGTACTCCTTTGATTGATACACCATTTTGGCATCGGGAGTTGTAATAATGCAAATGGTATGGGCAGATACAGAAATAGAAGTAGTCTTATACACTTTTCGAGACTTTGGGGTTGAAGTGCAACGACCCCAATTTTATATTGAAAGTATGCCTGCAGCGATAAAAGTAGGTTTTCAAATCTCTTTAGAAGAGATTTATTTGACCCAGTGTTATTCGATTCCTATTGTTTTAGATGCGTTTTTTGGGTTACAAAAAATGTATTACAAAAAAAGTGACTTAACTTACTGGTTCTCTTTGGCTGATCTTTTAGTATTGGATACCCATGAAGCGGAGCTCATTTTAGGTTATAAGATTGCTTCTCATCAAGCCATGCAACAAGCAGCTCACGAATTATTACGGTTGGGCAACCAAAGTATTCTTCTCTTAGGTGAACATTTACCTGAAGCTTGGTGCCATGATTATTGGACTAATGGAGTTGTTTCATTTTGGTTGACTCAAAGCCGTATTCCTCATACAAAATACTCCGAAAGTCGTTCAATTCTTTCAGCGGCTGTTACTGCATCTTTGGCTCTTGGTTATGCGTTAGAAGATGCAATCATTATCGCAAAAATGTATACCCATCAGGCTATTCGCCGGGCACAAACAGGTTTTGATTTCGGGGGCTTTCCTGAGGATGAAATCGATTTACCTTATCTTGCGTCAATACCATTATATGAAGCACCACAACCCTTTAAACTTTGTCATCGTTTGGGTCTTTATCCTGTTGTGGATAGTTTCGCGTGGGTTGAGTTGTTATTGAATGTGGGCGTGAAAACCATTCAATTGCGGATAAAAGAACAAACAGAGACTTTAGAAAAAGAAATTCAACGTAGTATTGCTTTGGCAAAAAAACATAATGCTACTTTATATATTAATGATTATTGGGAGTTGGCATTAAAATTCGAAGCCGATGGAGTACATTTAGGACAATCTGATTTAGATACTGCTGATATCGCTGCAATTAGAAAGAGAGGATTATTACTGGGAGTAAGTACCCATTGCTATTATGAAGTGGCAAAAGCACATGCAATTAACCCTTCTTACATTGCGATTGGCCCCATTTATCCAACTACTAGTAAAGAAATGCCTTTCTTGGCACAAGGAATTGATCGTTTAAAGCGCTGGCAACGTACTTTAAATTATCCTTTGGTCGCAATTGGGGGTATCAACATTGAGCGCATGTCCGATGTGGTTACAACAGGTGTTCAGGGGGTGGCTCTTATTTCTGCAATTACAAAAGCCCAAGATCCACGCAGAGCTACGGAACAACTTTTAAGTTTTATTAAAATGTAAGTAGTCATCGCTTATCTATTATTAGGATCTGTATCTTTGCTTACAGGTTCAAGTTAAGATTGAATGCTACAAAAGCAGTTTTAACACTTTCTGTGTTGGTATGCTTTTTCCCGATAAAATTCGTTCAATATGAGGACGTAAAATATCCAGTTCTGTTGATTTAAAGTGACTCTTTGGAAAATATACTCCATTCATTCTTTGTTTGTTCAAAATTGTTTTATCTTGCTTGAATGCTAAATGGATAAAAGGTAATAAAAGAAATTTTTTCACCCATCGATTGAACCAATGGTTTCTATAAATGATTAATAAGAATACTCGATATTCATTCCCATCATTTACCGGGCTTAAGAAAAAAGCAAAGCCAGCGGTAAGATGTTGACTACCATGATACTCTAACTCAGCAATCAGTGGTGAATGAAATCGTCCTATAGAAAATTGGCGATCTTGTTCAAAAAAAGAACTAACCCATCCAGATTGTTTGTCTTCATTGTCATAACGTATTTCTGCATGAAATTTTTCCACCGTTAAAGTTGCTGTTACCAACTGCCTTTTCTCATGATGTCTTAATAAGCCTGCATGAACAAAATGGGTGTGTGTCGCATCTAAAACATTTTCCAAGACATTAAGCAAATCACCTTTTAATGGAAATTGGATGCAATGTGATAAATAATCCTGACCTTGAAGCGCGGGTACTGAATACAAAGGCAGGGTATGTTCATCAGGCTCCAAACAAACAAAAATCATGCCTAGATGCACTTGGGCGGCATAAGCAGGTACACAATAATGCTGGGTATCAATGGGCTTATTAAGACCAGGAATTGCAACACAAAGTCCTTGTGCATTAAAACGCCAACCATGGTAACAACATTGGATACTATTCTTGGTTACGGTGCCTTCTGACAAAGGAACTCCTCGATGGGGACAGCGATCTTGCAGCACGATCACCTCTTCTTTTAACTTGAAAAGCACCAAAGGCATGTTGCACAATAAAAAACGCTTTGGACGTGTTTTAATCTCGTTAACCCAAGCTACAGGCAACCATTGGTTCTTTAAATTCATAATTGATACCTTTTCAAAATGGAGATCAACAAGTTATTGAGTAAACTTTGAATTATTCTCCATGCGATACGTCGATAAAGAGGCAAATGTTTGGTGTACACTGCAGAATATTCAATAAAAGGCTGACCTCCACGTAAACGCTTAAAACCCGAAGCCCCGGAGCTTAAATTCAGGCAAATGCTTTTTTTATCGGTATAATCCAAAACTAAGTATATCAGCATGCGGTATAGGGCACATTGATTAGGAAGATGAGTGTTGTATCCAACCAGCGGTGCTGTGATTACTGTTTCACTATCAAATATTCCCATAATTCCTTGGAGCACACCTTTTTTATCCCTGAGACCAAAAAAAGTCAGCAACTTGTTTTTATGCCAATAGGCAATTAAACGTTCGCTAAATTGAGGATTATGTTGAGAGTATTTTTTCAAATACAAAAGATTATACAGATGCACAATGACAGGATAATCCTGTTCTGAAATCTGTTCGTGCGTCACGAGCGTAAACTCTCCCTTAGCTAAAGCTCTACGATCGTTTTGCGTGTTGTTGCGTTGTTTGAACAGGCAGAGTTTATTATCAAAAATATAAACTTGACGTGAGGCTACAAAAAAGAAATTCAACTGACGCAAATGTTCAATAAGTTCTTTATTCGTATGTTCATTGAGCGAACGATACATGATCGCATGATGTGGGTAACGCACAGATAAGCTCTTTAAGGCATCCTCTGCCCCTTCACCTTTCCAATCAGGGTAGGGATTGGTCGACAAGTAAAAATTATTGATGCATACATTTTGATTAATATGCACTGCTCTCAAAAAACCACCTAGAGCTTTCATGAGTCCGTTTAAAACCAATCGTAAAGGATAATTTTTAATTTTAAACAGCTCATCTTGTCCATAAGTGACTAGGGCATTGTATGGAGAGCAGACGTATGAAGAATGATATTCCTGATTATTGACGGTCACAGGAAAGATAAAGCCACCGATGTTTAAAGAAGACATGTGGGACTCTACGTTGAGCATCCATTTTTGGGTGGGACCTTGGATAAAAGGTTCACTGTATTTTTGACTTTTTTCATTAAAGTTCATAAATACCCATTAAATTCAATGTCATCTGTAGAGGCACCGTGAAAGCTTTTTCTTTCTTTCACCATACGAAAAACAATATTAAACAAGGTCATCATGCTTTTAAGTTCTAACCAAGGATAGGCCGGATCATTTAGTATATCTTTTGCTGCACGATAGTCAGCAATAAATCGTTTGGGATCTTCACGTAAATAAGGCAATCCATGCATCATCATTCCAAGTCCAAGCATTAATGCTTGTTCGGTTACTTGGTAATTTTGCTTTTTTCTATCCCAAATTTGTAACCAATTGAGGTAGGGAGCAACCAAATGAAAGCCACTCGTTGTTCTTGGATTACATTCCAAAACAAAGGCTTTATTTTCATCCAAGATAAAATCGAAGGCAATTTGCCCACTGAATTGATATTGCTTACAAAATATCTCAATGAATTGTTGAATAGGCTCCGGATCCGCAGGTTCAAAATAAATTCCAGCAGCGGGGCCTGCGGTATATTTGGGATGGTAACACGAGTGGATTAATACCTTTCCTTCATGCGCTATAGCATAGGCACAATATTCTTTGCCTGTAATGAAGCGTTGGGCTAAATAAGGCACATCCAAAACTAATGCATCAATCACTTGTTGATTGGGTTTAAGAATCACATGTTCCCCAAAACGTGAGAATATAGGTTTTAAAACAATATTCGTATTTGATGGAATGTGTTTTTTATCTTCTTCAGTACGTAATAACCAGCTTTCTGGTGCGTTAAGTCCATATTGTAATGCAAGTTGATTGAAGTCGTATTTGTTATGCAATGGATTGAGTCTGTGAAAGGGTTCACAAAATAATTGAGCATGTTTGGATAATTCTTCATGGCCTTGGCTAATAAAGAAAATTTCTTCGCATGTGGGGATCAACCAATCAATTTGATACTCAATCAATAAACTCTTGAGTGTTTTTAAAAAAGCATCTAAGCCTCGATTAGGTTTTGGGAAAGTCAGATGTTTCTTAATACCTGTGACAAAACGACCCAAGGGAAAGTTCATACTGTCTGCACTGTATACTTCATGACCTTCTCGAATCAGAGTTCGGATGATATCCATACTTGCTGGAGCACGAGCTCCTGTGACTAATACTCTCATTTCTCCCCGTTTCCAATCAGTATTGGAAAAACTAAAATGTTAAAGCTCTCCAACGGATCTGTAAATAAATTTATGTTGTTTATTATAGTTAGTATAAACCTATTAGTACGGCCTTTCTTAAATTTAAAAATTGATCTTTTATTCTGTTTTATGATTTTCTCACTGTTGTTAAACTATTTATCCTACGTTAAGAGGAACTAAAATGTCTTTTTTACCTGAGCTAAAACGATATACTCAGCAAATTAAATTAGAAGAAATAGGTATTCTTGGGCAAGAAAACCTGCAAAATGCAAGAGTATTGTGTGTAGGTGCTGGAGGAATAGGAGTTACTTTACTGACTTATCTTGCTGGTGCAGGGGTTGGGACTATAGGGATTATCGATGATGATCTTATTGAGGAAAGTAATCTGCATCGCCAAATTCTTTATCAAGAAAAGGATATTTGCAAGGCAAAAGCTGTTGTTGCAAAAATGAAATTACAAGCGTTAAATTCAAATATTAAGATACATTCTTATACATTTCGTTTAACTGCAGATAATGCCGAAGAAATTATTGCTCAATACGATCTTGTCGCTGACTGTTCCGATAATTTTTATACGCGCTATCTAGTCCACGATACTTGCTATCATCTTGTAAAACCTTATGTTTATGCGAGTGCTTATCAGTTCCAGGGGCATTGTTCTTTATTTTATGGAAAACAAAATCCATGTTTACATTGTTTATTTCCAGTTATTCCTGATACGGGTACAAATTGTCAGAATGGTGGTGTTTTAGGTACTCTTCCTGGGCTATTAGGTATTTTGCAAGCAACAGAAATAATTAAGTGGATTACTGCTAGCGGGGTTTCACTATTAAATCGATTATTATGTATCGATTTTCTAACCATGGATATAAAAAATATTCAACTCACTAAAAATGAAGAGTGTCCGTTTTGTGTCTATGGGCAGACTCTAAATGAACGTGATTTTGGATTGTGTACTGAGTCGAATCATGAATATACAGTCTCAGGAGAAGCTTTATCCGATTTTTTAGAAGCAAATCCAGGGATATTATTGCTGGATGTTCGAACAGCAGAGGAACACAGCGATAAAAATTTAGGAGGGAAATTAATTCCTTTGGCTCAGTTGCCTATGCGTCTGCATGAACTTAATCCTTTAGAGCCTATCCTTATTTATTGCCAGTCTGGTCGCAGAAGCCAGCGAGCTGTAATCTTATTAAAAGAGGCTGGGTTTCGTACCGTTTATCATTTAGCTCATGGAGTCAATTCATTATCGAGATGAGAGGGATGTAAAAGATGAAGTTATATTATTCGAAGGCTTTCATCGATGAAAAGCATCTTTCTTAAAGTCTGGTATTTTTACACCCTTATAATTAATAAAAGTCATCATTCCAGTCGCTTCATGATAGAGCATATGGCAGTGAAACATCCAATTTCCGGGGTTATTGGTATCAAATTGTATTTTAATTGTAGAATGAGGCAAAACTAAAACAGTATCTCGCATGGGCCCGTTTTTAAGTACTTTACCATCAATTTCTGTAACTTCGAAAAAATGACCATGTAGATGCATTGGGTGGGGCATTCCCGTTTTATTGATTAAAACTATTTCTGTTCTTTTATTTTTATCAACACTTAATGGAGTAATATTAGGCCAAGCTTGATTGTTCATTTTCCAAACATAATTCATCATATCACCTTCTAAAGTGACAGTCAGTGTTTGCATGGGTTGTTTTACAGGGAGAGGGGACAAGGCGTGGCTTTTGAATTCTTGCTCGTTATTAAGTCCACCAGCAATTGTGGCTGCTTTTTCGGACACTGATATTTTGGGGGCATTTGGAGTAGCCAAGATTAAACCCGTTTGCATTTGGGTTCCTGCTCCTTGAGCCAAAATAGGGTATGCTCCTTCGCCTTTAGGAATTTTAATGAGGATATCAATACGCTGTCCTATAGCAAGCTGAAATTGATTTCCAAATATTTCTTTAATAGGTTGTCCATCAACAGCGATTGCTTTGCCTTTAAGTTTTCCCAGGTTGATAAAAAAATTAGTCATTGCTGCACCGTCAATAATACGCAGACGAACCACTTCCCCACTATGGACTGGGAGTATTTCTGGATTGGAAAGACTATGATAATTTGTTAAAAAAGCATCATAAGTTACATCATTTAAATCAGGCTTTGACGTTTTGGACATCTTTTTTTTCATCGTCATTGCATCCATTTCTGATTTTTGATCCCCTCTCTTTTTTAAAGATGCAGTTCCTTTATGTTTTAATTCATATAAGATAGCTTCTGGTTTTTTATAGCTAAAGTCACTGAGAAATAAAATCACATCATTTTTATTATTTTTTTCATGTGGTTCATAGATGATAAATGGAGCAGAAAGAAAGCGCTGGACTTGTAAGTCAAAATGAGAATGCATCCAATAAGTTCCTGACTGATTTAATTTAAAACGATAGTGATACTCTCCCTGAGGTGGGATTGGTAGCTGTGTTACATAAGGCACACCATCTTCCGCGTTAGGTAGAATTAATCCATGCCAATGAACGACTGTGGGATGATTGGTCGTATTTTTAACTATTGCATCAAAGTATTGGCCTTTTATTCCTTTATAACCCCAAGTTCCATCTGGTTGTTCAATTTTAAATACTTCAGTTTTTTTTCCATGAATAACTAGAGGAATTTTTTTTATGATAAGAAGAGTGGGGTGCTTTGAAAGTTCAAGATTTTTTTCGGCTAATGTATACCCAGATATAGGGTAGCTCATTATAGATAACAGAAGAACAAGCATCAGATTGTTCATTTATATCCCTTTTTAAACTGTTATTGGAAATTATAGCTTAGAAAATGGGAGGCAATATTATGAAAAACTGTTTTAATTTCCACTTTGATTCATTTACCTTAAGAGCAATTCGCTATATGATGTCACGCGATTATCAATCGTAGATTAAAGGAGATAGTATGAGTTTTTTTATTAGCGATGCTATGGCTGCCGCGGGGACTACATCAGCACCTCAAGCAGATGGAACTTTTTCACTCATCATGATCGCCGCTATTTTTGTGTTGTTTTACTTTATGCTCATTAGACCACAAAACAAAAGAGCAAAAGAGCATCGTGATTTAATAGGTAAGTTAAAAAAAGGTGATGAAATCATCACTTCAGGGGGAATACTAGCTAAAGTAGTTAGTTTAGATGAGCAATACATTAAAATCAGTCTTGTAGAAGGTGTGGAGATTAATTTACAAAGAGGCGCGGTGAGTGCTGTATTGCCAAAAGGTACTTTAAAATCTCTTTAAAAAGTCATAGGTACACGGAAAATGCAAAATAAATATCCTTTATGGAAAAACCTGATGCTCATCGTTATTGCAGTCGTTGGGTTAGTTTACGCCATACCTAATTTGTATACAGAAAATCCTGTGGTGCAAATATCATCTGAAACACCAGTAGATTATGATGAATTAAAAAATCAGGTAGAAAATATCTTAAATAAGGATAAGCTGCACTATACCTCCCTTGTTGTTCAAAACGAAGGTGTTGAAGTGGTTTTTTCCTCTACTGATGCTCAATTATTAGCTCGTGACACTATTAAAAATGCTTTAGGATCCCAGTACACAGTGGCTTTAAATTTAGCACCTTCTACTCCAGGATGGTTGGATGCAATTCATGCTGCACCAATGAAACAAGGTCTGGATCTTAGAGGAGGAGTGCACTTTTTACTCGAAGTTGATGTGGAAAGTGTGATTAGTCGCCGTTATGAAGGAATCATGAAAAATATCAGTCAGGAGTTACGTGAGCTTGGTATTCGTTATACAGGCATACGTTTTGTACCTGATAAAGGTGTTGATTTACGTTTCCGTGATGCTGAATCTACGAGTAATGCTTTTGTAGGTTTGAAAGAAAAAATACCTGATCTTATCTTTGTAAAAAATAAGACAAATAATGGAATTATGGCATCAGTTTCTCCTACTGAATTAAATACTATGCGACAAAATACTATTGAACAAACAATGAGTATCTTACGTAATAGAGTGAATGAACTAGGAGTTGGTGAAGCCGTAGTCCAACAACAAGGGGCGACTCGTGTTGCTGTGGATTTACCGGGAATTCAGGATGCAGCGCGTGCGAAGCAAATTCTTGGAGGTACTGCAACCCTACAATTTTATTTAGTAGATCAAGATAATGATCCCCAAATTGCCAAACAAACTGGAGTTGTTCCGGTCAATGATAAATTGTTGATGATGGATGGATATCCTATCTTATTAAAGAGACAAGTAGTTTTAAGTGGTGATTCAATCACTTCTGCGGTTTCTAGCTATGATCAACAAACGGCAACTCCAGCAGTACAAATACAACTTGGCGGGGGTGGTGAAAGTTTGTTTACTAAAGTTACTCGTGAGAATATTGGTAAACGTATGGCCATTGTGTATGTTGAAACTAAAAACAGCATACAAAGCGTAAATGGAGTTGAAAAAAGAATCACCCATCGTGAAGAGCGTGTCATTAGCGCTCCAGTAATTCAAAATGCTTTAGGTAATAATTTTCAAATTACAGGACTTGCTGATTCTAAAGAAGCAAGCAATTTGGCTTTACTGTTAAGAGCGGGAGCTTTACCAGCAGCAATTTATCCTATAGAAGAGCGTACTGTGGGCCCAACTTTAGGAAAAGAAAATATTCGCAGAGGCATCATTTCTCTGGAAGTAGGCATGGGCTTAATTTTAATTTTGATGTTGTTCTATTACCGGTTTTTTGGGTTCATTGCGGATGTTGCTTTATTACTTAATCTGGTGTTGCTGTGTGCCTTATTATCTGTAATTGATGCAACCCTTACTCTTCCAGGTATTGCTGGAATTGTATTGACGGTAGGTATGGCTGTAGATGCGAATGTGTTGATTTATGAACGTATCCGTGAGGAATTGCGACATGGTTTGTCACCGCAAGCAGCAATTTATGCTGGATATGAACGTGCTTTTGCAACCATTCTTGACGCGAACATAACTACCTTAATTGTGGCAATTATTCTTTTTGCAGTAGGTACGGGGCCTGTGCGTGGATTTGCGGTAACCCTTTCATTAGGATTATTAACCTCCATGCTCACAGGGATTACTTATACCCGTGGCATTGTAAATTGGTATTATGGTGGTAGAACCGTAAAAAAACTATCTATAGGTATTTAAAGACGAGGCGCAGATGGAATTTTTTAATCCAAATTCAAACGTGGACTTTATGGGAGCTCGTCGTTGGACGGCGACATTCTCTATATTGATTTTTGTTCTTTCTATTGGTGCTTTGGCCATTCATGGTTTGAAATGGGGACTGGATTTTACGGGTGGAACTCAAATTGAAGTTTCTTATTCTTCTGCTGCTGATTTACCCTTAATTCGAGAAAACCTGGCTAAAGCAGGATTTAAAGAAGCACAGGTTGTCAGTTATGGTACGTCTAAAGATGTGTTAATTAGTATTGCGCCACGAGAAGATAAAGAACAAGCACGCTTGGTTGATCAAGTGATGACTGCTTTGCCAGGGGCAAGCAAACAACGAGTTGAATTTGTTGGCCCCCAAGTAGGTCAGGAACTAGCAACTAAAGGCGCGTTAGCGGTTGTGGTTTCATTATTAGCGACAATGATATACATTGCGATGCGGTTTGAGTATAGGCTTGCGGTGAGTTCTGCTGTTGCACTTGTGCATGATCCTGTTTTAATATTGGGAATTTTTGCTCTTTTTGGTGTCGAATTTGATCTAAAGGCATTAGCTGGATTATTAGCAGTAATTGGATATTCATTAAATGATACGATTGTAGTTTTTGATAGGGTACGTGAAAATTTTGTTAAAATTCGTCGTGCTACTTCTATTGAAATTATGAATATCTCGATTAACCAAACCCTGTCACGAACTATTATGACCTCTATGTTGACCCTGTTTGTCGTTCTTGCTTTATTTATTTATGGCGGCGAGGCTATACATGGATTTTCTTTAGCATTGATAATCGGTATTCTTATTGGTACTTATTCTTCCATCTATGTGGCAGGGGCTTTGGCGGTAGCTATGGGTCTCGATAGAAAAGATTTTCTCCCAAGCCAACGTAAAGAAGTTGATAATCGACCTTAACTGTCTAATCTGGGCACGTTTTAACGTAGTGCCTGGTTTTAGTAATGGAATTCACTTAAGGCTAAAAACAGTTAAATCTTCAGAGCATCGTCTTGTTTATATCGCTTTGTTTATAATGATTTAACTGTTTTTTAATTTTAAATTAGAGATAAGCCTTCAAGTTCATCTGGTTCAGTGATTATGGGTTCTTTACTGCCCGATTGCTTTATTTCCGTGCCCCCTTTGTTTGAGGTATAAAGTACTATTTGTTTGTTGAGTTCCTCGATTACTTCTGGAGGGATTTGCATGGGCGTGTTTTGTATCTCTTCACCCTCAATGCGTATTTCACCTTCTTCGGTAATTTCAAGAGTTTTTTTGGTGTAACCAGAGGGTAATGCATTTTCAGGAACAAGTTGAATAGGAATTCCAGCAATGATTGTAGCACCATCTACAATACGTATCCCATCTATAACTGCAAATTGTGGTGTCTTACTGTAGTAACGACCAATCAAAGAACAAACAGACCACAGTAGATTATAAGCAAGATCAAAAGGAAGTCCCACTCCTATGCCCACTCCTTGTCCCAAATATCCTGCGGCTTTTCCCATAATATGAGCCAGGCTGATTGTACAAAAAGAGGTAAGAAGTTTAGTCGCAATGACAGGCGCGAAAAGAGCAACTCCAGTGGTTCCTGCGGGACTGAAAACTAATAAAGTACTTCCAACGAGGGCAGTTAATTGCACACGTGGACTGATTGCTGAAGTGGAGTTACTTACTCCTTCTGCCAATACGACACCAACAGTTGCTCCAACATAGGAAAAAGCTGCTCCGAATAAAGGTTGGGTGAGTGAGATGATCGGGAAATTTATAGATGGATCTTTGGTTTCTTTTTTATGGCACATTTCTTTTAAAAATGTAGAGAATTGTTCCCATTCTTTTTCAGTAAATGGTGTTATTCCTTTTTGCTGTAATGTTGCATTAGAATGCTCAAAAGCACTAGGAGTTTTAATAAGTCGCTCTGCTGTTAAACAGCATGTTTCTTTATCTTCATCGTCTAAGAAATTTTCAGCAGTTATTCCTAAATAGTCTTCGATGATTCGATATAGGGCAGAGTTTCTTTTTGAACTACTAATTTGAGATTGTACATAAAGACAGGCTGCAAGAAAAAATCGTGCTGCAATAAGATAAACTTGACGTTGTTGCGGCGTTTTAATTTCCTCTTCACTTAATAAGTGAATTTTAAGAATCGCATTCACTTTTTCTAAAAATAAAAGTTGTTTGTTTCTACTAACAACATCAGTTCCGCCAAAAAAAATAGGTGTGCCGATTAGCGAAGGTTTTGCGTTGAGATCAACATGCTTTTCAGTTTCATAAGCTTTACGTATGTTATCGAATTTGGCAAGATTTCCTGGTGCAAGAATAAAGCGCATAATGTCCCTCGTCCTTGTGGTAAAGTACGTAATGTACGTGTTGTTCCATTAACTATTTATCTTACTTCTAAATTGTATAAATGCAATGTTATTTGATTATTTTTTACTAAATTGTTGTAATAAATTGAAGGTTTTTAGTTTATTTAGAGATTAACTTATTGAAATGATGCTTTTTTTTTAGATTGTGTTACTTTTAATTTATTAACTATAGTATTGTTCATCAAACTAAGTTTTTTATAGAGAAGGTAAGTGAATTGATAAACAACACGCAAAAGGTAAGCCTCATGGAAAGGCTTAAACATTTGTTTAAACTTCTTCGCATCTCGCATTGGACAAAAGGTGCATTTGTGATGCTCGGATTTTGTTATACACCTATCCCGGGATATTTTGTTCCCGCATTGCTAGCTACTTTAGCGTTTTGCCTTATTTCTAGTGCCGTTTATATTTATAATGATATTGAAGATCGAACGGAAGATAGCTTACACCCTCAGAAACGACATAGACCATTGGCAAGTGAGAAAATTACAGTTTCTGAGGCAATTTTTATGCTGTTTTTGCTTTTAATTGCTGGGCTTGCTTTAGGTTGGTTAATTTCTACGAAATTAGCAATTATTCTTTGTATTTATTTAGTAATAAATCTAGCGTATAACCATCTTTTTAAGTTAATTCCTATTATTGATGTGCTTTGTATCGCTGCGGGATTCATGTTGCGAGTTTTAGCAGGTACGGCAGGTATTGGTTTAAGTATCTCTGTTTGGCTTACTGTTGCAGCAACCTTAGTGAGTCTTTTTATTGCTTTAAATAAGCGTAGAATGGAAATGCAATTAGGTCTAAAACATACCACACGTAAAGTATTGAAGAAATATAATCCTTTAATGCTTCATTGGTTAATAATTGTTATAGGTATTGCTAGTTTTCTTACGTATGTTTTTTATATTATTTATGCAAGAGATCAATCGTTTTATTTTATGTTGACTGTGCCTTTTGCTGCGATTGCGCTATGGCGTTTTGCTTGGCTTGCAATGCAAGATATTGAAAATGACGATCCTGTAATTGTTTTTTTACATGATCAATTATCACGAATTAATCTTTGGTGCTTTATCGTGTTAACTTTTATGGCATTAGCACAATGAAATCTGAATTACGTTGGTATGATTGTATTTTCATTTTATTATTTCTCTATTTATTGATTTTACAAATACAGGCGATTTGGCCATTCACAATTGATGATATGTACATTTCGTTGCGTTATGCAAGACATTGGGCAGCTGGCACAGGTTTATTGTGGAATGTGGGTGCTCCTCCGGTAGAAGGTTATTCAAATTTTCTTTTTGTTGCTCTTGGGGCTTTAACAATCCTTTTAAAAGGGAATCCCATTATTGTCTTAAAAATAGCAGGATTAATAGGACTTTATTTTACCTGCTATTTTATCTATTTAATAAGTCGATTTTGGTTTTCCAAACGAGAATCACTCTTACCTTGTTTGGGTTTATTATTTTACAAAGGGCAAATTATCTGGGCAATTAGTGGTTTGGAAACAGCGGCTTACCAAGCACTTATTTGTGGCGCTGTATATTTTTGCTTCAGAGGAATGGGATATCAATTATTCCCTGGCTTTCGTGGCAAATCAGAAAACAAATACTTTGTTTTTGCGGGATTATTGCTTGCACTTGCCGGGATGACTCGACCCGAAGCTCCTGCTTTAATGATCTTATTTTTTATCTTGCTTTGCTGGGATAGACCTCAAAAAGAAATAAAACATTATGGGCAAGGAGTATTTCTTTTTTGTTTAACTTTAGTTCTATTTTATGGGCCTTACTTTTTATGGCGACTTACCTATTTTGGATTTCTTTTCCCTAATTCAGTATATTGTAAAGGATTATCTGATGTTTTTACTTTGACTTTAGATAGCAATTACTTAAAATTGATATGGCCATTTGCTCTTCTTGCTTTACCTGCTTGTAATAAGTCTGAAGGGAAGCGACATTATTTTTTATGGGTGCCCAGTGTTTTTTATTTAATAATGTTGGTAAATTCAGATCCCATAGTTGCTTTTGATAATCGTCTTTTCTTACCTGCATTTGGATTACTCCTTCCTTTAGCATTGCAAGGGATTAGCATTTTAGTATATGCCTTTTGGCAAAAAAGAGACTTCGTTTTTAATACGCTTTTTTATTTAGTTTATTTTACAATAGTGCTTTTTTTTATACCAAAAATGAGCTTGGCAGATTATCGATATTTTTCTCAAAATCCTATTCGAGGAGAGCAATTACGTATACAGGTGGTAGATTGGTTAAATAGTCATATTTCTATGGGGGCTTCAGTCGTTTTAGCCGATTGTGGCTTAATACCTTATTTGAGTCATTTAAATTATATTGATTCATATTGCTTAAATAACTTATCAATGGCACATTACCCTGAAAAACTCAGGTATGAGCTATTTTGCAATAATATTTTGCATAAAAAGCCAGCAGTTATTATTTTGACTTCATTAATTGAGCAAGGGAAAGTAATATATACCCCTAGTGATGTTTGCTTAAAAAAATTGTTAAATAAGCAAAATAATTATACATTAAGTCAAATTTATATGGCCAATAACCCTGACTCAATTTATCGTTATGAAATATATACAAACTCTTCTGATATTTTGCCAATTAAATAATAAATTATTTATTCGAGTTTTCCGTTATAAAAAGCAATTTTTTGATGTTATAAAGAGAAACCTAATGTACTATCTCTTGCTCACAAATGAGTTCAGAAGGATTATTATATGATCGAAATTGCGAAAATCTTTTTGAAGAGATTGTATCTAAAATCACCTGTTCTTCTGAATGATATTCTCGCAATTCCCATAGCTTGGTATGCTGCATATTGGTTACGATACAATCTACAGCCTTTTCCAGAACGGCTTACGTCTACACATTCTTTTTATGCTTTGGCTTTATTAACAGTCATTCAAGTGGCTTGCTATTTCTATTTTAAAACATATCGAGGCTTATGGCGGTTTTTTTCATTAAATGATGTAATTCGAATATTAAAAGCATCTTTGACTGCTACAACAATAGCAATTCCTGTCTTATATTTAACTTCGATTCTTCATGCACTTCCTCGTTCAATATTTCCTTTATATTGCGTTATCTTAACTGCTTTTCTTTGCGGTGCCAGGTTGTTGAGGAGAATTTATTGGGACCGACGAGCTAGAGGGAATCAGACGACTGAAATAAAGCGAGTGCTAATAGTGGGTGCTGGCATGGCCGGGGAGGGATTAGTCCGGGATTTAAAACGGAGCAATCAGTACAAGCCGATTGGTTTTATTGATGATAACCTATCTAAGAAAGGCTTAGAAGTACACGGAGTTCCAGTACTGGGAACTACTAGCCAAATTACCACGCGAGTTCGAGAATATGCGATTGATTTGATTTTTATTGCTATTCCATCAGCAAGCTCTTCAATTATGCGGCGTATCGTGACTTATTGCGAAAACAGCAAAGTTCCTTTTAGTACATTGCCGGGTCTTAATGACTTAGCCTCTGGCAGAGTTGAAGTGAATGCTTTAAGGCCGGTAAATATAGAGGATTTGTTAGGTAGAGAGCAAGTTAATTTACAATGGGATAAATTAATCGCAAAGATTTCTGAAAAAAGAGTATTGGTAACTGGAGGAGGGGGCTCAATTGGTTCTGAATTATGCCGGCAAATTTTAGCTCTTAAACCTAAAAGTTTGGTCATTATTGAAAATAGTGAATTTAATTTATATCAAATTGAACTTGAGTTGAAGCAAAGTTTTCCTGATATTCCTGTAGAACTTAAATTAGTAAGTATTACTGATGAAATAGCGATTAATCATCTATTTACTGATTATTCTCCTGAAATTGTATTTCATGCTGCTGCTTATAAGCATGTTCCTCTTCTGGAAAATCAAATACGCGTTGCCGTTTTGAATAATATTTTAGGAACACAGATAGTTGCAAAGGCAAGTGTGGCGGCCCATACTGAAAAATTTATTTTGATTTCCACTGACAAAGCAGTAAATCCAACTAATATCATGGGTACCACCAAAAGAGTTGCAGAAATTTTTTGTCAAAATTTGAATGGTAAGGTAGAAACTCAATTCATTACAGTTCGCTTTGGAAATGTTTTAGGTTCTGCAGGAAGTGTGGTTCCTCTCTTTCAAAAACAATTACAAAGTGGTGGTCCAATAAAGGTGACTCATCCTGATATGCAACGATATTTTATGACTATACCCGAAGCATGTCAGTTAATTTTGCAGGCTATGGTTAATGGGCAAGGAGGGGAAATTTTTGTGCTGGACATGGGAGAGCCAGTTAAAATTAGCTACTTGGCCGAGCAAATGATCCGCTTAGCTGGGAAGGAGCCCGGAAAAGATATCATGATTGAATACACAGGATTACGTCCAGGAGAAAAATTGTTTGAGGAGCTTTTCCATGAATCAGAACAATTGGATTCAACAGAGCATGAAAAATTATTCAAAGCAAAATTTCGTGAATTGAATTGGAATGAACTAATGCAAACAATGCATTTACTCAATAGTGCCTGCAAGGAAAACCAAGAAGATGAATTACTTATTTTATTAAAGAGTTTAGTTCCCGAATTACATGCAACTGTTCTAGAGACAGTATTTTAATTGATTTTATTTATTAAGTAGTAGTAACTTAATTTTAATACTAAGGGAAAGAGGTTTTTGGAATGATAGTCTCTTATGATGATTTTGCAAAAATAGAGTTGCGTTCTGGTACTGTTGTTAAGGTTGAAGAGTTTCCACGTGCAAAGAAACCAGCATATAAAATATGGGTTGATTTTGGTGAAAACATAGGTATATTGCAAACTTCTGCACAAGTTACGGTACATTACACCCCAGAATCTTTATTAGGACGTTCTGTAGTAGGATGTGTTAATTTAGGTGAAAAAAACGTCGCAGGCTTTATTTCACAATTTTTATTAGTTGGATTTTCGGATGAGAGTGGAGCTATATGCTTGATTACCGCCGATCCCAAAGTACCTAATGGACAAAAGTTACATTAGCCTCTGAGACACTTTACATCCTATGATACGAAATAACTGGAACTAGAATTCAGAATATTAACCGCGCGCGCAGCAAGCATTAAAATAATTGTTAATGAGATAAGCGCTTGGAGCATGGTCATACACTTTGCCCACCGAGTTAATACAGGTGTATCTGTTGGAGAAAAGGCTGTTGTAGTGTTAAAAGCGAGGAATAAATAATCCACAAAATGGGGTGCCCAGTTTTTTAGGGAGTTGGGTACTCCGGCTGTTTGTGTTAAAGAAAGTTGTATTTGAGGAAATAAAAATGCAGTTGAACCGGCACTTTCCTTTAATTCTCGTTGCACCGGGCCCCCAGCATCTAAGCTCCAATACCATAATGCAAAAACAAGGATGTTAGTTGTCCATAAGATGACTGAAGAAAGCAGTAAGTGGTTTGGGCCAATTTGTCCATGAATTGTAGCAAGAATCAGTCGGCTTACTGAAATGACTGTATAGAGGGTGATAAGAATATTAACTGCCAATATCAGATAGTGATTAATACGATTATTATTATTCCATAGAGTGATTATTAATGGGATCAGAAGTAAAGTTACCAAGCCAAGGAGTAAACCTCTGGGACCCCAATAAAATATTTGGGGTAAAGCTTCATAAAGCAAAGCAATAATAATAAGAGCAAGCCAGGTTGGCCAGCGGTTATTAAGATTTTTTAAACGATTGTGCCTCATAATCTTGCTGCTATGAATTCCTTTCATATTTTTCTTATTTCCCTTTTACTTCGAGCTTTATAGTATCTCTAGCAGAACCCATCAAACTGGAGGAAATAGATCTTGAAATTTAACTCTAGTTTTTAAATGTAATGCTTTTTTCCTTTTCTTCGAGAGATCAAAGAGCTTATAGATTATTATGGGGATCACAAAGCTCACCGTACCAATATAAAAAGCGAGTTTATAGGTAGGATCCTTATTGAGCACCAGGAAGAACAAGGCGATAAACATAAGTATAATTGCAAGAATTCCGGTATAAGGTGAATAAGGAGTTACATAGCGAAGATTTTTTGTAGTATATCCTGCTTGATACAATCTACTTCTAAAGCGAATTTGTGACGTACATAAAGAAATCCAGGCCAGGGTGCCAGTAAAACCAGATACCAGAAGTAGGGCTATATAAAGTTTTGTTTGTCCAAAAAAGTAACCTACGCCTAAAAGGATCCAAATGGTTATTAATGTAGCAATAACGGCATTTTGAGGTACGGAGTTTTCATTAAATTTTGCAAAGGTATGCGGTGCCATTCCATCACGAGCTAAGGCATTCAGGGCGCGTACAGTGCCGTAAAATCCAGAGTTAGCGCAAGATAATGTTGCACTAAGGGTCACAAAGCTGGTTACTGCACCAGCCCATTTTAGATTGTAGAAGTTGAGCGCATCAGCAAATACTGAATTTGATAATCCCGCTTTTTGCCATGGAAAAATTAACACCAAGCAAAATACAGGGATAATGTAGATGAAAAGAATTCTTAAAGTAACATTTCTGATGGCATGTGGAATCATTCTCGCCGGGTTTTCTGATTCTCCAGCAGCAAGGCCAATGATTTCAGACCCTTGATAATTTACAAGCAAAAGAACCATAGCCGTTAACAATGGCATGGTTCCATTAGGAAGGAAACCACCATCACCTATGATATATTTAGTCCCAATTATGCCATTAGACTCTGGGCTATGGATTAAGCCAAAGAAAATTAAAATTGCTAAAATAACAAAGCCTAATAAAGCTAAAATTTTGATTAAAGCAAGCCAAAACTCAATTTCCCCAAAAGTATCTACTTTTGCAAGGTTAATATAAGTAATCAATAAACCAAAACAAATAGCCCATATATAACCATTCACTCCGGTAAACATTTCCATTATTATTCCCCCCGCCACACATTCGGCAGGGATATATGCTACCCAACTAATCCAATAAGACCATCCTACACCACAAGCAACTGATGGAGATATAAAATCAGCGGTATAAGTAACAAATGAACCTGATATTGGAATAGCTACAGCAAGTTCCCCCATACACAGCATAGTTAAGAAAATGATTAAACCGCCTAGTATATAAGCTAAAAATACAGAGGGACCGACCAGGTTTATAACTTCACCTGTGCCTAAAAAATAGCCTGAGCCAATAATTCCTCCTAATGCAATAAGTTGCACATGGCGGTCTTTTAGCCGGCGGCTATAACCACTGTCTTTAACGGTTTTTTCTGTATCCACTGTACTATTTTTCACGAGCTGTTTATTTCTCACAGGTTGCCATGATTTTAGGTGACGCTATGTTATATTCATCTGCAATAATTTAAAACTATTCTCAATTAAAAAAGCAGAAAAATATTTCTTATATTACATTAAATTTTTTTTCTACTAATGCAAAAGATGATTCAACGCATCATTATAAATCATTTTTTATCTATTTGAATATTTTTTTGCTAATTTGGTAAAAATTATTATGAATTAAAGTCAGAACATTCATAATTAGTTTTCGCAAGAACGCATTAAAAATGCTCATTTTATTTTATATTTCAATAAAAAATCATCATTTAACGACTCTTATTCGTTTAAGTAAGGACAAAACAAAGAATAATTATAAGCTATTGCATCACCACTTAACTTAAGTATACTTTTCTATACGCCGCTGTAGCTCAGTCGGTAGAGCAGTTGATTCGTAATCAGAAGGTCCGCAGTTCGATTCTGCGCAGCGGCAGTAGTAAAATCAATAAGTTACGTAATTTCCTCGTTATAGTCAGTTTTTTGTGTCGCACTTGTGTCGCATTTTAATAATATAGATATATAGCATAACTAATAATGCTAAATTACTTGTGTTATGAGATCAAAAAATAAACTATAATCTAGTTATGGTTAATATTTGAACATTTCGGGTAATATGAATCATTTTTCTGCTCAATCGCTTACCTCAACATTAGAATCTTATTCATTACTTAAAAATGATTGGGATAGTGAAGGAGCATGTGCCCCAACCACGGAAGATATTAATAATGCTTTCAAGTTCATCAGATTAATTCAAGAACAAGATGTTCAAGAGCCAATAATTGGGATTTCAAGTAGTGGTGAGATTAATTTTGTTTGGGATGATAAAGAGCTAGGGATCTATATAGATATTGGTTTTAAAAATGGAGGCTACTCATATTACTGTATGAATAAAAATGAACAAGAAAAATTAAAAAATGAGGAGCAATACAACAAGGATGATCTTATATGTCTTATGGAAATTTTAAAGCCAAAATTCGAAGTTCACATATAAATACTAGTGATGTAATTATTCGACATATTATGTGTAAGGATTTTGATCATAATTCAAAAACGGTAAAAACATCTGCCTTTGATACTGCCAAACTACTAGGTAATGGATTATCAGTTTCTATAGAAAGACTGCTTGATAAACAAACGCGTACTTCAGTTATACGTAGCTTAGAAAAAAATAAATTTAAATTCATTTGCGACTATAAAAGTAAATCAATAGCTATACAGAATATTTATGATGACAATATGATTCAAGCTTTTGAATTAAATTATTCTCCTCTTATCGATAATTTGGCTCATGCTGAGATAAAGTTTTCTATCACACTTGCTTCTTTAACACCTGCCCATCATAAAAAGTATCGAAAATTGTTAATGGATAAATTTACAATTTAAATTTCACAAGAGATGGCTTGATATATCATTATTTGTTTGCGAATTCCTAATAGATTCTAATTCTAGGGAAGACAGAAAACCTCAGTGAACAAGATGTTTTATAAACTGCTTTCTTTGCTGGAAGAAAGTGGAATACAAAATCGGGATTCATCATCTTTTATTGAAAATTGACAATGCCAGAGAGCACCAGTTTTTGTATCCGCTAGAATATAAGTCCACATATTATGAGTTTTTGTTAAGGCAAATCTTCCATTAGGATCTGTAGCGCTAGCATGAGATTCAGTTGATATAGGTGTTGTCCCTTCGAAATGTTTGTCATCAAGCGAGTATTGGGTTTGCCATAAGCGGCCAGTCCGAGTATCAAGTAATAAAGTAGTAAAGATATTCTCTGTTTTATATACACGAAATCTTGGCGTTTCTTTAACTGTATTAGATTCATTGCAACTAACTAAAAAAAGCAGTGTTAACACTGTAACAATAAATTTTTTCATGGACATTATTCACTTAATTAAACAATTATGCTAATCCCACAGAGATTTCCTTGTTTTTAACAAGTCCATGTTTACAATTTTATTATTGACAGTACAGTCATGAGATAAGAAATCGCTTGCGATCTATTGTTGGTCAATTTTTGGCTATATTATAAATCAAATACAGTCATGTCAAGAAATGTCAGCAAGCATAGGCTCGCCCATATTTGTTCGTAAACGATATTTTATTTTTGCAATGCTTAACGTTTTTGTTTATCAATTAAACTTGTTTGTCCACTCGAAAGGAGTAGCTCTTGGTCATAGGGAGTATTCACTAATAAATTATGTAAGCTCATTCGATCAAGGCGCTCATCAATTGACACACTATCTTCAAATTGGACAAAAAGATCGTACTTGCTTATATGATTTTTAAAAAACAACGTACAATGTTTGATAAAGCCGTCAAAAATTGAAAAGGTATTTTTGATGATATCTGTATTTAATCCATGAGCATAATATGTTTGGAACTCATCTGAAGAATAAAAATTATTTGCATGAGATTCAGCTTCATTAAGTGTATTAAACTTACCACTTGCCTCTATTTGGGTTACATTAATATGGGTATTGCTATTTCGAATTTTTCTTTCTTGAGGTTCTGTTTTATCTGAAATTATATTTATAACAGATTCTAACCTGTTAATTAACTCATGGCGGTCTTTTAAAAATGTACTAGGTATATGTTCCGCAACATCAGATTCAGTTTGAATTAGGTTTAAATTTTTATGTAATTTTTTCTCATCAATTGAGTTGATAATCTCTTTTATACAAACTAATTTTTCATTCTGACGCTCTACCCTTTTATGTACCAGATTAGTTATTAATTTCATCTTTCTTAATTCAGCATCGGATAGCTTTTCTTTTATTTGTTGAGTGTTTTTAACTTCATTTAATTCAAAAGAAAATAGCTGTGAGATTTGTTGATATTGTTTTTCACTTAAAGTAATAATCTTTTTCAAAGGAGGGCTACTAACTCGATTGTAATAATAGAGATTAAATTTGCAATCTAAAACTATTGCCGCATTTGTAGTTGATTCAGTTGCAATATTAATTGGAAAATCTTTAGAAATATAAAATCCACAATCATTATTTCTGAAACCAAGCATTTTTAATAGAAAATTAGTAAATCCCTCAAGAGAAGACCATAGACTTGAATGAGCAATATAAAGTAAATCCTCTTTGTCAAACTCATTGGTTTTAATAGAGATATTCAATTGATCTAGTTTCTTAATTGCTTTTTTAGCCAAATGCAATCTCTTGGAATATTGTTTGCCTATCGCTGAAAATTCAGTGTGATACTCTTGAGGATTATCTAATGCTTGCTTTACTTTCGACAACATTTTAAATGTAACTTTCTCCTGATTTTCTATTTTACTAATGTAGGCTTGAGTAACTCCCATTTGCTTGGCTAATTCTTCTTGGGTTAATCCTGCCTGAATACGGGTAAGTGCTACTGGATTGTCAATATAATCAGCAGGATTGAAGAGCTCGTAATCTTCATTGTCTTGATGCTTTAATTGCTCGGTAATTTGAGGATGTAAAGCATTGTAAGTAGCTACAGGTAATAAAACATATTCAACTTTGCCATCAAGAGATTTAATTGTTTGTAAATTCATTTGTAAGCACCTCCACGGGGTTTAATTTTCTCAATAGAGATAATTCTCACTTCATCATCTCTGTCGAAAATAATTCGCCATGAGCCAACACGTAGACGAAAATAAGGTTCGCCTTTTAATTTCTTTATATCCAAGATTGGATCTTCTGGATCTTTACCTAATAATACAATCTTCTCCGTAACTCTAGTTCTATCAGGCTGTGGCACACTTTGTAATGCATTCTTAGCTTGTTTCTTAATAAGTAATGTGTACGACACGTAAAACCTTATTATTATTCTTTAATAGTTATTTTAAGTTATATTTGGTTATATTTCCACTTGGGAGTAAAGAATAATGGTGTCATTCTGTCTTGGTCATTATTTAAATATGTTCATTAAAAATGAACAACAAGTAAAACGAACAAGATAGTTTAATCTATAAACCTAGAATACCTGAAATTGGGGTTTCTAGTTTTAATGTATTGAATATCCAAAGTTGTCTGCAGAAATTTAAATGTAAATTTTTATCTAAAAAATTGGGACAATTGGGACAGTGGGGACAATCGTATGAACACAGGATTTTAGGTGTCCCAATACAAAATATTTACTTGGGACAAATGGGGCAAATTCTGCCAGAAAATTTTTTTAGTAACAAAGAATATCATTGAATATCAATGAGATCATAGGCCTTGAAAGCGCTTGACTCCCTTTTAAATTCCAAGCAATACTTCTTTCGAGCTGTAAACTTTTACGGGTCCACGGTCCTGTAAAAGTCATGGAAAAATGAAATATCACGACTATTATCCGGCCGGACAGTCAACTGATATTCATCGAGCAGGACGCATACAGTCGGCATTAAGCTGAATGAATAATCATTTGAGGTTCTATCTATATGAATAAAAAACCATCTCGTTTACAACTGTTAAATGAATTTGAGTCTGCACCAACTTCCGCGTTGTTTAATCAACACACTTTGGCAGCTGTTTTAGACTGTTCCACCCAACTTTTGGAGCGCAATCGCTGGGAAGGAAAGGGCGTTCCCTATCTTAAAATAGGCCGTAAGGTTTTGTATCGCAAAAGTGACGTGTTGTCTTTTCTCCAACAACAAAAAATCTATCGCTCTACTGGTGATAAAGGGGAACTCCTTTCACTGGTTAACGAATAAACCATAGAAATAGATTGTTCACGGATGGATAGAGTTTCTATCTTCCCTGAATGCTGCTGGAGAAACATTGATGCTGCAAAATCAACTTATTACATTAAAAAACAAAAACGACCATAAGCCTATAATCTGTGAATACTCTGGAGGTTGTTTTAAATTAAATGAGCAAGGCGTGTATTTCCTTGGAAAAGACAAAGACGGTAACTCAATGGCACCACGCTGGATTTGTTCTCCTTTGTATGTGGTGGCTAAAACGCGTGATTCCAAAAGTGGTGAATGGGGTCGATTACTTGAATGGCAGGATGACGATGGGGTTGTCCATCAATGGGCAATGCCCCTGGCTTTGTTACAAGGAGATGCTTCTGAAGTCAGGAGGGAATTGGCTCGTCTTGGTTTGAGTATCTCACCCCATAAAATGTCCCGAGATTTACTGACTACCTATTTGCAGGTCTTTCCAGTAGAAGACCGAGCGCGTTGTGTCGATAAACTGGGTTGGCATGAAAACCTCTTTGTTACCGCATCACAAACCATTGGTCATTCATTGGAGAAAATTGTTTTTCAAAATAGTCATGCGGTCGAATCAGCGATGTCTATATCGGGTACTGTAGAAGATTGGCGAGAATCAATAGGACGTCTTGCCTCGGGTAATTCTCGATTAATTTTTGCCATCTCTGCTGCTTTTGCCCCTGCTTTGGCAAAGATTGCTGGTGAAGATTCAGGTGGGTTTCATTTTAGAGGTGCTTCTTCAAGCGGTAAAAGTACTGCTTTAAAAGTAGCGGCTTCGGTCTGGGGAAATCCGCAAGTTTATTGTCGATTGTGGCGAAGTACGACCAATGGCCTTGAGGGGCTCGCGGCTTTACATAACGATGGCTTACTGATTCTGGATGAGTTAAGTCAGATGGAGCCTAAAGAAGCAGGGGAGGCCGCTTACTTGTTGGCCAATGGTCAAGGAAAAACACGGGCATCGCGGCATGGAACAGTGAAACAATCATCTCGATGGTCATTATTTTTTCTCTCAGCAGGGGAGGAATCTTTAATGTCTCTGATGGCCAGAGCAGGGCAGAAAACTAATGCAGGACAGGAAATTAGATTAGCCGATATTGAAGCTGATGCTGGTTTGCACAAAGGGATTTTTGAAAAAATTCATAATCAACTCAGTCCCTCTAGCATGGCTCTATCTTTAAAGGAATATTCCAGCAAATATTATGGTGCTGTGGGCATGGCATGGTTGCAAAAAGTGGTTTCAAATCAAAAAAGCATTGCAACACACATTACTGATGGAATACAAGAATTTGTAAATAGTGTTATTTTACCGGATTCAACGGGACAGATTATCCGTGTGGCACGACGTTTTGCACTGGTCGCTGTTGCTGGTGAAGTGGCTAGCCAATATGGATTGACTGGATGGAAAGAAGGAGAGTCTACTTACGCAGCCTATAAATGTTATCGAGCATGGTTGGAACATTTTGGCATGGAGGGTAATCGGGAAGACAGGGCAATCTTAGCCCAAGTTAGAGCCTTTTTTGAGTCCCATGGCGCCAGTCGGTTTGATAATATAAGAACGCCAAACAATGAACGGATTCTAAATCGTGCCGGGTTTTATTCTACCGATGATGAGGGTTTTCGCGTCTATATGGTATTAACGGAAGTGTTTAAAAAAGAATTATGCCAGGGATTTGAACCACGAACAGTTGCTCGTGTGTTAATAAATGAAGGTTGGTTAAAGCCGGCAACAGATGGCATGCCAACCCATAAACCAAGAGTCAAAGGAGTAGGAACACCCAGGGTTTATGTGTTTACCGATAAAATCTGGAGTGGGGAATAATATTTTAGAAATTTGTCCCATTATTTTTAAGTTATGGGACATATTGGGACGGCTCGAACTCAGTGTTTATGCGCTGTCCCACGTGTCCCAATTGTCCCAGTTAGTTTTTAAGATATAACCACAAAGTATTACGCGATTTAATCCCCATCTCATCACGAATATGCCAACACGCCTTGTAATTTTCATATTTCGGCAGAAGGTACGCATACATTTGTTTTGCATATAAATAACGCCAGCTTTTGCTACTGGATAAACGGTGCTTAGCTAATGTACTGCGCCAGATGATACGGATTTCTTCATAAGATTTTAATTGGAGCAGATTACCGTATTGTTTTGTGAGCCAGTTAAAAAGATTGAGTACCGCTTTCTGGCTTTCAGTTCGTATCGGTATGGTGCGGTCGGTGGAGTTAAAAGCAATGTCTCGGGTTATCCAGAGAGAACACTCACGGACTTGGATACGTGGTTGAATCAGAATCGCTTCTTTGAACGTGAGTCCAAACTCGGTTTGTAATCCCATAATGACCCTTGCTAGAGGGTCATTAAGTGACCTCCAAAAATCTGGAGGGATTATTTTCTTCCTCTTTTTTCTTGCTTTAGGTCTTGAGAGTTCAAGCGATTGATTATCGATATCGGCAACAGAACAATCGTTCATCTGTAAAAAACGGCGGATGATGGTCATATAACGCATGATGGTGACTGGGTTAACATTTTGTTTTTTCCAGTAACGCACCAGCTTGTGAACCTGCTCAGACTGCAAAGCCAGCCATGAAGGTGGAACCTGTCGGATAACAAACAAATCATCAATCATCTTACGAATGACATAAGCACGGTGCTTCCGGTACAAGTATTTACCTTGCCTGTCCAGTTTAATAAACCGATTAGCGAATTGTCTTAAGGATTGTGTACGCATCTTCCCATCTGCAAAAATTAGTAAAAAAAAAGAATTTGCCCTGTGTATTGTTTAGTGTTGGTCGAGCGGTTCACTCTCTGTTGAAACCCGGTAAAAACCGTAAAGCTCGAAGAAGGGGGCAAATCAATCGTTATAAGGCAAACGATCTCGCCATTACAACTTGGTTTTTCTGGTTTTTTTCTCCTCAATAAATAAAGTAAATGAAAGCGATAAAGCAGGGCTTTATCCTCAATCCATGGTCAAATGAAATGACTTAGAGTTCCAAAGAACTCCCTTTACTGAACAGTAAAGGTTCCTGAAGGTTTCCCGACTGTACGTCCATCCACAAGGTTAGGGAATGAGAGTGGCTTAGCATAAGACGCCTAAGCGTTTCATCGGATTTTCACCGATTCATCAGTCATGCTTCATGTAAAAAATATCAAAGTGCAGATCTGGGAGCAAGAGCATTAAAAAGAATATTTTGTCCTATCTTATCTAGTGCGTCAGGACAAATGGGGTTTTGATGCTTGATGTGGGCGAGTTAAATAAGGTGAATGTTGCTGCGTCACTGCTGGGAATTTGCAGTGACGCAGAACAAAAAATCATTTTAGCTTATAATTTAAACCGTAGACTACACTATGGATAAAACGCTATGAGTTCTACAACTTAAGCCAAAATTTATATCAAAGAGAAAGAATGAAAAAATAATAATTATGGAGTGTTTTTCTTAGTGATGGTTTGGTACTAGTATGTTAATTATTGATGAGGTTAGAGAGTATTGTAAATAAAGTAATCTGTAGTGCTGTCCGATTGTTCTGTTCAAAAAAATTACCAAAGCTTTATTTTTCTATTAAACAGCGCCTCTTTCTGCAAGCGTTAACATAATCCATTCTATATGTTTAATTGATTAAAAAAAGACCTTCTGATAATATTTTGACTGGTTGTTTAATTAATCTATATTTTGGATAGGAAGAAATTAAAAAATGGGTAAAAGTTAATGAGCGAGATGAATCAGACTGGTACCCTTGAGGCAAATGAAGACCGCGCGAAATTGATCGCTGATCGTATTAATACATTACGGCCAAAATTACTTGATTTAACAAGAAGAAACCCTCTAATTTCTACGAAATTTTCTGAACGTTCAAACTCATTGATAAGAATAGTAGATGAAGTTCCCGAGTTATTACTTAAATCTATTATATCTTGTGAAATGCGAATTGTGCCATTACCTGATTTAGGCACTGATCCTAGTGATGAACAGACTTCAATATTTCAGAGTTCTCTAGCAGATGCTAGGCTCAATGATGAAATTTACTTAAGTAAATTAGATGAAATAGATTCTGAAAGTGATGAGGCGCCAAATCTTTTAGCTCAAGCAGAACGTCAATTAAAAGATAGAATTAGAGAGCAATTAAACTTACCAACGAGACAAACAAAAAATAATCTATCTTTACAACAGCATGCAAAAAATCATGGAGTTTCTCCTAATTACGAATTGTTTTTAGAGGGGCACCAAGCTGAGGATGGACGGCACGGTGATCAAGATATTCAGACTCTTCTGTTACCTGAGATATTAGAAAGACGGTTAAATGCACTGTGTTCAAAAGAAAAAACTTGGAAAGAAGAGACAGGAATTAGTGTATTACATGTTGCATTTGGGTTTCTTGAATGGGAGGACGGAAATAATAGCTCTACGCAGTTTTCTCCATTAGTGTTAATTCCTGTTTATATCGATAAAAAACGAACTAGGAATGGCCAAGAGTTTTGGGTTATCGGTGATGAGACAGAGGTGCATGAGAATAAAATTCTTGCAGAGAAATTGCGCCTAGAGTTCAATATTATACTACCAGAATATACAAATCAGGGTTTAGAAAAATACTTTCAAGAGGTTGCCGAGCAACGTCCAAAAAATATGACATGGCGAATTAGGCGATGGGCTACGATAGGTGTTTTCCCTTCAGCTAGATTAGCGATGTATCACGATCTTGATCCTGAGGGTTGGGATTTCGCGTCTAATGAAGTTGTTTCTCTTTTATTTGGCGGTACAGACACGGGACATGATGCGTTGCCTTTTGGAGAGGAGTATCATGTAGATGAGCCTGAAATTGAAAGCAAAGTACCTTTCATTATTGCTGATGTAGATTCTTCGCAATTTAGTACTATAGTTGATATAGCTAGTGGAAAAAATTTAGCAG
Organism: Legionella cincinnatiensis; assembly: GCF_900452415.1. Taxonomy (NCBI): domain Bacteria; kingdom Pseudomonadati; phylum Pseudomonadota; class Gammaproteobacteria; order Legionellales; family Legionellaceae; genus Legionella; species Legionella cincinnatiensis. The sequence continues at coordinate 2,881,097 of NZ_UGNX01000001.1, read as the reverse complement.
TTGAGGGACCACCAGGAACAGGAAAATCGCAAACAATTGTAAATACTATTGCAGCTTCGCTTTCCTTGGGATTGAAAGTTCTTTTTGTAGCTGAAAAGTCAGCGGCACTCGAAGTTGTTGGATCAAGATTAGAAGCATATGGAATTGGTAAATTTTTATTACCATTACAAGCAAACCGTTCCGGAAAAGAACAAGTAATATCCTCAATTAGGAATAGGCTTGAAATGAAGACATGTGCCAATCCTTCAGAGTTAGAACATGCAGTTAGACAATTTAAAGATACAAGACAAAAATTAAAATTATATGTAGATATTTTATCCTCCACCTATGGAAAAACAGATCTTACTATTTATGAAGTTCTAGGGAGAAGTATTAAATTTTCAGATTTAATTAACAATCTACCCGAAAAAATAAAAAAACTAACCATTCCTGAAACAAAAATTATCACATCAGATAAATTAAATGATATTTTATCTCGTTGTAAGCAGGTTGAAGAAGCATGGGAAGCTACATTACTGTATCCAGATTCTTGGAATATTATTCAAATAGCTAACATTGATCCTTTTCTTGCTGATGAGTTAGTTGATTTGGCTTTTGATATCTCTGCTCTTTTTGCAGAGGCAGATAAACAACGACAATCATTAATAGAATTTCGACTTTCCCCTCTAATTGAGAATGAAAGGCTTAGCAAAATTAGTACCTCTATTAAAAATACTCCAGAGATCTCAAATCAAGATCTTGATATAGTCATTAAGCTAACTTCTAACGATATTATAGGGTTTATAAAAAATTATCTAAATGAAGCCCGTCTGTGGAGAGATGAAAGAGACAACATTATTGATTTATTCAAGACTGATCTAGATTCGGTTGTCATAGAAGAATTATATCTTCTCAAAGAACTATGTTTAAAATACCGAATAGAGTCATTCAACGAACTGGCTTTAGATTCGATTATCCCAAAATATAAAAAATCTCTTGAAGACAACATACAATCAGTGGAAATTTGTAATAAGGTAATTAATATCTCAGAAAGTCTTGCCAAGATAACAGTTCATGATTTTATTAAAATGCTTGAGATTATCTCTGGCATATCAAAGCAGGTATTATCAGTTAGAAAGAGCGACTTTGATGATCCGATAACGCATGTATTGATAGAGAAACAGGCTTCACAAGCTCAGGCTTTAAAGAAAACTCGATCTTTACTTGATGAAGAGTTTATTTTATCGATGCTTCAGGAAGGTGAGATTACAAATCATCATGCTGAAACATTACGTCACTCAGGTTTTTTTTCTTTTTTCTCAAAGAAATATAGGCAAGCAAAGCAATATTATAAATTAGTGTCTAAAGATAAAAAATTTAATAAATTATATGCTACTCAAAAACTTAGCCAATTAGGGCAATGGCAAATAGACGTAAAAGTTTTTTGTGAAAATGTGGTCATGAAAAATATTCTTGGCTCGCATTTTTTTGGTATAGAGACAGATTTTTCTCCTTTTGAGGAAGTAATATCATTATTTAATAATATTGATCATGAATTTTCAGGATCTGATTATGTTGACTTGAGGATTTTTCTAAAATTTGCGGAAAGTGAAAAAATTCAATCAATTCCCATAATCGAAAAAAATCATCCTCTCTACGAAATAGAAGATACTACTTTGGCGAATGTAGCCGAACGAATTACCGTTTTGCAAGATCAAGTTAAGGATTGTGAGAGTGATCTCATACAGCTTAAAAAAATTATCAAGGTATTTAAAGAACCTGAAAAAATATCAAAAGAGCAAATTATTGAGCTTCCATTAATATTTGAGCAATTATTAAAAACAAGGGAACACTTAAGGCATAATGATGATATCAAAGGTATTCTTGGAGTAGCTTACAAAGCTGAACTCACTGATGAACATGAGTTAGAAAGATGCTTTATATTGGCTATGAATCTCATAGAGTTAAATGAGAATGAGCGACAGGCACTTTTGTATAGTGCAAAGCAAGGTTTTATAAAAAAATTGGAAACACAAGTATCGTGCGTTATGGATTGTGATGTTCAGGCCTTAACTAGTTTAGATAAAATTTCTGCCATGACAAATACATTGCCAGAAAGATGGCTAGATAATATGACCTATTTGGCTTTTTCAAAATGGATGGAACAGGCATCTAAAAATAAAGATGGTTTGGTTGCATATTCGCGATTTATTTCAGCTAAAAATAATGTAAAGCAAGATGGATATATGGAGCATATTGAAATTATCTTGTCTGAAAAATATGGTAATTTATGCGAAATAATCGAGGCATTAATAACACGTGAAATGGCTCGTGAGATCTATAAATCTCATGGTGAAATATTAGCATCATATAATGGTAGTAATTTGAATACATTAAGAAAGCGTTTGCAGGAAGCTGATAGAGCAGTAATAAAGCTTTCTCGCAAACATTTGCAAGCTGAACTTTTTAATAAGGCTTGTCCACCACCTGGAATAGGTTTTGGGCGAAAAAGTGAATTTACCGAACTTGCATTACTTAAAAATGAAATATCTAAAAAACAACGCCATATTCCAATTCGCAATCTTACAAAAAGAGCAGCGAGAGCGCTGTTAGAGATTAAACCTTGCTGGATGATGTCTCCTTTAGCTGTAGCTCAATATTTACCTCGAGGAGGAGTTGAATTTGATCTTGTAATTATTGATGAAGCATCCCAAATGACCCCAGAGGATTCAGTTGGTGCATTGATACGAGCCAAACAGGCGATGATCGTTGGTGATACTAATCAATTACCTCCTACGGGATTTTTCCGCAAGATGCTAGAAGATGAAAGTGCAGATGAAGATGAAAAAGTAACTGAGGAATCTATTTTAGAAATGGCCAACGCTTCTTTTACACCTGCAAGACGGCTTCGTTGGCATTATAGGTCTAGACATTCGGGATTAATATCATTTTCTAATAAACATGTTTATAACAATGATCTAGTGGTGTTCCCTTCCGCGCAGGAAGATCATCCACATATGGGAATATCTTATATCAAAGTTAATGGCACATATTCCTCGGGTACTAATCCTAAAGAAGCTATGATCATGATAGATGCGATTATCGATTTTATGAGAGTACATACCGATAAATCTTTAGGTGTAGTTCTTATGAATCAGAAACAGCGAGATCTATTACTTGATGAAATGAACTATGCTTTGGAGCAACATCCGCAAGCAAGAGAGTATATAGAGAGGTGGGATGTAGCTAATGATGGATTGGAATCATTTTTCATAAAAAACCTCGAGAATGTCCAGGGCGATGAGCGAGATGTTATTTTCATTGGTACTGTTTATGGAGCAGAAAAAGAAGGGGCTCCCGTAATGCAACGTTTTGGACCGATAAATGGGATAGCTGGAAAACGAAGGTTAAATGTTCTTTTTTCTAGAGCTAAAGAGCGAATCGTTACGTTTTCCTCTATGACTGCGGCAGATATTCGTGCGGAAGAAGAGTCCAACCCTGGTGTGTATATGCTTAAATGTTGGTTGGAATACTCTAGCTCTGGGATTCTGGAGACTGGGCAATACACTGAAAAAGAACCTGATTCTGATTTTGAAGAGCATGTTATTAAACAAATAAAATCAATTGGTTGTGTGGCAATCCCGCAAGTTGGTGTTAAAGGATACTCTATTGATATAGGTATTAAGCATCCAGATTGGCCTCATGGCTTTATTATGGGAGTAGAGTGCGATGGTGCATCTTATCACTCTTCTCGCTCCGCCCGAGATCGTGATCGTTTAAGACAAGAGGTTTTGGAGGGACTAGGGTGGAATCTTTATCGTATCTGGTCAACAGATTGGTTTGAGGATCCGCGACGTGAAACAGAAAAACTAAGAAGAGCTATTCATGCGAGATTGTCACAGTTGGTGAACTATCCGGAATTTCCGGATGATTGATTTTTGTATAAGCATATTTTCTGAATGTGATGTTGCTCCTAAATTTTTAAATAGGGGTCCATTTACCAAATATCTTGATGAGTAAGTTTACCTATTTTTAAGTTAATAATTAGGAAGCATTTGAGTTTATAGTTGTAAAATACCAAACCGATGTAAGAATCTTGATCTTCTGTAGTGACTCTTTGCTGATGAGTTACAAAAGCAAGCCGTTACTTAGCTCAGAGAGGCCTGGGTAAGCAAGTCTTTTTTTCCTACTTGCTTAGATTGGCAAAATTAATGACCTAACCCATCAGTTATTCTAAATTCTAGAATATAGAATGGTAAGAGCGATTATTAAAATACAATTTGCCCTTTATTTTTTCATTGCAAAATTTGAGGAACTTAATCTAACAGTAAAGAAGGTTTAAAATCTCTAAAATAAGCATTCTTAATTTTTGTTGCATGCGATTTGATGATCTTTACAGGCTTTAACCTTATCGCACTTAAAGAAAAGTTAGCTATAGTTTCAAATTCTGTATCAATATTAGTCATTTCTCCATTATAATTTAGATAACGAATAATTTTGCCTTCCAAAAATGACTGATAGCTAGGGTTTGAATGAACAGAAGTCGGAAACCCCAAGATATTTAAGTTTGTTCGGTCAAAACCAAATCCAATGATGATTATTTCTTTAGCATCTGTTATAAGGGATTTAAGATGTGGCATATGACTGGTGCTATCACGCATAGTTTCTATATTGTCTTTTAATTCAAAAGCCTTGGCGAATCTTTTCGTACTGCTTATATTTTTATTGGCCGTTTTCTTTTCAAAATTATACTTCCCATACTCAAATTCGATGTTTTTATATAGACTCCCGTACACGTGCTCTATTCTATATTGCTCTAAATATGATAAATCAGGGTATGTATTTTTTAATATTTCAATGTTAGATAATGTGTTATATAAATAATAATCTAGGCTCATATCATAGTTAAAAGTAATAATTTTTAATTTTGGATCAAATATATTGGCTGGATTATCGGCACAGCCATATAAAATGTCATTTAAAAGGTAGGGATACCAATGGTCATCGTATTTGTTCTTTTCGGATTTTCCCCAGAATGAAACATTAAAATCATTTATATTTTCTAATTTAAGAAGAGTATAAACAATCATTAATTTCCCAGCCTTTTCATGGCTTGGGTTGTCACGTAAAAAGATATCAATCGATACAGGAGAATACTGATTAATAGCTTCTTTAAGTTCATTAAGCTCTTTTATTTCATTTAGCTTAATTTTTAAAAAGAAATACCCCTTATTATCAAGTTGTATCATTTCTCGTTTTAGTGACGCATTTATTTGATGATTGTTTATTCGTTGGTTTTCTGGAATATCTGAAATTTTAGGACAAAATTTATTATTCTCAGCAAACATAGATAAATTGAAATTACATGGGGGTTCTGTTTGTTTTAATGGAAAAAATACTTCGTCCGTTTCTATATTATCAATTATTTTTTTAACAAGCTCAGCTCCAGTAGGATATCCATAATTTAAACTTGAACCTGCGCCTAGAATTAACAAAGTGTTGTGCGAAAACATAAACATCTTAATTTTGCAATGAAATAGCTTAAGATTAGCCGCTAAAAATAATCTAATCAATAAAATAACATATTTATAAAATAATATTTAAAATAAAGAAAGGGGTAAACTAGTCATAACAATAAGGCTTAAGTTTTTTCTTTTGCATGATTGTTTTTGTCTTTCGGTCTCTTTGGTTGTCATTGAAAGGATCCCTTAAAATCTTTGTGAGAGGATTCGATTCTAGATCCTAGCATTTAGATATTACTGAAAGCTACTATTACTTAAAGTAACGTTGATTAATAAAATCATATTTTATTAATCATAATTATGCTATATTTTGATTAATAAAATGTGAGGTTATTAATCATGAAATGGAATTGGCAGCTTGGGAATTGGCCTAATTTTACTTGGGACTCTAATAAATTAGTTGAGTATGAACAGTCTTTTACTGAGAACGCAGGTATTATTATTGGTTCCTCCCAACATATTTCTCAAGAAGGTAAGCAAAATTTATTTATCGATTTAATGTGTACTGATGCTTTGGATAGTTCTGAAATTGAAGGAGAGCATTTAAACAGGGATAGTGTTCAATCTTCTATAAAAAAAGAGCTAGGGTTGTCTACAGAAGCTCCTAGAGCGAGCATGGCGGAGCGTGGGATCGCTAAAATGATGGTTAATTTATACCAAACGATTTCTAGTCCGCTAACACATCAAGTTTTATTTGAATGGCATCAATTTTTAATGGGTAATAGCCATCATTTGGAACATATTGGTCAATATCGTAAGCATGAAGAAGCAATGCAAATTGTTTCTGGGCCTGATTATGATCGAAAAATCCATTTTGAAGCGCCTCCCTCAACCTGTGTTCCAGACGAAATGGATCAGTTTCTCAATTGGTTTGAACGGAGTTCTCTCACAGGTTCCGCTCCTTTACCCACATTAACCCGAGCAGGAATAGCCCATTTGTGGTTTGAGAGTATCCATCCTTTTGAAGATGGAAATGGAAGAATAGGGCGAGCTATAGCAGAAAAAGCCTTATCGCAAGGATTTTCAAAACCAGTGATGACGGTATTGGCAAAAATATTATTAAAAAAGCGAAAGGAATATTATCAACAATTAGGATTAGCAAGCAAAACCTTAGACCTAACTTCTTGGTTGATTTGGTTTGCTAACATCGCTCTAGAAGCGCAACAAAGCACTTATTTGTATATTGATTTTATTATTAAGAAATCTGTTATTTTAAGGGAAGCGGAAGGGAAAATTAACCCAAGGCAAGAAAAGGTTTTATTAAGATTATTTCATGCTGGGCCTGATGGATTTGTAGGTGGTTTAAGTGCTAAAAATTATATGAGCATTACTGGTGCACCAATCGCTACAACAACCAGAGATCTGAATGACTTGGTTAAAAAAAATATTCTCAAACGAACTGGCGAGCTTAAAGCGACTCGTTATTTTTTAAATCTTGATAAGGTTTAAATGGAGCTTGCTGAATTAGGTAACTCTAAGTCCCTAACATCAATAAATGATAAAGGAACAAGATAATAAATGAAAACATTACAAGTAGGAATTATGTCACCAGATAAATTTCAGAGTCGTACTATTGAAATTGCTTCTGGACGTTATAAACCTAAGAAGAACGAACCTAAGATTTGGTTTAATTCAATAAAATCACTATGTGTCGTACTAAATGAAGACAATATGAGGTTATTGAAAATAATTGAAGAACAAAAGCCTGAGTCAATTAAAGAGCTTGCTGACTTAAGTAAAAGTGAACCTGGTAATTTGAGTCGTACACTTAGCACAATGGCACGCTATGGAATTATTGAAATAAAGAAAATTGGGAAAAATTCTAAACCGATTGTTAAGGCTTTAGATTTTAATATTCACTATAGTGCTGGATAATATTATATTCTTTAATTTTGAACTTTCCGGAAATCCCGGAGAGTTCATTTTGAAAGTCTAAGCAGTGAGTTCCAAAATGGAACATACTGATGCTTGGCTTTTTTGATTTGGCAAACACTGTCTGTCAAATCCAAGATTTCTTCACTATCTATCATTTTTTTGCTTCTTTAATTTGGTACACGGTGTGTCCAAATTAAATATGATTTAAATATGGAACGCAGTGCGTTCCGAATCTATCTTATAACTTTACTTATGATTTGGATCTCATTGCGATCCAAATTAAATATTTATTCTCAATTCGGACCGCATTGCGGTCCATAACTAGAGAGGCATTTATATCTGTTCTTTATTTACAGTTTGTATCGTAATGACTTCAGCAGACTTAATCACTTCCATGCACTTCAAAACATAATCAGTAACAAGCTGCATTGGTTTTCTTAACCGCTCAACATCAACAATAATGTATCCAGCGGTCACATCATTACTCATCTTATGGTTCATTAAACGCTTTAGAGCATAGGCAGGGATATCCAGACTTTCTGCAATGGTGATAAAAGTTCGTCTTAAATCATGTACTGTGAAATGAACACCTGAATTTTTTGTCACATGTGCCATTTGTTTGCGCGGTTCAATAATATGGCCTGCTGCTCCTGGGCCCGGGAAAACATAGTTATTAATTGCTTTTGCCTTTCTAGCGATCAGCAAATCATAAAGAAAATCCGAAAGGGGAAGGGTATGGGATTCATTGTTTTTGGTTTTATTAATAGTAAATGTTTTCGCTTTTAAGTCGAGATCAGACCATTTTAAGGTAGCAGCTTCTTGTCGGCGTAGTCCTGTCAGCAAGATGAGCAGCAAATAATCACGTAATGTTTCATTTTGGATTTGTTGGAGACCTGCATACCATGCAGCGAGTTCATGAGATTTTATATAAGTTTTTCGTCGTTCAATACGATACCAGGCTCGAGTTTGTGATAGGCGTTTTACTGGATTATCTATGAAAAGAGAATGACCACTATTGTCTTCATATTGTCCCGCAGCAAAATTGAAGAGGGCGCGGAGTATTCTCATGGCCAAATTGGCATAGGCTTCACCACGTTCCTGGCCTAGTTTTTCGTGATATTTGGCAATGCGATCTCGGGTAATGGATAACATCGGTTTGCTTTTCCAGCTGGTGAAGGCTTTATCTAATATATGTTTGTAGTTATCTAACGTTCTGGGTTTTAAGTTCTTTCCTGAGTTTTCGGCAAGCGAGCGTGACTAAAGACAGAGTTGTTGTTTAGCCTATAGCCTCAATGATTTTAGGAGGCGACTCAATGATAAATGGCACCAATAAACTAGAAACTGTCAAACAAGCCTTTAGACACTGGCGATCCACAAGAACAAAACGCGGGCAAATCCCCGATGAGTTATGGGAGCAGGTCAAGGGACTATTGGTTGATTATACTCCTTCGAAAATCGGCAGTCATTTAGGGATTAGTCCAATCCAAATCAGGAAAAAATTAGTACCTGTCCAGAATACTAGTCCGCAGTTTGTTGAGGTAAAAGGAAAACCTACGAGGCTTGATTCAGAGTTTCTATCAAATAGCGATGCGCCTTGTAGTGTTGAACTTCATCGCCCCTGTGGCAGTATACTGAAAATCAACGCAGTACCGATGAGTAGGATATCAAAACTCATGCTGGATTTTATGGGGTAACGATGCTGCAGATTACCCCACAACATCGGTTGTTACTTGCTGTTGAACCCGTTGATTTTAGAAAAGGCATCGATGGCTTAAAAGCCTTATGCCGACAAAAGCTACTTGATGACCCATTCAGCGGTACCGTATTTGTTTTTACCAATCGCATGCGTACCTCAGTGAAACTATTAGTGTATGATGCGAGTGGTTTTTGGCTATGCCAGAAACGGTTCAGTCGAGGCAAGCTGGCTTGGTGGCCTAGTGGATTGGGTCCCTCTGTTCAATTACGCTCCAGTGAGTTATTGATACTGCTTGCCCAAGGCCATCCCATAAAAGCAAGCCTTCCAGACGATTGGCGTTCTATGGCTTATGCGGCCAGTGATGATTCTAATGAAGCCAACGTGTTTTCGTAATTCCAGGGAAGCCAGGCTTGAGGTTCTTTAACAATTTGGTCTTTGTAAACCTGCAGTGCAACCAGGTATTCAAAGGGATTAATGCCGGATAACTCACAGGTATAAATAATGCTGGTGAGTACGCCACCTACCATAGCGCCGTATTCGGTTTTATAAAAGAACCAGGTGTTACGTCCTCGGATAGGGATTTTTAACCCTCGCTCCAAGTCATTGTTGTGGATGGGCGCACCAGGAATTTGTAGAAAACGGGTGAGTCTCTCCCAATGCTTCAGCATATATTTTATGGCTTTGCCTAAGGAATCATTAGGCTCGACTTGTTTGGATGACAGCAGTTTCTCCATGTACGCTCGGGCTTCAAGCATTGCAGTTTTGCTGTACTTCTGGTGGTAGACTAGACGCTGTTGTTCATCATGTCCAAGTTGTTTTGATTCCTCATCCATCTTAAATGGAATAGAAAGCCATTTCATGATAGGCAAACAGTGTTCCGGGTAAAATGTTTGTAACTCTTCAAACTTACGAAAGCCATGAGACAAGCAGTTACATACAATGGTGTCATGGGTCACTGGGATATTATGACTTAGTGCATCACACATTTGGATGACCTTGCCATTATTCTTATGGCGCTTATTAAGAAGGCGCTCCATGTTTTCGCCAGAGTGACGTTGGCTGTTATAAAAGAGTGCTATTTTATGGGCGCCGTTTTGTGCCAATATTCCTGTGGTGTACATGCCAGTTCGTTTTTTATCAGGGTTTAGTCTGTTGTGCCGAATCGTATCTACAATTCGAAGCACCGTATCGTCATTGTGAATTAAAGAGCCATTCGCTGCGAGTTCCTCTAAAGCAGGGAATACTAACAATGCACATCCAGCTAATTCTTCCATGAGTTGCCATTGGGTAGAGGAGGGAATGGGAAAGCCAATGAGCGATTGAAAATATTCTTGTCGATGAAAAGGCATGGCCATGTAGTATTTTTGTAAGGCTAACATGGCTTTAAAACTTGGATGATATTTTTCCTGGTGGACATGAGCCGGAATATTAGCTGAAAATATCTCATTGCATAAAGCACATCGCAGCTTCTCAATCCAATATTTATTAACGGATGCTAGATTTTGTCCTTTTATATTAATGAGGATGCCAGGATTGATGGAATAAAGCCTGCCACCACAGTGATGTGGGCATAGTTGTCCAGCACTTAGGGACTCTAAGGCAATGGTGTGTTCCTGTGCATTGATGTAGGCAGTATGTGGAAGGCGTCCATGTCCTGTGGGTTCTTTGGGCTCATTGCTCTCATCATTTGATTGGCTGGGCGCAGGTTCTTCTGCGGCAGTGTTATTTTGTTCTACCTTTAAAGATTTGTCGTGATGTTTAGTAGTCTTGTCAAAGATAAGCCGCTTTAAATTGGATACAGTGATTTTATGCTCGATCAGTGCCCTCGGGATCCAAGAAGCCAGGTTAATACACCCAATGACAAACGGTTTTGTGCACTCAGGTAGGTTTGATGAGTGCACTAATGCAACGATCTGATCAACTTCTTCCTGTGATTTCTCAATGACAATAGGTAATTCTTTTGCTGGTGTCATTAGCAACATTGCTCCTCTTAATGGCAGCAAGATTAGCTAGCAGTCGTAATAAAATCAATAGGTTGTGCTGAAAATCAATGATTTTTGTTGCAAAGTCACGTTATCTATGGAGTTACGTCTTGATAAATATGATTTAAACAAAACCGTCATGGTTATAAATTTGCATATCGCGATGAATCTTTATGCGCAAATTTAAATCATTTATGCTCTAGCGCTATAACCATGATATTCCAAAATGTATATGGAGTTATTTACAAATTTCATAACTTATTAAGTAAGACTTAAGAATTTTTATTTAATAATATTCGCCTCAGAGTTGTGCAATAGCTCTAAAAACTCTGGACTAACTTTATTAATAAATTAATTAGGAAAAAGTATGACTAAAATTGTTTATTCCTTCGATTATGATGGCTGTTTAAATCCCGTCCGTTTCGCTATAGATCCGGATGACTTTCTTCAAATTAACGAAGATTTGCAGCAATTACTCATAAACAAAAACCGCAATTATGATAAAGCATACGTTTTGATTGGTTCCAATCGTCAATCTTTTGGTACCGAACAGTATAATGCCGATGAAAATATAAATGGTTATGCTTTTGAGAATATTCCTTGTTTTGCTAAAGAAATCGGAGCTGAATTTATTCCATTCTGGATGACTGATATATACAATGGTTTAAAAATGGGAACTGCTTTTGAATGTGCTACCAATGAATATACTAATAAAACGGTTGGTTCACATGCATCATACTTATTCGATGAGCTCAAAATCACCCTGATTTATGCGCAATTACAATATATCGCTTTAGCAAATCCAAATGATGAAATACATTTTGAGTTTTATGATGATAAAGCTACTATTCTTAATGCATTGTCTGATTTTTTCAAAAAGAACCAACAACTTATTCCAAGCAATATAACACTTAAATTAAAACAATACTTTGGTGTTAATGATAATTATAGGATTACAGAAAAAGGAGATATCTCTGGCACAGGTATACCTAACTCTAATTATCAAGAGCTTTTAAGAAAACTCGGTTTTGCCATACTAAGCAGAGCAGAGCATGAAAATATTTTATTGGATACAAACAATAATCCAACTACTGCTGAAAAAGTAATACTCAATAATTATAATGATTATTTCACCTTTCCCATTACAGCAGACGAGTATGAATATTTAAGTTGTCCAGAAAAAATTGAACAGACAAACATAAAACACAATGATAAAGTAGATTTAGCGAATCAAACAGAATATTTATTACACTCTGTACCATTGTGAATTAGTCAAATTTATTCGTAAGCGTTCAACAAATTAACTGCTACTTTGCAAGGGTCGCGCTACCTCGTGAAAGATTCCGGGACGTCCCAGTCCCCGAAATCGACTCGCCAACTCATCGGTACTGCATTGATTTTCAGTATACTGCCACAGGGACGATGAAGTTCAGCACTACAAAGCGCATCGCTATTCGATAGAAACTCTGAATCAAGCCTCGTAGGTTTTCCTTTTATCTCAACAAACTGCAGGTCCGTTTTCTCTACAGGCAATAATTTTTTCCTGATTTGGATTAGACTAAATCCCTAAATGACTGCCAATTTTCGAAGGCGTATAGTCACCCAATAATCCCTTGACTTGTTCCCATAACTCATCAGGAATTTGCCCTCGTTTTATTCGTGTAACTCGCCTGTGTCTAAATGCTTGTTTGACAGTTTCTAGTTTATTGGTGCCATTTATCATTAAGTCGCCTCCTAAATTCTTCGAGGATATAGCTAAACAACTGAACTGTCTTTAGTCACGCACGATTGCCGAAAACTCAGGTTCTTTCTGGTTTTAATGTAGTCTTTAAAGACTTGATTGAGGGTTATATCTTGAATTTCTGCTGCTTTTTTCTCAGCAACTGGATCAATGCCCATAGCGATTTGCCCTAAAAGATGCAGGGCTTTGTTCTTTGCCATTTCAGCGGTTAATTCTGGGTAATGCCCTAAAGTAATTCGACAGCGTTTCTTATTGATGAATTTTTCAACGAAAAAAGCTTTTGCTCCTCCAGAAGTAACACGTATGCCAAATCCCTTTAGGTTGTCATCGTAATATCTTTTTTGTGCCGTTTTTCCTTCTTCCGTTGCCTGAGGAAGAGGGAGGTTTTCTACGTTTGTTTTGTTTATTTTCATAGTCGATTTTTATGTTCTGTTCTTTATGTGTCGCAACTGTGTCGCAACTGTGTCGCACTTGTGTCGCACAATTGTTTAAAATTCATTAATAGAACTTATAACGTAATAGTGCTGTAACATCAAGTAAATAAAAGGAAATTAAAGGAATTTAAAAAAGTGTCTAATCGGATAAAACCCATAATTTACTAATTCGTAATCAAAAGGTCGTGTGTTCGATTCACATTAGCGGCATTGTAGAATCAATAAAGTATGCGATCTCTTAACTCACCAAAATTTCACCTGTCGAATATGTGTTGAAGAATGAACTGTTCAAATTGATGGCAGGCTTAGCCAAGTGTTTTTAAAAAGTAGCTCGTCTATACTTTGCTTATTACAAATGATTCACAATATTTATGAGTTAACATAAATAAAAGTTTTCTATAAGGGAATTTATCATGACCGATAAAAATAAATCATATGATAAAATTGTTTATCTTTTACAAGGTGGTGGTGCTTTAGGCTCATATCAATTAGGTGTTTGTGAGGCGTTACTAGAACATGATTATAGTCCAGACTGGGTAGTGGGGACATCTATTGGAGCGATTAATGCGGCAATTATTGCAGGGAATAAACCTCAGAACCGCGTTACAAAATTAAATGAATTTTGGAGTTCAATCACATCTTCATTTCCAATATTTATTGAGGTAGATGATAATGTTTTACTCCAAGAGTTCCAGAATTATATGTCTGCTTATTGGATTGCCTTTTTTGGACAAGATAATTTTTTTAAGCCATGGTTGATAAATCCCATATTTTTTTTAGCAAATACCCCAGATAAAATTAGTATTTATGATACAAGCCAGTTGCGTGAAACTTTAGAAAAAGTAATCGATTTTAAGTTCATTAATCAAAAAAAAGTCCGATTGACAGTAGGGGCGGTTAATATAAAGGGTGGCAAGTTAGTTCATTTTGATAATACTCATCAAGAAATAGGGCCTGAACACATTATGGCGAGCTGTGCGCTACCCCCTGGATTTCCTGCAGTTAAAATTGCTAATGAGTATTATTGGGATGGAGGACTAAGTTCTAATACTCCATTTGCTATTCTTTTAGAAGAGAAAATGCCTAAAAAACTATTATGCTTTATTGTTAATCTCTTTTCCTATCCTGAACATCTCCCTTCATCATTTATGGACGTTTTGACGTGCAAAAAGGAGATAGTATTCGCAAGCCGTCATCATAAAGTCTTAGATTATTTTAGGGAGCTACATTGTCTCCAACACACTATCCATGAATTACCTAAAGAAGTAATGAAAGATAAAGATATTGAGACGGCCATGCAAAGAATTGTGCAGTCTGGCCATCCTACAGCACTCAATATTGTTCGTTTTCATTATCAAAAAATGAAAAGTGATTTATTAAGTAAAGACTATAATTTTTCTGAACAGGCAATTAAAGCACATAGGAATTCAGGATATACCGATGCACAAAAGGCTATAAAAAAGTCTGCATGGCAGTCATCTCCTGTTGGTGATAAAGGAGCTATCATTCATGAGTTTTAATAAAGAACAATAGAAATTGATAAATTGCCATATTCAATCTTTGTAATAAAGGTCTTATTTAGATAAGCATTCTTAATGCATTTTGAATGGATTTCTCCATTAATCTTAGGTTTTGATTAGAGTGGGAGGCTTTTTTGCATAATTTGTAAGCGCTTCATAAGCATGGCCTAACTGCAACACACCAAAATCATCATGCCATCTACCAACGATCTGCATACCCACAGGCATGTGATTGGTGCCAAAACCGCATGGGATGGATAATGATGGATGTTCAGTAATCGTAATGCACCAACATATTTTCATCCAATCAAGATAAGATGTTAATTTTTTACCATTTATCTCTCTAGGCCAGGTTAATTCGATATTAAATGGATAAATTACTGTTGTTGGTAAAATATAGAATTCATATTTTTGCATAAATTCCCGCATTTTTTCAAAAATTTGCCCTTTTTTGCGTTGCATTTTTGCAATATAGGTAGAGGTGTAACTTTGCGCTAAATCAAATTCTTCAATCACTTCCGGTTTAATCTGAGCAAGTTTGCTTTTATCTTGTAAAAACTCATAATAAGTGGCGGCATAAATCAAAGCTCGCTCACAACGAAATGCATCATCACAATCCTCAAGAAATAGGGGATCAGCTTCTTCAACAATACACCCTAACTCTTCAAAAACTTTCGCTTGTGCTTGGACTATTTTTTTAATCGTTGGATCTTGTAATTCATTACATAAATCATTAAACATAGCGATTTTTGTACCTTTAAAATCGCGTGCCAAGGGTTGCGTAAAAATATTTCCGGATTGCTCAAGTGCTATCGCGGTGCGACTAGAATGACCAGAAATGACACTCATCAGTAAAGCAATATCGGCAACACTGCGTGCCATTGGTCCTTCAACAGATAAAGTGGACCAGGGTAATTTCGTAGGGGCAGTAGGCACTCGTCCAGGTGAAGGACGCAAGCCAACGACATTATTCCAAGCAGAAGGGTTACGTAAAGATCCACCCATATCGCCTCCGCAAGACAAGGCATTCATGCCACAAGCAAGTGAAACAGCTGCCCCGCCACTGCTCCCGCCTGCACTTTTACTTAAATCCCATGGATTTGCCGTTACACCGAATACGTTGTTATAGGTATGAGATCCTGCTGCAAATTCAGGCGAATTCGTTTTACCAATTAATATCGCACCTGCATTATTTGTCCGTTCAACAATAAGTTCATCAAAATCGGGAATATAATTTGCAAACAGTGGTGAGCCAAAAGTAGTACGAATATTCTTAGTGGGGGTCATATCTTTATGAGTAAGAGGGATTCCATGCAATGGTCCCAACCAAGTTCCTTTTTGCCATAATTTATCTGCAGTTTTAGCTTTTTCAAGTAACAGTTCTTCATCTAATAAAATAACAATGGCATTCACAAGAGGATTAGTATGGTTAATTTGCTCTAAGTAAATGGACATGAGCTCATAAGCTGAAATTTTGCGGGTTTTAATTAATTGCACGAGCTCTGTAGCATTTAAAAAGCAAATTTCATCATTATTCATACATACCTCCATGGCATAGTTAAGCTTTTTGTCAAAAAATTAACCATATAAAATTAATATAGTCTATAGCGTTAAATAACACCATGGCGATAGCTCAATCTATGTTAGGCACATATAAATCAATTTATTTCAACATGATCCACTGTAATACAATGAGTTAGATGCTCTATTTTCAAATTAACTTCAGTCACTTGGAGTATGCTAAAAAATGATAGAGATTATCAAATACAAAAATTAAATGTATAGCTTTTATTTTGCTTATTTACTCTTGAAAATTCTGGTGAGATGTTCCATATACGGCGCATTCTAGCTAGAATCGACCTCCCTATTAACACTTCGATATTGAAAATTCCTCCGAATCAGAACGCAAATTACTATTTACAAGTACAGACAAGAATCATGAAAAATTACCCGTTATTTCTCAAAGAGAGGATGGTCTGATTTATTATAAACGGTTGCTCTTCTTCCAATTTCTATAAACTCTCCATCAATTAAATTAGCCAATTTTGACTATACGATCTTTTGACAATTAGCTGATGTTCTATGATCACCTAGTAGATTAATATTTTGCTAAAAAATATCGAAGAGTAGGAAACTATACACAATGCTTTGTCTAAATCCCCGATAACGTCCAGTTTTAGGTCCTGGGCTAATAGATTACACACGCCCAACACGCTGAATAACTATTACCTAATCAGTAAACATTCTCAATTTTGCTGCATTATCAAGGACACTAATATTTTCATTTATTTCTCCTTCAGACTTCTGAAAAAAAGGATGTGAGAGGCCTTTTACATACTTTTGCATCCTAGCTTCCTTATACTTAACAATACCACTTCCATCCCTATAGCCATATGGGGCAATAGAGCAAATATCAGCTAAAAAAATGGCACAAAAGGTTCAAGTTTGCTTAAGGTATAAAATCCTAATTATGATTATCTTCGAGAGGTATTCCGATTTGTAAGAGAAAATCTTAATATCGAGGTCACCACAACACTTAACACTTAAACACCTACCCTATGTACCCACTGAAGATGAAATCCAACTTTTTTACAAAGCAGTTTGGGAATATCACGATATTGTTCATAGACCGCAGCGATTAATTAGCTCATGATAAAGATAAAGAGTGTTACTCATAGGTAGTTTGAAATCTCTATCAGATTATCGTCCGGGTCACGTAAGTAGATTGATCGGAGCTTACCTATAGCACCGGTACGTTCAACGATATCGGATTCTAGTTGGACATTGCACGACAACAGATGCTGTATCACCTCTTTAAGATCCGTATCTGCAATGAAACATAAATCACCTGTTCCGGTATTAGCATTTTTAGCATTCGGTTTAATTTCTTTACCGAGCTGATGAAGGTTAATTTTCTGTTGTCCGAAAAGAAGGGCCTTACGATCATCGCCAAACGTCACAATGGTCATTCCAAGTGCACGTTCATAAAACTGACAACTTTTTTCAACATCTGCGACGGTCAGCACTAAATGGTCTAGGCGATTAATTTTCATATTTTCTCCAACAAACCCAATTAAAGAGGATGAGCTTTGCGCTTGTTCTGAAAGTTCCAAAAGATTAGCCCGCTAAATTATTTTTAAACGAAGTTGAATCCGCACCTGATTCACCTCTGTTTAACCAACAAACCATAGCAGCTGTTTTAGCTGTTCTAATCAGTTGCTTGGCGGAGGCTTTCATCCGTTTTGAATGCTATATCTATTACTCCGTTCGGCTGAAACATGTCTGTAAAATGTTTGTACATTTCTGACCTGTTTTCGCCTCCTGCTGTTGTTAAAAGTAAATTTTGACCGTATTCTGCAATATCTTCCACAATACGTTCGTGCCGGTAATACGTTAACATTGTTATATTTACCTCAGTTTTTCCATAGCCTTTATAGAAAAGCGCTTCTTCGTGTGATTTGTTCCAAACATTCGCAATACCACCACCGATAAACATAAGGTCACGCTCCTTGGGAGCCATGATAGGCTCATCCCAATCCACTATGTAAATAGTATTATTACCGATCAATACATTGCCGCCATGAATATCAGAATGACATAGTACAAATTGGGCCGATTCTTTTTGAATAATTTGGGCTAGCTGTTCTGCCCGATCTACTAGCCGCTGGATAGTCAGGAGCTTTTTTTTCATAAACGCTAACAGTTTCAGGGTAATCTTGTCACCGAATGGTTTACCTGCAATATGGGTATAAAGAGACCGAACAAGTTCTCTCCATTTTGATGAATAGGTTTCTTGCCTGATTTGCTGTTTGATTGATGAGGGTACATTAATTTCATGGACTTGCCTCAGAGCCTTACCGAGTGTTAGCCATTGCTCGTCTGTTAAAGCATGAGTAAAACCGTCCTGTCCTTCGATAAATGGATACAAAATAAGTGTAAAGTCATCAATGCTCTTAGTTGGGTGGCCATGTATGGTTTTAACTGGAGGGATAATCTGCTGAATTCCAACCTTATGCACTAGTTGCACGATGATAACCCCAATATCGTGATGGTGGCCGTGTTTTATTTTTACGAAATAAGAGGATTTATCGTGTGCCTCTGCTTTATATACAGATGCATTGATATCTGCACCCAAGGAAAGCAATGTAAGCGTAACAATTTTTACATTGTAATGTGCACGAAGGCAATCAATAATGCATTGATCTGAAAGAGGTTGTTTTACTAGCATAGTGAAAGCACCGTAATAATAAAATTATAGAAACTCTTCAAGTTATTTGAAGCGTCCAATCATCTGCTCCTAGTCATTTTCTAAAATGTTAATCATTAGTTCTGAGATTATATTTTTTAACTGGGCTAAAGTGTTTAATACTTGATGAACTTACTCCATCCTAAAGTTTTCTGTTCGAGCTCACTCATAACAGCACGCTCAATATTATAAACCATCCAATTTATTTATTTGCTAAAGTTTTAATAGTAGCAGCATAGCATTCTTTCAGTATTTAATGATGAGTTCAGGTTTTAGATAATGAGTTTGCAATTTCACTTTTCCAAAGAAACTTGAATTCAGAAGGATTGTTTCTTTTAACTTATCAATCAAATCGGTAGAAAATTTCTCTATAATTAATTTAGGACGTAATTTTTCTACGTAGGTGATACACCATTTATCAAGAGTTCTTCTTTGTTTGTCAAAAATGTGATCATCACTGAAAACTTAGGCTTTCCGAAAAGTCAGGATACAATCAATATTTTATTTGCGGTGACTCATTGAAACCCTCCTTTTCTGTTAGAGAATTTTCTTTAATTTTAAATCCTCGTGCAGCAAGAGTATCTGAATCCACAGGGAGAATTTTGCCCCAATAACTAATGTGAATATTTTGTGCTGGATGTGATTTATCGAGTAATATATTTACGATGTCATTTTCAAAACCAACTGGGCCACAAACGAAAACAGATGTATTAGGATCAATATCTTTTGTTTTTAAATGTTCTGTGATACGACCTGATTTAAATTGATCTGCTTTTTCCTCTGTAAGAGTTATGTAATGTTGATTGTTGTTATTAAGCCTCACAACAAAATTGGGAAAGGGAAGATCTTCGAGACGTTTTGCAGAATAAAAAACTGAAACATCTTTACCTTCTGAGGTTAAATTATTATACAGATTTCTCATGACAGACTCTGCAGATCCGGCACAAATCAACAATACTTTTTCTCCTACTGGTTTAAATTCATTTCCACAAGGAACATCAATTTCAAGATGTGAATCAACCTGACTTTCAGAAAGAATATTTTTAGCTCCATTTTTTAAAATCTGGCTTATTTTTAGGTAAGATCCATTTTTACTCGAAGCAATAGCTAAATAAATTGGTTTTTTGTCTCCATGAATAACTACATATTGCCCATTTCCACAATCATTTGGAGTAACACCTTCTATCTCTAAGCTATAAACCTCGCTTTCACCTCGTACTTTCTTATTCTTAAGTGTCGCTTCATGACGTCTAAACATTTTTTATCTACCTATTACCTAATATTGAAATCCATTAAGATATATGTAATCAAAATTGGATAAATATTATACAATTTATTTTCTTATGGAATTATTAAGAGGTTTAAAAAGTTAATTTTAATTCGACTGGAAATAAGTTTATATTGGGTACGCTTGGATCAATTAAGAAAGTTTTCGATACCTCAAGCTCAAGAAGATCTTTATGGTTGGTATCTTCTACTCGATAAAGCAAAATTTCGCTCACTCTGAAATGAGAAAAAGCCCAGATCTGACTCACTTATAAACAGGATTTACTATTTGACATTAAATTGTTTAATATTTATATTGTCTCAACTGATTTGCGAGAGGGTTCCATGCCAATAACGATTCATTCTTTTTTCAATGTCATTCATAGATTGCTGAAATCATCTGGTAAACAAGTATTCTTTTTGGGAGTAGTTACAACGTTAACTTCAAACGCTCTTTTTGCAGACGCAAATTATCCGCACGAACGATTAGAGCTTGAGAATTTTTACAAAGCAACCAACGGGTCAAATTGGATTAGACAAGATAATTGGCTTTCTGATTCCATTTCATATTGTGAATGGCACGGAGTAATTTGTGATAAAAATGGGCATGTAACTGAACTGCAACTTTATGACAATGGGCTAGAAGGAACATTACCCGATTCATTATGTAATTTAACAGAACTAAAAACCCTATATCTAAGCTTTAATCATATCGGGGGGCGTATTCCTACGACGATTGGTCAATGCAAAAAACTTGAAAATATTTGGCTTAAATCCAATCAGATAGACGGTGAGATTCCTGATAGTATTGGTGATCTTGAACACTTGAAATGGCTTGATTTACATGTCAATAAATTATCAGGAGTTATCCCTTCATCCATTGGAAATTTGCCTCAACTGGAAATATTACGGCTTGATGATAATCAACTGAATGGAGTCTTGCCGGACTCTCTTTATATGCTTAAGAATTTAAAAGAAATTTATTTATTTAATAACTATATTTCAGGTTCCATAAGCACTAAAATAGGGCAGTTAACACAGTTGCAACATATTTATCTTGGGCATAATCAATTCAGTGGGGTCCTTCCAGATACAATTACGCAGCTCCATTCTCTGAAAACATTGCGCGTTGAATATAATGCGTTAACTGGCATACTTCCTGTTGACATTGGTAACATCATTAATCTCCAAGTACTACGCATTGATCATAATCAATTTACAGGCAAGATTCCTGACAGCTTATTAAATCGAGAACATGAACTTCAAGTTATTGACTATTCATCCAATAATTTTGAGTGATTTTTCATGATTCAGCCAATTAAATTTTAATTACCATGAAGTGTTAAATAAGAGAAAAAATAGAACCCCATCTTAATAGCAAGCGTAGCAACTGTCTTGAAATAAGCTTTCAAGACAGTTGCTACTTGCTTATTGTGGACGTTGTGGTTCTTGATGAATAGTCTCTTCTTGGTCTTCAAGTTCTTCCTTTTCTTCAGGAATAGGAAATAACACAGTACTTGCATTAGAACTACTTGACTCAAAAATACTAAATTGAGCAAGATTAGAATTATTTGATGGATTCTCTCGTAGTGTTACTCGATGGCCTGAGTAAGTGAGCATATCGATTTCTTTTTGTATTTGTTGCTGCCCGCTGTTCATTGCCTTAATTTTGGGAGCTAATTCAGAAATTTTCGCAAGAAGATCGCTTTGCTCTTCTTTTAGGGGGTCAAGTTGCTTACCTAACTCTTTCCTCGCTTTCTTTTTAAGGGAATGATCTTGTTGTTCTTCTTTTATAGCATCAATTTGTGCTTTTATCATGGATGCTTGCAACATGAAGCTTTTCATCGGAATGGTAACTGATTTTCTGGAAGCTTCTTTCATATGCTCTAGTTGTTCACGCAAAGATTGTCTCGTGTTTTCTAAATGCTCTACTTTGTCCGCATGGTATTTATTAAAATCAAAACCCCATTTCGTGTCTGCAATGTAATTTTCTAATACAGGAGTTAATTGACTCACATAACTTGTCAAATCTAATAAGTTATTTCCAGTATATAGGCTCAACTCGTGAGTAAGGCTAGGTGCTATGATAATGGCAAGATTATTATAAGTCATGCGATTAATTTCTTGGCATTTACCTACTTGATGCATTAAATGAAAATAATGATAAAGAATTTCTCCTGCACGTTGATAATCTATTCTCTTTGAAAGAAGCAGATCATTAATGAAGTTATCAAATAATTGAGCTGCTATGGTGTTTTTAAGATCTTCTTCTTGAGGAGAATCCAATAATGGCTTTAATTTTTTAGAAAAGGATACAAGTAGATCATCTGTGGAGGCTAATAGTTGGCTCCCTTTAAGCACTGTAGATATCATTCCTAAAACATTATGGAGGTGCTCATTATTAACTGTATTTTCATTCATTATGTAGTGACTCAAGGCTTCTACATTAAAATGATCACAGATAAGCTGTTCGAGTAAACGCTCTATTTCTTCTTTCGATCCAGGGATCCGAAAGATTCCTTGCGTCTTTAATAATTCCGGATATTGCGATATTAATTGAACAATTGAACGAAACACATTAACTATATGATGCGTATTGTAAGGGCCTGCCATTAAGTTCTCCTGAATAAATAGTAACAAGTGAAATAGTAACATGAGATTGTATTTTGATTAATATTTTTAAATAAAGAACAATTAAAACTCATTTTTTAGTTGTTTTTTCCCGTTTTAAAGGATCGCAGTACAAAACTTAAGAAAGAGGAAAAGAAAATAAAGTTTGATACAAAATCTTTTAATTTTTTGAGAACAGCATTTTTCCCTAATTGAGCTTGTTGCATGGAACGCCAATCCAAATATCATTGGCGTTCTTTTATGGCCTTATGGGGATCTTTTTAAACTATCGCTAGATTCTGGAACCATAATTTAAAAGTTACTTAAAATATACTAGAAGCTTATTTTAGTCCTAGCAAAAAATTGGGTAATTTTAATATAAAATAGATAATCACAAATCTTCTGAAAATTGACAGATGTGGATTAAATCTCTTTACCCATCTGTTTTTTTAAACAGCTGGCTCTATTCAACAAGTCTTTTAATTTCACTAGAAATGTCATTAAATTTCTGAAATAAACCATTGTCTAGATATTCAGAAATATATTCTTCTTCTGATATATTTTTTAATATATTATCAGTACTTGAAAATATGGATGCTAAAGATTCAATTTCTGCCTCTACGCTATCTGAGTTTTGATGATTTTTCCTTAGATTTTTATAGGTACTTATTTTCATCAAAATCAAACTGATTTCTTTCCGCTTATTAGGAATAGCCTTTGAAGAAAGAAGCGTTCGATTGATTTCTTCTACTATTGGATCAAGATTAGTTAATAGCGTTTGAGTTTTTTTATTCTCTTCATCATTGTTCATTATAAAGCTCCTAATTCTTTTCAATTATTGGATGGTTTAGAACTACTTGCTAAATAAGCAGTGGTAGCTAAAACGGCAGTTATACCAATACCAATAGCAAAGTTACGGGCTATCCTACACAGAGAATCGTATGATGATTGTGTTTGTTCTGGACGTGGATTGTCAATATTTTGCGGGCTATGATTTTGTATTTCTTCTTTATCTTTTTGTACTTCTTCTACTTTATCTTTTTGTGCTGTTTGTTTCTTTACTCGTTCAAGAAAAGCTTCGGGGCCAGTGCCTACAGCTTCGCGTGCAACTTTTCTTCGTTCATTTGCTACCTGTTCTAATTTTGTTAGTGCACTGTTATAGTGTAGCTTTTCTTCTTCCCCTAGACCTTTCACTACATTATCTATATCTTTTTGTGTTGTCTTTAGACTTTGTTCTCTCTCGACTTTTTCTAGTACTTCACTTTCTTCTTTTGTCAGGTCTGCTTCTGGAACTTTTGACAAGGCAATATTCGCATCGTTAACAGCAATTTTTGCAGCTAACACTTGTGGCTTGTTCTCTATTCCTTTGGGAAAACCGATATCTTCAGCACCGGCAGCTATAGCAATAAGTTGACCCCAGGTGTACCCCTCCACTTTAACTCGATGGATTTCGTTTTTTTCGAAATCACTTCCTTCGCATCCCGGTGCAAACGGTTCTCCATCTTTACCAACTCCATCTACAACAGCAATCCCGCCTCGATTAATGAATGTATCATAAGTTATGCCGTTTGTGTGGTCCTCGATCCACATATGTTCAGGAGTCATTTTTCCTTCTCTGAAACCTCCGCAAAGGTATAAATCCTCGACAGGTAATACGGTTTTTTGCTGTTTTCTCAGCTCTAGAATTTCTTGCATATTTTCCGAGCGTTCTACCTGGATCACCTCTTCTTCTGGTTCTGGATACGGTTGAATTTCATAAGATTCATCTACATCTTTTTTATCCTGTTCCGTGAATTCATGCATGATTCTAGCCTGTGCACGCTCGATCTCTTTTTGGGTGCCTATATCCGAGTATTCGGAGTTTAATTCTTGGGCTTTTTTCCATGTGAGTGGACTTGCAATGGCAAACACGTGGCAGGATATGCCTTTATCATATGATGAAAAATTACCGTTGTTTCGCCCGGTTATTGCTCTACCAGGATTAGAGTGTTCTTGAAATATTGCGTTATACACTGGAGTCGCGTTCGGTTGTTTAGCCATGATGCATTTCCCATATTGGATATAATTGATCGATATTGATACATTATAATACAAAAATTAACGATCATGTAGAAATTTATACTACCTCATAGAGTATCTGGAGGATCGTAATTTTAATGTATGACAAATATAGGGAATGAAATGATATCTTTTTCTTTTTTTATATTTCTTAAGAAAAAATTGCCCCCATACTTACTTTGATTAATAAATCCTTAATAATTTACCTATAAAATATCAATAATCGATCAAATAGTGTTTATTTTGCATGGCAATCAGCAAGCGCGAATCTAAAAAAAATATAACCCACTTTGTTGTATTTGGCGATAGCCTTTCTGACGGTAAAAACATGGGAGAAAAGTTTTCTTTTCTAGGTTCATGGGTAAAAGGTTTATGGCTCAAAGCATTAGGATTAGATAAGTCTCCCAATGAGCGCTTTACCAATGGTTATACATGGGCAGATTCGCTTAGAGCCACTCTTATCAGTAAGTTTCTTAATGACGACAAAATAAAAAAAGATTCTGCTCATCGTTTTGGAAGATATAATCTGAATAATGCGGATATCAGCGATGATGTTCTTTATCAGTCTCCTTATCTCCGAAAAAGATATACTTGGGATGAAGTTACAGCTGAATTAAGAGAAGTAAAACGTAAGCAACGCGTAGAAGATAGAGAAGAAGGACACCTATTTGCAGCAAAGCAAGAAGGTACTCCAGAGGATCTAATAAATCCTAGACATATAGTCGATAGCACTGATATAGCGGATGCTGCAATCGCACATCGGCATAAAACGAACGCTCAACGTACCGCTCTTCATGAATCTTCTGATGACATATCGGATCAGATAATTACAGATCCTCGTTACAGCAAATACATTCAAGAATATTATTCGCTCGATGATGGGCGTACTGCTCAATATAATGGGCAAAATTTCTTCGCAAATTACAGCCAGGGTGGCGCAACATCTTATGATTACAGCTGGAAGAGTCTTTTTCTTTCTCTGCTTGCCCCATTTACTTCGATAAAGCTTTTTTTTACCCGTTTAATTGTATCTAACTTGTCAAAGCAGGTGGATCAATTCTTAGCCGATCTTGAGAAACAAGAGGATTATGAGGATAAAGAAAAGACATTGGTTACTGTATTTTCTGGTGCAAATGATTTAATTACGGTTAATTCAGAACCAACAAAAGAGGCAGCCAATCTTGCAGTACAAAGTAATATAGATAACATTGAGAAATTAATTCAACAGGGTTTTAAAAATATTGTGCTTTGTAATTTGCCCGACTTATCGTTAACTCCACGTTTCCAAGGTACATCAAGAGAAGGTACAGCTCACGAAGTAACAGAATATTTTAATACACAACTCGAAGAGAAATATAAAAAATTAAAAGAGAAATATCCTTCTTGCTCCATTGATTTTTTCAATATCAATTCTATCTTTACTAAAATATATACTGATGTTCAAGATAACCCTCAATCAGAATATGCTCAATATTTTGATCCTAAAAAATTAAAAGAAGCTTATAAAGATTCAGCAGACTATACAATGACTCCGGAGAGAACCTCTCCAGGTTCTAAACATATGTTTTGGGATGATGTGCATCCAACTACTACGATGCATGCTTTGTTGATGTCTGAATTTTACAAAAATATAAATGCGTTAGGTAAATATAAAATCTCGGCGCCAGCGGAACAAAGTCCTGAACAATTGTGTAAAAAATTCAGACAAAAATATCATGAAAAATTAGAAAATTCTCGGTTTGGATTTTTGAATTCAAATAAAGAACTTTCTATTAATTATAAAGAACCTGCTAAAGCGCTGCATACCATATTACGCTTTGCACTGGATAAAAATAACAAAAAAGCAGACTACATACGCAAAGCTATGATTGATTTAGGTTGGTGGGTAAATAATAAACCAAATATGTGTATTCCTGCTCTGGCCGATGCCATGTGGATTTTAGATCCAACTTTAGCTCGACAGTTAGAGGCAAAATTGGATCCTCATTTGGAACAACCGCACTCTAATTCCCCTAGGATGATAATGGGAGCTTTAAATGCAGGCTCTCCTCGCCACAAAACAATTCCTCCAGAGCTTGCTTTACCTCCTGAGGTTGAGAAAAAATTAAAAATGATGCAAAATTCTCCTAATAAAGATAAGGACGCAACTTTGCCTAAACCAAAAGGAAGTACAACATTTGAAACACAAGAATTATCGACAAGAGATAATACTTTGACTCTTGTTTAAGTATTTATTGCGCCAGGTGTATCCCAACGAATAGAGCATTCGACAAAGAAGTATAAATTCCCATTCTTATAAACAAAAAAGCAGAGCTTTATATTAGTGCTGGCGCTAGAAAAATTTAGAAAAAATGAATCAAGCTAAGAAAAATCAAATTTGATTTAATGAATCGCATTTCTTTACTCACAATAAAAATCTATTAATACTATTCATCATTAATTAAATGAGGGTAAAATTAATGTATCTTGAATCCAATCAAATTGTATTCTCACCGTCAGATTTGACTCAGTTTATGGATAGCCCTTTTGCTTCGTGGATGGATCATCTGGCAATAACAAATCCTGAGTTACTCCCTCCTGCTGATGAAAATAATGAGTTGCTCAGCGTCTTGCATGATATGGGAAATCAACATGAATCAGAAGTATTAGCCGCTTTTGAAGCAAGAGGATTAACGATTACTAATTTGCGCAAGCGAACAGATTCATATGACGCTACTATAGATGCTATGAAAAATGGAATAGATGTAATTTATCAGGCGCATTTGGAATTGTTACCGTTTAGAGGATATGCTGATTTTTTGATTAAAGTCCAAGGTAAAAGTATTTTTGGAGATTATTGTTATGAAGTTTGGGATACTAAATTAGCTAAGTCTGTTAAGTCCTATTTTTTGATGCAATTATGTTGTTATGCTGAAATGCTTCAGAAGATGCAACAAGCAAGAGCAGAGCATATCACCATCATTCTGGGTAACAAAGAACAAAAAAGATTCCGGCTTCATGATTATTTTTATTTCTACCAAAATCTTAAGCACAAATTTTTGTCAGTACATCAACAATTCGATCCCTTTAAATGCCCAGATCCGGCTTTGTCTAAAAGTTGGGGAAGATGGAGCACCCATGCAGAGCACCTTCTATTAAAAGCAGATCATCTGATTCAGGTTGCTACTATTACCTCGGGACAAATCAAAAAATTAAATCAAGCAGGCATCCATACTATGACTGCTTTAGCTAATTGTGAGTATAAAACTGTAAAAGGAATAAAATCTGAATTATTCGAGCACCTAAAAGCTCAGGCCAAAATTCAAAAAGAGAGCATTGGCAAGGATGTTCCTGCTTATCAATTAATTAATCATGAAAATGGAAAAAAACTGGGATTGGCTCTGCTACCCCCTAAATCAAAAAATGATATCTTTTTTGATATCGAAGGGTTTCCTTTAGAAGATGGAGGATTAGAATATCTTTGGGGTGTGACTTATTTTGATGAGAATGAGCAGCGTCGATACATGGATTTTTGGGCCCATAACAAGGATCAGGAAAAAGAAAGTTTTAGATCATTTGTTGAATGGGTATATAAAAGATGGCAGCAAGATCCTTCTATGCACATTTACCATTATGCAAGCTATGAAATTACTGCTTGCCGGAAGTTAATGAGCAAATATGGAGTGTGTGAGTATGAAGTGGATCAATTGTTACGCAATGAAGTATTTGTTGATTTATATAAAATCGTAAAAGGTGCGCTATTAATAGGGGAACCGCGTTACTCAATCAAAAATGTTGAACATTTGTACCGTGCTCAACGAGATACAGAAGTAGGTTCTGGTGGCGATTCAGTGGTTGTTTACGAGCGATGGCGAGAAAACCCTGATGGTGATACTTGGCAAACATCAAAAATATTAAACGATATTCGCTCTTATAATATTGATGATTGTAACTCGACCCAGGAATTGGTTACTTGGTTAAGAGAGAAACAAGCGGAGTGTGGTATTTGTTTTCTTGGCAAAACAGAATTGATCGAACCTGAAATTAAAGAAGAAATTAATGAGCGTATTAAACTTCGTGACAGATTGCTTGAACGAGCCTCACAATTGCATAGCGAAGGCCAGGAACAGTTATCTAAAATTCATTTTGTTATGGCTTGGTCAATCGAATTTCATAGACGTGAATCCAAACCTGTCTTTTGGCGGTTATTTGATCGATTAGGGTTAAGCGAAGAAGAGTTACTTGAGGATATAGATTGCTTAGCCCATTGCCAGCGAACTGAAAAACCACCTTATAAATCTGCTCCAAAAGCACGAAATTTGGTTTACGAATATTCGTTTGATCCGGATCAGGAATTCAAAGCGAATGCAAAAGAATATTATCTGTTAGGAAAGGAGACGTCTGATGGTAAAAACATAAAGGCTACTTGCTATGATGAAGGCAGTGATTTGGAGCATGGGATTATTGCACTGCAAATAAAAAATGAACCTGATAGTCCTGTTACTTTAATTCCAAATGAATATGTTAATCCTGATCCAATACCGCAAGCAATTACAAAACAGGCTGAGGCATTTGCAAAAGGAGCGTTAGCTCAATCCGCTATCGTGGATTTTTTGAGTAAATCTATTCCAAGAATTAAGGGGCATATACCTGGTCAAGCAA
The DNA here is from genome assembly GCF_900452415.1 of Legionella cincinnatiensis. Classification (NCBI taxonomy): domain Bacteria; kingdom Pseudomonadati; phylum Pseudomonadota; class Gammaproteobacteria; order Legionellales; family Legionellaceae; genus Legionella; species Legionella cincinnatiensis. The sequence goes on along the minus strand of NZ_UGNX01000001.1, from coordinate 2,851,527 downwards.
TATCGTGTAGTCATGATCCAGATCAACGATTGCATGAGATTATTCAGGCAGTGATTAATCTGGATAATAGTTATCTGACTCTTCAAGGTCCACCAGGTGCTGGCAAGACATATACAGGGAAACATTTGATTGCAGAGCTGATTAAAAAAGGAAAAAAAGTAGGGATATCCTCCAACAGCCATAAAGCCATCAATAATTTATTGATTAATACAGCCAAGTATTGTCATAAAGAAGGAGTTATTGGTCATTTTGCGTGTACACGTAACACGGACTCAATCATTGATGAATTGCAGATTAGTGTGCTGGAAAATAAGAGTATCGCTGGCTTTTTGCAACCAGGATGTGTCGTAGGAACTACAGCTTGGGGCTTTGCTAGAGATGATCTGGAGCATGCATTTGATTATCTTTTTATTGATGAGGCAGGACAAGTGAGTGTTGCAAACTTGATTGCTATGAGCAGATCTGCCTCTAACATCATTTTAATGGGGGATCAGATGCAATTGGGTCAACCCTCCCAAGGCAGTCATCCAGAAGATAGTGGATTGTCCATTCTCGATTATCTGTTGCATTCAACTCCGACTATTCCTGACTCAATGGGGATATTTTTGGGAACAACTTATCGTATGCATTCGGCGGTCAATCAATTTATTAGTGAGGCTATATATGAAGGCAAGCTTGAAACTGCTCCAGAAAATGATACGCAATTGATAACTATCCCAGATGGTTATCAGGGTATTTTGAACAAGGAGGCTGGCATAATCGCTGTACCAGTGATTCATGAAGGTAATACTCAAGGCAGTGATGAAGAAGTAGAGCAAATTTTTTCTTTAGCCCATGAATTGTTGGGACGAACTTTTAGGGACAAAAACGGTAAACAAAGAACAATTGATTGGGAGGATATACTTTTTGTTGCCCCATATAATTTTCAGGTTAATAAACTAAAAGCAGCCCTTGGAGATCAAGCAAGGGTAGGTAGTGTTGACAAATTCCAGGGGCAAGAAGCGCCCATTGTATTTTTAAGTATGTGCGCAAGTAGTGCTAATGAGTCACCTCGGGGTTTAAATTTTCTTTTTGACAAAAATCGCATTAATGTTGCGATCTCAAGAGCACAATGTATGGCTATTATTGTGTATTCTCCGGCATTGTTGGATTCTGTACCCAATAATATAGAGCAAATCGCTATGATGAATATGTTTTGTCAATTAGTGAACGATCGGTAGCTTAACACTAAAAAAACAAATCATTTCAGCTCTGCAAACAGCTAAAAAGTGAACAAGTACGTAGGGAACAACCTTAATGAAAAACGAGATACGGAGATACTCATTTTCTGGATTATTTCACTAAAAGCCTTCATCATACCGGCCGTTCCTTAGTTTTTTTAATTATCGGACGATTAAAGAAATACATATTTTTTTGATGCTTGATAGCAAATGAACCTAATTGAAATCATATAATTTTTGTGAATGATTGTTTAGAATATATTTTCAATTGAAAAACTTCTATCGGTATTAAAAATGAGTTTTTTTGAACCAATAATATTGGGGCTGGTGTTAAGTGCAGATTCATTTTCAGCTGCCATCGCAATGGGACTTAAACCCCATACATTAAGAGACTCATTTAAATTTGCATTTTTATCGGGTGGGGCAGAATTCATTGCTACATTTATAGGTGCTATAACTGGTGAAAAAGTGATTTCTCAATTTAGCTCTATCGATCATTGGATTGCATTTTTATTACTGCTCGCTGTTTCTATCCATATGCTTTATGAGGGTTTTGTTGAATGGAAAAACAGAAATAGTACGATACAGGGCGTTAAATTTCATGGTCTTATCAAATTGTTAAGCGTTGCAATTGCAACAAGTTTAGATGCTCTTGCCGTAGGGGTTAGTTTGGGTGTTTCTAATAAACCATTATGGCCTTACTTAATTTCTATAGGTGGTTGGGCATTTGCATCGACTATAATGGGTATGGGTATAGCAAAAAAGATTCCACAACGATTATCGGCAGTTTTCAATATCATTGGAGCATGTATATTACTTATTCTTGCTGTTGAAATGATGAAATTATAATTCTTATCTTTTATAACAGTCTAACAGAATCAAAATATCACTAAAGAGTGATATTTATTTAGTGGCCTGAATTAGCGCTGAAAAATAATTTGGCTCTTCAGGTCTTAGATACCAAGCTAAAGAAATTGAATTCGGATATGATTGATTCTTGTAATTCGTATAGTGTAGTGTGATGCAAAACGCTCAAACATTTATTTTAATTCATGGTGCCTGGCATGCTTCTTGGTGCTGGAATCGTATTGCAAAAGAGCTTTTCTTAAAAGGGCATAAAGTTTTTATGCCTGATTTGCCTGGTCATGGCTTAAAAAATCATAGAAGTAGTAGTTCCATAGGTTTAGCGGATTACGTGAGCAGTGTGGTTCAATTAATTCAACAGCAACAAGAACAGGTGATCCTTGTTGGCCATAGTATGGCCGGTTTAGTTATTTCAGAGGTTGCAGAAATTATTCCCGATGCCATTCGCGAACTCATTTTTGTCGCAGGCTATGTCCCACACGATCAGAAGTCTTTGTTTTCATTAGCCCAAGAATCCGAATCAAATAATCTGACGCCTTTTTTAATTATCGATGAGCTATTACAAGAAATTCGCCTTCAGTGTTCACCAGATTTAATCAATGTTTTTTTTAACTGTTGTAGAAGAGAGGATGCTCAAAAAGCGATGTCTCAATTACAGGCGCAGCCTATGCGACCATTTACTGAAACAATTCATATTGGTGAAAAATATGCTCGTATTCCTAAACGTTCTTTAGTTTGTCGCTATGATCAGGCTCTACTTTCAAGTGATCAGTTGCGTATGAGTAGAGAAGTTACCGATAATATTATATATTTAGATGCTGACCATGCTGCCTATTATTCAGGCGTCAAGCAGATTGTAGATGAATTATTAAAATAAGAGAATTGCTGTATGCGTGAAAAAATTTTAAAAGATTATAATGTTGCTACGACTTCATTATTAGCGAACTATTGGAAGAATGAGGCTAAATCTAAAGAAAATTGGCCTGTACTAACACAAAAGCAAGGTACAAGAGAAAAAGACTTATTTAAAGATCCTCTGATGCAGAACTTTGTTAATGAGCAAATAAAAGAGGAAGCAGAACAAAGACTCGATAAAAGAATGTGGTTGCCATTAGCTACCAGAACGCGTTTCTTTAGACAAACTGTATCCGAAGCCGTGAAAAACAAAGAAATAAAGCAGGTTATCATTTTAGGTAGTGGCTTTGATACTTTGCCCGCACGCAAAATAAAATATACGCAACAATTTGGAGTACGTTTTTTTGAAATTGATCAGCCCCAAATTTTAAACTGTAAAGAACAGATTTATGCAGAACAATATATTAATAAGAATGCCACTTACATCTCTCTCGATTATGTGAAAGGTAATTTAATTGCCGCATTAACAAACAATGATATTGATTTTACAAAGCCCACTTTAATTCTATGGGAAGGAAATACATTTTATCTTGAAAAAGAAGAGGTACTAAGAATTTTACGTGATTTATCAAGTCAGTTTAGCCACTTAGTTATTACGTTCGATTATATGCACACTCTTATGCAAACAGGGGCACAGCAATTAGATTCATCCGCCAAAGAAAAATGCCTCGAAAAAACTTTAGATGAGTTTGCCAGTAAAAAATCTCCTTTTAAAACATTTTTTGAGCCGGACGAGATTGTTTCTGTATGCAAAGAGTTAGGAATTCAATGCGTTGATCATAAAACAGCAGCAGAATTAGCAAAAGAATATAAAGTGGATCAAGAGCCCTACTATACAGCTGAAACTTATTCTATGGTAACGTTTGAGCATAAATAGGCGTCTAAAGCATTTATTTCCACAACTACAAATGAATTCAAAGTACAGCTCAAAGAAATAACTTAAGGACAAAAAGCGAAATAGAAGAAAGAGAGGAGGTCGATGCCAGTTTGCTATGAGCAATTAGCGCATCATTCTTAATAGAATGATGCTTGTTCTCTATTGACACATGGTTTTGTATAAAAAATAAACATATTTGTATAGCCCAGAATTAGTATGTATATAAATGCTATAAATGTAATAGATTGTGGCGCTTATCTTTGTCTACGCTTCGTTAAGTTTTTTAATAGCCAATGAAAAAAATCTCGGGCAAGTTGTCTCACTAATGTATTCTTACTCATTGTTACCAATAGAGAAGGCTCTGAGGTTGTCTCTTTCTCATGTGTGGGTTGAGGGGTATCCATTGCTGTGTTTTGCTTTTTTTCAGCAAGCATTTCTGCAGCGGAATAGGGATTTTGCGGACGAAAATAGCGTTGATACAAATGAGATGCGTTAAGCATTTGTTGTACTTCACTATCAGTTAATATACCCATTCTTGATTCTGGCGGTCTAATCATACAATGAATTAATGGTGTGGGTTCTCCTTCAGCGTCAAGAGCACTCAAAAGAGCTTCACCAATGCTTAAAGTAGTTAGCATTTTTTCTGTATCATAATAGGTTGATGGGGGGAAGTTTTGAGCTACTAATTTCATTGCTTGTCGATCTTTTGCTGTAAATGCGCGTAGTGCGTGTTGAATTTTTAATCCGAGCTGTCCTAAAACAGCCTCAGGAATATCGTTTGGTGTTTGAGTGCAAAAAATCAAGCCCACACCTTTGGAGCGAATTAATTTAACAATGGTTTCTAATGTATTTAATAAGGCTTTGCTCGCATTTTTGAAAATTAGGTGTGCTTCGTCAATAAATAAAACTAATTTTGGTTTATCAGGATCGCCTAATTCAGGTAATTGGCGATAAATATCGGTAAGTAATTTTAACATAAATGTTGAGAATAACTGGGGGCGATCTTGCATGTCCATTAAACGAACAATGGAGATAACTCCCTGGCCATTTTCGTTATATTGTAATAAATCATCAATTTTAAAAGCGGGTTCGCCAAAAAAATGTTGGCCACCCTGAGATTCTAATTCGACTATTTTTCGCATAATAGAACCTATCGAAGCTGTAGCAACACTACCATATTGAGATTCTATTTCTGCATTTCCTTTTTTGCTTTGTATGTATTGCAATAAGGCTTTAAAATCTTGTAGATCAATTAGAGGCATTGAGTTGTCTTTAGCATATTCAAAAATAATAGTGATAACTCCAGCTTGAGTTTCATTAATTCCTAACATTCTTGAAAACAAAAGAGCACCAAAGTCAGAAATAGTTGCGCGCAAGGGGATTCCTGGAACACTACTTAGAGTGAATAACTCTATGGGGTATCCACGTGGAGTATATGATACTTGTAGGGATTGGCATCGAGCCTCGATATCTGGAGTCGCAACTCCTGACTTTGCCAAACCGGAAATATCTCCTTTAATATCCATCACCAGACTAGGGACTCCAGCCAGAGACAATTGCTCAGAAAGCACTTGCATCGTTTTTGTTTTCCCACTACCAGTAGCCCCAGCAATTAAGCCATGTCGGTTAAATGATTTTAGTACGAGATTAACCGGAGCATTTTTTAATATTTTATCTTCAATAAGAATGCCTCCCAATTGTAAGGAAGCAATACTTTTGGGTACTTGATAGGGGGTGCTCAGATCTTCATACATAAAAACATCCTTGTTGCAGTTCATATGAATTAATTATACTCATTAATTTAGATTATTGCTGGGCATATGAATTCGGGGTGAAGCTATAAGAAGTTCTTTAGTGTTAAACTCAAGCTAATACTGCAACAGAGTGTAACACTAGGGGAGGCATTGTATATTTGTATATTATTTATTCTATTTGGTGAAATATTGACCTAAATTTGCTTTGGAGCATGTCTTTTTATAGACCCTCTGCTTTCGCACTGACTTTTCCCAAGATTTTTACTTGTGACTAAGAGGCAGTGCTTTTGCAGAGGGCGACGAAATTTCTATCTTTGTCGTTACAAATCACCAATATATTTTAAAGATTAAGGTTGCAAGTTTTGCTGTATTTTTTTAGCCATGTCTAAATGTTGTGCTACTGCCGCACGAGTATTGCTTAGAAAGCTCTTAATGGATTCTGTCTTAGCCTGTTTCATTAATTGAGTATCAATTAAATCTAAAGCAGCCTGATGCCCTTTTACCATGGCATCAATGTAAGCTTTATCAAATTGTTTGCCTTGTAAGCTTCCCAATTTCATCATTGCTTCATTGCCTTCTGTGGCAAGCTTATTTGACTGATTACTGTTTAGAGACTTGAGATGAAGATTGTGCGCCATTTCAAGGACTTGAGTCAGATTGCTACCATGATGGTCAATGAGAAATTTAGCAAAGTCCATTACATCTGCACTTACTTTTTTGTTGGATGCAACAACTCCCAGTATAATTTCAGTTTTATCAATAACAGCAATGTCTGCCAAAATGTTTATTTCATCGGATGTACTTTCAACATTTTTGACATTTGCTGACGCTGCAAAGCTATTAGTACCCCAAAAAATATTTGCCAAGGTTACCATAAATCCTATTACGAATAAATTTTTTGATGATTTCATATGAATTTCCTTTTCAAGTGATTAAATTAAAAATATTACTCTATACTTTAAAATAAGTAAAAAGGAGATAATGAATATGACATCTGGAAGAGCTGGCGGCGAAGCAATTGATGATACTATTATAAAAATTCTAAATACCTTATTAGAGCTTGAGATGGCAGGCGTAGTGCGTTATACCCATTACTCCTTTATGATCTTTGGTTTTAATCGTATTCCTATCTGTAAATGGATGCGTGATCAAGCTCAAGAGTGTCTTAATCATGCTCATATGATAGGTGAGCTTATTACTCATTTTTCTCATCACCCAACACTTAAAATTGGTAAATTATTAGAAACTCACGAACATAATATTGGTCATATTTTAGAAGAGTCTCTTGAACATGAAAAAGAGGGTTTGAATTTATATCATCAATTATTACAACATGCGGAAAAAAAATCAGTGCTAGTTGAAGAGTTTGCAAGAAAAATGATTCAAGAAGAAGAAATGCACCTTGGTGAAATCTATAAAATGCTTAATCCTCAAGGAGTTTTTAAAGATTAAGAGGAAATCAATCCGTGATGATGATGGACGAATTGAAGTGAAATTTTCCGTTTTGCAAAAAATCTAATGACTTTTTGAAGATCCAAAGGGGAGGCTTCAGTCGAATAGATCGTGTAGGTCTCTATTACGATTATACTTGTTAAAATTTTTCCAGGGATTTTCTGTTTTCTCTAAGCGCTGAAAAATATTTTTTAAATGGTAAGAGCGAGGATTTAATGAATTATCATTCAATTCTTCCCATTCCAGTGGTGTTGCTATAGGTGCCCCTTTTCTAGCTCGTAAAGAATAGGGTGTTATTGCAGTCATGGCATAATCATTGCGTAGAAAATCAATAAACACTTTATTGCCACGTTTATCTTTTCTTTGTTCTAAAGTAGTTATTTTAGGACATTTTTGATGTAGTTTTTCTGCTATTTTTCGTGATATGGCTTTAATCTTATTAAATTTGTAATGCGCTTTTAGTGGCAAATGAACATGAAGACCACGTGAACCAGATGTTTTGACAAAAGTGGTGAGATCATATTCTTCTAATATTTTTTTTAAAGTAAATGCTGCTTCACGAACTTTTTCAAAGTCGTCATCTTGAGGATCAAAGTCAAAAATAATTTGATCCGGTTTTTCAATTGAAGATATTGTGGATAATGAAATATGTAATTCAAGAACATCTTGTGCTGCCAGATAGACTAGCGCTTTTTTAGAACTAATACCCGCCATTTTCATTTCAGAATTATCTTGTAGGGTGGGCACAGTAAATTCTTTAATGAAATCAGGAAAATAATTGGGGCGATGCTTGTTATAAAAACCATTTTCGTTGATACCCTCAGGATATCGTTTGAGAGTTACGGGTCTTTTTTGTACAAAAGGTAAAAGGTAATCAGAAATTTTATAAAAATATTCTACGACCTCTCCTTTTGAAATGTTGTCATCTGGATAAAGTAATTTATCTGCATATGAAATATCAATACCAGCAATTTTCATAGCATTAACTCCCAATTTATTCATTTTTTTGCCCTTCTTGAGCAATTTCATCTAAAGAACGGCCAGTTAATACTGAATTTGGTTCGGAGCTGACTGGGTTTTTACGTGCATCAGCTTGATCATCATCAAGTTTGAAAATGACCCATTGCTCCTTATCTTTTTTGAAATTGGTACGAGCCATAGCATAACCTCCTTTTATTTTTTCTCCATACAATCGAAATTTTAAAGAGCCTTCTTTTAATGCCTTTTGCATTGATTTTTTATTTTCTTCATCATCAATAATGGGTTCATAATGGCCAAAATCCCATACCATAACTACCCCGGCCCCATACTCTCCTTTAGGAATGACTCCCTCAAATTTAGCATAAGTGAGAGGATGATCTTCAGTACGAATAGCTAGTCTTTTCTCATTAGCAGCAGTTGAAAGCCCTTTAGGAATAGCCCAAGAAGCCAATACATCATCCATTTGTAAGCGAAAATCATAATGCAAATGACTGGCATCATGTTTTTGAATGACGAAAATATGATCTTCTTTTTTCTTTTTTGTAGATCTGCTTTGTGGTTCTTTGGTTTTACTAAAGTCTCTTTTTTGCTGATACGTTTTCAAATGATTGTCTGTAGGCATGATTTAATTCCTTTTTTCGAAATCTCAATCAATTATCCTTTTGTTTTTAATGATCGGGGCGTGTTTTACATGATCTAATTATAGATTTATTATCCAATGTCGGCATTATTTTGAAACGCACCTAGGGCGACATAAAAGGTTTTATGTCGCTAAAATCTTCTCTAGGCGAAAGTGGGGGCGCGTAATTCATATAATATTCAGTGTTAAATAAAAACAACCTGATGTCACAATGATGTAATTTTCCAGTGTTATTAATTGCAGATGTAATTTATTTCGCGCTCAGTATCTCTGTGTTCAAGAGTAGGGGGCTTGGATAAAAATCCATAATGAAGCATGCCTGATATAGGCCATTGTAATTGCTGATGCTCTATGACGTGGCCATTACATGAGCTCAAGATAAGTTGTCCATTATTATTGAAAATAGAAAAATTTTTGTCATCCGGTAAATTTTGTACCGCGTCAATCGATAAAGAGGTCATTCTAGGGTTAGTGATAATTGCCTTATATATAAAATCCATACGATTTTCTGGAGATTCTTGCTCCATTGATTCAAAATATTTTTGGATACAAAAAGATAATGATGCTGCACTTCCTGCAAGTGTTTTTGCAAAGCCTTTTTCCCCAGAAGGCAATATACTTTCTTTCATTAAAAAGTTGCCTTCTTTATCTGTTAAATAGAAACTATTTTGCTCTTTACGAATATCCAGAGTTCCTAGTTTATATACTCCATCGTGACAACCTGTAGGACCTAAGGCATCGGTTACAAGAATTATTTTGTTTTTAATTGTATTTTGTATGAGAGAAATAAATGAGGATGATAAGTGTACGCCATCAGTAATAAGTTCTACACCAGGGGGACATTGCTCAGCGTTTTCAAGTATCCATTGTACTACATGGCTTTGAGCATCATTTAAAGTAAGTTGTCGTGTTTCTCTGCTACAGGTCTCTTGACAACCATTACCTAAATGAGTAAATCCACAAGCGCCTGCTGCAATAGCTCGGCTAATGGTCTCCTTATCCTCGGGATTACAGTGACCAATAAATACTTTGACAAAGATTCCTTCTTGCTCAAGTGCTTTTGTCTGTTTAATAAAATCTTCTGCACCTAATAAGTCAGGAGCAATTGTTATTTTCCAATGTTTAATATCAGGGGCGACATCAATAATATCCCTAAATTTTTCCATTGAAATATGTTCTTGTAGTGCCTCTTCAGCATGAGCACCTTTACATTTTTTGGCGATAAATGGACCTTCTAGATGTACACCAATGATTTGAGTACACCCTGGAATAGGGTTTTGCTCTTTTTTCTTTATAAAATCATTAATCTTAATTAATGATTTTTTTAAGTCTGTTAATGGCATAGAGACCAGGGTCGCTAATGCATAAGAAAGCCCTGTTTTACCTAGCGTTTTGACGATGTGCTCTAATTTTTCATCACTTGTTTCATCGCCTAAAGCGGAGAAATCAATACCTCCTTGACCATGTACATGAGAGTCTAACATTCCGGGCATTAGAAAATAGCAGCCTTTAGAATCAATAATTTTTTTATCTTGAAGATGTGATAAGTCATCCTCGAGATTGAAAATTATCCTAAAGCCACTTTCTGTAACCTGTACATGCTTTAACTCTTTAACCCCAGCATCGTTATAAACATAAATATTTTTAATGAGCATTGAACATTCTCGCTTTAGATAATTTTATAATTATTACATACTCATCATTTCTTGGCCCAATTAAAATTGAAACTATTTATTCTAGATGAAACGGTGCTTTTGCTATCTATGGGTTCAATTAATGAAATTACCTTTATCAAATGATGAATAATTTATCTTTTGCATTATTTTATATTATAATTGCCAAATTTTTGTAATAAGAGAAATATAATGCCTTCAAATCAATTGTCTTTATTATGCGAACAAATTGAAAAGCAAAATACTGATCATTTCGGTAAATTTTATATGTATGTTGCTTTGTTAAATACAGTGACAGTGAGAAATAAAACTTTTGCTGATAGCTTACCTAAGTATTCTAGGGGATTGGCCTTTTGGAGAGATAATCGCCTTAACATTGGGGAAATACCCGTGGAGTTTAGCAAGCAACTCAATGCTTATGCGCGAGAGTTTATTAATCCACAACCTCATTGGTCGAATACTATTTATAATATTGCTCTGGCTTATATTCGTAAAGGGAAAATTTCCGATCTCACCTACATTATTGATCAAATGCTCGACCATCTAGTTGCAATACAGGGGCATCAAAGTCATAACGATAATATTTACAATCACATTCATTTTGAAGAAAAAAAAGAAGGTTTGATTGCATTTATTCAACAAGTTTCAATGCTTAATCAGCAATTACTGTCCGCAGTGGATAGTGGTTGTAATACCGCATTATCTTTATTGGTGGTTACTACGGGAGCAGTGCTGATTTTAGCTTCTATTTTTTCTCTTATCCCTACTGTTATTGGCTTGGGGCTTGTATTGGGAGGAGCATATGGTGCTTATCATTTTGTGGAGCAAGCAACGGAACAAACGAAGCTGTTGGAAAAACAAATGGACCAAGTAGTTCAAAAAATAAAGCAACTCCCAAGAGATGAGAGCTTATTTGGTGATGAAAATTACAATGCTTTTTATGCTGCAGTAATTAAACCATTACCTTATGCAGCATTGACAGCAGCGGAACAATTAATGTTTGAGGACTCTCATAAGGATAAATTAACAGAGCAACGCGAGATGCTGGATCAAGTGTGCACTATTTTTTCGTATTGATTTTTAGTTATATGGAGTAGTTGCCCCACTAAAATTGAGGAAAATCAATAGGCTAAGATAATTGAAGCACATTTTGAGATTCCTCTTTTTGAATACTTGCAACTTTTTTACTTTCGAAAAAGGTATTGCGTACAAAATTGTAACCCGATTTTGTAATCTTACTTCCTAATAAACTTGTGCCTATAGCAGTACCTATACTCATCGATGCTTCAATAAAACTCATTGGTGTTGTTAGCAGATTAATACCCAGCGTAACCCCTGTAGTTATATGATTTGACATTTCTTTACTGAAACCCAAATGTGTATTGAGTACATATCCAGCTATAGGCGTTGCAATTGCAGGAATGGGGGAGGTACCGAGTGCAATAAGTAAAAGCGCTCGAATAGCTTGGTTAATCCAATATATAGAATCAGGGTGATAATGAAGACCTTGCAAATAGTCAGTTACTCCTTCATTGGCCAAAGTGATTAATGCGGATAGCAAAAAGCCTTGTCGCGCTGCATCGGTAATTAATTGGATGAGTTCAGGAGAAAATAGCTCTGATAGCTTAATAGAGTTAACAACTTCACTGATCGTGTTATTAAACTCAGTATGAGGGAATATTGGGGGTGGTATTAAATTAGTACTGGAAAATGTTTGGGGGCTGTTCATGAAACATTGGTCTGGGGTACAGTAAGGTCCATTGGTTTCTGTATGAGTCTGACCATTAAAAAGCCCATAAAACCATCCATCTTCTGATTTTTTCTCTTTTTTTTGTTTTTCATTATTCATCATTCTTTTCTCCCTTTAATGTTGTATCCATGGTAAAAGATAGAATTAAATTGATTTTTTTGCTGTAAGCTATATGTGGAGATGATGTGAAAAGTTTCACTAAGTTATTTGCCCGATTTTCCAACAAGATAACCGAGTAAGGCAGAGATTATCGCGGTAATCACTAGAGTGGCCCATTTCCTCTCTTCATCAAGACTTCTTACATCGAAAAATACGGAAACACAATAGCAAAAAACACCTAAAATCATGATCAAAACAATAAAGAAAAGAAGGCAATCTTTTATTCGTCTGATTTTGGCATCGGTTGGATGTTCTTCATGAAACGAGATTTTTTCAGACTCAAAGTTTTTTTCGCTTTCAGAAGAGCTCTTTTTTTGCTCCATGTCCATGTTAAAACCTTATTGATAAGTTCAAATAATAATATATGCCTATAGTATCATAACAAATACTATGAAACAGGAAGATGATTCCTGTGCCTGCATATATTTTATTGTCTGAATTAGGTATGATTAGCTCACCAGAAAAAATGGGGCAATTATGAAAAAATTAGTTCTTCTCTTTATTGTGTTACTTCCATTCAATGTGTTTGCTAGTGATGAAGTAAATCCTAATTCTTATTTCAATAATAATTGTGAGAATTTAAAAGATCCTGATGAGAGAAAAGATTGTTTAAATGTTGAAAAAAGAAATGAAGCAGAACAAAACTTCAGAAATTTTGAGCAAGATAACCAAATGCCCTATCAACAAGATTTTTGAAAAAGACAAATAATTGCAAATTTTGAAAACATAAGGATTGATTATATCAATAAAGGGGAAAAGTAAGCACTCATTTCACCCGTAACATATATTTCTCTAAAGATTTACTGGAAATGCTCTATTTATGAACTATATATACATATAGAAGTCATTTTTGTGAATTCAAGGAGGAGTATGATGAAAAAATATATAATCACATCGTCAGCTTTATTGATGACCTTAAGTTTGATGGGTTGTAATACAATGAATGACGCTAGCCAATATAGCAATTCAACCGTAGGAGCTGGTGTAAAATATGGTGCTACCGCGGTGGGTACTGGGGTAGGTTATATAGCAGATACTGGTGCCTTTATAGGTAATGGTGTTGGCAAAGTAGTAGGGACAGGAGTTGGATTTGTATCTGGCCAACCAGCTACTTATCATAACGTCGGTACCTATCACAATAAGCAAGTTATTTACCACAACGGACATCGCTATATGTTAAAAAATGGTCATTATGTGCGTGTTCAGTGATTTGTTCTAAGTCAACGTTTCGTAGAAGAGAACGTGGATTTACTTCGATCCGTTCGGGCTGAGGAAGCGCATGGGGCTCTCTCGAAGCTTTGGCACAAATTTTCAAATTCTATACTAAGGCTTGAGCGGCATAATGCCTCTCTCAAGCCCGAACGGAGCGAAGTAATAATTCAATCTTTTATCTATAGCTGATATTAATTTAACGTGAGTTTCGTATAAGAGAAGGTGGTTTTACTTTGAGCCGTTCGGGCTGAGGAAGCGCCTAGCGCTGTCTCGAAGCCTTAATACGAATTTTCAAGTTCTGGACTAAGGCTTCGAGACGGCATGAATGCTTCCTTAGCCCGAACGATTCGAGATGGAGGTTGGCTCTCAATAGATTTTTTATCTGATACCCACGTTAATTTAAAAGAAGAACTTTAATGTGACGATCTCCATTCAAATGCTTCAAGTCCATCAACTATATTTTTAGTGGGTATGAATACCTCTTGAGATTCAATAGGCTTGACAAGATCTTTAGCTACAAGAATGGTATCAGGGGGAGCATGTTTTTGCATGTGGCCGGCAATGTCAATCACTCTGTCACTAAATTCCTCTAACGGAGTTGATAAATCATAATACACAAAACCAGTATTTATTCCACAACGAATATGAAATTCTTGTTTCATCATCTTTATTGACTGATTGAAATCACGCAGACTGGAGAGAATATCTTTTGCAGCTTCGAAAGCTTGTTCCGTTGTATTAAAACAGCTCATTACTCCATCAGGTGTCCAGGCTGCTTTAATATAACCATGCTCCTTAAATTTACATACAATGAAATCGTGATATTGATTAAAATCATTTTCAACTATTACCGGATCTTCGCCAATTTTCATGTTAGTAGAATCGACTACATCGATTGCTAAAAATGAGAGATTTCTTCCTGTTTTTTCAAGTTCTTTTTTAAGTTGGATAAATTCTTTCAATAACATTTGCCTGCTTTTTTCCTTGAGTTTACCGGGTTGGTCTATGGTTTCTTCCATCTTTTTCACTAAGGTTTGTTGTTCTTTTGTTATTGCGCGATTTTTAAATTCTTTTAAATTGACTCTCATTTTAATTTTTTGGAGGGACAGTATGTAATTAGAAAGAATAGATGAGATAAATAATAAGCCAATTATTGGAATCAGTCTGGAAAGATCCCAATTTGCTATTTGAGTAGGAACATAGTGTTTTATAGTAGTATTAAGTACTTTGTCTGTTTGAATTACAGGTTTTAAATAAGAATATGAGGATAAATTGCTGATATAAGGAGCAACTATCCCCAAAAATATCGTGAGTATTAAGCACCATACTAGGAGTTTTAACCCCCTTAAAATAAAAAGACCAAAGAGATAAACTGCTTTCATTTTTAGGCTTAACTTATCTTTAATTGATATAATTATAGTTGATTTTTTTCAAAGTAATTCATTTTTCCATTAATTTCTCTTGATTATATAGATACAAAAAGTCATTATTGGAGTTTAATTAATTTAAATTTATAATTTAAAAACCAAATAATTTGATGATATTTTAATTTTCAATAAGTTCTTATTATAATCTCTATGGAAATAAATGATGCAATATGGTAAGATTTGCATTAGACTAAATATCTTGAAATATTGAACCAATGCCTAATACAGATGCTCGCCGCGTAAGAGAAGATTACTGGTATACCTCTGCCCAAATTGTAGATGTTGGAAATGCTTGGCAACGAGAAAGTCCAGAACGACTTTTTTTATACTCCTCCGGAGAAGGCTCAGACAGTACAGCTTTTGAAGCTTACCATGTTCCGCGTTGGGATGATTTACCCAAAAAAATACTTTTGCCTTTAAATATAAATGGCAACCATTGGACAGCAATTGCTATTAACGTAAGTCAGGGGGCTAATCATAAAGTAAACGTTAATATTGGGTATACCGATTCGTTGAACGCTGATGTAAATTTTGCAAACCACTCTCCTCTAGTGCGACAAGAAATTGCAAGAATCGAGGGCCTTTTTCGCCAAGCATATGGTCCAAGTCAGTTAAATATGAGATCAGCAGTTTATCCTTATACCTGGACACAGCCAGATGGTTCTTCTTGTGGTCCTTACTCACTGGTCAATGGTGCACGATGTCTTGATAATCGAGGTCAAGACGCTAATCCAGGAAGAAAAATCATTCGAGAGCAACAACTTAACATGATGACTCAAGGAACAGCAATAAGAAGTTGTTCTACATGCAATGCAGTTGATGAGATATTGTTAGATTGGATTATTGATCGTGCTCAAAATGGTGAGTCTTTGCGTGTCACAACAGATGATAACGTTCTTGATATTTGTCTTTATTATGCGCATAAACATAATCGTGATCTTAATGAAATTGTGCAGATATTTAATAATGAATACGGTTCTAGCAGTGTAAGCGTGTCGTTGTCTCCTAACCAGGTCAATGTACGTGTCCGAGAAATTATTGGCGAACTAGGAATTCAATCCACTAATTATGCTCAACGCCCCATTCAAAAGCATTCTGTTTCTAAAGGGTATGAAGAAGATTATTCAGAGTTAAGTATCGAAGAATTAATTGAGATCTATCAATTAAATGAACCAGTGCAACAAGTTGCTGCTTTAATTGCTCAAGAAAATATTTCTCAAAAAATAGACAGTATTCGTAAAGCTTTATCTGAAAGTATAGAAGATGATGTGTTTGTATTTGAATTAATGCAACAAATTACACTGCAAATGTATAGAGGTCATCAAGTAGAAGCTGAAAACTTAATGAATGACATTCTAGGTGATGGACAACATAAGGATCGCCTCGAGGTGTGTCGTAGTGTGATTTCTGATGTTGTTGGAATGAGAAATTTTTCTCAAGATAATGATGAAAAATTTATATATCTAGCGAGTGCCTATAAAGCTTTAGCTGATGCAATGAGTCAGGTCAAAACAGTCGATCTTAAAACACCCAAAAATGTTCTAGATGCACATGTTTCTTTATTGCAGGGGGCTATTGATAGGAACAATGCATCTTTGCTAAGACAAGTTTGCTTCGCTATCAAAGATTTTGGTTCCGCATTTCTTGAGTTTATCACTGGTGGGATTTGGCAATCTGATATTAAACGCATTACAGTTATTAGTGAACGATTTAAAACGGCACAGGGAAATATCAGTACAGACCAACTTCAACAAGAACGAAGTGCCATTGAAACAATTTTAAATGCAAAAGCCAGTTTAGAAAGAGAGCTTGGCGAAGATTTAGCATTTCAAAGTCCTAGGTTAACCGTTTCTGATCAATAAGCAGAGAAATAGTTTACCAAGATGAAAATAGTTTAAAAATTAGAAACATTAACTGACCTTCATAATCAATAACGAAATTTTATAAAAAATCAGCTTAGTTCCAGATTAAAACTTTGTTGATGTTTTAATATTTGCTTAATAATTGTTCTTTATAATTTCGCCTCCAGCCTGAATATAAACTACAATTGTTTTGGTGAATTTATGTACAATAAAAAAGATGAAAATATTAAATCTCGAGTAAAAAATGCAGTTGATGTTTCTGGAAGCTTTGATAATTGTTTTTTTCATAATTATGCACTTTATTTATTAACTAACCATCAAGCCCTTCCTAAAGATTTATTTAACTTTAAATCGATTTTGGAAGAGAGCAAGGCAGAAAAATTATCCCGCTATTTTCCTAATCAAAAATCGTTGAATCAAATTTCTTTATTAGACTCATCAAAAGATCATGCTTCAAATTATCTTTTTGAAAAAACGTTGATTTTGGGGTTTTTATTTAGAGAGTGGTTTCCAACTCAATTAATGAAGCATCCTGAATTAGGTAATAAAATGTTAGAAGGAGAGCATGGGGTATTCACTGCTTTCAAAAACTATAAAGAATACAGAAAATTTATGTCCAAGGAAGAGTTATATACGTCGGAATTTAGTGTTTTATACGAAGCTAATCAAGAATTTTTAGAATATTATTATAATCGCTCACTAGGAAAGATAGATAAGAATTCAGCTTTTGAAGAATATTTTGCTCACGTATCTTCAGATGAAGAGGCAATTAGAAATTATTGGAATATAGAAGGGTATGCATCCTATTGTAAACATATGGCCCAACCTCAGGTGAAATTATCCCATATTGAAATTATGGCAATGATGAAGGTTATAAATCAACCATTGACCATTTACGATCGTACCACTGCTGACGTTGTGGATGAATATCGTAACTTAGATACAACTTCTCCTAAGTTTGAAGTAGCGCTTCATGCTTCAGTAGGTCATTATTTTCTTTTAAAAACGAATGAGACAAAAGATGATTTAGAAGAGTATGAACAAAGTCAGACACAATATAAAAAAGATCGAAGTGAACTTCTTTCCCAGTCAAAGAAGCCTGTTTCTTCGTTATTGGTTAGAGCCACTTGTCCTAAAGGACATTTAGATGATGAGCCTTTTGATGCATTAATTGAACGTCTTTCTGAATTAGAAAATTTACGTAAAGTAGACGATAAGGAGCCAATGAGTGAAAAACCAACTGCTGTAAACCAGAACGTAAATCATAACTTCCTTTTAAATCTTGGTTCATCAATCGTTGGAACATCGGCTGCATTAGTTACTCTTGTGGGAATTGCCATATTAACAGGTCAATATGATCCAGGGCCTAGTTTAGTAGAAGAGGCAGTAGCCACTACTGTTATTTCAAGTATTGCAGGTTTAGGGTATAGTTTGTATAATTTTTTCACATTCAATGCTCAATCTAATTCTTCAAAAGAGCCTGAACAAGAATACAATTTATCTCAAAAGCAAAAGTTGAATTAATTCAGATGAAATAGGCATCAAAGGGGTGAAAAATGTCTTTGATGCCACTAATCGTATTTTATTCCCTACAGCTCATCTAATTTTGCTTTATTTTTCAATAAATTGCTTGCTTTGATTGCATTTTAAGTCTTATTGAAGCATCACCAGGGTTTGCTTGGCATTTGCTTTTATTTAGAATTGATCTGTATCAATACGATGCATCTTTGATTTTGCAAGTAACATGCTTTACGGAATAACATGTGTTTCGCGTTATTAAAATCATTTTCATGTCTTTGATGTTTCATTTATCTGGAGGATAAACCATGCCAAAGCTTCATCATAATGTTGAACTCATAGCAGTAAACAACACGTTACCTGAGAAAATTGCTTCTTCTCTATTAAAAGGGATTACTGAAAAAAGAATCTTAAAGGATCAGTTTGGAGCTTATTATTTGATTAAAAAACCCGATGCATTGACCGTAAATGATGTATTTAAAGGCTATCTTTCGGAGGAGCAATTGCAAAACCCCGATTTTGATCCCCAAAAACATATTTTCTCAATACAGCTTGAAGGTGCTTTCTTAGAAATAGTAATCCCTCGTATGGCAAAGAAAATGTTTGAAGGAATTTTAATTGTTCCTGAAAACTACCTGCATGTAGATCAAGATAAATCAATTGGTGTCATCTCCAAATTCATCAATAATTTTTCGGAGTTTTTATCGCAAAAGGATGCAATAAAAATAGAATCTCTATTTGATCGAGAACATTTACCCAAACGCGAAGATTTATCTCTTACTCCAGAAGAAGCTGAGATCATCGGCCAATTATATGCAGTGGCTTTGGTTTTTAATTTGTGGGATCTATTAAACTCTAAATTGCTTAATTCAGGTTATTGCCTCAGAGAAGGTATCAAACAAGCCGCAATCGTTGATTTTGGTTGTGGAGCTACTCTTAGTTATAAAGGGAGACATGCTGACACCCTTGCTATGGATGATCCTAATTTTTCACCTGCCAAAAAAATCGATTATAAGTTTTTTGGACAATATTATCGTGATCATTACCGGCATGGTCATGCTTTACCTTTTGATCAAGTGGTCGCTCCTCTTTTACCTCATACAATCATTTCTGATTTATTTAACATGTCAGAAAAGGATGCTATTAGCCAAGCGATGCTCAAAGGTTTTTGTGAGGCAATCACTACGGCTGAGAAAAATATGGCTCAAAATCCTTGTTTATTGGAGGAAGGATTAACAGAGTCTTATACTGCGCTCACTTTAGATTCATCCGTACAAGCAGATGAATTGCAATCTCATTTAAATACGGAGTTTTATAGCATAAAGCCCAGAAAAGACTCCCACTCTTTAATCTATTTGCTTCAACAACGCCTGATTAGCGCCAAAATATTAATTTCCCAATTCCAGGCAGGGATATCTGCAACTTCGATTCAAGAAGAAATACGGGATTATTATTATCATTCTCAAAATATGGGTAAATTGTAAGCATTTTATTGGCTTATAATTTTTTGATTTTTTGTATGCTTGTTTTTAAAATAGTTAATTTTTTAATTCAAGGGAGTAGGGTAATGGGCCTCAAATTTAGTTTAGGATTCGCATTTTTAATCAGTATGCCATCACTTTTATTTGCTGATGATACGTTAATTTTTGCTATTGATATTATTCGCCATGGTGATAGGACACCAATCATGTCTATACCTACTGTTCACTATCAATGGAAAGAAGGAGCTGGTCAGTTAACTGCAGAAGGTATGCGACAAGAATATAATATGGGTAAGGAGTTTCGTAAAAAATATATTGAGCAATCCCATTTATTGCCAGAATATTATGAATATGGAACGATGTATGTTCGTTCTACTGCATATGATCGGACTCTGATGAGTGCAGAGTCATTATTAATGGGGCTATATCCTCTAGGAACAGGACCAAAGATCGGAGATTCTTCACCTGCTTTACCGCACGGTTTTCAGCCCATCCCCATTTTTAGCGCGCCTGCAAAATATGATGAAGTCATTGTTCAGCAGGTCAGTTCTGAAGAGCGTACAAAACTCTTTGAACAATATGTTTATTCAACGAAAGAATGGCAACAAAAGAATGATGAGTTAAAAGATAAATACCCACTTTGGAGTCGTCTGACCGGTATCCCAATCCAGAGTTTAGCTGAGTTGCAATTGTTGGGGGATTCGTTGTATGTTCATCAAACTCATAATATTCCTCTGCCAGAAGGCCTTACTGCTAATGATGTTGAAACAATTATCAATGCCAGTAACTGGGCTTTTATGGCTCAAGAAAGACCAAAGCAAGTCGCAAATGCTTATAGTACTAAGCTCATGAAAAATATTGCGGATTATCTTTATAGCGGCAGTCAGAAAAAATCCAACTTGAAGTATGTTTTATTGTCTGCTCATGATACTACTATTACAAGTGCTTTGAGTTTTATGGGGGCTCCTTTAGAGACAGCACCACCTTATGCTTCAAATCTCAATTTCTCACTCTATGAAAGTGATTCCGTGGGTTACACCGTAAAAGTCACCTATAATGGTAGCCCAGTTTTGATTCCTGCTTGTGGTGGTTATGTATGTGAGTTACAACAATTCATGAAATTAGTGGATTAATCAATCATAACTATTCATGCAGCGGATGTTCTTGAATATTTAGATTTCGTCACCCTCCGCGAAAACGGAGGGTCTAAGTGCAACAAATCTTATTCTAAAATCTCACCTTGTAACACGCTTTCTCGAATATACTTATAAGTATCTTTCTTTGAGATGAGCAAAATAATAGTGTGGGTTCAATTCTTCACCTGTTGCCTGACGCAAGAGCTCTTGATAGGGATATAATCTACCTTTTTGGTGAAGATTTTCTCTGAGCCAACTTAATAAAGCCTTAAAATTGCCTTCCTGTATGTGCTCTTTAATATCAGGGATTGATTTTTTTAAGGCAGCAAACAGCTGCGCAGCGATTAATGCGCCCAACGTATAAGCGGAAAAATAGCCAAAAATTCCTGAGGGCCAATGAACATCTTGCATGACTCCATTTTTGTCATCACCTAGAGTTGATAAGCCTAAATATTTTTGCATGTAGGAATCCCATACAGAGGGCAAATCATCAATCGTAATTTCAGAAGTAAAGAGTAATTGTTCTATTTCATAGCGAAGGATTACATGCAAAGGATAGGTAACCTCATCTGCATCAACACGAATAAATCCGGGTTTGACTTGTGTATAATGATAGAGCAGATTTTCTGCAGTTATATTTTGGGCTTCAGGAAAATATTTTTGTGCCAGGGGAGTTATAAAATTGATAAATGATAAGCTTCGACAGACTTGCATTTCAATAAGCAATGATTGGCTTTCATGGACTGACATTCCCAAAGAATGGCCTACAGGTTGAGTGCTCCATTCACGTAGCAATCCTTGTTCATATAAGGCATGGCCAGTTTCATGGGTGATTGCCATTAAAGACGATAAAAAACCATGTTCGTTATACCGTGTGGTGAGGCGCACATCACTTGAAATACCGCCACAAAAGGGATGATGACTGACATCTAATCGACCATGATTAAAATCAAATCCCAAACGAGTCATGATCTCCATTCCCAGTTGTTTTTGTTGTTCAATAGGGAAATGGCCTGTGATTGGTTTTATTTCGCGCTGACTTTGTTTTTCGAGAATCTTAGAAATAAGCGTGGGTATTTCTTGTTTTAGGGTGTTAAAAATAGGAGTGATCGTTTTACAATCTAAATCAGGCGAATATTCATCAATTAGAACATCTAAAGAGGATTTATAAAAGATTTGTGATTTGATATCAGCAATGGTTTTTACCTTTTTAAATAATTTTTCTAAGTAAGGTTTAAATGTTTGCCAATCATTTTTTGCGCGCAACTCTCGCCACGCTTGGGCACAAGTTAAAGATTCATTAGTATATTCTTCAATTAACTTTGCTGGAATGCAGGTTGATTGCTGGTATTTTTTTTCTATCCAATATACATTTCTTTGCTGCCACAATGACAGCCCGTCCATGTCTTTTGCTTGTTTGATTAACTCAGCTACTTTTTTATGGGTTAACCACCCATGTTGCACTCTACTTAAAGTAGCTAGAGCTTCAGCACGTGCTTGTCCTCCACCGGGCGGCATCATCGCTGCTTCATCCCAAGAAACGATAGCGGCTAGATTTTCAAAATCATAATATTTTTTAAGATGTTGTTCTAATTGTTGGTATGCATTCATTAATGGCTCTCTCCCTTGGATGTTTAAAACCCTCCAATAATTTGTTTCCTATAACGGAACAATTAACACGCTAAGCTATTTTGTCGTGTTTCTTCTATTGGTGCTTCAAACTGTACCACACGTTGATGAAATTTCATCACTGTAGAGCGATGGGCAATACTGATTACAGTTGTTTTAGGGAGTTTTTCTTTTAAAAGACTATAAAGTTGATCTTCGCTTTCCTCATCCAATGAAGCAGTAGCTTCGTCTAAAAAAAGCCAATCTGGTTTCTTTAATAAAGCTCTTGCAAAAGAAATTCGTTGTTGTTGGCCAAGAGATAATCTTTTTGACCAGGTATCTTTTTTATCCAACTCTGGAATAAACCGTTCCATTTTTCCGCCAACGTCAAGTAAAGCTGTTTTATATTGTTCCTCTGTATAGGTATTAACTGGATCAGGGTAGGCAAGTATGGCCCTTAATGAGTCATGTGGAATTAATGGTCTTTGAGGTAGGAAATACGTTTTTTGCTGTTGGGGAATACTAATTTCTCCTTTACCATGACCCCATGTATTCCGAATTGCTTTGAAAAAGGTACTCTTGCCAAAACCTGAAGGTGCTTTGATTAAGGTGTTTTCACCAGGATTAAACTCTAAATTTAAATCGCGCATAATATAGCCAGGATTGGAAGTACTTGGATAGGCAATATTTAAATTTTTTATGATTAATGCATTTGAGTGGGACTTATGGATGCGAATATCTTTTTGGCTCACTTTGTTGCTTTCATTATCGAGTTCCTCTTCAAGTTCGATAATTCGCTCGATACTTGTTTGATATTTTTTTAGTGAAGTATAGGAGTCAACGAACCAATTTAAGGCTTTGCTGACTTCACTAAAAGCAACCCCAACTTGCATAATTTGGTTAAAATTAATTACACCTGTGAAGTAAGCCGGGGCAGTAAAAAAATAGGGTAATATTTCGGCAATATAATTATAACTCGTTTGAAACGCAGAAACTTTGAGTTTAACCCACAGTTTTTGAAATGCATTTTGAGAGATTTGCTCTACATCTTTTGCTAATCTTTTTTGGTGATATTGCTCTCCAGCTTCAAGAGCAATATTTTCAGATTCGTTTTGAACAAACTCTAAATCCTTCCTAAATTTTGCTTCTAAACGCTCTTCTTTTTGATTCATCGTTGCTAATGATTTGCCTAACATGTGAGTAATGACACTATTGATTAATGCAACAAACAACGACGTCCATACTAAATATCCAGGGATAATAATCGTAGCGCCGAATACTACTATAGGTAGGGAGCTCCCAAGGATCCATAAAGTGCCAATAAAAGCGACTAAGGTTAAGGAGGACCTGAGAAAATCAGTACTTAATGAAAGAGTGCGGTCCACAAAGTTATCAATATTATCTTGAATACGTTGATCTGGATTATCAATATGAGGTGAAACACGTGCTAAATCTAAATAATTTTTTTTACCAAAGAGGTATTTGTTAATAAACTTTGTGGTTAACCAAGACCGCCATTGAATAGACAATGTTGTGGTTAAATAATCCATTAAGGTACCTACTCCAACAATAGCTGCACTGGTTAAAGCAATTATACCACTATAAAAAAGAAATCCAGTGAATTCTTTTGCTGTAAGCGCGGCCCAAAATCCTAAAAACCCCCAGGGGAGGCTAGCGGCTAATCCAACAAGAGCGAGGATGCAGAGTATTATGCCTCCCAGTAAAAGCCATGCCGTTAATTTTTGATCGGAACGAATAAAATAATCATTAAATAATTGGAATGCTTTTTTAAGATAAGATGGTTTAGTTGAGTTTTTTTTCATTTTATTGTTCGTATAATGAATTATTTGGGCAAAATACATTATTTATTTCTCTTACTATCATACTTTCTTGATTTTCGAAAGCAATAAAAAAAACAAAATTTGTCTATTTGCTCTACCAAATTTTGTAAGTTAATTGTAAACTTGCCCCCGAAAAAAACATTTTACTAATTAAATGTTCTTTTTTCATATCTTGAATTTTGTTTTATTTGTTAGTTTAACTTTTAAGGAGATTTTGTATGCGCGAGCGTATAGAGGTTAATTCAGAAGAGAATTTGGAAAAAAGTACTGAAGAAACTGTAGAACAAAAAGTGGAGCAAAGCTCAGAAGAAGCCAAAGAGACTGTCTCTCAAAGCTCAGAATCTACAGAAGAAAAAAACACAGCTTCTGAACAAACCGAGCAGCCAAGAACACAAGCAAGAAACGCAAATAGCTTTTTTGGTCGTAGACTCTATCTCCCATGCCCAGAAGGTGCAAAAGATCACCTCCATGTTATCGGTTTAGATGATGATGGATTAGTTATGGGTATTGTAAGTGGTGATGAGCGTATTCTTGCAATGCTTGCGCTAGGAACAATGATGGAAGTTCTGAATGCTGCAAACGAAGAAGACAGTGAAAACGAAGAAGAAAAGAGCAATTCTTTGAGCATGTAATTATGAAGTCCACGGTCTAATGCTTAGACCGTGGAGTTTCCCTCGAGTATGTCTATACTAATATCATTACAAAGCAAGGGATGCTGTTATTTAAAATGATTAAAAGACTTTTTTTTATTTTTCCATTAATGACCTTATTGCTTGTTTGCAAAATAAGCACAGCTAATAGTACTTCTACAATTGAAACTACTCTTCTCGAAGTCAATAAACTTGCAAAAATTGATAAAATTGGGGAAAAGGTAAATTTATCTCAGTTGCCAAGTCCCTATAACGTTTTATTGACGCAACCCCTAATGACTGAAGCAATTGAAAAATATTATGATCGCACAGCAATTGTAAAAACGATTGGGGCATACCTGGAGCAATCGAAGAATATTTATCATCGCTCTATTATTATGTTGGTGGATAGGAATAAAGTGCGAAATAAACCAGATATTGCACAGACCAAAAAAGAAGCTATCGTTGCTGAATTAGCATTTATTACAATTAATTTTGATGAGCTACCAAAGAAACTTGTAAATGATGTGTTACATACTAATATTCCTTTTGGTAAGTTATTGATTCAGTATCAAGTAAAAGTACTGACTCAAGATCGAAATTATTTTAAAGTAAGCTGTAATAAAGCCCTAGCAACATTAATTTCTTGTCCTCTAAATCATCCTGTTTATGGCAGAACAAATACCATTATTAGAGCAGATAACAAAAAATGGCTTGCCCATGTTATCGAGATTTTACCTAATCCAGGGCAAGAGCAGGTGCATCCTAATTAATTGAGTAATCACTAAAAATATTCATACCATTCTAAGTATGTCATGAATGTTTATGATACTATTTTGATTTGTGAAAGGGCCTCGGTTCATAGTTAACACTGATTTTGCTTCACTTATTTTTATTGGCAAAAGCTAAAAATCATTGCTTGGAGCTCATTATTTAAATGTAGGGAAAAGGGAGTTTTTTATGTGGAATGAAAAAGGAACAAAACCATTCCTGATTTTTTATATAAGTTTTTTGTTTGTTGCCACTTTTTTCTTAACTCCTACAATCACCAGCTTTTATTATTATGCTTGGGGCAAACATTTAGCTTGGTCCTATTTTGATGGGCCACCTATGATTGCTTATTTGTTCTCTATTTCTAATGCACTTTTTGGTAACACCTTTTTTTCGGTTAACATTGTTGGTTTTTTTTGTTTATTTGTAAGTGCTTGTTATATATATAAAATAGGCTGTCTCTTGCTGGATCAGAGAGTAGGATTAATTAGTACACTGATTTGGATTGTTTTACCCACTACGATTGAAAGTATTTTTGTTCGTGTTTTATATGATGCTCCCTTAAATTTGTTCACTATTCTTTCTTTTTATTATTTTGCGCGTTATGTTTCATTAAAACGTATTTTAGATCTTTATCTGAGTGCGGTTTTTACAGGAGCAATGATTTTATCGAAATATACTGCCGTTGTGAGTATTATTGGGCTGTTAGTCTATGTTTTGTTTTCAAAAAACAGACAATTGTTTCAAAGTATGCATTTTTATTTGGCAAGCTTAGTTATTTTTATAATGGCATTGCCAGTGCTCCATTGGAATGCAAGTCATCAGTGGGTTTCTATTACGTATTTATTAAATTTTCACAGTCATGCCCAAAGTAATACCTCAGTAATTCATTATTTCTTAGAATTACTATTTGTATTACTGATTAATTTTTCGGTTTTTTTAGGTTTGGCTGTATTTGGATGGTTCAAATATCAGAAGAGTAAACCGACGAAAAGTAACGAAGTTTTAGAATTAACTTATGCAGTCTTGTTTGTTGGTCTTGCTTTTTGGTTAGGGGCAGCCCTGTTAGGAGGAGATGTACGCGCGATATATTTGACTCCTCTGGGGATGAATCTTGCTCTAATTGCTGCTTATCATATTGCTCAATTTCAATATCGGCGTATTTTTATAATCATTTATTCTTTCTTTTTGCTCTTTAGTATCATTCTGATTCTTGTAAATTCCTGGCCCATAGCAACCTATTTAAAAAAAGGAAGGACTTATTCCATATTGCAACAAGCGTTATCTTTACCTGAAATCATTAAGCCTGAGCAGCCTATCGTGAGTAGTTACTTTTCTAATGCTGCCGCATTAAGCTTTTTTAGGCCCAATGGATCTGTGTATGCGATACCTTGTAATGATATCAATCAATACCAATATTGGGGTGCTGAATTTTTAAATGATTTATCTAAAGGAAAAATTGATAAAATCTCTTATGTAGACTTTTGGGATAGTAAACAATGTGCAGAACGTTTTTTTAATAAATGCCAGGCAGTCGCTACATTGTCTCATCATAAGATGATCCCTATAGTCCATAAGTTAACCAAGCCTGTGTATTTGTTTGTTTATGAATGCTCTTCCCCACGCAAGCAAGTTTAATTATTATTTCTATATCGCTTCTTTACCTGTTATTTTGTAAGCTTAGTATTCGAGAAATAGGATGTAGAACTAATAATGATTTAAACACTTATGTTGCACTGCTCATTTTATAACGTAATAATATCTCGGCTTAGTTACAAACAGGAAATGTTTGTATTTTTATTTCTTAATTTTTTAAGGGAAACAAATGAAAGGAAAATCATTTATAGGATTAATGGTTATTGCACTCTCTTTGACGAAAGCAGCTTATGCTGATTTTACTTTTTACTCCAGTACCAATGATTGTAAAAATGTCTCTGGGGATTGGAAGGGATCAGGCACAGCCTCTCATTGGTTGATAGAGTGTGCTTATAAGGGATCAGGAACCATAAGTGGGTTAGGCCCCGACGGTAGTTTTACACTTGATGTGGAAGCGCATAAACTTTCGGGTTCAAGTCTTTGTCCTCAGCATACAAAACATGCATTGACTGGGGTATGTGTTAATGGGGTAGTTATTGTAAAGACAGAGTATGGTAATTTATCAGGCTATTTCTCAACAGATTCGGGTAGCTCAAATGGTACTCTAACAGTTGCCCCTGGTATCGATGTAGACGTAGCAATTCAATTTCAACGCCAAGGTAAATAATAATGAAATATAACCTGGGCAGCAAGATAGCTCCAGGTTTTATCCTTTTTACGTTTAGACTCTCATAAAATGCCTTCTAGTTGAGCGACTTTTTTAAAGTAACTATATGTTGATATGCTTCGTTGATTCTTTCTTGGCTTATCTCGCCTGAATTGACTTTGGTTTCGATGAGGTCAATAACTTGCTTGGGATCTTGTGGTGCCGCAGGTAAGTTATTACCAAATATTAACATATCTGCACCAGCATTTATTGCTAATACTAATGCCTGTTCAAGCCCATAATTATCACTAATAGCTTTCATTTGCATATCGTCAGTAATAATAACCCCTTTAAAATGAAATTGTTTGCGTAAAAGATCAGTTAAAATTTTATGGGACAAGGTTGCGGGTAATCCAGAAGGATCCAATTGTCGATTTACAAGATGTGCTGTCATTACCATACCGCAAGAGGTAGAGGAACTCAGTAATTGCTGAAAAGGTTCTAATTCATAGGCTTGCCAAGTATCGGTTACATCCACAAATCCCAGGTGTGAATCTTTAGTGGAACTCCCATGACCCGGAAAATGTTTATAAGCGCATTGAATTTTTTGAGTTAAGAAATGTTGCGTATAAATGCTGGCATAACGAATAACTTGCTTGGGATCACTGGAAAAGCTTCTTTCTTTTTTGCCAATAATAGGGTTGTCTGGATTGACGTTTACATCAAGCTCAGGAGCAAAATTTAAATTAAAACCTGTATTTTTTAATGTTTGAGTCATTGTTTCAGCAGTGAGCTCTGCCTCATTAAGTGACTTTTTTCCTATTTCAGCTGCTGACAAAACAGGAGGAAATCCATATTGCTCTCCTAATCGATTTACTTGGCCTCCTTCATAATCTACGGAAATAAGTAGTGGTAATTGGGGGCGATGATGCTTTAAATTACCTTGTTGGGTAAAATACTGCAAATTACTATTCAGTTGATGGACCTGCTCTGGGCTTTCAATATTTTTGTCAAAATTCTTTGTGTGATAATTATAATCAAATAAAATAACGCCACCAATATTATCTTCTTCAATAGTTTTTACTATCGGAGATTGGGTGTTGATTTCTTTCCCTTCAAAACCAATAAGAAGCATTTGGCCAATTTTATCGCGTAAACTCACGTCAGATGTAGCATTAGCACTACAACTAGCAGAAATACCTAAAAACAGCAAGAGAGAGATTATAAAGTTCATATATGGCCTGTATACTACCTAAATGGATTAAATTTTATCACTTAGTGTCATTTGGTGCAATGTGATCCCTTTTCTGGAGGTATAACAAATTTGTTGATTTACATTTATTACATCCTCTTCTGGCTTGACCGGCAGATCCAAGTTCTTTGCTCCTCAATGGATCTTTGGGGCAAAACTAAGGATGACGAAACTCGAGCATAATAAGACATCAACCATTTTGATACATAACTCCTTTTCTTAGAGAGTCGACTTAATTGCATCCTGTTGGAGCGGGATTACCAAACTTTTTCTTATTTGTTGATTTACCTTTATTACGTCATCTTCCGGCTTGACCGGAAGATCCAAGTTCTTTGCTCCTCGATAGATCCCTTGTTCAAGACTAAGGATGACGATACTCTAGCGTAATAAGACATCAACAATTTTGATACATAACCCTTTTCTTAGAGTCGACTTAATTGCATCCTGTTGGAGCGGGATTACCAAACTTTTTCTTATTTGTTGGTACACTATTGGCGCTAATGGCAGCGATTATTTTTCGTATTTCTCTCTGACTAATTGACTCAACGATTTTATTGAGTATGCAATAATTTATCTTTGTTTAGGTAAATAGTTGTGCTTTTATCGCATTAATGTACATCTTATCAATAACTTCTATAATGAGAGAAGCAGGTCCTGCTGCAGTAGATGATGTGGGACCAACACATTCCGCATAAAAATTGACTGAACTTTTTGCTGCCAGAAAAGGATCTTTAATGACACTATGAAAAGCACCGATAATTCCTGAAAGTAAATTTCCTATTCCTGCCACTTTCTGTACAAGCTCTGAGTCAAAATTAAATTGAACCATTTGATGTGCATCAGCTACGATATGTCTTTTTCCACTGACTACTATAGCCATATTATATTTTTGGGACAACGATTTTGTATTTTCTATTATAATTTTCTCATCAATAAGATGCATGTTATCTTGGATTGCAAGTTCTCCTGTAAGTATGCTTGCAATTTCATTGGGGTAGCCACGGAGAATAGAAATGCGATGATTTTGAATCATATTAATTATCGCATCTGTCCTGTATCGGCTTGCACCTGCACCTACAGGATCTAAGATAATGGGTACATCCAGCTGTTTTGCCATTTTGCAGATATGATTACATAATTTAATAAAAGAGTCGTCTAATTTTCCTACGTTTATCACTACTGAGCCTGTGATTTTCAGTAATTCTTCAAGCTCTTGTTCTGCGTTGCACATTATTGGGAATCCCCCAATACTGCGGATGCCGCTTGCAACATACCCCATAGGGAAGTAGTTGGTGATTGTTAATATAAATGGCTTTTGTTGCCTCACTTTTCTTAACGCTTCATTTACTTCTGGGGTCATAAAAATTCCATTTTTAAATTGTTTTAATTGAAATGATTACAAAGAGTAGAGGTTTTTAGAAATGCCTTGCCTGATGACGGCAAGGCTAAGTAAGTCAGTATCAATAACAGCGCAATTGCCCCCAAGCATTTCGCCAGCATCCTGGATGATATGGGGCTGGTGTCGAATTGGGTCCTGGATGGTTGAGAACGCATCCACCATAGCCGTTTCTATGCCAGCCATGTCCACATCCTTGAGCTGCATCTGCAACTGATGTATAACTTACAGCAAAGAGTAAAGAGCCAACAATAATACCCGAACGTAATACTTTTGAAATGCAGGAATAAGTATTCATTACATCCTCCTTGGTTTTACTTTTTTTCTCTCCATTTAAGTATAGAGTTTATTTTTTGAATTGATTTATTTTTTAGCAAAAAAAATATTGATACAACTTATTGTTAAATCTTCAAAATTTTGTTGAAAGACAAAATCGACTCTTTTTCATATAAAAAATTTGAGTTATATAATTACCATTCCTTATCCCATAAATCTAATTGTATTGCTGATGAATTTTTATTTTTACAAAATTTCTGAATATTCAAGTAAGGTTCTGATTCAGTATTTAACCCAAATCGTTTACAAGCCAGTTGGAATCGAGTTTTAAGAAGGTTAGCATATTCTCCTTCACCACGCATACGAGTACCAAAGTTTGCATCATATTCTTTTCCTCCACGCATTTGGCGGATAAGGCTCATTACATGCTCTGCTCTTTGGGGGAAATGTTTGGCAAGCCATTCTTTAAATAATTCCTTAACTTCATAAGGTAACCTTATTAGGACGTAACTGGCATATTTCGCTCCAGCTTGGGCCGCTGTTTTCATGATTTTTTCCATTTCCATGTCATTAATCATGGGAATAATAGGAGCAACCATAATGCGTACAGGTATCTGATTTTCAGATAAATGTTTAATGATTTTTATCCGTCCAGCTGGTGTGGTAGTTCGCGGCTCCATAATTCGTTTTAAATCAGTGGAAAGAGAAGTGACACTTATGGCAACTTTGATGAGATTTTGTTGGGCCATAGGCGATAAAATGTCTAAGTCACGTTCAATAAGCGCATTTTTAGTGATAATAATTACTGGATGATTGTGATTTTCTAATACTTTCAAAATGCTGCGAGTAACTCCAAGTTTTGCTTCTACAGGCTGGTATGGGTCTGTATTTGCTCCCAAGACAATTGGTTTACATCGATAATTTGCTTTATTAATTTCTTTTTCTAAAATTTTTGCTGCATCAACTTTATAAAAAATTTTAGTTTCAAAATCGATTCCAGGAGATAAATTCATATAAGAATGGCTTGGTCTGGCATAACAATAAACACATCCATGCTCACAACCTC
This sequence comes from Legionella cincinnatiensis, assembly GCF_900452415.1. Lineage (NCBI taxonomy): Bacteria > Pseudomonadati > Pseudomonadota > Gammaproteobacteria > Legionellales > Legionellaceae > Legionella > Legionella cincinnatiensis. The sequence goes on along the minus strand of NZ_UGNX01000001.1, from coordinate 2,819,525 downwards.
GATAAGGATTAATTGATTGTTCAAAACCAAGATCGGGTGAATCATTACGGCTAATGACTGATTTAGGATGCTCTGGGAATAATAAAGTTTCCAACGGCGGCAAAATTTCTTCTTGGATATCCCAACCATCCTCAAAACTTTCGCGAGTCTGGGGTTCAAAGCGCCCATCTGGGTTACTCAGAGCACCTCTATTTTTAATTGTTTGATTGGACTTCATAATCATTTTATTTAATAAAAAGCGTGTCATTATATCATATGCTTTAAACCTAAAAAGCATGGTTGAATCTCAAGTAAAGTGGCTAATGAGCAGCTAGATTCATTTGTGTTTTTTAGGTAAAACGAGATGGGAAAATTACCCTAAGACGGTCGGTTGATGACCGCTGCGGTCATTCTCGAAATACATGTTTGTTTGCCTTCCTCGTTAAAAATTTGAATTTGCCAAACCTGAGTGGAGCGACCAAGATGAATTGGGGAAGTGATTGCCGTGACTAATCCTTCTTTAACTGAATGAAGATGATTGGCATTAATTTCCAAACCAACACAAAAAAATAGCTTTAAATCAATTACAGAATTTGCAGCAGTACTTGCTACTGTTTCCGCTAATACCAAATTGGCTCCTCCATGAAGAATCCCTATAGGTTGTTTTGTGCGTTCATTAACTGGCATAGTTGCTTTTAAAAAATCAGCACCAATTTCTATAAATTGGATATCAAGATATTCGGACATTGTGTTTTTTCCGAATTGATTGAGGTCATTTAATGAAATTTCTTTAAACCATATAGTCATATTTTTTCTCCATTTCTCTTAAAAATTAAGATAAACTTTATTTATGCAAAAACCAATAATAAATTTTTATGACGAATCAAATATGCATGCGCTGTTATGTTTCGGGAAAAGTCCAAGGAGTATGGTATAGGGCTTCTGCCCAAGCGGAGGCGAGAAAGTTAGGTATTAGTGGGTGGGCACGAAATCTTGATGATGGACGTGTTGAGGTTTTTGCTTGCGGTACTGTTGACAATTTGCAAATGCTCTACGAATGGCTAAAAGAGGGGCCTAAGTTTGCTGTCGTAGAAGAATGTACTTATGAAGAGCTTATATGGCAGGAGTATAGTGGTTTTGATACGTTTTAGAGTACTTTGTTTTCTTGAATAAGTTAACTGTATGATTTAATAAAATATCCTATAGATTCAACCAACTGAAAAACTTGATCGGGCACAAAGAGTTCTAATTGAGCAAAAACATGGATCATTCCCTTAAATTCTTCTAATTGAACAGTAACACCTAAAGCTTCTATTTTTTGGGCAAAGGCAATAGCTTCATCCAATAAAGGATCATATTCAGCTGTGGCAATGTAGCATGGTGGTAATAATTCTAAATGTTTGAAATAGATAGGTGAAGCCTGAATACGATCTCCCTCATCTCGAAAATAATTATCGAAATACCATTTAATTTTTTCTCGAGTGAGCAAAAATCCTGTTCCATTGCGTTGATATGAGTCATAACTCCTCGAAAAATCAACTGAAGGGTAGATTAAGGCTAGTCCTTTAATCGCATTGTCGCCACGCTCCTTCATCTGATGACCTACTGAAATCGCTAAATTGCCTCCTGCGCTATCACCAACTAAAAATACATGCTCGGTATTCACTTGAAAATCTTTTAACAAGGGTACTCTTTGTTCAAAGACAGCAATGCAATCGAGTAATCCTGCAGGGTAAGGGAATTCAGGAGCTAGCCTATATCCAACTGAAATAACCACCGAATTGCTAGCAACAGCAATTCGCCGACAAAGAGCATCGTGAGTTTCGATACTCCCTGATAAATGTCCACCGCCATGAAAATAAAGAGTCAAGGGTAATTTTTTTTGGGGGGCAGGGTGATAAATTCGGGTTGCTATTTCATGACTAATGAGCTTAACTATTTGATTGCTTATTAATGGCACAAATGTTTTGGGTTGGATCACAAAGGCTTCGGCTGTTTTTTCAGCAAGATCACGTACTTCTTCAGGTGTATATACGAATGATTTTGTATTCACTAAATCTAAAAAATTTTGTAAGGAACGTGGAATATCATTATGCGACATCTTTATGCTCCAAATATAAAAAATTAGTTTAATCTTTGCTTTTAGCGTCTTTTAGGAGCAGCAATGTAACAATAAGTAGCCAAATTGCACTTAAGATAATAATAAAACTGGCCAAAGGATTAACGTGTAAATAGCCCATAATGATGACGCTCAAGGTTGCAAAACACATATTGACGAAACTCATCATGGCTGCAGCACTGGCTTTATCTGTAAGCGCATTTGATGCGATTAAAGAACCTCCGGAAAATAATAAGCCACTAAATAAATACAAACTGGCTGCGGTTAGGAAAAACCATAATGATGATTGGCTTTCGAGGAGCCACATGATGAATAAGTTACTGATTCCCACTGCGACACCAAAAAAACCAATAGCAATAACTTTTTGTGCTGAAAAACGGGCAAGTAATTGTTTCGCAGATAACCCACCTAAAAGCATGCCAACAATATTGAGAATGTTCCAATAGCCATATTCAGCGGCGGACAATTTTAATAACTTTTCGGCTATTTGGGGGCCTGCCGCTGAAAAACAATAGGATATTGCGGAACAGCACCCAACGACTAAAGAAAAAATCACAAGTTGCTCAGAAGTAAGAGCAGCATAATAATCACGAATAATAGTTATGACACGAATCGGTTTAGGATGAACTAGCGTTTCACTAAAGACAGAAGTTCCTAAAAGCATGATTAGCCCATGTGCAAGTAGAAACCAGAAGCATCCTTGCCAATGAAGATATTCAGTAATTATTCCGCCAATTACTACTGCAATTCCTATACCCAGAGCAAAGGATAATACTGAATAAGCCATAGCAGTTTTTCGTTGTGATTCAGGTAACCATTCATTGATGAGTATGAAAGTACACGCAAGTCCGCTAGCAGAACCTAGGGCAGTGATGAGTCGACCACTAACGAGTATCCAATAACTCTCTTGAAAAACAGCGAACAAGCAGATACAAATACCCACTAAATTGATTGTTAATCCTGTGCGTAATGCTTTTAAACGCCCAAATTGATTGGCAAGAGGTGCATAAATCAGTTGGCCAGCAACATAGCCAATTAAAAATGCGGAAACAATCCATTCAATAGTGCCAGGGCTTAAGATATATTGGGTTTGAATCTGAGGCAAAGCAGGAGTAATAATCGCAGCCGAGACGGATGCAATAGAAATATAATTGAGCAACCAAAATAGATTAAATAAGGATGGTTTTTTCGACTCTGACATGAGGATCCTTCACTATTGCTTTTTTAACAGGGGCATAAATTTTAAAAATTTATTTGTTTTTGTCAACAATTTTTTTTCAAAATGATTTGAGAGACTTGTAACAGATGCTCACACTTTTGTATAGGTCACTTTATTCCATAGAAGCTTTGCGAAAAGTTCTAACTACTTCGTTGGTTTGATTATCAATGATTTCACCATGTATGTCATAAAAATTTCCATTGACTTGAGTCAGCATCCAAGTATAAAGCTTTTCGAGATCATTTCCAGTTTGGGTCGCAATTTTTTCTTCTTTACAGTATACATATGCAGTAAATTGCTCGTTCATTTTAAGAATCCTTGATCCAAACCCTATATTATTAAGTTTAGTTGTTTTTCTTCTATTCATCACGTTTTAAAGGTAAGTATTGAACTATAATTTAAATAGAGGAGATGTATTTCAGGAGATTAAGATGAATACCAATTTTTTAGCTACGGTGATCGGTTGGTATTTTGTGATTATAAGCCTGCTTTTACTTTTAAGACGCGACATTGTAGTAACAGCAATGAGAGAATTAATGGGACAACGATCTGTGATGTTGGTTGTTGGGATTATCACATTAATTATTGGTCTATTAATGGTTACAAGCCATAATATTTGGGTCATGGGATGGCCTGTTATAGTGACTATTATCTCATGGTTAATACTTATTGGTGGCTTATTCAGGCTCTATTGTCCGGATACCGTTTATAAAATTTGGAATAAAACTATAGATAAATCGGAAAAATTGATCGTTTGTGCGGTAATTACATTAATTATCGGTCTGTTTTTACTGTATAAAGTTTATTTTGGGTAATGAAAATTTATCTCAAGAAGATGTTTGCTGCTTTGAAAAGAGGAATGAAGCCGTTAATAGATCGGCTTCAATAAGTGAATAACTGACTGGATGTAGCTTCTTGGTAGTATTCATTATAGAAATATTTTAAATCTTCAAGAAGTTCTTTTAGTGCTTCAACTTGATAATTGTGTGCTTGATAATCTTTATCTAATTGTTGGTATGTTTCTTCAAAATTTTCATACGCATATTCGGTTTCTGGATTCTCTTCATCTTTAACCTTTTGTAGTTCAACAAATATATCATCAACTTGAGTTTTGATGTTGTCGTAATCTTCTTTATTCCCAGGAATTTTGGTGATTATTTCAGCTTCATTTCGTGATCGATATAACAAATAAAGAGCAATAAGCCCAATAGGGACCAATGCGAGTAGTCCCCAATAATAGTTATTAACTGGTTCACATTGTTGAACGCTACATTCTTGAACAACAGGATTTTCTGAACCAGAGTTAATGGTTAGTGGTTGAATGGTTGTTCCATATCCATGATTTTCATAAGGTTCGGATATGAAGCACATATCGCTTGCTGGGAATTTTTGCGGAGGCTCCTGAAAAAATGAGGGATTTGATTTTGATTGCATAGGAGATTGGGAATAAGAGAAAGAAGAGGATAATTGTTTAATTTCTTGAGGCTTTTGAGGAGGTTGCAATCCTTTGAGTTCATGTTGAACTTTGACCCATTGATGCATTGAGTTTATTAATGCATTTAACTCTTGTGTTTTCCCCGCGATTGTCTCGAAATTGGTTGCTTTTGCTTTGGGTGCATTTAAATGAATAACAACCTGGCGAACATGTTCTTTTAATGCTTGATTGGTTTTAATAAGATCGGTTGTTGTTGAGGGGAATTGTGCGAGAGTATCTTGATTGTGTATGAAAGTATTTAGTTTTTCTCGTTCATAGGTTAACCATTTTTTTAAAAATGATAAGTTTTGTTCGTGCTGAATGGCTTGATGATATGCTTGTGTATTCGCTTGAATAATTTCATCAATATGTATTGAAGAGTCATCAATAAAGAGTTCAATTTGTTCGAGCAAAGAAAACAATTGTTCTTTAAATTGATAAACTGTATATACTTCTCCAGCTTGCCCTAATAGATCCATAGTTTGCGAAATAACTTTTTGGAACTGATCCAGTTCATGCAAATCAGATATTGCTTTTGCATAATGGTCCAAAATTTTATCTTGCATATCAATAAGTTGAAAATTAGGACAATTTTTAAGTTGTTCAATAGTTAATTTTAATGTTGATATAGGACTTTCTACAAGAGCTGTAGTGCTTTTACCGCATTCTTTCACTGCTTGAGTCGGGTAGGCTTTTAAATCATCGGGTTGATCAATTGCAAACGTATAGGGATGCGGGTTTACTGGATTAATATTAAGTGCAAAATGCAATATTCTATTACGGTCTGTAGATAATTGTTTGATGGTTTTTGAAAGCTCACCAAAGCGATCTCTTAATAATTGTGACTCAAGCATTTGTGTTAATTGAGGCTGGATCTGGGTTTCAATGGCGTGGCGAAAGTTTGCTAAAAATAATCTATCTGAACCAACAAAAGGCGAAATGTTTTTTTCAACAGTACGAACATACCGCGTAAGATATTCTAATTGTTCTTGAGTTTGTTTGATGTTGGGATTTTGACTTATCCCTTTTAGAATATGATTGAGATCGAGTAAAAAGAAATTTATGGGCTGATTGAGATGATCTTGACGTAGTTCTTTATTTCTTAATAATAAGTAATCACCAGTTTTTTGCATTAAATCGTATAATGCCGACCAGTGTACCCGTTGACTGTCAATAGGTTGGACATGGAAATCATCTCTGCTTAAAACATGTCTTGTTTTATAAGCATTAGAATAAAACCAAGAATGCTCATAAACATTGATTAATGCTTGTGAATCATCGGCAAACCATGAGCTAGGATTTGCTAAATAATCAGCATAAATACCTGAATTAGCCCGAGTTTTGAGTATCCATGCTCTCTGATTTAGTTCTTCTTCAGTATAACAAGCCTCAGAATGGAGCCAAAAACGAGCTTGATTGCGAAGGGGTAGATAAGATGTTTGGTATTGATGTTTTTCTTTAGTCATACTTCTCACTCCTTGAGATAGCTCAATAAATCCTAGTTATTGTGCGGTTGATAACTAATTAGAATATTTTTAAATCAATTAATTTGATAACATTCTTTTTGATAAGATGCAATACAAAAAGAATAGAGTTCATAATTGTGGTGCAGTATGGTGTTTTTTGTTAAATTATATTTTTTACTTAAATGAGTTGATTATGCCTTCTTTTGATATAGTCTCTGAAATCAATAAAGTTGAATTACGTCATGCTGTTGATAATGCGGTACGGGAGATGAGCACCCGCTTTGATTTTCGTGGAGTAGAAGCAAGTATTGAGCTCAACGATCTTATCGTTACTTTACGTGCAGAATCAGATTTTCAGGTCAGACAATTAGAAGATTTATTCCGTAATCACTGTAGCAAAAGAAATGTTGATGCTTCGGGTACTGATATAGAAGATAAACCTGTACACAGTGGCAAGTTTTTTTCTTTAAATATGACTTTTAAACAAGGTATCGATCAACCTACTGCTAAAGAAATTGTGAAATGTATTAAAGACTCCAAGGCCAAAGTACAGACATCTATTCAAGGAGATAAAGTACGGGTGACTGGGAAAAAACGTGATGATTTGCAAGAAACTATTGCGCTTTTAAAAAAATCCGAGATCAAGCTGCCGCTGCAATATGAAAATTTTCGAGATTAATTTTAGTTCAGTGCTCTTGGCTTCTGCGGACAAGCCGCAGAACGTCGGAGAGTAGAGCAGGGCTGATTTTTTAGAGATGTGCATAAGATTCAGACGATTGCAGCTGAGGACGCTCTTTCAATAGGTCTAAGTTTATTTAATTCACAATTTCATCAATTTTAGCTGAGATTCGTGCTAATAAATAAGGATCATTTTTGGCAAGACTACGAGCAACTTTTAGTTGAGCTACCGCGGCTCTTTTTTGTCCTTCAAGAAGCAAACATTGGGCTTGAGTAAAATAAGCATATCCCTTTTTATGGGCTTGAGCTTGTGCTTGAGCTAACTGACGACAAAGAGGCAGATCCTGTTTGTATTTCCTACTTCCTTTAAGCAAGATAGTCATTGCTTTTTCATTTTGATTCGCAGCCAGTAAACCGTCAGCATAAGCCATAAGTGCAGCATAATTGTCTGGATAATTCTTTTGCATTTCCTCTAATCGAGAAAGTGCTGATTTATATTGTGTTAAACCTGCTTCAGCTTGTGCCATAGCAATTTGAAAATAGAGATTGTCGTGTTGTTCTAATAAGGGAGCCAGAATTACAGAGGCTTGGCTGTATTTGTTGGTATTGATTAGTGCAAGTGCATGCCCATATTGACAGGCATAAGCAGGGGTTTTTTTGGTACATTGATGTTCGTAATAATCAAGTAAACGTTTAGGATCGCGTATGACAGAGGTGCGAATTATCTCTTTGACTAAGGCATAATCATTAGAGTCCGGATACTTTTTGTGGGCAAATGATGCAGTGCGACTATCTGCTTCTGCGATTCTGTCTCCATCTAAAGGATGAGAGCGCAGAATAGCGGGTACATTTGCAGTATAATAATAACGTGAGTTTTCCTGCATTTTTTTAAAAAAAGCAGCCATGCTATGGGGATTATATCCAGCCTTAATCAGCATATCGATCCCAATTCTATCGGCTTCTTTTTCTTTGGATCGAGCAAAGTTGATATTATCTTGTGAAAATCCTGATAGGGCTCCCATCATTCCCGCCATTCCTACAGTGGGATTGATTACGCCTAATGCAGCAGAGGCCAGTACAGTGGCAAGCATAGGAATACGCATTTGTTTTTGATGTTCTATCATGCTGTAGAGATGATGCAAACGCACATGCGCAATTTCATGTGCCATGACCCCAGCAAGTTCGCTTTCACTGGTAGTGGTTAAAATTAATTGGGAATTAATGCCAATATGTCCACCTGGGCCTGCAAAGGCATTGATTTCATTTGATTTCACAATAAAGAAATCAGGTGGTTTAATATGTCCCACTTGAGCAAGATTTTTTCCAATGTGATTAATATATTGGGATGCTAAGGGATTTCGTTCCACACTTTCTGATTGATTAATTTGTTGGATAAACTCTTTTTCTAATTGTTCTAATTCGCTTGTTGAATAAGGTGATAATCTTTCAACAGCGAAAGAAGACTGGGTTAAAATACTGATTAATAAAATCCAGTGGATGTTTTTCTTAATGTTCAATTTAATCATTAGGCTACTCAAAAATTGAATAATTTGTTATCATTCACGCATTGTAACTACTCATTCTCTCGTCGTTATCTCAGACCGCTTTCTGGGACGATGAGCTATTAAATGTGTGAGCAGTTACTAGCATTTTATAAAGGTACTCAATAATGCACAAAAAGTTTTTGCTCGCAGCACTCGCACAAGCCCGTCTTGGACAAGGCCATTGCGCCCCGAATCCCTGTGTTGGTGCTGTTGCTGTGCAAAATGGAACTATTATAGCACAAGCATGTCATCGAGGTGCAGGGACTCCACATGCAGAACAATTATTGTTAACACAAATTCCTCCTAAAACACCAGGAGTTTGTTTGTATATTTCTCTCGAGCCATGTAATCATTGGGGGAGAACCCCCCCTTGTGTGGATGCAATTATTAATCATGGTGTTGAAGAGGTTGTTTTTGCATATTTAGATCCTAATCCGATTGTTGCGCAAAATAACTCTTCAGAAAAGTTGCGTTCACGAGGAATTAAGGTGACGCATTACCCCATAGAAGAAATTACTGAGTTTTATAAAAGTTATACTTATTGGACCTTAACCCAAAAACCTAGGATCACTGTTAAAATAGCACAAACATTAAATGGTAAAATTGGTCAAGCTGAAGGAGAACGTGTTATCCTATCGAATACTTTATGTGAACAATTTACTCACCAAATGAGAGCGGCTGCTGATGTAATTCTTACTACAGCTAGAACAGTGCAGTTGGATAATCCTAGAATGAATGTTCGCTTGGACAATGAAGAACAGAAAAAAACGATAGCAATTATTGACAGACAATTAGGTCTTAATCAAGAGGCTAGAGTTTTTTCAACAGCGGCGCATTGCCATGTTTTTCATTGTAATGAGCAGAAAATTTTTTATCCCAATAGTACCTTTCATCGAATGCCTGAAAAAAATGGTGTGATGGATTTAGATGCGGTAATAAAGCATTTAGGGGCATTGGGATATCATGATGTTTGGGTGGAAGCAGGTGGTGCTCTTTTTAGTGCATTACATCGGGAAGGATTAGTTCATCGAACTTATTTATATATTGTTCCCACTAGTTTGGAGCACAGTGCAATTTCAGCGTACCAACAAAGTGGGGTATTTAGCCGAGCGCATACTGTTTCTTGGCATGCTATGGAGGACAACATGATAGCATGTTTGGATTGGCGGGAGGATGAAACAAATGAGGTCGCGTTATGAAGCATTCATTAGTTACAATAGAACATGCAGTGGAAACACTCAAAGCCGGTAAAATGATTATTTTAATGGATGATGAAGAGAGGGAAAATGAAGGAGATTTGGTTGTAGCTGCAGAATATGCAACTCCCGAGGTAATTAATTTTATGTCTCGACAAGGTTGTGGTTTGATCTGCTTGTCTATGGCTGATGAGCTCATTGATAAATTACAATTACCGATGATGGCACAAAATAATAAATCGCCTTATGGGACGGCATTCACTGTATCAATTGAAGCAGCAAAAGGTGTATCAACAGGTATTTCCGCCAAAGATAGGGCTCAAACGATTAAGATAGCAATTAATCCTGAAAGTGGCCCAGCCGATGTTATCTCTCCAGGACATATTTTTCCTTTACGGGCCAAGAAAAAAGGTGTATTAGAAAGACCGGGCCAAACAGAGGGTAGCGTTGATTTAGCCAGGTTAGCAGGTTTGACCCCTGCCGCCGTGATTTGTGAAATTATTAATGAAGATGGTACCATGAGTCGCCGTGATGAATTAATTGCGTTTTCTAAAAAGCATGATATTCCACTGGTTACCATCAAGGATCTGATTGAATATAGAGTTCGTCATGAAGTGTTAGTCAATGCTGCGGCATCCACACGCATTCCTTTGCAGAATAAGGGTGATTTTAAGATGACCGTATTTGCAAATGAGCTGGATCAAGCAGAACATTTTGCTTTGGTTAAACCGTCTTTATTTGCGAATCGAGTTCCTTTGGTACGTATTCACTCAGAATGCATTACTGGAGATATTTTTGGTTCCTGTAAATGTGATTGTGGTAAACAACTTGAGCAATCACTTTCTATGATTGCGGAAGAAGGAGGAGTATTAATTTATTTACGCCAGGAAGGTCGAGGAATTGGTTTAGCAAATAAATTAAAAGCTTATGCCTTGCAAGAGCAAGGCTTAGATACAGTTGATGCAAATCACCAACTGGGTCTACCCGTTGACAGTAGAGATTATGCTATTGCTTATCAAGTGCTTAAATATTTTGGTATTGAAGCAATAAGATTATTAACTAATAACCCATCAAAAATTGCTGCTGTTGACCGTTATGGAATAAAGGTAACTGAGAGAGTGCCTTTAGAGATAGAGCCTACTAAGGAAAGTCACAGATATTTAAAAACTAAAAAAGAGAGAATGGGACATTTGTTGGCAATTAATTAGCAGGATACGTCAATTATGACAAATTTTATTTTTATTACAGGTGGAGTAGTATCTTCCTTGGGAAAAGGTATTGCGGCTGCGTCACTCGCTGCTGTTCTTGAGGCACGTGGTCTTAAAGTGACACTGATTAAGCTTGATCCTTACATTAATGTTGATCCAGGAACGATGAGTCCGTTTCAGCATGGTGAAGTTTTTGTGACCCATGACGGCGCAGAAACAGATTTAGACCTAGGACATTATGAACGTTTTGTGAATACAACCATGACAAAACGTAATAATTTTACTTCAGGGAAGATTTACGAAACGGTTATTAAAAAAGAAAGGCGGGGGGACTATTTAGGGGGTACAGTTCAAGTAATTCCTCATATTACCAATGAAATAAAACGATGTATCAAATTAGGTGCTGATGATTTTGATGTAGCTATGGTAGAAATTGGTGGAACTGTGGGGGATATAGAATCACTCCCTTTTCTTGAGGCTATTCGTCAAATGCGTATTGAATTAGGTTCACAACGAACTTTATTTATACATCTCACTTTAGTCCCTTATATTGCTACTTCAGGTGAGACAAAAACAAAGCCTACACAACATTCGGTGAAAGAATTACGTTCTATAGGGATTCAACCTGATATTTTGATTTGTCGATCTGAAAAAATATTACCTATGGCGGATCGCGCTAAAATTGCATTATTTACTAATGTTGAGAAAGAAGGAGTTATTCCTCTTGAAGACGCTCCAAGTATTTATCAAATTCCAAGAATATTATCCGAGCATGGCTTAGATGATATTGTGGTTAAAAAATTGGGACTTGATGCAAAACCAGCTGATTTAAGCGAATGGGATCGTGTTGTTGCAATGCAGGCTATTCAAACCATGACTGTAAAAATTGCCATGGTTGGTAAATACATCGAATTAAACGATGCGTATAAATCAATTAATGAAGCATTACTGCATGCTGGAATTCATACTCAAACAAAAGTTGAAATTGTTTATTTGGATGCTGAGCTTATCGAAAAACATGGTGCATCGCTTTTAGAAAGTGCCGATGCTATTCTTGTTCCAGGTGGGTTTGGTGAGCGAGGTATAGAAGGAAAAATTAAAGCAATTCGGTATGCTCGTGAAAATAAAGTCCCATTTTTAGGAATTTGTTTAGGAATGCAAACCGCCGTAATTGAATTTTCTAGGAATGTCATTGGCTTAAAAGAGGCCAATTCTACGGAATTTAATAAAGATACTCCATATCCGGTACTTGGGTTAATTAGTGAATGGATGGAGGCAGATGGTTCAAAGCAGCTTCGTAATGAGAATGTTGATTTAGGTGGCACAATGCGTTTGGGAGCGCAATTATGCCAATTGGAAGAGGGTACTTTGGCACGTAAGGTATATGGGAAACCACAAGTTATAGAGCGTCATCGCCATCGTTATGAAGTTAATAACAAGTATGTTGAAAGTTTAGTGGAGCATGGCCTGATTATCTCCGGCCGATCCGCGGATAATTCTTTAGTTGAAATGGTAGAGTTAGCCGATCATCCGTGGTTTTTGGCATGCCAATTCCATCCTGAATTTACCTCAACTCCGAGAGCAAGTCATCCATTATTTAAACAGTTTGTACTTGCTGCTCGAGAGAAACATCAAGGAAAAAATAAAGAATGAAACTATGTGGATTTGAAGTGGGTTTGAGTAACCCTTTATTTCTGATTGCTGGTCCCTGTGTTATTGAAAGTGAGGAATTAGCGTTAGAAACTGCAGGTTATTTAAAAGAAATATGTAGTGAGTTACAAATTCCTTTTATTTATAAATCCTCATTTGATAAAGCAAATCGTTCTTCTATATCCAGCTATAGAGGTCCTGGCTTTGAAAAGGGATTGTCTATTTTGGAAAAAGTAAAAAAGCAAGTTAATGTTCCTGTTTTAACAGATGTTCATGAAGATACCCCTTTGCTGGAGGTATCTAGTGTGGTTGATGTATTACAGACCCCCGCTTTTTTATGCAGACAAACTAATTTTATTCAAAAAGTAGCAGCCATGAATAAGCCTGTTAATATCAAAAAAGGTCAATTTCTCGCCCCTTGGGAAATGAAACATGTGATTGCTAAAGCAAAAGCCACAGGAAATGACCAGATTATGGCCTGTGAGCGGGGTGTAAGTTTTGGTTATAACAATTTGGTATCCGATATGCGCTCTTTAGCCATAATGCGTGAAACGGGTTGTCCTGTTGTTTATGATGCAACTCATTCAGTGCAATTGCCAGGTGGCAATAATGGAGCCTCTGGCGGACAACGAGAGTTTATTCCTATTCTTGCTCGTGCTGCGGTAGCTGCTGGAATTGCAGGCTTGTTTATGGAAACGCATCCTGATCCGGACAAGGCATTAAGCGATGGCCCAAATAGTTGGCCTTTGGCTAAAATGAAACCATTATTAGAGTCACTAAAAGCGTTGGATGTTGTCTATAAAAATTATGGAGAGATTGAACCTTTGGTTTAAGATTTTGTTTATTACTGGATTTTCTCTGTTGCTGTGGTAGTGGTAATGCTGCTGCTCGCGAACTAAACGCTTTAGGATAAAAGCAATCTTTAAGATGAGAGGTTCTTTGTGGGACTAAATGAGCTATAATTTGATTAAGTAATTTTTTTGAGGTGGATTATGTCTAATTCTAAATGGGATGAGATTCATAGAAAGTCACAAATTGAAAATCCGAAATCAGAGCAGGAAAAAGAACTTGAGAATAAATCTGATGCAATAGATACAGAGGTCGAGTTGCGCACTGATATTCTTAATACTCGGATAGGTGCAATGGATACGCGTGCAAAAGTAGAGGCCCAGAAACATAACTTAGGTCCTAAAGATACTGCTATAGAAAATGATGAGTCAAATGCGCCTAAGCCGTAGATTATGAGTTTAGGCCTCGAATGTTCAATTTAGATAATTTTAAATCGAATAAATCCTCCATTAGAGTGTTTAGTGGTGTACTCAGATTATAGGTTAGGTAACAATAAGCTGCGATTATAGGTACCCAACTCATAATAATTGCTTCCTTTTTTGAGGAAATTTCAATAGAGGGCTATCCCATTAAAATTAAAAAAGTTTTTATAGGTTATTAACGTGAGTTAAGGGCTGATTGTTGCTGCTGCTTAGTGTGAAATAGAATTTTTATACTAAACTTCACATTAGAGGCACTCTTATACAGAAAACAGCGTTATGGATCCAGAAATTAAAAAAGCTTTAATACGACTTTACTTACAAAATATGTATGGTGAAAAGTTTCAGGAGTCCTGGCTTGATGATATGGAACGTTATGAATGGATTGGTCAATCCATTGAATATATTAATACTAATTTATTCAGTATAGATAAGCTTACATCTAAAGATTCAGAATACAAAGATTTTGTTCACCTGATTGGACAGGCGGTTGATTTCAATAATGATATTCCGCCAAAGATTGTTGTCTACGATGGGGACGCTCTTGAGGATGAAGTTGAGCTGTTGAAGTTTAAGTCGCTGACTAATTACACCAGCAGAGCCACAGAATCGCGACCTATCAGTCAGGATCAGGAACTTGATAATTTAAAAAAACAAGCACTTAAAACCTTAAAAGAGATAGCAAGCACTGTTTTACCGAACGTAGATATATCATCGTCAAAAAAACTCAAAGATGCCATTGATTGGTTTGAGAAAAAGTATAAAGAAGAAAAAAATGATATAGAGAAAAAGAAATTTGAGAGTATTCTTTCGCTTCTAAAAAATATCGATAAAATTTCAAAGATTGGAGTGATTGATATCCCTAATGAACAAGGAAAACTTTCTCAATTTTGCACGATGGCGGAATCTGCGGGTGGGGTCACTGAAAAAATATCGGTTACGCCCCGCGATGAGGTCATCACAAAACTACAAAAAATTTTGGATGATGGTAGCAAATTTAAAAATACTAACCAAGGTGGAACATTTCATAAAGGCAGCAAATTTCCTTATGAAGATTTTCAGAAATATACTTCAGCCTGTGAACTAAAAACAAAAGGGATACTTAAGTTACCAAAACATGGTAAGACCATTGAGGTACAACGCGAAGCAATTGCATTAAATATTGCCCGAATTCTTGGTTTTGAAACCACCCAGTCGACTATGGTGAATCATAACGGCAAAGCCGCGCTCTATGTTCCTTTTGATAATATCCAATTAATGAAAGAATTTGCACAAGGCGAAACACAAAGAATTATTGTACCCAGTGGAATAACAAAAATTGGAACTATTGGTGATCCTTATTTACATCATTCTACCATTACTCCAGTAGGGAATGGGTTACATTGTGACACGACACTCAATGATTTTGGCGACAAAGCAGCATTTTCATTTCTTTGTAATGATACGGATTTTGTAGGTGCTTATAATCAAAATAAAGCCATCATTAGGGGTAAAGATCTCTATATCTTTGATCAGGTGATTATGAGTAAAGATAAAATGGATTTTGATACCCGCCTCAGTATGATTCCTACTGGGATGAAACGGCACTCTCGTCATAATCAAGGTAGAAATCGGAGTCTTATTGAAGATTCCTCTTTTGACGCTAAATTTGATGGAGTTATTCATCTTCTGAATAATCAAGAAAGAATCAATACGATGATGGATAACATTATCGAAACCCATGATTCAAATCTAAAAAGTACTCAACAAAAGATTAATAGTCTTAATCAAATTGCATCATTAAGCAGGAAGGAAAAGGAACAACTAACTTTCTTAAAAGAACAGCAAAGTGAATTATTAAAATTAAAAAAGGATGCTGAGACCATTAAGAGCACTATAAACAATCGGTTTGACACGATGTTTAAAAATTTTCCTAGTATGAATAAAGCACCCATGACTCCTGCACTCTTTTTAAAACATAAAGATGAAATAAAACCTGCCTTGGAATTAGAAAAGCTGGTCAATAATCCAGTATTATTTTCTGATGATGGTCGTCCTTATCGACACCCATGGACTACAAGAAACTCAATTCGGATTACTGCTATTGAAGAGAGTGGCGAGAATATGCGCTTAACCTTTAGTGAATTTAATCGGGAGCATATTATTAATATTCTTCGAAGCGCAGGTGTTAACTTAGATTTATGCAAAAAGAATGGAAATACATTAATCCTTCCGAAGGAAGAATTAAAAAAAATCAATGAAAACAGTATTTATCCAGAACGCACACCTTTTGTCACGGATAGTAAGCAGAAAGATTATCTTGATATGAATAGTATAAAGCTTATGAGTGCTGGTTATTCGGGCAATAATTTTAACTCTGCCAAAAAATTAATTGAACATTATCAAGCTCAAATACTGCTTAATAAAGAAAAACCTGCACGACAAGTCGAAGTAATGTATGACACTCTCCATGCTATCAAAGGAAATCCGGGATTTGCGAAACACCTTGAGCTTAAATTACAACTTGATATACAACAAAAGTTACGACCAATAATATTGAACTTAATAACGGTTAAAGAATTGCAAGCAGGCATGCAAGATAAACTTTCCCAAGCCTATGAAGCTGCGGTTAAATTGGATAGACTGAATGATTTAAATCATGTATTGATGCGATTTGTGAAAAATCCAGTAAACACCAATCAAAAAGCATTAATTGAATATTTGGATAATTGTATAAAACATGGGGCTTCAGCAACAGATTACAATACAGCTAAAGTAGAAAGTTTGGCTATGCTTAAGGAATCACATCAAGTATATGATTTAATGCCAACACGCCACCATAATCCAATGCTCCGACTTGGACCACCAGTGCTACAGCAAAATTGGGAAGAAGTAGGTGTTTTAGAACATGAGGATCAACAATTGGAGGAACAACGAAAGGACTTAGAGGCAAGTGTGTCTGATACCCTAACACAAAGTCAAGGATCAGTAGAAAGTTTGCCTACAAATGTTGTTAAGATAGAACCTAATAAAACGCCACCAGACGATGAGTTAACATTTAAGATTTGATTTATTCCATTCACTGCCAAACAAATAATCACTTGATACCGGTGCAAAATAAAAGGTATGCTGCAAATAAGAAAATATTTCAGTCTTGATAGATATGTTTTTTTATGGTACATTTTGAGCAAATATTGTTGATCGGTATTTTATGACAAATAATCAAACTGTTAAATTATTATTGCTAAAAACGCAGTTAGAAAATTTTGTTGAAGACACAAATGATGTGAGTCGAGAAGATATCCAATCTCGCTTAAACACATTAAAACTCACTGAGTTAAATGAGTTTTGTCACCAACATCCAACGATTCGAAAAATATTAGCTTCATCCGAGTTTGATGCATTTTGGAAAACGCAACGCGAAGCCATTCGTGTAAAAGATCTTCCCCAATTTCGTTTTAGAAACTCACCACGATTAAGTGATATGAATATCACCCTAGGTTATCTGAATTATTACTTATCATTAAGGCATCCTGAAAATAAGAACCATTATTTACAGCGCGCAACTATTTTTCATTCGTATCATGCATTCAATGCGTATGCACATGAGTGTTTCATGCAAATGTCTTCTAAAGAAAAGGAGGAGGCATTTTTAAATTTGATTCGTTTATTACCTGCCTTTGAGAAAGAAGCTGAGTGGCTTGGCACCCCCGCATACCTGATTACGGCTAACTTATATTTTAAAGCTGCTCTTCATTTAGTCAAAAATGATAAAGCACTTGAAGCTTCGGCAGCTTTCCAACTCGTCATTAAATATTTGTGCCTTGCCGCTCGAATAGAATCAGAATCCCAAAATGACATACATAATGCTTATTTTTCACGGGGATTAGCGCAAAGTAACCCATTTAAATTATCTACGATTAAGGAAATGCTTCAAGCTTGTATTCAAAGTGCTGGAAAATACTTAGATCAAAATGCGATTGATATTGCAATGAATTCTGCTAAGTTAACCCCTGGATTTTATAACGAAGAGTCACATACAAAAGAACCCCTTTCTATTATCCAACAGGCAATTTTAAAAGATGCCCCTGAATTAATCCAACTCGCTTTGAGCTCAGAAGACAGCCTAGGAAAGGCGAAACAGTTAAATGACTCGCATCTCCTTTTTGCCGTACGACATGGTAAAATTAATAGTGTCCGTTATTTATTGTCCATAGGCTTAAGTCCTCAAGCAATGGATGAAGATCAAAACACATCTTTACATCTTGCTGCGATTACAAAAAACAGAGGTATTTATCGCTTACTGCAAACCGCTTCCTCAGAGCTCATCACAGTAAAAAATGCATTTCAAATGACTCCAATTGATATCCTTAGTGCAACAAATCAATTATCATTCTTTTCAACTCAAGAACAACTTCAATCAACATTGGAATCTGCTGTTTTATCTGAGGCCATGGAAGATTTAGACAATTGTTTGCAACTCGGAGCATCACCTGATGTACTTTTACCCTCTGGTATTTCACCACTTTCTCATATGCTGAAAACGTTAAATATTAAAGGGATTCAATTATTACAAAACGCGGGTGCATCTCTGAAGCTAGAGGATGCGAAAGGAGAAATGCCTTTTTTTCATCTCCTTAAAAAAGACTGTTCTTTTGAGGAAAGAAAAAATCGTCATATCTATTTTCGGCATTTACAGAATCTCGGGATTAATATTAATCACCAAAATAATGAAGGTGAAACATTGCTAATCCAAGCAGTTCGTCGTGATGATTATGATAGTGTTTTATTTTTATTAGAGCAGCCAGAAATTAATACTAAAATAACTGACATACCTGGTCTAAATGCCATGGATTACGCCAAAAAAGCTTTAGATTCGAAAATTGCGCATTATTTTGATTTGATAGGGCTTAATCAAGACTCCCCAAAAGCCCAAGAAAATATATCATCCTCTAAATTAAGGAATAAAGAACCACGCTTTTTTAAAACGTCAGATGCTGCTCCTTCCACTATAAATATAGAGGAATCTCTACGTCTAAGATGATCTTATTGAGGGATCTCGCTTTTTGGACAGCTGAAGCATTTAAATAGGTAGTGTTCCTGGTTGCACGCGACTCTTATACATCTTTAAAAAACCAAAACGGATCTTTCACATTGTTTTAGAGGCATTGTAGATACTGCCTTTAAATGCAAGAGAAATTTTTATTTTCCAAACTGAAATCATTAGTACCTTATCTGGCAGGACTTGCTGGTAATCTAATTAAGTATTCAAAGATTTCGAATGATCTTGGCCAAGAAGACAAACTGATAAAAGCATACATAGAGATTTTTGAATTAATGCTCATCATTAAAATCGTTCCCGCTTACTTAAAAAACAAGGCTAAGCGTCAAGCGATTACCATGCCAAAAATTCAAATGATTGACCTGCACTTGCTTGGCGCTGGGCAGCGTAATGTACGCCTTGGCAGAAGTGGAAGAACCATTGCCGTTAATAAGAATATCCATTGGAGCACTGGTGAAAGAAATACCTGCGCCAACGCAGTTGGAAAAAATACCATTGGCCGCAACGGTGCATACTGAAACGGTGTTATTACCAGAATTAGCTATATAAGCAAAGTTAGTAACCGAAGAACCATTAAGTAAATAAAGATAGATCTCAAACTCCTGATATAAAATATCATTCTGCCACAATGCGTCTTAGCGCGTTCATTGTCAGATAGAGCTGGATATGCGGATATACCCTATAAACCTCAGTATTAAAAAAGCGTGAAAACCAACCAATTGATTAAATTGCGCTCACTATGCATCATATTTGTTCTATAATGTAATGTGTTTAGATTAAATCTAAGATTATATTATGCCTAACAAAAAATTAGTTATTCTGTGCTGTGATAGTAATGAAAGAAGCGAGATAGATGCATTTATTTCTAGAAAAAGATTTAAAGCTAATGAGGAAAATCCTGGCAGCGGCGATGATCTTGATGTCCACATTATATATCCTGCTGACGTGTTTGAAGATAATTATATGACTTATGGAGAGCATCAGACCCCCACTGAGGATGAAAAAGAAGTTCTACATAGTTTAACTTCTGAAGATAACATTTACATATGGGGGCATGGAAGCCCGAATGATGCCTATATTCCTGGTGCGTTCCACACTGAAATAGCAGATTTTCTGGCTGGGGGCATTAATAAAGAGAACTTTGACGCTAATCATCCTTTGAAAATTAATTGCGAGATGTGTAATGCTGGTAGAGGAGGACCAACAGGTGAAAGTAGTTTTGCTGGAAGATTTCATTCATACTTGGGTAAAATAGGGATTCCTGCTAGCGTCTCCGGCAGACATAGGAATGTTGTAATTGATTATGAAAAAATAAAAACTGAAGGAATAACCACTTTAAAAAGAGAATATGATGGATTGTCTCATTTGATCAAATTACCCGAGTCATTTTATAAACATCAAGAGCCAGGAAGTAAAGTTACATATACTTGGCAAGATTCAGAACAAGTGCGATTAGACAGCTATAGAATAATATTAAATAAGAAATTTATTAATTTCAATGCCAAATTAGGAAATATGATCGAGCCTATTTCGGGTGCATCACTTAAAATAGAATTAGAAAAAAAAATGTTAGCGGTCAAATTACAAATTAATAGGATGGATGATAATTTAAATACAAAGAAACTTAAAACTGCAATGGATGATTTAAAAACTACATTAATGACAAAATTTTCACTAACTGAACCACAATTGAATGAACTAGGGTTTGAAACATTTTACACAAAAGCTATGCATCAAGCCTCAGGAGGAGGTTTAGTGAGTAAAAAGACAGGAGTTTCAATTAACGATCCATTATTACCCAACGAATCTGGAGCTTTTGTTAATATACTAAAAGAGCACCCAACTCTAAAAGAATTAAGTGATACTGTGAAAAAATTTGAAAAAGAATTTCGTAATCAAAATGATACACTTGAACCTAAAATAAATGAATTTATTGAATCCCTAGGATCAGAAGACGATATAAATTCGGACTCTCTTTACGCATCACTTTTTACTTCATATAGAAAATCTGTACTTGTAGAAAATGATGGCTCTCTTAAAATGCCAAGAGATGTAGAAAACATAGCAAAATCTACGACTAATATGCTTAATAAGCTTTGTCAAAATCCTTTTCATTCAGTAGAAGAAAGACAAGAAATATTAAAACAGTATCGCAAAGAAAACTCTTCCTATTTTAGACAAAATATATTGTCTAGTTTTATTCAAGGAATATCTGCAAGTATTAGTGGTTTTTTTTATGGTGTAAAAATAGCCCTTTCCGAACGTCATAATGCTAGCTTATTTGAATCAGTTGCCCAAGTTTTTAAATCGGGATATGAATGGGCTACTACAAAAAAGGCTAATCTTTCCTTCTATAAAGACACACTTGGTGCAATTAACGATCGAGTACAAGCGTTTGATAAACCAGTCTCGATTGTGCCATGTGAATTAAAATCCCAAACAAATATTCGGTACCACTTTTGGTACCGATCGCATGTAGGCTCTTCGGCTCTCCCCATTTCCGAGGCAATAATCAAGAACACAAAACCTTAACCCTTATCTGTAATTCTCAAAATTTCTAAATCGATAAGCACGCATTGAATAACATGCATCAAATGAATACAATGAGATGAAAATATATTAAAGATAGAGTTCAAAGGCGTTTACTTTTAGCTGTATTCCTATCGTTTTCAGTATTTTTCACCATTGGTCGCTCAATAGCTGGGATTGTTTGTTTGATATTACAAATAACCCTTATTGGTTGAATCCCTGCGGCTTTATGGGTCGTATATTCCCTCTCACAATATAATACAGATATAAAAATACAAGAATATAATAAACACAGAAAATAGCAAAACCATTCTGCTGTATGGAAATGCTCCAGGGATTTTAGGGGATAATCTCTCTATTGCATCACGCTTATTGTTCAAGTTGGGAAGCAATCATCTATGGCCTATCGAGGAGTATATTGGAGATTATATGGAAGATGATGTTTTCGATATGATCGAATTTTTGTATGATTGTATTTCAATTCCATCAGATGGCTTTTATCATTCATATAATAATTGTGGTTATCATGAATATAAAAACTTCGATAAAATAACTACGAGGCAGGAATATCAATTAAGAATAAATGAGTTACTGAAGCAATATTCCGATGGATATGAACTTAGTAAAAATGGTTGCATTTTAATTCTAGTTGAGGGAGAGTTTAATCCTTTATTAAAAGCAGCTGTCCCTGCCTGTGTGCGAGCGCATGATGAAGCTATCAGGAGTCGGCCCAATAATAGCAAGTGCTGTAGATGCAACGATGGGCAATCCCACTCATTTCAAAAATGGGCGTCATTTTGCTGCTTTCTTGGGATTAGTTCCTAAAGAGCATTCCAGTGGAGGAAAGCAGTGTTTCATGTCTATCAGTAAACGTGGCGATCGCTACATACGCAGCAAGCGTAGCCTGGTTGCTTGCAACCAGGATTTATCAGAGGCAGCAAAGATTATCTGATCTTTCGACAGAGCCCCTGAGGTGGTGTAGCACTCTCCAGTTACCGCTTTTGTAGCAGTACGTCCAGCCCATACTCTCCAGAAGAAGCGGATATTTAGATGAATTTTGTGAAACTTATGGCTATCGCCGAAAGGTGGTAGCCAGGTCACGAAAAGGGTAGGTAATGATCGAAATTAACCGAGATCACTCATAGTAGATACCGCATGATAACCGGCATCAACATGTACTACCTCACCGGTAATTCCTGAGGCTAAGTTAGAGCATAAAAATGCAGCAGTGTTACCAACTTCTTCAATAGTTACGTTTCTCTGAAGAGGAGTAATTTGGGCATAAGCATTTTGAATTTTACGAAAGTCTTTAATGCCCGCAGCCGCAAGGGTTTTAATCGGTCCTGCTGAGATAGCATTAACTCTTAGCCCTTTACGACCTAAGCTTGCCGCTAAGTAGCGCACCGAAGCCTCTAAGCTGGCTTTTGCAACTCCCATTACATTATAATTAGGTACTGCTTTTTCCGCGCCATAATAAGAGAGGGTTAAAAGAGAGCCTTGAGTTTCCTCCATCATGGGTAATGCCGACTTTGCAAGGCCAATAAGGCTATATGCACTGATGTCATGGGCAATTTTAAATCCTTCTCGTGTACAAGACTCAACAAAATCACCACTAATTTGATCTGCCGGGGCATAAGCAACTGAGTGAATTAGAATATCTAATTGATTCCAATGATTACGTAAATTGGAGAACAAGGCTTCGATTTCTGTATCATGGGCTACATCACAAGGGAATGTTAGCGTGGAATTGAATTCAGCTGCCATGCTTTCTACACGATCTTGTAAGCGTTCATTTTGATAGGTAAATGCTAACTCAGCCCCTTGTTCATGAAATGCTTTGGCAATACCGTATGCAATTGAGCGATTACTTGCTAAACCAATAATGAGTGCTTTTTTACCCGCTAAAAATCCCACCATTTTCTCCCATAATTCTAATTAGTGTGTGATGCCAATAATTCACGCATTTTAGCTTGAATCATTTCAATAGCAATTCTATTTTCTCCGCCACGAGGCACAATGATATCTGCATAGCGGCTTGAAGGCTCAATAAATTGCAAATACATAGGGCGTACGGTTGTTTCATATTGATGTACAACTGATTCAAAGGTTCGATGTCGTTCCACAACATCTCTTTTTAAACGTCGGGTCAAACATACATCTAGAGGGGTAGACATAAAAATTCGAATATCCATTATGTCACGTAACTCCTTATCACTAAAGAGTAAAATTCCCTCAAGAACAATGATAGCGTGTTGACCAATAGCTCTCGTTTCAGGTAGGCGAAGATGTTGGGAGTGAGAATAAATAGGAATTTCAACTGTTTTACCTTGTCTTAACTGACGCAAATGTTCACAAAGTAAAGCATGGTCAAATGAATCTGGATGATCGTAGTTTATTTTTTCCCTTTCAACAAAAGGCAAATGACCATGATCCTTGTAATAGGCATCCTCAGAGATAACTACTACTTGTTCTGAACCTAACTCACTAACAATAGTATTCGCTAAAAGACTTTTACCTGATGCAGAAGGGCCTGAAATCCCAATAATTATTGCTTGTTTGTTCATGATGATATCGCTAAAAATTTCGTGCAAATAGTAAAGGTTTTTTAGGTCAAATTCAATCTTTAATTGGGCCTCTCTTCTCGTAACTTAACGTAAGTTATGAATAAGGATGTAATTATAACCACTTACTTACGATCACGACCCGTTCGGGCTGAGGAAGCGCAAAGCGCTGTCGCTAAGCCTTATACCAGGCCTTCGAGACGGTGTATTTTGCCCCTCCTCAGGCTGAACGGCCCTAAAGAGGGACTGGGAACCTCTTTTTAAATTGTGTGGAGATAAAACAAAGTCCGAATAGTTCGAAGTAATAACTCGATCTCTTATCCATAACTGACGTTAAATTCATGGGTGTGCTTCTATAAATAATTAAACTTTTATATTGATGTGCTTTTATTGAGAATTGGATCTTGTATCAATGCTATGCATCTTTGTTTTCGCTAGGGACAAGCTTTAGGGGATAGCGTTCGTTATGCGACATAAAAGGCTATTTTATACCTTTTATGTCGAACGCATGTTAATTAAAAAGCATGCACTACTTCTGACAAAGGTTGTCCGACTGCTGCAGAGGGATATTTTATCATCAGCAATGCTGATAAAGTTGGGGCGATATCAGTTGTGTAGGTTGGCCGAAAAATGCGCTGTGGTTTAAAGGATGGATGTACAAATAATAAAGGTACATAACTATCGTATTGCCAAGGACTTCCGTGAGCAACTCGGTCTTTACTTTTTAACCCGTAAGATTGATTAGGTGGTTGAATAATATACACATCTCCAGAGCGATAAGGATAGTACATTTTATTTACTTTAGCACTTAGCCAATCTTTTTCAATGTGTGCAATAGGTAATGTATATGCTTTAAATACTCCAGGTTTTAGGGTTAAGGATTGGGCTAGAAAATGCCTTACATCATCCGGTTTGAGTTTGTGTTGAGTAATTAGTTTATTGTTGAGGTAAATAAAAGGGGGGGCGATAGACATCAGTGCTTGTTCTGGGAGTTTGTATTGTTTTTTTAATGCCTTGTGGATGTATTGTTCCATTTCAGGAATATTAATTGGGTTAATTTCTTCAAAATGATGCGCTTTAAGATAAGCTGGTCCATCATTTACTCCATGATCAGCAGTCAGTACAATAAGGGTATTATTTAAGCCAACTTGTTTGTCGATGGCTGCAAAAAGATGGGCGAGTGTCTTATCTAACTCAAGTAAATTATCTTCTGCCTCCAGGCTGTTGGGGCCAAATTGATGACCAATTGCATCGACTGCGGAGAAACTGATAGCCAGATAATCTGTTTGATCAGGAGATTTGCCCAATTGTTCTTCGCTTAAGAGATGCTCTGCAAAATCAGCGGTTAATTGATCTGCTTTAGGGGTTCTTGATAAGGATTTAAAGTACTCTGGGCTTGGAGATTGAGTTACATGATGTGGAAAAGTTTGTCCAAAAAGCTCATCTTCATGATGAAATTTGGGGGAGTTTGTATTTCGATATTCTGATTTAGGTCGACTTAAAATCCAATCAAAATCTTCAGCATGATAGTTTTTATTCCAATTTTTGACCCATTCAGGGTATTGGGTGTAGTAATAGTCACTGGTAATAAAACCGCCATTAGTAGTATCAAACCAAAATGCTTTGCCAGCATGACCTGCCAGGGTAATTGCTGAACGATCCTTTAAAGAAACTCCAAAAGCACGCCCTTTTTGAGACAGGATGATTTCATCACTCAAAGTAGAAGTATATAAATTTTTAGGTGAGCGGCCAGGTATGGCAATATGGGTGTGAGGAGTGGGAAGAATATTGGCCTTTAAATCTTCCATACAATAGATCATTTGTTGTGTTGTTCGGTCGTACCATTCATTATTAATGATGCCATGCAATGCCGGAAAACTTCCTGTGGCAACTGTAGCATGACCAGCACATGTGGTTGTATTGGCATGAGGATGGTGTGTATTATGATAATCAAGAGCATGGCTCAATAAGTAATTAAACCCATCAGCACCAAATTGGTGTTGATGTTGGGAAATTAAATCACCACGTAACTGATCAATAACGAGTTGTATGATCAATTTAGGTTGATTTGTTTGAGCATAAGTAGAGATACAACCTAAAATAAAAAAAAGCGCACAGATGTAATTTTGCATAAATAATCCTAGCAAGGGACAAAAGATTTGAACGAGTGGATAGGGTAATCAAAAGCGATTAAAAAACAAGAGCCCCTGAATTTTTTTCTTGAGAGTGACAATTCGTCCGCGAACAAGTCAAGCTACTTCGGCAGTGTGGATTGCAAGGTATTTTGGTTCTGCATTTTAGTGATAAATGTATGACGATTACTTATTGATTTTTAAAGATTAAAAATTAAGTAAGGAGTAAAAAGAAAATGCATGACTGTATTTATGAATTGGTTTACACTTCGGTCGTTGTAGTAAATTTTACTAATTCCCGATTCATGGAGTTTAAGGAGAGCAGAAATGGGTTTTCAGTATGTAGAGCATAAATTATTGGAAAAATATATTAAGGAAAGTATAGCAACCGAATTAAAGCATCATAGGATTTATGATAAAGATTTAAAAACCGCATTAAGAACTCTTTATAAAACTCATCCGGAAAGAGCCACGCAGTGTAAGTATCTTCTTGCTGTTATCGGGGGACTTAATCGATCAGACATTGAAAATAAAACCTGTATTCTTAATGCCGCTGCATTTTATATTTGGAATCAAATTGATGAAAGCTATCAAGGCATGGTTACTTCGGTTTTTTTGAGCCCAACAAATAGTAATTTATATAACTCATTAAGAACATCACTTGATCTTACTAAAGAAAATAAGCCAGATTCAAAAGATTTACAGGATATGTATAGTGCACTAATTCAATTTATGCGTGAACATGTATATTTAGATCCTAATGTTCCTATAAATGGCTATTTAGAAGAACGTCAGCAGATTTTTTCAAAAAAAAGAATTAGAGGGTATGATGTTGAAAAAGTACTTTCTGATTTGATAGAAAAAATAAAGGCATCCGAGTTAGAGCAAGTAAAACTTGCTAAAGAGGAGCAGCTAGCCAAAGAACCTGATAAGAAATCTGCGACACAGACTTTTGGTTTATTTGCAGAGAAGTCTAACACTGCTATGGTTGATCCCAGCAAAGAGCAAGAAGAACCACTTATGTATAGATGTAGTCGTTAAGTGATTTCATCCTTTAAATTTCAGATATGAGCGTTTCAGAGTTTGGAATTGGTGTTATAGACACTAATTCCAAAGGATTACATTGTTTCTCGGGCTAGACTGATTAGAAATTGTGTCTTTGCTCTATAGGATAGCCAGATAAAGCCCACTCAATTATTCCCCCATCAACAGAGTAGACTTCTTGATATCCTAAAGCTATTAAAGATTGGGCTGCATATAAAGATCGTACCCCTGATTTACAGTGCAAATAAATGGCTTGATTTTTATTTGAAATTTTAGACTCAATAGAAGACGCGATACTGTCTTTAGGTATATGAATTGCACCGGGTATATGAAATTCTTCCCACTCCATTAATTCTCGCACATCAATTAAACAAAGATCAGGACAATTTTTCATTTTATTTTTAAGTTCATGCACATTTATTGTTTTAATATTGGGGTTTATCATAACGAGTTTCTCTTACCGGTCTTGTTAATGTGGAGTGATGTAATAACCAATATATTGCTGCTATAAATACACCACCTATTAAAGTTGCAAATGCCCAGGTAGCTGCGGAAACAAGAACAGGTCGTTGTCCCATTTGATTCATATTTCCAGCATCATGAGCTACAGCGCCAGCAAAAATTAAATGTAAAATGCCATTAATTAATGTCATGATATAAAGAAAAGTTTGTATTTGTGCAGCAAATTGTTGGGCTAGTTCATTAATCATAAACAGAGGCTCCTTGAATTTGTGAATTTAATTTGCATGACTGTTATATATAATAACAGAAAATTAATAAAATCTTTTATTTCTATGCTAACCTCGGTAACATCGTTGAAAAAATAATAAGAGATAAAGTATGAATGCACATGAAATTCCTGTTCCTCATTTGACTACTGCGCACTCCGGACCTTTGTTTCATGTAGAAAAAATTGTTTTAAATCAAATTGCAGCTATTGAAACTTGGTTTAGACACCAATGGAAGAAAACGCCTCCTCCATTAACATCGTCTGTTGATTTACGGCATGCGGGCTTTAAAATAGCTCCTGTGGATACCAATTTATTTCCAGCAGGATTTAATAATTTAAATCTCGAATTTCTTCCCCTATGCATTCAAGCAGCCCAGTCTGTATTAATTGATTATATCCCTGACTGTACTAAAATTTTGTTGATTCCAGAAAGTCATACTCGGAATAAATTTTATTTGCAAAGTCTTAATGTATTAAAAACAATTTTTATAAAAGCTGGTTTTGTTGTACGCATCGGCAGCTTAGATCCGGAGATAATCGAGCCTACGGAAGTTGTTCTTGAAAGCGGTGAAACGTTATTGTTGGAACCGATACAGCGTCAGGATAACCGTGTAGGTCTAACTGATTTTAATCCTTGTTTTCTTTTGTTAAATAATGACTTATCTCAAGGTGTTCCCGAAGTTTTACAAGACATCCAACAAAAAATAAGGCCTACAGCGCAGTTAGGATGGTTTTCAAGATTAAAATCTAAACATTTTAATTTTTATGAGGAAGTGGCTAATGAGTTTTCCGAATTAGTGGGTATGGATTCTTGGCTGATTAATCCTTATTTTAGCGCTATAGAAGGTATTGATTTTATGGCACAGGAAGGCATTGATAAATTAGCCATTGAAGTGGAGAAAATTTTAACTTTAATGAAAGATAAATATGCGACTTATGGCATTAAAGAGAATCCATTTGTTGTCATTAAGGCTGATAATGGTACTTATGGAATGAGTGTTATGATGGTACATGATGCTGATGAAGTTCGTTTGCTTAATAGAAAGCAACGCACCCGGATGTCGGCGAGTAAAGGCGGTCGTAAAGTAGACAGAGTCATTGTTCAAGAGGGTGTATATACTTTTGAAACTATGCCAAATGGTTCTGTTGCTGAGCCAGTAGTTTATATGATTGGTCAGTTTGTAGTTGGTGGATTTTATAGGGTTCATAAAGAACGTGGTATTGATGAAAATCTTAATGCGCCTGGAATGCATTTTGAACCTTTGGCTTTTGCTCAAGCGTGCAATATGCCTTGTGATGATTTGACTGAAGTTGATTATCCGAATCGTTTTTATGTGTATGGTGTGATTGCGCGTTTAGCAGCTCTTGCTGCAGCAAAGGAAATTGCGGCAATTGGGGGTGAATAATGCAATTAGGAATATTACTCGATCCAATAGACCTATTAAAACCCTATAAAGATACTACTCTTGCTCTGCTCAAAAGAGCACAAGAGTTGGGATGGTCTTGTGTTGTTTTTACCCAAGAAGATTTATTCTGCAAAGAGGGACGTGCTTTTGCGCAAGTCTATGAGTTAAGTATTGGTGATTTATATAGTAAAGATTGGGCTAAAATAACAAACCTTGGGGAAAAGCCTTTAGGTACATTTGATATTATTTTGATGCGTAAAGATCCTCCTTTTAATACAGAATATATTTATACCACTTATTTCTTGGATCTTGCAGAGCGTGAAGGCGTTTTAGTCGCAAATAATCCACAAGCGTTACGTGATGCCAATGAAAAATTTTTTACTTTGAATTTTCCACAATGTTGTCCTACGACACTTGTCTCTAAGAATATAAGACGATTGAAAGCATTTTGGGAGGAGCATAAGCAGGTAATTTTTAAGCCCTTGGAAGGAATGGGTGGAAACTCTGTATTTCATGTTGAAGAACAAGGGAAAAATTTGGCAGTGATTTTGGAAGTATTAACTAAAAATCAGACGCAAACGATCATTGCCCAACGCTATATTCATGAAATAAAGACGGCGGGAGATAAGCGTATTTTGTTAATTAATGGTCAACCTGTTCCTTATGCTTTGGCCCGTATTCCTGCGGAAGGAGACTTACGAGGTAATTTGGCAGCAGGAGCTCGAGGAGAAGTCGTACCTATCACCACTAGAGATAGATGGCTTTGTGAGCAAATTGCTCCTACGCTTAAAGGAAAAGGTTTATATTTTGTGGGTATCGATGTGATAGGAGATTATTTAACTGAAATTAATGTTACAAGTCCGACCTGCCTACGTGAAATAGAAGCTGAAACCAATTTAGATATTGCTGGTGATTTTTTAAGCTCTCTTGAGACGATTTATCGTAGTAGATAACTTCATAGAGAAGTTGAGAATTTCTGAGTTTACAGCCTCAATAAACCAGTATTTTATTAGGTAAGTGTTCCTGGATATGTTTGAGGATTTGAATTGGACTTCATTTGCAATGACAACATCCTGACGCTCAAAAATGACATACCCGGTGCACGTTTACTTTTACTGTTGGTGAGTTATTTTACCCTCTGCTTTTACAGAGGGTGATGATCTTTTTGATAACTTATTCATCTACATAATCACCGCCAACATCTGCCTCGGCATTTTGTTCTGCTTTTTTATCTGAAGAATAAAGAGTGCCACTATCAGGTTCAGCGCCAGTAATAAGATGGTTTCTATATTGTAAATATGCATCACGCATAAATGCGTACTTATCAAAAGCTTCATCCATTATACGATCCGTATCAAATAATTGAGAACGTAAATCAATATAACGAAGTGCTAATAAGCTGTAGATGACGGTATCATCATTTATATAAACATAAGGGCTGTATAATGCAAATTGGAAAAGCCATCCAGCTCCATCTCGAAGTGTGCTTGGGCCTAAGAAGGGTATAACAAGGTAAGGAGAATTTTTATCTCCCCACTTAGCGAGTGTCAGACCCAAATCATTTGAGTGAGGGGGTAAACCAAAGGTTTTCGCTACATCAAATAAACCACCCACACCTAAAGAAGAGTTGATGATGAAACGCCACGAGTCACGAATTGCCCATTTTCCTTGCGCTTGTAAGAGATCATTTCCTACTGTAGGAATAAGATCTAGGTTATTGTAAAAATTATTAATACTTTTTCGAACAGGAGCCGGAATTACCGCTCTGTACACTTTTGCTGGAGGCTTTAAAAGTAAATTATCAAGGGCAGTATTAAATTTGTATACCTTGCGGTTAAAAGGTTCAAAGGGATCTGCGGGATTAGTGCCTTTACAAACGCAACCAGATAAAATGAGACTACTTGTAACACTGATAACTAATGAGATGAATCGCATGATTTTTTTTATTATTTATTTTATTGGAGATGTTACACGAGTTTACTGTTCTTGCAAACCATCCAGTTTATGATTGATTTCCAGTTAATCCATTTGTTTTCTAGGATCTATTTTTAATGCACGCTAAAATTTTAATAAAAAGGTTACAGGACCGTCATTACATAAATGAACTTGCATGTTGGCGCCAAAACATCCACTTTGAATCTTGGGAAAGATTTGGGCAGAACGAGTAAGCAAATTATCAAATAATCGCCGTCCAAGCTCTGGGGGCGCTGCATTTGAAAAGCTGGGACGCAATCCTTTTTGTGTGTCTGCCATTAAAGTAAATTGTGGTACTAGTAATAAATCACCATTGATTTCTTTAAGACTTAAATTCATTTTGCCTTGCCCATCGTCAAAAATACGATAATTGATGCATCTATCTAACATTTTATTAATATTATGTTCTGTATCATTAGGTTCAAAACCACAGAGTATTAGTAATCCTTTATTAATGTTAGCTATCGTTTTATCTGCAATGTCTACTCGGGCATGAGATACTCTTTGAATTACAACTAACATGCGTCGAGTCCCTGCTTGGAAATTTCTTTACTTGCATAAATTAAAGCATCAATAATTCCAGATTCCCTATCTGAGTGTCCTGCATCACGAACTACTCTTAAATTAGAGGCAGGGATCGCTTGATGCAATTCAAAAGCCCCCGCTAAAGGAGAAATTAAATCAAAGCGCCCATGAACAATATATGTTGGGATATGTCTTATTTTATGAACGTTAGCTAATACCTGATTTTCTTCAATGAAGAAGTGATTTTTCATGTAATGAGATTCTAATGTTGCAAGAGTTAAAGCAAAATGAGGATCACTAAATTGGTCAATAACATATAAATGAGGTTGTAAACTGCTGCATCGGGCTTCCCATAATGCCCAGGATTTTGCAGCGCTCATGCGGGCTAATTCGTTTGTTCCTTGTAAGCAATTGGCATAGTATTGTGGGATCTCGTTGAGCATATTTTCAGGGACACTACTTATAAATTCTTGCCAATAATCAGGATAAAATAAATTGGTACCTTGTTTATAAAACCAATCACAATCTTGTTGTCTTCCTAAAAAAATTTGATGAAGTTGTAGTGCTTTAATTTGTTGAGGGAACTTTTGTGCATACAGTAAAGCAAGCAATGATCCCCATCCTCCACCAGACAGCACAAACTCAGACAATCCCAAAAAATCTCGAATGGCGTCGATATCATCAAGTAAAAAGTGAGTTGTGTTTTCACGAAGTTCTAAATGTGGTGTAGAGCGTCCACATCCACGTTGGTCAAAAAGGATGATTCGGTAATGTTGAGGATCAAAAAAACGTCTTAGATACCCATCTCCAGAAGAAACTCCAGGGCCAGAATGAAGTATTATGACAGGAAGCCCGTTTGGATTTCCTGTTTCTTCAATATAAAGTGTATGCAGCTCACTGACTTTTAATTCATGGTGTGCATAGGGTTTTATTGATGGGTAGAGTGAATGCATATGAGTCCTTTTGGGAAATTTGCTATGTTGCCTTATTTTGCGCTGGGAGACGCTTGAAAGCAACAGTAAATTTCACTGAATACAGTAGCTCATGAGTTTAAGTAATTCAACAATCATTAGCGCCTATATTTTTTAGAAATGCCGCAATTTTTGGATAATCTTTTTTTTGTGCATAATATAATGGACTATGATGATTTGAGTCATTCTGATTCACTAAAAAAGGGCCTACATTTTCGACTATCCAATGAACCATGGGATCGTTATTTTCTTGCACGGCAATATGTAAAATGGAAAACCCTTGGTAGTCAGTGAGTTTTGGATTAGCTCCATTTTTTATTAATGTTTCAAGTACTTCTTGATTACCTGCATAGGCAGCCCAGAGTGAAGGAGTTCTTGCCTGGGTATCTTTGTTGTTGATATATGTTGTCCCCGTAGAGCAACAGGATTGTACTATTTTTGGCAGTGCCATAGTGTGCCGCATAATTAGGAAGCCCCCCTTGTTCATCAGCTAATGAGGGCACATCTTCAATGGAGAGGAGTAAATCAATAGTTTCCTGTTGGTTGTTTGTTGTTGTATTAAAACAGCCTTTAAATCGTCCTCTAACTGTATAAAAGTACCCAGGTTATTACGTATGGATAACTCTTTTCCTTTGATGAATTTTTTCATATTTTCATCTTTATCTTCAAACCCTGTCAGTTGAATTTGCTTGGTAAGTTGTCTATTTTCTTCTTTAGATACTTCAATTCGATGATGCTGAATGTGAAACATCTCCACTAATTCATCTTTTAATTTCTCAACGATTTCTGGATCATTACCCGTTCTTAGCAATTGTTGATTTCGGTTTTTGAACTCACCTATTATATCAATACCTGTTTTTCCATTAATTTTAACTTGGCTTTTAGATAAGATTTTTGGGATCTCTTTCTCCAGTTTAGGTGAGCTTAATTTATTTTCACCGTGTTTTTTTCTTGCATCAAATTGTTCAATCGATTGGTGGCGTCATTTAACGAAATTCTATTTTTAGGATCGTATTTAACCAAGTCTTGAATTAATGCCATACTTTCAACAATTTGTTTATAGCGAGGAATTGTTTTAGTTTTTCGATACTTTATTTATCTGAAGTCGTATTATTATACTCTTTAATTAACCCATTGATTTTGTCTATATCTTGGTTAACCTGGTTAATAAAATTTATTAGCTTTGGATCAGCATTATTGATGTGATTCAATGGATGTAAGTTAGGCATAGTGTTTAACCTATGAGTTTAAATCTCTTGTAATATTTAACCTTATTTTTTTATATTTGTTCAATTCATTGTGCTGATATATCATAGAATTTTTTTAAATATATTTTAATTTTCAAATAGTTATTTGGAGTTTTGGATAACTTATTAATAAGCCTGGACAAAAACTACAGAATGTAGAAGAAAGCCGTTTGCGCAAAAAAATCATAATGTTCTGAGGCCTAAGTTGTTTCTCAGTTATAAGATTTAAAATCTGAGTAAAAATTCAGATTTGAGCAAGAGGGGATTATAATTATAATAATATCTTGTATTTTCTTTTCTTGCGGGAAAAAGAATCTATTAATAGAATACACCATCGATTATTTCCTGGAATTAATTATGACTCTTGCTGCAATTCTTAGAGAGTTGAATGAGCGACAACGCGAAGCAGTTACTGCTCCACTTGGTAACACATTGGTTCTGGCTGGTGCTGGAAGTGGTAAAACTAAAGTACTGGTAAGTCGCATCGCTTGGTTGATTGCAGAACAGTATATCTCTCCCCATGGCATTTTGGCAGTAACGTTTACTAACAAAGCGGCTGGTGAAATGAGGGCACGGTTAAACAATATGTTAAATACACCTATAATGGGGTTATGGGTCGGAACATTTCATGGATTATGTCATCGCTTGCTTCGTCGTCATTACAGAGAGGCGCATTTACCTGAATTATTTCATATTCTTGATACAGAAGATCAAGCACGCATGATTAAACGAGTCATTGCTTCATTAAATCTTGATCCTGAACAATGGCCGGTAAAACAAGCCCAGTCTTTTATTAATGGACAGAAAGATGAAGGGATACGACCACAACATGTACATACCTTATCCTATGGACCAGGTAAAACACTACTTAATATTTATAGAGCGTACGAACAGGCTTGTCAGACTGCGGGAGTGATTGATTTTGCAGAGTTGTTATTAAGAACACATGAGTTATTACGGGATAATCCAGAAATTCTTCATCATTATCGCCAACGTTTTCAAGCGATTTTAGTGGATGAATTTCAGGATACCAATACAATTCAATATGCATGGATACGCCTTCTTGCTGGTGAGCATACTGCTGTTTTGGCAGTTGGTGATGATGATCAATCTATTTATGGCTGGCGTGGCGCTAAGGTGGAGAATATTCAACAATTCGCTCGAGACTTTACCAATACACGGACTATTCGCTTAGAACAAAATTATCGTTCCACTGCAACTATACTTGATGCAGCAAATGCATTAATTACCAATAATCATTCACGAATGGGAAAAGACTTGTGGACTGATGGTGCAACCGGAGAAAAAATTCTTGTTTACAGTGCGTTTAATGAATTGGATGAAGCACGTTTTGTTTGTGAACGCATTATGATGGAAATCAATCAAGGTACCAGCGCGGATGAAATTGCTGTTTTATATCGTTCAAATGCACAATCCAGGGCTTTAGAAGAAGCGCTTTTACGTGCGAGAATTGCATATCGTATTTATGGTGGTTTACGATTCTTTGATCGTGCAGAAGTAAAAGATGCTTTAGCGTATTTACGTTTATTGGTTAATCCAGATGATGATACGGCTTTTGAACGTGTGGTTAATTTTCCAACTCGTGGTATAGGTGAAAAAACGCTGGATGATTTGCGTTATTATGCAAAATCAGAACAATGTTCTTTATGGCATGCGGCTAAAACTTTATTAGAATCAGGTGGAATGGCACAACGCGCCGGTTCTGCATTAGCAAAATTTATTGAATTAATCGAACAATTGCAACAAAACACTGTAGAAATGGAACTGGATGAGCAGCTCTCCATGGTGATTCAGCTGAGTGGGTTGTATGCACATTTCAGTAAAATCAAAGGAGATAAATCAGAGTCTCGTCTGGATAACTTACAAGAGTTGATCAATGCCGCGAAACAATTTTGTTACGAACAAGAAGAAGATGAAGCAATTCCTTTAGTGAATGCATTTTTAGCACATGCATCATTAGAAGCAGGAGAAATGCAAGCCGGTGAACATGAACGTTATGTACACTTGATGACTTTACATGCTGCTAAGGGTCTTGAGTTCCCCATGGTCTTTTTGGTGGGTATGGAAGAAGGTGTTTTTCCTGGAAAACAGTCTTTGGAGGAGCCTGGACGTTTGGAAGAAGAACGCCGATTATGCTACGTGGGTATGACTCGAGCTATGCGTAAACTGATTTTATCTTATGCTGAAATCAGACGTCAGTATGGGCGAGAAGAATATCATCGGCCCTCGCGATTTTTAAGAGAATTACCTCAGGAGCTCCTTGAGGAGATTCGTGTAAAAGCGAGTTTTCAATCACCTGCTATTTCTCGAAGTAAACCTTCAGTTGCGCCACAAACATCAGGATTAGCTCTAGGGCAAAATGTGACTCATGCAAAATTTGGTCAGGGAGTAGTATTAGCAGTTGAGGGGAGTGGTGCGCATACTCGTGTCCAGGTAAAATTTAGGGAGCATGGTGTAAAATGGCTTGTTTTAGCCTATGCCAATTTGGCTGTTGCAACATAGCCTGGGTGAAGGTAATTTATCTGCTTGGCTTCATGAATGTACCTAACACCTAGGTTTTGTCTTTGTCTGAACCAAAGTAAAATAAGTACAATGACATCTTAACTATTGAATTTTCTTCAAGTGGATGCTAGGGTGCCGTTTGTAAAGGATTTTGGTATTATGTTAACTATTAAATAAGGGGAACTGCGTGAAATTTAAAAGCTTATTAACAGTAGGAGCACTGACAGTGTCTATGGCATCATCTGCAATAGCAGCGGATACTAATCCTGTAACTCCTATGTCTGATGCACAAAAAAAGGAAATTGAAAAAGTAGTGCATGACTATTTAGTAGCTAATCCAGAAGTACTCTTGGAAGTTTCGCAAGCGTTGCAACAAAAGCAACAACAAAACATGCAGCAACAAGCGCAATCTGCAATTAAAGAAAATACAGATCAATTATTCCAAGGTAAAACTACCGTAGTAGGTAATCCTAAAGGTAATGTAACTATAGTAGAGTTTTTTGACTATCAATGCATTCATTGCAAAAAAATGTCACCAGTTATCGATAGTTTACTTAAAAAAGACAGCGATTTACGCGTTGTTTATAAAGAGTTTCCTATTTTTGGTAAGAGCTCTGAGTTGGCTTCTAGAGCTGCTTTAGCTGCTGGTATGCAAGGTAAATATCAAGCAATGCATAATGCGCTAATTTCTATTGATAAACGTTTGAATGATCAGATTGTGATGGCGACTGCTAAGTCCCTAGGCTTGGACATGAAGAAGTTAAAAACTGATATGCAAAGCAAAGACGTTACTGCGATTTTGGATGCAAACCGTGAATTAGCAGAAAAATTACACTTGATGGGTACTCCAGCGTTTATTATTGCTTCCACTCCAGGTGGTCAGTTTAAAGCAGGTTCAGAGCCTTCATTTATACCTGGCGCTGCGAGCGAAGAATCCTTACAAGAGTTAATTAAGAAAGCAGCTGGTAATTCATAAGACCGTTAATATGTAGCCGGGTGCAGCGAAGCAGAGCCCGGAATTTGTGCTAGAAACCCCCGGGTTCTGCTTCGCTGCACCTAGGTTATGTTGAGACCTTCATGACAAAACCAACTACATTTCAGGATATTATTCTAACATTGCAACAATATTGGGCTGCTCAAGGATGTATCATTTTACAACCATTTGATATGGAAGTTGGCGCGGGTACTTTTCACCCAGCTACTTTCTTGCGCGCAATAGGTCCCGAACCTTGGTATGCCGCCTATGTTCAACCTTCTCGAAGACCTACAGATGGTCGTTATGGAGATAATCCGAATCGAGTGCAGCATTACTATCAATTTCAGGTAGTACTCAAACCTTCACCTTTAGACATCCAAGATAAGTATTTGGATTCTTTACGTGCTTTAGGAGTAGACCCTCTAGCAGATGATATTCGTTTTGTTGAAGATAACTGGGAGTCGCCTACACTGGGTGCTTGGGGGTTAGGTTGGGAGGTTTGGCAAAATGGTATGGAAGTATCTCAATTTACCTATTTTCAGCAAGCGGGTGGTTTGGTCTGTAAACCCGTAACCGGTGAACTCACTTATGGCCTGGAACGTTTGGCTATGTACTTATTAGGTGTAGATAATTTATTTGATCTTCCTTGGAGTCACACAGCAAACGGAATAGTTACTTACGGTAATGTATTCCATCAAAATGAAGTTGAAATGTCTGCTTATAATTTTGAACATGCCAATGTAGAAGAGTTATTTAAGCAGTTTGATTATTATGAAAGTGAAGCACAAAAATTAATTTCCTTACAATTGCCTTTGCCGGCCTATGAAATGGTGATTAAAGCATCGCATTCTTTCAATTTACTCGATGCACGCAAAGCAATCTCAGTTACGGAAAGGCAGCGATATATTTTACGGGTAAGGCATTTATCAAGAGCAGTGGCGCAAGCTTATTATCAGGCACGTGAAGCTTTGGGCTTTCCTATGCTTAACCAAAAGGTGTGTGATGGTCAATGATTTTATTTTTGAATTAGGTTGTGAAGAGTTACCTTCTGGTTCAGTTTGGCCTCTGGCTGATGAATTTGCTAATCTCTTACTAGCTGCATTAGATAAAGCACAATTAGTTTATGGGCAAGTAAAGCGTTATGCTACGCCTAGACGTATCGCCGTAGTTATTTTAGGTCTACAAGCAGAGCAACAAAGCCAAAATATTATGCGGCGAGGCCCAGCATTGGCTGCTGCTTATGATAAAGAAGGTAAGCCTTCATCAGCTTTACTTGGTTTTGCAAAATCTTGTGGCGTAGAGGTGGAGCAGCTGACTCGATTAGAAACAGAAAAAGGAAGCTGGATAGTCTATGAGACACAGAGTCCGGGAAATAAAACTAAAGATTTATTACCTACTTTGATTAGCCAGGCTTTAGCGGCGTTACCTATCTCGAAACCCATGCGGTGGGGGTCGGGTGATGATGAGTTTGCACGACCTGTGCATTGGGTAGTTACCCTCTATGGTGATGAAGTCATAGAATATACTCTTTTAGGAATTCAAAGCGGTCGCTTTAGCAGGGGGCATCGTTTTCATCATCCACAACAAATTGCTATTCATTCAGCACAAGGTTATGAAGCACAGATGAAAGAAGCATTTGTGATGGCTGATTTTGCCAATCGTAAACAAATAATTCAAGAGCAAATAAAACAATTGGCAGAATCCTACCAAGCGACAGCAATAATGCCTGAAAGCTTGCTTGATGAAGTAACCTCCATTGTGGAATGGCCTCAGGCATTAATGGCTGATTTTGAAAAAGAATTTCTTGAAGTTCCAGCTGAATCATTAATTGCATCAATGCAGTCACATCAAAAGTGTTTTGCTCTAAAAGACAAACAAGGAAATTTGTTGCCTCATTTTATTACTGTTTCAAATATTGTTAGCTCCAATCCGGAACAAGTAATTATGGGCAATGAAAAAGTAATGCGTGCTCGTTTAAGCGATGCAGCATTCTTTTTTAGACAAGACAAAAAACAACCTTTAAGTCAACGAATTCTAGGAACAGAACAGGTTGTTTTTCAAGCAAAACTAGGGAGTTTATTAGACAAGGCATTGAGAATTGAAGCAATGATGACTTATTTAAGTGCTGCATTACATTTAGAAGTTCATCAAGCACAACGTGCCGCGCAATTAAGTAAGTGTGATTTGTTAACGGGTATGGTAGGTGAATTCCCAGAGTTGCAGGGATTAATGGGGTATTATTACGCAGTGAATGATGGTGAAGACCACGTTGTTGCACATGCCCTAAATGAGCAATATATGCCCCGTTTTTCTGCGGATGGTTTACCTAAATCTGATTTAGGTTTAGCTTTATCTTTAGCAGATAGAATTGATACTTTAGTGGGTATTTTTGCTATTGGGCAAAAACCTTCTGGGGTAAAAGATCCTTTTAAATTGCGTCGTCATGCTTTGGCGGTTGTTCGGTTACTCATTTCTACCTCTGCTCCACTTAATTTAAGTCCTTTAATTGAGCAAGCAGTTGTGCATTATGGAGCTACCGTATCCATTGAGCCGAATCTGCGTGATGAATTAAAACTTTTTATATTGGATCGCCTACAATCCTACTATCAAGGGCAGGGATTAAGCATTGATTTAATCCATGCTGGCCGTGCTCGTCAAGATGAATGGCTGTATGATTTAGATAAACGATTAAATGCCTTACAAGCATTTGTTACACTTCCTGAAGCTGCTTCTCTTTCTGCTGCATGCAAAAGAGTGAATAATTTGCTTGCTCAAATAGAAAAGCACGTTTTACCTCCGATCAAAGAACAACTTCTTGAAGAAGAGGTAGAAAAATCTTTATACACTCACATAAAACATATTGCTCAAGCAGTGGAACCTTTATATCGCTCTGCTGACTATAGTTCGCTCTTGAAATTACTCGCCACTTTGAAAGAACCGGTTGATGCGTTTTTTGATAAAGTAATGGTAATGGTGGATGATGAAGCAATAAAGTCTAATCGCCTGGCACTTTTAGTCTGCTTACAGGATTTATTACAAGGTGTTGCGGATATTTCATTATTGCAAATATGATTGAGATTACAACAGTAGGTTATGAGCACGAAAGTTTATATGATAAAGCTCACGTACTTGCAAAACAGTTAAATTTTGTTTTGGACAAGCAGGCAACCTCTTGTCTTTTTGTTACTGAAGACAAGCTTGCATTAAAAATACCTGGTTTTTCTCCTATTTCGGTCGAATTGAGTAGCGCATTTTGGAGTAAGAGAAAATCAGAAGGAAAAAAGCAAGGTTTAATTCGTGCTTGTAAGCCTGGTATTGGACTTAAAATTATTGATGCAACAGCAGGCTGGGGGCGAGATGCTGCGATATTAGCCAGTTTTGGAGCAGAAGTATTAATGATAGAACGTCATCCTGTTATGGCTTCTTTATTATCGGATGCATTATTAAGAAGAAGCGAGTCTGAGCAACAAAAAATGCATCTATCTCTTTATGCTGGCGATGCATATTCTTACTTTCATATACTTGAAGAAAAAGATTATCCTGATGTAATTTATATTGATCCTATGCATCCTGAGCGCAGTAAATCGGCATTAGTAAAAAAGGAAATGCAGGTGTTGCAGCAAATAATAGGGACAGATGATGATGCGCGTGATTTGATCCAGCTAGCGATAACCCGAACGAAACAGAGAGTAGTTGTAAAATGGCCACAAAAAAGTAACCCTTTGTTGCCGGTAAATGCACAAGTAAATGGTAAAACAGTACGATTTGATATTTATTTTTCAAACTCAAGAATATGATGTCAAAATGAAACTTACCGAACGGAATAATGAACTTTTAGAGTGTACTTTTGTAAATATCTATTGTTAGACTAGTAAAGTATTAGAAATGCCTAGGCTGATTTATTATAAATTTTAATGAGCTTTATATATTAAAAAATCCTCGCTCAGATGAGGGAGGATTTTTGAAATTAATCCGACTATGATACAAGCAAGCTATTTCTAGCCACTAGTATAAACAGTACCAGTAGGACCAGCAGTTTCACCGCCATTAACGCCGAACATGGTTGTTCCGGTGACACCCAAAATAGAAGGCAAGAATAATAGACCAGCTGCGATAAAAACTAAGGCAATTGGTGTGCCTATTGGAATTTGAGTTGGATTATCCTTGTGCTGTTTAAATTTCATGATCGCCGCAATAGAAAATGCTAAACCAGCTAAATAAGAACCAGCGGTTATTAGTTTAGTCAGGTTGGTAAAAGATGAGGTAATTTCTGATGCCATGTCACCAACACTCATATCACCTGCAGCTGCATTTTGACTGACTAAAGCCAATACCCCCAAACAAACAATACTGGATAACCAATGTTTATAATTTGATTTACTCATGATTTTATTTTTCACCTCTTTCTCCTCAGCTTAAAAAAGTTTTAAATTAACGCCAGTTATGGATAAAGATATAATTATAACGAGTCTCTATCACGACCCATTCGAGCTGAGAAGGCGTTTACGCCGTCTCGAAGCTTTGGCATCGGATTCGAGAGTACCTGCCAAGGCTTCGAGACGGTGCTGGTGCGCCTCCTCAGCCCGAACGGGTCGAAGTAATAACCCGATCTCTTATCCATAACTGACATTAAATTATTCTAATTATAATCATGATGGTTAAAAAATATCCAAATGATTGTTTTTATATGTCATATAAATAAGATAGATATTATTTTTTTTTCAAAAAGTTAGAGTAAAATTTTCAGTATTATTATACGAATAAATATTAGATTTTATGTGATTCTAATTAAAAA
Organism: Legionella cincinnatiensis; assembly: GCF_900452415.1. Taxonomy (NCBI): domain Bacteria; kingdom Pseudomonadati; phylum Pseudomonadota; class Gammaproteobacteria; order Legionellales; family Legionellaceae; genus Legionella; species Legionella cincinnatiensis. Next base: position 2,777,270 of record NZ_UGNX01000001.1, on the reverse strand, counting down.
GCCGAGATGAAGTTAAGTGTAAGTGCGGTGCTTTTTAGGCCGTCCGCTTTCGCGGAAGGCGACGTTCTTTAGAACGTCCCTAATGTTGAAGAAACACTCGTTGAATCTTGTTGAGAAGTATAAAATGATGATATATTGCTCATACAATTTTGGCTCTTATTTCGTGTTTCATTTTAGCCGAATTCAGCGAGCTCTTCTCTAAGACGTTTTTCCTCAAACAAATCCTCTATACGCCTTCTTCTTTCTAATTTGGTGGAGGTAGTTGTTTCGGTGGATAGTGTTGTATCAACATTAAAATCTTCGATTTCCATCTCATTTTCATCAAATTCACGTGGATCCATAGCCATCTCCTTAGCCTTCAACCATGAACAATGTATAAAATACCAGAATTTTGGCTTAGGAAACAGTGGAATTTTTTGAGCATTTATAGGAGAAAGGGAGCGTTTAATTTTCCTTGTCTCAGTGTTTTAATCACTAAAACAAGGCATCCAGTTTTATTTAGGACCTTTAAGAACTCTTTCTACATGTGCTTCTACTTCTTTTTCTTTTTCTGGAGTAAGTATATCTGGTCCAGTTTTGCCTTTATTTTTCGCTGTAGACATATCCGTCTTCAATGCATTTGTGATTTCAGGAGGCGATTTCTTGGAAGGAGTCAGAACATTCTTTCTATCATCAAGAGCTTTACGTTGTTCTTTAGCTTGCTGATGAAGCATACCTAGCTTTGGCCCATCATCTTTGAAAAGTTCTTGAATATTTACTTCTCTACCTTTGCTATCTATTAATATAATCAACTGTGGTTTTTTGGGTTTTCCGTCATCACCAAATTCAACTGGAGGAAATCCAGCATCTAGACATGCTTCATAAGCTTGTTTGAGTCTTAGTTTTTCGGTATAGGGATCATTTGGAAAATCAACAGTCATTTTAATCCCGTTAAATCCGGCAGCTCTAATTGCTTGAGCCAGGGCTAGCATATCTGCTTTTGGTTTTTCCTGATTTACTGGATAGGTTAGATAGTACCCAGGATCAAAAATTCTAGGAGGAAATTCTATAGTCCAAACACCCGGTTTTTTTTGTTCTATTTTTTTCCCTGTTAAGGTATAAAAAAAGTCTAAATCCTTGGGATCGATGGATGAAATTGACATACCATTAGGATCAACATGGGTTTCAACAAAAACATTTCCTTGCGGTTGCTCCTTAAGCTTTTTTATTCTAACTGCTTCTATTGCATCAAGCATTTCCTGGCGTTTTCTGGCATCAGTTTGTCCCCAAGCGTATTTCTCCATTTGTGCAGCAAAGACATATTGTTCCATTTGGGCATTCGCTGCTTTATCTAATAGGGTGACGTTTTCTGCAGCTGCTTTATCAAAAGCATCTAATTGCTTTTTATGAGTGCCTTCGAGTTCTTTGATGAGATTGGCCTTGATGTTATTTATTTCTTGGTCATCATCGATATTTAAAGCCGCTTTCAAATTATCTGTTTGACTTTCTACCGTTTTTTTAAATCTTTCGAGCTCCAATTTTTGTTGTGCTGCAATGGCATTTCTTGCATTAGTTTGAATTCGAGTGAGCTCACCTCGAATATCTTCTGCTGAATAGGGCATAGGGACTTTTTCAACGATGATATCTTTGAATGCAGCTATTGATCTATTATATGATTCTTTAGCTGTGTCATAAAAATCTTCTTTTTTGAATACCTTTTCAAATTCCTCTTTCAATTTCTCTTTTTCTGGTTCCTTTCCACGCAGTAGTTTATCAAAAGTATTTTCTTTATCTTCGCCAATTTGCAGTTTAAAACCTGAAAAATTGCGTGTCCTGTTGGTATCATGATCATTAAAAGCATTAGTCTTAAAATCAAATTCAGATAATCCAATTTTATCACGAAGCTTTTGTAGAAGTTCTTTTTCCGCTTCGGGTGTAAGTTCTCTTAAAATTTTCCGAGAATCGAGAAAGTCAAATGCGCGTTTTCTGAATGTCATAGAGCCTACCTCAAAAGCTTTAGGTTAAGTAAAGTATATCATCTTTTCATTAAGAGAGAATGATTGACTCGGCGCGTATTTGATCATTTTTTATCATTATAGATCAAATTTATCTTTTTCGTATGCTAATTAATCAAGTTCGGGGTGAGGTAACGTTTGAGTCATATTTGGCTCAAACGTTTTTTTATCTTAGTGTTTTGGTAAATTCACGGGGGAATTTTACTACCAGGCAGGAATAGCCGCATCTCCGAATATATTTTTAGCTTTCTCTTTAACTTCTGGAGAATTAAATGCTTTAACAAATAACTCCAATTTTGCTTTTTTGGGTGAATCACTTCGGATCACAATAACATTGGCGTAGGGTGAATCTTTATCTTCACTAAATAAAGAATCTTGAGAAGGACTTAAGCCTGCCGGCAGGGCAAAAGTTGTATTAATTATAGCTGCATCTACATCCGGCAACACTCTGGGCAATTGAGCCGCATCCATTTCTTTAAATTGAAGTTTTTGTGGATTTGTAGCAATATCCTTTAAACCAGTATCATGGCTATTTTTTAGAGTAATTAAATTTGCTTTTTCCAATAATTGCAAAGCACGCATTTCATTACTTGGGTCATTAGGGATTGCAATTACAGCCCCTTCAGGTAACTGCTTTAAGGAAGTGTATTTTTTGGAGTAAATGCCCACAGGATATACAAAAGTTCTTCCTATAGCTTCAAAGAGGTAACCATGGGCCTTAATTGCCGCGTTGAGATATGGTACGTGTTGGTAAACATTGGCATCCAAGCTTCCATCTTGCAATGCTTCATTAGGTAGATTGTAATCATTGAAAGTGATGATTTTTATATTTAAATGGTATTTATTTTTTGCTACTTCTTTTGCCGTTTCAACCAGCGTCGTCTCTGGTCCTGCAATTGTCCCAATAATCAAAGTATTTGGTGGCGAGGGTTTGTGGCAAGCTATAAGACTTAATAATAAAACACAATAAGCTAAAATCCGCATTTAAAACTCCAAAGTTGAGATTATGTATCGTAAGTGTCCATATATGACACCATTAAGTGTTCACCATACGCTCAATGATGTAAAAAACGTTTTGCTAAATAATCTCCGATCATTTGCATTAGTTGTACCATAATAATTAAAATGATGACTGTGGAAATCATAATTCCAGCATCAAAGCGTTGGTATCCATAGTTAATTGCTAAAGTTCCCAAACCTCCTGCCCCAACTGTTCCAGCCATAGCTGAATAATTAACCAAAGTAATGGCAGTGATCGTAATAGCATGAATTAATGCTGGCTTAGCTTCTGGCAATAAAATGTGCAAAATGATTTGCCGCGTATTGGCACCCATTGCATATCCTGTTTCGATTAGTCCTGAAGGTAAGCTGCGATAAACATTATCTACTAGTCTTGCGAAAAAAGGGATTGCTCCAATTGTTAGCGGCACAATCGCGGCATTTATTCCAATTGAAGTACCTACTATAAGGCGCGTAAACGGAATGATTGCTACTAACAAAATTATAAAAGGGATGGAGCGAGCCATATTAATTACAGTGGATAATATTTTGTTTATTCGAGGCATTAGTTTGACATGGCTGGATGAGTATAGCCATGTCCCTAAAGGTAAACCGAATATTACTGCAAATAGGGTACTTAGGGCTACCATATATAGTGTTTCGCCTGTCGCGATTAATAAATCATATGCCATTGGGAAGGACATAGCCTAATACCTCCACAGTTAGTTTGGCTTGCTGACAGCGTTCAATGAATGCTTCTAGTAAAAACTGGTGTGCGGTGAGCTCAACAACTAAAACACCACAAGTTACTGTATCATAACGATCAATATTGGCGAGTAAGATATTAATATCCAGATTTAACTCGCGACTTGTTTGACTAATAAAGGGTACTGTTGCTTCCTCGCCTTGAAAAAATAAACGAAGCAATGGTTTATCCGTGACATAGTCTGCAAGTCTATTAGTAAGGCATTCTGGTAGTTCGGGGCTCAGTTGGGCATAAAGCATACTGCGAGCTAAACTGTCTCTTTTATTAAATACATTGGCAAGAGAGGTTGTTTCAGCTAATTCACCATCCACCATAACCGCTAATCGTTTGCAGATACGTTTAACCACATCCATTTCATGAGTAATAAGCACCATAGTAATGCCATAAAGAGCATTAATTTTTTTTAATAATGTTAAAATAGAATCTGTTGTTTCTGGATCTAATGCTGAGGTTGCTTCGTCACAGAGTAAGATTTTAGGGGAGCAGCTTAAAGCACGAGCAATTGCTACTCTTTGTTTTTGCCCACCACTAAGTTGTGCTGGATATGCCAGTTTCTTCTCAGAGAGCTCCACTATAGGCAGTAACTCTTCAATTTTTCTCCGGATAAACTCCTCATCCAATCCCTGAATACGCATAGGAAGGGCAATATTATCATAGACATTTTTAGAGCTAAGTAAATTAAAGTGCTGAAAAATCATGGCCATTTTGTGGCGAGCTAAAGCTAAATCTTTTCGGGATAGGCTTGTTAAGTATTGACCATCAATCACGACATCACCTTGATCAGGACGTTCTAGTAGATTGATACATCTTAATAAAGTAGATTTTCCAGCACCACTTTTACCAATGATCCCAAAAATTTCCCCTTCTTGGATAAATAAATCAATGTCACGCAGGACAGCTTTTCCAGAAAAGGATTTGGATAATCCAATTAATTCAATCATAATTATAGCCTGGGCTTATGCGTGCGGACGTAAGTAATAGATCATCTCCTTGAACGATGCATTTGGCACATCTCGTTTGAAAATAACGCTTAGGAAGTCTCTCATACTATGTTGTATGTTATGTTTCCTTAGCATCATGTTCGTGAAATCTGCATTCAAATCCGATCGTTTACGTAAACATGAACTTTAGGAGTTTGAGCTATTACGGACATAGGACTTAGAGGAATGGAAATCATATCCGCTTTAGCCGTATTTTCAAAAAAAGTCTTTTTTTGAGCGCCCGCAAGCTGAATTTCAAATCGACGCTAGTGCAATATTATACACATATTGTTTATATAAACAAAGTGATACTTTTAAATTTAGCATAATTTGTTATCGCTCCTTTATAAATATCGAGGGTTATTGCTGTAATTCTTCACGATTTTTAAAATAATCCAGGGATTGTGGGTTTGCTAGAGATTGCAAATTATTTACCGGTAAACCATGAACTACTTGCCTAACTGCTACTTCCACAATTTTGCCACTAATCGTCCGTGGAATATCCGCAACTTGCAGAATTTTCGCCGGTACGTGTCTTGGAGAGGCATTCTGTCGAATAGTTAAACGTATCTTGTTGATGATTTCTTCAGTAAGTTTTATATCATCACGTAATTTGACAAACAAAATGATACGGACGTCATCCTGCCAATCTTGGCCAATTACAATGCTATCAACTACTTCATCAATTTTTTCTACTTGTCTATAAATTTCAGCAGTACCAATGCGTACTCCTCCCGGATTTAATACTGCATCGGATCGACCATAGATAATCAATCCATGATGTTTTGTGATTTCAGCAAAATCACCATGAGCCCAAACACCAGAAAAACGCTCAAAATAAGCATGTTTATATGCTTCTCTTTCAGGATCATTCCAAAAGCCTACAGGCATGGAGGGGAAAGGGGCAGTACAAACTAATTCTCCTCGTTCTCCTCGAATGGACTCACCTTGTTCATCAAAAACATCTACTGCCATACCTAAACCAAGGCATTGTAGCTCACCTCTGTAGATTGGAAGCATTGGATTACCTAATGCAAAACACGAAATAATGTCTGTGCCCCCTGATATAGAGCATAGTTGTACCTCATTTTTGATTTGGCTATAAACGTAATCGTAATTTTTAGGTAATAGTGGGGAGCCTGTAGAAAGAATACACCGTAAGTGAGTTAAATTATATTCATCTTTAGGAACCACCCCGGCTTTTTCAACAGCAGAAATGAATTTTGCACTAGTCCCAAAGACTGTTACTTGTTCTTCTTCAATTAATTGAAATAAACGACCATTTTCAGGATAAGTTGGAGAACCCTCATATAAAGTGAGCGTTGCTCCTAATGCTAAAGCAGAAACAGTCCAATTCCACATCATCCAGCCACAAGTAGTATAAAAGCATAGGTTATCAGTGGCATGTAGATCAGTATGTAATCCTAATTCTTTAAGATGTTGGAGTAAGGTACCTCCAGCACCGTGCACAATACATTTGGGTTTTCCTGTAGTTCCTGAGGAAAACATAATGTAAACGGGGTGGTCAAAAGGTAATGAAACAAATTCACACTGGTTTGTTGGACGGAGAAAATTATTCCATAATTGTGCTTTAGGAAGTAAAGAAATATCTACAGGTTCGTTGATATTTGGACAAACTACAATTTGTATGAGCGAGGCTATGGCATCATTAAGGTGTTTGATTTTTTCTACGCCACTGTGCTTTTTTCCCTGATATTGGTGGCCATCACATATGAATAAAACTTTGGGTGTTATTTGCCCTAGCCGATCAATTGCAGCTTGAGCACCGAAGTCAGGTGAGCATGAAGACCAGATTGCTCCTAATGAGGTTGTGGCTAACATTGCAATTATGGTGTAAGAAGTATTGGGCATTAAAGCCGCTACCCGATCACCTACCGTGACTCCAATCGCTTTTAGGCCCGCAGCACATTGAGCAACCTGTATATACAGTTGCTCATAACTGATTGTTTGCCTGTGATTATCTTCATTAAGACTAACTAATGCGACATGTTGGTCTCTACGCGATAAAAGTTTTTCTGCAAAATTAAATTGGGCGCCTGTAAACCAGCGTGCTTCGATCATATCCTTATAATAGTTAAGAATTTGGTGAGGGGGTTTATCAAATTTTAAATGAAAAAATTCGCAAAGTGTTTGCCAAAATGAATCGGGATGTTTGATAGACCAAGTATGCATGTCCTGATAATTTTCAAAGACTTGACAGTGCTTTTGAGCAGCAAATTCCATAAATTGCCACATTCTACTTTTTTGAGGGTTTTGAGGTTTCCATACAATATCACTCATAATTATTTCTCTCTGTAATATTACTGAATTCCCATTTGAGGAAATTCTTTTTAGTTGCAGGGAGTAGGAAGCATGGCATTTGCAACTTTTGATTGATTCTTACGCCCCAAAATTTTACAAATCATGTCCCCAGCCGCAACAATTTTAAAAATATCTATGCCTGTTTCTATTCCTAAACCGTGCATTAAATATAGAACGTCTTCAGTAGCAACATTTCCACTCGCTCCTAGAGCGTAAGGACATCCTCCAAGACCAGCTACTGAACTATCAAAACGATGCACCCCATGTTGTAGCGATGCATAGATATTCGCTATAGCTTGGCCATATGTGTCATGAAAATGCATTGCTAATTGATTTAGAGGTAATAGTTTAAGCACTTGATCTAATACTAGACGTGTTTGACGAGGTGTTCCAACCCCTATAGTATCGCCTAATGATATTTCATCTACCCCTAAGTCTAATAGTTTTTGGGTTACAAGCGCTACTTGTTCAGGTGGAATGCTTCCTTGATAAGGACAACCAAGGACACAAGAAATATAACCCCGAACCCTAATGTGATTTTCTTTAGCCAGGGCAAGAACTGGTTTAAAACGAGCGATGCTCTCATCAATAGAACAATTAATATTTCTTTGATTAAACTGTTCACTTGCTGCTGTAAACACAGCGATTTCTCGAACCCCAGCTTCTAAAGCCTTAAGCATGCCATGCTCATTAGGCACTAAAGCTGAATAATGGATAGAAGGTACTTTATCTATAGCGCGAAAGACTTCATCATGATCCGCAAGTTGAGGTATTGCTTTTGCAGAAACAAAACTAGTTACTTCAATATAGTGTAAGCCAGATTGACTGAGTAAATTAATTAATTCAATTTTGTGTTTGCTAAACACAAAAGCAGCTTCATTTTGTAAGCCATCACGGGGACCTACTTCTATAATAGTTATCTGTTGCGGATAGTCCATAATTATCTCTTTCTTTATATCTCAGGTTAAGAGTCAGTTTCACTTAATGTCAGTAATTCTTCTCCTTCATTAACCTGAGCTCCTACAGAATAAAAAACTTCCATTAAAATACCATCATTAGGAGCATGAATAGTATGTTCCATTTTCATTGCTTCAAGAACAATTAAACGTTCTCCAGCTTTAACCCGTTCTCCAATATTTTTTAAAATTGCTACAACAGTTGCTGGCATTGGCGCAGTGAGTTGCCCTTTATGAGTTGGTGTTTGTGTACCTAATGTACTCCAATTAAACCGTTCAACAGTTATTGAGCCTTGAGTGGAATATAGGGTCAGTGATTGATTTTTATTTTCTACTGTAGCTTGATAATTTTGATTTTCTGTTTCAATACGAAGTTGATTTCCTATCAAATTGGCATGAATTAAAAGTTCTTTTTGATTGAATTGCACTTTGAAGTCATTTTTATTGATTGCCATAATTAATGTTTCAATCGATGTTTCTTTATGTTGATAACGCCAAATCCAATGACTTGACACTTGCGATTGCCAAGCAAAAGCATCTTCAAGTAACGGGTCTTGGATCGAATTGACCATAGTTAGGTAATCAAAACTTATGGTCATAAGCAAAGCTATTTCATAATCAGGTGTTGCAATTTTAATATCTTCTTTGCTTAAAAAATCAGTACTTAACTTTACATCTTTGAAGTTAGCGTGATGGCAAATAGCTTGTAAAAATGGAATATTTGTTTTTACTCCACCTATAAAGTAATGAGATAGTGCTTGTTCTATTCTCGATAATGCTTCATCACGATTAGTACCCCAAGCAATAAGTTTGGCAATCATTGGGTCATAGTACATGGTAATTTGGGATGAACACTGTATTCCTGTATCAATACGAATGCCATCTCCTGATGGTTCTTGCAAAAAATTAATTTGACCAATCGATGGAATAAAATCTTGATGAGGATCTTCAGCATAAATACGACATTCTATGGCATGGCCAGAGGATTGAATTTTATCTTGTGTTAATGGCAAAGGCTCATTAGCGGCAATTTTTAACTGCCATGCCACTAAATCAAGCCCAGTAATTTGTTCGGTGACTGGATGCTCTACTTGTAAGCGAGTATTCATTTCCATAAAATAGAATTGTTCTTCTCCATCTACCAAAAATTCAACGGTACCTGCGCCTCTGTAGTTAATAGAACGAGCTACTTCACAAGCTGCCTCAGCAAGTTTTTCTCGTAAAGAAGCAGATAAATTAGGGGCTGGTGCTTCTTCAATAATTTTTTGATGTCGGCGTTGAATGGAGCAATCGCGCTCAAATAAATGAACCACATTACCGTGATTGTCGGCCATTATTTGTAATTCGACATGGCGAGGATGCAGTACTAGTTTTTCTATAATCATAGTGTCATCAGCAAAGCTGGCCATAGATTCTCGTTTAGCTCCAGCTAAGGCCATACTGAATTCTGATTCATGATAAACAGTACGCATCCCTTTGCCTCCGCCACCATTGGCAGCTTTGATTAAAACAGGAAATCCTATTTTTTGGGCTTGTGCAAGTAATTTTTCTTCTGCTTGCTCGCTACCGTGATAGCCTGGAGTTAGAGGAACTCTCGTTTTTTCTAACAATTGTTTTGCTAATTGCTTAGAAGCCATAGCCTCCATTGCTTCGATTGAAGGACCAATAAAAATAATATTGGCTTCCTCGCAAGCTCTAGCAAACTCCGGGTTTTCAGAGAGAAAGCCATAACCAGGATGTATGGCTTGCACACCACAATTTTTAGCAATATGGATAATATTAGCAATATTTAGGTAACTGTCTTTAGCAGGGGCTTCGCCAACAAAGTAGGCGCTGTCAGCGCTGCGTACATGTAAACTTTCTTTATCAGCCGAGGAATAGATAGCTACGGTGTGTATACCCATGGATCGTGCGGTTTTAATAATTCTGCACGCTATTTCACCACGATTGGCAATAAGAATTTTATTAAACATGAGAGCCTCTTTAATTGTTACTCCAATTAGGTGTTTCTTTTTTTAAAAATGCATTAAGACCTTGTTGTCCTTCAATTGATACTCTTTTTTGTGCAATTAAGGAAGCAGTGTAACGGACTAATTCTTCATCGATTTTTTTATTGGCTACATAAGTTGCCAGTTGTTTTGATATTCGTACTGCTTCGGGTGCATTGTTACAGATTTGTTGGGCATAATTCAGGGTGAACTCTAATAAATTTTCCTCAGGAACACAGTGCTGTACCAAATTTAACGATAATGCTTTGGCTGCATCAAAAATTTCTGCGCTCATGAATAGGGTTTTGGCATTACGTTCGCCTATAGCTTGTACCACATAGGGGCTAATCACTGCTGGTACTAAACCTAATTTTACTTCTGAAAAACAAAATCGTGCTGATTGAGATGCTAGAGTAAGATCACAAGCTGCAGCAAGCCCTGCACCGCCACCAAAAGCAGAACCATGCACCATAGCTATAGTAGGTTTGGGGCTTTTATTTAAAGTGTACATGAGATTACCAAGCACCATCGCATCTTTTAAATTTTCTTCCTCATTAAAACGAGCCATGTTTTGCATCCAGGCCAAATCAGCGCCAGCAGAAAAATGTTTTCCATTGGCCTTAAGCACAATGGCACGAACATTAGAATCAGCTATTGCTGAGTTGAGTTGCTCTTGTATTTCAATTAAAAGATGATTATCAAAAGCATTATGCTTACTTACTCGATTAAGAGTAAGTAGGCATAAGTGTCCATGGATTTCAGATAACAAGTCGCTCAAGAGTGCTCCTTTTTTACATGCGAAAGACGCCAAAATGGGTTGAAGCTATAGGTGTATTTAGTGCCGCCGATAAACCCAAGCCTAATATTTTTCGTGTATCTTGCGGCGCAATAACCCCGTCATCCCATAAGCGGGCACTAGCATAGAACGGATGTCCCTGGGTTTCATATTGCGCGCGTAATTGAGCTTTAAAATTCTCTTCTTCCATCTCGGACCATGTTGCTCCTTGCTTGGTGAGTTTATCTCGGTTGACCTGAGCCAGAACATTGGCTGCTTGCTCGCCGCCCATTACTGAAATTCGAGAGTTTGGCCAAGACCACAGGAATCGTGGGTTATAAGCTCGCCCACACATGGCATAATTTCCAGCACCAAAGCTCCCTCCTACGATTACGGTAAACTTAGGTATATTGGCGTTGGCTACTGCTGTTACCATTTTAGCACCATGTTTGGCGATGCCTGAGGCTTCATATTTTGAACCTACCATAAAGCCAGTAATATTTTGTAGGAACACCAGTGGAATTTTACGTTGACAACAAAGCTCTATAAAGTGAGCTCCTTTTAGAGCACTTTCACTAAAGAGAATGCCATTATTGGCGATAATACCTATGGGATAACCATATAAATGCGCAAAACCACAGACTAAAGTGGTACCAAAAAGCGCTTTAAATTCATCGAACTCTGAACCATCAACAATACGGGCGATCACTTCACGTATATCAAAGGGCTTTCTTGGATCTACAGGAACTATGCCATTAAGCTCTATGCTGTCATAAAGTGGTTCTCTAGTTTCAATTCGTTTTAGTTGCTGAGGTTTTTTGCGGTTTAAATTACTGATAGAAACTCGTGCTAGGTGAAGTGCATGAGCATCATTTTCAGCATAGTGATCGGCTACTCCAGAATGTCTACAATGGATTTCAGCACCGCCTAACTCTTCAGCACTAATGATTTCACCTGTTGCTGCTTTAACAAGAGGAGGACCTCCAAGAAAAATCGTGGCTTGGTTTTTAACCATGATTGATTCGTCTGCCATAGCTGGAACATATGCTCCCCCAGCAGTACAAGAACCCATAACCACCGCAATTTGCGGAATGTTTTGGGCGGACATTTGTGCTTGATTAAAGAAAATGCGCCCAAAATGATCTCTATCGGGAAATACCTCATCCTGGTGGGGTAAATAAGCACCGCCTGAGTCGACTAAATAAATACAGGGTAAATGATTCATCAGTGCAATTTCTTGGGCTCTTAAGTGTTTTTTGACGGTTAAAGGATAGTAGGTTCCTCCTTTTACCGTGGCATCATTTACAACGATCACACATTCAATGCCGCAAACCCAACCGATACCAGTAATGATTCCTGCAGCAGGAATTGCATCGTTATAGACTTGAAAGGCTGCAAGCTGAGAGAGTTCAAGAAAAGGACTACCTGGATCTAATAATTGCTGTAGTCGTTCTCTTGGTAATAATTTGCCATGCTTCAGATGGCGAGCACGCGCTTTTTCTTCACCACCTAAGGCAATACGTTGAAGTTGATTTTTTAATTCATCAACTAAAGCGAGCATTGTTGCTTGATTTGCCTTAAATTCTTGGCTACTGGTATTGATTTGACTGATTAATTTTGTCATCCCTTAATCCTTATCGAACCAAAATGTCACTTAAGACAATGATGATCCAAATAATCCAGGTAATTGCAATAAAGTGGGGCATATCCCCGCCTTTAAAAATTCTATATGCAAGAGCTGGAACAGAAGTAATCGCTACTGGTAATAGGACAAGAACAAGTATTTTACGAACCACAAGTCCCCAGCCAGTTTGGCTGAAAATGGGTGTGAGTTTTAAATTGATATAGGTAAAAAATAGATCGATATAAACAATGACTAGATGAGCATATTTTGCGAATATTACTACTAAAATACTCAGTAATAAATAAATAAGACTGTGTCGTAGCATGAATGTCCTTTTTATGGTACAGCTTTTCTCCACATGCCATAAGAAGAGTCAAAGTGATCGTCACCTATCAAAGAAATATCTCATTACCTTCCTGAGAGGCAAGATTTAAAACCTTGTTATTCTCGAGAAGGCTTGCTAACTCGGCAGAAATGTTGAGCTAGTGATAGCAACCCTGAGCCTCTTCTTAAGAGAAAGAAACTGTTTATTTTAAATTAATTCAATAGCCATAGCAGTCGCTTCGCCACCGCCAATACATAATGCAGCAACGCCGCGTTTTTTCCCTTGATGTTTTAAGGCATGTATTAAGGTTACTAAAATACGTGCACCTGAAGCACCAATAGGATGGCCTAAGGCACAAGCGCCGCCATGAATGTTAACGTGTTCTGGATTTAATTCAAGCTCTTTTATAGCAGCCATAGTGACTACGGCAAATGCTTCATTGATTTCATAAAGATCTACGTCATTTTGTTTCCATGAAGCTTTATTCATGACTTTGCGAATAGCATCAACAGGCGCAGTGGTAAACCATTCTGGTGCTTGTGCGTTGCTTGCATGAGCAACAATGCGGGCTATAGGTCTTATACCTCGTTTTTCTGCTTCTCCAGCACTCATTAGGATCACACTTGCTGCACCATCAGAGATGGAGCTTGAATTAGCAGCGGTAACAGTTCCATCTGCTTTAAAAGCAGGTTTTAACTGAGCGATTTTAGCAAGTTTGGTTGCATCAGGGCCTTCATCAACGTTTACAGTAACATCCCCTTTACGTGAATTTATCGTTACGGGAGCAATTTCATCTTTGAATGCTCCATTTTCTATAGCTTTAAGTGCTCGGTTCATGGAACGAGTAGCGAATTCATCCTGTTGCTCTCTACTGAAATGAAAATGGCTGGCTGTAGCTTCTGCGAAAACACCCATTAATTTGCCTCTATCGTAGGCATCTTCCAATCCATCGAGGAACATATGATCTTTTAACTCACCATGTCCAAGGCGGTATCCGGAACGTGCTTTACTCAGAAGATAGGGGGCATTACTCATACTTTCCATACCACTAGCAAGAATAATATGTGCCGTTCCTGCGCGAATTAAATCATGAGCCAACATAATGGCTTTCATTCCAGAACCACACATTTTATTGACCGTAGTGGCTCCTGCAGTATTAGGTATTCCTGCCTTAATTGCTGCTTGTCGGGCTGGGGCTTGACCAATTCCTGCTTGTAACACACAGCCACTAATTACTTCATCTATGTCTGCAGGGCTAATTCCAGCTTGAGATAAGGCTGCTTGATGTGCGATTGCGCCTAATTCTGGAGCTGAAAGTGTTGATAGATTTCCTAGCATTGCGCCCATAGGAGTTCTTTTTGCTGCAACGATTACTATGTCATTCTGTTCCATTTTCACTCTTCCTTATACTGTTTCTTTAAAAAGTTCTCGTCCAATAAGCATTCTTCTAATTTCGGAAGTACCAGCTCCTATTTCGTATAATTTTGCATCACGCAGCAAACGACCTGTGGGATATTCATTAATGTATCCATTTCCACCAAGAATTTGAATCGCTTGCAATGCCATTTGTGTTGCTCTTTCTGCGGTATATAAAATGACACTTGCGGCATCTTTACGACTCACCATAGCTTGATCACATGCTTTAGCAATAGCATATAAATAAGCTCTTGATGCATTTAAGTCAGTATACATATCGGCTAATTTACCTTGGATGAATTGAAACTCGCCTATAGGCTGTTCAAACTGTTTGCGCTCATGAACATAAGGCAAAACAACATCCATACATGCTTGCATGATACCTACTGGTCCTGCTGCAAGAATGGTGCGTTCATAATCGAGACCACTCATTAATACTTTAACACCTTGATTTACTTCACCTAAAACATGTTCTTCGGGCACTTCACACTGGTCAAAAACAAGCTCACACGTATTTGAACCTCGCATTCCCAGTTTGTCTAGTTTTTGAGCTGTTTTAAAGCCAGACATTCCTTTTTCGATCAAAAAGGCGGTGATTCCTTTACTTGCTGCGTGTTTGTCTGTTTTGGCATAAACTACTAAGACATCTGCGTCAGGCCCATTCGTGATCCACATTTTTGTGCCGTTGAGAATGTATTTGTTGCCTACTGGATGAGCATGTAATTGCATGCTGACTACATCTGATCCTGAATTGGATTCACTCATAGCCAAAGCACCAATGTATTCCCCACTTATAAGTTTAGGCAAATATTTTTGTTTTTGAGAGTGATTTCCATTTAAATAAATTTGATTGACGCATAAATTCGAATGAGCACCATAACTTAAGCCCACAGAAGCAGAGGCACGAGAAATTTCTTCCATGGCAATTACATGGGCGAGATACCCCATATTGGCGCCACCATATTCTTCGCTAACTGTAATTCCTAACAAACCCATGTCACCTAATTTTTTCCATAAGTGATGAGGAAAGGTGTTTGTTTCATCAATTTGAGCAGCAAGTGGTGCAATTTCAGCACGAGCAAATTGATAGACGCTCTCGCGTAACATATTATAAGTGTCACCAAGTTGATAGTTCGGTCCTGTATACATGATAGATGACTTCCCGTGATTTTTAACAAATTTGTTAGACTATACCCAATCGAATTGAAGTTGCAAATAAAATTTCTATACCAAGGAAAAGATTTCATTATTTAGCGTAATAGTATGGACTCTTAATATAATTTGGAGAATCTCCTTTACCTGGTTTAAAAAATCGCCTAATCTTAAGCCGAAAGAAAACTACGTATTCCTTTCAATATAAGTTGTGGAGAGGTTGTCATTCGCGCGCCGGTTGGTATCCATTATTTTAGATGTTCTAGCGTCGTATCGAAGTGAGACCTCGTCTATGAAAGAATGACTATTGCTCGGTTAGTAGCAATATGTAGCGTTTAGCTTTAAGAGTTCAGGTTTATCTATTTAGGAGAGTCGTTCATGCGCAAGTTAGTACTCTGGGGGCATAGTGTTGATGAGTATCGCGAGATGTTTGATTTGTCTCAAGAGGATATGAATTCCCGAATTTTAGAATATGGGTGTGGTCCAAGCGCCGTAAACGCACAACAATTTCAGGAGGCACATCAAGCGGTAAGCTGTGATCCCTTGTTTGTTTTGGATAAAGACACTTTATCTTCCAAAGCAGTGATGATTTTTGCTCAAATGGCGGAGGAAGTGCGTAAAGAGCAAGAGCAATTTGATTTTAGCCGTAATGGTAGTTTAGAGCAGTTGCTTGAATATCGACAAAAAGGAATGAAATCATTCTTTGCCGATTATGAAAAAGGTAAGGCTGAAGGGCGCTATTGGGGAGCTGCTGATTATCATTTACCTTATTCTGATTTTTCTTTTGACTTTGCATTAAGTGCTCATTATTTATTTGCAGATTTAGAAGATCAAACCGTTGATTTTCATTTAAATGTAATTCGTGAATTAGCAAGAGTCGCTAAAGAAGTTAGAATTTTTCCTTTGAATGATATGGAAGGAAAGAGCTCTGAGCTTTTAGGTCCAGTATTACTGCAGCTGCAAAAAAGTGGTTATGGTGTAGAAATTAGAGAAGTGGATTACCATTTGCACAAATCAGAAAATGCAATGCTTCGAGTTTGGGCTCAGAAATGTGATATTTAATTAACGGGAATTCGGCGTAAAAGGCACTTTTACGTCGCTAAATGAACGTTATCCCATAAAATGCATAGCATTTATATGGGATCGATTTTAATAAAATCAGTTTTATATTAAATAATAACGGTTATTTTTATATAGAACTCTCATTAATTAATGAGCCTGGGCGAAGCGAAGCGTAACTCAGGGTTTTGCTCACACCGAATTTCCGGATTACGCGTCGCCTCATCTAGGCTACAGGATTCTCTATGTATTCAATTTTACGTCCTTTACTTTTTAGTATGGATGCCGAAAAAGCCCATACTTTAAGTTTGTCTGCTTTACACTACCTACCTAGATTTTGTTTTAAGCAAGCAAAGCCCCAACCTGTGCACGCTTTAGGAATTCAGTTTCCTCATATTGTTGGTTTAGCTGCAGGATTGGATAAGAATGGCGAGCATTTAGATGCATTGGCTAAGCTTGGTTTTGCATTTATTGAACTAGGAACGGTCACGCCAAAACCACAAATAGGTAATCCTAAACCTCGTTTATTTCGTTTACCAGAAACTCAATCCATTATTAATCGTATGGGTTTTAACAATCAAGGTGTTGATGCTTTAGTGACTCATGTAAAAAAGGCACGGTATAAAGGAGTATTAGGTATTAATATTGGCAAGAATAAAGATACATCACTGGAGCGTGCTGCAGATGATTACATTTATTGCCTTAAGAAAGTTTATGAACATGCTTCCTATGTAACGATTAACATTTCTTCGCCCAACACTCCAGATTTACGCCAATTACAACAAAAAGAGTATTTTGCCCATTTATTGTCAAAAATTCAGGCTGAGCAGATTAAATTATCTGATAAGTTTCAACGTCGTGTTCCTTTAGTTGTTAAAATCTCACCAGACGAGCAGGTAGAAACACTGAAACAAATGACAGAAGTCATTTTGAATTTAGGTATCGAAGGAATTATTGCGACAAATACAACCTGTTCACGTAAAGGAGTAGAGCATTTACCTCTCGCAGAAGAGTCAGGAGGATTAAGTGGTAAACCTCTTTGGGAATTATCAACTCAGTGTTTGCGTTTGCTGAAACAATATGTCGGTAATGAGGTGACTTTGATTGGGGTAGGGGGTATTGATAGTTGTGATAGTGCTCGATCAAAATTGAACGCCGGGGCTTCATTAATACAAATATATAGCGGTTTGATTTATCAGGGACCAAAATTAGTCTATGAATTAGCACACGGATTATCTTAAAAAGGATGGACAATTTCCTGTTTTCACTAAGGTTACAGGGGGCGTGATTAATGAAATGTATTACTAAAAATCTGGCCGCACAAATGGAGTCTTGCATCAAGCAAACTCACATTGAGGTCACTAAGCAGTATCCAGAAGGAAAAGTATTGGCAATTAATGGAGGTGCTGCTTGTTTTTCTGGCTTTGATTCTTATTTATCACAAGTAGTTGGATGGGGCTTTAATACTCAAGTAAAACAATTTAAAACTGAAATTGAATGCATTGAGCATTTTTATAGAAGCCTAAATCATCCACGGGTAGATATTGAGTTATGTCCTTTTGTAGGAAATGAGCTTGCTATTTTTTTAAGTCACCGTGGCTATTGTATCAATGAATTAAATAATGTGTCCGTCTTTAATTTAAAAACATATCAACCCATTGATTTTAATAAAAATTCATTGGTGATAAGAGAGATAAAGCCCGATGAAATCCAGGAATGGGCCAGCCGAGTAGCACTAGGTTTTGCGGCTCCTGAAGCTAAAGATCAATTTATTCATTATGCTCAATCTAAAGGAGTCAGCATTTTTGCGGCTTATGATAATGAGGAAATTATAGCAGGAGCTACAATTGCCATGCATGATGATTTTTGTGATTTAGGAGTGACGAGTACGTTACCTGAATATCGAGGTAGAGGGGTGCAAAAAAGATTATTGCTTGCTCGTTTAAACTTTGCCAAACAACATCATTTATCTTGGGCCACAGTCACTACTGAACCAGGAAGTATTTCGGATATGAATGTGCAAAAAATCGGCTTTTGTTGCGCTTACACACGCATTAAGATGACCTTAGAATAAACCTAACGTTAGCACTTCGATGTAATAACAGTTACAATAATGCATTTGGCCGGTTGACCACTTAATTCATGAAAAAGAAACTCACAGTTAAAACCAGTATCCTCTACAAACGTTTGCTCACTTATATAAAACCGTTTTGGCCAATACTGGCATTAGGTGTTTTCGCTAATATGTTATACTCCCTGATTGATGCTGGGTTTACTTACATGATGCGTCCCTTTTTTGACAAGAGTTTTATTAATGTCGATATGGATTTTATTAAGAAAATCCCTTATATCGTTTTGATAGGAATTACTTTAAGAGGACTAGTTAGCTCTTTGGGTAGTTATTGTATGACCTGGGTTGCTCGATCTGTGGTTAAGGTATTAAGAGAAAAAGTGTTTAATCATATTCTTCGCTTACCTGCTGATTTTTATGATCAAGCAACTTCAGGACAAATGCTCTCCAAAATTCTTTATGATGTAGAGCAAGTTGCTCAAGTAAGTGCAGATGCTCTAACAGATATTGTCCAAAATATTTGTTTAATTGTGGGATTTCTTACAGTAATGTTTGTGATTTGCTGGCAATTATCACTCATGTTTCTCTTAACTATTCCGTTTGTGGGCTTTATTGTGAATGTCACAAACAAACGAGTAAGACGAATCAGCCATAAAGTACAAAAAACAATGGGCGAAGTTACCGAGATTGCTAGTGAAGCTATTGAAGGCTACAAAGTGGTGCGTATTTTTGGTGGTATTGCTTATGAATCAGAAAAATTTAGTAGGGCGATAGAACATTCACGCCAAAATGATATGAAGGTGGCTGCAAGTAAGGCACTTAATGTCTCAGGAGTACAAATTGTCATTGCTATAGGGATTGCTGCAATTATTGCAGCAGCAATTCAATTATCTACTGTGGTTGTTGTTTCAGCAGGTTCTTTTTTGGCAATTATTGCTGCGATGATACAATTAATAAAACCCATGAAAACATTAACAACACTCAATGCGGTGATCCAAAAAGGTTTGGCGGGTGCCGAAAGTGTTTTCAATATGCTTGATGTGTCTATTGAGCAAGAACAAGGCATTATTTTGCCACAGCGAGTGCGTGGTGAGTTGGTGTTTCAGCAAGTATCTTATGCTTACAGACAAGGTGAGAATGTATTGCATGATGTGAGCTTTACCGTGGAAGCAGGAAAAACAGTGGCTTTAGTGGGCCATTCTGGGAGTGGTAAGACAACTATAGCCAGTTTAATTCCTCGTTTTTATGAAAGTAATGAAGGTGTCATTACTTTAGATAACATTCCTATCAATCAAATTAGTTTGTCGAGCTTACGAGAGCAAATGGCTTTAGTGAGTCAAAATGTGACTTTGTTTAATGATACCTTAGCCAATAATATCGCTTATGGTCGTTCAGATATAAGCCGCGACCAAATTATGCACGCGGCTAAACTTGCTTTTGCCGATGAGTTCATTAGTCGATTGCCCGAAGGTTATGAGACTCGCGTTGGTGAGAACGGTGTATTGCTTTCTGGTGGTCAGCGACAACGAATCGCGATTGCACGCGCCATTTTGAAAAATGCGCCCATTTTAATTCTCGATGAAGCAACATCAGCTTTGGATAGTGAGTCTGAACGATACATACAAATTGCTTTGGAAGAGGTTATGAAAAATCGAACTACCATTGTTATTGCTCATCGTTTATCAACAATAAAGCATGCAGATAAAATCATTGTGATGCAATATGGGCGTATTGTGGAGCAAGGCACGCATCAGGAATTACTTGATAGGCAAGGGCATTATGCTCAGCTTCAGGGAATGCAACGCATAGGTATTATTCAAGAGGAAGTTATAGCTTGATGCTTTCTTTTTTAGACAAGTTATGGTACGGAGCACATCCATTACAATGGCTATTACGCCCATTGTCTTGGGGTTATCAAATTGCGGTTTCATTGAGACGCTATTTTTTGCAGCGTTTTTACCAAATCACTTGTCCCGTCCCTCTTATTATTGTCGGTAATATTACTGTTGGCGGGGTAGGCAAGACTCCTTTAGTGATTGAGTTAGCTCAAAAAATGCAACAAAAAGGATTAAGGGTGGGTATTGTGAGTCGTGGTTATGGCGCGACAATAAAACAATTTCCTTATGAAGTCCAATGCCATGATTCTGCTTTAAAAGTCGGGGATGAGCCTTTATTATTGGCGCAAAGAACCAAATGCCCTGTAGTGATTGCACCAAAACGAACGCAAGCAGTAAGCTATCTCTTGAAAAAATACCAAAGCGAAATCATTATTAGTGATGATGGATTGCAGCATTATTGTATGGGAAGGGCTATTGAAATTGCTGTTATTGATGGAACACGCGGCTTAGGAAACGGTTTTTGCTTGCCTGCTGGGCCGTTAAGAGAGCCGGCATCCCGCTTAAAGCAAGTTGATTTTATTGTGGTGAATGAAGGAAGCATGGAAAATGCATATTCTATGATCCTAAAACCTGGGAAAATTAAAAAATTAAATACTGATGAAGAGATTGCTCCCGAAACGCTACATGGAACTTGGGAGGCAATTGCTGCAATTGGTAATCCTCAACGTTTTTATTCCACTTTGCAGCAATTAGGGATAGAATTCAATACCTGTTCTTATCCTGATCATTATCAGTTTAAGCCGGAAGATTTGAATTATATTGAATCACTTATTATTATGACGGAAAAAGATGCAGTAAAATGTCGATCATTTAGTTCAGACAGAATGCATTATTTACCGGTAGATGCTGTATTGGATGATGCATTTTGGAACGCATTGTGGTTACATCAACAGTTAAAAGGTTATTGCTGATTATGTTTGCTTGGATTCGCTGTTTTCTATTTTTAATCGTATTCCACACAAGTACTGGGTTGTTTGCGACTGAAACTGAAAAAATGCCGCAACCACAACAACAATCTATTGTTCCAATGACCGGAAGTTGGACTTTTTCCGGAATGGTAAAGAATGAAAGTGGCGATAAATACGGTTATTTTTTTGAAATGCAGCGACAGGGTGTCGACTTTTATGCTAAAGCTGCTTTAATTGATGGCCAAACAAATGAGCTTGTATTTTTTTATGAAGGTAAAGAAAAAATAGAGCAATCAACATCCTTGGATTGGCATGTAGGTGATTCATTTATACGTTACAATCCTATCAATGATAGTTGGATTTTTGGAGTGAAGGAAACAGATAAAAAAGGCTTTAATTTCAAAGTGGATATGTTAAAGCAAGCAAATCAGGATAATGAAATTTTAGCTTTACGTCCTGGAATTCAATTGCAAGCAGTGCAAACAAGTCAACTTAATGGACATTTACGTATTGATGATAAAGAGCAATTTGTTACAGGGAATAAAGCGTGGTTCGGTAAATTAGTGTTAAGCGATGATCAAAAGGATTCCCATAAAATAAGCACAGCATTTTGCAATTTAAATGATGATAACGGTTTTTATTCAGCAAATCTGCAAGAAAAAGATGCGACTAGTGCCGCTGTGGCTGGTTGGCTTGATCCTTTGGGTAATAAAGTAAAAATGTCACAATTCATTTCCATAAAACCCTTAGATAATGATCTATGTATGGTTAAAATTCGCTATCCTAAGCTTCATTTAAAATTAATGAATACATTGAAAGATAAAAATCAATTAAATTCTGTTGCAGGTTTTTCTAAAGAAAGCAAAGGTGCTTTTTGTGTTGTTATGCAACAATTATTCAGTCAAAATAAAGTATTAGAGCTAGATACTTTAGAAGTTAAGCTAAATGCATAGTTTTTGTGGAGATCTCTCAGTTCAAGAGGATGCTAACGCATATCTTTATTGAAGACGCGCATCCCAAACAAAGCGCGGACTCTCCTTAGTCTGTAGCCTGGATTACGGCTTTGCCTAATCCAAGGCTCCTTAAGTTGATGCTATTACGCTTATGTGTGGCATCTCTTCAGCCTGAAAACGGTGCATAGTATACCACGTGCTTTTATACGAAACTCACGTTAATTTAACGTGAATTATGGATAAAGATATAATTATAACGAGTCTCTATCACGAGCCGTTCGGGCTGAGGAGGCGTTTACGCCGTCTCGAAGCCTTGGCATCGGGTTCGAAAGTACCTGCCAAGGCTTCGAGACGGCGTAAACGCCTCCTCAGCCCGAACGGGTCGAAGTAATAACTCGATCTCTTATCCATAATTGACGTTAATTTAAGATGATTTATCTGGAAGACATTGTGATAATAGACTCGCTAAAATTA
This sequence comes from Legionella cincinnatiensis, assembly GCF_900452415.1. Classification (NCBI taxonomy): domain Bacteria; kingdom Pseudomonadati; phylum Pseudomonadota; class Gammaproteobacteria; order Legionellales; family Legionellaceae; genus Legionella; species Legionella cincinnatiensis. The sequence goes on along the minus strand of NZ_UGNX01000001.1, from coordinate 2,754,610 downwards.
ATGCTGCGGGAATAATTAAAAGAGCAAGTTGATAATCATTGAGCGCATGAAAATTGGTATTTCCCTTGAAATGATCCAAGAAATAACCGATTAATGGTTGTAATAAAGGAGCGCTCAACATTGCCAAAGTATTGGTAAAGCCTGTGCATGCAGAGAGTGATTCCGGAGGTGCTAATTCATTTGCAATCGTAAATGCAAGCATATAAGCGCCACAGCAAAGCCCAATAACAAAGAGCAAAATACTCATGATGAATACACTATGTATGGGTAAATACAGCATTAGAAGAAATAAAATAGCGGTTGATAAACATGAAATATGGATTAATGGTTTGCGTTTAGGTAAATACATGGAGAGCCAACCATAAATCGGGCAACTTAAGCCTGCACCTAGCAAAACCATAGAAGTCAGAATACTTGCTGTTTTTAGAGTACATTCCTCCAATTTTAATTGGAGAAAAGGCACAGCCCACATCGCAGCAAAAACAGTAATAACAGAAAACTCTAAACCAACAAATAATCCATTTATCCAGACAAGCTTGTTTTTTAACATTGATAAAAGATGTACTTTGTATTGAGCGCGATTATTGATGATAGGTTTATTATTAGGAATATATATCCAGCATAGGGCAGAAATTAACAGTCCTATAACTCCTGCGCCAGCAATAAAGTTTTGCCAGCTAATGTGGTTTATAAGCGTTCCCATTCCAATCATACCAAATACAGTAACGGTAAAACCTAAGGTTTCAGACAGTCCAATCATAAAAGCATATTGATTTAATGGATAATGTTGCCGTAAAACGCGAGTTACTCCAACAAATGCAAAAGCTGAACCTCCACCAATAATTAAGCGGCCTAAAAATAATATAAATAAGTTATGTCCTGTAGAAAATAGAAAGCAACCTAAAGCACAAAGTAGCGCGTTTAGTGATAATAGAATACGAGTGTTGTAACGGTCAAAAAGAAGGCCAACAGGGATTTGCATGGTAGTATATACATAATAAAAAGCACTACTCAACAGACCGGCAGTTAATGCAGTGAGTTTTTTCTCATGCATTATTGCGCCAATAACGATTCCTGATGATAATTGTAAAAAAAATTGAAATAGTAAAAAAAATACGCTGATCAGCCAAATTATGGTTCTTGAAGTACTATGTGTTGGTGTTGCGGACGATGAGTTCATTGATTTGATTTTACCAGAAATGACGCAAATATATAGTATGATGGACAATGTGTAAATTTATTTTAAATGATAAAGACTTTTAATAGGGCTCTATTCTTTCGATGTAACCTAGATTAAAGTCTGTGGTAATGGGTATGAATGATCAATAAATCTTAATAAATCACTAAGTCTTTTGATCACCGATTAGGATCATAAAACCATAATTTGATTTGATCTAAGGGAAATGCATGATAAGTGCACCAACGCTGAATAATACTTTGATCCATCTCATCGGGTATTCCATAGACACCATTTACGAGTTTTTCTTTAAGTAGCATTAATGAAGCAAGATTATGAATATAAAACTCTGGATCTATATATTTCATTGGGGTGGGATCTTCAAGAACAAAATTGACTGGCATTTTATGATTTAGTACTTCATCCTCACTAAAATGAGGGCCAAATTCGTCATAAACACCTAAATTAGCTAGGATTTTGCCGCTAAACCACGAATGAGGATAATCATTCAAAATAGCTTTTTTACCGGTTGCGGTAATAACAACATTTGCTTCAATTAACGCGCACTCTAGGTCATTAAAATTTTTAGGATTGATGGCTTTTATACCCAGATTTTTGGCTAAACCTCTTTGTTTTTCACAGATGTCGACAACAACAACTGGAATTTTATTTTGATTACAAAAATAAGCCACTCCGCGACCAATTTTGCCAAAACCAAAAATAATCCATGAGGTTTCACTAGGGATGATTTCTGTTAGTTTTGTGAGTGCCATATGGGTACTTTCGGCACAACCTAAAACCGTTTCCAGTTGTTTTGTTAAAGTGCGATCAATGCTAATCACTGGGAAATCAAGATCGTGATGTCGATAAAAATAATCTCCTGAACCTGTTAATTCAATTGCTCCTATTTTGGGAGAACCTAAAAATTGATAGAGTTGGGCGCCACAATCAAAATAAAGATCAAACTTCTCTCCAACAAGAGATAGAGGTGTTTCAACATAAGAAATATTGGCTTCTTTTAAAGAGGCTACAGCTTGTGGATGAGCATGGCAAAAATCACTAGGATTTGTGACGGTGACATCAGCTCCTGCTTCAAGTAAACAGGCAATTTTTAATAAGGTATTAACCACTACAGGGACATGATGAAGTATGCGTAATCCTGCTAAAGGACGGGTGGCACTCCATTCGGTAAGTTGCTGATGCATAAAAGGAGCTTCAGTCTTAGAATAGGTTTGAAAAAATTTTATTAGGACATTTTGCATTGCGTTTATTAGAAAAAGATAAAATTTAAAATTTGATTTTAGCATAGCTTCTCCATATCGGACCTAGATGATTAGTGCTAAAATAAAAAATATTATGTAGGTGAATCATACTTTTGAAGCTAATATTATGAATACTAACGAATTAAAATCATTTTTAATGGTTTATGAATATCGCTCTTACTCACTTGCAGCAAAGCGTTTGTTTGTTACTCAATCGGCTGTAAGCAAGCGTGTTAGTAACTTGGAAAATGAATTTAAAGTTAAATTATTTGAAACCAGAGGAAGTATGATTTTTCCAACCATGGAGGGGCAGTTACTCATTCCATATGCTCGATTACTTCTTCATACATTCTGTGATGCTGCTGCTAATTTAAAAAACCCTGAGCTTACAGAAGTGCCCATTATTCTCGGCACATCAGTTTTTCCAACGTATCAATTTTTGCCTTTATTTATTGATTATTTAAATGAAAGTCAGAGTAATTTTCCCAATTTTCATATCAAGCAGATGGGAAAGCAAGAGCTTATTCCTGCATTACAAAATGGTTTAATTGATTTGGCATTAACCACTCAAGATCTAGTCCTTAATAGTTCAATTGTATGTAACCAACTTGATGAAGAGGATGTTTATGTGGTTGTGTCTTCCAAACATGAATTAGCAAATGAAAAAGAAATTGATTTAAAAAAGCTTGCTCAATATACATGCATCCTAACTGAAAGAGGGTTTTCTATTCGAGATAATTTAGAAAAGCTTTTTTTCAAAGAGCAGTTATCGCTTCTGGTGAAACATGAATTATTTTCTTTGCTTGCAATAAAAAAATTAATAAAAAGAGGATTAGGATGGAGTGTATTACCCAAACAATATTATGATGAGGAATTGATAAGATTAGAAATAAAAGGTTTTTCTGAAAAAATAAACTTATGTTGGTACTGTCATCAAAATCGCGCTAACTCCAGAGTAATACAGCATGTAGGGCAATTATTGAAAGAGGCGCTTCCTTATATTCACCAGCATATAGAGAAAGATCAGTAACAGGAGCTACTCCTCAAATGAGGAGTAAACTCTTTAGTTGTTCTTATTTTACTCATAAACTAAAAGTTCTGGACTAATACAGTTCTTATGAATCGATGAATCATTTCATGATGACATGAGAAATTTTGTAAGACGCTAATTCACAGGTGTTCCTTGATAGACGGAATCATAACCCCTTACCGAAAATTCTTCTCGTGAATGAAAATGACTCTCTTGTGTACGTAGCCATACCCATCTATGCTGCTTTTTGAGAGTCATTTTTTCCAATGTGTACTTAAGCCCCAATTTTACCTCCAAAAGTTTTAACTTGACTAAGAGGAAGCTTGAAAGGGAGCGACCTGTTACATTTTAATCAACGGACATCCTGAGAGTGTCATCATCGTCCTCTTCATCTTCTTTTTTAATCTTTATTAATTCTTCTTTACATGATAAGCAATTATTTTTGCTCGCTGGAAATTGAGGTGTAAAAATTCCAAGCCTGACTAACGGATTTCTCATTATTTTCACTTCATCTTTTTCCGTTTTTTCAGATATTTCTTTAATCTGCTCTTTTTTCAAACTTATTTGTTCTTCTTTTATACGTATACCTTCTTTTTTATGTACTACTTCCCTATCTAATTCCTTGATTTTATCTTCTAAGGCATTTTTTGTGCCTTGAAATCCTGTTGTTCTTTCCAATAGTTTGGACGCTAATGGATTTTGTTCTTCTCGGGATCTGAGTTCTCGTTGAATTTTATGGTCCAGCTTGGATGTTTCTATGGATTTATCATGGAGAAAGCTATCAAGATGGGCCTGGAAAAAAGTTTTAAACCTGGTTAAATAACCATGAGGATCATTTTCTGAGTTAGCGCAATTTTCCAATAGATTTAAGAGTTCTTGATTTAGATCTATATCTTTTTCTAATTCATTTATTGAGTTCATTTGGCGAACACATTCCTGAGCAATTAAAACAGCTTTGTCATAAAGGTCTTCTACATCTGAATATCTTGCAATAACGCTTTTATCCATTTTTTCAATTTCATCGTATTTCTTGTTGTAATACTCATGAAGGGAATATATTAGAATGGCTAATACAATCCACTTGGCTACATTTAAGACGGATTTTGATTTATGCTCAGGTATTCCATCTTTATCTGCAAATGCAGTATACAAACCATCAAACAAAGGCGCTGAGGCTTTTTTTAGAGTATTTTCGACAAGATTAAAAGCAAATAACAGTCCCCGATTGTCTTGTACGTGTTCTTTGGCTTCCCTGAATACTTTATCTTGTAATTCTTTTGCTGACATAATATTTTTAGCAGATGAGTCCTTCGTTTTTTGAGTGGTCTCATCTTTAACATTCTCTTTAGCTTCATTTCCTCCTTGGGGCATATTGCCTGTAGGATTTACTTCTGCTTCCTGAATTTTCGGATTTGGATTATTTGAGACGTGGACGTCAATACTATCGTAGTATTCTTGTAAGTTTTTATTTATTCTAAAATTTTGTGGGGCGTTTGTAATGAGATCCATAACTTCCAGTGATACTGAATTCACCAGTTGTGATTTTTCTGTCTCTGATAATTCTTTATCATTATCAATATATTCTTTTATTATATTTTGGATGTTGGAAGAATGAATCGATGTGGAAAAAGCACGAGTAGGTGTAGAAAACATGACATTTGAATTTATAACCGGTGGAGGAGATGTAAAAGGGGGGGGTGTCATAGATGCTATTCTACTCATTGATGTCATTCTTCTCGTGGCTGCTATTGCCTGATACATTATTCTGGCTCTCATAGTAGGTCTCCCATATGATGTAAAAATATCGTTCATATGGTTTATTTTAACCACGTGATAATTAACAGTCGGTTATCTAGGTATGAATGTTAGGAAGGGGGTATTCTATTGTGGAATATTTGTAAGCTCGGAGTGGGTAGCGTCAATATACTGCAATTTAATAATTTGTTATGAAGACAGATCTGGTTTTTATTGATTCTGAGGATAGTCATTTAATCCTCAGAATAGTAAGTACTTTGGTGAGACTACACTTTTGGAGATTGATGTGAGAACGGTAGATTCTCTGTGCACTCTTGCAGTTCTTTTAAATTTTTATCATTAGGATTTTTAAGCGCTTTATCCAAAATTTGATTAAAAAAGGCGAGGCGGTTTTCGAAAGTTTTCATTTCTTTAATATAGCCCTCATAACGACCTTTTTCTTTTTTGGTTTCTGTACTCACAGGGGTATCAATTTCATCAACTTTTTTCATACTTTTCCTCCAATAAATTCCATTGTCAGAATAACATTAAATCACTATGTTAAAAAATTAAAATTAAGAAATTCTTAAACACTAATGAAATAATGGAATGCCTTTTGATTATAATTCATGAACATCAAATAAAAAATTTTTTTGATACGGTTAATCCTTATATTGAGCCAATTTTTTATAAAATAAACAATTGCGCGGTTTAATATTTTTACCTTCCCCCCAATATTATTTGGGCCTAGGGTTTTTCTCAGAAACATTTGTATTATCAAACCAGCTTGCAATCCACTGCCAAAATCCAATTTTTTCTAGCTTTTTCGGTTGGAAAAAGGAATGTTTTTTTGAGCTTGTTTGAGCATTATTTATTTTTTTTAAATAGGCTAATTCATCGTGAAATAAGTAGGTAGTAGCAGATCGATCATTTACATTAATTTTTTGATTGATGGATTCAATTACTTTATCTAATTGTTTTAATTCATACTTTGAATAAGATTTACGAATAATTGCTTTGAGTGAATCTTTTGCTGCTGTGGAATCTTTATAGTTAAGTGTTGCAAGCATGTCTTTTTTTAATTGTGTGCCATTATTATTAACTAAAATGGCATATTCGATAAGGTATAGTTCTCGTTCGCTTTGTGCCGATTTAATTAAATTTTTGTAATGTTGGGCACGAGTTTTTCCGCGATAATAATCAAAGAAATAAGAAAAGTAACTTAAAGTGTGATCACGATGTTTTAGATAGTGATTTAAGGATTGAATGCATTTTGCTTTTTGACTATTTAAGCTAGAGTTCGTGGTTTGTTTCAAAGTTGGAAGTCTTTCTTTTTCTTGGACTGGTTTTGGCGGATGAATTTTGAGTTGATACGTTTTTAAATGAGTTTGAATTTCAGGGACCACAAAACTAATAGGTAATTTTTTTTGGACCAAACATTCATGAAGTGATTTAATTATTGTATTGAATTCTTCCTGATTTGTTTGGCTTTGTTCTGAAAATGGTTTTTGAATGTTTTTGAGTAAGAAGTAAAGTTTTAATTCTAATTGGCAAATTTCTTTAAACCTAGGATTTTCAATTAATTTCTCTAAGAGATCGGTATGTTCGTCACTTAAGTAATCAGGTGTTACATCATGGCCTGACATGATGGTTTTTAGTTGTGCCAAAGCATTCACTATTTCTGGATTTTCAATCGATTGCTCCAAATCGATCTGCTTCTCAATAATGATTTTTTGACATTCCACAAAAATGTTACTTATCTCTTCAAGCGCTCTTTTAAAGGGTAAGTGACTGAATGTATAACGATAGATTTGATTGTTTAAATCCAGTTGATGATGGAGCATACTTAGTTCAATTCGTTCTAGAGTTTTTTGAATGGTTTCCTGATAAGGAATGGCCAATTGCGCAAGAGCGTTGATGTTATTGAAGAGCTTAAACAATTGGGGACGAACATCCATTTTATCATAATGAGATTCGAGATTGTCCAGATAGGCTCTTACAATTTCTTGCTTATGTTCTTGGATAAGTTGCTGTAAAGTGGTATTCAAATCATCTAATGGTTGCTTTTCAATGAGATGAGCTACTACCACCCATTCTTTGTGTTTTAATGCCTCTGTTAATAATTTTTCTAAGCCGTATTTTTTTGCAAATAGGGATAAGACACGTGGAAAAAGAAGAGGATCCCTCAAAAATGTTAATACTCCAAGATCGGGATCAGCGGGTAATTCACTTTGGGTAAATAAGCTATTAAAAACGGGTTCATTTTTTTCTTTAATTGCTCGTTTTAAAGGATTTAAATACAATTCTGTTTGCTGAAATGCGGGATCTTGTTCTGGATTTTTAATGGAACTTAGCAATGATGCTCTTGGGTTTTTAATATTTGTTTTTAATAATAATTGGTAAAGTCTGCCATAACCGTGAGCATAGACTCTTTCAAACAATTCAGAAGCAGGTTGTTCTCCAAATAATTGCTGAATTGCGAATTGTCTTTCAGTGTCAGTCAAGATAAATTCTTGAGCAAGTAATTGGTTTGCAATTTTTTCCTTTTTTTGAGCACAACTAAAAAGGAATAATTCTTTATAATCAAGTGCAAAATCAGACTTAGAGTGGATAAAAGGCTCTATAGCGTCACTGTCTTTTTCTATGGCTTCTTGGAGTAGCTTTTTTAAGGATTGCGTTAGGTTTGTTGCTGGAGTTATCAGTCCTTGGTTCAAAAATCGTGCAACTAGATTTTTGTGATTTTGCATTAAAGCAGCTGTGAAAATTTGTTCAATTAAATCAGGATTAATAATGTGGCCGCGGGCGAGTAAAAAGTCCAAAGGTTTTAATAAATTATTTCGTGCGAGCAAAACAGTAAGTTCGGGTTTTTCTTTTAACTGAGGGTAGATTTTTAAGAGTAAGATAATTCCATTTTCATTTTTATCATGTATGAGCTCATCCATGAATTCATTCAGTTCCTCTTTTTTCCACGTTATTTTTATACATAATGTTTCAGCTAAGTGAAATAGCTTTTTTTTGCACCATTCTTTGATTTGATTTTTTTGTGTTTGTTCGTCACATTTTAATGAAAGGGTATCAGGAGGAAGCAAGGTTATTGTTCGATTCAGTTTCGCGAGTTTTGATGGGGTTTGCATTGCTTCATTGAGGTATTCATTAAAAAGTTGCGGTTCCTTCTGTATGTATATCTTGATGATTGGTGTGAGGTTCCACATTAAACTGTATTCTAAAATAAGTTTTCTAATCTTAGGACTTGCTTGTTCAAAACAATGTTCAATCACTGAATAATCATCATAATCATAGCAAAGCATCAATAAAGCACGAATATCCTGAGTCATGCGTAATACATTGAAATTTAATTGCGTGAGAATGGATAAAATGGCTAAATTGTTTTCTTCTAGTCCTTTTTTATAAAGAAATTCTAAGGTATCTATCTCAAGCGGATCTTTAAGCTTTTCTTGGAGAAATAAGCACATTTCCTGGTTATCATTTAAAATGGCTATCGTTAAGCCACTTTTTATTATTTCTGCTGGAATATCTTTACGCCAAGCATTTTTTATATGTTCATTTTTACGTAGAAAAATTAGTGCATTCAGTAACGAAGCTGAGCCTATTGATGTTCTTAGATCAATTGACGAGTATTCATGTTTATCAATTTGCTTCCAAATCTCTGGGTGGTTTGTTTGTTCTGACCAAGCACGGGCATAAGTCTCAAAAATGGATTTATCTTTACGTTGTATGCATAAGAAGAGTAAATCAGGCTCTTTAGTATTGACCATAAAACCCCTACTAAGAAGTTTTGATAAGGTCGTGGCATCAATTTTATTAATCACTTCTTTATTAAAAATAGAAGGAAAGGTTGTAGGATCAATCTGGGTATTTGTTAAATGAGTAAATAATAAACTTAAGACATGATGTTGATTGGCAATTGCTGCATGTTGAATTTGCTTGATGAGTTGCTCAGGAGAGAGCTTGCTTAAAAACAAATGACTTATTTGGAAATTACTCTCTTGATGAATAAAGGTTAAAAGCTGTAAGTGATTGTAATTCGTTTGATATTCTGGATGAGGGGGTAGATTAAATTGATCAAGAACCCTTAATAGACTGCTGTAGTTTGCCTTCTTTTTCATTAAGTCTGGTAGTGGTTCACTCAGTTGTTTTTGTACTACTTCTTTTAATTCATTCTGTTCCTCAAGGGTAGTATAGGTTTTGAGATAGTGATGAATTAGTTTTTCCGTTTCGTTGTGAGTTCCTGTATAAAGAGTTACCATAATCCCTCGTAGCAGGGCATTTTTGATCCTAGAAGATTTAGGTTGTTGCAGTAATAGGTCATTAAACTCTGGACGAAGATATTCTTTTGCCAAGGAGTCTAAGTCGATTTTGTCCTTTTTAAATAAATAATTTAGGGTATTGATATCTCCAGCTAGGGCAGCAAATGCACTGGAGTTTGTATGTGTTTGATGAGCAAAAGCGATTTGGTGAAGTTCCTCATAGGTAGGATAAGACTCTTTAGCATCATTAGGATGAGCAAAGCTGCGAATTGCTAAGCCGAAAGTATGCTCAGTATATTCAAAACAATCTTTAATTTCTTTAATTAACTCATCGATTGAATCGAATTCTTTTATTTTTTTACTGTAATTAGGGTCATAGACAACATATTTTCCATTGCGGAATGTTAATGCAATCGCATGATTTTTGCTCGTAATAAAATAAGATCGATCATTACGACTGATTTTTTTAATTAGTTCTTTCCAACAGGATTCATCAGTAATGAGTCCTAAGTTCAATTCATTACTCAGTGGTTTATTTTGAATATCTAAGGTTTTTTCGAGATCACCTTGATGGATTTCATAACCACAATATTCAGATGGACGAAATGCTTTATCTATTTGGATAATGAAATTGTCAATAGCATGATTGCTCCCTAAACGATAATTACTGGGTAGAGAAGCCAACTGGTCAAGTAAAGAGAAAAACTGTGCAGCTTTCTTTTCTAAGGCATATTTGACATATAATGCAGCGAGTCCTGCACAAACTCCTTTTTGGTTCAGTTCAAAATCAATATTTGGTTTTTGCTTGAGGCATAGATTGACTGCATTAATAATTTTACCTTGGCTCGACATGATTTCTTTCTATCTAGTGCAAAAAACTGTGATTATAAGTTCATTTTAATTTATTTCAATCCACTATGTTTTTTATTTGGTCTGATGAGAAACAATAATCCAAGATCAATGCTGATTTACTATACAAGAGGTTATTAAATTATGCTTGCAATTTTATTGTCTCTCCAATAGTCTGTACTGGAAAATAATTATCACAAGGAATTGGTATGGCACGAGATAAAATAAATGTAGATGATGTAGGCAAGACAGTGACCTTAGCTGCTCTGCTCAATACAGTTCTTGCTCCGCTTTATTGGGCTGATGCAAAAATAGGGTTATCTGCTGCATTAGTAGCTACCGGTGCATTTTTATATAGTGCACATGAGATCGGTAAAAGAAGAAGACCTGCTGCCAATGGAATAAATAATTTAAATACATTTTTTGGTAGTGCTACAGGTGATAAGAGCACAGAAGTTCAAACTGCTGCGGCAAATATTGCTGTTGGAGGAAAAGTCATATTTGATGAACTATTTCCGCAAGGTCCTAGCAATCACAGATAATCGCTTGAATGATTTATCAAAGGAATTGGTATGCCTCGAGATCAAATAAATCCTGAAAAAGTATTAAAAACTGGTGCATTGATTAGTTTTGGAAATTTGTTTATGTCACCTTTTTATCCCAGATTAGGCACATTTGCGTCACTAACACTGACCGCCGCAGCGTTATTTGGATTGCACGAAGTAGGGCGACGCCAGCAATCAGGTGGTTTTTGGGGGTTCTTTTCAAGTAAGTCTGATGCTAATATTTCAGATATGAATACTTCAATACAACGTGTGGTGGAAGGAGGAGCGACTGTGTTTGATCACGTTTTTCCTCCTGGTAAACGATAAGTATCTTGGCTCTTCCGCTGTTGATGCCTATGTATTGTTGGAAGATGACTCAGTAAGCAGTAATCTGCTCAAATCTATAGGGGAATTGTGCCTTCATTAGCATGGGCCCCTGCTTTCGCGAGCTGATCTATTCCCACAAAATTTAAACTAAAAAATGATCTTGATCTATTTTTCACTTGGAGCGTTCGGGCTGAAGGCTGGCTCTCAATAGATTCTTTATCCAATACCCACGTTAACTTAATGTACAAAATGAAGATGTGTCAGACTTTTCCTCAATTTGATCTTTTGATTTTTCACTCGCATTTGATTGTTGAGTAAAAAAACCAAGTTGAGAAGGTCTTTTATTTGATCTACAAAAACTTGAATGATGAATTGGGGTTATTGTTAATTCGTCCTTAATTTGATCGGGTAATAAGCATGCATTGGGAGATGTAGTAGGAAAAATACTGGCTCCAATTCCATCAGATGTATATTTTTTCATATACGATTCGTATTGTTCTGGCGTTTTAAATAATTGATCAAACATCCCATTAAAGTTTTTTTCTGCTTGTTCTTGGGATATTTGCTCTTTAGAGCGTATGTGTAATTGCTCTAAGTATGTTTGAATCATATTATTAGATTCAGGACTCTGGACTGAGGTCTTTATTGGCGTATTATTTTTTTCATGCTTTACTAAATATTTTTTTAACATTTTAATATCTCCATTAATATTGTATTTTGTTCATTGTTAAGTTTTTATCATTGTTAATCATCAGAATAGTAAGATGAAGATGTTTGCTGCATCTGGATCTTCCGCTTCGCGGAAGATGGGCATATTGGAGACCCTGGATCTTAGTTGCGGAGTACTCTATGATAATTGATGAATTTTAACTACCATGCCAACCTGTGCATTATCCAAATAATAAATTACATTCCCTTTTAAACGTTGCTTTTGTGACACTATAAACGATTCATGTGGATTACTTGGAGGAGATACTTGAAGTTCTGCATCTAAAGAATAATAGTTAGTTTGTCTTATATCTAGGGTTCCTTGCATTTGCCAACCATTATGTTCAACAAAGGGCAAGGCAACTTGACTTTGATTATTTGCTGGTTGTCTCCATGAATAATGGCCGAGTACTTGATAGTGGCCTTTACGGGTTAATAGGTAGTATTCATCACGGAGACTTGAATAAGATACGGGTAACAAACGATAAGGCTTCCCAGATTTTTCTGTATCTGGGTGTAAAGATATTGCGTTTGAACTTGGTGGGAGGAGGGGGGTATTAATAGTTAGTCCACTAATTTGATTTGGATGAGTAAAAATAATTAAATCAATTTGATATAAGGATTTGGCGAAACTTAAACACGAATACAGGATACTTAGAATTATTATTATTGATCGTTCCATGGTTTATTTTATTTTTTGATTGTTATTATTGTAGCCTGGTTGCTTGCAACCAGGGATTAAGCTCTGTAAGGTGGACGACTCCCTAACTCTGAACTCCACTTCACTAAGACCAAATTTAAGCTTCCTATTATACCTTTGAAAAGATCTCACTCAACAACAATTTTGGGAAATTTATCCGCGTAATTAATTGGTTTTTTCGCTAATTCAATAGCGCTTCTCATTGCTACTTTTATAAATGTATTTGTTAGCTCATCTTGGGCTTGAGTTGCAGTAGGATGTCCCTCGTCACAGTGTTTTCTGATACGTATGTCTAGAGGAAGTTGGCCCAGTAAGAGACAATGGTGGTTGGCACAAAGAGATGCCGCACCACCTGTACCAAAAATGGCTTCCTGATGCCCGCATTGGCTGCAGATATGGGTGGACATATTTTCTACAATACCTAATACATCAATTCCTGTTTTAGAAAACATGCTTAATGCTTTTTGTGCGTCAAGGGTTGCTACGTTTTGTGGGGTAGTGACTACAATGGCTGCGGTTAGAGGAATTTTTTGTACCAAGGTGAGTTGAATATCACCAGTTCCAGGTGGTAAATCAATGAACAAATAATCTAAATCGTCCCAAAGAGTAATATCCAACATTTGGATAAGAGATTTAGCAAGCATAGGACCACGCCAAATTAATGCTTGTTCATTATTCATTAAATAACCAATAGACATCGTTTGTATACCATGGGCTATTACAGGAAGATAATGATCCTCTTTGACTTGTACAGGTTCTGTTTTACCAAGCATTAATGGCATACTTGGGCCATAGATATCAGCATCCAAAATTCCTACTCGAGCTCCAAGGCGAGCTAATGCAGTTGCAAGGTTGACTGTCACTGTAGATTTTCCTACTCCTCCTTTTCCTGACGCAATCGCAATGGTATTTTTGACACCGCGTAAGCCTTTACCAACAAGTTGTGTTCTATGGGCTTTAATATAATGACTTATTCGAAGTACAACCTGATGGTTGGGGAATTCGGACTGTAGCGCTGTAAGCAATAAGGGTTTGTATTGCTTTTCCAATAAGCTAGAGGGAAAACCAGCGGTAAGGTTCAGGATCAGTTGATTTTGAAGTAGTTCAATGCTGCACTGTAAATTCATTTCTTTACCTGTAAGGCCAAGAAATGGGTCTTTTAAGGTATTCATTAAGTGAATTACAGTATTTTCAGTGGTCATGGATTAGTCTCAGCGTTATTAAGTTAACGTGAGTTATGGATAAGATCCAGAATCTACCTGATTTCGTTCGGGCGAAGTCATAGCAGCAAGGCTTTAAGACGCCTCCTCAGCCCGAACGAGCCGGAGTAATGATTTGCCTTTCTTATCCCAAACTCACGTTAAGTTTAGGGAGGTTACCAAAATGGAATAATAACGCACAGAGGTATTATTTCATAGAATTAGATTTGGTCTTTAGCAAACATTCTTGTTACTATTTTTGATTTATGGAATTTCATCAGAAACAGTAAGAATTGAAACAGAGTTATAGTGCCAACTCACCCAATGATTGCTTGCAAGATAATAGATACCGCAATAGATAGGAAGATAAACGCGGCTTGATAAATAAGAACTGTATTCATTGACTTGCTGTTGGTGCTTGAGCAAGGAACCCTCATCTTCTTTGCCTGTTTTAAAATCAATAATCCAGCGTTTGCCTTGATCTTCGAAAGTACGATCAATAATGCGGGTAATGGGGATATTTTTTTGTTCTACTAATAATTCATATTCATTTAGCTCTTGCTGATGTTTGGCAATAATCCATGAACCTGTTGGATCTTCAAACAGGCTGGTAATCTGCTTTTGGATTGTTTGTAATGCATCAAGTTGCATTTTTTCATCAAATCCTAATTTCCTTAATTCATAACGAGGTAAATTCCAGGGAACTTCAGCTATTGTTTCTGGGTGATGATCACAAATCCAGTGTAATAACCGATGTGTTATGATACCGATTAATCGAGGAATACTGGTTGCTAAAGATGTAGTTGATGTATTGGTATTAAAGAGAACATCGGTTTTTGGACTGAGATAATAATGGAGTGGTAAACGTTGCAGTTTAGGTAACGATAACTTTTCTTCTTCGGTGAGACATGTTGTTTCATCGTCGATAAATTCTTGCTGTTTAAGAAGACTGCGGAATGAACTTTTCGACGATTTTTCAGAGTAATCCATTAAATACAAGCGCGATTTTGCCCGTGTTACGGCTACATATAATAATCGCTGTGCTTCATAACGACTTTTAACTTCATCTAATTGAGTAAGATAATCATACAACGCACAATGTTCTTGGTGTGCCGCGTGTATCGGTGACATCAATAATAAATTGCCATGTTTTTGGGTCGGTAAGTTAAGCCAGCGTAACATGGGCTTATCTCCATGATTCGCTTGTGCTCCCAACCCTGGTAATAAAATGGTATCAAATTCTAAACCCTTAGATTTATGGATTGTCATCACGTGTAAACGAGAGGAGTTTGCTTGCTGTGAATAGAGTTTCTTAAGTTCTATGAGAAACTCTTTCATATCTGGCAAACGGCCATCTTCCTCATAACGATCGAGTAGGGTCCAGAATTGTTCAAGATCATTGAGTTGGCTTTCATTCAGAATATTATTTATGTGCAATTTTTTTAAAGTATGAATCACCCATGAGGAAAGTTGGGTCTCATATCTTTGGGTTAATGCCTGGTGCATTACACGAATTAAAAAACCAGCTCGGACGCTACCTTCTTCACTTATTCCCTGAATTTTATTAAGGTTTAATAAAGCAAAATAAATAGACTTTTTAGTATTAAAGCGAGCTATAGCATGAATATCTGGTAAAGACAAACCGCAATAAGGACTACGCAGAACTGCAAGCCATGAAAGGCGATTGGCTGGAGCTAATAAAGCTTGGGTTAATGACCACGCATCCCGCAAATGACTAAGATGAGTCAGTAACGTGATATCAGTACCTTGATAGGGAATTTGATGCTGGCGCAACAAACGAATAATTGTACTCAATTGTGTTCTTGAGCGAACCAAGATGGCAATGCTTTGATGAGGATAGGCTTGCAACTCATGTTGAATGAATTGAATAAGTTTTTGTGCTTCTTGTTCACGGTTTTTAAATTTTAGGGCATAAATAGCGCTATTCTCTTTATTTTTAATGACATTAACGCTAGGATGAAATGGAACTGCTCCAGATTCTATATCAATTTGTGCCGGGAAAATGTGTGTAAAGTGCTTATTGACCCAATCAACAATAGTTTGTGTGGATCGAAAATTACAGCTTAATTCAAGCGGGTGAAGTTTGACTGATCCTATACCTTGTTCTTTAGCCTTAAAAAATAATCCTACTTCTGCTTGCCTGAAGCGGTAGATAGATTGCATGGGATCACCAACAATAAAAAGAGTTTTACCATCACCTTCCTGCCAGCCATGCACTAATTTAGTTAACAATTCAAATTGAGTAATTGATGTATCTTGAAATTCATCGACTAAAATGTGATGAAGTGTATTATCTAAATATAATGCTAAATCAGTAGGATTATCTGCATCGCCTAATGCAGCTAAAGCTTGTTGGGATATGGTGGTAAAATCAACTTCATTCTTTTCACTGAATAATACGTGTAAATGACCTACAAGAAGAGGTAGCAATAAAAATAAGGCTTGTAATACCCCCCATTGTTCCGGATCGTATTGTGGATTGGGTAATTTGCTTACTTGGATTAATGCCTCAAGAAAATCAGGATATTCATTAAGTTCACTTAATAGTTCTTTGCTTGCATTTTTTAATTTTTTATATTCCTCAGGAGAACAAGAGCTACTTAGAAGCCCCACATGATGATCGAAACTTTTACGAAAATTAGCGTCATTTGTAAGGAGCAACTTGCTTAAAGCTGTTGCCATCTCTTGATTTGTTTGTTCAAAATCATACCAATCTCTAAGTAGGTAACGAGGAGAGTCGGGATTATTTTCTATGAGCGCCAATTGGCGCGCATTTTTAGTTAATTCGTTGGCTATATGTTGAGGTACGCTTTTTTTGAAACGGTTTAATTCATGCTGTTCTATAATTTTCAATGCATGTTCAAAAGTTGCTTTTTCTTGGGCACGTGCTTGAAATAGAGGTACAATCCATTGCTCCCTTTGAGATAAAAGTTCACTAAATAAATCAAGTAATCGATCTTGGCGGTTATCAACATGCAATAAAAGAGTTTTTATTGCTTCTTGGTAGTGCGGTGTTACCAGTGCATATTGGATACAATGCCGGCCGGCATTTAAATAGTGACTGCTCGTTTTATCAGTAATTTGTGCGTAGGCAATTTGTTTTTCCAATAAAGGAATTGCCTGATTGATGCTTTGACATAAAGAATCAATAGTAATAACTCTTAATCGACTAGGCTGTTGTAATAAGTTCCAGTGATAATGAGCATCAAAATGAAGCGCTTTATGAGCAAAATCTAATGTCATTTGCTGATGCGGGCTATTGGCTGGTTGATGATTTGCTGCTTGCTGTAGTGCAAATAGAATACGCTCCCGCATTTCACTTGCTGCTTTGCGAGTAAAGGTTAATGCAACAATTTGTTCAGGAGCTTTTACAGTGCTTAATAGCCGTAAATAACGTTGAGTCAGTATTTCCGTTTTTCCCGAGCCTGCGGGAGCTTGAACGATAAAGGATAAAGAAGGATCAGTGGCGTGGCATCGTTGAGCACTATCGACTAACATGGTATTTCCCAAAATGCAGTCAGGGTGAAGCGAACCCCCAAATCTACATTTAAACCTGGGCTTCGCTTCGCTGCACCCAGGCTACATGTTTATTCTAAAACAATTTCCTGTGCAGGTGGACGCAGGTTGTAATGTGAGCTCATGCAACGTCCATAGGCTCCAGTATTGGCAATTAATAACACATCACCTTCTTCTGTTACAGGTAATAAACGATCATAGCCTAGAGTATCCCCAGATTCGCAGATAGGGCCTACTATATGAGAGAATCCAGCTTTTTCTTCATATAATCGACTTAAGTTTACAATTTCATGATAAGCGCCATATAAAGAAGGTCGAATTAAAGAGTTCATTCCTGTTTCTATACCAATAAATTTAACTTTGCCTTTTTCTTTGCATTGAGTGACCTTAGCTAAAATGACACCGCTTTCTGCAACAAAAAAACGACCGGGTTCAAGCCAGATTTTAATTTGTGGATAGCGAGATTTTACTGCCATAAGTAAGGCATCCAAATTTGCGAAATCTAATGGTTGTTGTCCAGGTTTTTCAACTACACCTAAGCCGCCCCCTAAGTTGATGGATTTTGCTTGTGGAAATTGTTCAGTGAGCGAGGCAAGCATAGATGCAGTTTGTTGCCAGAGTTCCGGCGTAAGAATTCCACTACCTGAATGTGCATGCAAGCCGACCACTTGAATATTATTTTTTTGGGTCAATGCTACAATTTGATCTATGTCGTTTTGAGTGATGCCAAATTTTGATTCATTTCCACCTGTTGATACATGTTTATGATGACCTGCTCCAGTGCCAGGATCAATACGGATAATGACTTCTCGATTTTTAAATAATTCAGGCCAATGTTCAAGAGGGTATAAACTATCTATAGTAATATAACAGCCTATGTTTAATGCATATTCATACTCTGTTTTCGGGGCAAAATTAGGTGTAAATAAAATTCGTTTTTTATCTATATTGGGGAATAGCTCCAATACTCTATCTATTTCTTGAATCGAAACACATTCAAAGCCAATTCCTTCTTTTTCCATGGTGTTTAAAATAGCAGGGTGAGGATTTGCTTTAATCGCATAAAACAATGCATCAATCGCTTTTAAGGCTAGTAGTTGTTTCGCTTTGGCAGCTTGAGTTGGGTTATGATAGACATAACAAGGTGAGTTTGAGCTGGCAATAGTAAGTAAGCGATCACGATCCTTTTCCCACCAAGGTATAGTACGAACAACAGGGTTGCCAAACTCTTCATGCCAACTTTTAGAGTAATAGAAGATTTGTGGATTATTTTCTATGAGTAAATGATGTAGTTTTTGACATAATTGATTTGCTTGAGACTCATCGACAACAAACGTTAAGTTTAAATCATTCGAAGCAAGTGACATCAAATAGACTTGTTTTGCTTCAAAGACTTCTAATGCTGGACCAAGTTGCGGCAGTACTGTTCTAATGTGGTGCCCTACAAGGCTTACTGCGCTGCATGGCTCAATGAGTTTTGCACGTCCAAACTGATTTAATTCTGCTAATAAAGCATTAATGGCGGGGCGATCGTGTATCTTACTGTTTATATCTAAGGACAATGTAACATTAAATTCAGAAGACGAAAGTAGATCTACCGAGAAACCATGGTGCTTAAAAGCTGTAAATACATCTGATAAAAATCCAACTTGTTGCCACATATGTAAAGTATCTATGGAAATCAATAAGATACTGTTTTTAATCTGTATCGATTTAATCAATGGGGCTGTTTCATCAATATCTTTAGTGATAAGCGTCCCAGAGTGCCCCGGCAATTGTGTAAACTTGACCGACATCGGAATATTAGCTCGTCGAACGGGGGGGATACAATTAGGATGGAGTACTTTAGCCCCCATCGTAGCAATTTCTTGTGCCTCATCATAATTTAATTTTTTTAATAAACGGGCTTGGGGTAGTTGATGAGGATTGGCCGTATAAATTCCAGGAACATCCGTCCATATTTCACAGGACGCGGCTTGTAATTTAGCTGCGAGCAATGCTGCGGAAGTATCAGAGCCTCCTCGTCCTAATAATACAGTTTCTCCTTGAGGATTTGCAGCAAAAAAGCCTTGAGTGATAATCGCTTGAGCACCAGTGGCGATAAATTTTTCTACCAATTCAGGAGAATATTCACTTTCGCACCGCGCAGTGAGGTAATTTGCTGTGTCTCCGTCAGGAAATGGGGTACTAATTAAGAGCTCGCGTGCATCGTACCATTGGCAACGAATTCCTTGTTTTTCCAAAAACGCATGTCCAAGACGTGTCATCATGAGCTCTCCCATGCTTAAAATTTGCGCATGAGTTTTTGCAGGAGCTTGTTTTAATAAAGCGATACCAGTAAGCCATTGCTCAAGTTGATGTAGGTCTTGAGTAATTAACTCAGGATTGACTTCCAGCTGTTCGGCAAGATGAAGATGTCCTTTACGAATCTCAGCCAAGATACTTTGATGCTCATTAATTAATGCTGCATCTATGGCTTTTTCAAGCTTATTTGAAATTTGTGTTAATGCAGAGCATACAATAACGGGTTGTACCCCAGAGCTCATATGTTTTTGCGTAATTGACGCAATACTATCCCAAGTGTTGCGAGTGGAAACACTTGTTCCTCCAAATTTAGTGACTATTTGCCGCATCGTATTTTTCCGCACAAAATTAATACACATTAGCATGGACGGGAGTCTTAACACAAGTACTACACTTTTATAATTTAGATCTTCAAGCGATGAAATCCATTAATAATCCATTGTGATCTTAATTGATCCATTATGAGCCAATATTAATTTCCTCTTGAATATAATAGGAAAAAAGTATTTTTAATGGTATGAAAACAGAGTACACTCGGTTCCAGCGGACATTTATTTGATTTTTGAGGCATAATATTTAAGGAGTTCAGGAGTGAAAAATATGCACAAACCTTTAAGAACACTAGTGAGTTCGGCTGTGATTGGTGTTCTGGCTACTGGTGTGACGCATGCAGCTGGGTTCTCATTGTATGGAGAAAGTGCTGGATATACTACTGGTAACTATGCAGCTGGTGCTGCAGCAGAGGCAGCTGATGCATCGACAGGTTGGTATAACCCTGCAGGTTTAGCATTACTTCGTGAACAACAACTGGTGTTTGGTGGCGTAGGTATATTTCCAACTTTAAAACTCAATGGAACGAGTACGTTTACTACTGCTACCGGTTTACCTGCACCTTTTCCTCCTGCTATTGAATATGTACAAGATTTTGAAGGAGTGAGTGGGGCTTATAGTGCGTTTGTCCCTTCATTTCATTATGCTCTTCCTGTAGGTGAGCGTACTACTTTTGGTTTAAGTGTTACTGCCCCATATGGTTTGGCTACTGACTGGTCACCTTATTCGCCTGTTCGTTATGCAGCAACTTATACTGAAGTATTAACTACTAATATTTCCCCTGAATTAGGTACTCGGCTTACAGAGCATTTTGCATTGGGTGCAGGTCTTGATATGCAATGGTCTCGTGTCAAATTCAATCAAATGGTTGGTGCACCGACTCTTTTTACGGCCCTCGATGAAAATCCTTATACCGTTGATTCTTTAAGTTACAATAAAGGCTCGTCTTGGGGCGTTGGCTTCCATGTGGGTGTGATGGGGATATTTAATGACAACCACACGCGAATTGGTATTAATTATCAATCCAGAGTAAGGCATGTTTTCTATGGACATAGCCGTTTATCCGGAATATTAGCCAATAATGATTTCTTCTTAGTTCAGCCGGCGTTGCCTCCCTCTACATCTCGCCAGAATGATGATTTATTCAGTAATCCACAAGAATTTCCTGATGTACTTACTCTAAGTGCCTATCAAGATATAAATCAAAAATTGGCTTTGTTAGGGTCAGTTGTTTATACTGGATGGGGAGTTTTTAAAGAAATTCAATTGAATAATGTTGCGGCCCCAAATATAGGCGCGTTGCCACCTTTTGAAGTTACCCAGGCGAATGTTAATCTTAATGTACCGCAAAATTTTCATGATGCGTGGCGTGTAGCAATTGGTGCAAATTATCATGTTAATCCAAAGTTGATGTTGCGTGTGGGGGGAGGGTATGACCAAACTCCTACAAATAATACAGATAGAAACATTCGTTTACCTGATGTGGATCGTTGGGCTATTGCAGTCGGAGCTCATTATCAATGGCGACCTAATATTGGTGTCGATATTGGATATACTCATTTATTTGCAGGTAGTAATCCAAGTATTGATGCTACGCAAGCATTACCGCCCACTTCTGCATACACAGTAGATGCTGATGGTGGCAGCTTCAGCGCAGATTTAGTAGGCGCTCAATTAACATGGATTATTGATAAAATTCCTGAGGCACCAACAAAGTAAATTTTGAGTGCAATAGAGTTTGTTGACATCCAAAAGCCACGTTCAGTGGCTTTTTTAATATCTTTAACTAAGAAAACTTCTATTTGTGTTTTTAGGTGGTTTTTGAATTACTGTTTAAACAGGATAGCATCTGTTCAGGGGGTATGCTTGTCTCTTGGTGAAAGGCTGAATTTTTGCGCAAGATATGCCAAATGCAGATTTTCGGTGCATGAGGCAGGAACGCTTAATGACGTCATGTAACTTAAGTACGGGTAGCCCGGATTAGGCAAAGCTGTCCGAGAATTTTGTACCCCGCCTTCTCCCGGATTATGGCTTTGCCTAATCCGGGCTACAGAAAAATAGGAATCAGTGGATGTTATTACGTGAATTCTTCCAACAGATAAAATATTAAGGTAATTTGGTAATGCTTGCTTCACCAGGGCCATTGATTACAAGATGATACCCATTATTTGTTAATTCTTTTGGAGTTATGTCACCGGAATTAAGATTTAATGTAAGCGTACCTACCTCTATAGGGTTGGGGGTATTAGTGGCCATTTTAATTAGGGCAGTGCATTTTTTATCGGGGCTAGTATATCCATAACATGCCAATTTTACGAGATTCCAATATACCTTTTGGGTTATATTAGCAGCCGTTGGATAAGGAGAAGCTACAATACCTCCTATATAAGCATTTGATTCTTCAGAAGTATAATTATGAGTGATTAAATACTCAGGAGCTGCAAAAGCGGTTGCAGCACTTAAACTTAAAATGACTGCTGAAAAACCTTTAAAAATTAAATTCATTATCTCTTTTTCTCCATTAAATAATTGGTTGAAAGCTACTAGCATCCTAAAAATCAATAACTTTTAAACCCGTTCGTCTTCCTACATTTTTATCTAAAAAATGCAGTTGTACCGAAGGCACTGTGGCGTATTGAATCTCAAACAGCCCGCGTTGTATGATTTAACTGCATCTTTTAGGTTAGGATGCTCCATGAGTATATCGTAAAATAATTTAGTGTCTATCTATAGAATCCCTGATTGAGTAATTGTGCGATGTCTTTAGCAAAATAAGAGATAATAAAATCTGCTCCAGCACGCTTTATCGCAATCAGGCTTTCCACCATTGCTTGTTCTTCATTAATGAGCTTATTTTGTGCTGCTATTTTAATCATGGAGTATTCACCACTTACTTGATAAGCACATAAGGGTACCTCTGGAAAATGTTGTTTCATTTTAGCGATGACGTCTAGGTAAAATCCAGCTGGTTTTACCATAATCATATCTGCTCCTTCATCAAGATCCAGAGTGGTTTCTCTAATGGCTTCAGTACTATTAGCAGGATCCATTTGATATGCTTTGCGATCGCCAAATTGGGGGGCTCCTTGAGCAGCCTCTCTAAAAGGTCCATAAAGACAGGAACAGTATTTAGCGCTATAACTTAAAATGGGAATATGTTGATATCCATGAGTATCGAGTGCTTGGCGAATGGCATTGACCATTCCATCAGTCATTCCACTGGGTGCTACCCAATCTGCTCCAGCTTTAGCGTGGCTTACAGCTTGTTTTGCTAGAAAATCTAAAGTCTTATCTGTATCAATGCATTCTCCCTTAAGAACACCACAATGGCCATGATCAGTATATTCACAAAAACAGAGGTCAGTAATGATTAATAGTTCTTTATTAATAGTCCGAATTTTTCTTATTGCTTGTTGAATAATTCCTTCATCATTAAAAGATTCACTGCCAAAAGCATCTTTGTGTTTGGGAATACCAAACAGTAATACGGCAGGAATGCCTAAGCTGCTAATTAATTCAATTTCTTGGGGAATGCAATTGAGACTTAATTGAAATTGGCCAGGCATAGCATGAATCGCTTGGGGTTCATTAAGTTGTTCATTAATAAATAATGGTGCAATAAACTGTTGGGGATGGAGTCGTGTTTCTTTGATTAAAGCACGAGACATGGGGCTACTTCTTAAGCGAGTTAATCTTAATGGAATATTGTAATCGGTCATGGAATGAATCCTCGTCTCTTAGGGTATCAGAAGACCCTATCTTTTTTTATTAGAAATATTTTTTTTCTTGGAAGTATATAAAACATCAATAGCGCTACTTGTATCACTATTGCTTATTTGGATACTAAAAAATTTGTTGAGCATGTATCTTAGGGTCAAAATATTTGTATCGGTTTGTGACAGACCAATATTATAACTTAAATAGAGTCGTTTCGAGAGTGATTTCCCTACCATAAAAGAAGTACTGTCACTTGCAGTATTGTTTAATTGATTATAATTTGTATTGGTTTGTACATTAAAATCAATGCCTGCGCTTTGTTTCAGCTGTTCTAAAAGTCGAAGGCTGTTCGTATTACCGCTAAGACTCATGGAGGTTATAGCTGTTAAAAGTAATTGTGCTCCAGCTTTGTTGGCTTGATTCGCTGGACGACCAAGAATAAGCATAGACAAAATATCTGCTTGTGAAAGAACAGCAGGCTCAGAGAATAATTGAATTTTGGGTTGGGTTAGGCGTCCTGTTACTTCTACACCTAAAGTCATTGTTTCACCATAATTGATATTTTGGAGATTGGTGCTATTAAAATCTAAAAGCTGGCTTGAACTGGAAAAAGTTGTTGGTGTTGTGTTGATTTTTTTTACGGCACGAACATTAATTCCCGGGTTGTTAATGAGCCCACCGGTAAAAATTAACTGTCCTTGTTTTATTGCTAATTCTTGACCATATGCTTTATAGGTACCCTCCCTAATCGATAATTCGCCATACGCATTAAGGGATCCTTCCTGTAATTGTTTTGTATGAAGTGTTCCATCTAAAAAGCCTTTTAATCCTTTAACATTGACTGCAACTTCTTTACCCATTTCAATGGCAATATCCATGCTGTTGAGAAAAATAACAGGAGAAGTGGGGTTTTCTTTGCGCTTATAAACTACATCATCGGGTAATGAAATACTGTTGTGAAAAGTTCGCGGCTTAATCTCAGCATAAGGAATTAGAACAGTGCCAGAGAGTGCGCGTATCGTGGGTGTTACATGAAGACTAAGTTTTGGAGAAATATGAATTTGATATTCACTGGTATTAATAAGGGGGAAATCATTACCTTCTAGGGTAAGCTCTCCGGTAAACTGACTGCTTAATGTACCTTTTCCTGCAAGGGCTAGATGATGGCCAGCAGATATGATGGATCCAGTGGCTTCCCAAGATTTTTCTGTACCATGAACATTAAGTTCTAAGGTATCCAAGTTGAGTCCGAACTTAGGTAAAGAAAAACTTGCTTTGCTAAGTATTAATTGACTTTCGATTTGTCTTTTCTTCACTGTACCTTTTACGTTTAATGCAAGGGTCAATTGCCCCTTTAGTTTATTCATTTCAGGACTTATTTTGTTTAAAAAGTCTAATGAATTTATATCTAATGATAATTTGCCATTTATAGGTTGATTATCAGAGAGGCCAGTATTAAGAGCAAATTTAGGTAATTGAAATTCCATGTTTAAGTTTTTATGTTCATCAACAACTAAAATCCCTGTGCCTTCAAGTTTTGCAGGAGAAAGTGTGACTTTTATTGTTCCTCCTTTGAAGTGAAGTACAGGAATAGTGTTGTTATTCGGTTCATGATAAAAACCTGGGCTTATAGTGAGTAATAAATTCCCTTGATTTTTAGCTGTGATTTTACCTTTAGTGGATAGGTTGGTGTATAAAACAATATCTTGAGATAATGAAGGTTGAGGTTGTGTTAGGCTCGCATCAAAAGTCCATTGCCAGGGGATAGTGCCGTTAATTTTCGCGTCCATGGTCCAATCACTCTTCAATGCTGTCATAACTTTGGCATTCAAATTCATTTGTAGATTAGGTAAGATCCCTGTCGCAATTACTGTTCCTTTTTTGCTTTTTATTAGGGGTTTTTTTTCATTTTCCCATTGTAAATCATGCCATTGAGCAGTGAGTCGTTGATTTTCTTGCAAGGAATGAGGATTCCATTGAACATTTAATTGTTTTATTGTTATTTTAAGCGAATTATTTTGATACTCGATTTCCCCTACCGTAAAATTATTGATTAGGCTGCCTTCAACATGTTGCATTTTCAGGGTGCCGGGGATGTAAAAGCGGCTTAATTGAATCATACATATTAAACCTGGCGTAGTAGCAAATAAAAAAACAACAATTAAACCCAGTATGAGGAGTAGTGAAAGAGTAAAATTTAATGTTTTTACGAGCACTCGGATCATAAATCGGGCCCCATACTAATCACTAATCGAGGACTATTACTATCACGTTGCCATCGATGATTGATGGCTTGAGCTAACCCCACTTTAATTGGGCCTATGGGAGAAACCCACATCAAACCACCACCTGCATCATAATAACTTTTCATTGGATTCGGATTATAAATGGCACCAGCATCATAAAAAACAACAAGATACCAATTTTTTTTCGTTTCTTTTTGAATCTCAAAACCCGCGTAGCTAATTATTCTACTTGGTCCTATTGAGTTAAAGCTATAGGCTTTTAAATTATCAGTTCCCCCCAAAAGTAATGCAAGCGATAAAGGTTGTTGCTCGATGTTGTTGATTGCAATAAAGCCTTGAATGGCATGCCCATAAAGTCGTAAACGCCAGGGTTCTATTCGTATCGCAGCCTTTGCATCCAATGACGTTTGAGCGTAATTAATTGTAGATAAAGCAATTTTATTAGCGGCAAGACCGTTAATGGTGATGTTATAACCCGAAGGAGAAAAGAGAAGATCTTTTGTTTTGCTAAAGGTCAAAGTTGCTTTAGGATAAAATAAAAATTGCTTTGTATCATGTTGTAAGGCGTAATGGAAACCTTCGTATAAGGTGTTGAGCGATAAAGTACGTTGATAGTTTTTTACACGATGTTGTTGTGCAAGTGATACAAGAAATGAATTACTATAACCTGCACTGTAGTTTAAATTTGAAAAATTACCGGTAAGCGTATATTGATCCGTTACAGGATTTTGGCCGGGAATAACATATTGAGCTTGCAATGCATTTTGTACAAAAGATCCCTGAGCTAACAGATTAAATTTATGTCCCTGGCGATTTACTGGAACTACATGCAAAGCAGCTCGACCACGGACACCAGTATCAGTTCCATAGCCTGCACCTAAAGTATAAGAATATTTAGACACGGGTTCAGTATGGATTTGAATAGGAACGGAGGAGTTTTCTGAAATCTGTGGTTTCACGAGTACAGAGCTAAAATAGCCACTGTTGGATAACTCGTTATTTAATTGAAGTATCTGATCCGCTGAATACACTTGGCCTGGATGAAAAGGCACAAAACGATGTAATAACTTAGGATTAATATAGGTAGGATCAAATTGAACTTGTCCAAAATAATAAAGCTGGCCCGTATCAAGAATCAGAGTAATTTCTGCTGTGTAATTTTCTTCATCAATTAAAATTTCATTTTTCTGAAAACGGGCATGTAAATAGCCCTGATTTTCTGCTGTATCAATAAGCTTTAGTTTAGTTTGTTCATATTGTTCTGTGAAAAGAGGAGTATGCTGCATTAAAGGTACATTTTTTATTACTTCACGTAGTGCTGGATTTTGTGCTCCTTCGCCTACCAGCTCGATCCTGATTTTTGAAATCATGATTTGCGGGCCAGGATGGATGGTAACTATCAAATTTTGTGCAGTTGGTCTTTGAATAACAACATCTGCCTTAAAATAGCCAAAGGGTTGGATTGCTTGTAGAACTTGCTCTCGTAAATCTTCTAAGCTGAATTGAGCAAGGGGTTTTAATTTCTGTAATTCCTGCAAACGTTTTTCAACATTAGCCTCTACTTTTCCGGAAACCCCATGAAGTGTAATAGATATTGGATCACTACTATCTTTGGCAAAGAGTACAAAACAAGTCATGAGGAGTATCAGAGAGATGAGTTTTTTCACGATAGTCTCGGTACCTGTTTCACCAAAAATATCTCCAATTTGCAGACAAAATCTAAGAATATACAGCTATATGTCAATTGTTTCCATGTTTTTGAATCGGTAAATTAAATCAAGGGCTTCTCGAGCAGTCAGACGATCCGGATCAAGTTGGGCGAGCTCTTGTAGAATAGGTGGGCGAGGATGCATTTGGATTTTTGGTTGTGCTTGAGAGGCGGGGAGGTCTGTTTGCATCTGTTTGAGATGTGCATGAGCAATTTTTAAAACTTCAGTAGGTATGCCTGCAAGCTCTGCTACTTCTAAGCCATAACTTCGATTTGCATAACCAGGTTCAACACGATATAAAAAAACAATACGTCCAGTATCTAATGATGCCTGTAAGTGAACATTGCGAATACAAGGCCATTGTTGTGGTAGATTGGTTAATTCAAAGTAATGGGTGGAAAATAAAGTATAAGCTTTTATGGTTGTCGCCAGATAAGTACAACTGGCATAAGCTAGAGCCATACCATCATAAGTACTTGTGCCACGGCCAATTTCATCAATTAGCACTAAGCTTTGATGTGTAGCCTGTCTCAAAATTTGTGCTGTTTCCGTCATTTCTACCATAAATGTAGAGTGCCCCGATGCTAAATCATCACTTGCGCCAATACGTGTAAAAATTCTGTCTATTGGACCTAAAGTTACAGCTGCAGCAGAGACGAAACTACCGATATGTGCTAAAAGAACAATTAGGGCAGTTTGACGCATATAGGTTGATTTGCCCCCCATATTAGGCCCTGTAATCAATAAGATGTTTTGTGATGGATCAAGATATAAATCATTCGCAATAAAGCGTTCTTGCAACAAATATTCGATCACAGGATGGCGACCTGCCTTAATGGAAATTTGTGATTTAGGTATAAGTTTTGGGCAAGACCAATTGAAGCTTTGTGCTCGTTCGGCAAGCGTTGTCAGTACATCCAGTTGTGCTAACGTTTGTGCTAGATGGCTTAGCTCATTGATATTTTTTTGAATTTCTAAGAGTAAATGCTCATAAAGCCATTTTTCGCGTGCTAATGCTTTAACTTGTGCTGATAATACTTTTTCTTCAAATTGTTTTAATTCTGGAGTGATATATCGTTCTACATTCTTTAAAGTTTGTTTTCGGTGATAATGTGGGGGCACTTTTTCTGCTTGAGTTTTAGAAAGCTCAATGTAATAACCCTGGACGTTATTAAAACCAAATTTCAAAGTAGATAAACCAGTCTGCTGTTTTTCTTGTTGTTCTAAATGAATTAATTTTTCATTAGCACGTGTGCTTAACATTCTTAATTCATCGAGTTCTTCATCAAAACCTGCGGCAATGACTCCACCATCACGAATTAACACGGGTGGATTTTCAATGATTGCTGAGGAGAGTAATTCTTGCAGCTCTGGTAATGGCCTTAAATATTTTTTTAATTGGGTTATAAGTGTACTCTGGTTGTTTGCTAGCGCCGTACTAAGCTCTGGCAGTAACGCTAAAGTGTTATTTAAGACAAATAAATCACGAGGACGAGCCGATTTTAAAGCAATACGGGAGACAATTCGTTCTACATCACAAATTTGCTTGAGTAAATGATTGAATACAGGGGTTTGTTGTAACTTAATAATTTCTTCAATAGCTTGTTGGCGTTCTTGGATAAGTTCATGTTGTTTGAGCGGTCTTCCAAGCCAGCGCTTTAGTAAACGACTGCCCATGGAACAGGCTGTTTTATCTAAGATAGAAATTAAACTGTTTTCCTGACTGCCGCTGATATTTTCAAATAATTCTAAATGTTTTTGTGTTGCGGCATCGAGTTGTAAATAATCATGGGTATTTTCAAGCGTAATCGTTGTTAGGTGAGGCAGAGCTTGTTTTTGTGTGGTGTGCAAATAAGACAATAAAGTTCCTGCTGCTACTAAAGCGGTAGGGTAGTCGTGCTCACCAAAAGCAGAAAGATCATTTACTGAAAATTGCTCGCATAAGAGTTTTTTGGCACTCTCAAATTGAAACTCCCAACCAGGCCTTAATTTAACCGGAAAATTAGAACAATATTCTTCTAAGGGAGAGTTCTCTTGTAAAAGCAATTCTGCGGGTTGTAGTCTTGTCAGTTCCGCACTAAGCTGATTACTTTGAGTGAGTTCTAATAAATGAAAGCGACCACCACTTAGATCTACCCATGCTAGACCAATTTTTTGTTTTTGCTGATGAACCGCTAAAAGTAAGTTATCTTTCTTAGCATCTAAAAGGGCTTCATCAACGACTGTACCAGGAGTAATAATACGAGTAACTTGTCGTTCAACAGGTCCTTTACTTGTTGCTGGGTCGCCTATTTGTTCGCAAATGGCGACTGATTCTCCCTTTTTGATGAGCCTGGCTAAATAGTTCTCTATTGCATGATAAGGAACACCTGCCATAGGAATAGGCTTGTCTGCAGATTGACCACGATGAGTTAAAGTAAGATCTAATAACTGGGAGGCGCGTTTCGCATCATCAAAAAAAAGTTCATAAAAATCCCCCATACGATAAAGTAAAAGCATATCTGGATATTCTGATTTGATGCGTAAATACTGCTGCATCATGGGGGTATGAGAAGTTGCCATAAACATTTTGCTTTAATTAAAGTATGGTGAGTTTAACAAAATCATGTGAGATAGAGTAGGGGTGTTTTTATTTTGAAGAAATGAATTACATCTATAAAAAGCGAATAGAAAAGGAACTGAAGTATGTTATTCTTAGTGGGTTAAAAAGATGAGTGTAATGGATGAAGCGGTTAAAAAAGAGTTTACTTATTGTTTATCGATATCTGGCGAAACAAACAGAAGATGCAAGTCACCAAATTACATTATTTGGCATTGTGATGATGATCAACTATCCGTTATTTGGTGTTTTTTGGAAATTTGAAAGTTTTCAACTGAGTGAAGAGTTTTGCTTGCGGCTTATTGCTACTTTTCTTTGTGCCTGTTTGGCTGTAAATCGATTTTGGCCGCGTTCCTTATTGAAATGGTTACCTATTTTTTGGTATCTCGTTTTATTATTTTGTTTGCCTTATTTCTTTTGCTATTTAACACTTATCAATCATTGTTCTACGTTGTGGTTAATGAATTGTGTTTCTGCTATTTTTTTTCTTTTATTGGTAACGAGTGCTTTAGGATCTCTTATTCTCATTTTTGGAGGATGCGGGCTTGCATTTTTTTCTTATTCTCTAACCCATCGCGTTATGGAATATATACCAGGTACTATTTCATTATTTAGTCTATCGATGACATGCATTGCCGCAGTCGTGATTGGTGTTTTGTTCGCGCGGGATAGAGAAATTATTATTGCAGGTCGTCTTTCAGGAATGCGGATGTTGGCGAGTAGTATTGCACATGATCTGCGTACCCCATTAGCCAGTATTTATTTGCAAGCCGAATTACAGGGAATTATTTTGAATAAAATTAAAAATTCAGAGATACGAAAAGATTTACAAGAAAGTTTAAATAAGATTACCCGTGGGATAGAAACAAGTAATCGTATCATTAGTATGCAGTTAAGTAATATACGTCATAATAAGTTCAATACAAGTAATTTTAATATTTATCCAATCCATAATTTAATTGAAAGAGCTGTTGAGGATTACCCATTAAAAGAAACTCAAAAATCGCTCATTCATGTTAATTATGAGAATAACTTCTCCATTTGGTTAGAAGAGTTAGCGTTTAAGAATCTCCTATGGAATTTATTAAAAAATAGTCTTGAATACATTGAAGAAACAGGTAAAGGTATTATTTCTATTTGGTTGGAAGTTGGTATAGGAAAAGATAATTTCAATTATCTTCACGTTAAGGATACAGCTCGAGGAATATACTCTAAAAATTTCGAAAAAATATTTGGACGCTTCTATTCTGAACGTCACAATGGTACGGGTTTAGGACTAGCTTATTGTAAGTTACTGATGCAAGAGGCAGGCGGTGATATTTTTTGTAAGGGAAAATTAAACGAATTTGCTCATTTTACTGTAAAATTCCCTAAAATTGATTAGGCTCGTCGCTCTTCCTATACCTCACTACCTAAGCGTCACTTTCCACGAAAACGGGGTCTAAAAGCCCCACTCAGTCCAGATTTACCCTCTTACCTAAAAAGCAATAAATCTCGTTCGAAACTTCACTTTGCAGTATACCTTCAAGAAGCTCCCTGCTTATGCAGAGGGTGACGTTATTTGCCTATAAAGAGACGTCACCTCCTCTCAACCATCTCTTCTAAATGGCCTCTAATGAAGCTAAGGAGCACATATAATTGGATAAATTATTCCACATCTGTTGTTGGTGATTGTAGATGAAGTCAAATGATGTGACTATTTTATCAGGTGTTTTTTCCCAAATAGGTAGAATTAAGCTAAGTGTCGAATCAAAGTGTGTTACATGAGTATGTATTCTAAAAAATGTTTTTGCATGCTGACTTAATTGAATTGAGTCAGCCATTTTCATTAAATAAGGATAGTCTATATTATCAAGCCGCTCGTAGGCGGCAAAAGCAGAGATTCTTTCGTCTTCATCATGTACTGATAACCATTGCAGATGAGATTTATTAAAATTTTTCGCAAAAGCGATATAGTGAGTTTCATTAACTATTTCATCATGAATGTCTACACCACATTCTTTAGCAAAACGTTCGTAAAGCATCTCATGCGAAAAACAACTCCCCATTCCTAATTCTTCATGAATATTTTCAAGGATGATTTTTTTTGTTAATTCGTTATTGGAAAAATTAGCAATATACCAAAGAAAATTGATAAAGTGGCCTCTTAAATGATAAAAAACTGAAGCAAAAATTTTCTTTTGCTCTTTATTCCATGCCCCTGTTTTTTGTGGGTTGAATAAAGGAATTGAAGTAAGAGATTGCCGATACTTCAAATCTACTTGATGAAGAAATTGGTCTAGGGATTCAGGTGCATCAGTAATTATATGATTTGACATAATTTTATTTTTCGTTAGTGATTGCGTTATGATTAATTCGAATGAGGAGATAATACCGTATGCGCAATAGTTACGCAATTATTGACTGCTTTAAAATTCCTAAAAAGTTAGAAAAAATAACTCTGGATTCAATAACATAATCTAAGCTATTATCGGTAAATATAGTTTACAGGCAAAGGACATGTCATGTTAACTCCAAAGGATATTAAAACCATTGAGGCAGCAAAGCAAATAGTTAAGGAACGTGATCTTTCTCATGTCAAAGTTGGCTTATTTGATGTGGATGGCATAATGCGTGGTAAGTACATGAGTCGAGATAAGTTCTTTTCCGCACTTGATAATGGTTTTTCTTTTTGTAATGTAATTTTAGGCTGGGATTCCAAAGATAAACTCTATGATAATGGGACATACACTGGTTGGGACACAGGTTATCCGGATACTTTAGTACGTATTTTGCCCGAAACGTGTCGTGATCTTATTTTTGAGGAAAATCAACTTTTATTCATGGCTGAATTTGCGGGTGATGCAGAAGTCATATGTCCGCGAGCTTTACTTCGACGAGTAATTCAGAAGGCTGCTGCCATGGGGTTTGAGGCTTATGCAGCATTAGAGTATGAATTTTTTATGTTCGATGAAACACCTGAGAGTATCCGTGCTAAAGGTTTTCGTGATTTAAAACCCATCACCCCTGATTTTTTCGGTTATTCTATGCTTCGTAATAGTGTCCATGCCGATTTATATCATCAAATCCTTGAGATGGGGGAGGTCATGAATTTCCCCATTGAAAGTTTGCATGCAGAATCAGGTCCTGGAGTAATAGAGGCCGCTATCACGGTAGATAAGATTGGGGTTGCTGGGGATAAGGCAGCATTATTTAAAACCTTTATGAAGGTTTTGGCGCAGCGTAACCATAAAATGGCGACTTTTATGGCCAAATGGTCTCCCCAATATCCCGGACAAAGTGGGCACATACATCTTTCTTTACGACATAAAGAGGGGGGGAGTGCTTTTTATGATCCATCTAGGCCTCACAATATGAGCAAACTCCAGCGCCATTTTATCGCCGGACAGCAAAAACTAATACCGGAGTTACTGGCAATGGTTTCTCCCACAGTGAATAGTTTTACGCGTCTGATCCCTGGTTTTTGGGCCCCCACAAATGCTACTTGGGGTATAGAAAATAGAACTGCAGCATTAAGAGTTATCCCAGGAAATGATAAATCACAGCGCATTGAATATCGCTTGGGTTCTGCAGACGCCAATCCTTATTTGGCCTTGGCGGTAGCCTTAGGTTCTGGCTTATATGGTATTGAACAGGAGTTAGAACTTAATGCGGAAGTTAGAGGCAATTCGTATGTACAAAGTTATCAAGAAGAACAGACTTTACCGCAAACCGTTGGGGAAGCTTCTATCCGTCTTAAAGAATCAACCGTTGCTCGTTCCTTGTTTGGAGATCCGTTTGTGGAGCATTTTGCGGCTACTCGAGAATGGGAGGAGCGAGAATTTCGTCGCCACATTACTGACTGGGAATTAGATCGTTATTTTGAAATTATTTAAATATGAATTGATAGAGCGCCATCCACTAAGTTCTAGATAAGGCGCAAGTAAAGTGAGGTAAATTAAGTAAATGACTGAGCCGAGCGAACTTGCAATGATGCATAGAACTTAATGTGGTTCACTATTAATATAATTTTTTATGTTGAGCTCATGTTTGTTATTTAAGGGATCGATCAGCATGGATACACTGAAAACATTTTCTCCCATAGATAATTCTCTATATGTAGAACGAACTTTTGCAAGTGACAATGAAATTCAATATGTTCTTGATAAGGCATTAAATGTAAAAACAAGGTGGGCTGCTACAACATTTGCTGAGCGTGAAAAGTATTGTAATGCTGCTGTCGATTTTTTAGTTGCAAATAAGGAAGAGATTGCTCGCGAAATTTGTTGGCAAATGGGCAGACCAATCCGCTATGCTGTAGGGGAAATTAATGGTTTGGAGGAGCGCGCACGCTATATGATTACAGCAGCAAGTACTGCACTTGCTCCAATTACATTACCTGAAAAGTCAGGATTCATTCGCTATATTAAACGTGAATCTCTGGGCGTTTCCTTGGTTATTGCTCCTTGGAACTATCCTTACCTTACTGCTGTGAATGCAATTATCCCTGCTCTTATGGCAGGTAATGTGGTGATACTCAAACATTCCGCACAAACACCACTTGTGGCTGAGCGATTTGCTCAAGCTTTTGAAGCATCAACTCTTCCTGAAGGAGTTTTTCAATATTTACATTTGACGCATGCAGATACGGAAAAGATATTGCGTCATCCAGTGATCAACCATGTTGCTTTCACAGGTTCTGTTACTGGAGGCGAGATGGTAGAACGTGTAACCGCTGGGCGCTTTATTCAAGTAGGTTTGGAGTTAGGGGGAAAAGACCCTGCCTATGTGCGTTTTGATGCAGATATTGATCATGCGGTCGAGATACTTATGGATGGCGCATTTTTTAATTCTGGTCAATCGTGCTGTGGTATTGAGCGTATTTATGTCCATAAAGAAGTTTATCATCATTTTGTTAATAAAGCTGTAACATTTGTGAATCGATATAAACTTGGACGTCCAGATGATCCGGAAACAACCCTAGGTCCGCTCGTACGTCCTTCTGCTGCAGAATTTGTTCGTACACAAATTCAAAAGGCGCTTAAACAAGGAGCAGTAGCACATATTGACAGTCGAAATTTTGCTATGGATAAGCCGGGCTCTGCTTATATGGCTCCTCAAATTTTAACTGAAGTAAACCATAAAATGCGTGTCATGACAGAAGAGACATTTGGGCCAGTTGTTGGAATTATGTCTGTTGATAGTGATGAGGAAGCTATTGCCTTAATGAATGATAGTATTTATGGGCTAACAGCAACAGTGTTCACTAAAAACATGGAACAAGGGATTGTTCTTGGGGAACAATTGCAAACGGGAACATTTTTTATCAATCGTTGTGATTATTTAGATCCTGCTTTAGCCTGGACTGGAGTCAAAAATTCTGGGCGTGGGTGTACGTTATCTTCGCTTGGCTATGATTTACTTACCAGGCCCAAATCATTTCATATAAAGACAAGTTTTTAGAAAGGAATCAACAAATGAGTTCATTATCATTGACCGCTAATTGGAATTATCCCACTTCAATTCGCGTAGGGGCAGGGCGCATACGTGAACTTTCTGAGGCTTGTCATTTATTAGGCATTACATCTCCGTTGTTAGTTACAGATAGTTATCTTGCTCAATTATCTATCGTAGAATCAGCACTAGTGCATTGTAGAGAGTCAGGTTTACAGGTTGCCTTATTTTCAGACATAAAAGCTAACCCTACAGGTGACAATGTGATGACAGGAGTTTCAGTTTACATGAAGGGACAACATGATGGAGTGATCGCTTTGGGAGGTGGATCTGCTTTAGATACCGGTAAAGCTATTGCCTTAATGGTAGGGCAAAATCGTCCTTTATGGGATTTTGAAGATATAGGGGATAATTGGAAACAAGTAAACATTGCAAGAATAGCACCTATTATTGCTGTGCCGACTACCGCAGGGACAGGATCAGAAGTTGGACGTGCCTCTGTGATTGTTGATACTCAGCAACATCAAAAAAAGATAATTTTTCATCCTAAGATGTTGCCCAGCATAGTCATTATTGATCCTGAGCTTACGCTAACATTACCTTCTAATATTACTGCAGCAACGGGGATGGATGCATTATCACATTGTTTAGAAGCTTATTCTGCCCCAGCTTACCATCCAATGGCAGAAGGAATAGCACTAGAAGGTATACGATTAATAAAGGAGCATTTACCGCGAGTGATGCAAGATGGTAATGACATAAACTCGAGAACACACATGCTTGTCGCTTCTTTGATGGGCGCTACTGCTTTTCAGCGCGGATTAGGGGCAATGCATGCACTTGCCCATCCACTAGGTGCAATTTATGATGCCCATCATGGACGGCTAAATGCTATCTTGATGCCTTATGTATTACGAGCGAATCGGTCTCAAATTGAACATAAAATTGCGCGTTTGGCTACATATTTACACCTGGACGATGGGTTTAATGGATTTATCGATTGGGTAATACAATTACGTAGAAAGCTCGGTATTGAGCATAGCTTAGCTGAAATAGGAATTGATTCACAACATGTAACGCGTATCGCAGTAATGGCAACAGAAGATCCTTCGGCTCAAAGTAATCCTCTTATTTTTAGTGAATCACAATATAGAACTATTCTTATGGCAGCAATAAATGGGGATGAACGTCATTTGGAGACTATAGCTGTTGGATTAGCAGCAGCTCCTTAAAAATTAAAAGTCTTAGGAGAAAGCCAGCTTTAAGTGTAGGGTGAATGAAAAGGTACCAAATTTGGCTTTTCGGTAGTGATGTAGAGGATTCAGCTTGTTAAGGAGTCATCATGAATATTGGCATACTACAATGTGATCAGGTTGATCCAGGCTTACTTGCTGTACATGGTACTTACCCCGACATGTATAAGACACTGCTGCATCAGGTTGCTCCTGATTTGAATTTTACAGTCTATGATGTGCGCAATAATGAGCTTCCCAAAAGTATTGATGCAGCAGATGCATATCTCATTACGGGTAGTCGTCATGGTGTCAACGATGATTTTCCTTGGATTTACTCACTGGAAGAATTTACTCGGTGTCTTCATGATGCACGAAAAAAAGTAATAGGAGTTTGTTTTGGTCATCAACTGATTGTTAAAGCATTAGGGGGGAAAGTTATAAAATCCCCTAGAGGCTGGGGAATAGGAATGTCAGTCAACCAAATAACTCAACATAAACCTTGGATGTTTCCCACTTTAGAAAAGCTTAATCTAATTATGAGTCATCAAGATCAGGTTATAGTGACTCCTTCAGAGACAGAGGTATTGGCTACTAGTGATTTTTGTCCTTTTTATATGCTGCAGATCGGTGATAATTTTTTTACAGTGCAGGGTCACCCTGAATTTAGTAAAAATTATTTTCAATCATTACTTGAGATTCGAAAACAAAAATTTGGTAAGAAATTATACGAGCAAGGATTAAAGTCACTCCAATTAAAATGTGATGACAGAGTATTTGCTGGTTGGATTGTTAATTTTTTAAGCGGAAAATACAAGAGAGCTTCATAATTTTTTTACTATTTTTGTTGAAATATCAACAGGTCATGGTTGAATTTAAATTTATTTGCTAAAATCAAAAGGGATTCAAAAAAAATATTAAACTTATAGGGAGAATGATATGAACCGTTTAGCTTTAATTGCTGCAACAGGTTTTTTGGCATTAGCATTAACTGCATGTGGTGGGCACGACAATAAGCAGCCAACAGCAGGAGAAAATAATGCTACTACAACAACACCACCACCAGCACAAAATCAACCAGCTGGTGATCAAAATCACTAAATTCTTTAACCTGGGTGAAGGCTTTAAGCCATAACCCAGGGTAATTTAATGTCAGTTCGATATAAAATAAAGTGATTTTTTATATCGAACCGGTTTTATTTAGAACTGGATCCTGTATAAATACTGCACGTTTTACGGGATAATGTTCGTTTAGCAGCATAAAAGACATAGAAATGCCTTTTATGGCAAACTCACGTTAATTTAGGTATATTTATGAGCTCTTTTGATAAGTTAATCAAAGGAATTGCTTCGATCTTAAAAAAAAATAATTGGCAATTAGTTACAGCAGAATCATGTACTGGCGGACTTATCGCAAGTTACCTTACTGAAACTCCTGGGAGTTCAGATTGGTTTGAGCGAGGGTTTGTCACATATAGTAATTTAGCTAAAGAAGAGCAGCTTTCTGTCCCCAAATGGTTGATTGATAAATATGGTGCAGTAAGCGAACCTGTCGCTCAAGCTATGGCGACTGGCGCGCTACAACATAGTGTGGGGCATATTGCAGTGGCAGTTACAGGTATAGCTGGTCCCGACGGCGGCAGTATTGAAAAACCTGTAGGAACAGTGTGTTTTGGTTGGGCGGCTTTGGGCGTGGCACCTAAGACATTAATAAAACAGTACCCTGGTAACAGACAAGAGGTACGTTTGGCTGCGTGCCAGGAAGCCTTATCAGGTATTCTTTCCTATCTGAACAGTGACTATGGGTAGTTCCGAAAAATCTCATGATGCTACTCCTTTTATTCGTTTTATTCTTCCTGCTCAGAAAAACCATGGCTAACTTCATGAATCAATTTGCTGCTGATTCTTATCTGTGTGATAATTTTAATCTTGCGTAACTACCTGGATGACATGATGGAAGAAAATAAACAAAAAGCATTATCAGCTGCCCTGTCGCAAATTGAGCGTCAATTTGGTAAGGGATCAGTGATGCGTATGGGTGACAGCACTGTAGCTCGTGATATAGAAGCAATTTCAACAGGCTCTTTAGGATTAGATATAGCATTAGGAATTGGTGGCTTACCTAAAGGGCGTATTGTTGAAATTTATGGTCCTGAATCTTCTGGTAAAACTACTTTAACTTTACAGGTTATTGCTGAGTGTCAAAAAGTTGGTGGTACGGCTGCATTTATTGATGCAGAACATGCATTAGATCCAAGCTATGCCCAAAAACTGGGGGTTAATGTTGATGAGTTGTTGGTTTCGCAACCCGATACAGGAGAACAAGCCTTAGAGATCACCGACATGTTGGTACGTTCTGGGGCTGTAGATGTAATCATTGTTGACTCTGTTGCTGCACTTACTCCAAAAGCAGAAATTGAAGGGGAAATGGGTGATTCACATGTTGGCTTACAAGCGCGATTAATGTCGCAAGCATTACGCAAATTAACTGCTAATATTAAACGTTCTAATACTTTGGTGATTTTTATTAACCAAATTCGTATGAAAATTGGTGTTATGTTTGGTAGTCCCGAAACAACTACTGGTGGTAATGCATTAAAGTTCTACGCCTCTGTTCGTCTGGATATACGACGTATTGGTTCAATAAAGAAAGGTGAAGAGATTTTAGGAAGTGAAACCCGAGTTAAAGTAGTTAAGAATAAAGTAGCGCCACCTTTTAAAGTGACAGAATTTGATATTTTATATAATGAAGGTATTTCTCGTGAGAGTGAAATTATCAATCTGGCTGTGCAACTCAATCTTATTGAAAAGTCAGGTGCTTGGTACAGTTATAAAGGAGAGAAAATTGGCCAAGGTAAAGATAATGTACGTTTGTATTTGAAAGATCATTCTCAAGTTGCTGCAACTCTTGAGCAGCAAATTCGTACCGAGCTCCTAGAGAAAAAGCTACCTATGCTTGCAGCTACCCAAGACGAATTTGAGACTGTTGATGACTAAGGCATTTGATAGTGCTGTGCGCTTGTTAGCCAGGCGCGAGCACAGCGCGTTAGAGCTTTATGATAAATTAAAACAGAAAGGATATAGCTCGATAGAAATCAAAGAGGCCTTAGATGCATGTCAACGCATGAGTTTGCAAAATGATGGTCGTTTTGTAGAGGCATACAGTCACTTGCGCATTCGTCAGGGATACGGACCTTTAAAAATAAGTCAAGAATTAAGCAATAAAGGAATTGATAAGGAATTAATTCATCAGTTTTTGCAGCAAGAGCAAGATAATTGGTTGCAATACGCTCTAAATGTCTGGCAGAAAAAAAGTAAAGGACAACTTAATTTGTCTTTTGATGAATTGCAAAAACAGCAGCGTTTTTTGCTTTATCGTGGATTTAGTATGGATGTTATTGCTCAGGTAAAAAAAGAATTAAAAGGCACATCTTTTCTCCATGCTGGAGAAGAATCATAGTCTGGGTACAGGGCGAAGAGACACTGCCATTAACTTAAGAGCCCCGTCAATCGACGTTTTGAGGACAAGGTGCGGGGCGTAGGATAAAGATAGGTTCCTTAAATTAATGGCGTTGCGCTGCATCTGGGTTATGGTTGAAGATTAAAATTAACTCAAATTGGTATTGGTTCGCAAATGAAAAGTTCTGAAATTAGACAAGCATTTTTTGATTATTTCACAAAACATGGTCATCAATTAGTGGAGTCTAGCTCCTTAATTCCAGCTAATGATCCTACTTTATTATTTACTAATGCAGGTATGGTGCAATTTAAAGATGTATTTTTAGGGGTTGAAGCTCGATCTTATCAACGCGCAGTTACCGCACAGCGATGTGTTCGTGCTGGTGGTAAACATAATGATTTAGAAAATGTCGGTTACACGGCACGACACCATACTTTTTTTGAGATGTTAGGTAATTTTAGTTTTGGCGATTATTTCAAGCGTGAGGCAATAAAGTTTGCTTGGGAGTTTTTAACTCAAGTGATGCGTTTACCCGAGGAGCGTTTGTGGGTTACGGTTTATAAAGAAGACCAGGAAGCAGAGGATATTTGGCTAAAAGAAATGAACGTTTCAGCAGCACGTTTTTCGCGATGTGGTGAAAAAGATAATTTCTGGTCCATGGGTGACACAGGGCCTTGTGGACCATGCACCGAAATTTTTTATGATCATGGCCCTGAAATTCCTGGGGGGCCTCCTGGAAGTCCTGATGAGGATGGTGATCGCTATATCGAGATTTGGAATTTGGTATTTATGCAATTTAATCGAGATAAAGAAGGTCATTTACATCCATTGCCTAAACCTTCCGTTGATACAGGTATGGGACTGGAGCGCTTGGCTGCCGTAGTTCAAGGAGTTCATAGCAATTATGAAATTGATACATTTCAATACTTAATTCAATCTATTGCAAAACTTGGAAATGTGACTGATTTAAGCCTGACTTCTTTAAAAGTAATTGCAGACCATATTCGTTCGAGTGCTTTTTTAATTGCTGACGGAGTACTCCCAGGGAATGAAGGACGGGGTTATGTTTTAAGAAGAATTATTAGGCGAGCAATAAGACATGGTAATAAGTTAGGATTGCCAACTCCATTTTTTTCACAGTTAGTCGAGTCCTTAATTACAGTGATGGGGGATGCTTACCCTGAATTGATTCAATCCAAAACCCATATAGAAAAAGTTCTTAATCAAGAAGAAAATCAATTCGCTCGTACCTTAGAGCAAGGTTTACGTTTATTACAAGAACAAATGCATTCACTGGGTGGCTATGAAATTTCTGGACAAATAGCATTTAAATTATACGATACTTACGGTTTTCCTATTGATTTAACTGCTGATATTGCTCGCGAGCAAGGCTTATATGTGGATATGAATGGCTTTAATCAATTGATGCAACAGCAAAGAGAGCAATCCCAGGCAGCCAGCCAATTTAGTGTAGATTATAATGCAAACACTCAATTAGATTACCAATCTGATTTTCATGGTTATGAAAAGAAAGAAGTAGAGGCAAAAATTATTGCATTGCTGCAAGATGGAGTTGAAGTTCAAGTTTTAAAGCAAGGGATGAAAGGAGCTGTGGTTCTTGACCATACACCGTTTTATGCAGAAAGCGGGGGTCAGGTTGGTGATAAGGGAATGCTGACAAGCACCGATTTTCGATTTCGAGTCGACGACACACAAAAAAAAGGTCAAGCAATAGTACATTACGGAGAAATACTGGATGGTACAGCTGCTTTGAATCAATTTGTTCATGCGCAAATTGATAATGAGCGGCGTGAAGCGATCCGTTTAAATCACACAGCAACCCATTTATTGCATGCTGCTTTAAAAACTGTAGTTGGTTCGCAAGTCCAGCAAAAAGGCTCTTTAGTTGATGCAGAGCGTGCGCGTTTTGATTTTTCTCATTTTGAATCATTGACTGCTGAACAAATTCAGGAAATTGAGTGCTTAGTTAATGAGCAAATTCGTGCCAATAATGAGGTAGTAACTCGAGTAATGGATATTGAATCAGCTAAAAAAAGTGGGGCGGTCGCTCTTTTTGGGGAAAAGTATGCTGATGAGGTACGCGTATTATCTATGGGGGAATTTTCTAAAGAACTGTGTGGCGGAACTCATGCTCGACGAACAGGCGATATAGGGTTATTTAAAATTATTGCTGAATATGGAATTGCCAGTGGTGTAAGACGCATCGAGATGGTAACGGGGCGTTATGCTTTAGCCTGGGTTAATGAGCAACAAGCTCTTTTAAATGAATTAGCTTCTTTATTAAAAACAACAACAAATAATCTACCTGATAAGGTAGGTCAGCTTCTTGCCGAAAATAAAAGCCTGGAAAAAGAGGTTGCGAAGTTACAAAGTGAGAAAGTGCAAAAATCAGGTGCAGATCTGGCAAATGAAGTAGAAAAAGTCAATGGAGTCAGTTTGCTTATCAAGCAATTAGAGGGCGTAGATAATCAAACTCTAAGAACTACTTTAGATCAGCTGAAATCAAGACTTGAAGATGCGGTAATTGTTTTATTTACTCTGGATCAAAATAAAATGAATGTGATTGCAGGGGTAAGCAAAAGCATCTTAGGCAAAGTGCCTACTGCTGCTACTTTGGTCAGACATCTGTGTGGCAAAGGTGGAGGACGTGATGATATGGCTCAAGGTGGAGGAGAGGTGCCGGCTGACTTCGAGAGTAAACTCAAGGAAATTAAGGAAATGGTAAGGCATTCATAGTACAGATTTTTCTTCGATAAACATAGTGGAGCATCCTTTGGGATGTTCTCTACTTTTAGGCTTCAAAGTTATCATTTTGTAAAATAACCATAGATAAGGAGATAATATGAGTTTTTTACAAGAGTTTAAAGAATTTGCGATCAGAGGAAATGTTATAGATTTGGCTGTTGCAGTGGTTGTTGGAGGTGCTTTTGGTAAAATAACCAGTGCTTTAGTGAGTGGCATCATTATGCCACTTATTGGTTTATTATTAGGTGGCATTAATATTGCCAATAAAGCATTTACGGTGGGAGATGCAGTAGTTAAGTGGGGAGAGTTTTTGCAAACAATCATCGATTTTACTATTATTGCTTTTTCAATTTTTATAGTCATAAAGGTTTTTTCATTCTTGAAAAAGAAAGAAGAAAAAAAGGAAAAACCTTTATCAAGAGAAGAACTGTTATTAGCTGAAATTCGTGATTTATTGAAAGACAAAACGAAAATAGAACATCGTTAAAGATGCTTCCCAAATGAATAAGTTTTGAATTAATTGCGAAAAGCACTTATGAATTACCCTAA
Source organism: Legionella cincinnatiensis (assembly GCF_900452415.1). Taxonomy (NCBI): domain Bacteria; kingdom Pseudomonadati; phylum Pseudomonadota; class Gammaproteobacteria; order Legionellales; family Legionellaceae; genus Legionella; species Legionella cincinnatiensis. The sequence goes on along the minus strand of NZ_UGNX01000001.1, from coordinate 2,710,929 downwards.
GTCCTTGGGAAATAGACTATAATTTGATCAAGAAGAAGACATTAATAGGGATTATTATGACTGGGTTATTCAATTTAATTGCCGTGATTGTTGTCTTTGGGGTGGTTTTATGGTTAATCGATACATTTATTCCTATGCCGCCATCCATTAAAAGTTTGTTAAATGTATTAGTGCTCATTATTTTGGTTATTTATATTTTACAGTTTTTTGGTTTGATCAAAACAATATTACCCATGATTAGAATTTTAAAATAAATAGACTAGTTTGGTGGCAAGTATTCTTTAACAACGCCAGAATAGAAATCATTTATTTTGGATGAGCACTGTTTGTTCTGTACTTCTGGATTTTATTATTATCCAGTTTTTCCTTCTGTTAATAAATCCATAATGATGTTAATGCTAGAATCGTTTATTTTTTAAACAAAAGTTAATTGATGAAGGCAAAATTTGATTCTTATAAACAAGTAAATGTGGGTATTAGCTACAATAAAAAAAATGGAGGGGCTACTGCTGATTCCATAAAACATATTATTTTAGAACAAAATTTAAACTTAATTGAAACTGATTATAGAGCTATTATTCCTACCATAAGTAATTTAGACAGTATTTTTGAAAATCAAGATAAATTTCTTGAAATACTTAATCATGCTAAAACACAAGCAACGCTCTTACTGAAAGAGTTAGATGGCCTCATTATTCCCGGAAGTGATGCTAGAATTGATCCAAGACTTTATAGTGAACCATTAACAGAGCATCCTGATAGAATTGATTTAGCACGCTCCATAGCAGAATTAGCCCAAGTGCATGTTGCAATGCAGCGTGGGATTCCTATTTTAGGCATTTGTGGTGGTCATCAAATTATCAATGTTTATCTGGGAGGAACACTTAAAGTCCTTAGTGAGGAAGACATAGATGCTCAGGGATACATGTGTTACTCTCTAGTTGGATTTAATCCAAAAACAGAGCTTGCAAAAATATTTTTTGAAACTCAAGAAAATAGGGATCAGTTGCAGCAAACACAGGTTTATTCGCATCAATTTTTTGGAGCTCATAAGCATGCCATTGAAAAGCTCGCTCATAAAGAATTGGCTAATAAAGATCAAATGATTTCTACAGTGGCAATTGCTGATGATTCAAATTATACAATTGAAGGATTTGAATCAAAATATGGTTCTCCATTATACAGCATGCAATTTCACCCTGAAGTAGGTGCCAAAGGGATGTACTCGCAATTGTATAAAGCAATCAGTTATCAAGCAGAAACTTCTCAAGATATTATAACTAACTCAAAAATATTTGCGGCATTTAAACAAGCGATGATAACTTTTCATCTGAAAAAATCTCTTTTTATTAAGAATACAGAAGAATTGTTTGGACTAAAAGAACATTCAGAAAGTATGCTTCCAGAGAAAAAAATAGAGAGTCCAAAAGCAACTTCTGCGTTAGATTTATATACCATGTTTCGAGATACACGATCACAAGTCGATGATTCTCCTAGCAATGACCCAGAAAAACTGCTTAATTTAACGTGAGTTATGGATAAGGATATAATTATAACGATTCTCTATCACGATCCGTTCGGGCTGAGGAAGCACGTAGCGCTGTCTCGAAGCTTTAGCACGAATTTTCAAGATCTGTGTTCAGGCTTCGAGACGGCATATATGCCTCCTCAGCCCAAACGGGCCGAAATGGAGACTGGATCTAAATAGATTCTTTATCCGAAACTCACGTTAATTTAAAATAGGTTTTTAATCAGTATGGAAGCTATTGTTGTCCCTTACCTTGATTGGGGATAAAAGTTTTTATTAGATATAATCCTACCTCACGCTATTCAAGTTTACCTATCCAAGTATTTTAATACAAATAAATTTTCTGCATCATCAAAATAAAAAACTTTAGTACGTTACCTAACTTAATGAAAAAAATAAATTATTTATAAATTTTATATGATATATCAATATAATAAATTGGTTAAGTATTGAATAAAATGGTTAAATAAAATCAACAAATAAATTCAATGGATAACTATTAATAGTTATGGTCTTTGGGGTTGATTAAATAAGTGTGAGGTGAACAAATGAAAGATAAAGAGCGATGTGTAGATCCAGGAAATGCGAAAGAAGATAAAGAGCGACGTGTAGATCCAGGACAGGTGAAAGGAGATATTGGAACATATAAATTTAAAAAAGATGAAAATTCCCCTTATTATGAATTAGAAAATTATGTAGATAAGTTATTAACCGAAAAGCAAAAAAATCTTCTTCATGAGGGTATTAATGAGTATGAGCAAACTCATAGACAAAAAGCAGAAGAATTTTTTAAGAAAATAGATGGTTACGGGGCAAATATTAGTTTTGATAATCCCAAATATTTTAGAGAACTTTATTGGGATCAGATTAACAAAGCTTTTCAGGCACAAGATAATTATATTGATCCAAAAAAGAAAAAATACTTCGAGAGCAATAAACTTGAAAAAGCAGGAACAAAGCTACGACATTTTCTAGGCGATAAACAATTGGAGGAATTATATAAGTTAGCTTTAGAAGAGGAAATGAACTCTAGGGAATATCGAAATGCTTTATTTAATCGATCGATTAATGAAATTGATGGTCCAAAAGGAGATAAAAAACTTCTAGCCTTTCTTGGAGGAGTCTCTGGGAGTGGAAAAACCTCAGCATTAAAAATGCTAGTCGATGAAGTATTGGAAAATCAAGGCTTAAAAGATAATTCAGAAGGTCAAGAAAAACATTATTGTACTATCCTTGATGGGGCGTTAGCACGAGAAGTATCTCAAATGAGATCAATTACTGCCACGTGTGTTGAAAAAAAGGGATATAGTGGAACTGTAGACTTACAGAAGGCAAGCAACATATTGGATGGTGCAAAAAATAAATTAGAAAAGGTAGCCTTTGCAGAAGACAACTTAAATATAGCGATTCCTGAAACATATTCCAACATCTTTAGTATTAACTTCATGGAGAAATATCTAACAATGCTAACTACCCCTAATCGTATTATGGTATTTGGGCGCGTTGAAGCAAAAAAAGATGCGGTTGCGTTTATGGGGGCCAATAGGGCTTATAAGGATAAGTCTGAACCTGAATATAATTCCAGTGATAAATGTATTGATCCTAATGTCAAGAGCGACAAAGAGCATAAACGTTATAATGCGGCAGGTTTCATTTGGGGGGATTTAGGTTCAAAAATTGCTCAATATATATTTACTGTGTATCAAGATGATCCTCTTAGCTACGTATTAAACAATGATTTATCTCTTAAAACAGAGAATGGAAAAAAATTGATAGTTTCAGACCGAATTTATGATAAGTGGGTTGCACATCAAGAGCGCGCACAAGTTTGTACAGAAAATAAGATTGAAGGACCGAAACCAGTATCATTAGAAGAATATAGAAATGCCAATGGAAGGTTATCCCCCATCGTAGACGACTCAAAAAATGACTCTCATGTGAAAGTTATAGGGAACTTTCTTTTAAATGTAACAAAATTATATCTTCAAAAAGAAATAATTAATATGAAAACCCAACAACTTAATCCATTTTTGAGTGAGGAAAAAAGAAAGGAATTAAAAGAAAAATTAGAGCATTATCAAGAAATAAGTCAATCAATAAAAACAGAATCGTCTATTTGCAAGTTGGTTAAGAACAGTCTTGAGTTTTTAAACCCAAATACTGATTTGAGGGAGACTATTTCGAAAATGCACGATCTTACGGCTCAAAGTGAAAAATTCTTAGATTTTAAAAATAACTTTAAAGCGGCAGTAAGACCTGGTGCATGCGTTGATCCCTGTGAAGAGCAAGACGAACGTTTTTCTTTTAATTCATAAGATTCTAGTATTCCAACGATATATGCCCTGATATAGATTTCAGGGCAATTGTGTCTAATAATATTTTGTGGTCCCAACCTTATTTACATGCTGCCTATTTTCTTATAGAGAAAAAAAGGTAAGCGAGTAATGATTGCCATAATTGCTTGCCAGAAGAAGGGATAATAGATCATTCTTTTTTGGTGATTGAGCGCTTTTAAGCATGCTTTTGCACAAGAATAGGGAGGGGCAGCATAAAAAACCCCAGGTACGCCATAGGTTTGTTTTGTATCAATAAAGCCAAGACGAACTATAGTAATGTGTTGATTCTTGGGTGCGGCCTGTTGTAAGCCCTGTAGGTAAATTTCAATGTTTGCTTTACTTGCCCCGTACAGACTGTTTTTGGCACGACCACGACATGCAGCCACAGAGCTTAAAAATAATAAATGATATTCTTTTTGGGGGCGATTGAAGTAAGAATGGATAAGCAAAGTAGTAGTTAGAATATTTATTTTTATAAGTTGAGTAATTGTTTCTGCATTCAAATGTAAGTTGTCTGTGAAATCACTATGAGCAATAAATACATTGAGTTCACGCGTATCATGTTGCAGAATAGTAAGTAATTTATCAGTTTGGTTTGCTAGATCGACAAGGATTACCTCACAGTTAACTTGATATCGAAGGCTAATATCCTTTGCAATGATATCGAGCTGATTCGCTTGGCGTCCCACGAGTAATAATTGATGCCCTGATTGAGCTACAATATGAGCAAATTTTTCCGCAATAATAGAGGAAGCACCTAGAATAAGCCACGTTCGTTGTCTCATTTTGTTATCCCTAATCGTGTTGCAAGATCAGAATGCATAGTGCATGCATGGTGTTTTAATATTTCAGAAAACTGGGCATGGTTTTCATACATTTTTTTATATTGCTCTTCATTTAAAAGTGAGTCTTTGGCTAAATAAACTCGACCATTTAGCTCGATGATTAATTGATTCATTGAAGAAATTGCTTGCTTGGCGGCTGAATTATGAATGAAATCTACTGCTAGGGTAAAACCTGGTTTGCAGAAAGACAGTAAACCGTCTCCTGAGCGACTAAATAGTTTTAATACGGCAAGTGTAGGTGTTGCGTTGGATGTTCGCATGATCTGGATTAAATGATCTAAAATGGTTATCGCATTAGCTGTATCAAAGACTGCTTGAAATTGAACCAATCCTTTAGGACCATAAAGCCTATTCCAGTGTTTTATCTTATCGAGTGGATTATTAAATTGTTCGAGTGTGAGTTTTTCTTCTTCCTTTTTACTTTTAAAAAAATAGCGATTAAATAATTTCATGTTCCAAGGTTTAATTAAAGAAAAAGGAATTTTGGGTATGGTATACGGTTTATATTCTTTAATATTTAAAGGCTCACAGTGATTCGCTATAGAAAGGATGGCGCATGGCTTTGGGTTTAATAAGTCAAGCCACGCGACTTGATAATCATAATGGACTCCATGAGTTAACATAAATTCGATAAGCTCTTGTAATGATTGAAATTGCATGTGTTTTGCTAAAATAAACCGGGAGGCTTTTTTAAGTCTCAGGGTGGCACGAGTAATAACTCCAGTAAGCCCTAAACCGGCGATTGTGGCATGAAATAAATCACTATTTGTATGGCGGTTGCAATGGATTTTTTTATGGCCAATTAACAAATCAAAGCTAATAAGATGATGTCCAAAACTACCTTCTTTATGATTATTTTTACCATGAACATCGTGAGCGATCCCTCCTGCAACAGTGGCGTGTACGGTACCAGGAAGAACTGGAGGAATGAAATCGGGATTTAATAAAAATAAGTCTTTAAGCAGTACTCCACCTTGACAGGTAACAATACCAGTTTGAGAATCAAAATCAATAAAATGATTCAATCGTTCACTGTCGAGAACATAACCATTAGTATTAAAGCAACTGTCATTATAGCTTAACCCTGAACCACGCATGAGCAGGTTTTGTTGCGGATTATGAGCAATATAATGAGCAAGCTGTTCTTCATTATCAGGACGTAAGCAAAAAGATTGGCTTTTTGCACGGCTGAAATTAGAGAGAATTTGTTTTTTGCTGTTCATTTTTAATGTCCGCAAATTAATCTCGACATTTAAGACTATAATTCATTTAGAAAGCTATTGAAAAGAGAATTGTTATGAAAATTCTGATTGTCTTTTTGAGCTTCATTTTTTCTTGTTCTGTTTTTGCTGCGGTTATTCTTAGAGAGAGTTTAGGTGCACAAAAATATGATAGATTACAATGTATTAGCAATACTACTCAAGATTGTGTTAATGCACAATGCATGACATCAGATTAGACTGATTACCAGGATAATTGTCAAAAAATGGCGCAAGAAAATGCCAGCAACAAATGAATGAGTAATTGTGTTCTCATAGGCTTTAACAAGAAGCACAGTCGAAAATTTGACGAAGTTACGTCAAAATCTAGGACATTTTTATTTTTATAAACCAGTCTAGAGTTGCTTTAACCTGGTAAATAACTCGAAGAATAAATAATAATCATGAAAAAATTAGAGTTGGAATAATTATTGCAAGATATGCTTTAGAGTGTAGTAAATTTGATCGGAAATAGTGTGTGTAAAAAGTACGATAACGTACTAGGAGAGAATATCATGTCTAAAGAGAAGCAAAACATCGGTGATGAAGCTTCTGGCCTGAGAAATTTATCACATACAAAACCTATTCAGGTCATAGCAGTTTCTGCCGGTAAAGGGGGAGTAGGTAAGAGCAATGTAGCTGTTAATTTAGCTGTTGGATTAGCTCAACTAAATAAAAAAGTAATGTTGCTTGATGCTGATCTAGGATTGGCAAATATTGATATTATGCTGGGATTGCATGTTAAATATAATTTATCGCATGTGATTCAAGGAGCTTGTCATTTAAGTGATGTGATCTTACCTGGACCTTATGGTCTTAGTGTTATTCCTGCAGCTTCAGGCACAGAGTTTATGACCCAACTTTCTTCTCCAGAACTAGCAGGGATTATTGATGCATTTAATGAACTGACTGATGACTTAGATTATATGATTATCGATACTGCTGCAGGAATTTCTGAGACAGTATTAAGTTTTATTCGCTCTTCACAAGAATTAATTGTAATTGTTTGTGATGAGCCCACCTCTTTAACCGATGCATATGCTTTAATTAAAGTGATGAATAAACGTTATGAATGGACTCGTTTTCATATTCTGGCTAATATGGTGGAAAATGAGAAAGAAGGACGAGAATTATTTAATAAATTGTTTAAAGTCTCTGAGCAATTTCTGGAGGTTCAGCTAGACTATTTAGGGGGGGTTCCATTTGATGAGCATGTACATAGGGCGGTAAAAATACAAAGACCGGTATTAATTGCTTATCCTGAATCTATTTCTGCATTATCATTAAAAAGGTTAGCGGAAGAGATATCTGAATGGTCACCTAGTTCTTTATTAGGTGGTAATACCAGTTTCTTTTTAGAGCGTTTAGTCGCGGGTGAACTTTAAGGAGATTATCGTGGATGCTTTGGCTGCTTATAGCAAAGTCAACCAGCAAATCCAAGAAACGCTGGTAAAAAATCATGCCTTGTTGGTTAAGCGCATTGCTCACCATTTATTAGGGCGTTTGCCTCAAGGGATACAACTCGATGATTTAATCCAAGCTGGGATGCTCGGCTTATTGGAGGCAGCAAGGCATTACGATTCCTCAAAGGGTGCTTCATTTGAAACTTATGCAGGAATTCGTATAAGAGGCTATATGCTTGATGAGGTAAGACGTAATGATTGGGTGCCACGTTCAGTACATCGAAATTCACGGCTGATTTCTGAAGCAGTTAAATATGTGGAGCATAGGTTGGGAAGAGAGGCTAAGGATTCAGAGATTGCTACTGAGCTTGGTGTATCGCTTACAGAATATCATGAAATGCTGCAAGATTCCGTCAGTAGTCATTTATATGGTTTTGATGATTTAGGCGTTACTGATGATGCACTGCAAATGGATAATGAATGTGCTTCTACTGAGCCTCATGTCAATGTGTTTCATAATGATTTAATGAGGCGTTTATCAGAAGTGATACGCGGATTACCCCATAAAGAGAGAATGGTTTTATCTTTATATTATGAACATGATTTAAACTTAAAAGAAATTGGCGAGGTCATAGGGGTTAGTGAATCTCGTGTTTCACAAATTCTTAGCCAAGCAACACACCGCATTAAATCACGTTTACCGGAATAAATAAAAAAGACAGATCTTCGCTGTGAATTTTTAATTCAATTAATACACATGATTTGTAAGTCACCTTTATTTTTGGATTCAATTTTTTTCAATAAGCCTATATAATTAGCACTTTGTAAATGGTTTTAGATTAAAACTGAGTTTATACAATAATAGAAGGTGATGTTGATGCCTAAAAATTATAAAGAAATACACGCCCAAATAACACAGCGCTATCGGTTATATTACTTGAATGACTTTTCGTCTAATGCGTTGGCTGAAGATATTAAAGACCTTACTCTTGATGATGTTATCCATTTATTAGAAGAAATCAAAGATAACCCAGAATTAATCAAATTATCTATTTCTTTATCGAGAAGAAGTGATTTATTTGATAAGTTAATCCTCATGAAAGGAGTTGCACCTCATGAATGGGTTTTAAGATTGCATATATATAATATGGTTGTTCAAAGTGATGAACCTGGTTATGTAATTAGTAATTTGAATCGAAAAATAAGGGATGATGAGAATCATATTCATGAACATAGTTGGCAACTTGCCTCTCGATTTTTGATGGGTGGTTTTAGAAATCATCAGTATGTTAAAACTGAAGACGGCCCTTTATTTAATTGTTTTAATTTAGTTCCTACCAGCAAGGATGGCGTATCTGGAGAGAAATTTTTTAGGCAGGCTGTATTAGAAGGAAAAACACATATAAAAGAAATCAGCGATGAGTTGTATCAACAAGGTGATTTAGTACATTATCCCATTGAAATTCCTCATAAAGTCGATACTAATCTTTCTCCTTATATAGGGATAACGATGACGCTAGCTCATACCTCTGAGCGTCACCACGAAAACTCTATTTTTTATGAAAAAGCGCAAGATATAGAAGCGGATCATGAGCTGGCGGTCGAAGCGCAAAAGTACACGGAAGAAGAGCATCAAGATGCAATCAACATGGCCATTACTAATTTAAAGCTGCTGAAATTATGTGATCAATTAGCGGAAGAAGGTTTTGAGCGTTTTGATCGGCATGTTGATCCGATTACAAAGGAGCTCTCTCCTAATAATGTTCTTGAGACAGAATTATTACCAACAATTGCTATGTTGATGTTACAGAAAAATGATGAATTTATAGAGTACCCGATGACAGCAGAAGTACAGGGAAAATCTCAAAGTGAAATTCAGCGGCTCATGACAAAATATGCGCGTACTAGTGACTTATTAAAAAAGATTATTAATGATGCCATTACAGAAATGAATCAATCATCTTTGCTACAACTCATCAAAGTATCTCAGCATAATTTGATTAAAAATTTCTATACTGCTTCTTGCAACACTTTAACTGAAGATGCCTTAGCAGTAGTAGAAGAAAGAAAAAAAAGAGTACCAGCACATGTAATTAGCAGTATGGTTGGCTTTTTTTCTCATGGACAAACGAGAAATCCTGAAACTGAAGAAGTAAATGAATTAAGGCATCCAAAGTATTGTTTGTGGCAATAAGGTAAAAGTTTCTTATGAGCTAGTTTTGTTTTAAGTTTAATTCTAGAGAAAACAACATAGCTGTTTTTTTGCCTGTTTTCACGGTAAAATCGTAAGTTTACCTTTGGTTATACTCATATGAAATCGTAGAGTGTATGTAATGAACTGAGTTTCTAAGTTTGATGTCATGACATTAGCTACACTACGGGTATTAACCTAATTATTATTTTTTAAGAGATATTTATGTTAGAAGTAAACCAAATTAGTCTTAATCTGGTGGATCTAGATAAGCGAGTAGTAGCGCTTAGGGGGTATCTTTGACTTTGATACTAAACGTGAGCGTTTGGAAGAAGTCGTTCGTGAGTTAGAATCATCTACGATTTGGAATAATCCCGAAGTGGCTCAAGCATTAGGGCGTGAGCAAACTCAGCTCGAAGCTCTTGTTTCTAGCCTCACTCAACTAGGCCAATCCATTACTGATTTAAACGAGTTGTTTGAAATGGCGCGTGAAGAAAGTGATGAGCAAGCGATCAATGAAATTAGTGAAGAGTTACAGATTATAGAAAAAAAAGTGGCTGATTTAGAGTTTCGGCGTATGTTTTCAGGGAAAATGGATGACTCCAATGCTTATTTAGACATTCAATCAGGATCTGGGGGTACTGAGGCACAAGATTGGGCTGAAATGTTATTGCGTATGTATTTGCGTTGGGGTGAGCAACATGGATTTACTACGGAACTAATAGAATGTTCGCCTGGAGATGTTGCTGGCATTAAAAGTGCTACTATTTATTTTCAGGGTGAGTATGCGTTTGGGTGGTTGCGTACTGAAACAGGGGTGCATCGTTTAGTACGAAAATCGCCTTTTGATTCAGGAAATAGACGTCATACTTCTTTTGCTGCGGTTTTTGTTTCACCTGAAATAGATGATGATATTGATATAGAAATTAATCCAGCTGATTTACGTATTGATACATATCGGGCTTCTGGGGCAGGGGGGCAGCATGTTAACCGAACTGATTCTGCAGTAAGAATAACGCATGCACCAAGTGGCATTGTGGTTCAATGTCAGACTGATCGAAGCCAGCATCGCAATAAAGATCAGGCCATGAAGCAATTGCGTGCCAAGTTGTATGAATTGGAAATGCAAAAGAAAAATGCAGAGCAGCAAATGTTGGAAGCTAGTAAATCTGATATAGGGTGGGGATCTCAGATTCGATCTTATGTTTTGGATCAGTCTCGTATTAAAGATCTGCGTACCGGAGTTGAAACAAGTAATACCCAGGCTGTTTTGGATGGTGCATTAGATCAATTTATTGAAGCCAGTTTAAAGGCAGGAGTAGGGCAGTATGACTGAAGAACAAGTAGAACATTTAGATGAAAGTGAAGTTTATCACATTCGTAAGCAAAAATTAGCGGAATTAAGAACACAAGGTTTTAATTTTCCAAATCAATTTCGTCGTGAAAATTTAGCTCAAGAGCTTATTAACGAGTATGACTCATTCGACAAAGAAACTTTAGCAGAGAAACGTATTAAAGTTACTGTAGCAGGTCGTATCGTATTAAGACGTATTATGGGTAAGGCCAGCTTCTTTCATATTCAAGATTTTTCTGGACGCATCCAAGTATATATTCGTGCTAATGATCTTCCAGAACACTATGAACAGTTTAAACATTGGGATTTGGGAGATATCGTTGGTGTCAACGGCGAATTGTTTAAAACAAATACCGGTGAGCTTACTGTAAATGCAGAGGGGATTGAACTATTAACTAAGTCATTGCGACCTTTACCGGATAAGTTTCATGGCTTAGCTGATCAAGAAATGAGATATCGCAAACGTTATGTGGATTTAATTGCTAATGATGAAAGTCGCTTAACTTTCTTAATAAGATCACGATTAATTCAAGCCCTTAGACAATTTATGGACAAGAATTTTTTCTTGGAAGTTGAAACTCCAATGATGCATCCTATTCCTGGCGGCGCTTTAGCGCGTCCTTTTGTCACTCATCATCATACCTTAGATATGACCATGTACTTGCGTATTGCTCCTGAGCTTTATTTAAAGCGCCTGGTGGTAGGTGGTTTTGAGCGTGTTTATGAAATAAATCGTAATTTCCGTAATGAAGGTATTTCAACACGCCATAATCCTGAGTTCACAATGGTTGAGTTTTATCAAGCTTATGCAGACTATAAGGATTTGATGAATTTTACCGAAGAAATGGTACGTTATCTTTGTGATTCTGTATTAGAAAGACGTCAAGTAGAATATCAAGGTCAAGTTCTCGATTTTGATAAGCCATTTGCACGAATGACTGTAAAAGAGGCCATTTTACATTACCATCCCGAAATTAACGTGAAGCAGTTAGAAAGTGTAGTTGCTTGTCGGGCTTTATTGGAAGCAAAAAAATTACCCTTTAAGGAAACTGATGGGATAGGGAAATTGCAAATTATTTTGTTTGAAGAAACCGTTGAACACCAGTTATTTCAGCCTACGTTTATAACAGGTTATCCTACAGAAATATCACCATTGGCGCGCCGCAGTGATCAGGATCCGGAATTGACCGATCGTTTCGAATTTTTTATTGCGGGTCGTGAAATTGCTAATGGTTTTTCTGAGTTAAATGATGCAGAGGATCAGGCCGAACGTTTTCGTAAGCAAGTTGCAGAAAAGGATGCGGGAGATATGGAGGCGATGCATTTTGATAGTGATTATATCGAGGCCTTAGAATATGGATTGCCTCCTACTGCAGGAGAGGGGATAGGCATTGATCGATTAGTGATGTTATTTACCAATTCACAATCAATTAGGGATGTAATTCTGTTTCCTCATTTGCGACAATGACTTATTAAACTTTTTGAGTTCTGGCTGAGGAGCTGATTTAAGGAATCAATCTTTATTCCTACGCTCCTATCATTGGATCCCGCGGACAAGCCGCGGGACGTCGATTGAAGAGGTTTGAGTAGTGCCATTGAAGGATCAACACCAACACGATTTTTTCTACACAAGCTCCTTGGGCGAAAATAATAGAGTAATAAAGCCACGTGGTTTAATTTTAAAGGACTAATAATAAAATTATCAGGAGGATTTATTTGTGACTTACTTCCAAAAAGCAATTACGTACATTCGAGAAACACAAGAGATGGCTTTATTTGCCACTATGGCAGATGCAAGATTATCAGCAACTTTTCGTACATCCCCTTTATTTTATATCATGTTGCCTTTTATAGGCTTCTTATTAACGCTAAATGCCATAGCCAATGGATATCAGCTTGCAAAAGCTAATAATAAAAATTTTGATCGATGGTTTTTTTTTATTACTTCGATGATTTGTGCTGCTTTAGCAAGTATTTCGCTTTATGGGGCGGCCTTATCTGAAATTCTAAGTTTTACTTTTGCAGCAGGTCCCTGGTTTTTTTTTAGCAGTTTAATTGTCGGTTTAGCCAGTCAATTAGGGATGTTAGGAGTAAATTTATATAGAGCTTCTGAGTCACCTAAAGGAAGCATCCAACACGCCCATTACATTCAGGCTACTTTAAATAATGCATTTGTTCTGAGTCTATTAACGACTGTTTTAGGAGCAGTTATTTTTGTGATGCTTTTCCCTACCATTGCTCCTGCCGCTGGTTCAGCTTTTGCAATAACAGCAGTAGCCCTAACTGCTTTGGATATCTTATGGCAAGTGATGCCTCAGAATAAAAAACAAAGAATAAAAGAATGGTTTTATATAAATGAACCAGATTTAGAACAAGATGCTACGGTGAATCAAAAACAGAGTAAAATGCATGCAAACATCACGAATGTTGAAAAAGAACCTCCACATCATAGAATGTTTACCCGTTGTGATTACAGTGCTGTGATTAGAAAGATGGAGGTGAATGAAGCTAAAAATTATTTATCAGCACTGATTCAGCATAAATTAGATACATTTGAAAAAAATGTCAGTGTGCAAAATGAAAAATCTAAGGATAAAGTTGTCCTTTTAAAAACGCTATTAAATGTAATAGAGAATCCTGTTGAAATTTCTAAAAAGAATATAATTGCAATGCATCCTTTAGCTTTTCAAAGCTTTTGGGCAGAAAAAGGGGAGGTGGAGCAATTATTTGATGCAGTACTTGTGCTTCAGAATAAGTATCAAAACGACGGAATTAGGACATCACTAGGAATGATTTCTTGTTCATAGGAATATTTATAAATGATTATTTAGTGATTAGCTGATATTTAAAAAAATTATATAACATACGAATATAATCAATTGGACTTAATTTACTCATTTGGTTAAATTAGTAGCATAATAGTTGATTATAAGTGCGTATATCATGAGCAAAAAATTATTAAATGAGATATTTGATGATTTAATCAAGGAACAAGATAAGATTCATAAAGAATTAAAACATATATGGACGAAATGGCTCTATCCTGACAATAATACATTAACCAATTTACAAAAAAGAAAAGAAATTATTAATTACCTTCCTGAAATGCTTATTCAAATTATGAAAAATGCCAGACAAAATAATTTGAATGGCGATGAGGGAGCAAAAATAGTAATTATCACTTTTCAAGAGCAAATAAAACAATATAGAAATTCAGAGGGCATAAAACAACATATGGTTCATGACGGGTTAATTCGATCATTTATCGATAGAATTATCAATACTATAAAAGATTTTTTATCGATAAACGCATCTTATGGGCTTTTGAAAGAAGCTAAATATCAATCTACTAAAGAAATCATAATATTTTAATGTAATTTTCAATAAGTCCAAACACCATCATCTCGAATGCAATAATGATTTATTTTTATTCGCTTCCATTGGTTCCTACTGTTTATATGTCACGCTCAAGGCTTGAGAGAACTTCACGAGATTTAGACTAAAAAGTGTTTTTAATTCGTTCTATAATTAGATCGTTGAAGTTAATACCCGAAGCAGTTTCGATGCTTGAAAGAGCATGGAGATGTGTTTTGAAGAAAAAAGTAAAAAGAATAGTTGGATAATATGGACTTGCTCTATAAACAGCTCATTAGATCTTCAGTGTTGGGGACGATTATTTTATTGTCTCTCCTTTTTATTCCTGCAGGCACCCTAAGATACTGGCAAGGTTGGGTTTATGTGATAGTGTTTATTATTGCATCTGCAGCATACAGCATGTACTTGGCAAAACATGATCCAGCTCTTCTTAAGCGTCGTACTGAAGCGGGCATATCGTATGAAAAGGAACCAGCTCAGAAAATCATTATCTTTTTTCTCTTTGCCACCTGTATTGCTCTTATTATTCTGTCTTCGCTTGATGTGCGCCGCGGTTGGTCGTTAGTACCATGGTACATCTCGATCATAGGCGATATGCTCGTTGTTTTCTCATTCTATATGTTTTATCTCGTCTCGAAAGTGAATACTTATGCTGCCGCCAATATTCGCGTTGAGGAAGGACAAAAAGTGATTACCGTCGGCCCCTACAGATTTATTCGTCACCCGATGTATTTGGGTGCCATATTTCTATTTATAGGCACCTCGCTTGCGCTCGGATCGTGGTGGACACTGCTTTTGATCCCCGTTTTACTCTCAATTCTAGTTGCCCGTATCTTGAATGAGGAGAAAATACTTGTGCGGGATTTACCCGGGTATGCAAAATATCAAAAAAAAGTTCGGACTCGGCTTATACCATTCATTTGGTAAATAAGGACATTGCATCGCCATATTTTTCGCCATTCAACGTTTAGGGTTGGCGTTCAGGTTCATTTTTTGCCAAAGTTTATACACCTCAATACCCTCTGGATCGCTGTGATGTTCCATAGGCAGGTTACGTTCTTGCCATGATTTAGCAAATTCCCCATAGAAATTATCGAGAGTAAAATATTTGCTGAGTTTTCGGCAAGCGAGCGTGACTAAAGACAGAGTTGTTGTTTAGCCTATAGCCTCAATGATTTTAGGAGGCGACTCAATGATAAATGGCACCAATAAACTAGAAACTGTCAAACAAGCCTTTAGACACTGGCGATCCACAAGAACAAAACGCGGGCAAATCCCCGATGAGTTATGGGAGCAGGTCAAGGGACTATTGGTTGATTATACTCCTTCGAAAATCGGCAGTCATTTAGGGATTAGTCCAATCCAAATCAGGAAAAAATTAGTACCTGTCCAGAATACTAGTCCGCAGTTTGTTGAGGTAAAAGGAAAACCTACGAGGCTTGATTCAGAGTTTCTATCAAATAGCGATGCGCCTTGTAGTGTTGAACTTCATCGCCCCTGTGGCAGTATACTGAAAATCAACGCAGTACCGATGAGTAGGATATCAAAACTCATGCTGGATTTTATGGGGTAACGATGCTGCAGATTACCCCACAACATCGGTTGTTACTTGCTGTTGAACCCGTTGATTTTAGAAAAGGCATCGATGGCTTAAAAGCCTTATGCCGACAAAAGCTACTTGATGACCCATTCAGCGGTACCGTATTTGTTTTTACCAATCGCATGCGTACCTCAGTGAAACTATTAGTGTATGATGCGAGTGGTTTTTGGCTATGCCAGAAACGGTTCAGTCGAGGCAAGCTGGCTTGGTGGCCTAGTGGATTGGGTCCCTCTGTTCAATTACGCTCCAGTGAGTTATTGATACTGCTTGCCCAAGGCCATCCCATAAAAGCAAGCCTTCCAGACGATTGGCGTTCTATGGCTTATGCGGCCAGTGATGATTCTAATGAAGCCAACGTGTTTTCGTAATTCCAGGGAAGCCAGGCTTGAGGTTCTTTAACAATTTGGTCTTTGTAAACCTGCAGTGCAACCAGGTATTCAAAGGGATTAATGCCGGATAACTCACAGGTATAAATAATGCTGGTGAGTACGCCACCTACCATAGCGCCGTATTCGGTTTTATAAAAGAACCAGGTGTTACGTCCTCGGATAGGGATTTTTAACCCTCGCTCCAAGTCATTGTTGTGGATGGGCGCACCAGGAATTTGTAGAAAACGGGTGAGTCTCTCCCAATGCTTCAGCATATATTTTATGGCTTTGCCTAAGGAATCATTAGGCTCGACTTGTTTGGATGACAGCAGTTTCTCCATGTACGCTCGGGCTTCAAGCATTGCAGTTTTGCTGTACTTCTGGTGGTAGACTAGACGCTGTTGTTCATCATGTCCAAGTTGTTTTGATTCCTCATCCATCTTAAATGGAATAGAAAGCCATTTCATGATAGGCAAACAGTGTTCCGGGTAAAATGTTTGTAACTCTTCAAACTTACGAAAGCCATGAGACAAGCAGTTACATACAATGGTGTCATGGGTCACTGGGATATTATGACTTAGTGCATCACACATTTGGATGACCTTGCCATTATTCTTATGGCGCTTATTAAGAAGGCGCTCCATGTTTTCGCCAGAGTGACGTTGGCTGTTATAAAAGAGTGCTATTTTATGGGCGCCGTTTTGTGCCAATATTCCTGTGGTGTACATGCCAGTTCGTTTTTTATCAGGGTTTAGTCTGTTGTGCCGAATCGTATCTACAATTCGAAGCACCGTATCGTCATTGTGAATTAAAGAGCCATTCGCTGCGAGTTCCTCTAAAGCAGGGAATACTAACAATGCACATCCAGCTAATTCTTCCATGAGTTGCCATTGGGTAGAGGAGGGAATGGGAAAGCCAATGAGCGATTGAAAATATTCTTGTCGATGAAAAGGCATGGCCATGTAGTATTTTTGTAAGGCTAACATGGCTTTAAAACTTGGATGATATTTTTCCTGGTGGACATGAGCCGGAATATTAGCTGAAAATATCTCATTGCATAAAGCACATCGCAGCTTCTCAATCCAATATTTATTAACGGATGCTAGATTTTGTCCTTTTATATTAATGAGGATGCCAGGATTGATGGAATAAAGCCTGCCACCACAGTGATGTGGGCATAGTTGTCCAGCACTTAGGGACTCTAAGGCAATGGTGTGTTCCTGTGCATTGATGTAGGCAGTATGTGGAAGGCGTCCATGTCCTGTGGGTTCTTTGGGCTCATTGCTCTCATCATTTGATTGGCTGGGCGCAGGTTCTTCTGCGGCAGTGTTATTTTGTTCTACCTTTAAAGATTTGTCGTGATGTTTAGTAGTCTTGTCAAAGATAAGCCGCTTTAAATTGGATACAGTGATTTTATGCTCGATCAGTGCCCTCGGGATCCAAGAAGCCAGGTTAATACACCCAATGACAAACGGTTTTGTGCACTCAGGTAGGTTTGATGAGTGCACTAATGCAACGATCTGATCAACTTCTTCCTGTGATTTCTCAATGACAATAGGTAATTCTTTTGCTGGTGTCATTAGCAACATTGCTCCTCTTAATGGCAGCAAGATTAGCTAGCAGTCGTAATAAAATCAATAGGTTGTGCTGAAAATCAATGATTTTTGTTGCAAAGTCACGTTATCTATGGAGTTACGTCTTGATAAATATGATTTAAACAAAACCGTCATGGTTATAAATTTGCATATCGCGATGAATCTTTATGCGCAAATTTAAATCATTTATGCTCTAGCGCTATAACCATGATATTCCAAAATGTATATGGAGTTATTTACAAATTTCATAACTTATTAAGTAAGACTTAAGAATTTTTATTTAATAATATTCGCCTCAGAGTTGTGCAATAGCTCTAAAAACTCTGGACTAACTTTATTAATA